>QZKY01000005.1 GCA_003605115.1 Oxalobacter sp.
ATGCGTGAGACGACGGACGGTTTTGACATTGCACGTCGCGATCTGGAAATCCGCGGCCCTGGCGAATTTCTGGGCGCGCGACAGTCGGGCATGCCGATGTTGCGCTTTGCCGATCTCACGACTGATCAATGGCTGGTAGAGCAAGCGCGACAGGTGGCGGACGATTTGCTGGCTGAAAAAATTCCCGACAGCGTTGATGTTATTGATGCACATCTGGCGCGGTGGTTGGGTGGGCGGGAAGATTATTTGAAGGTGTGATGATTGGAAATTACAAAACCTTGAGACACTTTATCGGCAGAGATTAAAATCCCTTCCCCCTGTGAGGGGGAAGGTTGGGTAGGGGGTGCGCAAGTTGCTCAAGCATAGTGTTTGAAATTGGCGTAACACCCCCACCCTATCCCTCCCCCTCGCAGGTGGAGGGGATGAATAGGCAGAATAGATACGTTTTTTAAAAATAGCCAATTAAAGTAAATGAACCGCCTCGCGCTTTACATCCGCCTCGTGCGCCTCGACAAACCCATCGGCATCTTGTTGCTGCTGTGGCCGACCTTGAGCGCTTTGTGGCTGGCGTCCGATGGCAAGCCTGATATGTCGCTCGTGATCATCTTCACGCTGGGCACGGTGTTGATGCGCTCGGCTGGTTGCGCGATCAACGATTTTGCGGATCGCGATTTTGACAAGCATGTGAAACGTACTACAGATCGTCCGCTCACCAGCGGCCAGATCGCGCCGTGGGAAGCCATCATGGTGGCGTGCGTGCTGGCCTTGATGTCGCTGTTCCTGATTTTGCACTTAAATGCACTCACGCTGAAACTCTCGGTGCTGGCGGTGATCGTGGCGGCGACGTATCCATACTTCAAGCGGTTCTTCGCTCTGCCGCAGGCGTATCTCGGTATTGCCTTCGGCTTCGGCATTCCAATGGCGTTTGCGGCGGTGCAAAACGACGTACCCTCCGGCGCATGGTGGCTCTTGGCGGCGAACGTGTTTTGGGCGTTGGCGTATGATACCGAGTATGCGATGGTCGATCGCGACGATGATATCAAGATCGGCATTAAAACATCGGCAATCACTTTCGGACATTTCGACGTGACGGCGGTGATGATTTGCTATACGGCTTCGCTGGCGATTATTTACGCGGTAGGGTGGCATGCAGGTTTGCAGACTTGCTTTATGGCGGGTATGCTAATGGCAGCAGGATGCGTGGTGTACCACTATGTACTCATCCGCCATCGTGATCGGCAGCAGTGTTTTGCAGCCTTTCGGCACAATAATTGGCTGGGCGCAGCTGTATTTGCGGGGATTGCGCTGGATTTTGCCTTGCGCTCGTAACGGGCAGGTGACAGACAGGAAACTTCGTCGGAAGCCGAGATATTTTTGATTCAACGCAATATCAATGCATAATGGAAGCCTACACTCAAGTTTCTTCACAACAACCAAGCAAAGGGGGACATCATGGATTCAGTGAGCAGAATGGGTCAATCACGTGACAAACTGATGGCAGATTTGCGTGTCGTGGTGCGCGATGCGGAGGAGTTGCTTACGCAAGCTGGCTCTCAAGCAGGCGAAGGATTCAAGGCGGCGAAGGCCAAAATGGAAGCATCGCTGAAAGCAGCCAAGGAAGAACTGGAATACGTGGAAAGCATCGCGATCAACAAAGCCAAGCAAGTGGCACACACCACGGACGATTACGTCAAAACGCATCCGTGGCAATCTGTGGGTATGGCTGCTGCAATTGGTGTGATTCTCGGCTTCCTGGTTTCGAGAAAATAGCCTGATGCTCAAGGTGATCAAGCGGATGGCGAGAACCCTGATCGCCATGATGCAAACGCGCGCAGAACTTCTGGCGGTGGAAATCGAAGAAGAAGTTCTGCGCCTTTTTGCGTATCTGATGCTCTCGCTCGTGGCACTGTTTTGCTTCGGCATTGCAGCCTTGCTGGCGATTGCGTTGATCATCATTCTGTTTTGGGACACCCACCGGATTGCCGTGGTTATCGGCTTGATAGGTGTTTTCGGCGTTGCTGGCGTGGTGATCATGTGGCAGCTGAACAAACGCCTTCACAACAAACCCCGCTTTTTATCCGCGACATTAAATGAGATGTCGAAAGACCTTGAAGCACTGAAGCCGTCTGATGGTGAGGTGTCGCCATGAGTCGGGCATCGGAATTGGCAAAGCGTCGCGCAGAACTGCTCACGCTCAGCGATTTGCAGCGCGCTGTGTTGACTGTCGATATGCATGCCGTGCGTCATGCGATGACGCCATCGGGCATGGGCGCCAGCCTGCTGGAAACAATACGCCAGCACAAACTATTGGCGGTTGGCGGTGTCCTCGCGCTCACCTTCATCCAGCCAAGGCGCCTTATGGCGGGGTTGGAGATGGGCTTGGTCGGCTGGGGGATGTGGCAGAAATTTGCCCCGGTATTGCAAAATGTGCGGGGGCATTTCAGTAAAAAATAGCGTAAGCGGTAGGAAAAATCGGGGGCAGCCATCGAAATTCGCAAGCGATATCCGACGGCCGCCCCGATTTTCTTTTGCGGCCGCTTGGACGGCGCGGTATTTTTACCGTGGCCTAGATATTTTTTGCGAGTTGGATCGCCAAGCCCACATAATTCGCCGGCGTCATTTTCAGTAGACGATCTTTGGCGTCTTGCGGAATGGCGAGGCCTTGGATGAAGGTTTGCATGTCTTCCTTCGTGATGCCTTTGCCGCGCGTGAGTGACTTGAGTTGCTCGTACGGATTTTCAATGCCGTAACGCCGCATCACCGTTTGCACCGGCTCGGCGAGCACTTCCCAGGAATCGTTCAGGTCTTCCGCCATGCGCTCGGGGCTGGCTTCGAGTTTGTTCAGTCCGCGCAGTGTGCTGTCGTAGGCGAGGATCGAATGACCGAAGGCGACACCGATGTTGCGCAGCACGGTGGAATCGGTGAGGTCGCGCTGCCAGCGGGAGATGGGCAGTTTTTCCGACATGAAGCGCAGCAGCGCATTGGCAATGCCGAGGTTGCCTTCGGAATTTTCAAAGTCGATCGGATTCACTTTGTGCGGCATGGTGCTGGAACCGATTTCGCCCGCCTTGAGTTTTTGCTTGTAGTAGCCGAGCGAGATATAGCCCCACAGATCGCGGTCGAGATCGATGAGGATGGTGTTCGCGCGTGCAATCGCATCGAATAACTCAGCCATGTAATCGTGCGGTTCAATCTGGATCGTGTAGGGGTTCCAGATGAGGCCGAGTTCTTTTTCAATCACGTTTTTCGCAAACGCTTGCCAGTCGAAATCAGGGTAGGCAGACAAGTGTGCATTGAAGTTGCCGACCGCGCCATTCATCTTGCCGAGGATTTCCACGGCGGCGATGCGCTTCGCAGCGGTACGCAAACGCGCCACGACGTTCGCGATTTCCTTGCCGAGCGTGGTGGGGCTGGCGGCCTGGCCGTGTGTGCGCGAGAGCATGGGCATGTCGGCGCAATCGTGTGCGAGCAACGTGAGGCGGTCGATCAACCCGTTGAGCGAGGGCAGCAACACCTGATCGCGCGCATCGCGGATCATCATGCCGTGCGATGTGTTGTTGATGTCTTCCGACGTACAGGCGAAGTGAATGAATTCTGCAGCGGCTTTGAGTTCGGCTGAAACTTTTGGATCGATGGCAGCAGAGGCCGTTGCGAGCTTGCCCATTTCCGGCGGCAGTTCGAGCCCGCTGGATTCCTTGAGCCAGTACTCCACCGCTTTCACGTCATGGTTGGTGACGAATTCGATATCCTTGATTCGTGCGGCATCGGCTTCGGTGAATTCTTTGGAAAGCTTGTCGAGAAAAGCGCTGGTGGCGGCAGAAAACGGTTTGAATTCGGTAAAGCCCGCGTTCGATAGTGCGCGCAGCCAGACGATTTCAACCTTCACGCGGTAATGCATGAAACCGGATTCGGACAGGATTGGGCGCAGCCGGTTCATGCGGCCAGCGTAGCGGCCATCCAGAGGAGATAAGGCGGAAAGGGATGTGAGGCTCATAGTGTAAGGCGTGCCGAATGGAAAATGGGAATGCATCGCGATTCTAACATTGACTTGCCGGATTTTCGGAAGACTGCGCGATACGAGCTATCAGTGGTTTTTGAATGGAACGGCGCATATTTTCGGTTTATGGCGTGCAAAACAAGAGAAATGCTATCTGGTGGAAAAGAAAGAGCGAAGGTGCTACACTCACGGCCTCTAAAAAGTTCCCTTGACATGTGAGCGCGCATGAAACTGTTTGGCACCCTTTCCAGTCCCTACGTACGCAAAGTCCGGATCGTTTTGGCTGAGAAAAAACTCGATTACCAATTGATTCTGGAAGATCTCAGTTCACCTGATTCCAAGCTTCAGGAAGTGAACCCGCTCGGCAAAGTACCATGCCTGGTCATGGATGACGGCACGGCGATTTACGATTCCAGCGTGATTGTGGAATATCTGGATACGTTGTCGCCAGTGTCCAAACTGATTCCACCGAGCGGGCGCGAACGCGCAGAAGTGCGACGCTGGGAAGCCTTGGCGGATGGGGTGATGGATGCAGCCGTATTGGTGCGTCTCGAAGAAACGCGTCGGCCAGCCAAACAACAAAGCAAGGAATGGGTGGAGCACCAGATGGGCAAGGTCGGTGCCGGATTACAAGCGATGTCGAAGGAATTGAACGCCAAGCCGTTTTGCAGCGGCAATCAATATTCACTGGCTGATATTGCTGTTGGCGCGGCGCTGGGGTGGCTGGGTTTTCGTTTTCCGCAAATCGACTGGCGCGGCGAGTACCCGAATTTGGCGACGCTGTTTGAGAAATTGTCTGCGAGGCAGTCGTTCAAAGACACCGTGCCGCAGTGAGGGCAAGCTAGCATTCTGTCCGTTCAGAAAATTCGGGGTCAGAGTCAAAATTCGCTGCGCGATATTTGACTGCTGACCCCGGTTTTCTTCACGATCCCGAATTTTCTGAACGCTGCTGTCGGCGTTACACTCCCTGCTTTTCCGTAATAATCCCACCACCCAAACACACTTCCCCTTTATAAAATACCGCCGACTGGCCGGGTGTGACGCCCCATTGCGGCGTGGGGAATTGCATGCGGAATGCATCAGCCGCAAGCACATTGCATTCGCAGACAACGTCGGCTTGACGATAGCGTGTCTTGGCAGAGAGTTGCACGTCTTCCGGTGCTTCACCCGCAATCCAGCTCGCTTGTCCCGCTTCCAGCGCATTCGACATGAGCCACGGATGATCGTGACCCTGCACCACATATAAAGTGTTGTTCGGAATATCCTTTGCCGCGACAAACCACGGGTCGGTGTTGCCATCTGCGTTGCGGTGCTTTTTGGATCCGCCGATGCCGATGCCTTTGCGCTGGCCGAGCGTATAAAAACTCAAGCCAACGTGTTCGCCGACGACATCGCCTTCTGGTGTTTTGATCGAACCCGGTTGGTAAGAGAGATAGCGGTTCAGAAATTCGCGGAAGGGACGCTCGCCGATGAAGCAAATGCCGGTGGAATCTTTTTTCTTTGCATTGTGCAAACCAAGTTGATCGGCGATGCGGCGCACTTCGGTTTTGCGCATTTCGCCGAGCGGAAATAAAGTTTTGGAGAGTTGTTGCTGATTCAGGCGATGCAGAAAATAACTTTGGTCTTTGGCGCCATCCAGCGCTTTCAACAATTCAAAACGGCCAGCCACTTCGCGCACGCGCGCGTAATGGCCGGTCGCGATCAAATCTGCGCCGAGACGCATTGCATGATCCAGGAAGGCTTTAAATTTAATTTCGGCATTGCACAGCACATCCGGGTTCGGCGTGCGACCAGCTTGATACTCGCGCAGGAATTCAGCAAAGACGCGATCTTTGTATTCAGCAGCAAAGTTGACGGCTTCGATATCAATGCCGACGACGTCGGCCACGCTGACGGCATCGATCCAGTCGGTGCGCGCTGAACAGAAATCGTTGTTGTCATCGTCTTCCCAGTTTTTCATGAACAGGCCGACGACCTCGTAACCTTGTTCCTTGAGCAACCAGGCCGACACAGACGAATCCACGCCGCCGGACATGCCGATCACGACGCGTTTTTTAGCCATAGATCCCTCCGGCAGTGGCGACGAGGGAAGTGAGCAGTGAGAGCGGTGCGCGTTTGCCCGCCAGGTAATCGTCCACGCACTGCATGATGAGCGGACTACGGTGACGGTCGCGGCAGGCAACAATTTCGTCGCGCGTCATCCAGACAGTGCGGATGATGTCCTGATCCAGCGGGCGATCCTGTTTTCCACCCAATTCGCCGACAAAGGCAAAACGGATGAAAGTGCGCACTGGCTCGCCTTCCGGGCTGTCATAGCGCAGCATGTAGGTGCCCAGGAGTTCAGTTGGTGTGAAATCATGCGTCGTTTCTTCGAGCGTTTCCCGAACGACCGCCTGCAGCAGGGTCTCGCCCGGGTCGAGATGTCCGGCGGGTTGGTTATAGCGAATGCCCGTCGGGGTGTTTTCTTCGACAAGCAGAAACCGGCCTTCTTTTTCAATGATGGCGGCAACAACGACAGCAGGTTTCCAGACGGAAGACATGATCAACGAAAGGGGTATTCAAAAATATCAAGAAAAAGCGTGAAAAGCGGGCAGGGAGAGGTCAATTTGATAATTTTTTTGGGGTGTTGCCTGGCGCTAATCGGTTAGAATGTCGCTATTTTACTGTGCACAGGAAATTATTGCCTGCCACAAAGCAAAGTGAAAAAGCGAGCCTTGTCAAAACGTTACGTTTTTGACGGGTGGGGCTTTTTACACTTTTCTACTTCGTGTGCGCATGACGTTTTCCGTGTACTATCTACAGCTTTTTAGAGTTCAAGTAATTGGAGGAGCGTATGAAAATCGGCATCCCCGCCGAGACGAGGCCTGGTGAGACGCGCGTAGCGGCGACGCCAGAAACCGTCAGGAAATTTATCGCTGCCAAGCACCAAGTTGTCGTGCAAGCTGGCGCGGGCACAAGCGCAAGCATTACTGACGAAGCGTATCGGGACGCAGGCGCGCAAATCGCCTCAGCCGCTGACGCGCTAGGTTGTGACTTGGTTTTGAAGGTTCGGGCACCAAGTGCAGACGAGCGTGTGCAAATGAAAGCGGGCACAGTGCTGATTGGCATGCTGAACCCTTTCGATGCAGACAATATCAAGGCGATGAACGACGCAAAATTGACGGCGTTCGCCATGGAAGCTGCACCGCGTATTTCTCGTGCTCAAACCCTTGACGTGCTGTCTTCGCAAGCCAATATTGCCGGCTACAAGGCGGTCATGTTGGCGGCGGATCATTATCCACGCTTCATGCCGATGCTGATGACGGCCGCAGGCACAGTCAAGGCTGCACGCGTGTTGATCATGGGCGTGGGCGTGGCGGGTTTGCAAGCGATTGCGACGGCCAAACGTCTGGGCGCAGTGGTGGAAGCTTCCGATGTGCGTCCGCCAGTGAAGGAACAGGTTGAGTCGCTTGGCGCGAAATTCATCGACGTGCCATATGAAACCGACGAAGAACGTGAAATTGCGCAAGGTGCGGGTGGTTATGCGCGTCCGATGCCGGAAGCCTGGATGAAACGTCAGGCTGAAATTGTGCATGAACGCGCCAAGCAAGCGGACATCGTTATCACGACGGCCTTGATTCCGGGTCGCAAGGCGCCAACGCTGATTTCGGAAGAAACCGTCAAGGCAATGAAACCCGGTTCGGTGATTGTGGACATGGCGGTTGAGCAAGGGGGCAACTGCCCGCTTTCTGAACTCGATAAAACCGTTACCAAATACGGTGTCAACATCGTCGGCATTCCGAATTTGGCTGCGCTGGTGCCCGCAGACGCCTCTTCGCTGTATGCACGTAATTTGCTCGATTTTATGAAGCTGATTACGGATAAGGATGGCAACCTTGCCATCAACTTGGACGATGAGATTGTTGCTGCAACGCGTATGTGTGCCGGCGGCGAGATTTTCCGTAAATAGGAGAACATCATGCAACGTATCATGCTGCGCGGCAAAATTCATCGCGTAACCGTTACACAGTGCGATTTGAACTACGAAGGTTCGTGCGGGATAGACCAGGATTTGCTGGACGCTGCGGACATTCGCGTCAATGAAAAAATCGAGATCTACAACGTCAATAACGGCGAGCGTTTTTCCACATACGCGATTTCAGGGAAACGCGGTAGCGGTGAAATTTCCTTGAACGGCGCGGCAGCGCGCTGCGCACATTTGGGCGATTTGCTGATTATTTGCACCTACGGCCCGATGGAAGATGCCGAAATCGACAAGTTCGAGCCGAAGGTTGTTTTTGTGGACGATCAGAATCGCATGACCGGAATGAAAAAGTAAACAGGAGTGACAAATGGAAGTTTCAATGACACTGACGAATGTCATCATCTTCGTGTTAGCGATTTATGTCGGCTACCACGTGGTTTGGACGGTGACACCGGCTTTGCACACGCCATTGATGGCGGTGACAAACGCCATTTCTGCCATCATCATCGTTGGCGCCATGCTGGCAGCAGGCGTTACGGAAGGTTTGGTTGGGAAAATTATGGGAACACTCGCAGTTGGGCTGGCTGCCGTCAATGTTTTTGGCGGATTTCTGGTGACCCAGCGCATGCTTGAAATGTTCAAGAAAAAAGAGCCCAAAGCAGCAGCGAAGGAGACCAAATAATGAGTATGAATTTGGTCGTCCTGCTTTATTTGATTGCGTCTGTGTGTTTCATCCAGGCGCTCAAAGGCTTGTCTCATCCCTCAACCGCGCGCCAAGGAAATACCTTCGGCATGATTGGCATGGGCATCGCTGTAGTCACAACGATTGCGTTGATGGTCAAGATTAAGAGCGAATATATTGGCTCAGGTAGTTTGGGGTACATCTTGCTGGTGGTGGGTGTGGTGATTGGTGGTGCCATTGGTGCGACCCTCGCCAAGCGAATTGAAATGACCAAGATGCCGGAACTGGTTGCAGCAATGCACTCGCTCATCGGTCTGGCAGCCGTGTTCATTGCGATTGCGGTAGTGGCAGAGCCATACGCTTTTCAGATCACGGGACGTGGCGAACCCATTCCATTTGGCAATCGCCTTGAACTGTTCATTGGCACCTTCGTTGGCGCAATCACCTTCTCTGGTTCTGTGATTGCATTCGGCAAGCTCTCCGGCTCCTACAAGTTCCGTTTGTTCCAGGGTTCGCCCGTTGTGTTCAAGGGTCAGCATGCCGTTAACCTGATTGTGGCACTCGTGATGGTTGCCCTGGGACTCGTGTTCTGCTTCTCGCCCGGTGCTGAGCCGGCCTGGACGCCGTTCCTGATCATGACCTTGCTGGCCTTCATCCTCGGTGTGTTGATTATCATCCCGATTGGTGGCGCAGACATGCCGGTTGTCGTGTCCATGTTGAACAGCTATTCCGGCTGGGCAGCTGCAGGTATTGGTTTCTCACTCAATAACTCGATGCTGATCATTGCCGGTTCACTGGTAGGTTCATCGGGCGCGATTCTGTCATACATCATGTGTAAGGCCATGAACCGCGGTTTCATCAGCGTGATCATGGGTGGTTTTGGCGGGGAAGTTGCCGTGGCTGCGGGTGCGCAGGCGCAACGTCCAGTCAAGTCTGGCTCCGCTGATGATGCAGCTTTCCTGATGTCGAACGCCGACACGGTGCTGATCGTGCCTGGGTATGGTTTGGCAGTAGCGCGCGCCCAGCACGCGCTGAAAGAACTGGTCGAGAAGTTGACCGAGCATGGTGTGACCGTGAAGTATGCGATCCATCCGGTGGCAGGGCGCATGCCTGGCCACATGAACGTTCTCTTGGCGGAAGCGGAAGTGCCTTACGATCAAGTTTTCGAAATGGAAGATATCAACAGTGAGTTCGCGCAAGCCGATGTGGTGTTGGTACTCGGCGCAAATGACGTGGTGAATCCAGCAGCGAAAGATCCGAAGTCAGCCATCGCAGGCATGCCGATTCTGGAAGCGCATCGTGCCAAGACCGTTATCGTGAACAAGCGTTCCATGGCGTCTGGTTATGCCGGTCTGGACAACGAATTGTTCTACATGGACAAGACGATGATGGTGTTTGGTGATGCGAAGAAGGTTGTGGAAGACATGGTTAAGGCTGTTGAATAATCTTTTCACGCCGCACAAAAAACGCGCCGAAGTCGGCGCGTTTTTTATTGCATGCGCAGAAAAAACTGCGGCGTAGCCAAAAACCGGGGTCAGAGTTTTTTTACGCGGAGCGTAAATTACTCTGACCCCGAATTTTTGGCGGGGCAGAAGAGAGAAAAACGGTTTTGCAGAAGATTAGACATGCCGGGGGTAGCCCGGCGGCTACTTACCTTTCTTGTCTCGCCAAGAAAGGTAAGCCAAAGAAGGCGACCGCGGCGCCGCTGAATTCCCGCTGCCAGTGCAGCAAAAGCGGGACGCAAAAAAACTCGCTGCGCTCAAACAGTTTTTGCGTCTCATCCGCTTTTGCTGCACTGGCAGCGGCAGCGTCGCAAGCGGATGAAAACCGAAGCGCGAACTATAAAATAGTCATGCCAGCGTAGGCTGGCATCCAGAGTCTTTGCTTTGATTCGCTCCTTAAATTACGGGTTCCAGGCAGTAAATTTCGCATGTTATTATGCAGTTTTGCGATCTATAACCTGTTAGGCATATCCGATGCCCGATCTACTTCAGAAATACTCAGAACTACGATCTGAAAAAGGCTACGCGTACATGCGTTGGCTGATGTTGATATCGACAGGGGCTTTTTCAGTTTCGGTGAGCGTGCTTTTTGGGAAGACGTTCTCTCCGCAGTCACTAATTGTTCTCAAAGCTGCACTATCAGCCAACGCAATTGGCGTCCTCTTTGGCGCAATTGCCATATTTGGCGAAGCAATGCTCCCGAGAGGGGTCGTCCGCCTATTGGTTGATAAAGAAATTCATAAGATGCGCAGAGACTATGAAGCCGCAGCAAACGTGCCCAGTATGTATACCTTGCCTCCCTGCATGAAATATATTGAACGGCTTTTCTATCTAGCACTGTGTACATCTCTAGGGCTATGGGTGTGGTTTATTTGGCTACAGTAAGAGTTGTGTGGGATCCGACCACAATTAACTCTGACGCCTGGGTTTTCCTCCGCTTAGACGCTGCCGCAATTTCCAGACAAAATCGGATAAGAAACAAAAAATGTCTGAGCGCAGCGAGTTGTTTTTGTTTCCCGATTTTGTCTGGAAATTGCGGGAACCCGAAGGGCTGCGTCTCGCGGGCGCCTTCTTTTGCATCCTTTTCTTGGCGAGGCAAGAAAAGGATGTAGCCGCCGGGCTACCCCCGGCATGCTCAAACTACCGCAACACTTACAAAACTTCGAACTCGAAAAAATTCAGGGTCAGAGTCAAAATACGCTTCGCGATATTTGACTGCTGACCCTGGTTTTTTCTCCTGTGCGAAAGAGGGGGAAAAAACAAATTATTTTTTAACAAACGGCTTATTCAACGCCTCCAACCGCTCAACCGTTCCCACATCCACCCACTCATCCCGAACCACTTCGCCGCCAATTTGTCCACGCGCGGCGTATTCGCGGATCAGGGTTGAAATTCTAACGATCTCTCCGGCGCTGACGGAATCGAACATTTCCGGTCGAAACACGCCAATGCCGGAGTAAGTAAAGCGCGGTTCACCTTCGTTGCTGATGGAAAAACTTTTCAGTGCGAAATCGCCTTCCGGATGGTGTGGGGGATTCTTGACCAGGTACAGCCAGGCCATGTCGCGTTTGTCGAGCGGATGTGGTTTGCCCCAGACATCGTTATCTTCCAGCACTTCTGTCGCTTGCGCGAAATTGAAATGGGGGCAGTAAATATCCGCCGAGACAGCCAGGAAAGGTTTGTCGCCAAGGAGATGACGTGCTTTTGCTACGCCGCCCGCCGTTTCCAGTGCAGAGCCTTCGGCGGAGTAATTTATCTTGACGCCGTAGCGCGAACCATCTCCCAAAGCCTCTTCAATCATGTGACCCAAGTGGGCGTGGTTGATGACGATGTCGGTGATGCCCGCACGGGCGAGATTGAGGATGTGCCAGAGAATCAGCGATCGACCCCGCACCGTCAGTAAGGGCTTGGGTTTTTCGTCAGTGAGTGGTCGCATGCGCTCGCCGCGACCGGCGGCAAAAATCATGGCTTTCATGGGTAAACTCGTTAAAAGGTATAACCAACTTGGGCAGTTTTGTTTTCAAGCGCATCCAGCAAGCGAATCAAGGGCGCCAGTTCAACGTAACGCTGGGCAGCGCGTCGGGTGTAATCCATGACGAGCGGCAGATCCTTGATATAGGCGCTTTTGCCATCGCGATAATTGAGCCGCGCAAAAATCCCAAGCACCTTGAGGTGGCGTTGCAGGCCCATAAATTCAAAATCACGATAAAAGGAATCAATGTCTGGTGCAACGGGCAACCCCACTTTTCTGGCGCGCTCCCAGTAGCGGATAACCCAGTCCAGGATGAGTTCTTCATCCCATCTCACGTAGGCATCGCGCAGCAAAGAAGCCAAATCGTAGGTGATGGGGCCGTAGACGGCATCCTGAAAATCCAGAATCCCGGGGTTTGCGTTAGGCAAGACCATCAAGTTGCGGGAGTGATAATCGCGATGCACATAAACTTGCGGTTGCGCCATATTATTGGCCAGGATGATGTCAAAAACCTTCATCAAGTCAGCCATTTGCTTGTCAGACAAGCTGATATTCAGGTGTTTGGCAATATACCAGTCGGGGAAAAGCATCAACTCGCGGAGCAAAAGCTCACGATCGTATTCAGGCAAGACGCCCGGTTGGCTGTGCATTTGAATCTGTAACAAGGCGTCAATGGCGTCCATGTACAGTGTATGCGCGGTTTGCAAATTGAGTTCGGCAAGATAGGTGGTCGAACCCAAATCGGTCAACAGCAAAAACCCGCGTTCAATGTCATGCGCCAGGACGCGTGGAACGGAAACCCCCGTTTCACCAAGCAAATGGGCAACCTGAATGTAGGGGCGAACGTTTTCCTGGGGAGGGGGTGCGTCCATAGCGATGTACGTCTTGCCATCAGGGGCATCCACGCGGAAATACCGCCTGAAACTGGCATCGGCAGAGGCCGTCCGGATGGTTTCGGCATTGAGGGGCGGGGCGCTGATGTGCTTCAGCCAGTCCTGAAGTTGAGTGAGACGTTCGTCCGATGTGACGAGCGGCGGTGGTATGGATTGCATGAAACTACCTGCGAAAAACGTATGAAAAGGAAGACTTCCCATATAATAAGCGACTATGCTTGTTTATGGCCAGTCTTGGTAACTAACGGTTTCATGCGCCGATTATTTGTTTCTTTCCCTCTGAAGCACCCGCTCATTGTCTCGGCAGTGCTGGGCGCTGCTTTGACGCTCCCGACTTACGCTATCGCGAAAGCTAAAGCCAAAACCAAAGAAAAAAATGCGCCGGTGCGTCCTACGCGCGCCGAGGAAAAGCAGGATGTCACCGTGATTCAGGCGGAGCAAATGACAGGTCGGCCGGATCGTGAAGTGTTTCTCGAAAGAGATGTAGAAGTCGAGCGCGGGCAGACCAAAATTCGTAGCGACATGGCGACCTTCTACCAGGAAGAAAATGTCGTAGAAGCGGATGGCCATATTCATTTGACGCGTTTTGGCGACCAATATTGGGGGGATCGCATTCGCTATAACCTGGATACGGGAGAGGGCTGGCTTTTAAAGCCGCGCTACAAATTGCTCCAAAATAATGCGCAGGGCAAAGGCAATCGCGCCGATTTTGAAAGCAACGAATTGTCCACGGTTGATCAGGGAACGTACACCACGTGTAACGGCGATGATCCAGACTGGTATGTTAGCGCCAGCACCCTGTACTTGAATCAACCGGAAGACACGGGTGAAGCAAGCGGTGCGATTTTGTTTTTCAAAGATGTCCCACTGCTGGGCGCGCCATATCTTTCCTTCCCTTTGTCAGAAGGAAGAAAGTCTGGCTTTTTGCCGCCGACTTTTGGCACTTCGACATCGGGCGGTTTCGAAACGATGTTGCCCTATTATTTCAACATCGCGCCCAATCGCGACTTTACGTTCTATCCGAAATACATTTCCAAGCGTGGTAACCAGTTGGGCGGTGATGCGCGCTATCTGGAGCAAAATTTTTCTGGCCAACTCCGCTTTGAGTTTTTGCAAGAGGATCGGGAAACGCAAGATGATCGTTATGCTTTCTCGTTCATCCACAGGCAGCAGCTCATGCGGAATCTGTGGCTGGGATGGAACCTGAACCATGTTTCAGACGATGCGTATTTCAGCGATTTCACCAGTCATTTTTCTGGCATGGCGAATGCGCTGACAGGGTTGTCCAACGCCAGTGTGGCGCCGAGTGCTCAGCGCTTGCTTTCCCGCGAAGTGAGCATGGATTATTTAGGGGAAAACTGGGCGACGAATTTGCGCGTGACCAATTATCAGCTTTTGCAAGACGAAACCGCAGCCGAAGCTGACAAAATCGTGCGCCCTTATCAGCGTTTGCCGCAGTTGAGTTATAGGGTGTGGCATCCTACGGTGAGTGGGCTTGACTGGGGCTTCAGGGCAGAATGGACGCGATTCTGGTTATCGGATGGCGATTTGCAAATGCATCGCGCTATAGTGAATGCGTCGCAAAAGGGGGAGTTTGGAGACAAGGGAGATCGCTGGGTGTTGAAACCGCAATTGTCCTATTCTTTGATCGAGCCGGGGTACTTCATTAAACCCAAGGTGTCATGGCAGGCAGTGCGTTATGAAGTGGAAAATGAATGGGATGGCTCCCGTAGTATGAGCATGACGGTGCCTACTTATTCACTGGACGCGGGCTTGATTTTCGAACGAGAGACATCGTTCTTTAGCCGTCAGTACACACAGACGCTCGAACCGCGGCTTTTTTACGTGAAAACACCTTACCGAGATCAACGAGAGCATCCCAACTTTGACTCTGCCGAGCCCGGGCTGACTTTTGCGCAACTTTTCAGTGAGAATCGATTCTCCGGTTCGGATCGTATCGGCGATGCCGACCAACTCACGGCGGCCATCGTTTCGCGATATATTGAGCCATCCGGCGTTGAGCGTGCGCGTTTTGCTATTGGGCAGCGTTTCTATTACCAGAATCAAGAGGTTTATCTGGAATCGCCCAGTAACGACTCTCGCTCGGACGTGTTGCTCACGGCGAATGCCAGCGTTATTCCGGCAGTCACGCTCGACGGTGCCGTGCAGTACAGTGAAAACGAGGGTCGTATGCTCAGCTCGAACGCCACGTTGCAGTGGAAGCCAGCGTTCAAGAAAGTGTTTAACGTTTCATACCGCTATCTGCGCGACAAGCCGGGGGAATACGTTGGTTTGGATCAGCTTAATATGTCAGCGCAGTGGCCAATTTACAAGCGCTGGTACGGTGTTGGTATGGTCAGTTACTCGTTGCCTGAAAGCCAGGTCATTCAGGGTATGGCTGGCCTTGAATACAGTGCTGATTGTTGGACATTCCGTATGGTGGCGCAACGCCTGTACACGGCAACCAATGTAGTAGACAACGCTTACTTTGTGCAACTGGAGTTCAAGGGTTTTTCGAAAATTGGGACAGGGGCATTGGAAGCACTGCGCAAGTCAATTTCCGGCTACGACTTTCAAGAGTCGCCCCGAAAGTGATCTGAATAATAACGGTGATTTAACAGTTTGAAGGCGAAAACAATATGCGCTTCAGTAAAGTTTGTGACATAAAATTTAAGCGATTGGTGTGGTGCGCCATGGTGGCAATTTGCGCGGCAGGAGCGACTGTTGCCAACGCGCAGCCCATCAAACAAAAGCCGAACGTCAAAAAGGCATCCTCGCCTGAACTGATTGATGCCATTGTCGCAGTTGTGAACACGGAGGTCATCACGCAGGCAGATCTGACCCTGCGCACAGCTGTCGTCATGCGCAACTTGAAAAGCAAGGGCGGCAAAAGCGGAAAGGTTCCGTCGCAGGAAGTGTTGCAAAAGCAAATATTGGAGCACATGATTGTGGAGCGCGCGCAAGTGCAAAAGGCCAAAGAGTTGGGCTTGCGCATAGAGGATCGGACACTCGATGCCGCGTTGTCCAAACTGGCCGAGCAAAACAAAACGTCCATGGCTGACTTTCGCAAGCGCGTCGAGCGGGAAGGCACGCCCTACGTGCAGTTCCGAGAACAGTTCCGAGCCGAATTACTCATTCGGCGCTTACGCGAAAAAGAAGTGGAAAACAAAATTCAGGTGAGTGATTCGGAGATTGAAAACTTCCTTGCGGAATATGGCATGTCGCATGACCAGCAGGAATTTCACATTGCGCATATTCTCATTCGCATTCCCGAAAATGCTTCGCCAGAGCAGATCAACGCGAGCCGCAAGCGTGCTGATGAGGCTCTGGGGAAATTGCGTGGTGGCGCAGATTTTGCACAAACCGCCATTGGCTATTCGGACGGCGAAAATGCTCTTGAAGGCGGAGACATGGGGTGGCGTTTGCGGGAACGCTTGCCACAGCTTTTCGGCGATGCAGTGATCCAGATGAAAATTGGCGAAGTGGGTGGCATTATCAAAAGTGCTAACGGTTTTCACATATTAAAACTCATCGGACGCCGCAGCACCAGTTCGAAAGCCATGCCGATGCCAACGGCCGTGCAACAAACGCATGCGCGTCATATTCTCGTCAAGGTCAATCAGGTGGTGTCTGCAGATGAGGCGAAGCGAAAGTTGAAAGATATTAAGCAGCGAATTGAAAACAAGGCGGCGACATTCGAGGAATTGGCCAAGGCGTTCTCGAACGATTCTTCAGCGAATAAAGGGGGCGATCTCGGCTGGATTTATCCTGGCGATACGGTTCCGGAATTTGAACGCGCAATGAATGGGCTCAAAATTGGACAAATCAGTGAGCCGATTGAATCGCCATTTGGTTTCCACTTGATTGAAGTTGTCGAAAGAAAGACAGACGAAGTTTCCCAAGAAAGACTGCGCATGGTTGCGCGTAACGCCATACGTGCCCGGAAACGCGACGAAGCCATTCTGGAATGGTTGCGTCAAATCCGCGACAGTGCCTACGTCGAATATCGCCTCGACGACAAATAAGAAAAAGGGGTCATGCCTGTGTTGTCCACAATAGCGATTACGACAGGCGAACCAGCGGGCATTGGTCCGGAAATAGCGTTGCGTGCGGCATGGGCGCTGCGTGGGAAAGTGCGGTCAATACTGATCGGTGATTTTCGTCTGTTGTCCGATTTGGCGATGCGCATCGACCTTGGCATCAGGCTTCAAGCCATCGATATGGATGCTTTGCGTGGCGGGCGCGTGTTGGATGCAGCGATCCTGCACGTTGTTGATTGCCCGCTGGTGCGTGTGGCAAGGCCAGGGCAACCCGATGCCAGTAACAGTCGTGCCGTATTGCGCATGCTGGATATTGCCGTCGAGGGGACGCAAGGCAGGGTGTTCGACGCGATGGTTACGGCACCGCTGCAAAAAAGCATCATCAACGATGCAGGGGTTCCGTTTACCGGGCACACCGAATATCTCGCCGAAAAAACGCAAACAGCGCAAGTGGTCATGATGCTGGCGGGTAGTGTGGCGATAAAGGAATCGAGTTTCCCGTTGCGGGTGGCACTGGCGACAACGCATTTGCCGTTGAAAGATGTCGCCTCTGCCATTACGACGGAGGACTTGCTGGAAACACTCACGATTATCGATCGTGATTTGAAAAAATGGTTTGGCATTGCGTCGCCGCGCATTCTGGTTTGCGGTTTGAATCCGCATGCAGGGGAAAGCGGCTATCTGGGGAGGGAAGAAATTGAAGTGATCGCGCCGGTGATTGCTGTCGCAAGAAAGCAAAACATCGATGCAACAGGGCCTTATCCGGCGGACACGGTATTTCAACCCAGTCTGTTGCAGCAGGCCGATTGTGTATTGGCGATGTATCACGATCAGGGTTTGCCGGTGTTGAAGCATGCGAGTTTTGGCAGCGCGGTGAATGTGACGCTGGGTCTGCCGATGATTCGTACCTCGGTGGATCACGGCACAGCGCTCGATCAGGCAGAAAAGGGGATTGGGCACGCTAACTATCGCAGCATGATCGAAGCGATTTTACTGGCAGCGCAAATGGCTGCGCAAGGGATGAAATAAGCGCGTATGAAACACATTCCGCGCAAGCGATTCGGACAAAACTTCCTTACCGATCACACTGTTCTGGAAGCCATTACACGCCTGGTCGCACCGCAACCCGATGATGTCATGGTCGAAATAGGCCCGGGCCTGGGGGCGATGACGCGATTATTGCTGGCGTCACTCAAACATTTGCATGTGGTAGAGATTGACCGAGATTTGGTCGGCAGACTGCAAAAAACTTTTCGTGTTGATCAGCTTACGATTCACCAAGGCGATGCGTTGGCATTTGATTTCTCGAACGTTCATGTCCCCGTTGGCAGAAAGTTGCGGGTTGTGGGCAATTTGCCGTATAACATATCCACTCCGCTTCTGTTTCACCTCGCCCAATTTGCTCCCATCGTACAGGATCAACATTTCATGTTGCAGAAAGAAGTGGTGGAGCGTATGGTGGCGGAACCCGGCAGCAAAGTATATGGCAGGTTGTCTGTGATGCTGCAGTGGCGATACCAGATGACGTTGGAACTGATCGTGCCGCCGTCGGCTTTCGACCCGCCGCCGAAAGTGGAGTCCGCCATTGTGCGCATGATACCGCTGGCACAGCCCTTGGCTTGCGACCTTGGTGCGCTCGGGAAAGTTGTGACAACCGCTTTTTCACAACGACGCAAGGTCTTGCGCAATTGTCTCAGTGGGTTGTTTACGGAAAACGATTTGATCGCGTCTGGCATCGATCCCCAAGCCCGTGCAGAGACGGTGCAGCTCGAGCGCTTTGTGGCATTGGCGAATCGCTTGCCAGTCGACCGGAGACACGCCAAATAAATCGCCTTAAGTGAAATTGCCAGTGCCATCACTTCAGGCCATGACGGCTTTAAAAGGGGCAGACAGGATGGCTTCCACAGCGGGATGGCGGATTTTAAGCTCGTTTGAAATCGCAAAAAATTGTTCGTTGATGTCGAGGATATCGCCGGTGCGGATCGAATGAAATTGTTCCTGGATGTCCACCGCGAGTGCAGAGGGGGCGGGGAACAAGCCGAGGCCATTGCGGCCGAAAGTTTTTAAAAGTGCGCTGTCTTCGAATTCACCGACGATATCAGGTCGCACATTGTGACGCTCAAACCACTGATCCAGTCTGCCGCGAATCGCGTTGTTGCGCGTTGGGAGCAGCATGGGTGCGCCATTCAGGCTTTGCGGAAAATGGGGCGTGAAACGTTTGGCCAGCTCCGGTACGCCGTAGAGCGCAACCGGGCACTCCCCTAACGGATGGCTGAATACCCGGAGACTGGATCCTGCGCTGACGGGTCGGTCGGTGAGTACCACGTCGAACTTATGCAGCGCGAGGTCGGCCAGCAGGGATTCGTATTTTCCATCGAAGCAGGCCACACGGACGCGCTTCGGCTGGTTCAACGCCGCTTCCATGAGTCGGTAAGCCGTCAGTTTGGGCAGGGAATCCGAAATGCCAACGGTTAAACGCATGGTTTCACCGACACTGTCATCTGCCAGCGTCTCTTGAAGTTGCTCGCTCAACAGAAAAATTTGATCGGCATAACCGAGCGCGACCTGTCCCGCTTCAGTGAGAACCAGACGCCGCCCCTTGGGCGCCAGCAAGGATTTGCCAATATCTTGCTCCAGCTGTGCGACTTGCATGCTAATCGTTTGCACCGCAACCCCCAAACGCTCCGCAGCACGGCTGACGCCCCCCTCTTTGGCAACCACCCAAAAGTAGTAAAGATGTCTAAAGTTTAAGCTTTTGTTCTTCATTTCGGTTTTATTGAAGTAATCGTGAGATTATCTTCGCTTTTTTAAAATTATCCAAGCCTATACGATGTAAACTCACAAACAGAAGAAGGTACAGGGAGTGACCATGAGATCTACCATCATCACGAAGGGTATTGACGCCAGCGAAGCGATGCGCGAATACATCATGGAACGCGTCGAGGCCGCTTTGTCGCATGCGCAAGACAGCATTCACTACATCACCGTGCGCATCAGCGATATGAACGGCCCCAAAGGGGGTATCGACAAGCGTTGCCAGATTCACCTGAAGCCGATGGGCTTGCCCGCGGTGATTGTGACGGAAGTTAGTGCGAGTGTGAGCGACGCGATTGATGGTGCCGCACAGCGTGCTGCCAAAGTTGTCAAGCGTGTGCTGGATCGCGCGAACGCCATTCAGCCGATCAACGTACCGGTGTTACGTCGTATTGGTGTTTAATGCTTGGTGTGGATTAAACAAGGAAGGGAAAAAATGAATCAGCGTTACAAAAGTTTTCGCGCCGACGTGATGACGTCGGCGACCACTGTCTCCACGCACATGAGTGACGAGCAACGCAGTGTGTTGCGCAATACCTATCTGCTGCTTTCGATGTGTCTGGCATTCAGTGCAACCGTCGCAGGTACGGCAGTAATCTTGCAATTGCCGCATCCTGGCATCGTGATAACACTCATCGGGTTTTTTGGGTTGTGGTTTCTGGTGAACAAATACCGCACGAGCTGGGCTGGCGTGGCGCTGACATTCGCTTTGACCGGTTTCATGGGGTATACCTTGGGACCCATCATCGGGCATTACCTTAAATTGCCGAATGGCAGTATGACGGTCATGATGGCAATGGGCGGCACGGCAGCCATTTTCACGGCGATGTCGGCCTATGCGTTGGTGAGCAAGCGTGATCTGTCCTTTCTGGGCGGCATGCTGGCAATCGGGGTGCTGGTAGCGTTTCTTGCGGCATTGGTAGCGCTGTTCATGAACATTCCGGCGCTCTCGCTGACGGTTTCGGCAGCATTCGTATTGCTCATGTCCGGTATGATTTTGTACGAGACAAGCAGGATTGTGCGCGGTGGAGAAACCAATTACATCATCGCCACTGTCAGCCTGTTTGTGTCGATATTCAATCTCTTTACCAGTTTGTTGCACATTCTCGGGTTTGTGAACCAATCCGAATAATTCATCTCGGGGTGCGGCTGCAATCAGAGAGCGTTGTGGTCGCCACCTTCGCGACAAGAAAATGCTGAAATCCTTTTACACTTATTTCACCGGGTCTTTCCTTTTTTGCGGCGCAGCTGTTGTGGTGGCTTACGTCGTAGGTGGTTTCAAGGCAGCATTAACCGTCCTTTTTCTGACCATCCTCGAAACCTCGCTCTCATTCGATAATGCCGTGGTGAATGCCGGCATCCTGAAAAATTGGGGAATAAAGTGGCGTCGTCGCTTTTTGACCTGGGGCATGCTGGTTGCGGTCTTCGGCATGCGTTTGGTTTTCCCTATGATTATTGTAGGGGTGGTGGGCAAGCTGAATCCTTTGCGCACGGTCGAGTTGGCTTTATATTTTCCCGCCGAATACAGTCAATTACTCGAATCTGCGCATCATCAAATTTCGGCATTCGGAGCTACATTTTTGATGATGGTGTTTTTCAATTACTTCGTTGCCAAACACAAGACAGAACACTGGTTGAGGCTTATTGAAGAGCCACTGACGCGCCTGGGCAAGATGGAGGCCATTGAAGCCGCCTTGACCTTGCTGGTTTTGCTGGCTGCCGCGTCGGCGCTGGACGATCCAATTCGCGTGGAGTTTATCGAAGCGGGCATTTGGGGCATCGTGACATTTATTCTGAGCAAGGGGATGGCAGCCTTGCTGGGTGGCGAAGAAAAAGAAGCCGGGCGTCAAATCGTGCGCCAGGGCATTACGGGATTTTTATATTTGGAGTTGATTGACTCCAGCTTTTCTTTCGATGGCGTCGTCGGCGCATTTGCATTAACGAAAAATTTGCTCTTCATCATGCTGGGTTTGGGGGCCGGTGCGATGTTTGTCCGGAGCTTCACCTTGCTATTGGTAGACAATAAAACCTTACTCCACTACCGCTATCTGGAGCACGGCGCGTTCTGGGCCATCGGCGCACTGGCTTTCTTCATGATGATTGGTGTGGGAATGCGTGTGCCGGAAGCTGTGACCGGAATGGCCGGGGTGTTCCTCATAGCGGCATCGCTGGGAAGTTCCATTCTGGCCAATCGGAAGTAATCGACCTTTTCAAACCCCCTTGCGCGCGATTGAACGCAAGGGGCTCGCCGAGAGGTCTTACAGTATTTTTGTGCCCAGCCACCACGCAGCACTTGCCATGAGGGCAGAGGCGGGGATGGTGAAGATCCATGCCCAGACGATGTTGCCAGCGACGCCCCAGCGCACGGCGGAAAAGCGCTTGGCGGAACCTACCCCAACGATGGCACCGGTGATGGTGTGCGTTGTGGAAACGGGGATACCCATACTGGTTGCAATAAATAGGGTGATGGCACCACCCGTTTCAGCGCAAAAGCCCCCTACCGGTTTGAGTTTGGTGATTTTTTGCCCCATGGTTTTGACGATGCGCCAACCGCCAAAAAGTGTCCCCAACCCAATCGCGGCATAGCAGCTCAAGATGACCCACATGGGCAGCCCGTCGCTCTGATGGGTGTACCCGCCAGCAATCAGCAGCATCCAGATGATCCCCATCGTTTTTTGCGCATCGTTCCCGCCATGTCCCAAACTGTACAGGGAGGCAGAAACCAACTGCATGCGACGAAACCATTTGTCCACGTTTCTTGGCGAAGAACGAACGAATAGCCAGGAGACAATGAGCATGATCAATGAGCCAAGCAAAAAACCCATCAATGGCGAAATCAGAATGAAAGCCACCGTTTTGATCAACCCGCTGGAGATCAGGGAGCCTGTGCCAGCTTTGGCGACGGCTGCGCCGACAAGGCCGCCAATCAAGGCGTGAGACGAAGACGATGGAATGCCGTAGTACCACGTCAGCACGTTCCAGGCGATGGCGCCCACAAGGGCGCCAAATACGACGTAATGATCGACAATGGCTGGATCAATAGTGCCTTTTCCGATGGTGGACGCAACGTGCAGTTGAAAGAAAAAGATCGCGACGACATTGAAGAAGGCCGCCATCGCAACGGCTTGATGCGGACGGAGTACGCCTGTCGAGACCACGGTGGCGATGGCATTTGCTGCATCATGAAAGCCATTCATGAAATCGAACAGCAGCGCCATGCCAATCAGAAAAACCAGTACGTAAATGCTGAAATTAAATTTATCCATGTTTTTGGGAATGCAATGCGCAATATTTGCGCTTAAGCGTTTTCGACGACGATACCCTCAATGATGTTAGCAACGTCCTCACAACGGTCCGTCACCGATTCCATAAATTCGTAAAGCGTTTTTAATTTGATCAAATTGCGCACATCCGGTTCATCGCGGAAAAGGCGCGAGAGGGCGGCGTGCATGACGTGATCGGCATCTGATTCGAGTCGGTCAATTTCATTGCACAGTTCCGTAATGCGACGGCCATGCTTCATGTTGGGCAAAAGGAGGAGCACTTCCTGAACTTTCAGGGTGCAGGCCAGAACCAGCTCCGCGAGACGCCTCGCTTCGGGTGTGACATGCTGGATGTCATAAAGCGAAACGGTTTGCGCGGCGTCTTCCATCATGTCGAGAATGTCGTCCATCTTCGTGATGAGGCGGTGAATGTCGTCACGATCCAGCGGTGTAATGAACGTCTTGTGCAGCATCGCGATGGTTTTGTCGGTGATCGTGTCAGCTTGCTTCTCGATTTGGTCGATGGCATGCAGATGCTGATCGATATTGCCGAAATCCGTTGTAAGCGCCAGTAATTCATGCGCACCTTTTACGCAGAGTTCTGCATGCTGATTGAACATGTCAAAGAATTTTCCGTCCTCAGGCATCAATCGTCCAAACATAATTTTTCCTGTCTTTAGAAATAAATCGAAAATAGGGATAGAGCAAAAAATATCAAGAGCCGCCGTACATGTTCTGACCGCTGGCGTAATTGTCAAATTTTGTGTATTGCCCCGTAAAGGTCAGGCGAATGCTGCCGATGGGGCCGTTACGCTGTTTCCCGACAATAATCTCTGCAATGCCTTTGTCCGGGGTGTCGGGGTTGTAAACTTCATCGCGGTAAATAAACAGGATCAAATCTGCATCTTGCTCAATCGCGCCAGATTCGCGCAAGTCAGACATGACGGGGCGCTTATTGGGGCGTTGTTCGACCGAACGGTTCAACTGCGAAAGGGCAATGACCGGGCAATTCATTTCCTTGGCAAGCGCTTTAAGATCGCGCGAAATCTCTGAAATCTCTGTCGCGCGATTTTCATTGTTTGAATCCGAAGCCATCAATTGCAGGTAATCGATGATGATGAGGCCGAGCATGCCGCATTGGCGCTTGAGGCGGCGCGCGCGCGCGCGCAGATCGGTGGAGGTCAGAGCCGGGGTTTCGTCGATGAACAATTGGGTATCGTTCATCTTTTGCACAGCGTATGTGAGGCGCGGCCAGTCATCATCGGTCAAGCGACCCGTGCGCAGACGGTGCTGGTCGAGCCGACCCACTGAGCCGACCATTCGCATGGCTAACTGTGACGCACCCATTTCCATCGAAAAAATGGCAACGGGGAGTCCGCTCTCAATGGCAACATGCTCGCCAACGTTGACAGAAAAAGCCGTTTTGCCCATTGAGGGGCGACCCGCCACGATGATCAAATCGCCAGGTTGCAAGCCAGAGGTCATGCGATCAAGATCAACAAAACCGGTGGGCACGCCGGTAATGTCATTAGGATTGTCGCGCCGATAGAGCTCATCAATGCGCTCAACAACCTGGGTTAGCAGTGGCTGGATTTCCTGAAAATTTTGGGAGCCGCGCGCACCCTCTTCGGCAATGGCCAGGATTTTTGATTCCGCCTCATTCAATAAATGGCGAACCTCCTTGCCTTGCGGGCGAAAGGCTTGTCCGGCAATTTCATCTGAAACGGTGATCAATTTCCGCAGTACGCCGCGCTCTCGCACAATTTCTGCATAGCGGCGAATGTTAGCGGCAGAGGGGGTGTTTTGAGCCAGCGCATTCAGGTAAGCCAATCCGCCAACCTCTTCGGCCTTGCCGGTATTGGTCAGGGATTCAAAAACCGTGATGACATCGGCCGGACGGGAGGCCGAGATGAGTCTATGGATGTGATTAAATATGAGGCGGTGATCGTAGCGGTAGAAGTCGCTTTCGGTCAGCAAATCCGCAATTCGATCCCACGCCACATTATCTAAAAGCAAACCGCCTAAAACGGATTGCTCGGCTTCAATCGAGTGCGGTGGCACCCGTAAAGAACTCAGTTGCGGATCGTCAATGAGATTCATGGCGCGCATTATACCGTCTCAGATGGCGAAAGACCTCAAACGCGCCGAATAATTCCGACTAAATGCGACCGCAAAAAGTGTCAAAAAGGCATTGCAAGAAAAGAAATCACCAAAAGGGTGCGGCTAAAAGAAAATCCACAGACAAGCAATCGCCACCACGGTTGGGGGAATGGCAAAAACGAACAAACGAATGGGGCTGATCGCTTGTTCTTCGAACCCATGCCCCAAAATCGCGAAAGCGGCCGGGTTGGGCGCGTTGGCGATCACTGTCAGGCCGCCGCCAGTAACAGCACCGGCAACGAGCGCAAATTTTGCCGTCTCGGAAAGTCCTTCAATGAGCGAACCAAGATAAGTTAAAGCAGCGTTGTCTGTGATGGCGGTCAAGGCGGTTGCGCCGAAGTACAGGGTGTCGGCACTCATGCCTGCCAGCAAGGGTTGCAGCCACCACTTTTGCAGCCCCCCCAATACCACCAGCCCGGCCAGGAAAAACGCCACCAGCAAGCCTTCGCGCAACATGAGAGGATCCTGATGGCGGGGGTAAGCTTCTGTATAGCCCAGGAAAAACAGGAAAATTCCCATGAAGACGACGGGGTGGTGGCTAAAGAAAACAACCGCAAACAAAAAGAGCAAATGAACCAGCACCACCACCATTGGCGAAGCCTGTTCGGAAGGCATGACCGATTGCGCCGGCAAGGCGCGCAAGGCACGATGGAACAAGAGGGTTGCCGCGCCCGCATTGATGAAGACAGCGAGTGCGGATTTCCAGCCAAACATGGCCAGCATAAAAGACGTGTCCCACTGCCACGTCGCAGCCACCATCAGAACAGGTGGCGCGGCATATGCCGTCAGGGTGCCGCCGATGGAGACATTGACGAGTAAGACTGCCAGCGTTGCATACTTCAGATGCTTGGAGACACCCTGAATGAAGTAACGGTCGCGCAGCATGAGTGCTGCCAGCGTCATCGCTGCCGGCTCCGTGATGAGTGAACCCAGTAAAGGAACCACTGTCAAGACGAGCAAATAAAAAGCCATTTGCTCAGGGAGTGGGACAAAGCGCACAGCCTGGTTGACCAGGAAGCGCGCAATATACAGGACGGGGCGCGTGCCAGCCACGACAAGAATGACGAAAACGAACAACGGTTCAGTGAAGTTTTGACGTTCAAGATAGCGAATGGTGTCGCCGGAGTCCCCAAACGCTGCCAAAGCCAACATGAGTACGAGCGCCCAGAAACCGAAGACAATTTCAACTTCGCCGAGCAAATGCCACAAGCCGGCGTGACGCGGGTTCAGATGCGCCAGGCGCTCGAAATATTTGGTCGCAAACGTATGAACGACTGCGATCGCAAAAATGCTAGCGCTGATGGTTTCTATGAGATGATTTTGCACCATAACGAGATAATAACGCGATACGTGCTAGATTCATATTTTAAAAAGGAGATAGTGTTAAATGAAGATGGACGATCAATTTAACCCACCAGCCATTGCTTGTCGGCATGCGGCATAAAATGGCTGAAAACTTCGTATTGCTGGACGACTGCGCCAGTGTGAACAATACGAACGACAAACGTTCGAGATTGTACGTCAATTGCAAAAAAGTACTGAGCTGCCAGGCTGCGGAAGACATCCCCATTGTGATCCAGCAGATGCAGCGCGCGCTGGCGCAGGGGCAATATGCAGTGTGCCTTTTTTCCTATGAGCTGGGCGCGCAATTGCAGGGCGTTGCGCACCTTCCCAGCGCGTGGCCTTTGGCGCAGATATTGTTGTTTGAAGACTGCGAGCGGATGGACAGCGAACAGGTCAAGCACTGGCTGGCTGCGCAAGAGGCAAGGGAGCGCGTTACAGAGCGTACACCAGTCGGGATAGCGAACTTGCGCTCCAATGTAGACGAGCGGGAATTTACGGAGGCTATTGAAAAAATCCGGTCTTATATTGAAGCGGGCGACACCTATCAAGTCAATTACACGTATCGTTTGCGCTGCGACGCATTCGGCTCAGTGGCGGGGCTGTATGGCGCCTTGCGGGCTCGTCAGCCGGTTCCTTATGGCGCCCTGATCACACTGCCCGATGGGCGCGCAGTAGTTTCTTTGTCACCGGAACTGTTTTTACGGCACGAGGATGGCACCTTGACGGCGCAGCCAATGAAGGGAACAACAGCGGCGAGCGGCGACGCAAGCCTTGATGCAGCGCGTGCGCAAGCATTGGCCAACGACGAAAAAAATCGTGCAGAGAATTTGATGATCGTTGATCTGTTGCGCAACGACTTGGGACGCATTGCTGAATTCGGATCCGTACAGGTGCCTGCGCTGTATGAAGTCACGCGTTACGGCGGTGTGCTCCAAATGACTTCCACGATTCACGCCAGATTACGCGCGACCGCCACGCTCGACGAAATTTTTAACGCGGTGTATCCCTGTGGATCGATTACGGGAGCGCCCAAGAAACGTACGATGGAAATCATCCGTGAGGTGGAACCTGACGCGCGGGGACTTTACACCGGCGCGATAGGCTGGGTTGATCCGGTCGACCAGTCTGCAGTCGTTCCCAACTTTTGTCTCTCTGTACCCATCCGTACGCTGACCTTGCAGGCCCCGGATACGCATGGCATGCGGCGGGGAGAATTTGGCGTAGGCGCAGGGATCGTGTTTGACAGTCAGCCAGCCGATGAATATGCGGAGTGCGCGCTGAAAGCGCGTTTCATGACGGCCTTGCCGCAATCCTTTTCCTTGTTTGAAACCATGCGCGTGACGCGTGACGGTTGTTCGCTCATCGAACGACATTTTGCGCGAATGAGACGATCGGCAGATTATTTCGGGCTTGTGTTTGACCAAGCCGTCGCGCGCGATGCCATTCAAGCGGCGTGCAAAAGATTATCAGACGGAGCGCATCGCCTGCGCATGGCATTGGGCTCAAACGGCCTGACTGTGGAGACGGCGGCATTATCTGCGCTGGCGGAGCCGGTGCGGATAATGCTGGCGACGACGAAAACGCAGTCAAACGATTTGTTTTTGCAGCACAAGACAACGGTTCGGGAGCATTACGATGCAGCCTGGCGAGCAGCCGAAGCGCAAGGCGCATTTGATATGCTGTTTTGCAACCAGCGCGGCGAATTGACGGAGGGCGGGCGCTGCAATGTGCTGCTCAAACTGGATGGCGCATGGTTTACCCCACCATTGTCGGCGGGGGTGTTGCCGGGAGTGATGCGAAGTGTGCTGTTGGAGGACAGTGACTGGAAGGTGCAGAAGCGCACGTTAACGCTGGAAGATTTACGCCGTGCAGAACGCATTGCTGTGTGCAACGCTTTGCGCGGCGTATTGATGGCGGAAGTGGTGTGAGCTGCGCAGGAGGCGGCAAGTAGAAGAACGCAATGCAAAATGACTGAAGCGCTAAAAATAAAATGGGGAGCCGCTTAACGCTGACTCCCCACTTACCACTTCCAATGGCTTACTTGATTTCTGCAATACGCAGTAAATTGGTTGAGCCTGATTCGCCAAACGGCATGCCGGCGGCAATGACGATCAAATCCCCCTGCTTGGCAAAACCTTCGGCAACCGATACGCGACATGCAGCTTCTACCATTTCATCGACATCGGCCACATCATGCTCGATCAAGGCGGAGTGCACGCCCCAAGTCAGCGCCATGCGACGCGCAGTGGTCAGGTTTGGTGTGATGCTCAGGATGTGTGAGGCGGGGCGTTCACGCGCTGCGCGCAAGCTCGTTGTGCCAGACGCGGTATACGTGACGCTGGTGGCGGCATTGATGTTTTGCGAGACGTGACGCAAGGCCGCGCAAATCGCGTCGCCCTGGGTCATTTGCGCAATGCCATGTTGCGCTGTGAGCATCTTGTGGTAAATCGGGTCGCGCTCCACTTCGATAATGATGCGCTCCATGATGGAAACGGCTTGTACCGGATATGAACCGCTGGCAGATTCGGCTGAGAGCATCACAGCGTCGGCACCATCGTAAATCGCGCTGGCAACATCAGACGCTTCAGCACGCGTCGGTGTGGGCGAGTGAATCATCGACTCCAGCATTTGCGTTGCAATGATGCTGGGTTTGCCGTGATAGCGGCATGCCCGCAAAATGCGTTTTTGAATGCCCGGCACACGTTCTGGCGGCAATTCGACGCCCAGGTCGCCGCGTGCCACCATGACGGCATCTGACAATTGCACGATTTCGTCGAGACGATCCAGCGCCGCTGGCTTTTCCAGCTTGGTCATCAAGCCAGCACGACCGGCGATGATTTCGCGTGCTTCATGCAAGTCTTCGGGTTGCTGCACGAAGGAGAGCGCAATCCAGTCCACGCCCAGCGACAGCGCGAAACGCAAATCGCGATGATCTTTTTCCGTGAGCACCGGGATCGGCAGGATGGCTTCAGGGACGTTAACGCCCTTGCGATCGGAGAGGAAGCCGCCTGTTACCACTTCCGCCTTGATGCTGAAGTCGTCGCTCTCAATCACGCGCAGTCGCAATTTCCCATCATCGAGCGACAGGTTTTGACCTGCGGTGACCACTGCAAACAATTCAGGGTGCGGCAGACAAACGCGCTTGTCGTTGCCGTCGCTCGGGTCGCGATCCAGTGTGAACTTGGCGCCAGCCTCAAGTGCTACTTTGCCGTTGGCAAATTTGCCGATGCGCAGTTTGGGGCCTTGCATGTCGGCGAGAATGGCAATGGGGCGGCCGACTTCTTTTTCAATCTCGCGCACGACGTCGTAGCGCGTACGGTGATCTTCATGTGAGCCATGGCTGAAATTGAAGCGGAAAACGTCTACGCCTGCATCAAACAGCGCGCGGATGGTTTCCTTGTCAGAGCTGGCGGGGCCGAGTGTTGCGACAATCTTTGCTTTACGTAAGCGACGCATAATTATTCTTTCTTTTCAAAGTTGGGGACAGCGTACCGCTGCGCTTAACGTTGTCCCCAAGTAGTCATAAGATCAAAATCGCGCGAAAATCGTTGACGTTGGTGCGGGTGGGACCCGTCACGACGAGATCGTTTAGCGCACTGAAAAAGCCGTAGCCATCATTGTTGTCGAGCATGGCTACAGCGCGCAAGTTTTGTTGCGCAGCGCGTGCAACAGAATCCGGCGCATAAACCGCACCGGCGTTATCTTCCGAGCCGTCGATACCGTCAGTGTCGCAGGCAATGGCATGCACTTTCGGATTGCCGTCCATGGCGGCGGCAAAACTCAACAGAAATTCTGCATTACGACCGCCGCGCCCTTTGCCGCGTACGGTGACGGTGGTTTCACCGCCGGAGATCAGCACACAAGGTGCGGTAAACGGTTGATTCCTGGCAGCGATTTGACGTGCCAGCGCAGCGTGCATCAAACCGATATCACGCGCCTCGCCTTCGATGCCATCCGACAAAATGTGCGGGGTGATGCCCGCCTTACGCGCCATCTCCGCAGCAGCTTCGAGCGCCATTTGCGCTGTGGCGATGACGTGATGGCTGTGTCCGGAAAATTTTGGGTTGCCTGGCTTGGGGGTTTCGCCTGCGCCGGATTCGAGATGCTGACGGATGTTGTCCGGAATGTCGATGCTGTATTTTTTCAGAATCGCCAAAGAATCGGCGCAAGTCGTCGGGTCAGGGAGCGTGGGGCCGCTCGCAATGATGTCCGGATCATCGCCCGGCACATCCGAAATCAGCAGGGTGACCACGCGCGCGGGTGAGCAAGCCAGACCGAGACGTCCGCCTTTGATGGCAGAAAGATGTTTGCGCACACAATTCATTTCCGAAATGGTGGCACCGCTACGCAACAGTGCGCGATTGATCGCTTGCTTTTGTTCCAGCGTGATACCTTCAGCAGGCAAAGCAAGCAAAGCCGATCCGCCGCCGGAAATCAGACACAGTACGAGATCTTTTTCAGTGAGGCCTTGCGCCATCTTTATGATGCGCCCCGCCGCAGCACGACCCGCTTCATCCGGAACGGGGTGAGCCGCTTCAACGACTTCGATTTTTTTGCAGTCGGCACCATGGCCGTAGCGCGTCACGACCAGACCGGAAATTTCACCCTGCCAGTGTTCCTCTACCGTCTTGGCCATGGCGGCTGCACCTTTGCCAGCGCCGATGACCAGTGTACGGCCACCCGGTGTGGGCTTGGGCAAGTACGCCGGCTGACATTTGGCCGCGCTGACTGCAGCAACCGCAGTTGAGAACAAATCAATCAGGAATTGTCGGGGTTGGATAGTCGAAGGCATGAGTATGTGCTCTTTTGACGGAGTCGGCCATCAAGCAGTTCTAAAGCCGCTTAGGAAAACGGACTCAAACTGCCGGATGGCCGAAGTGTTATATATCAGCAGATTGACGCAATTATGACAGAGCAGAATTGCGTCAGATCAAGCGGATCAGGCTTTCGCAATTTGGTGATTTGCCATGATTTCAATGGCGCGGCACAGACCAGAGTGATCCAGGCCGCTCATGCCATTGCCTGCACAGGCATTCATCAGTTCTTGTGCCGTAGCGGTGTTTGGCAGCGAAATACCCATGGACTTCGCGCCTTGCAGCGCCAGATTCAAATCCTTTTGATGCAACTCGATGCGGAAGCCTGGATTGAAGGTGCGCTTGATCATGCGTTCGCCATGCACTTCCAGAATGCGGGACGATGCAAAACCGCCCATCAGTGCTTGACGCACTTTGGCCGGATCGGCGCCTGCCTTCGAGGCAAACAGCAGCGCTTCAGCTACCGCTTGAATGTTCAATGCCACGATGATTTGGTTTGCCACCTTGGTGGTTTGACCGTCGCCATTGCCGCCGACGAGCGTGATGTTTTTGCCCATCAGTTCGAACAGGGGTTTGACCGTGTTGAATGCCGCTTCACTACCGCCGACCATGATGGTCAGCGTGGCGGCTTTTGCGCCCACTTCACCGCCGGAAACCGGTGCATCCAGATATTCCGCGCCGAGGTCATTGATCTTCTTGGCAAACCCTTTGGTGGCGATGGGGCAAATCGAACTCATGTCCACGACGATCTTGCCTTTGGTCAGTCCCTTGGCGACGCCGTTTTCGCTGAACAGAACCGCATCAACGTGCGGGGTATCCGGCACCATGATGACGATGATGTCGGCATTTTTTGCGACCTCAGCACCGGTTGCACAGGCGACTGCACCTGCATCGGTCAGGGATGCAGGCGGCGCTTTGACGTCATTCACGAAAAGTTTGTGACCGCCTGCCAGCAGATGTCCTGCCATCGGCGTGCCCATGATACCCAATCCAATGAAACCTACGTTTGCCATATCGTTCTCCAATAATTATTAGTGTGATGTACGAGAATCAAGCGCCGTGCGCCTTGATCCAACCCAAGCCTTCCGCTGTGGTGGTTTTGGGGCGGTATTCGCACCCAATCCAACCATCATAGCCTAGATCGTCAATGAACTTGAACAGGAAGGCGTAATTGATCTCGCCCGTGCCCGGCTCATTGCGCCCCGGATTGTCAGCGAGTTGCATGTGCTTGATCATCGCAATATTGTTTTTGATCGTGTTTGCCAACTCGCCTTCCATGCGTTGCATGTGATAGATGTCGTGCTGAATGAACAGATTGTCCGAACCGACTTCCTTGATGATGTCCACCGCTTGTTGCGTGCGGTTCAGGAAAAAGCCAGGAATATCGAAGGTATTGATCGGTTCCGTGATCAGGCGAATGCCTTCCGCTTTCAGCTTTTGTGCTGCGAATTTCAGGTTAGAGACGAAGGTCGCACGCGCCTGGTCAGCGGAGACACCTGCCGGCACAATGCCAGCCAGTGCGTTCAATTGTTTTACGCCCAGTTTCTTTGCCGCTTCAATGCCTTTGCCCACACCGTCCTGGAATTCGCCGACGCGATCCGGATGGCAGGTAATGCCGCGCTCACCACCACCCCAATTACCGGCGGGCAGATTATGCAACACGATTTGCAAATTGTTGGCTTTGATCTTGTCCGCAATTTGATTCACATCGAATTCATACGGGAACAGGAATTCGACGCCTTTGAAGCCCGCTTTCGCAGCAGCATCGAAACGATCCATGAACGGTACTTCCGTGAACATCATGCTCAGGTTGGCAGCCAGTTTTGGCATGGTATTTCCCCTTTCTTATCTCGTTATTCTCGTTGTCAGGTGACGAATCAGGCAGCTTTCTTTTTCTGCGATTCTTCAGCTGCTTCTTCGATATCCAGCGCGCCGCCGAATTCGTTAACCTTGTCGATATCCGGCCCCATTGGCAAGTTGGTGACGCGCTCAAGAATGATCTCAACCACCACCGGCACCTGGAACTCGGCCATCAGCTTGCGCGCCTGTTCGAAAGCGGGAATGATCTCTTCCGGCTTGGAGACGCGAATGCCTTTGCAACCCAGCCCTTCGGTGACGGTCATGAAATCAATACCGTAACCGTTGACTTCCGGTGCGTTGATATTGTCATAGGAGAGTTGCACGCAGTAGTCGATGTCGCCCACCCCGATTTGACCTTGACGAATCAGACCCAGGTAAGAGTTGTTGACCACAACATGCATGTACGGCAGCTTGAACTGCGCGCCGACGGCCAGTTCTTCGATCATGAACTGGAAGTCGAAGTCGCCGGAAATGGCCACGATCTCGCTGGTGGGATCGGCAGCGCGCACACCCAGGGCTGCAGAAATGGTCCAGCCCAATGGACCCGCTTGGCCCGCGTTAATCCAGTGACGTGGCTTGTAAACATTCAAGAGTTGCGCGGCACCGATTTGCGAGAGACCAATGGTGCTGACATAACGCACGTCTTTGCCGAAAAACTTGTTCATTTCTTGATAAACACGTTGCGGCTTGATCGGTACATTGCCGTAATCGGTCTTGCGGAGCATGGTGCGCTTGCGTTTTTGGCAGTCCGCTGCCCAGGCGGAACGATTCTTCAGCTTGCCAGCGGCTTTCCATTCTTTCGCCACTTCGACGAAGAGGTTCAGTGCGTATTCTGCATCGGACACAATGCCGTAATCCGGACCGAAAACGCGACCAATTTGCGTCGGCTCGATATCCACGTGAACGAATTTGCGATCTTTCGTATAAACATCCAGCGTGCCCGTGTGACGATTCGCCCAGCGATTGCCGATGCCCAGCACAAAATCAGAAGCCAGCAAAGAGGCGTTGCCATAGCGGTTGCTGCATTGAATGCCCACTTGCCCGGCTTGCAGGGGATGATCGTCCGGAATGGTGCCCCAGCCCATCAGGGTCGGGATCACCGGTACGCCCAGGATTTCGGCAAATTCGACCAATTGCGCAGAGGCATCGGCATTGATGACGCCGCCGCCAGACACAATCAGCGGACGCTCCGATTCGTTGAGCATCGCAATCGCTTTTTCGATTTGTGCGCGGCTCGCTTTGGGTTTATACACTTCCAGCGGAGTGTAGGTATCCGGGTCGAATTCGATTTCAGCCAGCTGCACATCCATCGGCAAGTCAATCAGCACAGGGCCCGGACGGCCAGAGCGCATCAGGTGGAAAGCTTGCTGGAACACGCGCGGCACCAGCGCCGGTTCGCGTACGGTGACAGCCATCTTGGTGAGCGGCGCCGCAATTTTTTCAATGTCGACCGCCTGGAAATCTTCCTTGAACAAGCGCGCGCGTGGGGCTTGACCGGTAATCACGAGAATCGGTGTGGAATCTGCCTGTGCCGAGTACAAGCCGGTGAGCATGTCAGTCGCGGCCGGGCCGGACGTGCAGATGCCAACGCCAATATTGCCAGCTTTTGCACGGGTATAGCCTTCTGCCATGTGACCAATCGCTTCACCGTGACGCGCCAGGATATGCTTCATCGTGCCGCGTTTTTTCAGGGCGGCGTAGAAGGGATTGATGGCAGCACCAGGTACACCAAAGAGTTGAGTGACGCCTTCCTTTTCCATTACATGGACAGCCGCTTCAGCTGCAGTCATTCTTGCCACGGGACACCTCCTTATTGACACAATTTTGGGATTTTAAGCGCTAATTATATAGATGAATTTTTTGTTTGATAAGATAACAAAAAATCGCTTTATTCAATACCTGGAGTAAGGAATCAATGTCAGTGGATAAACTCAAACAAATTGAAGCCTTCGTATCGGTTGTAGACAAGGGCAGTCTCGCACGAGCGGCACTGGAACAGGGGATTACGCCTGTGATGCTGGGGCGTAGGATTGATGCTCTGGAGAAACGTTTGGGTGTCAAGCTGATGCATCGCACGACGCGCCATTTGAGTCTGACCGAGCAGGGCAACCTGTTTCTCGAGCATAGCCGAAAGTTGCTGACAGATTTGGATCATGCCGAAAAGCTCGTGAGCGAAGGGCGACACAAGGCAACCGGCCACTTGATTGTGACAGCCCCCGCAGCCTTTGGGCGCAAGCACGTCGCGCCGTATGCCCCCGCTTTTCTGGAGGCAAACCCGGAAGTCCGGATTTCTTTCAATCTGAGCGATCAGGTAGTCGATTTGGTGCGAGAAGGGTATGACATGAGCATACGCATCGGCGGCAGCATCGATCCCAACCTGGTTGCGGTCAAATTGCATCCCAACCATCGGATCGTTTGCGGCACGCCGGGATACCTCGCCAAACACGGGGTTCCCAAAACCCTCGACGATTTAATGCAACATAACTGCCTGACGTTCAACTTGCAGGGCGGGCAGCAGCGCGGGTGGTACTTCAAGAACAAGGGCAAGACCGTTATTGTCAGGACGACGGGCAATCTGGATTGCAATGACGGTGAACTGTTGCACCGTTGGTGCCTGGAAGGACTGGGTCTGGCGTGGCGATCGACCTGGGAAATCCAGTCGCAGTTGATGTCGGGAGAACTGGTCACGGTGCTTGATGAATACGCGCTCGATAATTACGACATCATGGCGATCTATCCGCCGCAGCGGCATTTGCCGTTGAAGACGCGGTTGTTTATTGATATGTTGAGGGAGATATATAACCAGCCGGGATATTGGACGCGTTAGGACGGTGGGACGCAGGAAAAACCAGGGTCAGAGTCAAATATCGCGAAGCGAATTTTGACTCTGACCCTGAATTTTTCCGGAATTGGAGTGAGATTGGTTTTGCAGTAGATTGAGCATGCCGGGGGTAGCCCGGCAGCTACTTACCTTTCTTGCCTCGCCAAGAAAGGTAAGCCAAAGAAGGCGACCGCGGCGCCGCTGAATTCCTGCTGCCAGTGCAGCAAAAGCGGGACGCAAAAAAACTCGCTGCGCTCAAACAGTTTTTGCGTCTGATCCGCTTTTGCCTTCTGCCAGCGGCAGCGTCGCAAGCGGATGGGTGGCGCACGCTATTGCGTAGTGGCCGATGTTATTATGCAGTTTTGCTGAATGAAACAAGTTAGCGATTATGGCCAGAGATGCTGATCGAAAATTTCTGAACAGGTACTTCCGGAGCGTTTATAACAAGCTCGAAGCGGACGCACTGCTATTTAATCGACGCTTGCCGCATGAAGGGTTAAAAGGAAGTGAAAACGAACAGGCTCTTGCTGATGTACTGCGCTCATTTCTTCCATCGAGATATGGAATCGAAGTCAATGCTCTTGTAATTGACAGAGAAGGGGCTGTAAGCAGACAGTGCGATATTGTCATTTACGACGACGTTCAATTCCCAAAGTACTTGCGGAAGGTCTATCCAGTCGAAACGGTATATGCGGTAATTGAGGTAAAAACAGAGCTGTCTAAACAGCAGGTTGATAGCGCGTTGCAGAACGAAGCGGCACTTCGACAGCTAAAATTTCAACCACTGCTAACGCCTTACTGGCAAACGCAAACTAATAAAGAGAAAATTCCACACAGCCCACCAGTCCACTGCATATTTGGGTACAGATCTTCTACTGAAGATTTTGGAACGTTTGTAGGATGGTTCAATAATTTGCCAACTCAAGCGTATGGCGATGAATCTTTTCCTTACCACCCGTCATTCAACCATTTCATTGCTTGCGCGTTGGACAAGGGGCTTATCTTCTGCCGAGGTGACGGCGACATTCCTCGATGGATGACGGTTGCTGATGAGATACATAACGAGAGAAATTTTTCTGCTACAGGCGACGGACATCGTTTTGAGGTTGATCCAGCCAAGGCATTATTCTTGTTCCTTGAAACACTTTGGACAATGCTTGAACAGTCTCCAAGACATCCAGGCTTCGACATCAGAAGCTATATGGACGTTGACCTAGGCTCTTTTATCCCTTTCACTCACGATGGAAAGCTCAAAGATTAACTTAAAGGGACAGACCCCGGTTTTTTTCTTTTGTGCAGTAAAGCGAACGCTGCGCCTCACCTGATTTGCACAAGTCGCTTCATGAATGACAACAGGGACATGGCCTGCGTATCGTGCGGAAGCGGGAAATCATCATCTCCACCGTGGATCACGATTTTCTGCGTTGCTCCCACATCCGCGCAGGCTTGATGAAATCCGGCTTTGATTTTGGGCATGCTGCCATTCTTGATTTCGATGGCCCACAGTTCCCGATGCGAGAACCTGAGCAAGAGATCAATCTCCGATCCCGCCGCCGTGCGGTAGTAGTAACTTCTGACGGTGTTGGCGAGAATGGAGTGAATATTCTCGATGACAAATCCTTCCCAACTCTTGCCAAGAACAGGATGCGAAAGCAGACCATCATAATCGGTGACGTCGAGCAGCCTGTGCAGGATGCCGCTGTCGCGCACATAAAAACGCGGTGACTTGACCATGCGCTTCTTGGCATTCTCGAACCATGGTTCCAGTCGTCGCACCAGCATGAGATCAACCAGAAGGTCAAGGTAGCCGCTGGCTGTTTTGCCATCCACTTCCAGATTGCTACCCAGTTTGGAAAAGTTGAGTGTCTCGCCCTGTGAGTGCGCCACCATCGTCCAGAGGCGACGCAGACGAGTAGCCGAAAGACGAAATCCCATTTGCGGGACATCGCGTTCCAGATAGGTGCGAACAAGCATTTCCAGCCATGCCATGCTGTTGGCATCGGAGTCAGCGAGAAAACTGTCTGGGAAACCGCCGCGCAGCCACAATCGGTGAAGATCAGAAAGGGTTTCGTGTGGCATTTCGAGAACGTTCAAGCCGCTCATATTGATGTAATGAATGCGCCCCGCGAGGCTTTCGGAAGATTGCCGCAGCAAATCCATGGAAGCCGAACCCAGCAAGAGAAATTGTTCGCTCTTCTTGCCTGCGAGACGATTTTCATCAATGATGCCGCGCAGTGTCATGAAGAGGTCGGGCTTGCGTTGAATTTCGTCCAGTACGATGAGTTTGTCTGCATGGCGGGAGAGGAAGGCTACCGGGTCTTCCAAGCGGATGAGGTCTTTGGGGGATTCCAGGTCAAGGTAAATCGCGGCGCGGTTTGCCGAGAGCTGTCGGGCAAGCGTGGTTTTGCCCACCTGACGCGGCCCGAGCAGGGCGACTGCGGGAGCTTGCTGGAGGGCGGTTTCAACCTGAGAGGTGATAAGTCTGTTTAGCATATATCTAGTATATTAGGAGCGCAACTCCGAAAATACAAGCTATTTTGTCATTTTGTTGTTAATAAGGCAGTGTTATTGTGGAGCCAAACCGCTGCTACCTCCTCACGCGTCCCCCGCCACCTCATTCGCCACCCCATGTGGCACATGGCCGGTAGCCACATGCTGCCTAGCCGATTCGCAATGCTTGCGTTGGTCGTCAAAGAAAATGTCGGCACCAAAGGCTTGCAGGAACGGCCCTTTGTCCATCCCGGCCAGAAACACGGATTCATCAATGCGAATGCCCCAGTCACGTAATGTGCGAATCACGCGTTCGTGTGCGGGTGCGCCGCGTGCGGTGACGAGGGCGGTGCGAATTGGCGAGGCATCGGCAGGATATTCGGTTTGAATGCGGTGCAGCATTGCGAGAAAGTTTTTGAAGGGGCCGCCGCGTAACGGTCGATGTGCGGCTTCTGCTTCGCTTTTGGCAAACGCTTGCAATCCATTTTCCTTGAACACGCGCTCGGCCTCATCTGAGAACAGTACCGCATCACCGTCGAAGGCAATACGCAATTGGTCGGTTTCATTGGTGCCGACGCCGACGTGTGAGGGCAAGATGGTCGCGGCAGCGTAGCCGGATTCCAGCGCGATGCGGACATCATCGGGGTTCGCAGATAGAAACAGATGCACGCCGAAGGCCGGGACGTAGCGGAATGGACTTTCGCCACTCGTAAACACGGCGCGCGTGATCGGCAGCTTGTGATGGCGGATCGAATTGAAAATGCGCAAGCCAGTATCCGAGCTGTTGCGCGAGAGCAGGATGACTTCCACGCGTGGTTGTTCAGGATCGGTTTCATTTAATGCCAGGAGTTTGCGCGCAAGGTGGAAGGCCACGCCCGGCGCAAGCGGCTGGTCTTCGTTTGCGATCTGGTATTGGCAATAGGCAGCCACGCCCTGCTGTTCAAAGACCTCGTGGCTTTCCGATAGGTCGAACAGGGCGCGGGAGGCAATGCCGATGACTAATTTGTTGGCGGCTTCTGGCATATCAGTTTTACCAATTTATTACAGCAAAGTCAGTGCTTTGTATTATAGCTTTCGCTGGAATGACAGTTTGAGAGACAAGGTCAGGCGAGTTCACCCTTTGCTGCGGGCATCAATGGCTTCCCAGCGCTCAAGGCATTCGAGTAGTTCTTCATCGATTTTTGCGAAGCGTTCATTTAGTTGTTTTACATCGTTCGCTTGTTGACGATAAAGTTCAGGATCGGCCAGGCGTGTAGCAATGATTTTCTGCTCCGCTTCAAGTTGTGCAATGCGTTGCGGCAATTCATCCAGCTCACGTTGCTCTTTGTGGCTGAGCTTTTTGCGCGGTGCAGCAGCAGGGGGTGAGGATTTTTTGGTTGGCACAACAGGCTTCGTCTCAGGCGCAGCTTTCTGCGCCGCAGGGCGGGTGCGCAACCAGTCGCTATAGCCGCCCACATATTCCCGCCATGTACCGTTTTCTTCAAACGCGATGACTTGCGTGACCACATCGTCGAGAAACATGCGGTCATGGCTCACCAAAAACACCGTGCCTTTGTAATCTTCCAGCAATTCTTCCAGCAGTTCGAGTGTGTCGATATCCAGATCGTTGGTGGGTTCGTCCAGCACCAGCACGTTTGCGGGGCGGGCAAACAGACGCGCCAGCAGCAGGCGGTTGCGCTCACCACCGGAAAGCGATTTCACCGGCGAACGCGCGCGTTCCGGCGAAAACAGAAAATCGCCCAGATAACTCATCACATGCTTTTTTTGCCCGTCGATTTCAATCCATTCGCTGCCGGGCGAAATCGTGTCAACCAGTGTGGCTTCATCGTTTAGTTGCGCGCGCATCTGATCGAAATACGCGATTTGCAGATTGGCACCTTGGCGTACCGTGCCACTGTCCGGGTTCTCTTCACCGAGAATCAATTTGAGCAAGGTGGTTTTGCCAGTGCCATTTGCGCCGATGAACCCGACCTTGTCGCCGCGCTGAATGATGGCAGAAAAATCGTTCACGATGATTTTGTCGCCGAAGGATTTGCTGACATTTTGAAGTTCCGCAACGATACGACCCGATCGTTCGCCTGCAGATACATCCATCCGGACTTGTCCCTGATGCTCGCGTCGGGCGGCGCGCGCCAGACGCAAGGCTTCCAGTCGTCTCACGCGGCCTTCATTGCGCGTGCGACGTGCTTCAATTCCCTTTCTGATCCAGACTTCTTCCTGTGCCAGCACTTTATCGAACTTGGCTTGCTCGACGGCTTCAACAGCCAACTGATCCGCCTTCAAACGTTTGTAGGCGCTGAAGTTGCCGGGATAGGAATGCAGCTTGCCGCGATCCAGTTCGATGATGCGGGAGACGACATTGTCCAGAAAACTGCGGTCATGGGTGATGAGCAAGACGCTGCCGCGAAAATCGCGCAGCAAGCCTTCAAGCCACAGAATCGAATCCACATCCAGATGATTGGTCGGTTCATCCAGCAACAGCACATCCGGCGCACTGACGAGCCCGCGTGCCAGCGCCACGCGTTTTTGCATGCCGCCGGAGAGTGTGTCAACAGAAGCCGTTTTGTCGAGCGCCAGACGATCCAGGGTCGTCTCAACGCGATTGTTCAAATTCCACGCATCCGACGCATCCAGTTTTATTTGGAGGTCGTGAAAGCGTGCAAGCGTGCGCTCGTCATGCGTGTCGCCTAACTGTGCAGTGAGCGCATCGAATTCCGCCAGCATGGCTTGCACTGCCGCCAGTCCGCTAGCAACAGCATCGAATACCGACAACCCAGGTGCAAACTGCGGCTCTTGTTCAACGTAAGCCACTTTAATGCCCTGTTGTGCGACAAACAGCCCGTCATCCAGCTTGGCCTGTCCGGCGATAATGCGCAGCATCGAAGATTTGCCGGTGCCGTTGCGGCCAATCAGCCCGACACGCTCGCCCGCTTCCAGAGAAAAATCGGCGTGATCCAGCATGGCAAAATGGCCAAAAGCGAGTTGTGCATTCGTGAACGAGACAATGGCCATATAAGGGGAAAACAAAAGCGGAAAGCGTGATTGTACCTGTCGCTCAAAGTGCGGTCAGCTATAATGTGGGGCTTGTGAGGACTCGCCGTAGCACAATGGATAGTGCACATGCCTCCTAAGCGTGGGATACAGGTTCGATTCCTGTCGGCGAGACCAAAATGTCTGTGGCTTTGTTGGCTTTGCCTTGCCGTACAGGCCAGGCCGTACGGCAAGGCTCGCCGCCTCGCCACAAACATTTTGGTGTTGGCGTTACGGATGAGTGATGTTGGCTCGTCTTCGCGTCCTGAGCGCCATGCTATTGAAACCATGTCTGTGGCTTTGTTGGCTTCGCCTTGTTATAAAATTTTGAATCGTTCACTTGCCCAATACGAATATGAAACCCCTCCATGACACCTGTCCTGAATGCGGCAAACCCGAAGGGGTGCCGATTTTTTGGGGATGCAAGCCTCCGGCGGAAGCCCTCCAGTTGATTGAGCGCGGCGAAGCCACCCATGGTGGCTGCGACTTTTATGATGCCGTTGAGTGTGGCCGGATTATGAATAGAGAATGCCGGGAGTGTGGTCATAAATGGTATGTTCGTGAGGCGTGACAGCAAGAAAATTAGCAAGCAAAAAAATTTCATAAAGAAAACGATTCAGGTTCCGCGCAAGCGTCGCAAGGATTCCGTTTCAAGCAAAAAACAGCACAGTGCGGCATCTGCGCAGCACCGTGCTGTTTTCGTATGCGGGAAAGCTTGCCAAGCCCCGCAGCAAGCACGACAATACAAAAATTATGTTAATCAAACGCAAATCAATCGAAAAGGAAGTTGCATCACGCAGGCCAGCGAATATTGCACAGGCACCGGTCACTATTTCGGAGGACGATGGTGTGCGTTACCTGCACTTTGGGACGCGCTGGGTGCAGGGGGCAATGCGCCTGCGCAAGCCGGATTGGCTGGAACTGGAATACGTCCAGCAAATGATGGCCTGGATGCTGTTTATCCAACAGCCAAAACATATCGTGCAGCTTGGCTTGGGCGCGGCGGCGCTCACCAAATTTTGCTATCGACATTTTCCTGACGCGCAGGTGACGACGATTGAATTGAATCCAAGCGTTATTGCAGTGTGCCGGTCGATGTTCAAGTTGCCGCCCGATGATGATCGTTTGCACGTGATTGAGATGGATGCCATGGATTTTGTGAAAGACAGGGCAAACCACGGGACAATCGATGTGTTGCAGGCGGATTTATACGACAAGGATGCACAGGGTCCCGTGCTGGATACCCCTGCGTTTTACCAGGCCTGCGCGAATTGCCTGACGCCGAACGGCATCATGGTGACCAATCTGTTTGGAGAGCATCCGAGTTATGACAAGAATCTGGAAGCGATGCGGTCAGCTTTTGATTATGTGCAATGTTTGCCTACAGTAGCAGCAGGCAACGCCGTGGCGCTAGCCTTCAAACGGCGGCCAACGCTGGATTTTCGTGTATTGTACGAAAGAGCACTTGAAATTGGAGAATTGACCCAGTTGCCAGCCAGGCAATGGGTCAATGGACTGAAGTTAAGCCAACCGGGGTAGCGCGAAAATGAAGTCAGCCCAAACGAATCCGCCGACGGTTTCCCACGCGCGCAAAAGCGCGCCCCCAGCCACTGCCAGATCACCCCGCAATAAAATCTTGGACATGCAGCAGTTATTTGGCTGGCTGATCGAGGATGGCATTGTTAAAAAAGATGAGGCGAAGGCTTATTTCAATTACGCGCAAGGCATCCACAAGAACGCTACCGGGATGCACCCCTTGACAGCGCTTGCGCAAACTAAAGTGACTTCTGCGCAACCGCCGCACCGGCTGCTGACTTTGGATTGGCTATCTGAATGGCTGGCGCAAAAAGCGGAGGTGCCTTTTATGCGCATCGACCCGCTCAAGATCGACTTTACCCGCGTGGCGGATGTGATGTCGGCCAATTATGCCGCTCGCTACAACATCTTGCCGGTTGAAATGAGCGTGGCCGAGCTGGTCGTTGCCACTTCAGAGCCTTTCATGACGGAGTGGGTGGAGGAAATCGAGCGCATTTCTCGCCGCAAGGTGCGATTGGTTGTGGCAAACCCCGCAGACATTGCCCAGTATATTGCGCAATTTTTCAGTCTGGCCAAACAAATCAAGGACGCGCAAAAACGACCCGGTCAGGAAGTGGCGTTTCGCAACAACTTTGAGCAACTGGTCGAGCTGGGGAAAGCCAACAAGCAGCTCGACGCGAATGATCAGCACATCATCAATATTGTCGATTGGCTGTGGCAGTACGCGTACGACCAGCGCGCCTCCGACATTCACCTGGAACCCAAACGCGATTTCGGCGTGATTCGTTTTCGCATCGATGGCGTGCTGCACCAGGTCTATCAGGTGCCGGCGACGGTCATGATTGCCATGACGGCGCGCATCAAATTATTGGGGCGGATGGACGTGATTGAGAAGCGGCGTCCGCAGGATGGGCGCATCAAAACGCGCACCGCAAGCGCAGAGGAAGTGGAGTTGCGTTTGTCCACGCTGCCAACCGCATTCGGCGAAAAACTCGTGATGCGGATTTTTGATCCGGAAGTCGTCGTCAAAACTTTGCCGGAATTGGGGTTTCCCGTAGAAGATGCTGCGCGCTGGAGTGCACTGACGACCAAACCGAATGGCATCATTTTGGTGACGGGCCCCACCGGTTCAGGCAAAACCACCACGCTTTACACCACGCTCAAGGCGCTCGCGACGTCGGAGGTGAATGTGTGTACCGTTGAAGATCCAATTGAAATGGTCGAGCCTTCCTTCAACCAGATGCAGGTGCAACACGGCATTGATTTGACGTTCGCGGATGGCGTTCGATCCTTGATGCGTCAGGATCCGGACATCATCATGGTCGGCGAAATTCGCGATCTGCAAACGGCTGAAATGGCGATCCAGGCAGCGCTGACTGGACACTTGGTACTTTCGACGCTGCACACCAATGATGCCCCCTCCTCCGTGATGCGTTTGCTGGAATTGGGCGTGCCATATTATTTGCTTGAAGCGACCTTGATCGGCATCATGGCGCAGCGACTGGTGCGCACCTTATGCATTCACTGCAAAAAGCCGGATGGCGAAATTGAAGATGAAATTTGGACAAGCTTGGTAGAAGGCTGGAAGCTACCGAAACCGAAAACAATCTATCGCCCCGTGGGGTGTCCTGAGTGCCGCAATACCGGTTTCCGTGGGCGCACCGGCATTTACGAACTCGTGCAGGTCACGCACAATTTTTCCAAGATCATCCGCGCGGAGACGGATTTGTTTGCTTTGCGCCAGCAAGGCATTCGGGACGGCATGAAGCCATTGCGGATCGCCGGTGCGCTCAAGATCATCGAAGGTTTGACAACCGCAGATGAAGTCTTGAAAGTCACCGCTTCCCTGACGTGATTCGCATGGCGCGTCGGCGCTCAGGCAAGTAAGACTTAGCGCCTGCGCTTCTTGCTTTTCGGCCGTCTGGGGACACTGCGCGTCATTTTCTCCCGCGCTTCAATGGCAGCGACGGTTTTCTCGATGGCTGCGATTCGATAAGCTGTGTCGCGATGGATGGCGGTATGCGCGTTCGATGCGTTGGCAGGATATTGCTTGGCGAGACGCTGCCAGAATGCCGCTACTTCGTCGATATTGATGCTGGCGCGTTTTAACATGTTGAGCGCCAATCGATCTGCCAGCGCATCCATTTCTTTGGGGACGGGCGGCAAGTCAGCGGTCTTGTTTTCACTACCGGACTGCGGAAAAATCGGTTTAAGCGCATTGATAATCTCTGCCGCAGTTCCTGCCGACTTCAACTGCTGTGGGTGAAGCAGGATGTTGTGTGCCAGTTCACGCGCGATAACGTAGGCGAGTTCCGTGTCGGATTGCGTGAAGTGCAGCATGCCGCGCGTCACCATGATGCGCGCGCCATCTGCATAGCTGTTTACATTGTCTGCGTTGCCCAGTTCAATGCGGAAGGCGCAGGCTTGTGTGGGGCTGATGTTGACTTTGCGAGCCTTGCCGTTGCGCTGAACGGTGAGCGTGATGCTGTCCTGATCCGCCAGCAAAGGGGCGAGCACGTTCGGCGCCTCCTGCTCGGCGTTTGCACCCTGTGGCATGGGTTCATCTTCAACCGCGATCAACTGGTCGCCGCGCTGCAAACCGCTTCTCGCAGCGCCGCTGCCAGGCATGATTGCCCCCACTTGCAGTGCGTCGCCTAAGTTCAGCGCGAGATGGGCTTCTTTTGCCAGTTCAGGCGAATAGGAATATTGGTTTCGCGCCGTAAAGCCCATCAACGGCCGCGACAGTTTTCTGCACGACCCCTGATTTTTGAGCAAGAGCGGAGCCGCGACGCGCACCAGCCGATCCTGCATGGCAGCGACGGATTTTATGGCCTCTTGCGGTTCGACGGGAGCCTGTCGCTGGACAGGCGGCGAATTGGCCGCGTCGTCTGGACGAGTCAGGGGTTGTTTTTCGACGCATCCTGACAAAATCGATGCGCATAGCAGCGTTGCTAACCAACAAAATTTCATTTGCCTCAATTGATCACCTTATTTTTTGCCCGTACTGCCGAAACCACCTGCGCCACGCTCGCTCGCGGAGAATTCCTCGACGACATTGAATTGAACTTGCATGACCGGTACGATCACCAGTTGCGCGAGACGCTCCATGGGGTTCAGCGTAAATGTGGTCTGACCCCTATTCCAGGTCGAGACCATCAGTTGTCCTTGATAATCGGAATCGATCAGCCCGACGAGATTGCCGAGCACGATGCCGTGCTTGTGGCCGAGTCCGCTGCGGGGCAAAATCATTGCGGCATAACCGGGGTCAGCGATGTGGATGGCAAGCCCCGTCGGGATGAGATGCGTTTCGCCGGGGGCAATGTCCAGCGGCGCATCCAGGCAGGCGCGCAAATCCAGTCCGGCACTGCCGGGGGTCGCATACGCAGGCAGTTGTGCCTGCATGCGCGGGTCGAGAATTTTAACGTCAATCTTCATTTTTTTCTCCCCCTCTCCCGCAAGCGGGAGAGGGATGGGGTGAGGGTGTTAAAGTCCAAAGAATACTTATTCGGTAGTTCAAGCCCCCTCATCCCTGCCCTTCTCCCGCTTGCGGGAGAAGGGTGAAATGCGCAGAGGCAGAAAATTTTACGTCAACCGCTTCGCAACATTAGCGATCAGTTGCCGCGCCAAATCCTGTTTGTCACTGCGCGGCAGTTCAACATGACCCTTATCGTCAAACAGGACGAGGGTGTTTTCATCTTTACCAAAGGTTTCATGTCCGATATTTCCGACCAAGAGCGGAATATTTTTGCTCTTGCGTTTGGCTTCGGCATGTTTCAGCAAGTCCTCGGACTCTGCGGCAAAGCCGACGCAATACGGACGCTTTTTCAAAGCCGCCACCGACGCAAGGATATCGGGGTTTTGCGCGAACTGAAGTTGTGGCGCATCACCCTTCTCGCTCTTCTTCATTTTTTGCGTGCTGGCATTGGCAACGCGCCAGTCCGCGACGGCGGCGACAGCGATGAAAATATCTTGATCGCTGACGTTGCCCATCACTGTGTCGTACATTTGTTGCGCAGTTTGCACGTCGATGCGTGTGATGCCGTAGGGGGTGGCCAGCGCAGTCGGGCCCGATACCAGCAGCACCTCCGCACCCGCTTCACGCGCCGCGCGCGCAAGCGCATAACCCATCTTGCCGGAAGACAGATTCGTGATGCCGCGTACCGGATCGATGGGTTCAAATGTCGGGCCCGCCGTGATCAACACGCGCTTGCCAGCCAGAGACTTGGGTTGCAGCGCGGCGACCACTTCCTGCAAAAGTTCCAACGGTTCCAGCATGCGTCCCATGCCCACATCGCCGCAAGCCTGTGCGCCGGAAGCGGGTCCCAGAACGCCGATACCATCTTCACGCAATTGCGCCAGGTTGCGCTGTGTCGCGGGGTTTTGCCACATTTCCACATTCATCGCGGGGGCGACCATGAAAGGCAGATGGCGCGGACGCGCGAGGGAAAGCGATGAGAGCAAATCGTCGGCGATGCCGTTCGCGAGTTTTGCCATGAAGTTAGCGGTGCAAGGCGCGACGACAAACGCATCGGCGTCGCGCGTGATGTGGATGTGCGCGAGCGCGTTGGTGATCGGCTCGTCCCATTGACTCACATACACCGGATTGCCGGAGAGCGCCTGCATCGTCATGGGCGTGATGAATTGCGTGGCGTTTTGCGTCATGACGACGTTGACGGATGCGCCCGCGCGGATCATCTCGCGCAAAAATTCCGCGCTCTTGTAACAGGCAATGCCGCCGGTTAGACCAAGAATAATTTTTTTGCCAGTGAGTTCCATATAAGCACTCCTTTGTATTTTGGAGGACAGCATGCTGTTTTCGTACAGCAGCGAAACCAGGGTCAGAGTCAAATATCGCGCAGCGAATTTTGACTCTGACCCTGAATTTCGCGGCAAAATAGTTTCTGAATCATCAGTTGCCTTTTCTTACTCTTCTCAACTCGTCCAGTATAAACAGGAAGACCCCCAGACAAATCGCGCTGTCGGCCACGTTGAACGCGGGCCAGTGCCAGCTGCCAATGTGAAAATCCAGAAAATCGATCACGTGACCGTACCATACGCGGTCGATCAGGTTGCCTACGGCACCGCCCAACAGCAAGGTCAGTGCCCAGCAAAACATCCGCTGAGCGGCATGGCGCTTCAGCAAATACAACAGGTACAACGATACGGCAAGACTGATACCGGTAAAAAACCAGCGTTGCCAGCCGCCGCCGGAAGCCAGAAAACTGAAGGCCGCGCCCTTGTTGTAGGCCAGTACCAGATTGAAAAATGAGGTGATTTTCAGGAAGCCTTTGGCAGCCAGCAGCTTCGAGATCGCGATTTTGCTCAGCTGATCAACAATGACGATAAGGGCGGCAACCGCCAGCCAGGGAATCATGGAGCCATTAGTGGAACGATTGCTTCTTGCCATAATGGGTCATCACGCAAACTTGCGCGACTCTCCTTCTCCAAACAGGTTGCTTGCGCAGCGCCCGCAAATCTGCGGGTGCGCGGGGTCGCTGCCCACGTCTTCACGGTAATGCCAGCAGCGGTCGCACTTGGTAAAAGGTGAGGGAGTCACGGTCACTGATTCTTCCGTGGGGCTGGTGACTTTTTCAAGCTGAACTTTCGAGGTGATGAAGACAAATTTCAAATCGTCGCCCAGACTGTTTAGGGCAGCGAACTTGTCACCACTGGCCTTGATCGTCAGTTCGGCTTGTAGGGGAGAGCCGATCTTGCCCGCGATGCGCACTTCTTCCAGTTGCTTGGTGACGATGGAGCGGACGTCGCGCAGCCGGTCGTATTTGTCGAGCAGCGCCGCACCATCCTTGATTTCCGGCAGTGAATAAAATAGTTGCGTGAAAATGGTTTCGTCGCTGGCTGCGTATTCTTCTTGGTCGGCCAACACGCTCCAGGCTTCTTCCGTCGTGAACGACAGGATGGGCGCCATCAGGCGCAAGAGCGCGTGCGTGATGTGCCACATTGCGGTTTGCGCAGAACGGCGTGCTGTGGAGCTTGCGCCTGCGGTGTAGAGCCGATCCTTCAGGATGTCGAGATGGAAGCTGCCCAGATCTTCCGAGCAGTAGGTTTGCAGCTTCGCGACGATCGGATGATATTCGTAGACTTTGTAGTGGTCGAGAATTTCCGCCTGGAGTTTCGCCATGTTGGCAATGGCGTGACGATCCAGTTCGAAGAGTTCGTCGATGGGCACCGCGTCCGTTTTCGGATTGAAGTCCGACACATTCGCGAGCAAGAAGCGCAAGGTGTTGCGGATGCGCCGGTAAGCATCGGTCACGCGCGTGAGAATTTCGTTCGAGATGTTCAGTTCGCCGGAATAATCGGTGGAGGCCACCCACAGACGCAGAATGTCCGCGCCGAGTTTTTCGAACACTTCTTGCGGCGCGATGACGTTGCCGGCGGACTTCGACATTTTCTTGCCGTCGCCATCCACGACAAAACCGTGTGTGAGCAGCGCCTTGTACGGCGCGCGACCGTCGAGCATGGAGCCGGTCAGGAGTGAGGAATGGAACCAGCCGCGATGCTGATCCGATCCTTCGAGATATAAATCCGCCGGAAAGCTGTGTTGTGCGGCGTGCGAACCGCGCATCACGGTGCGGTGCGTGATGCCGGAATCGAACCACACATCCAGCGTGTCGCGATTTTTTTCATACAGCGCTGCATCATCGCCCAGCAATTCTTGCGGGTCGAGGGTTTGCCAGGCTTCGATGCCTTGTTTTTCGATGCGTTGTGCGATTTGCTCGATGAGTTCCGGCGTGCGCGGATGCAGGGCGCCCGTTTCCTTGTGCACGAAGAACGCCATGGGCACCCCCCATTGACGCTGACGCGAGAGCGTCCAGTCCGGGCGGTTGGCGATCATGTTGTGCAGTCGCACCTTGCCCCAGTCGGGATAAAACACGGTTTCCTCGACGCCCTTGAGCGCGGTTTCGCGCAATGTGGTGCCGCCGTTTTTCGGTGTGACATCCATGCCCGCAAACCATTGCGAGGTGGCGCGATAGACAATCGGGGTCTTGTGGCGCCAGCAATGCATGTAACTGTGCGAGGACATGCCGAGATTCAGCAGCGCACCGGCGTCGCGCAGCGCGTCGCAAATCGGACGTGAAGCTTCCCAAATCGTCATGCCGCCGAACAGTGGCAGCCAGGCCGCATAGTGTCCGTCGCCCATGACTGGATTCAAAATTTCTTTATCGGCTATGCCATTTTTTTTGCACGACAAAAAGTCATCCACGCCGTAAGCAGGCGCGGAATGCACGACGCCCGTGCCCGTATCCAGTGTCACGTATTCTTCCGGGTACACCGGCGACAAGCGGCGATAGCCTTCATGCTTGTCGTAGAGCGGATGCTTGAATTGAATACCAGCCAGTCCTTTGCCCTTGCAGGTGGCGAGCTTGTTCCATTGCGTGAGCTGGTAGGTTTTCTGCAAATGCGCGTTGTGCGCATCGCCCGCCGCAGCGCGCATGGCGCGCTCTTCCGCGAGAATCAACAAACCTTTTTCGGTTTCGATCAGGGCGTAGTCGATTTCCGGATGCACGTTCAGCGCTTGATTAGCGGGAATCGTCCAGGGCGTCGTGGTCCAGATCACGATCATGCCTTTGTCCGGGTTGTTTGATTCGGGTAATTTTGCCAAGCCGAAAGCGGCAGCGATTTTGTTCGGCTCCGCAAACGCAAAGCCCACATCGATCTCCGGGTCGCGCTTGTCTTGATATTCCACTTCCGCTTCAGCGAGCGCCGAGCCGCAATCGAAACACCAGTTGACTGGCTTGAGGCCACGGTATACGTAACCTTTTTCGATCAATTCACCGAGGGCGCGCAGTTCGTCCGCTTCAGTCTGAAAATTCATCGTCAGGTAAGGGTTATCCCATTCGCCGAGCACGCCGAGACGGATGAAATCCTTTTTTTGACGCTCCACCTGTTCAGCGGCATAGGCGCGTGCTTTTGCCTGTACCTCGGCCACCGGCAAGTGTTTGCCAAATTGTTTTTCAATCTGAATTTCAATCGGCATGCCGTGGCAATCCCAGCCCGGCACGTAATGCGCGTCAAACCCCGCCATTGTGTGCGATTTGATGACGATGTCCTTGAGAATCTTGTTTACGGCGTGGCCAATGTGAATGTCACCGTTTGCATACGGCGGGCCGTCGTGCAGCGTGAATAGCGGACGGCCTTTCGCTGCCTTGCGAACGCGTTCATAGATTTTCTTTTCCTGCCATTGCTTCACCCACTGCGGCTCGCGTTTGGCGAGGTCGCCGCGCATGGGGAAGGGCGTCTCCGGCATATTGACCGGATAATCCTTGTTGGGCTTGGCGGATTGGGGTTTGTCGTTCTTTTTGGACATGATTTCGGGCTCAATGCTTTGCAACCAGTAAGCCCGCCATTTTACAGGCAGAAAGCGAAGATGGTAGGGTTTATGGGGCGGGTTGTCGTGGCGCTACCTTAAGCCCTTTGTGACGCATCAACTTTTTACCAATGATGTGCTGAAGCTGCACCTAAGGTGCAAAATAAGCCCGGGCTTGGGCGACATCGCCCTGAATGGCGTTTTTGAGGGCGTCCAGACCGTCGAATTTTTGGTTGTCCCGCAATTTTTTCAGGAATTCCACCTTGACCAGTTTGCCGTAGCAATCCTGTTTGAAATCCAAGAGGTGGGTTTCCAGCAAGCGCTTGCCGCTGTCGTCAACCGTGGGGCGCGTGCCGATGCAGGAAACCGACGGCAAGGGATGTTCGGACAAGCCGTGTACGCGCGTAATGAAAATGCCGTTCAACACGGGATGGCGCGGTGCCATGCGCAGATTCAGTGTCGGAAAGCCGATGTCTCGTCCCAATTGTCTGCCATGAATGACGTGGCCGGAAATGGTGTAGGGATGTCCCAATAATTCAGCAGCACGGGCAAAATCACCGCCACCCAGCGCGGCGCGCACGGCAGAAGAAGAAATGCGTTGGTCATCAATGAGCACATCCCGCACCACTTCCACCTGAAATCCGTGGCGCTTGCCCGCCTCGCGCAGCGCGGGGATGCGCCCGGCGCGGTTCGCCCCAAAACAGAAATCTTCGCCGACGATCAGCCATTTCACCTGCAAACCCTGCACCAGAATTTCTTCGATGAATGCTTCCGCAGTCAGGGCAGCAAAGCGCGGCGTGAAGTGTTCGACGATCACGCGGTCGATACCGATGGCGTGAAAGGACAGCAGCTTGTCGCGCAGATTGGCGATGGTCGGCGGGATGCGCGACAAGTCGCCCGAAAGTTGGGCGAAATACTCACGCGGATGTGGCTGGAAGGTCATCACCGCCGATGCCACGTTCAACTGGCGCGCGGTGGCGCGCAGGCGCTCAAGCAAGAGGCGGTGGCCGCGATGTACGCCATCAAAATTGCCGATCGCCAACGCACAGGGTGTGCGTGCATCGGGAGTGGGGAGGCCGCGAAAAACCTTCATGAGCTGTCAATCAGAAAAACCGAACGAAAATTATAAGTTCTTTTATCTCATAGTTTTCCGTAATATCCTAGCCAGGGATAATTAAAAACGGAAAATCATGAAACGGGTGCGTTGGTGGACATGGTTGGGCGTGTTGTTGTTGGCGGGCGTCGCGCATGCGGCCGACCCCAACAAGGTCATACGCACGGTGTTCGAAGCGGCGGACGACGGGTTCGACATGGTGCGCACGCAGAATTATTACTCCGGCTGGGTGGCGGATGCCATTTTCGAAACGCTGCTGACCTACGATTATCTGGCGCGTCCCGCCAAGCTGGTGCCACGCACCGCCGAGGCGATGCCCGTGGTGAGCGATCACGGCAAGACATACACCTTTCGCATCAAGCAAGGCATTTTCTTCACGCCGGATCCGGTCTTCAAAGGACAAAAACGCGAGTTGACCGCGCAGGATTATGTGTACGCGATCAAGCGGCTGATGGATCCGGCGAATCGCTCGCCATCTGCGGGTTTTGTGGAAGGAAAAATTGTGGGGTTGGATGCGCTTGCCGCCAAAGCCAAAAAAACAGGGCACTTTGATTACGACACACCGGTTGCCGGCTTGCGCGCGCTGGATCGCAGCACACTGCAAATTCGGCTGAATGCGCCGGATGCAAATTTTTCTTATGTGCTTGCGTATGGTGGATTGGCGGCCGTGGCGCGGGAAGTGATTGAAGCTTACGGGCTGCAGAGCGGCCAGCATCCGGTGGGCACCGGCCCTTACCTGCTCAAGCAATATGTCCCGCGCAGCAAAATTGTGCTGGAAGCGAATCCCGACTATCGCGGTTTCGTCTGGCATTTTGCACCGTCGGATGATCCGGATGATGCGCAAATCGTAAAAGACATGCAGGGCAAAACCATGCCGCAAGTCGGGCGCGTGGACATTGCGATCATCGAAGAGGAGCAATCGCGCTGGCTGGCGTTTCAGGAGGGGAAAATCGATTTCGACAAGCTGCCGCAATTGGCCGCACCGGATGTGCTGGCAGGAGACACCTTAAAGCCGCAATATGTCTCGCAAGGGTTGCGACTGGTGCGCATGATCGAACCCGAGGTGACCTATACGCTCTTTAATATGCAGGATCCGATTGTTGGTGGCGTCACGAAAGAAAAAATCGCCTTGCGGCGCGCCATTGCGATGGTGTACAGCGTGGCAGACGAAATTGTTTTGTTGCGGCGCGGACAAGCGAGCAAGGCGCACATGATCGTGCCAGCAGGGGTCGTGGGGCACGATCCTTCTTACCGCACCAGCATTAGCTACGATCCGGGATTGGCGAATCGTTTGCTGGATCATTTTGGCTATCAGCGGGGCGCGGAGGGGTATCGCAGTTTGCCCGATGGGAAGCCCCTGATGTTAAAAATCCAGACGGAAGCTGGGGCGAGTGCCAAACTCGTGTCAGAAATCTGGAAGCGCGGCCTGGATCAAATTGGCGTGCGTGTGGAATTTGTTGTGAGTAATTTTGCCGATAATGTGAAGGCAGCGACTGAGTGCAAGTTGATGATGTGGGGCAGCGCATGGCATGCGGATTTTCCCGAGGGCGAAAATTTTGTGCAATTGCTGTACGGACCCAATGCGGGGCGTGGCAATCACAGTTGTTACCGATCGCCTCGTTTCGATGCGCTGTATCGCAAAGCGCTTGCCCTGCCGCCGGGTCAGGCGCGCAACCAGGTTTACGCGCAAATGAGTCGGCAAATGGAAGCGGATACGGTATGGTCGCTACACGTGTCGCGTGTGCGCAACTGGTTGGTGCGCCCCTGGGTGCTGGGGTTCAAAAAACATCCCATCATGCAATCGGACTGGCAATACCTCGATGTGAATATTGATTTAAAGAAACTTGGCGTAGAGAAACATTGACTTGGACTGCATCAAGCGCACACATTTCCCGCTCCGATTTGAAAGAAAAATCAGCAACAAAGGCAAACTTGGAATGCCAATTAACGCGATGTGAGGTTAAAGAGATGAATCAAGATGTGGGCGGTTTACGCCCAGGTTTGGTCGGCAGCGCGGAAATGGTGGTCGGCGAAGCGAACACAGCGCTTAGCATGGGTAGCGGCCGGTTGCCCATACTGGCCACGCCGGCGTTGGTGGCGCTCATGGAAGCGGCAGCCCAGCTTGCCATTGACCGGTGTCTGCCGGCGGATTACCTGACGGTGGGAGTGCATCTGGATATTCGCCATGAGGGTGCCACGCCGGTGGGAATGAAGGTGGTGGCGAGTGCGGAGCTCATCGCGGTGGCGGGGCGCCATCTGCGGTTTCGCGTGACAGCGCGAGATGAGAAAGAGGGAATCAGTGAAGGGTGGCACGAACGCACCCTATCGAGCAAAACGACGTTCCATCGACTGCTGCGACAGAAAATGAGGAAGCCCGGTGCTGAAATTCCTAGCACAGATCATGGTGAATTGGTATAAACAAGCCGCAAAATAGTGTGAGAAAAGTACACACTAATTATTTTGTTCTTGACCAGGGTCATGGTCACGGCAATAATCTTCTCGCACAATCGTGTTGCAATTCCGTAGGTCAACTGTCATTTGCAGCTGCTTCAAGTTGCAGGTGACTTTGGCCTTAGGTGCAGAGTCTGGCAATAAGCGGAGCAATCCGTAAAAAAGAAGTTTGTTCCAAATAACCTTAAGGAGAGTAGACATATGGCTACAGAAGGTAAAGTCGAGAAGTATCCAAATCGTTGGATACAGTTGGTGCTTGGCATCATCTGTATGGCAACGGTTGCAAACTGCCAATACGGCTGGACGCTGTTCGTGTCCCCCATGCAAGACAAATGGGGCTGGTCACGTACATCGATTCAGTTGGCATTCACCATCTTCATTTTCTTCGAAACCTGGTTGGTTCCGGTTGAAGGTTGGTGCGCAGACAGATTCGGCCCTGGTCCGACCATTTGTGCTGGCGCAATCATGGTGGCTATTGGTTGGTCGATGCACTCTTATGCTGACACACTCACGTTCATGTACGCAGCAGCCGTGATTACTGGTATGGGCGCAGGTGCAGTGTATGGTACAGCAGTGGGTCAAGCTGTTAAGTGGTTCCCGGACAAGCGCGGTCTCGCAGCAGGTGCGACGGCAGCAGGTTTCGGTGCGGGCGCAGCGTTTACCGTTGTTCCGGTTGCAGCCATGATTAACAACTCCGGCTACCAAAAAGCATTCCTGGTTTTCGGTATTGGCCAAGGTATCGTGATCGCAATTTGCTCGTTCTTCATGCCGAAGGCGAAGCTGGATCCGTCCATTAAGGCTATCCCGCGCGTTATCACCTCGAAGATGGAATTCACGCCGACGCAAATCATTCGTCAACCGATTTTCTGGTTGATCTATATCTGCTTCGTGGGTGTTGCTTCCGGCGGTATCATGGCAACGGCTTCCTTCGGTCCAGTTGCGAAAGACTACGGTATTGCAAAGATCCCCGTAACGCTGTTGGGCGTCACCCTGCCGCTGTTGACGATGGCAATGTCCGTCGACAACATCTGTAACGGTGCTACCCGTCCGCTGTGCGGCTACATCTCTGACCGTATCGGTCGTGAAAACACCATGTTCATCGTGTTTATGTGCGAAGGTCTTTCACTGCTCGGTTTGATGTGGACTGGTCGTACACCGTGGGGCTTCATGATTTTCGCCGCTCTGACGTTCGCGTTCTGGGGTGAAATCTTCTCGCTGTTCCCCTCCATGTGCGCAGACACCTTCGGTGCGAAGAATGCTGCCGGTAACGCTGGTACGCTGTACACCGCAAAAGGCACGTCCTCCCTGCTGGTACCGTTCGCTGCAGCGCTGTCTGCTGGCGGTAACTGGGATCGCGTGTTCATCCTGTCGGCATGTATCGCGTTCATCTGCTCCTGCTTGGCATTCTTTGTTCTCAAACCATGGCGTCGTCGCTTCATTGCAGAAAACAACGCTAAGGTTGACGCAATGGCAGCAGCAGCAAAAGCTTAATTGCTACTTGTTAGCAAGTGAGTCTCAAAACAGCGGCCTTCGGGCCGCTGTTTTTTTTGCCCAAATGACGAGACTTAGAGGAAAAGTCCTGGGGAATTGTTGGCGCATCTCGGCTTCGGCCTTGTGGTGGGATGGCGGGGCGGCCTGACGCTTGGGCTGAACGCACACAAATGAAATGCGTCTACCGACGAACGAAGCCGAGTTTGCCGGGAGGCAATGGGTTAGCCTGATTATCCTTTCTATAATAAAAGCAGTTGTGGCTTACGACGGGCTTGAGCAACCCCAAGGGTGCGTTGACAAGCCGGGGTGGGGTGGTGAACAGGCGGGCGCACCCCCCCGTCCAAGTGGCGCAATCCTCTTGGATATACCCAAAAAAACCGGGTAAAAAACCGGAAATCCACCATAGACTATTGATAAAAATTAGCTATGGAGTACAATCCTAGTTGCTTCTAAGCAGACTGGCCTTTTTCCATTTGCAAAATGGGGTTTGAAGGGGGCTTGAAAGCTACATAACCAATTTGTCTTACCAAAGCGGTTTTAACAGGCTGGGCAGCACCCTTGGTGGGCTGTTTCAGGAACAACCAATCAACACTTAGGTGGAAATAACATGGACCAAGCAAAAATTAACAAGCGGATTCGCATCCCTGAGCTGCAGAAAAAAATCATGAGCGCGGCTCAAGCTGCAGACTTCATTAAAGATGGCATGGTTGTCGGTATGAGCGGCTTTACCCGCGCCGGCGATCCGAAAGAAATCCCGTTCGAATTTGCCAAACTGGCAGAAGGCGGCAAGCGCAAGATTTACCTGATGACCGGCGCATCGCTGGGCGCAGACGTTGACGGCGCGATGGCGCGTGCTGGCGCGATCAGCAAACGTACCCCATTCATGTCCGACCGCGACATGCGTACCGCGATCAACAACGGTTCCATTCCGTACTTCGATCTGAACTTGGGCGACCTGGCATTCCAGATTCGCAACAAGCAGTTGCCGGATCCGGATATTGCCGTGGTTGAAGCGCTCTCCATTACCGAAGATGGCTATCTTGTTCCGACCACCTCGGTCGGCAGCACCGACGTCTTCCTGGAAAAAGCCAAACAAATCCTGATCGAAATTAACATGGCTATGCCGGATAATTTTGAAGGCGTGCATGACATTTACGTTCCCCGCCGTCGTGAAATGCCGGAAGCTGGCATCATCCCGATTCTGGACGTGAACAACCGTGCAGGTACCATTGGTTGCAAGATCGACCCGAGCAAGATCGTCGGTATCGTACTGGTCAACAAGATGGACTCCGCATCCGAAAACGTGCTGGCCGATCCGGCACAAGATGCAATGGCGACCAATCTGCGTAACTTCTTCTTGGGCGAAATCAAGGCTGGTCGCATGACCCCGGCGCTGTTCCCGCTGCAAGCAGGTGTGGGTTCCGTAGCCAACGCTGGTCTGTGGGGCTTGCTGGAAGGTCCGTTCCAAGGTCTGACCATGTGGTCCGAAGTGTTGCAGGATTCCACTTGGGACTTGCTGGATTCCGGCCGCATGACCTTCGCAACGGGTACTGCAATTACGGTATCCCCGAAGAAGACCGAAGAAGTGTATGGCAACTGGGAACGTTACAAGAACAAGGTTTGCCTGCGTCCGATTTACATCACCAACTCTGCTGAAATCATCAAGCGCATCAACCTGATCGCTGTGAACACCGCGATGGACGTGGATATTTACGGTAACGTGAACTCCACCAACATCGCTGGTTCCAACATGCAAAACGGCATCGGTGGCTCTGGTGACTTCGCAGTCAACGCACACACCACCATCTTCTTGACCCGTTCTTCCTCGCCGGATGGCCGTCTGTCACGCATTTTGCCGATGGTGCCGCACGTTGATCACAACGAGCACAACGTTGACATCATCATTACCGACAAGGGTATTGCTGACCTGCGTGGCAAGTCGCCGCGTGAGCGTGCTGTTGAAATCATCAAGATTTCGGATCCGGATTACAAGCCAATGCTGCAAGATTACTTCAGCAAGGCTTGCGAGCGTGGCGGCCACACCCCGCACATCCTCGAGCGTGCATTCGAGTTCTTCGACAATCAACGCAAGAGCGCGACCAAGTCCATGAAGGGCTAATCGCTGGTGCAAAACGGGGCGGCGGAAACGTTGCCCCGGGAAGTTTCAGAGACGGGAAGCTGCGAAAGTGGCTTCCCGTTTTATTTTGGCAGGAAGAATGCCATCGCCTTTTCTACGACCGCCGGGTAAATCGCATGATGCCCCGAGAATTCGTGATAGGCCACATCGTAGCCGCTATCCTTGAGTATTTTGGCGTGTTTGCGCCCGCTCGTGTCGATGGGGAGTTGTTCATCTTCGGGGCTATGAGCAATGAAGACCATCGGCTTGCCAGTTGGTTTATAAACATTCATGTACCCTCCGGATAACACCATCGCATGGCTTACCCAGTCGCCGTTGCTTAGGGCAACGGAGAGCGCATAGCTCGCACCGTCCGAAAATCCCGCCAGCCCCAATTTTTCAGGTAAAAGGGTAAAGTGAGTAGCAACTTTCATCAAAGCCTTTTCCAGGCGATCCAGATCGGGGCCATGACCGGCCAGGGAGAGATCCCAGGTGACCATTGTCGATTGTGGGGTCATCAACAAAAAGCGGTGTTCGTGCGCATAATTTTCGAAAAAATGCAGCATTTGACTGGGGTGCCCACTGGCACCATGAAACAGGACTAAAAGCGGAACAGGTGTATGCGCATACAATCCTTCTGGTACCACCAATAGCGTGTCGCGTTCAGCAGCCACTTCCAAATGATGGCGTCCTGGGGGGAGTGGCGGTGCAGAGGGGGCGCGATGTCGGAAGACAATTCTTCCCAGCAAAGCAGGGGGGAGAAAAGACAGGTCAGCGCCACCCGCAGCAAATTTTGAGAAGTCGATTTTCATGGGGACAGGATCGTCGTGGGCATGTCTTTTGCATTATAAGTGCGGCACGCAGAAATTATGTACCAAAGCCGACATTCAGGATTATGGGTAGAATAAAAGCGCATCGACTTTATCAATGAAAAGACGAAGGGAAACATCATGGGTACCGTACCAAAAATTGACAATGGCATTTCCGCCAAAGATCGTGAAGCAATCAGTGAAGCCTTATCGAAGGTGTTGGCAGACAGCTTTGTGCTTTACCTGAAGACACATAATTATCACTGGAATGTGACGGGACCCATGTTCCAGACCTTGCATATCATGTTCATGGAGCAGTACACAGAACTGTGGAACGCGCTGGATCAAATTGCCGAGCGTATCCGGTCGCTGGGGTTCAAAGCGCCGGGTAGTTTCAAGGAATTTCAGAAACTCTCTTCCATGAAGGAAGGGGATAGCGCGCTGGATGCCGGAGACATGATCCGCGACATTATTGCGGGACAGGATGCCGTAGCACGGTCATGCCGTGCGGCGATGGCACTGGCGAATAAAGCAGACGACCAGCCGACGGTCGATACCATGGTGCAGCGCTTGCAAGTGCATGAAAAAACTGCCTGGATGTTGCGCAGTTTGATTGACGACAGTGCTTCGGTGAAGGGCAAAAAGAAATAATAGGAAGCGGTTAGTGGCAAGTGGGGAGTCTGTTCGTGTCGCTCCACTTCACCGCCTTCAACTTCAGCATTGCGCTGCGATACGTACTCTGACGCGTCAAAATTCGGGGCCAGAGTAATTTACGCTTCGCGTAAAAAACGCTGCCCCCGGTTTTGCCGCTTCGGTTTTTCTCACTCCCCCCCGCTTTAGTGATCGCAGGGGTTCATGCCGACTGTCAGCTTGTCCGCCATGTAATCTAAGGCCAGTTTCTCGGGCGAATCCGATGGCGCGCCGAGAATGACGCGAATGTTATGGTCAACAAATAACTCAATAGCTCGGCGTCCCATGCCGCCAGCAATGATCAGGTTTACCCCACGTTCGGCCATCCAGGGGGGCAAAAGGCCGGGTGTGTGTGGCGGCGCGGGGACATCTTCGCGTTTCAAGATCTTGCCTTGCTCCCTGTCGATGTCGAGCATGGCGAAGGATGCGCAATGACCGAAGTGTGCGGCCAGTTTGTCATCTGCTAGCGGAATGGCGATTCTCATAGTGTTATCCCTCGTTATCTAAAAAATTCCATTTTCAAAGTTTAATGTTTGCCAAACCTGTCGAATGTCCTCAGCGCTTCGCGCGTCCGTTTCTACAACGGTGCGCCCAAGCATTTGTGCGCGGGTAACGGATTGATCATAACGTATGCGACCGACGATGCGCGCGCCAGCGGCTTGCGCAAGTTGTTCTATCCGCTGGGTCATCTCCGGGTTCAAATCCCATTTGTTGACGCAAACGGAAGTGGGAATGCCAAAATGGCGCGCGAGCGTCAAAATACGCATAAGGTCGTGCTCGCCAGAAACGCTGGGTTCAGTGATGGCGAGTGCCTGTGTGACACCGGCAAGAGAAGCAATGGCGGCACATCCAATGCCGGGGGGGCCATCGATAATGATTGAATCGTGCTTGTGCAATTCGGCAATACGTTTTGCATTTTCGCGTACCACAGTCACGAGCTTCCCGGAATTTTCAGCAGCGACACCGAGTTGCGCATGCACCATGGGGCCAAAGCGCGTTTCGGAAGACATCCAGACGCCGCAATAACGATCAGGAAAATCGATCGCCTTGGTTGGGCAAATCCAAACGCAGACGCCGCAGCCTTCGCAAGCAATGGGGTCAATCGCGTAGCCTGCGCCATGTACGTCCTTCTCCACCTGAATGACGGCGCCAAAGCGGCAAGGTTCCAGGCAAACGCCGCAATCGATGCAGTCCTCAGCGCGGACAATGGCCTCATGCCCGCTGTAAAAATTGTGTTGTTCAACGATGCGAGGGTGAAGCAGCAAATGCAAGTCGGCGGCATCTACATCGCAATCAGCCATGACGGGACGATTCGCCAGTGCGGCAAATGATGCCGTAATACTTGTTTTACCCGTACCACCTTTACCGCTCAGAATGACCAATTCTTTCATATGCTGCCTCATGCCTTGCCAAAGATCGTGTCAGTGAATCGGACATACCATGCCGCCGCCTGCACCTGCACGATATACGCCAGCGCCAGAATGACGGCAATTTCTGCGCCACGTTCTGAAAAAGCGGTCATTGCAATGGCCAGCGCGATCGACAGATTGCGCATGACTGTGCCGTACACCAGTGCAATCGCATCACCGCGATTGAAAAACAGTTTGCCGACAACCGTACTGATAAAAAAGTTGACTCCGTAAAGCAAAGCCAGCGGCAAGAGATACGTCAGCAGCATGGCGGGTTGTCCGGTGATCGCCTTGGCTTTCAAGCACATCGCAACATAGACGATACCCAGTACGCCCAGCGTAGACAACGCAGGTAATTTTTGGCGAAGTTGCGTCTGGTAGTGCGGCATACCGTAAAGGCGAATGAGCACTCTGCGCGTAAGATTGCCCAAGACCATCGGCAAAAAAACGACCATCATGATTGACATGAAAATTTGCATCATGGGGATGTCGATGGTTTTGCCCATCAGCCATTTGGCGTAAAAGGGTGTCGCAATGGAGCCAGCGATCAAACCGACAACCGTCATTTTTACCGCTGCAGTCATGTTGCCTTTTGCAAAACCCGTCCAGGAGATAGTCATGCCGCTTGTCGGGAGCAAGGCTGCAAAAAGCAGACCTAACACGATCATCGGATCATCCGGAAAAAAGAAAATGCCGATGGCATAGGCAATGAAGGGAATGATGCCGAAATTAATGACTTGCGCAGCTAACTGGCATTTCAATCCGTCGAAATTTAAAACCTTTCTGATTTCCATGTTGATCATCATCGGGTAGACCATCAGGAAAGTCAGCGGCACGACAGTAACTTTGACAAATGACATGTCGAAAAAATAGCCAGACGCAATGCCTGCCAGCATTGCAGCGGGAATTGTCCAGATCAATCGGCTTTGAAGAATGGCAATAACTTTCCACAACATGAATTCACTCCTTAGGCCATCTGTTCAAGCACGCGGCCACGCAGTTGCTCGAACAGGGCGCGGTATTCAGGTAAGGCATCAATAAGTATTTCGCCGCGTGAATAGCATTCGGCAATACGCCGGTCATCCGGAATGACCAGCAGCAAGGGGATGTTCTCCTTTCGGCAGTAAGCGTGAACGCGATCGTCGCCAATGCCATGACGATTGACGACAACACCAAAAGGGATGCCGATATGGCGCAGCATGGCGACTGCTAGTTTTAAATCGTGCAAGCCGAAAGGCGTTGGTTCAGTGACGAGAACGGTATAGTCGGTTTTACGTACAGTGGCAACAGCCGGGCATGAGGTTCCTGGCGGCGCATCGAGAATGGCTACGCCATCCACAGGAATGCGTTTTTTGACGGCGTCAATCAGTGGCGAAGCGGAAGAAACGCCAACATCAAGCGTGCCTTGAAGAAGCGTTAGGTCGCCAGCTTGAAGTGTTTCAATAGTGCCGATGCGGGTATCGACTTCAGTGATGGCGTGTGTTGGGCAGACCAGCGTACAGCCGCCGCAGGCATGGCAGAGTTCGGGAAATACCATCGCTTTGCCTGCTGCAACGACAATCGCATTGAATTGGCAAAACGTGTTGCAGTCGCCGCAGCCATCACAGCGTGCAAGATTGATGTGCGGCATTTGAATTTGAACGATGTCCTCGCTTTTGCGCTCACCACGCAAAAACAGATTGGCGTTGGGTTCTTCCACATCGCAATCAAACAATTGCACACTTTTACCAAAAACGTGGGCAAGGTTAAGGGAGACGGTGGTTTTGCCCGTCCCGCCTTTACCGGAAGCGACTGCCACAATCATGCGCTATGCCCCTCAACATCCGCTGACTGTGCCTGTTTCAGCGCGCCATTGCGATACAGTTGCAGTGCGTCGGCCACAGTTTGCGCATCGGAGTAATAGACATGGATGCCAGAGGCGGCCAGTACGCGAAAAGCTTTTGGGCCGCAGTGCCCGCTAATCAGGCATTGCGCCCCTGACTTGGATACGGTTTGCGCAGATTGAATTCCCGCACCTTGCGCCGAGTTCAGATTTTGCTGGTTATCGATGACATTAAAAGCGCCTGTGTCGGTGTCGTAAACAAGAAATTTGGGTGCGCGACCGAAGGTGGTGTTGAGCGGCGATGTCAGTGTATCGCCGGAAGTGGTCAATGCAATTATCATAGCTTGCTCCAGTACGGTGTCAGTTGAAGTTCTAGTTGTAAGCAGTCATGGTCGCTTCGTCTTCGAGAAACAAATGCGGCGCCAAATCGTGCATGCCGGATGCTTTCCAGTGCGACAGACGGTCATGCACCAGGCGATATTTCAAGGGGATAGGGTGCGTGCCTATCACGACGGGCAATTGGTATCGAGATTCGATAAACTCCTTGAATTGCGCAATGTAAGGACATGGCGGATACCCAACAACCAGGCCGGTCGCAAGATGAATTACGTCGCAACCATTCTTGATGAATTCTTCCGGCACGTATTCGATATTGCCGCCGGGGCAGCCGCCACAAGTGGAGTAGCCAACGATTTCTACTTCTTTATCGTGCGGGTAAACAGAAAATCCGCCCGTGCGTTCGCGCGCCGATCGGAAGCATTTCCCGCCGCCGCAATTTTGATAACGTGCGCAAATGATGATGCCAATTTTATGCATGAATAGCTTTCTTAAAAATTACCACGATTACGTCCGCCGCCATTGCCGCGACCGCCGCGGGCATTAACACGGCGCCCCATTTCTTGGCCGCTGCTTGCATCAGTGCCAAGACCGTTAGCGATGCTACGACCTCTTCCCCTGCCGCCACCTAAGCCACGTCCTCCGCTCAGGCCGTTGCCAAAGCCCCAGCCACGCCCGCAACAACCCGGCATGACATATTGTTCGTTTTGGATTTTGCCGTTGCACCAGGCTTGCACGAGTTCACGTAAATCACCGGCGAGAAAGGGCATAACCTGGATGCCGTTGGTCACGAGCATTCGGTGCAGCGGTCGCGAGATGGCGCCACACACCAAGGCGTTGACGCCCAGATCAAGCAGTCGGCGCACTTTTTGTTGCGGCAAGGGTTCCTGCAGCGACTCATTCGACTCAGATAAAACTTTTTCATTGCTGACTTCGACGACGTGAATGTGGCGTGCTGTGTCAAAAACAGGGGCGATACGATTATCCCAACAGGCAAATGCAATTTTCATGTTGCACTCCTTTCTGTACTGAGCCGCTCACGTAAAACATGGGGAAAAACCATTTGGCAAAAAGAGGGGCTATGCCAGTAGTAACTGCATGAACTGTGCCAAGCGGCAAGGAGAGGGAGGGGTTAGCCTAACAGGCTGATTTTAAAGAAAAATAGTTTTGTTTCAGAAGCGGGCGAAAGAGAGGTGTGGTGGCGAAGATGCGACTGTAACGCCTTATTGAGTCGCGTGATTGCTACTCTTTTCGGGTGCGCCCATCCTGTTCGGGAAGTGCCAGCCCGAGCTTTTTGATTTTGCGGAAGAGGGTCGTCTTGTGCATGCCCAGTTCCGCAGCGGCAGCAAGACGGTTGTAGCGATGACGTTGCAGTGCGGCGCGTATCGCCTCCGTATCGAGCAAATCGTGCGCTGTGCGCCGGTCATGTTCCTTGTGCATTGCACTGTTTGTGCCGCTTGCCGTGAGTTCGGCAGGCAAGTGGCGCAGTTCTATTTGATCGTCATCTGAAAGGACAAACGCACGCTCAATCACATTTTCGAGCTGGCGCACGTTGCCGGGCCAGGCGTAAGCCATGAGCAGCGAAAGTGCATCGGCAGAAATGCCGCTTATCGCTTTCCCGTGCAAGAGGTTAAAGCGCTGAATGAATTGGTTCACCAGCAGCGGGATATCCTCCTTGCGCTTTTCCAGCGGGGGCAACTCCACGCGCACGACGTTGATCCGGTAGTACAGATCTTCGCGAAATTCACCTTTTCGAACTTGCTCAGCCAAATCCTTGTTGGCCGCTACGATGACGCGCGCATCTGTCTTTTCCGTGCGGGTGCCGCCCAAGGGCTCATAACTTCGTTCTTGCAGAACGCGCAAAAGGCGCACTTGCAATGCAGCGCTGATGTCGCCGATTTCATCCAGAAAAATCGTGCCACCTTGCGCCAGCGAGAAGCGCCCAGCCTTGTCGCGCGATGCGCCGGTAAACGCCCCCGCCTTGTAGCCGAAGAGTTCGGATTCAAGCAATGTATCCGGCAGCGCGCCACAATTGACAGCGATAAAAGGGCCTTCATGGCGCGGGCTCAAGGCATGGAGGGTTTGAGCGAGCAATTCTTTTCCCGTGCCGGTCGCGCCCTGAATCAGCACCGTGCTTGGGCTGGTGGCGATGGCTGGCAATACTTCGAACAGGCGCTGCATCACGGGGCTGACGCTGGTCATGTCCCCGACACGAAATTTACCCTGAAGCTCGTTGCGCAGCGCTTCAATTTCGGAAATGTCGCGAAACGTTTCTGCGCCGCCGATGACCTTGCCGTTGGTGTCTCGAAGGACCGCGGTGGAAATGCTGATGGGGATACGCTCGCCATCAGCATCGATGATGTAGCAGGTTTTGCCAATGATGGGTTTGCCGGAGGCGATAGTCTTATGCAGTGCACAATCTTCGCCGCAAAAACTGGAGCGAAACACATCGGCACAGCGCTGCCCGATGGCTTTCGTGCGTTCGACGCCGGTGATTTCTTCTGCCGCACGATTAAAAGAAGTGATACGCCAGTCACCATCAACAGTGAAGACACCATCCGAAATACTTTCAAGGATGGCTTCCGTTGGCGACATGATCGCTGGGGCTGTTTTTTTCCGGCGCGCGTTCATTCGCACATCAGAGTTGACAGACGATGGCGCTTTTCCACATATCATCTACGTCTTGATCGCGTTGCGCCTGTTCCGCCCGGTTTTCAAATTCCTGCGCAAAACAAGCAAGCGCTGTGCTGATGGGCTGCTCAGTTTTGGCGTGCGCAAGCGCGGCGGAAAGGGCAGCAAAATCAAGGCTGATGACTTCACCACCAGCGATGGGGGTCAAGTGAACCTGATCGTCGTTGACAGTCGTGACGCGGAAAATTCGGTTTAGGGTGGCGCAGACGACTTCGTCACCTACCGCAAAGTGCTTCTGGATTTCTTGTTTGAATGTGTCCCGATTTAATGTGGACATGTGGCCTCCATCTTGAATGGGTGAGTTCCACCCTCAACGGGCATTTTAAATCACCAGCGAACTTATTTGCCTTACGCCGTGTCAGGGCATTGCCTGCACAAAAATGGCAAGATGCTAAGCCATTATTCCTCGAGGGGCGCAAAGATGGCTTGCAAATCTTCTTGTGTGATTTGCACGTTTTGCACGTCGCCTGTCGATAAAATAGCTTGCGCGAGCTCTGCCTTCTTTTGCTGTAGCTCCTGTATTTTTTGTTCCAGCGTGCCGTTGGCAATGAGCTTGTAGACGAAGACCGGCTTGTCCTGGCCGATGCGCCACGCGCGATCGGTGGCTTGCGTTTCGGTTGCCGGATTCCACCAGGGGTCGTAGTGAATCACTGTATCGGCGGCCGTGAGGTTCAGCCCCACACCGCCCGCTTTCAGGCTGATCAGGAAAAGCGAGACGTCGCCTTGCTGGAAGCTTCGCACGGCAGCCGCGCGATCAACGGTGTCACCGGTGAGAAGGGCATAGGGAATGCGCTTTGCCTGAAGTTCCGCCTCGATCAGCGCGAGCATACTGGTGAATTGTGAAAAGACGAGGACTTTGCGATTTTCTGAAAGCAATTCATCAAGCATTTCCAACAGCTCAGACAGCTTGGATGAGGACAACGCGGTGACTTTGCCCAAGTCAGATTTGACCAAACGCGGATCGCAGCATACCTGGCGCAATTTGAGTAGCGCCTCAAGAATGACGATCTGGCTGCGCGCCACACCCTTCTTCGCAATTTCGTCGCGCACTTTCTTGTCCATGGCCAGGCGCACGGTTTCATACATGTCGCGTTGCTCGTTGGAGAGCTCAACGCTGCGGATAATTTCCGTTTTCGGCGGCAACTCCTTGGCGACCTTGTCCTTTGTGCGACGCAGCATGAATGGCTTGATGCGTCGCGTGAGCAAATTGCGCCGCACCTCGTCATTCATTTTCTCAATCGGATTGCGGAAATCCGAATTGAAGTTTTTCTCATCGCCCAGCAAGCCCGGCAACAAAAAGTGAAATTGTGACCATAGCTCGCCCAAATGGTTTTCCAGTGGCGTGCCGGTCAGGCACAGGCGGTGATGCGAACGCAGCAAGCCCGCCGTTTGGGCGGATTTGGAGCGCATGTTTTTGATGTATTGGGATTCATCCAGAATGATGAGGTGAAACTCATGGTCTTTCAAAAGCTCTTCATCACGTGGCAAGAGTGCGTAAGTGGTGAGTACGATATCGTGCTTCGGAATCTGGTCAAAGCGCTGTAAACGCTCTTTGCCTTGCAGCATCAGGACGCGCAAATCAGGCGCAAAGCGTGCCGCTTCATCCATCCAGTTGCTCATCAAACTTGTCGGTGCGACGACCAGTGCAGGGCGTGTCAGGCGCCCCGATTCCTTTTCTGTCAGGATATGTGCAAGCGTTTGTATGGTTTTGCCCAGCCCCATGTCATCCGCGAGAATACCTGCAAATTCATACTCGCGCAAAAACTGCATCCACGCCAGGCCGTCGAGCTGGTAATCGCGCATCGTGGCTTTTAAACCTTTGGGCGGTTGCACCTTTTGCACGCCGCCAAACTCGTTCAATTTCTGGCCGATTTCACGCAGACGCTCTCCGCCCATCCAGCGCATTTGGGATGCAACAGAAAGTTCCGCCAGACGTGCGGCATCAAGTCGCAAGAGACGAATTTTGTTTTCAGGCTTCTCGATGAAATACAGTTCACCCAAAGTATTCAGAATGGGTTTGACGCGCCCCCACGGCAGCGCAACACGGTTGCCATCAGGAAGCGTGGCCAGCAATTGATCCGAGTCGGCATGTGCGCCAATGGCCTTGGCATCAAATTCATGTGGTGCGTTTCGAATGAGTTCCACCAACACGGGTAATAGCGAAACGCGTTGCTGGTTGACGACGATACCTAACTCAAGATCGAACCAGGTAACGCCAAGCGCATTGTTTTTGTCATCAATTTCGGCATACCAGTCATCGATCTGCGTGACGTCATAACGATACTCAGGTAATTTTTCAACGTGCCAACCTTGAACCGTCAGCGTGTTCAAGCCATCGCGATTGAAGCGCAACCATTCCGTTTGAGAAGGTAATTCCAACGCGCCAGGCATATTGCGCAGCGGCGTGGTGGATCTTTTTGGCGGCGTAAAGCCGAGCGCGGTCAAGGTTTGTGCCGCATTGGCTTCGGCTACCTTGTCACGCGCAATTCGCTCGACCGATCCTGCACGTTCTCGCACGACAGGCATGGTTTGAACCAGAGGGACATTGATGTCTTCGTAGTCAAAACTCAGCACCGCGTAGTCAAACCAGCGTTGCCCCAGTCGGGTAGGCTGCGCAATGCTACCCAGCGTGATGTGCGGCTTCGGCTTGATGCCTTCCCGCAGTACTTCATTGATATGCTCTGGCAAAGGCACGATCTGGTTCAAACCGTTGGCCATTAGCAGATGTGAAACTGCGGTGGTTTCTTCAGGCGCAAGCATGGGCGCTTGGGCGACCAGTTCTTGCAAATCCCGAAGGGGAATGGTGGCGTCGCCATGCTGCAGATTTAACTCACCACAGGATAGATTGTTGACGTACCAAGCCGGGAAGGTGGGCAGGATATAGTCGATGACGCCGCTGCTTGTCGCGCCGCGCGGCTCTTGTGGTTCTGGCGCTTGTGAAATATCGAATTGCCATGCGAGTTTAAACAAGCCCCCTTCATCGCGCCAACTTAACACCGCCTTTTGCGTTGGGGCAGCCTTAAGTGGGAAAATCAAGCCCTTCGCCATGTCGGTATAGGAATTTGTCCACATCAACTGGTTGTCTTCAACGAGCATGCGGAGCAATTGCCCGCCAATTTTCCCGCGCGGTTCTGCAACGCTGGGTCCGTGTGTGGGGACACCGCTTCGCATCGCAATAAACAGGCGAACGAGATCCAGCTCTTCCGGTTTGACATAGGGCGGCGTGCTGGAAAGCAGACTGTTCAAATCCGTGACCGGACTGGCCATCGTGACATCGCCGTTTGGACGCACGCGCGCTTTGCATAAGGAGAGCAAGACGTGCTTCCCTGCGCGATCCGGTGACATGACAAAAAGAAGACGGTAAGACGATCCAGCGGAAGAACCGTCGTCCGCTGTGCTAACAGGCGCAGCCGTTTTTCCATGTGCAGTTTTCTCGACGCGCTGCAACCAGCTTGTTACTGCATTGGGCAAGTGATGTGGAGAGGCGCCGCTGGCGGTGACGGGGTTTTTATCTTGCTCGAGGAAAGCCAGCAAGGCCGCCACAACGTGTGCGCAGTTGCTGCCTTTGGGGCAAGTGCACTCGCCGTCAAAGTTGATGCCTTTGCGTGTGGGGAAGAGCAGGATGTCTTGCTGAAAAATTTTGTCGCCGTCGACGCTGACAGAAGATTTAATGCTGTTGCCGACGAGTCGCAAATTATGAACGCGTTCATTGCGAACAAATTCTGCACCGCGTTGAAAAGCCGGGCTATCAAAATGCGTGCGAACATCCTCGAGCGTGAAATACATATTGCCGTTTCAACGAAAGCGAAGTTAAAAAGATATTCACCAACGAAACATTATCTATCAAAAGTGGGGAAAAAATCGATGTTTTTTTGCCACAAAAACAAGGAAAAACAGTGTTTCTGGATGTATGAAAAGACAAGCATGGCTGGCATTGGCATCGCGCAAGGATTTGCGTATCATCGCGGCTTTGTTTTGTGACTGAAAACCATGCTCCCTCCCATCGAACACCGTCTGGCCACTGAATTGGCAGCTCGTCATGATCAGGTCGCCGCTGCCGTGGCCTTGTTGGATGAAGGCGCGACCGTGCCCTTTATCGCCCGTTACCGCAAGGAAGCAACTGGCGGACTCGACGACGCGCAACTGCGTTTGCTGGAAGAACGCCTCCCTTATCTGCGTGAACTCGAAGAACGACGCAAAACGGTGGTGGCATCCATAAAAGAGCAAGGGAAAATGACCCCTGCCTTGCTGGAGGCCATCGCACGTGCCGAAGACAAGGTGCGTCTGGAAGATTTGTATTTACCGTATCGACCCAAGCGTCGCACGCGCGCACAAATTGCGATTGAGGCGGGCCTGGAGCCGTTGGCGGACACATTGCTTAAAGCGCCATGCCTATTGCCAGAGGACGAAGCAGGCAACTATCTCAAGGCACCCTTCAAAACCGATCAAGGAGACAATCCCGGCGTGCCGGACGTGAAGGCGGCATTGGAAGGCGCGCGTCAAATTTTGATCGAACGATTTGCCGAAGATGCTGAACTGCTACAAACACTGCGCGAATATCTGAATGAGCACGCCGTGGTGGAATCCAAAGTGGCGGCTGGAAAAGAAGAGGCGGGGACGAAATATGCCGACTACTTTGATTATGTTGAATCTTTGTCGGCCATTCCCTCGCATCGCGCGCTGGCACTTTTCCGGGGACGCCGCGAAGAAATGCTCAATGTCACATTACGGCTGGATGCCGAAGTAGAAAAACCCAAGTGGAGTGATCCCCACAATCCCTGCGAGACCAGAATTGCAGTGCGCTACGGCATTCGCGATCGTGGTCGTCCTGCGGATGCCTGGTTAATGGATACAGCGCGCTGGGCATGGCGCGTGCGAATTGCCATGCATCTCGAAACGGATCTGATGGGTGCATTGCGTGAACGTGCCGAAGCCGAGGCAATAAAAGTTTTTGCGCGTAACCTCAAGGATTTGCTGTTGGCAGCGCCAGCGGGGCAGCGCGTGACCATTGGACTCGACCCAGGTTTGCGCACGGGCGTCAAGGTGGCGGTAACCGATGCGACTGGCAAAGTCCTTTCAACGGAAACAATTTATCCGCACGCCCCACGCAATGATTGGGATGGTGCTATCCAGGAAATTGCAGCCATGGCCAGGAAGCACGATGCATCACTGATTGCCATCGGCAATGGCACCGCGTCGCGCGAAACGGACAAGCTCGCACAAGATGTGATGCAGCGTCATCCTGAACTAAAGTTGAAAAAGATCATCGTGTCGGAAGCCGGGGCTTCGGTGTATTCTGCATCCGAATTTGCCTCCAAGGAATTGCCGGAACTGGATGTGTCGCTGCGCGGTGCGGTGTCGATCGCGCGCCGTCTGCAAGACCCGCTCGCCGAATTGGTGAAGATCGATCCCAAGGCGATTGGCGTCGGGCAGTATCAGCATGACGTCGCACAAACCAAACTCGCGCAGTCGCTCGACGCCGTCGTGGAAGATTGCGTGAATGCCGTGGGCGTGGATGTCAACACCGCATCCGTTCCCTTGCTGGCGCGCGTATCAGGATTGGGCGCCAGTTTGGCGCAAAGCATCGTGAACTATCGTGACAGGATGGGCGCCTTCGCCACGCGCGAAGATTTGCGCAAAGTGCCGCGCCTTGGAGAAAAAACCTTTGAGCAAGCGGCGGGTTTCCTGCGCATTACCAATGGCGAGTATCCGCTGGACGCGTCTGCGGTGCATCCCGAATCCTATCCGCTGGTCGAAAAAATTCTCAAGGACATTGGCAAGGATGTGAGGCAGGTGATCGGTGAAGTGAGTTTGCTGAAGTCACTTGACCCAAAAAAATACGCGGACGAACGTTTCGGCGTACCGACCATAACCGACATTCTCGCGGAATTGGAAAAGCCGGGACGCGATCCACGACCGGAATTCAAGGCCGCGACTTTTAAAGAAGGTGTGACTGAACTCAAGGACTTGCGTCCCGACATGATTCTGGAAGGTGTGGTGACGAATGTCGCCGCCTTCGGGGCCTTCGTCGATATCGGCGTGCATCAAGATGGCTTGGTGCACATTTCTGCGCTGTCGAACACCTTCGTCAAAGATCCGCATCAGGTTGTGAAAGCGGGGCAAGTCGTGAAGATCAAAGTGCTGGAAGTTGATTTAAAGCGCAAACGCATCGGGTTGACCATGCGTTTGACGGATATGGCGCCCGCTGAGACACTGGATGCAAAAACAGCGCAACAGCCGCGCGAAAGTATGCTCAGGCAGCAGGCTGAAAGGAACATGCCTAAAAACAAATCGCAGCAAAACAAGGTGGGACAAAAAACGCCGCCGGCAGCAAATAGTGCAATGGCGGCCGCATTTGCGAAACTGAAGGCGTGATGTTTTACCGCACGGCCGATATGGCCCATTGCAGATGCTCGATAATATTTTCATCGCTTAGCGCGGCCAAAGCTTGATTGGTCACCAGCCACGGGTCGTTCTGACTGCGCAGGATGTGTGTCGCAAAAAGATTGTGGATGGAAAAATAAGCAAACCGTGCCTTCTCCGGCACCACAAAACTGCCATCTTGCAAACCGGACATGGGATTCACGAATCGTTGCGCGATCAGGTATTTGTCTTGTCCCATTTTGACTGACAGTATCGCTTCGCGCAGCAGACCGACTTCAAGAAATTGCAGTGTACCTGTTGTTTTGTCACGATACACGATCGGCTTCGGCATCACGTTTTCCCAAATCTCCAATGCGCGCTCGCACAATCGCAATTGCACGGCCTTCTGTTGTTCGGGTGGGAGGGAGAGATATTGCTTTGCTGCGGGATGCATAAAAGTTAATGCGAAATTGTTTTAGAAGTGTTGACTATAACATTGTGGTGCGTCACTTTGTAGCAGCGCAGGAAAAACCAGGGTCGCCAGAAAAATGGGGTCAGCAGTTTTATTTTGCGAAGCAAAATTTACTCTGACCCCGATTTTTCAAGACCCGGTTTTTCCGTGTGCGAGGCGATGTAGGTTTTGCAGTAGGTCGAGCTTGCCGGGGGTAGCCCGGCGGCTACTTACCTTTCTTGTCTCGCCAAGAAAGGTAAGCCAAAGAAGGCGACTGCGAGACGCAGCCCTGCGGGTTCCCGCTGCCAGTGCAGCAAAAGCGGGAAACAAAATAAACTCGCTGCGCTCAAACAAATTTTGTTTCTATTCCGCTTTTGCCTTCTGCCAGCGGCTGCGTCTAAGCGGAAGAAAATCGAAGCGACAATATGCAAACCGTCATGCCAGCGAAGGCTGGCATCCAGTGGCTTTTGTTAATTGTGGGCTGACCCTATGACTCTTCTATGACCCCTTCAAAAGGCTGAATAACTACAGCGCTTTTCTTTGCGATGAAATGGTTACGATAATTTTTTCCTCAACAACTCATTCACCTGCGCAGGATTACCTTTGCCCTTCGTCGCTTTCATCGCTTGCCCCACCAGCGCATTGAAAGCCTTCTCTTTCCCCGAGCGGAATTCTTCGACGGATTTCTGATTCGCTGCCAGCACTTCATCGATGATTTTTTCCAGTTCGCCGGTGTCAGAAATTTGCTTCAAGCCCTTCGCTTCGATGATCGCGTCGGCGCTGTTGACATCATCTGATTTGTTTTCCCACATCATCGCAAACACATCTTTGGCGATTTTGTTGGAGATGGTGTTGTCGGCGATGCGCTTGAGCAGTACGGCAAGTTGTGCCGCGCTAACTGGCGCGGCTTTGATCTCGACCGCTTCGCGATTCAGCATCGAGGACACATCACCCATTAACCAGTTCGCGCTTTGTTTGGCCTGATCCTTGCCAGTTTGGGCGACGAGGGCTTCGAAGTAAGCCGCCATGTCTTTCGATTGCGTGAGTACCGATGCATCGTATTCAGACAAGCCGTAATCGCGGACAAAACGCGTGCGCATCGCATCCGGCAATTCGGACATCTTGGCTTTTTCGCGCTCAATCATCTCGGCGGTGATCACCAGCGGCGGCAAATCTGGGTCCGGGAAGTAGCGATAGTCATGCGCGTCTTCCTTCGTGCGCATTTCGCGGGTTTCTTTTTTGTCCGGATCGTACAGGCGCGTGGCTTGCACCACCGCACCACCGTCTTCAATCAGTTCGATTTGGCGGCGTACTTCATGATTGATGGCATCTTCAAGAAAGCGGAAGGAGTTCAGGTTCTTGATTTCGCAGCGCGTGCCCAATTCTTTTTGACCCACCGGACGCACCGACACGTTGGCGTCGCAGCGGAAGGAGCCTTCCTGCATATTGCCATCGCAAATGCCGAGCCACACGACCAGCGCATGCAAGGCTCGCGCATACGCGACCGCTTCCGCGGCGCTGCGCATGTCTGGTTCCGTCACGATTTCGAGCAGCGGCGTGCCAGCACGATTCAGGTCAATGCCGGTCAAATCCTGGAAATTTTCGTGCAGTGATTTGCCTGCGTCTTCTTCCAGATGCGCGCGGGTGAGTGCGACCGAATGCAGTTCGGGCTTGCCATTTTTTTCAAACAGGAAGGTCAGCTTGCCACCTTCGACGACCGGCTTTTCATATTGACTGATTTGGTAGCCTTTCGGCAGATCGGGGTAAAAATAATTTTTGCGCGCGAATACCGAGAGCGGCGCGATGTTCGCACCGACGGCCAGGCCGAATTGAATCGCGCGCTCGACCGCGCCGCGATTCATCACGGGCAATACGCCCGGCAAGGCGAGATCGACCGGACAGGCTTGTGTATTCGGATCCGCGCCGAAAGCAGTGGGCGCACCGCTGAAAATTTTGGATTGGGTGGAGAGCTGCACATGCGTTTCCATCCCGATGACGACTTCCCATTGCATGATTTTTCTCCTTATACGCCTTCGGGGGTGCGCTGATGCCAATCGGTCGCGAGTTGGAACTGATGCGCAATATTGAGCAAGCGCGCTTCGTCGAAATAGTTGCCGGTGAGTTGCAAGCCAACGGGGCGACGCGCATTGACGTCACCGATGCCGAAGCCGCAGGGGATCGACATGCCGGGCAGACCGGCGAGATTAGTCGACAGCGTGTAAATGTCACCCAGATAATTCGCCACCGGATCGTCCGCCTTGTCGCCGATATTCCAGGCCACCGTTGGCGTGACCGGGCCCATAATCACGTCGCATTGCGTAAACGCTTGCTGGAAATCTTGCGCGATCAGCCGGCGGATGCGTTGGGCTTGCAGGTAGTACGCATCGTAATAACCGTGCGAAAGCACATAGGTGCCGACCAGAATGCGGCGCTGCACTTCTTCGCCGAAACCTTGCGCGCGCGTCTTGCGGTACATGTCTTGCAAATCGCCATATTCTTTGGCGCGGAAACCGTAACGTACACCATCAAAGCGCGAGAGATTGGACGAGGCTTCGGCTGGCGCGATCACGTAGTAAACTGGAATCGACAGTGCAGTGTTCGGCAGTGATATCTCGACGATTTTGGCGCCGAGCTTTTCGTATTCGGTGATCGCGGCGCATACTGCATGTTCAACATCCGGCGCCAGTCCTTCGCCAAAATATTCTTTTGGCACGCCGATGCGCAGACCATTCAATGGCGCATCAATATTTTGCGTGAAATCTTCCTCTGCGCGCTGCAGGCTGGTAGCGTCGCGCGGGTCGAAGCCAACCATCGCATTAAGCAGAATGGCGCAGTCTTCGGCGGTCTTGGCCATCGGGCCGCCTTGGTCGAGCGATGAGGCATAAGCGATCATGCCGTAACGTGACACGCGACCGTACGTCGGTTTGATCCCAGTGATGCCGCACAGTGCGGCGGGCTGACGGATGGAGCCGCCGGTGTCGGTACCCGTGGCGCCAGGGGCGAGACGCGCTGCCACTGCGGCGGCGGAACCGCCGGACGATCCGCCGGGGATTGCAGCTTTGTCCCAGGGGTTTTTCACCGCCCCAAAGAAAGAATTTTCATTCGATGACCCCATCGCGAATTCATCGCAATTGAGTTTGCCGAGCGTGACCGTACCTGCGTCGCGAAGCTTGATGACTGCGGTGGCATCGAATGGGCTGACGTAGTTTTCCAGCATTTTGGAACCGGCCGTTGAGCGCCAGCCCTGCGTGACGAAAATGTCTTTATGCGCAATGGGAATGCCGGTCAGTGGGCCGAAGTCTTGATACTGGATGTTCGCGTCCGCATCGGCCGCTTGCGCAAGCGTGAGTGCTTCATCCACATGGAGGAAGGCGTTCAAATCGCTCTGCGCAATGCGGGCGAGGAAAAGCTTGGCCAATTCGGTGGCCGAAATTTTCCTGGTTTGTAACAGCCGCGATAATTCTGAGATGGTTTTGTTATGCATGACGGCGCTGTCCTTACTCGATGACCTTCGGCACCAGGTACAGGCCGTCTTGGGTGGAGGGAGCCGGTTGCTGATAAGCGTCGCGACGGTCAGGTTCGGTCACCTGATCCTCACGCAAGCGTAGCGAGAGATCCGGCATCAGAGCCGCAATCGGGTGGCTGAGCGGTTCAATGCCGGCTGTGTTAACGGCGCTCATCTGGTTGACCAAGGCAAAAATCCCGTTTAGCTGTTCCAGGGTTTTGGCAGCTTGGTCATCGCTAAGCGCAAGTTGTGCCAGGTCGGCAATGTGTTTAACGTCGGAAAGGCTGAGTGACATGGTTTCAAGTGGTGAAAAAATCCACGCAAGATAATGGGAAACGAGAGAATCGGTTGTTGGCTCGAAAAACCTTTTAATCGAGTGTGATTCGGAGCAAAAACCCGACAGATATCCGATGAATTATAAGGTAGAATGAGCGCTTAATGCGCGTTCCACCCGCCCTGAGGTGTGGCAAGGGGGTGCAAAACGCCCGCCAAGTAAGCGCTCACAAGTTAATCGTCGTGCAACACAGGATAATTCATGTTTGGATTTTTTCGCGGTTATTTTTCTAACGATCTCGCCATCGACCTTGGTACTGCCAATACCCTGATTTTTGTGCGCGGCCAAGGTGTCGTGCTGGATGAACCTTCCGTCGTGGCGATTCGCCAGGAGGGTGGCCCGAATGGCAAAAAAACCATTCAGGCGGTGGGCAAAGAAGCCAAGCAAATGCTGGGCAAAGTCCCCGGCAACATTGAAGCCATTCGCCCAATGAAAGATGGCGTGATTGCCGACTTCACCGTCACCGAGCAGATGCTCAAGCAGTTCATCCGCATGGTGCACGACTCCAAGTTTTTCCGTCCTTCGCCGCGCATCATCGTCTGCGTGCCGTGCGGTTCGACCCAAGTGGAGCGTCGCGCGATTCGCGAATCTGCCCTCGGTGCGGGCGCATCGAAGGTGTATCTGATTGAAGAACCAATGGCCGCAGCCATCGGCTCCGGCTTGCCGATTGCCGAAGCTACCGGCTCGATGGTGGTGGATATTGGCGGTGGCACAACCGAAGTGGGCATCATTTCTCTGGGTGGCATGGTGTACAAGGGTTCCGTGCGCGTGGGGGGGGATAAATTCGACGAAGCCATTGTCAACTACATCCGCCGCAATTACGGCATGCTGATTGGCGAACAGACTGCTGAAGCCATCAAGAAAAACATTGGTTCGGCTTTCCCGGGCTCCGAAGTGCGCGAAATGGAAGTCAAGGGGCGCAATCTCTCCGAAGGCATTCCGCGCTCGTTCAATATTTCTAGCAACGAAATTCTGGAAGCCTTGACCGATCCCTTGAACAACATCGTCTCTGCCGTGAAAAACGCGCTGGAGCAAACGCCACCGGAACTCGGTGCGGACATCGCCGAGAAAGGCATGATGCTCACAGGCGGCGGGGCATTGTTGCGCGACATCGATCGCTTGCTGATGGAAGAAACGGGTCTGCCGGTGCTGATTGCCGAAGATCCGCTGACCTGCGTGGTGCGCGGTTGTGGCATTGCGCTAGAGCGTATCGACGAACTGGGCGCTATCTTCTCCCAAGAGTAACGCTGAGGTCAAACGCGCGGCATCAGGCGAGGTGGTGGCTCGGCACGCAGTGTGCTGGTAGCGTGACCCCAGTGCCTGGCGCCAGGATTATTTGAGAGAGCACACCCGCATCTGACTGCCACATGGAACGTCATCCACCGCCACTATTCAGACAGGGTGTTCCGGCTTTTTTGAGGATGCTGCTATTCGCATTGATTGCGATAGCCATGTTGGTGGCGGACTCCCGCATGCACGCACTTGGCACGGTGCGGCATGCCATCAATACCATGCTCTATCCAGTGCAGCGCGCTGCCCTGCTGCCACGCGATGCCGTCAACGCCATTTCGGAATATTTCTCATCCCTGAGTTCCATGCAAGAGGAGATCAAGGCGTTAAAGCAGGAACAACTCGCTAACACGCAGACGCTTCAGCAGGCGCAAATCCTTGCCACAGAAAATGCCCACTTGCGCAAGGTGCTTGCCATTCGCGAAAAGCTTGAGATCAAGTCCATTGTGGCTGAGTTTCTTTATGATGCACGCGATGTCTTTACCCGAAAAATCATACTGAATCGCGGCAGCCAGGATGGCGTCGAGCGTGGACAGCCGGTCATCGATGAAAACGGCGTGATTGGACAAGTCACGCGCGTTTTCCCCATGATGTCTGAAGTGACCTTACTGACTGATAAAGATCAGGCCATTCCGGTACAAATTCAGCGCAATGGTTTGCGCACGGTTGTTTATGGACGCGGGCAGTCTGGCATGCTGGATATGCGGTCACTGTCAGCTAATGCGGACATCAAGGTGGACGATTTGGTGGTGACTTCCGGGATTGACGGTGTTTATCCCCCGGGATTGTCTGTTGCGAAGGTGAAGCAGATTGAAAGCCTGGTGCCAGGTTCGTTTGGCCACGTGATATGCGAACCCGTGGCAGGCATGGATCGCAATCGACATTTGCTGATTTTGCTGACGGATATGGCCTATCCTCCGCGTCCCGCTCCGGAAGAGGATGAGCAAAAAACGAAGCGCAAGCACCCAAGAACGCCGCAAGTGACTGTAGCCAAGCCCAGGGAGATGAAGCAATGAGTCGACCGCAGGAATACATCCTTTTCCCTGCCAGCAAAACGTATATCGCGATCACGCTCGCCATTGCTTTTTTGCTGAATCTGCAGGCGTGGGGGCGTATGCCGGGCGTGCCAGATTTTGTGGCGCTGGTGCTGGTGTTTTGGGGTATTCACCAACCACGTCGTGTTGGCATTGGCCTCGCGTTTTGCATGGGGCTTTTGATGGATGTGCACAGCGCCACACTCTTTGGTGAAAATGCGCTGGCCTACACCTTGCTCGCTTATTTCGCCATCACCGTGCATCGACGTGTATTGTGGTTTCCGGTGACGACACAGGCTGTGCAGATTTTTATCTTGATGCTGCTAACCCAATCCGTGCAACTTTTCGTCCAATATACGGTGAGCGGCAGAACGCCTAGCTGGTGGTTTTTCCTGGAGAGCATAGTGGCCGCAGCGCTTTGGCCTGTGCTGACCTGGCTCATGATGGCGAGGCCGAGCCGTTCAGCCCAAAAAGATGACGCCAGAAGTCTCTGACACCGCGTGAAGGCATACTGAATCGATGGTCACGCTCAAAAATACAGAACGCGAGGTCTATTTTTTTCGGCGTCGGCTAACGCTTGCTGCAGGGCTTGTCCTGTTCTTTTTTTTGATTTTGTTCGTGCGCCTGGTTTGGTTGCAAGGCATCAAGCACAAAGAATACGCCGCGCTGGCAGATGACAATCGCATCGCTGTGTTGCCGATTGTTCCGAATCGCGGACTTATCATGGATCGCAACGGTGTAGTATTGGCGAGTAATTACGCTGCCTACACGCTCGAAATTACGCCCACGAAGATCAAGGGCGATCTGGATGGCGTGATTGATGAGTTGGCCAAGATTGTCAGCGTCCAGCCAAATGATCGCAAACGCTTCAAAAAATTGATGAGTGAAACACGGAACGTCGAGGCGATTCCCATCCGCATGCGATTGAGTGATCAGGAAGTAGCGCGCTTTACCGTTCAGCGCTTCCGTTTTCCCGGCGTGGAAATTCAGCCGCGACTGTTTCGTCAATATCCCCTCGGCCGCGTCGCTTCACACGTGATTGGGTATATTGGCCGGATCAATGAAAAAGATCAGGAGATGATTGAGGGAGGTGGTGAGGAGGACAACTACGTCGGTACCAACCATATCGGCAAGGAAGGCTTGGAAAAAAAATATGAGCGTGATCTGCATGGGGCAACAGGATATGAAGAGATGGAGGTGTCAGCCAACGGACGCGCCATTCGGATGTTGTCGCGCAGCCCCGCCATTTCCGGGAGCAATCTGGTTTTATCCATCGACATCGAACTGCAGAAGATAGTCGAAGAGGCTTTCGGCGACCGGCGTGGCGCTTTTGTAGCGATCGAGCCCGCCACAGGCGATGTGCTTGCCTATGTGTCGATGCCCACCTACGATCCGAACTTGTTTGTCGACGGGATTGATCAACAAAGTTGGGAAGAGTTGAATGACTCGCCCGATCACCCGCTCGTGAATCGCCCCTTGAGCGGCGCTTATCCGGTCGGGTCAACGTATAAACCTTTTATGGCGCTGGCTGCGCTGGAGCTGAAAAAGCGAACACCCAGCAGCACAATTGCGGATCCCGGCTACTTCATACTAGGCAATCATCGTTTTCGTGACGACAAGCCGGGCGGACACGGCATGGTGGATTTGCACAAGTCCATTGTGGAATCCTGTGATACGTACTACTACCTTCTCGCCAACGAAATGGGTGTCGATGCGATTCATGATTTCATGAAGCCTTTTGGTTTTGGACAAAAAACCGGCATCGATCTGGAGCATGAGCGCACAGGCGTGCTGCCGTCGACGGAGTGGAAGCGGAAAGCTTATAAAACGCCCGCGCAGCAAAAATGGTATGCGGGCGAAACCATCTCGCTTGGCATTGGGCAGGGGTATAACTCATTTACGCCGATTCAGCTGGCGCACGCGACGGCCATTCTGGCTAACGACGGCGTCGTCATGAAGCCGCACTTGGTGAAAGCGCTTGAAGACAGCGTGACGCGGGAACAGACGCTGACCGTACCGAAAGAAAGTTATCGCATCAATCTTAAGCCCGAGCATATTGAAATCGTCAAGCAGGCTATGGTCGGTGTGACGCAAGGAAAGGGAACGGCGGCACCCATTTTTGCCCGGGCTGAATATGTATCGGCGGGGAAAACCGGTACGGCGCAGGTCATCGCGATGAAGCAGAATGAGAAATACGATGCCAAGAAGGTTGCCGAGCGCAAGCGCGATCATGCTTTGTACATCGCGTTTGCACCTGTGGACAAGCCACGCATTGCGCTGGCGATCATCGTTGAAAATTCCGGGTTTGGTGCAACCGCTGCTGCACCGATAGCGAAGAAAGCGCTGGATTATTATTTGCTGGGGAAAAAACCTGGTGACAAGCCAACGCCCGTTCCAACAAAACAGTCGAAGCCGAAAACGGACGCAGCGATTGGCGCGGAAGGGTCGCATGCACATGATCAAGAGATTATGAAAAAGCAGGTAAGCGACAAGGGTAAGGAATAATCCATCACCACACGAGGCGTTTCATGGAAAAGATAAACAAAAATGTTTTCAGGCGCATCCTGTCCCCGTGGATTCAGGTGATTGATGTGCCGCTTGCCATTGTCATCTCTCTCATTTTGCTGGTTGGCCTTGCTACCTTGTATTCGGCGAGCGGAGAAATGACGGGGCGCGTGCAGGGGCAGTTGCGCAATATCGCGATTGCGGTCATCGTGATGTGGGGGGTGGCCAGAATTCCGCCGCAAACCATCGAGAAATTTGCCGTGCCACTTTACACGATCGGCATGACCTTGCTGATTGCGGTGTTCATGTTTGGCCTTGTCAAAAAGGGCGCGCGTCGCTGGTTGAACATTGGCGTGATCATTCAACCCGCCGAAATCATGAAAATTGCGGTGCCCATGATGCTGGCCTGGTTTTTCCAGAAGCGGGAAGGGCTTTTAAGTTGGAAAGAGTTTGCCATTGGCGCCGCGATACTGGCAGCGCCCGTCGCCTTCATCATGCGCCAGCCGGATTTGGGGACGGCCATGCTGGTGCTGGCAACCGGTTTCTACGTCATCTACCTGGCCGGCCTGTCCTGGAAAGTGCTGGTAGGGATTGCTGTGGCGGTCTTCGGCAGCCTGCCTTTGATATGGCCCATGCTGCATGGTTATCAACGACAGCGAATCATGACTTTGCTCGATCCCACCTCTGATCCTTTGGGCAAAGGGTTTCACATCATTCAATCCAAAATCGCGGTGGGATCCGGCGGTTTATTTGGCAAGGGATGGCTGAACGGCACACAGGCACACCTTGAATTTCTCCCGGAGCGCACAACCGATTTCATTTTCGCCGTCTATTCGGAAGAGTTTGGATTGCTGGGGAACATGATTTTGCTGGGACTCTTTTTATTGTTGATTGGCCGAGGCATTTTGATTGCATCGGAAGCGCCGACCATGTTTACCCGTTTGCTGGCGGGAGCGATCACGCTGATGTTTTTTACCTACGCTTTCGTCAACATGGGGATGGTGAGCGGGATTTTGCCCGTGGTGGGCGTGCCTTTGCCCTTCATGAGTTACGGCGGAACCGCCATGGTGACCCTGGGTCTGGGAACGGGTATCCTCATGAGTATTCACCGACACCGCCAACTTGTACAGAGTTAGTCGCACAGAAAGCGGCACCTGAAAACCGTTGCATGAAAAAGGAGGGCAGAATGCAGGGAAGATTTGAGCGTGCATATGGATTGCTGGCTGTCGCCACCCTCGCGATGTTGCTGACAGCGTGCGGGAGTACCTCCAGGAGCGGCGGCTATTACAAAGACGATGGGCCTGGCGACCATACGCCATCTGGTTTGATGAATACGCCGGACGCGCAACCCAGAGCAGAGCCTGTCTTGCAGAGCACCAGTCGTCCCTACACGGTTTTTGGCAAACGCTACGTTCCCATTACGGATAATCGCTCCTACAAGGATCGCGGTGTGGCAAGCTGGTACGGCAAAAAATTTCATGGCAACAAAACGGCTTCCGGCGAGATCTACGACATGTACAAGATGACGGCGGCGCATCCGATATTGCCCATTCCTTCTTATGCGCGCGTTACCAATCTGGACAATGGCAAGCAAGTGATTGTGCGCATCAATGATCGCGGCCCGTTCCATTCAGGGCGCATCATCGATTTGTCTTATACCGCGGCGGTTAAGCTGGGGTACATCGGCCAAGGTAGTGCCCAGGTGGAAGTGGAGCGGATTATTCCTGGCGAGCGCTTGCATCCGGTTCAGGCGAAGCCGGTTACGGACTATCGTCCTCTCGCGCCCTCGACGGCGCACGGCAATTATTACGTGCAGTTGGGGTCGTTCAGTCAGGCCGAAAATGCCGAATCCCTGCGCAGGCACTACGCATTGGCGGGGTCGAACAATCTCGCTGTCTTGCGCAGCGGCGGCTACTATCGTCTGATGGCGGGACCTTTTGCTTCACGCGAACAGGCGGCGCAAGCAGCACTCGTCATGCCCACAGCTGGGGGGCGGCCGATTGTGGTGCAACACTAGAGGGGTGCATCAGAGGAGCGCCTGTTACTGCGCTTATTCGTCCATGTCCTCTTTGAACATGATCATGGTTTCGCGATCCACGCGAATCAGCGTGGTGTGAAACAGATTGGATGAGGGGTAATCGCCGTCCGCATCGTCGTTGGGCAAGCCTTGAACACTCGCTTCCCCCTGTTTGCGGGGAGCAGGGTTCTTCAGGATATCGCGGGTGATTTCAGATTCAATCGCGTCGATTTTTTCGGCGGTCTTGCGCGCTGCTTCACGACGCAGCTTGATGCTGTCTGATTGGCGCATCACTGCATCATCAGCGACAGACTCTGTCGAGCCGTCTTCTGATTGCTGGTTTTTTTTGCCGAAAATAGAAAACAGCGCCACGACGTTTGATCCTGTCTTTAAACGGAAAGCACTTCTGCTGTAGGGGAGATCCAGCAGAGGTCGTATTATCTCACATTATTCCAAAGGGGCAATCTTGAGCATTTGCAAAAATAGGGCTTATTCCCCGTAAAGCTTTTGCTTTAATTCCCGACGTTGTTGGGCTTCCAAAGACAAAGTTGCCGTCGGGCGCGCCAGTAAACGCTGTACGCCAATGGGCTCACCGGTTTCCACACACCATCCATAGTCTCCGGTATCAATGCTGGCGATGGACTGCTGTACCTTCTTTAATAGTTTTCGCTCGCGATCGCGCGTACGCAGCTCAAGTGCGTGCTCTTCTTCGATGGTCGCGCGATCGGCAGGATCGGGCACCAAGGTGGTTTCCCTTAGGTGTTCTGTGGTTTCGCCGGCATTTTTAATTAAATCCCGCTCAATTTGTTGCAGCTTTGCCTTAAAAAAGGCGCGTTGCGCGGCATTCATGTAGTCGTTTTCACCCATTTTGAGGAGGTCTTGCTCCGAGAGCAAAGCAGCACTGTCTTCCGATTTGGTGTTTTCTGGGGATTCTTTTTTGGATTTCGTATTCACGCGGCTTTCCTTCTATACATCAGTTTAGGTGCCCGCCTGTAGTGCAAATGCTCTTTTCTGAGAAACTTTGCGATGCGGGGGCGGTGTTGAAATCGACACAGATTGTAACGGTAAACCCGCCGGATGTGGCAATTTTTGACCAAATCGTTGCCTAGAAGCAATCTGTGTTATTAGGCGCAATCGGCGCATCTACCTTTGATAGTCAGTTCAATTTCCTGCCCTTCGAAACCGGGGGTGGCAGACTGTTGCAGGGAGCGTTGTAACTGCGCTATCAAACGCCTGGTTTTGGGCGCAGGGGCAAGGCAAAAAATTTTGCCGCAGCCGGAGCACTTAAAATGGCCGTGCCCAAGCCCTTGCGAAGCATTGGTCATGGCGAGCGTCGCGCAATAACGAAATGCGCGGTCATTGGCAGCAATCTTTTGGGCGAGTCCAGCCGTGGCCAGATCATCCAGCACGCGATAAAGTGTCACGCGGTCGATGTCCGGCAAGAGCACATGGAGCGCCTGGTGCAAAAGGGGAGCAGTTGAATCAAGCAAAGTGCTCAGCACCCGCACGCGTGCCTGGGTGACGCGCAAACCGGCTTCACGCAATGTCGCCTCGACAAGCAAGATGCGATGATTGGGCGGGACAGGTTTGGCGCGACGCATGACAGGGCTACTCCTAAGGTTTACGCTGACACTCATTGCAGTGGTTCACTGCGGCTCCGTGGGTTTCTTTCTTGCGCGCGGGTGTGCTGCATCGTAGACCTGCGCTAGACGCTGAAAGTCCAGCGAAGTATAGACTTGCGTGGAAGCGATGGAGCTGTGTCCCAGCATTTCCTGCACGGCGCGCAAATCGCCAGACGACTGTAGCACATGCGAGGCAAACGAATGTCTCAGCACATGCGGGTGAACATTCACGGGGATGCCAAGCGCCTGGGCGTGCGCTTTCAGTCGCAACTGAATGGCTCTGGGGGTAATGCGTGTTTGACGCGTGCCGAGAAACAGGGCAAATCGATCCTCACCGACCGCGGTGTCGGGTAAAGTCGGGCGCTGTTTCAGCCAGTCGGCGAGGGCGGTGAGTGCCGCTTGACCCACCGGCACAGCGCGTTGCTTGTTGCCCTTCCCCGTGACGATGACTTCGGCCGCATCACGATTGAGCCAGCTATGGGAAACATAGCCAGATTCCTGCACGTAGTGCGTATCGAGCGCGGCGAGTTCAGAGACGCGCAATCCACTGGAGTACAGCAACTCAAACATGGCGCGGTTGCAAGCTTGGGCTGACTCGTCTCTCTCGGTGCTTGACGGCGAAGAGACGAGGCGGATCGCGTCGTCTTGCGACAAAGCCTTGGGCAAGCGCCCCGCGTGTTTGGGTGGTTTGACGCCATCCACGGGATTGGCGGACATGGGGGTTTGCTGTGCCAGCCAGGTAAAAAAGCCCCGCCAGGCAGACAGTTTTCTGGCGATGGAGCGAGAACCGTTTTTGTTGGCGTGCAGCTTTGCGGCGAATTGCCTGATTTGAAAATGTGAAATAGCAGACAAAGCAGTCGGCTTTGCCAGCTCGGACAGCTCTATCAAGTCACGACGGTAGGCGGCGACGGAATGGGGGGAATACTTACGCTGCGTGAGCAGACTGTCCAGGTAGCGTTCAATCCAGGCGGGGTTGGCGTTGCCGGACATGGTGACGCCGCTTTCGTGTCTAGTGGAGCAAACAAGTCAGGGCGGCGCTGGCGGTTTCGCCGATCTTGACCAGAAAATCCGTGGCCATGTTAGGGGCAAAACGCTGCGCATCGTGGGAACCCATGACCAGCAAGCCAAACGCATCTGGTGAATCGGAATTGCGAAGGGGCAGCATGGCAATCGATTGCACGGGATCGGGGGATTCCAGCCAGTGCACAGGCTCAAATTCTCGGTTAACGCCACAATATGGCGCAGACAGGCTATTGGCCAGGATTCTGACGTTGTCCCCGACATCTTCTGCAAACCAGGTATGGGCGAAATCGTCCGAGACGCGCCACAGACGCAGGGAGACATAAGGCACGCCAAAGATGGTTTGCAAGCCGTTAATCAAGGCGTGCGGCAGGTCCACGTCATTGCGCGCGAGCAGGAGCTTGCAGGCCCAGGTATAAAATTTTTCAGCAAGCGCGTCATTGTCTTGTGCAACGCGTACCAGATCGGCGACGTGCAATTCCATGTTGCGAAACTTTTCACGCAAGACTTCAATCTGGCGTTCCTGAAGGGAGACAGCACGACCTTGCACCGGACTCGGGAGATGCATGTGGGCGAGCAGGGAAGCGTGTTCTTGAAAAAATTCAGGATGGCTGGCGAGATACTGTGCAACGAATTCGGAGTCGATCGATAGGGTCATTGTGGCGCTGAGATAAGGGAACGTCGGTGAATCATTTTACCCCGCGATTTTACCCCGGAAAACCATTGCCGCCGCGTGGCAAAGTAAATTCGTCGGTGTCCTGTCGGATGTCGGGTACACTGTTCATTCATGAGACACGACCGTTCATCCATCATGCCTACCTACGTCATCGGGGACTTGCAAGGCTGTCTTTTGCAAACCAAAGCTTTGCTCAAGAAAATTCGGCAGCAAACGCCTGTGCCGCAACTCATGTTTGTCGGCGACCTGGTCAACCGTGGCCCCAGTTCATTGCAGACTCTGCGCACCGTGCGCGATTTGGGCGATGCTGCGCGCGTGCTGCTGGGGAATCACGATTTGCACTTGCTGGCGGCGGCGCACGGCATTCGTCGGGTACGTCCAGACGACCCGCTTCAGGAAATTCTGCAAGCGCCAGATCGCGACGTATTACTGGATTGGTTGCGACACCAGCCGCTGGCCTATGCGCTCGAAGGGTATTTGTTGGTGCATGCGGGCGTGCTGCCGCAGTGGACGGAGGAACAAACTCTGAATCTGGCCGGGGAAGTGGAGGCGGTTCTGCGCAGCGCGCACTGGGTCGATTTCTTGCGTGAGATGTACGGTGATGCGCCCGCGCAATGGTGCGATGATTTGCGTGGTGTTGATCGTTTGCGTTGCATCGTCAATGCGCTGACGCGCCTGCGCTTTTGTACACCAGATGGCAGGATGGAATTTGAGACGCACACAGGCGCAGATACCGCCCCTCCCGGCTTCATGCCCTGGTTCGAGGTGCCCGGTCGAAAAACACAGGCGGTGACTGTGGTTTTCGGCCACTGGTCCACGCTAGGCTTGATGCTGCGACCGAATGTGATCGCACTTGATACCGGTTGTGTGTGGGGCGGCAAACTGACGGCGCTGCGGCTGGAAGATCGCAGCGTGATACAGGTAGATTGCCCGACCTATCAAATGCCGGGCAGAGAATAAAAATAGGGTCAGAGTAATTTACGCTGCGCGTAAATTACTCTGACCCTATTTTTATTCTGGCAAAGACGCGTTCACTTGCGTTCGTAAGTGACGCGTCCCCCGACGATGGTCGTGCGTACCCGACCCGGCAATTCGCGCCCCAGGAAAGGCGTGTGTTTGCCCTGGCTGGCCAGTGAAGCAATATTCACGACCCAACGCGCATCTGGGTCGAAAATACAAATATCGGCATCGCTCCCAATCCCGAGCTGACCGCACGGCAGGCTGGCAATGCGAGCCGCATCCACTGTGACTTTGGCAATGGCACGAGACAGCTTATGTTGGGCAGTTTGCACATTTTCATCTGCCCATTTCAGGGCGAGCGACAACAAAAGCTCAAGGCCGGTTGCGCCCGGCGAGGCTTCACCGAAGGGCAATTGTTTTTCATCGTCATCGACCGGCGTGTGATCCGAGCAGATGGCGTCGATCGTGCCGTCCAGCAGTGCTGCGCAAATCGCTTCGCGGTCACGTTTTGCGCGGAACGGTGGCAGAATGCGCGCATTCGAATCGAAGAAGCCGATGTCTTCATCGATCATGTGAATGTGATGGGCACCGACGTCGCAGGTGATCGGCAGGTTTTCCTTTTTGGCTTGACGCATGAGTTCCAGGCCAGCGGCTGAAGACATGCGGCACAGATGGACGCGCGCACCGGTTTGTCGTACCAACTCAAAAATGGTGTGCAGTGCGATGGTTTCGGCAATGACCGGAATGCCCGACAATCCGAGGCGTGATGCAACAGGGCCGCTGTGTGCGATGCCAGTGCTGAGGCTGGCATCCTGCGGCCGCAGCCAAACGCTGAAACCAAAGGTTTTCGCGTATTGCATGGCGCGCAGCATCACCATCGTATCAAGGATGGGTTCGGCGGCTTGCGAAAAACCGACGCAACCGGCTTCTGTCAATTCAGCCATTTCTGTCAGGCTGGCGCCTTTGAGACCCATCGTCAGTGCGCCGAGCGGATACACGTTTGCCTGATTGAGGCTTTTGGCGCGATGTTTCAGCATTTCGACCAGACCCGGCTCATCCAGTACGGGATCCGTATCCGGCGGGCAGATGAGACTGGTGACACCGCCCTGCATGGCCGCTTGCATTTCCGATTCCAGTGTGGCCTTGTATTCGTAACCCGGCTCACGTAAACGGGCGGAGAGATCCACGAGACCCGGTGCGACGACCAGATTCGTGGCATCGATCACCTTGGTGCTTTTGAAATTTTTGGGTGTAACGCCCGGCTCCGTAATGTCGAGAATTTTGCCTGCAGCAATGCAAACATCCTTGAAAGCATCAATGCCGTTGGCGGGGTCGATCAAACGGCCATTCTTGATATGAAGTCTCATAACACTCCTTAATTGCTGGCCAGGATACTCATGACCGCCATGCGCACAGCGATGCCATAAGTGACTTGCGGCAGGATGACGGCTTGCGACCCATCCGCTACGGCGGAATCAATTTCCACGCCGCGATTCATTGGACCCGGGTGCATCACAATCGCATCTTTCTTTGCCAGCCCCAGACGCTCCGGCGTGAGCCCGTAACTCTTGAAATATTCCTGCGCCGAAGGCAAGAGCGCGCCATTCATGCGCTCGTTTTGGAGGCGCAGCATGATGATGACATCCACATCTTTCAAACCTTGCGTGATGTCAGTAAAAACGCGCACACCCATCTGGTCGAGATTCGAGGCCAGCAAGGTGTGCGGGCCAATGACGCGCACGTCCGGTACACCCAGCGTCACCAGTGCGTGGATGTCTGAACGCGCGACACGGCTATGCAATACGTCGCCCACAATGGCGACGCTGAGCTTGCTGAAATCCTTTTTGTAATGCCGGATGGTGTACATGTCGAGCAAGCCTTGCGTCGGATGCGCATGGCGGCCATCGCCCGCATTAACGACGCGTACATGCTTTTGCCCCGTGTCATGCAAGTGTTTGGCAATCAGGAAGGGCGCACCCGATTGGGCATGACGCACGACGAACATGTCGGCATGCATGGCGGTGAGGTTGTCGATCGTGTCGAGCAAGGACTCACCCTTGCTTGCGCTGGAGGCAGAAATGTTCAGGTTGATGACGTCGGCAGAAAGACGCTTGGCAGCAATTTCAAACGTGGTGCGTGTGCGGGTCGAATTTTCAAAAAACAGATTGAACACGCTTTTGCCGCGCATGAGCGGCACTTTTTTTACTTCGCGATCCGAAATGCTCACAAAAGAGGAGGCTGTATCGAGAATGTGTGTCAGTACTTCTCTGGGCAAACCTTCAATGGTCAGCAGGTGATGCAGTTCGCCATGTTCATTCAGTTGAGGATTACGCATGTTCTACCGTCAGGGAAAATTTGCCGTTGGTGCCGCGGTGCAGCACGATGGATTCATTCGGCGCAACCGAATGGTGAAGTGCCACGAAAGTTGCGGCAATCGGGAGTTCGCGTTCGCCGCGGTCAACGAGCGCCGCCAGCATGATTTTGGCCGGGCGTCCGTAGTCAAACAATTCGTTTATGGCGGCGCGTGTGGTGCGACCCGTGTAAAGCACATCATCCACGAGGAGGATCGTGGCGCCTTCCACCTCAAAGGGAATTTGCGAGGGTTTGACGTCCGGGCGCAAGCCGCGTTCTGCATAATCATCGCGATAGAAGGAAGGGTCGACAAATCCCAAGCGCGCGGTTAATCCAAGATCAGCAGCCAGGCGCTCTGCGAGCCACGCGCCGCCAGAGTGAATGCCGACAATGGCGGCATCAGGAATGGATTGCAATCCGTGCTGGATTTGCGTCGCAAGCGTCTTGTAGAGCGCTTCAGCATCAAGTTGGGGTGTTGTATTTTTCATCGAAGTATTGTTGAAGGATGAGAGCGGCAGACTGGTCATCAACCGACTCCCCAGCCTGTGGAGAAAACACCGCCGAAGAATAGCGTTCATCGACCAGCACTGTATCAACCCCGAAGCGCCCGTGCAACTGGTTTGCAAACCGTCTGCAACGCGCAGTCATTTCATGTTCGGCACCGTCTGGGTGAAGCGGCAAGCCCACGACACACAGGTTTGGGCGCCATTCCTGGATAAGCGTCCCCAGTGCTGAAAACTTGGCATCGTTTGTTTCGGCGTGAATGATGGTAAGGGGTTGCGCGCGTTTTAGCAAAGTATTGCCCACCGCCACACCGATACGCTTTAAGCCAAAGTCGAATGCTAAAAGCGTGTGTGCCATTATGACCTGGCTCCCATCGGACGCAAGCGCATATCAGGCACGTCCGGCTCCGGGAGACAGCATGGCAGGGTTGATACCCAAAAGCCCTAAGGCCGCTGTGTAGCGCTCGTGGATGGGCAAATCAAAGATGACGCTTGGGTCCGCGGCAACCGTCAGCCAGCCGTTCTGTCCAATTTCTTCTTCCAGCTGCCCGGCAGACCAACCAGCATAGCCAATGCTGACGAGCAGACGATGGGGGCCGTGACCGGAAGCAACCGCTTCCAGTACATCGCGCGAGGTGGTGAAGGTGATGTCATCCGTGACTTTCAGCATGGAAGAAAAACTGCCGGAAGGGGAGTGCAGCACAAAACCGCGATCATCTTGCACGGGGCCGCCAAACATGACGGGATTGTCGAACAGGGGGGCAATTTCCAGTTTCAATTCCAGGCGATTGAACAATTCATGCATGGAGATGGCGGTTGGCTTGTTGATGACCATGCCCAGTGCGCCACGGTCATTGTGTTCGCACAGATACACGACCGTGCCGCCGAAAACAGGATCCAGCATCGACGGCATGGCGATGAGGAAGTGATTGGATAAGTTCAGTTCAGGGATATCCATGATTTCAATAGTGAAAAAGTGTTGTTCCCTGCGGCATTGTCGGGGGTGTAACAGCGACTCGCGACGACTTCATTCTAGCAGTTTTTGATGGGAACGCCAGTCCGTGTTGCAGGCCGTTCAGGAGGACGTGAATTTGAGCGGCGACTGTTTTGTGCCGCTTTGCCGGTACTGACTGAGTTGCTCGCGCATCTCGCGCTTGTTCGTTTTGCCCACGCTGGTTTTAAGCAAGCTTTCGACAAACACGACATTGACCAGCAAGGCATACCGCGAGAGGTCGCCGTGATCGGCAAAGCGAGCCACGTGCTTGCGCAAAGCCGCTTCAGTAACGGGTTCGGGGTGCCCAGCCTTGAGTTGGACAAGTGCTACCGGACGCTCGCCCCAACGGTCGTCACTCTCAGCCACCACCGCCACTTCATGCACCGCCGGATGTTGCAGCAGCACGTTTTCCAGTTGGAGTGAGGAAGTCCATTCGCCACTGGTTTTGATAACGTCTTTGGCGCGATCCGTCACCTGAAGAAAACCGCTGGCATCGATGGTGCCGATGTCACCGGTGTGCAGATAACCACCCTCCCAAAGTGCTTCCGACGCATCGGGGTCGTGCAGATAACCCTGCGTGAGCCAGGGCGTGCGCACCACGACTTCGCCAATAGCTTTGCCATCGTGCGGCAAGGGGCGCATCGATTCATCGACAATGCGCATCTCGACCAGCGGGATGGATAATCCGGCTTTAGCGCGTAACGCTCCCTGTTCTTCTGGTGAGGCCGCCATCAGTTCAGGCGTGAGTTGCGCAATGGTGAGGATGGGGCAGGTTTCTGACAAGCCATAGCCAGCGTAAACATCAATTCCGCGCTTGCGAGCTGCGATGGCCATCGCCACCGGCAAGGCTGATCCGCCGATGACAAGCTTCCATCCTGTCAGATCGATTTTTTGCGAGTGCGGATGATTCAAGAGCATGTGCAGAATCGTCGGTACGCAATGCGAGAAAGAGATTTTTTCGTTTTGAATGAGATGCAGCAAGCGATCCGGGTGGTAGGCACCGGGATAAACCTGCTTGAGCCCCAGCATGGTGGCGACGTAAGGAATGCCCCAGGCGTGAACATGAAACATCGGCGTGAGCGGCATGTAAACGTCGCCGCGTCGCAGCTGGCCTTGCAGTGGTGTTGTGCCCAGTGCGGTTGCCGTGCTCAGGGTGTGCAAGACAATTTGACGATGCGTGAAGTACACCCCTTTCGGATTGCCTGTTGTGCCAGTGGTGTAAAACGTGGTCGCACAGGTGTTCTCGTCAAAATCAGGAAAGCCGAAATTGGCTGATGCCGACGCCAGCATGGATTCGTATTCAGTGGCGAAGTGAACCGATGTGTTCTGCGGTTGTGGACGATCCGTCATGAGCACGAAAGTGCGCACGGTTTCCAGCTTGTCGGCAAACGATTCCAGCAGCGGAAGGAATTCCACATTCACCAGCAACACATCGGCTTTGGCGTGATTGAGGGTGTAGAGAATCTGTTCCGGCGAGAGTCGGATGTTTACCATCTGCATCACTGCACCCATCATGGGTACGGCGAAATAAGATTCCAGATAGCGCGTGGAATCCCAATCCATGATCGCAACAGTTTGACCGGCGTGCACGCCCAGTTTCTCCAGCCCGTTAGCGAGACGCCCAATCCGTTCGCGCAGGTCGCGATACGTGTAGCGCGAGATGTCGGCGTAAACGATTTCCTGATGGAGCGAATGCGTCATGGGCCCTGCCAGCAATTGCTTGATCAGGAGCGGATAGTGATGTGCCGAAGACGACGAAGGGATAATGCGCGTAGCCATGTGCGTGAGTGTCTGAATTAAACGAGACGTGGTGCGCGCTGAGAGCTTAACTTCCAAAAAGTTCGGCACGCGAAACGGTCGCGGTGCCAAGCTTCCCGACGACGATGCCGCCAGCGCGGTTGGACAGTGCTGCGGCTTCCTTGAGAGACAAGCCCTCACCGATCATCGCGGCGAGGGTTGCGATGACGGTATCGCCTGCGCCGGAAACGTCAAAGACTTCGCGTGCCTGCGCGGGCATGTGCGTGATGCCTTCTTCCGAATACAGCGTCATGCCTTCTTCCGAGCGGGTGAGCAAAAGCGATTGGATGTTCAGGGAGGCGCGCAATTGTTGCGCCTTCTCGGTCAACTCAGTTTCGGTCTTCCAGTTGCCGACAATGCGGCGCAATTCTCCCTTGTTGGGGGTGAGAATGGTGGCGCCTGCGTAGCGGGTGAAATCGTCCCCCTTGGGATCGACCAGCACGATTTTGCCTGCTTCGCGCGCCGCTGCGATCATCTTGGCGACATCAAGCAAAGCGCCTTTCGCATAGTCAGACAGCACGATAACGTCGTATTGCGGCAAAAGACTGTGGTACTGCGAAAGCTTGTTTTGCAAAACCGAATCGCTTGGAGGCTCTTCAAAATCCACACGCAACAACTGTTGCTGACGAGCGACGACGCGGAGTTTGATGATGGTGGAAATGGCGGTATCGCGCTTGAGATAATCACCGATGCCTGATTGCTTGAGCAAAGCGGAGACGGTGTCCCCCGCTTCATCTTGCCCGACAATGCCGAGCAAATCGGTTGTTGCACCGAGGGCTGATGTGTTGCGCGCAACATTGGCTGCGCCGCCCAAACGTTCTTCGCGCTTTTCCACGAGCACTACGGGAACAGGGGCTTCCGGAGAGATACGGGAAACATCGCCGAACCAGTAACGATCCAGCATCACGTCTCCCACGACAAGTATGCGAATATTTTTTTTCATAAAACAGGGCTTACTGAATCAGGGTTAATTCTTCGGTGCGGCGCGGCGGGTACGTTTCCCACTGATTGCAGCCCGGACATTGCCAGTAAAATTGACGCGCCTTGAACCCGCAATGGCTGCATTGATAGCGCGCGAGTTTGACGGCATAGCCGTGCACCAAATCCTGTACCAGCGACAGTTCCGAACGGGTTTCCGTTGGCGAGAGCAGCATGCGCGCTTCAATCAGTTTGTCCAGACCCAGCAGGGTCGGTGTACGGCGCAACTCCGCCAAAATCAACTGATATGCCGGGTCAATGCCTTCGCGTTCGATGGTGGCTTTGAATACGACATCCAGCAGATCGATCGAGGGGGCTTCATTCAGGTAAGCCTTGAGCAGGTTGAGCCCTTCCTGCGGACGACCAATGGTTTGGTAGGCATCCATCAGGCGTTGCGCGACGAGCGCAACATGCGGTGTACTTTGTTTTTCCACACGTCGCCAGGCGGTGATGGCCGCTTCTGCGTCGCCTTGCGCAAGCAGGGCATCCCCGGTGAGAATGGTGGCGCGAACACTCATGCCATCCGATACCAATGCTTTTTCGAGCAGCGTACGCGCTACGGCATGATTGTTTTTGAGCAGTTCATCCTGCGCCAGTTCACAGTAAAACTGGGCGATTTCCTTGTGCAGTCGGGCAGCGCCGGAGTGTTGCAGGGCTTCGGCGGCATCGATGGCGCGCTGCCATTCCTTGACGCGCTGATAGATTTCCAGCAAGGCGCGCCGCGCGCGCGAACCATATTGCGTATCGATCAGTCGGTTGAAGGTTTCTTCGGCGCGGTCAAACAGACCTGCCATCAAGTAGTCTTGCCCCAGTTCGAACAAGGCTTGCTCCTGCTGTTCGCGCGGCAGATCGGGGCGTGACAAAAGATTTTGATGCACGCGGATTGCGCGTTCGATTTCGCCGCGTCGGCAAAACAGGCTGCCCAGTGCAAAATGCAATTCGGCGGTTTCCGGGTCAAGCTTGACGATTTCGATAAAGGAATCGATGGCTTTGTCCGGCTGCTCGTTCAACAGAAAATTCAAGCCCTTGTAGTAGCTGTGGGGCAGTGTGCGTGATTCCGAAAGCAATTGCTTGATGTCGATACGTGCGGCGATCCAGCCCAATCCAAAAAAGAGCGGGATGATGAAGAGCCACCAAATTTCAAAGTCCATCGTGCGGGTTTACCGAATAAAAGGGAAACAAAAGCGGGATCGTCGCATGGGTTAGTTGCCGATCACCACGTCGGGTTGTGGACCGTGAGTCAATCTCGCCTGGAGTGCATCACGATCTTCCTGCAAAGCTTCCAGTTCCTTGCGGCGTTTGGTGAGTTCGCGGCGTTTGCGAATAATGGTCGGGGTGACGGCCAGAACGCCGAGAAAAGCGCCCATGAGGAAAAAAGCCAGCAGCAACAAGGCCAGTGGCATGCGCCATTCATTACCGAAGAAAAGTCGCAGGGTGACTTCATGCGCATTTTTCAGCGCAAAGCCGAAGAAGAGAAGGAACAAAAAAATCGCAAATACTCTGGTCACAAGCTTCATGGCTGGCTTCCGGGTTTGGTCTGGATTGACGAGCATTGTACGCGAAAAAAAAGGCACCCGAAGGTGCCTTTTCATGTTGTGGCTTATCCCTTATCAAGCTGTGCCTGACTTGGCTGCCGCGTCAACGCCTTCGCGCAATTCCTTGCCGGGTTTGAAGTGAGGGACACGTTTTTCGTGCACCATCACTTTATCACCCGACTTGGGGTTGCGGCCAATGCGTGGTGGACGGACATTCAGCGCGAAGCTGCCAAATCCCCGAATTTCGATGCGCTGGCCTTGGGACAGTGCATCGGCCATCGCTTCGAGGATGGTTTTGACAGCAAACTCGGCGTCTTTGGCGACGAGTTGCGAGTAATTCTCCGCCAGACGGGCAATCAGTTCCGACTTGGTCATGGGGTATCCGCGTACTTTTATCAGCTCTTGTTATCGAATTTGGCTTTCAGCAGGGCGCCCAGACTGGTCATGCCCGAAGCGGCCGCGCCAGCTTCGGCGGACATCTTTTGCATGGCTTCCTGGGTTTCTGCCTGATCCTTGGCCTTGATCGACAACTGGATGCCGCGCGACTTGCGGTCGATGTTGATGATCATCACTTCAACCTTGTCGCCCGCCTTGAAGTGGCCGGTAGCATCTTCCACGCGGTCACGAGAAATTTCGGATGCGCGCAGATAGCCTTCCACTTCCTCGGACAATTGAACAACAGCGCCCTTGGCTTCAACAGACTTGACAGTGCCGGTGAGCATCGCGCCCTTGTCATTCATGGCGACAAAGTTGTTGAACGGATCGCCTTCGAGTTGCTTGATGCCCAAAGAAACGCGTTCGCGTTCGACATCGATGGCCAGCACCACGGCTTCGAGATCGTCACCCTTCTTGAAGTTGCGCACGGCTTCTTCGCCGGTCTCAGTCCAGGAGAGGTCGGACAAATGTACCAGACCGTCGATGTTGCCCGGCAAGCCAATGAACACGCCGAAGTCGGTGATCGATTTGATCGCGCCCTTGACCTTGTCGCCTTTCTTGTGGGTTTGCGCAAACTCGTCCCATGGATTCGGTTTGCATTGCTTCATGCCCAGGCTAATGCGGCGGCGTTCCTCGTCGATTTCCAGCACCATGACTTCGACTTCTTCACCCAGCTTGACAGCCTTGTTCGGCGCGATGTTCTTGTTGGTCCAATCCATTTCGGAAACGTGTACCAGACCTTCGATGCCTTGTTCAACTTCCACGAAGGCGCCGTAGTCGGTCAGGTTGGTGACTTTGCCGAACAGGCGGGTGCCTTGCGGATAGCGGCGTGCCAGACCTGCCCACGGATCGTCGCCGAGTTGCTTGACGCCGAGCGAAACGCGGTTCTTCTCTTGATCGTACTTGAGCACTTTGGCGGTGACTTCTTGACCGACAGTGAGCACTTCCGACGGATGACGCACGCGACGCCATGCCAGATCGGTGATGTGGAGCAAGCCGTCAATGCCGCCCAGATCAATGAACGCACCGTAATCGGTGATGTTCTTGACCACGCCGGTGACAACGGTGCCTTCTTTGAGGGTTTCCATCAGTTTGGCGCGTTCTTCGCCCATCGATGCTTCGACAACGGCACGACGCGACAAGACCACGTTGTTGCGCTTGCGATCCAGCTTGATAACCTTGAATTCCAGCGTCTTGCCTTCGTACGGCGAGGTGTCCTTGACGGGGCGGGTATCAACCAGCGAACCCGGCAAGAAAGCGCGAATGCCATTGGTCAGAACGGTCAGACCACCCTTGACCTTGCCATTGACGGTGCCGGTAACCAGTTCGCCGGATTCCATGGCTTTTTCGAGCGCGAGCCAGGAAGCGAGGCGCTTGGCTTTGTCGCGCGAGAGGATGGTGTCGCCGAAACCGTTTTCCAGGGATTCGATGGCGACAGAAACGTAGTCGCCTACCTTGACTTCGAGTTCGCCGACATCATTCTTGAATTCTTCCAGCGGGATGAATGATTCGGATTTGAGGCCTGCATTGACCACGACGAAATTGTGATCGATGCGGACGACTTCGGCAGAAATGACTTCGCCGGAACGCATGTCCTGGCGTGCCAAGGACTCTTCAAATAAAGCGGCAAAGCTTTCCATGCCGGTAGTTTGTGCTGCGGATTGTGTTGCGGAAATAGACATAGGTTATATACAGGTTAGCCAGCAAGCTGCGAAATGCGACTTGTACTGGGTTAAGTTGATGAACGCCCGACAAACATTGCATTTGTCTGGACACCAAAAAACTACTTGTGATACTGCGCGCGATACTGCTGCAACACCAGCGCCACAGCCTCATCAGCCGTGATGTTCGATGTGTCCAGCAAGAATGCGCCCTCGGCGGGTTTAAGGGGAGAGGCGGCGCGCTGTTCATCACGTGCGTCGCGATCTGCCAAATCTCTGCGAAGGACGTCGATATTAGCAGAAATTCCTTTTTCCATCAATTGCTTATAACGGCGGTCTGCGCGGGCGTCTACGCTGGCCGTGAGGAAAATTTTGACAGCGGCATCGGGAAAAATGACGGTGCCCATGTCGCGGCCATCGGCAACCAATCCCGGGGGCTGCTGAAAACGTAACTGTCTGTCAACGAGGGCTTTGCGGACAGCAGGCAAAGCAGCTACATGTGATGACGCATTGCCAACTTCCTCGGTGCGAATGAGATTCGTGACATCTTCGTTGGAGAGGAATACCCGCATGTTGCTGAAACGGCACGGCAAGTTGGCTGCCAGAGCCGCGACGCCGACTTCATCTTCCAGCGGGATATGATTTTGCATGGCCGCCAAGGCCACCAGTCGGTAGAGTGCGCCGGAATCCAGCAGATGAAAACCGAGGGTTTTCGCCACGCGCTGGGCGACCGTGCCCTTGCCGGAGGCGGTGGGGCCATCGATGGTGATGACGGGAATATCCAGTGGGGCGCCGTAATTGATGCAACTTTGGAAAGCAAAAGACATGATGGGTTGTTCTAGGGTTATTTCGCTGAGTTGCGAAGAATTTGCGCAAAGACATCAAAGTATTCGGGAAAGGTCTTGGCCACGCAGGCCGGGTCGTTGATGCGCACGGCTGCGCCGGGGCGCAACTTGCCATCGAGCGAGGCCAGCGAAAAGCACATCGCCATGCGATGATCGTCGTAAGTGTCGATGGTCGCCGGCAGAATGCGGGCGGGCGGCGTCACCCGCAACCAGTCCGGGCCTTCTTCGACTGTCGCGCCGAGCTTGCGGAGTTCAGTGGCCATCGCCGCGATGCGATCCGTTTCCTTGACGCGCCAGCTCCCGATGTTGCGCAAGGTGCTGATGCCATCGGCATAGAGTGCAACGATGGCAATCGTCATCGCGGCATCCGGGATGTGATTGAAATCGGCATCGATGGCCTTGAGTGGCGCATCAGAGCGTGCTTCGATCCAGTTGTCGCCCATGGTGATCGTTGCGCCCATTTGCGCAAGCGCTTCGACAAAACGCACGTCACCCTGAATGCTGGTTGCGCCCACGCCTTCCACGCGCACGGGTCCGCCCGTAATCGCGCCGGCGGCGAGGAAGTACGAGGCGGAAGAGGCATCCCCTTCCACGTGCAGCGTGTCAGGACTCACATAGAACGCCCCTTTATTGATCGTGAACGCTTTCCAGTCGTCGCGCTGCACGGTGACGCCAAAGCGTGCCATCATGTTCAGCGTGATTTCGATGTAAGGTTTGGAAATGAGATCGCCAATCACTTCGATGCGCACGTCTTTCTTATGCGCGAGCAGGGGCGACGCCATCAAAAGTGCAGTGAGAAACTGGCTGGAGACATCGCCACGCACCTTGATGTTGTCCGAGCGGATACTGCCCTTGCGGATGCGCAGCGGCGGATAGCCTTTGTTTCCCGTGTATTCGATATTCGCGCCCACTTCATTCATCGCATCGACCAGATCGCCGATCGGTCGCTCGTGCATCCGCGGCACACCGCGCATCGTGTAATCGCCATCCATGGCAGCGAGTGCGGCAGTGAGCGGGCGAATCGCGGTGCCCGCATTGCCCATGAAGAGATCCGCTTGCTTGACCGGGAAAAAGCCGTTCACGCCTTCGACCACAAAATTTTGCGTGCCGGGCGTTTGCGTCCACTTCACGCCCAATCGCTGGAGCGAATCGAGCATCACGTCGGTGTCATCGGACGCCAGGAGTTCCATGATGCGCGTCGTGCCTTTCGCCAATGCGGCGAGCAAGAGTGTGCGGTTGGAGATGCTTTTGGAACCGGGCAATTTCACGCTGCCTTCGGCGTGATGCACCGGGGTTAAATCAATGTGTTCAGGATGCTGGGACATCAGTCGCCCCCTTCTTTCTGTTGTTTCTCTGCGGCTTCAATCGCATTGATCCAGTTCTGGCGCGCACGTTGTGCGTTCGCATAAATGGCGTGAATGGCGTCGCCATCCGCCTGCGCGACCATGTCGCGAATGCGATGCAATTGCTCCAGATAGGAGTCAAGCATACTGATGAGCATGCTCCGATTTGCCAGGGTAATATCGCGCCACATTTCCGGTGACGATCCGGCAATCCGCGTAAAGTCGCGGAAGCCGCTCGCCGCGTACTGAAACAGGATGTCCGCTTTCGGCTTCTTGACGATATTGTCCACCAGCGCATACGCGAGCAGGTGGGGCAGGTGACTGACTGATGCAAACACACAATCGTGATCTTCCGCCGTCAGCGTATGAATGATTGCGCCGCAGGCTTCCCATGCGCCAGCCACGCGCGCAATATCGTCAGCGCGATTTTCCGGCAGGGGTGTGAGCACTGTTTTCTTGCCGGTGAACAGATCGTCGATTGCCGCGTCCGGGCCATTGTTTTCGCGACCCGCAATCGGGTGACCGGGAATGAATTGCGCGATCTTCTCGCCGAGCGCGACGCGCGCAGCGGCAACCACGTCGGACTTGGTGCTGCCTGCGTCGGTGACAATCGTGCCGGGTTGCAGATGGGGATAAATCGAAGAAAGGATGAGGCTTGTTTGCGCGACTGGCGCGGCGATCATGACCAGTTCAGCGTCGCGGACGGCATCGGCAATGGAGGACGCGGCCTCGTCGATCAGCCCCAACGCTTTGGCGCGCGTTAGCGATTCGGGAGAGCGATCCAAGCCGACGATATGCCTGACCTTTCCCGCTTTCTTGAGCGAGAGGGCAAACGATCCACCGATGAGGCCAACACCGAAGATAGCGATTTTGTTGAACACGGCAACACCCCAAAATTATTCATAGGAAAACCGGGGTCGGCAGTCGAATTTTGCGCAGCAAAACTTCGACTCTGACCCCGAATTTTCCGGGCTTATTTACTTACTTAGCACTTCTTTTAACGCTTGAATAAACGCTGCATTCTCATGCTGTAGCCCAATCGTCACACGCAACCACTGCGGCAAGCCGTAACCCGCCACTGGCCGCACGATGATGCCCTTTTTTAGCAGCGCGAGATTGATGCGCGCGCCGGCACCATCGTCGTCACCCACTTTCACCAGCACAAAGTTACCGAACGACTGCACGTACTCCAGTTTCATCTCGTCAAAGGCTTGCGTCAATTGTGTGTAACCCTCGGTATTCAATTTCGCGCTTTGCTGCAGAAAAGCGGAATCGTTGAGCGCCGCAATTGCCGCCGCTTGCGCAAGTGAATTGACATTGAACGGTTGACGGATACGGTTCAGCAAATCCGTGACAGGGGGTTGTGCGAGTCCGAAGCCGACGCGCAGCCCCGCGAGTCCGTAAGCTTTCGAGAAAGTGCGCGACACCAGCAAATTCGGATATTGCCGCACCCAATCCGTTGATTCGTATTGCAATTCCGGATTCAGGTACTCATTGTAGGCTTCATCGATCACAATCACCACATTGCGCGGTACCGCTTTCAGGAAGACTTCAATTTCCTGTGGCGCAATGAAGGTGCCGGTTGGATTGTTCGGATTGGCGATGAAGACCAGTCGTGTATCGGAGGTGATGGCTTGACGCATCGCATCCAGGTCATGACCGTATTTTTGTGCCGGCACCACAATGCTGCGTCCGCCGACAGCCTGCGTGGCCAGTGCGTACACGATAAACGAATACTGTGAAAACACGACCGACTGCCCTGGCTGCACGAAGGCGTGTGCGGCGAGTTCGAGGATGTCATTGCTGCCATTGCCCAACGTGATCCAGTCTTGCGGCACGGCGTAACGTTTCGCAATGGCTTCTTTCAATGCAAAGCCGTTGGCATCCGGGTAGCGACCGATTTCAGCGACAGCCGCCTGCATGGCTTTGCGTGCAGACTCCGGCATGCCGAGCGGATTTTCGTTCGACGCGAGTTTGACGATTTTGGCTTCGTCGAGGCCAAATTCGCGGGCGACTTCCGAGATCGGTTTCCCCGCCTGATAAGGCGCAATGGCGCGGACGTATTCCGGTGCGAATTGATTCGGCATGATCTTCCTCAGAGACTAAAGACAGAGACTAGAGCGTGAATGGATAGGAGCCGAGCAGTTTGAAATAGGCGGCGTGTTCCTTCAGCTCGGACAAGGCTTTGGCGACTTTCTCATCTTTCGCATGGCCTTCGATGTCGATGAAAAAGTTGTATTCCCAACTGCCAGTGCGTGCCGGACGTGATTCAAAGCGCGTCATGGAGACGCCGTAGCGCGCGAGCGGTTCCAGCATTTTGTACACGGCGCCGGCCTGATTCTTCACCGACAGCACGACCGATGTCTGATCATTCCCGCTTGGCACGGTTTGCAGGCGGCCAATGATGGCAAAGCGCGTGCGATTGTGTGGGTCATCTTGAATATGTGCGTGTACGACTTGCAGGTTGTATTTTTCACCGGCCAGTTCACCCGCTACGGCGGCAACGGAGGCGTCTTCCGATGCCATGCGTGCGGCTTCGCCATTGGAGGCGACGGCCTGACGTTCGATGTTGGGGAAGTGCTGATTCAGCCAAGCCTGGCATTGCGCCAGCGCTTGCGAGTGGGCGCAAATCAACTTCACCCCTTGCATCGCGCCGGTTTTGGTCATCAGGCTGTGATGTACAGGAATGGAGAGTTCGCCGCTGATGATGAGCGGACTTTGTAAGAGCAAATCCAGCGTGCGGTTGATGGTGCCTTCGGTTGAATTTTCAATGGGCACCACGCCAAAATCAGCGGTGCCTGCTTCGGCGGCGCGGAAGACTTCATCAATGGAAGCGCAGGCCATGCCATCAATCGTGTGGCCGAATTGTTGGAGTGCAGCTTGCTCAGAATAGGTGCCAGCCGGGCCGAGGTAGGCCACCGTGGTGCGCTTTTCCAGCGCGCGACAAGCCGACATGATTTCACGGAAAATCGTTTGCACGTCTTCATTCGCCAAGGGGCCACGATTGCGTTCCGCGACACCGCGCAAAACCTGTGCTTCTCGCTCTGGACGAAATACGGGCGCGTCGCTTTTGGCTTTCAAATGGCCGACTTTTACGACAATTTCGCCGCGACGACAGAGCAATTCGAGAATTTCCGCATCAATGGCGTCAATTTGATCGCGAAGTGGTTTAAGCGCTTTATCCATGTCTTTGCAATTTCACTCCAAAATAATCCGTGACTTTGTTGGTGTCGTCCGTCTTGTTATTTCTCTGTACTACCAGTACTGTCTGCGGCTCGCCGTCGCGTCACAAATCATTTTGGAGCGAAATGGGGTTTGCCGAAAAACCACATTGTAGGGCAAATTAAGACGAATAAAGCGTTTCTCAATCAATGCCGCTGTTAATGACTCTGCTCGAAATCCCGCAGGTAATCAACCAAGGCTTGTACGCCTTCCGTGGGCATGGCGTTGTAAATGGAAGCGCGCATGCCGCCCAAAATGCGGTGCCCTCTGAGATTCGCCAAGCCGCGCTGTGTCGCGCCGGTCAGGAAGGCGTCGTCTAGCGAAGGGTCTTTCAGGAAGAACGGTACGTTCATGCGGGAACGGCAATTTTTTGCAACCGAGGTGTTGTAAAAATCGCTTGCATCCAGATGGTTGTAGAGCAAGCTGGCTTTGGCGATATTGCGTGATTCGATGGCCGTGACGCCGCCTTGCTGTTTTAGCCATTGCAGGACGAGACCTGCCATGTAAATGGCAAAGGTCGGCGGGGTATTGAACATGGAATCGCTTTCGGCGACGTTTTTCCAGTTGAAGGCAGAAGGGCATGAGGGCAAGGCGTGGCCGATCAAATCCTCACGCACGATGGCAAAGGTTAAGCCCGCGATGCCAAGATTTTTTTGTGCGCTGCCGAAAATCACGCCATATTTCGACACGTTGATCACGCGCGAGAAAATGTTCGACGACATGTCAGCAACAAGCGGAACCTTGCCGGAGTGCGTACGGGTGTCCGGGTCAAATTGAAACTCCACGCCATGAATGGTTTCGTTGTTGCACAGATGCACGTAAGCAGCATCAGACGACAGCTTCCAGGTCTCCAGTGCAGGAAGTGAGGTGAAGTGCGAAGCTTGTGACGACGCGGCGATGTTGACGTGCCCGTATTTCTGCGCTTCTTCCAGCGCGCGCTGCGACCAGTAGCCGGTGTGAATGAAATCGATGATGGCAGGCTTTGCTTTGCGTCCGACCAAATTCATCGGGATGATCGCATTTTGCGCAATCGCGCCGCCCTGCATGAACAAGATGCGGTAATGCGAAGGGATGGCGAGCAGGTCGCGGAAGTCGTGCAGCGTCGTTTGCAAAATCGACTGAAAAGCGTCGCTGCGATGACTCATTTCCATCACCGACATGCCGCGGCCTTGCCAGTCCAACATTTCAGCCGCCGCCTGTTGCAACACCGCTTCGGGCAGCGTTGCGGGACCCGCTGAAAAATTGAACACGCGGGTCATGCTGGATCGCTGTTGGAATCCTCTTCGACGTCGGATTCCAGGATGCGCTGCAAGCCGGAGAGGGTGGTGCCGTCTTCGACCGCAATGAGCGTCACGCCTTGCGTGGCGCGACCCATTTCACGGATTTCTGCCACGCGTGTGCGGATCAATACGCCGCCGGTGGTGATCAACATGATTTCATCTGATTCATCGACCAGCGTGGCGGCCACGACGCGACCATTGCGTTCGCTGGTCTGGATCGCAATCATGCCCTTGGTGCCGCGACCATGACGCGTGTATTCGGCAATCGGCGTGCGTTTGCCAAAACCGTTTTCCGTTGCGGTGAGCACAGATTGTTGTTCGTTTTCGGCGACCAGTAACGCGATAACCTGCTGATCGTCGTCCAGTGTCATGCCGCGCACACCGCGCGCCGTGCGTCCCATCGGACGCACATCGTTTTCATCGAAGCGCACGGCTTTGCCCGCGTCGGAGAAGAGCATGACATCATGCTGACCATCGGTCAGCGCAGCGCCGATCAGGTAATCACCCTCATCCAGATGAACAGCAATAATGCCAGCCTTGCGGGGGTTGCTGAATTCGGAGAGGGGTGTTTTCTTGACGGTGCCGAGGCTGGTCGCCATGAAGACATAACGATCTTCCGGGAAAGTGCGGTTTTCGCCGGACAGTGGCAACACGACAGTAATTTTCTCGCCATCTTGCAAGGGGAACATGTTGACGATCGGTTTGCCGCGCGCATTGCGTGAGCCTTGCGGCACTTCCCACACTTTAAGCCAGTACAAACGGCCGCGGTTGGAAAAGCACAGGATGTGGTCGTGCGTGTTCGCGATGAAGAGGTGCTCGATCCAGTCATCCTCTTTCGTTGCGGCAGCCTGTTTACCGCGACCACCGCGTTTTTGCGAGCGGTATTCGGAGAGCGGCTGTGACTTCATGTAGCCGGTATGCGAAAGCGTGACCACCATGTCTTGCGGGGTGATCAAGTCTTCGGTTTCCAGGTCGGTCGCATCGCGCTCAATTTGCGAGCGACGTCCTATGCCTGCATTTGTACTTTCCGCGCCGCCGTATTCGTTTTTCGCCAACACCAGTTCGTCTGCGATGATGGTGACGACGCGTTCGGGCTTGGCTAGAATGTCGAGCAGATCGGCGATTTGCACCATCACTTCCTTGTACTCGTTGACGATGCGATCCTGTTCCAGTCCGGTCAGGCGTTGCAGGCGCATTTGCAGGATTTCCTGCGCTTGATCATCGGAGAGGCGGTACAGACCATCAGTTTGGATACCGTAATGTCTTGGCAAACCTTCCGGACGGAAAGCCTGGATGCCAGCAACATTTTCTGCGCCGGTGCGGGCAAGCATTTCGCGCACCAAGGAGGAATCCCACGAACGCGCCATCAATTCCTGACGCGCAATCGGCGGCGTGGGCGCGGCCTTGATGATGGCGATAAACTCGTCGATGTTCGCGAGTGCCACCGCCAGGCCTTCCAGCACGTGGCCGCGTTCGCGTGCGCGGCGCAAATCATAAATGGTACGGCGCGTGACGACTTCGCGACGGTGCGACAGGAAGCATTCCAGCATTTGCTTCAGGTTCAGCAATTTCGGCTGGCCGTTCACCAACGCCACCATGTTCATGCCGAAGGTGTCTTGCAACTGCGTTTGCTTGTACAAATTGTTCAGCACCACTTCCGGCACTTCACCGCGCTTGAGTTCGATGACGACGCGCATGCCGGATTTATCCGATTCATCGCGAATGTCGGAGATGCCGTCGAGTTTTTTGTCTTGAATGTTTTCGACTATTCGTTCCAGCAAGGTTTTCTTGTTGACCTGATAGGGGAGCTCGTCGATGATGATGGCGATCCGGCCATCCTTGCCGAATTCCTCAAAATGGGTTTTTGCGCGCATGACGACGCGGCCGCGACCGGTGCGATAACCATCGCGTACGCCAGCAACGCCATAAATGATGCCGGCGGTTGGGAAATCCGGCGCCGGAATAATTTCAATCAATTCGTCGATGGTGCAATCCGGGTGGTGCAGGACATGCAGCGCGCCGTTGATGACTTCGGTGATGTTGTGCGGCGGGATGTTGGTCGCCATACCGACAGCGATGCCGGAGGAGCCGTTGATCAGCAAATTCGGGATTTTGGTCGGCAGTACCGAGGGCTCCATTTCCTTGCCGTCATAATTCGGTACGAAATCGACGGTTTCTTTTTCAATGTCGGCCAGAATTTCCCCGGCGATTTTGTCCAGACGACATTCGGTATAGCGCATCGCTGCGGCCGCGTCACCATCAATTGAGCCGAAGTTGCCCTGCCCATCCACTAGCGTGTAGCGGAGCGAAAAATCCTGCGCCATGCGCACCAGCGTGTCGTAAATCGACTGGTCGCCGTGTGGGTGAAACTTGCCCATAACCTCGCCGACGACGCGTGCGCACTTCACATAAGGACGGTTGTGCACGTTGTTCATCTCATGCATGGCGAACAACACACGGCGATGCACCGGCTTCAAACCGTCGCGCACATCCGGCAAGGCGCGGCCTACGATCACGCTCATTGCGTAATCGAGATAGCTCTTGCGCATTTCTTCTTCGAGGGAAATCTGGATGGTTTCTTTGGCGAATTGCATCATTGAGAAGGCTACTTTTCAGGCTTGAACGGACGGATATCGAACAATGCGTTCGCCGGTTTTCAAAACGCCGATTCTACCACGGAGAGGGGGTGACTCGGCCTTTCTATGGGGGTCGGGGTTCATGAGCGGCGAGAGTGTCATTGAGCGTTCAGTTTCAGGGAAGACAAAAAAATGAATTGGGGGAGGGAAAGCTTGCGCATCCTTTCTACTCGGAAAGAATGCGCTCGGTTTGAGGCGGCGAAAGAGAGTAATTAAGTACAGAAATGACGATTTGATTGATTAGGCGTAAAGGCGAAGCCAGTTATTGTGCCACCCTGAAGAGCGATGTAGTAGCACTTGTTTCATGTCCCATGTGTTTTGTGAGTTGTGTCGCGCAATTGGTGACATTACAGGAAACTGGATGTGCGGCAAACTTTGTAGTATTCACCCGGAGGGAATATGAAAAAAATATACAAACTGACACTTTCTGCTTTAACGGTTCTCGCAACGCCTGCGTTTGCGCAACAGGCTGTTGATATCAAGGCAAATACGCCCAATAGCGCTTATGTGCAGGATGGCCGTGGGGTTGTTGTGCGCAATGCTGACGGGCATTGTTGGCGTACGGGGTACTGGACACCTGCGCAGGCACTCGCTGAGTGTGAGGGCGGCAAAATGGCTAAGGCGACCAAGGTCGCTGTGGTTGCCAGGGAAGCATACGATGCTGATGCTTTCTTTGATTTTGACAAGTCAACGCTCAAACCACGTGGCAAGGCAAGCCTTGACAAGCTGGCAGAAGACATGAAGGGTGACGATATTCAAGTCATCGTCGCGACCGGACACACCGACTCCACAGGAACGGACGCTTATAACCAGGCATTGTCAGAGCGGCGGGCTGAAGCGGTGAAGGCTTATTTGATCACGCGGGGCGTTGACGGGCAAAAGATTGTCGCGCAAGGCAAAGGTGAGAAAAAACCTGTATCCGACAATGTGACAGAAGCGGGTCGCGCAGAGAATCGACATGTTATCGTCATCGAAGTGCTTCGCAAGGCAAAATAGCCTTTGAACGCGAGGAGGATCGCATTCACACCCCGCTCGCGCGGGGTTTTTTATGCGCCGCGATTCTTGGAAAAAGAAGAATTCGATGAACTTGCGTGGTCTTGGCCATGTAAATGCTGAAAGCTATTTTGTTTGAGGGTAAGCAAAGTGAAACATTGGTCATTGTGCGAGACTGCCCCTAGCGTTGACAGCACTGGATCGGCGCATCTTGCTTGTTGCGCTAAGGCATCTTTTAAAGCATGATGTGAAATGGAACGGAACGGAACGTAGAACACATTTGATCGCATTTACCCGGAGGAAAATATGAAAAAAATCTTCAAACTGACTTTGATTGTTTCAGCCATTGTGGCGACCTCTGCGTTTGCGCAGCAGGCCGGCGATATCAAGGCAAAAACGCCTTATAGTGCGTATGTGCAGGACGCTCGCGGTGTTGTTGCGCGTAGTGCCAACGGCCTTTGCTGGCGTACCGGATACTGGACACCGGCAGATGCAATCCCGGCATGTGAAGGCGGTGCGCCTGTTGCGGTAGCAGAGCCAGAAGATATCGTATTGGGAGCAGACGGCCTTTTTGACACGAACAAGGCGGTGCTGAAGCCGGTTGCCCAGGCCAAGCTCGACAAACTCGCCGAAGACATGAAGCGCGTCAATGTCGAATCCATCATTGTCACGGGACACACCGATTCGAGAGGTGCCGACGCTTACAATCAGAAATTGTCCGAGCGCCGTGCGGAAGCTGTGAAGGCGTATCTGGTGGCCAAAGGCGTGGATGGCAAGAAGATCACGACCAAGGGCATGGGCGAAAGCCAGCCGGTTGCGGATAACGCCACCGAAGCCGGTCGCCTTAAAAACCGTCGTGTTGCCATCAAGGTGGTGGGTGAGGCAAAATAGTCCCGTTTCCGGGTTTTCAGGCTACCCAACCCCGCGCAGGCGGGGTTTTTTCATATGAACGTCGATCACACTGAACTGAAAAAATTTGACGATTTGGCGCAGCGCTGGTGGGATCCCACGGCGGAAATGCGTCCGTTGCATGAAATCAATCCGCTGCGCGTGGAATGGATTGCGCGTCATGCTGTCTTGCAGGGGCAGATCGTTCTGGATGTGGGATGCGGCGGCGGCATTTTGGCGGAGGCGCTCGCGCGTGAGGGAGCCGAGGTCACCGGAGTGGATCTCTCCGAAAAGGCACTCAAGGTTGCCGAGTTGCATGGACTCGATTCGGACGTGTCGGTTCGGTATGAATGCGTTGCGGTGGAAGCACTGGCGGCGCGCGAACCACAGCGTTACGATGTTGTCACTTGCATGGAAATGCTGGAGCATGTGCCCGATCCGGCGTCAGTGGTGCGTGCGTGCGCGGCCTTGGTCAAACCCGGTGGCAAAGTATTTTTCGCCACGCTGAATCGCAACCCGAAATCTTTTTTGTTTGCGATTGTGGGTGCGGAATATGTACTGAATCTGATCCCCAAAGGAACGCACGATTTCACCAAGTTCATCACGCCTGCGGAACTCGCACGCTCTGCGCGCGAAGCGGGTTTGCGCGTCGAGGCGATGGCGGGCTTGCATTACAATCCGTTGACGGGCAAGCATGCGCTCACCGACAATACCGACGTGAATTATATGATGGTCTGCACAAAAAACTAATTTCATGTCTAAACCGTCTGAGGCTTTGTTGCCGTCGCCTTGCCGTACTATTCGTACTGTCTTCGGCTAAGCGTCGCGCCACAGACGATTTGGACATGAAATTTGGATATTTAAACGGGTTTTTACATGAACACCGATTTGACACTTTCCCGTCCACGTGCCGTGTTGTTTGATCTGGATGGCACGCTCGCCGACACGGCGCCTGATTTGGCGGCGGCAACGAATTTGTTGCGTATTGCGCGCGGACTGGAACCGACGCCCTATGAAAAATTGCGCGCGATGGCTTCGGCAGGCGGTCGCGGGTTGTTGGGTGCCGCTTTTGGCATCACACCGGAAGATGAAGCGTACCCGGCTTTGTTGAACGAATTTCTCGATAACTACCAGGCGGCGATGGCCGTGCATACACGGCTGTTCGACGGGGTCGAAACGCTGCTGCAAGCATTGCGTGAATGCGACATGCGTTGGGGTATCGTCACCAACAAGCACATGCGCTTTACCGATTCCCTCGTGTTACAGATTGGCCTGCACGAAGCGGATTGCGTGATTTCCGGCGACACCACGCCTTTCCCCAAACCGCACCCCGAACCGATGTTTGAAGCCGCGCGGCGCTTGGCGCTGCCACCCGAGGCTTGCTGGTACGTGGGGGATGACTTGCGTGACATTCAGGCCGGTCGCGCAGCGGGGATGCGCACGATTGCGGCCGGGTGGGGCTACTGTGTGCCGGAAGACATGCCGTCATGGGAAGCGGACTGGATTGCGGAGACGCCGATGCAGTTGATGGAATTGATGCAGAGATTGAAGTGATGCGCGGCAAAAAAATGGGGTCAGCAGAAACGGCAAAACCGGGGTCAGCAGTCAAATATCGCGCAGCGAATTTTGACTCTGACCCTGAATTTTGCCGTTGAGAGAGCAGGTTTTGTCGCCTACTTCCCCGCCTTCGATTTCAGAATCTGCGCTCTGTCCGTACGCTCCCACGTAAATTCCGGCTCTTCACGACCGAAGTGACCGTAAGCAGCGGTCTTCTGGTAAATCGGGCGGAGCAGATCGAGCATTTGCACAATCCCTTTCGGGCGCAGGTCAAAGGTCTCGGCAATCAAGGCAGACAACTTCTCGTCAGACACCACGCCCGTGCCGTAGGTGTTCGCCGTGATGTTGATCGGTTTCGCCACGCCAATTGCGTAACTGATTTGCACCTGGCACTGTTTGGCCAGTCCCGCCGCGACCACGTTCTTCGCCACATAGCGCGCCGCATACGCCGCAGAGCGATCGACTTTTGACGGATCCTTGCCGGAGAAGGCGCCGCCGCCATGCGGGCAGGCACCGCCGTAGGTATCCACGATGATCTTGCGACCGGTCAGGCCGCAATCGCCTTGGGGGCCGCCGATGACGAAGCGTCCGGTCGGGTTGACGAGATAGCGCGTGTTCTTCAGCCATTCCTTCGGGAGCACCGGCTTGATGATGTCTTCGATCACCGCTTCTTCAATCGCCTTGTGGCTGATTTCTGGCGCGTGCTGGGTGGAGAGTACGACCGTGTCCACACTCACAGGTTTGCCGTCCACGTAGCGCAGCGTCACTTGCGATTTTGCGTCCGGGCGCAGCCAGGGCAGGCGGCCATCCTTGCGAAGATGCGATTGACGCTCGACGAGACGGTGCGCGTAATAAATTGCAGCGGGCATCAGCACCGGCGTTTCATCGCAGGCGTAACCGAACATCAGCCCCTGATCGCCCGCCCCTTGGTCGAGATCGATGCCCTTGCCTTCATCCACGCCTTGCGCAATGTCCGGCGATTGTTTGTCGTAGGCGACCAGCACGGCGCAGCCTTTGTAGTCGATACCGTATTCGGTATTGTCGTAGCCGATACGTTTGATGGTGTCGCGCGCGACGTTGATGTAGTCGATGTTGGCAGTGGTGGTAATTTCGCCCGCCAGGACGACCAGACCCGTGTTGCACAAGGTTTCTGCGGCCACGCGTGCCGTCGGGTCTTGTTCGAAAATGGCGTCCAGAATGGCGTCGGAAATCTGGTCAGAGACCTTGTCCGGATGGCCTTCGGAAACAGATTCGGAAGTGAAAAGAAAATCTTGAGACATTGCAAGCTCCAGTGATTATGATTGAACCATAGTCGCAGCCAATCACAACCCAGCCTGCGACGCTTTAGCGGATATTTATAGACCGCCTCGCAAGTTGTCGGTTAACTCGGCGGTTACTGCAAAACAACAAGTATGATATTTTACGCCTCTTGCCAAAGAAATGGCATACATTTTGTACCGGTTTGACAAAAATGCTGCGCATCGTTTTCCGTGTTTTATCCCGCTTGCCGCTATCCGTCTTGCACGCGATTGGCGCAACCTTGTCATGGTGCGTGTACTGTTTTGCGCGGGGGTATCGGCACAGACTGAAGGAAAACATTACGGCGGCGGGGTATGAACAACATCTGGCTGCGGCGATTGCCGAAAGCGGCAAATCCCTGAGTGAGCTCCCCTTTGTCTGGGGTGCGCCGATTGAAAAAGTTCGCGCAAAAACTCGTGTGCAAAACTGGGAGGTGGTGCAGCAGGCGCAGGAGGCCGGGCGCGGCATCATCTTTTTTACCCCCCACTTGGGGTGTTTTGAAATCGCTGGGCAGGCGTTGGGGCAGCGTCTGCCATTGACCGTAATGTATCGTCCACCACGCGTGGCATCCCACCAGCCCCTGTTTGAGGCGGGGCGCAGGCGTACCGAAGCCAAACTGGCTGCGACAAATCTCTCTGGCATTCGCGCCATGGCGAAATCGCTGAAAGCGGGTGAAGCCATCGGTTTGCTGCCGGATCATGTGCCGAGATTGGGTGATGGCGTGTGGGCCGATTTTTTCGGTCGTCCTGCGTACACGATAACGCTTTCCGCGAAATTACAGCAGATGAGCGGCGCGCAAATCATACTGGTGTTTGCCGAGCGTTTGTCGTGGGGGCGCGGCTATGTGGTTCACTTCATGCCGTTCGATGAGGATATGGGCGGCACGCCTGAACAGCAGGCGCGCGCCATCAATGCGGCGATGGAAAAGTTGATTGCGCTGTGTCCATCGCAGTACTTCTGGAGCTACAACCGCTACCGCCAGCCGCTACCACCCAAGCGTCCTGCGGCGTCATCTGCACCAGCGGAGGAAAAGTGATGAAGCTCGTGCTGGGGGTGCTGTGGATGCTGCACTGGTTGCCCTTGCCCATACTGGGGCGCTTGGGGAAAGCGCTTGGCACCTTGCTGTTTTACAGCCTGAAAGGGCGTCGGCATATCACGCTGACGAATTTGCGCCTGTGTTTTCCCGACAAATCCGAAGCAGAGCGCCATGCGATTGCGCGCGAACACTTTCAGCTTTTTGCGCGCAGTGCGCTGGAGCGCAGCATATTGTGGTGGGCGTCCGAATCGCGCTTGCAAAAACTGATGGTGATCGAACCGGCTTTGCCTTTGGAAACGTTCAAGACCGAACCCGTGATCATCTTGTGCCCGCACTTTGTTTGTCTGGATGTGGCGGGCGCGGCGATTGCGATGCAAATTTCAGCTTGTTCCATGTATTCTCCGCAAAAAAATCAGGCTTTCGATGCTGCCTTGTTGAAGGGGCGCGGGCGGTTCAAGCCGCAACGCCTGGTCACGCGGCGCGAAGGCATCAAGCCGATTTTGCGCGCCTTGCGCGACCGTCATCCCTACTTCATGCTGCCGGACATGGATTTCGGTTTGCAGGATGCCGAGTTCATTCCCTTTTTTGGACATCCTGCCGCGACGCTGACGGCATTGCCGCGGCTGGCCGCCGCCGCCCGTGCCAAAGTGATTCCCGTGGTGGCGACGTTTTTGCCCGATTATCGTGGCTGGAAAGTGACCTTCTATCCCCCTTGGGAAGATTATCCCGGCGAGGACATCACCGTGGCGGCACGCCGCATGAACGCCTTCATCGAAGCGCGCGTCCGCGAATTGCCTGCCGATTATTTCTGGGCGCACCGGCGCTTCAAGACGCGTCCGGCGGGTGAAGCGGGTGTATATTAGGCGGAGAGTGGCGAGTAGAAAGTGGGTGGAAAATTGGGGTCAGCAGTTTGGCAAAACCGGGGTCGGTAGGCAAAACCGGGGTCAGAGTAATTTTTGCGCAGCAAAAATTACTCTGACCCCGAATTTTGCCAAACGATGGACCCCGAATTTTGCCGCCCCCAATTTTCTGGCAAGAATGAGCGGCCAGTGAAAAATCAGGAGTCGGATGAACCTCATCTTCACCAAAATGCACGGCGCAGGCAATGATTTCATCGTCATTGACGCCATCAACCAGTCCGTCAGGCTGACGCCGGCACAATGCCGTTTTTTGGCAGATCGCCGCTTCGGCATCGGTGCGGATCAAATTCTGGTTGTTGAGAAGGCGGATCGCACGGACGTCGATTTCCGCTACCGCATCTTCAATGCCGACGGCAGTGAAGTGGAGCAATGCGGCAACGGCGCGCGCGCCTTCGTGAAATTCGTCACGGAAAAAGGCTTGGCCACCCAACGGCGCATCACCGTTAGCACCCTTGCAGGTGTCATCGCATTGCAGCTCGAAGACGATGGCAATGTTACCGTCAACATGGGCGCGCCCATCCTGGAACCGGAGAAAGTGCCCTTCGATACCAGCGGCTTGCGCGGCAAGCACGAAGGTGAGGACACGCTGTGGCCGTTGTATCTCGAACCGCAGCCGGGACGTGAAGGAGCGACAACGTACATTTCCGTCGTGTCGATGGGCAATCCGCACGCGGTACAAGTGGTGAAGGATGTGGACACCGCGCCAGTGGCGCTGGAGGGCCCCCTCATTGAGCAGCATCGCCGTTTTCCCGCCCGCGTGAATGCCGGCTTCATGCAAATTCTTGATCGGAACACGGTGCGTCTGCGCGTCTATGAACGCGGCGCAGGGGAAACGCTCGCCTGTGGGACAGGAGCCTGTGCCGCAGTGGTGGCAGGCATTCGGCGGGGGCGGCTGGATTCGCCCGTGCGTGTGGAAGCACGGGGCGGTGTATTGCAGATTGCGTGGGCGGGAGAGGGGCAGCCGGTGATGATGAGCGGCCCTGCCGTCAGCGTCTATGAGGGACGTATTGACATGCCTATTGTGTAGGAAGCCACTTCGCGCACAAGACGCGAGCGTCAATAGTGTTGAGGTATGGCGAAAAATTTCTGCGCAACAATAAAATTGCTATAAAGAACACACTTTTTTAAAGGCAAGGGCAAAAAAATGCGTTACGAAGCCGCGTTTCAAAAAAACAACGCAAGCGCTTAAAACAGAGGCAAAAAGAGGGAAATTTTCACCACAGCTGACTCACCGTCTTTTGCTCTGAGCAGAAAACAGTTATCTTCAACCTATCCGAATGTCTAGTTCGATCGACCTTTACGGATTCTTTAACTATTTTTTCCCTTGCAAAGGACTACAAAATGAAAAAAACGCTTATCGCACTCGCAGTACTCGGCGCTTTTGGCGCTGCGCAAGCACAATCGAATGTGACCATTTATGGTCAACTGAAGCCTTCCTATGACTTCATCGATACAGGCACCAAAGACGTTGTTGACATGACCTGGAATAACTCCCGTCTCGGCTTCAAGGGTACGGAAGATCTGGGTGGTGGCTTGAAAGCTGTTTTCCAAATCGAATCCAAGGTCAAGTCGACCGAAGTAGGCGGTGGCTCTATTGCTGATCGCGACAGCTGGGTGGGTCTGGCCGGTGGCTTCGGCTCCATCACTTTTGGTAACCACCAAACGGCTTATGTTCAAGCAGCCGCCAGCTACGACTTCTTCGCTGACAGCATTGGTGACTACAACAACATCATGGGCATGACTGGTGGCCTCACTGATGGCTTCAACGAGCGCGTTGGCAAGTCAGCCTACTACAAATCGCCGGTTATGAGCGGCTTCCAAGTACTGGCTTCTTACGCAATGAACGCGCAGCACGTATCTGGCAACAATGGCGCGGTTGGTTCCAACGGTGACAGCGACATTGCTGCTATCGTCGGCACCTACACCAATGGCCCGTTGAAAGTATTGGCTGGCTATGAAGTGCAAAAGTCTGGTGTTCCTGCAGATCAAGAAGCCATGAAGATCGGTGCGGGTTACAAGCTGCCCTTCGGCACCCAGCTCAATGCTATTTACGAGCAAGTCGAGCAAGACAACGCTTATGATATCAAGCACATCTACATTGGCGCCAGCCACCCGGTTACTTCGGCGATCGACGTGATGGCTAACTACATCATTGCAGATGACAACGACGAACTGGCCAGCAGCAACAACACCGGTGCCAAGGGTTATGCGATTGGCGCGATGTACAAGTTCTCCAAGCGCACAAACGTGATGGCAGCATACGCCAAGGTGGATAACGACACCAATGCCGAGTATGGCATGGATGCTGGTTATGCAGCGGACGCAACTGGCAAGACGGTATCCGGCTTCTCCGTACGTCTGCAACACAACTTCTAATCGGCTCAGGTTTCAACCCACCGTTTAGACGTAAGCAAGACAAAACGGCCACCTTCGGGTGGCCGTTTTTTATTTGAATGTGAGATGGTTGGACTTGGTGTGGGTCGAACTGGGGTACGTTCGCACACAAGCAGCGCGCCTTAAGTCAAATCTTCAGTCAAATGCTGCATGAACTCCCGATACCCCTTCATCCGCAATGCACAGGCCGGACACTCCCCGCAGCCGCGCCCCCAGTCATGCCAATGACGCTCGCCCAGATAGCAAGTGTGCGTTTCGTCGCGGATGAGATTGACCAGAGCTTCTCCGCCCACTTCCTGCGCCAGTTGCCAGGTTTGCGCCTTGCCCAGCCACATGAGCGGAGTTTCCAGCGCGAGATCGGTCGCCATGCCCAGATTGAGCGCGACTTGCAAGGCCTTGAGCGTGCCATCGCGGCAATCGGGGTAGCCAGAAAAATCAGTTTCGCACATGCCGCCCACCAGCACAGTAAGGCCACGGCGGTAAGCGAGCATGGCCGCCACGGTCAAAAACAGCAGATTGCGCCCTGGGACGAAGGTATTGGGTAAGCCGTTATCCTGTATCGCAATGGCGACATCGCGGGTGAGCGCGCACTCAGAAACGGTGGATATGACCGGCAAGGCAATGAGGTGATCTTCTCCTAATTTACGTGCCCAATCCGGCGACAATTCACGCAGTTTTTCAAGGATTGTCGGACGCACCGTGAGTTCCACAATGTGGCGCTGGCCGTAATCGAAGCCGATTGTTTCCACGTGTGCATAGCGCGATAGTGCCCACGCCAGACAGGTGGTGGAATCCTGTCCGCCACTGAAAAGCACCAAAGCGCGCGCGTGATCCGTCATGGCGTGTGCTTCACATGAGCCACCGCGGCGGTGGGGCGTTTCTCAAGGCTTTGCAACACTTGGTGCAGGGTCAGTCCCTTTTCATCACTGAAAACCATTTTGACCGGATACCATTCCAGTGACGGCGCGAGCCAGAGATCCAGCGTTTGTTTTTCACGTGAGGGAGAAGGTAATTTGGCAATGTGCAGCGCTTTCATCTCTCCCAGCGGCGAAGCAATCGTTTCATTGCCAATGACGCGAAAGCGCCACACTTCGCCGTTCTTGCGTCCCGCGACAAAAAACGGCCATTCTGCGCCGGGCGTCATGCGCTCGGGCGCACCGCGTGCCATGGACACCAGTTGCCAGGTGATGCTGGTGCGGTTTTGTTCGCCGCCGATGATTGGGTAGGTTTGTGGCGAGCTGCTGAACCGGATCGTTTTGTTGGCGCGGTCAAACGTGACCGTGTGCGGTTTCTTTCGAAAGCGCGTTTCAACCAGCTGCGTGGGAGCCAGGCCGTATTCGTTCACCATCCCTTCGCAATGGGTTTCCAGAATTTTGCCCAAGCCCGTGGCGGTGGTCACGACATCAATGCTGTATTGCTTGGGACGATTCCGCCAGCCGATCTGCGCGCTGCCGCTCATGGACAGGATGCCGTACTGCGCCGTGAGCGTGTAAAACAGATCGGCGGAGGGGGGCGGGTTGACGGAGTGTTTGGTTACGGTGGATTTGTCAGTCGCTGTCGAAGGCAACGCGTAAGCTGGCGCGGCGAGAGCAAGGATCACGGAAAGCACAAGACAGCGGGCAGCAAAACGATGAATGAAGTGAAGAGCGCGCAGCATGCGCATGACTCCTTGATAAAAAAGGGGCTTCATACGAGCCAGTTATAGCGAATGGAAACAAGGCAAGGAATAAGCAGTAAGAGCATACCACTCCTTGTTGCTCTCGATGGGAAGTCGAAAACAAATGAGCGTCAGACAAGAGATGGTTTTGCAAAGGGCTCGTGGATTGTGTGCGTGCCGTGCCGGGGGTGTGGAGGATTGTTAAATTTGATACGCAACAACGCTTGTGAGCAGAATGCATGCCGCTTATCCCGCAATGAGGTTCACTTGTCGGGCGAATAGGTTGCAATACATTTGCTTGCATTAAGCTGGTGTAAAACAATGTGCCTGATCCATTAGGGTGGTGCGCGTATACAGACAGGAGCGAAAAATGACATTCCGCAAACAGTTTCGCGGGTTTACGTTGATTGAGTTAATGGTAACCGTAGCCATCGTGGCCATATTGGCAGCAGTCGCGGTGCCGGCTTATACGGAGTATGTTCGACGTGGCAGAACGCAGGAAGCGACTTCAGCTTTGGCGAATGGACGCGTGCAGTTAGAGCAATATTTTCAGGATGTCCGCGCGTATGCGGGCGGACCGTGTCCTGCAGGCACTGCGAACTTTGGCGTTGCTTGCGTTCTAGGGGCTGCTACCTACACTATCACCGCAACGGGTGCGGGCACGATGGCAGGTTACACCTACACCATTAACCAGGCCAACGTCATGACGTCTGTCGTGCCCGGTGGCGGCGGTGGGAATTGCTGGGCAACCAAGAAGGGTGAGGTATGTCCTTGAGGCGACGCGATCATTGGCTAAGCGAAGGCGTCACCTTGATTGAACTGGTGATTGCCATCGCCGTTCTGGGGATTCTGCTGGCGGCGGGTTTGCCGAGTTTTGGCAACTGGATTCAAAACAGCAGAACGCGCGCGCAGGCAGAGTCGATCCTCAGAGGCTTGCAGTTGGCGCGTCAGGAAGCCATACGCAATAACTCGCCAGTGGAATTTCAGTTTGTTGCCGGTGGCTGGCGGGTGGGGTGCGTTACGGTCACGACAGAATGCCCGCTGGATATCCAGAGTTACAAAACGCCAGCGGGATCGGTCGTCGTAAATTCAGGCGGACAGCAGAATTACAGATTCGACAACATGGGGTTCCTGACGGTTCCCGTTGTTGCGCAGGGCAATGTATGGACAACCATCGCCGTGACGAATCCGAATCTCGTGCCTCCAGAGGGGCGGGATTTGAGCATCCTGATTACATCCGGCGGGGCAACCAAGATGTGTGATCCGCAGGTGACGGATGTTACTGATTTCCGGTTCTGCGCAGTGTGAGGACGATATGTACACAATGAAAACGCGCAAGTTGAGCAAATTTAAACAAGACGGTGCCGCCTTACTCGAAGCGCTGGTTGCCATTCTCGTTTTTTCGATTGGCATTTTGGGCGTTGTGGCACTGCAAGCCAACATGATTCAGGCAACGGGCGAAGCGCATTACCGTGCGCAAGCCACCTTTCTCGCGCAGCAGCATTTGAGCAGCATTTGGAATAGTCCGAATGCCGTAAATCTTGCTTGTGGAGTGCTCGATGTCGCTCCGGACAATGCAGGTTTGCCCAGCGGAACGGTCAATACACAGTGCGGTTGCGATGGTAGAGCGGATTGCTACACGATCACAGTTGGCTGGACGCAGCCCGGCACAGGTACCGTACACAGCGTGGTAACAATGGCATATGTGACGCGAGACAATGCACAACCAGTGCTGGTGACGCCATGAGGAACTGGGTGAAGACGATGGCACGACATAACCAAACTCCCAACATCAATCAAACAGGTTTTAGCCTGATTGAAATGATGGTCGGCTTGGCGATAGGCATGATCGTCGTGCTGGTGATCGCGCAAACGCTCGTGGGTTTTGAAGGGCAGAAGCGCACCACAAGCGGCAGTGCGGATGCGCAGACCGGCGGCAGCATTGCAACTTTTACGATACAGCGCCAATTGCAAATGGCGGGATATGGCGTTCCCATTTTTTCGACAAACGGTTCACCGATCAATTGCAGCAACTCCACTGCGGCGGTTGATCATGATGGCGACGGTGGAGCGGCTGATCCGGATCCAAGTGATGCGGCAGCGGTGGCATTGACACCGTCGATCAACATTTCACCCGTGGTCATTGTTGATGGTGGTGTGGCGGGCAACGACAGCATTACGATTGGACGAGCACTGGGGGATGTGGCAGGCTTGCCCGTGAAAATTGAAGATTTCAGCACTTTGGTGACGAATGGGAATGTGAGAGCGCTCAACAATAGGGGGTGCAGATCGAATGACGTCGCCGTTATCACCGACAGTACTGGCAGTACATGTGTCTACCGCAGAGTGGCAGGGCCGCCAAATCCGTTGCCAAGCCAAGATAATGTGAAGCAACAATGTGAGACAACGATGCGTACGGGGGGGTTGGTTAACGAGACGACATTGCCGGATGAATGTAAGGATATTTACCTGTTCCCACGCGATGCTACCGGCATACCGAGTGGGGACATTTATATTTCCTGTCCGGGGGAATGGCTTTCCGTTACTTATCGCGTCGTCGGAAGTAATCTCGAAGAGAGAACTGGGTCATCAAGCACGGGAACGACGACAAGAATCATCATGACGAATGTGGTCGGTCTGCAAGCGCAGTATGGAATTGCGGCCACGCCGCAGCAATTGCCAGTTTCAGCTTGGGTGGACGCGCAAGGGATATGGGCGGCGCCGACCGCTACGCTGCGAAACCGGATACGCGCCGTTCGTTTGGTGATTGTGGCGCGCAATGATCAGCTTGAGCGACAGGTCGTTACCAGCCCCGGGTGTAACGCAGCAGGCGCGTGTGCCTGGGACGGGCATGACCCGACCGTCGATGGTGACAATAATGCCATCGTGGATTTGTCCGTGCTGGGCGGCGCTAACTGGAATTTGTACCGCTACCGCACTTTTGAAACCGCTGTGTCCTTGCGCAACATGACATGGTCCAGTGGTGTTAATGGAACTTTGAAATGAAAACTCGACACTACAACCGTCCATTTTCACCAGGGCTTGTCAAAAAGCAGCGGGGTGCGACACTGTTTTTTGCCATGATCGGCCTGGTGGTTTTGCTTCTGGCTGCGGCAGCACTGGTGCGTAGCGTCGATACCAGCACGCTCATCGTGGGGAACCTGTCTTTTCGACAGTCGGCGATGAATTCAGGTGAGCAAGGGATGGAGCGGGCGGTTCAGTGGTTGAATACCACATTGAACAATGCGGCTTTGCCAGTTGGGAGTTCGGCCGCCGTTGATTTTGCAATGACTGCGAGTGGCACTTCGGTTCCGGGAAGCGGCTATTACCGCAGTTCCGGGGAATTGGATTTATTCAATAGCGGGGCCGTTGCGCCGTTGCGGTATGCCTGGGCCGCTGGCAATAACGTAGATCTTGGCGTAGATCCCCTAACGGGGAATCGGGCGCGTTATGTTGTTGAGCGCATGTGCGATATTGACTGGCTGAATGCCTTTCCTACTGGGACAAAACCAACAGACAGGGGTTGCCTGTTCACGCAATTTGCAACAAGCGGTAGTCGAAAAGGTGGATTTGGTCGAGCTGCCACGCCTGATCAGGCGCTTGTTTTCAGGGTTACTGTTCGGGTGGACGGGCCGCGAAATACGACAGTTTATCTACAAGGGTTTGTTTACTAGGAGGTTGTCATGAAGAGCCATCGGAGCATTGGCCGGGTCATTTTCACGCGGATAGTGACATTGTCTGCTGTCGTACTGTCCGTTGCCGCCGGAGCCGCGACGCTGGATCTGGCAACGGTGCCACTGACGACGGCAACCAATACGGCGGTCAAACCGAACTTGATGTTCGTGCTGGACAACTCGGGAAGTATGAACTGGGATTACATGCCGGATTGGGTTGTCGATGCACGGTACTGTAAAGATCACAACGGTTACGTATATTCGGGCAGCAGCAGGGGCAATTATTGCTGCCGCAATTCATCTGGAAGTTACATTACTTCCTCCACCAAAAGCTCTACCTGTTTGCCGACTGGCTCAAACTTGCGTGGCATGCCGCCGTTTTACAGCGCGGACTTCAACAAGGCTTATTACGACCCAGCCATCAAATATGACCCTCCCAAAGGTTACGATGGCACGGCGCTCACGAGCTACAACGGGACCAGTTCGGCCGTGCCGCTGGATGGCTACGGCGTACAAACGAATGACACGATCAGGCTCACCCAAATAGGCAGCGATGAGGCCAACTACCCCGATGTGGAGTGGTGTAACGGTTCAAGTACCACAGACTGTCTGCGCAATGACAATTACCTGTTGCCGGGAACCATAAATGGAGACAACTATACAACAATGCGAACGGCCGCGGCCAAGGGAACGGCAACGTTTGCAACGTCATCCACGACCACGGAGACAAGAAGTGTTGGGCCGTTTTATTACGTGATGGTTCCTGCCGAGTATTGCAGTGATGAAAAGCTGACGACTTGTGCTGCGCATGACGCCCCGACGGGCGCTTACACCAAACCCGCCAAGTTGCGCTGGTGCAGTAACACTGCGCTGACCACTTGCCAAGCGATACAAACATCTACCTACAAGTATCCAAGATACCCCACGGTGAAGGCGTATAGTGGAGGTGCAACAGTGCCGGGATCATTCAAGCGTTTCGATATCGTATCCGGCCAAACCTACGCAAACTATGTGCATCCAAGCAGCGGGGCAATCATTGTGAACCGCAATAATCGAACGGACTGCACGAAAGTGACACCAACGGCGCTCAATGGATATAGTGAATACGAATGTTCTTACGCCCAGGAACTGAAGAATTTTGCCAACTGGTTCGCATGGTACAGAACCCGGATGCAAATGATGAAGAGTTCGGTCAGTCTGGCCTTCCAAAGTATTGACGACCAGTATCGCGTTGGGTTTTATACGATTAACGATGAGAGCGCCAATTATTTGAAAATCAATACTTTCAAGGAAACGGCTGGAGAACAAAAAGATCTTTGGTATCAGAAGCTCAAAGCAGCCGATCCTGATGGTGGCACCCCACTGCGTTCATCACTGGCCAATGTTGGCAGAATTTATGCGGGCAAAAATCCGCTCTCGCTGGGCACGAGTGACGATCCGGTGCAATATTCTTGTCAGCAAAACTTTGCCATTTTGACGACGGACGGTTACTGGAATAGCGATTCGTCGACAGACATCAAGACGGTGACCGGCGGATCAGTGGGCAATATGGATAGAACAGCAGACCGGCCGATGTATGAAGGGGGTACAGCGAGCAGCGGATCGCTGGCAGATGTGGCCAAGTATTACTACGACACAGATTTACGCACGTCGGCATTTGGCAATTGCACAGGATCCGAAGGCGCAGATGTGTGCGTCAATGACGTTTTTACGAGCACCACGGACAATAATGCGCAACAGCACATGACGACGTTTACCTTGGGGCTGGGCATTGATGGCACTTTGCAATACCAAAAAGATTACAAAACGGCGACATCGGGCGATTTCTATAACATTAAAACCGGTACCGGGACACCGAGCAACTGGTCGGTGCCGGCGCAAGATACGGCGACGGCCATTGATGACCTGTGGCATGCAGCTGTCAATGGGAAAGGCACATACTTCAGCGTCAAAAATGCGGGGGATTTGTCGGACGGTTTGAATGAAGCGCTTTCAACCATCAGTATTCGCCGCGGTGCGGGTGCGGCCGCAGCGACAAGTTCGCTGAATCCAGTCGCCGGAGATAATTTTGCCTATGTGGCCAGCTACACGACAGTGAAATGGATTGGCAACTTGGAGGGCCGTACGATTGATTTGACCAGTGGGGTGGTAAGCGAGAACGCAAGCTGGTGTATTGAGGATGTTTATGCAAGCACATGCCAATCACCCTCATCTGTAGTTGATGCCGGGTCGTTTGCCTATTGCGTGACGCCAAGCGTCGTTTCGGCAAGCGCCTGTCCTTCTGGTACCTATGACTCGGGAGCGCAAACCTGTTCTGTGCAAATCGCCAAGGCATGTACCGGCAAGTTGAAGCCTATGGTCAGTGCAGCAACGGATATTCGCACCATCTGGATGGGGACAACCACAGCGAATGCGGGCGCACCCTTGGGGGTCAATTTTTCTCTGCAGTCTTTTGCATACGATAATATGACCACCGAACAGCAAGCGTATTTTGCGGAAAGTACGCTGGGTGCGGCCAATGGATTGACGCAGTGGTCAGCATTGACGACAACCCAAAAGACGGCTGCTGCTGGAGCGAATCTCGTGAATTATTTGCGCGGGCATACTGGATACGAAGACAGAAGTGTTAATGTCGTTGATAACCGGCTGTACCGTTACCGCGAAGCGGTGTTAGGCGACGCAATCGAGTCGCAACCAACGTACGTCGGCAAACCCCAGTTTTCCTACGCGGATAACGGATATGCCACGTTCATATCGAATCAGGCGTCACGCGTTCCGACCGTGTACATTGGCACCAATGACGGTATGCTGCACGCATTTAACGCGGATTCAAGTTCATCAGACATTGGTAAAGAGCGTTGGGCTTTTGTGCCCAGCATGGTTATACCTAACATGTGGAAGTTGGCGGACAAGCTGTACGCCAACAAGCACACCAATTACGTGAATGGCAGCCCGATTATTGCGGATGTATATGACAGTGCTGCCGCAGCCTGGAAGACGATTTTGGTGAGCGGCTTGAATGGTGGGGGACGCGGCTACTTTGCGCTTGACGTTACCAATCCCACTTCGCCTACCCTCTTGTGGGAAATTGACGAAAATGTTGATGCCGACATAGGGTACACCTATGGCAGACCTGTGGTGACCAAGAAGGAAGATGGTACGTGGGTGGTGTTGCTGACGTCCGGTTATAACAACACCAACGACGGCAAAGGGTATCTTTATGTGCGCAACGCATTGACGGGTGCGGCCATCGATAAACTCAGCACCGGCGAAGGCTCTTCGACGACGCCGAGTGGTTTGGCCAAGGTTTCGGTCTGGGTGCACGATCCAATGAAAAACAATACGGCCAGCTACGTTTATGGCGGTGATTTGCTCGGAAACCTGTGGCGCTTTGATATCAATACAAGCAATGCCAGCGCTAAAGTCAAGAAGTTTGCCGTATTGAAGGATGGTAGCGGTAATACCCAACCTGTTACAACAGAACCGGAAATGGCGCTGATTAATGGCCAGCGCGCGATTGTAGTTGGCACCGGGAAATATTTAGAGCTGGCTGATTTGACTAACACGCAAAGACAGACTTTGTATGTGATTACGGACGATGAATCAGGTGCGACACTTAACGATCCGAGAAACAGCGGTTTGTTAGTTGAGCAGACTATTACAAACACATCTGCCGGAAATACACGGGAACTTACTGCGACGGCCGTTGACTGGGTTACAAAACGCGGATGGTTTGTCGATTTCCCGGATACAGGAGAGCGCGTACATGTTAATCCTGCGATTGATGGCGAAACAATTTTCATCGCCACAACGGTTCCATCCGATACAGCTTGCTCCCCGGGTGGTTATGGCTGGTTGAATTTCTTTGACTATACGATGGGGTCTTCAGGCACGGCAATCGTTGCACAAAAATTCAATGGCCCAATCGTCGGTTTGAACATTTACTATACGCCGGATGGCCAGCGGCGAGTGTCGGTGACGACCAGCAATAACCCAACGCCGACTGTTGCGAATGCCCCGCCATCGAAAGTCAATAAACCTTACAGCGCAAGGCGTGCCATTTGGCGCGAAATAACGCCGCCATAATTTTGGCGTGAAGAGGTTTGCTGCATGCACCATCAATCCCCGCCTTGTGCGGGGATTTTTTTAGACATGGCATGGTCGATGAGTGAAAATGGGATTATTAACTTTCGGCGTGTGCAAATCTTTACCAGCAATCGATGCGCCTGGCGGTTTTAGAACCTAACTGATCCACACTTAGTACGCCGCACTCATCAGCTTCCTGCGCATTGACAGGAGAAGCTTGTAGCGAATAAGTTGTTGCAGTGGGTTCGACAATAAAGCGGATGCGGTATTTTGCTTGCGAAAGATCGGCATTTTTGGGAGAGACATCCGAGACGGCGTTGACTTGGGCACCAACATAGGTGTTATGTGTGGCGTAATAGCGTTCGAGGTATTGTACTGTTTCCATCAGGACGACTTTTGCATCATTGCGATGTGCTTTTCTCAGATGAGCCACATAGCTGGGATAGGCAATGGCAGCCAGAATGGAGAGAATGGCTAAGGAAATTAAAATTTCCAGCAAAGTAACTCCGGCGACGCGATTCAGTGGAAAGTCGAGGGATATTTTTGTGTTCACTGCTGAATCTCCTGCCAGTTAATGCGGCCAAGCCGGTCGCCTTGAGTGACCTCGCCTTCTTTGTTTGGAACGCCACCGTTCACCGTGCCGCCTGGGATGATGCCTTTTGGTTGGTGTACACCTGGCTTTCCGGGCACTTGCGACACAATTTGGATAACAGAAGATGTGGGGGAAAGAAAAAAATTCGTATCACAGTTGGAGTGATAAATATGAAGGCTTTCTGTCACCATGGGGGTCATTTGTGAACGCGTACCACCTCCAAGGTGCATCCCAACAGGGAAACGAGTTGTTTTATCAATGGTTACTTGGTCAGCAGACGTAAAGTTTTTATCACGGTTTAAATCAAAAACGACAGTACCAACGTTGCCACCTGTGAGCGCATTGATTTGCATCCACCAGTTTTCGCCGTAAGCAGATCTATCGTCGCGATGTTTACCGGTATTGACAGCGGGATTAGTGCTGATGAATTGAAAGACGCCGTTTGTCACAAAAATGCCATCACCGACGAGGCGCTCGCCACCGATGGGAAGCGGGGTTTTCCAGCCCTTGTGATGACCTATCAACCAATTTGGTAGATGGTTTGTGGCAAAGCGTACGCGAATGTTTGGCGAAATGCCTTTATATTCCGCTTCGGTCAAAGTTTGTTCAAGCAAAGCAAGATTTGAATCAGGTGCGCCATCCCAAATGCCATACGCGTAGTGTGTCATGCGGTTGGTGCTGTCATCAGAGGCAAGCATGCGGCCTGTCACAAAAATTACCATCGCGCCACCAAGTGGATGTTTTATCAGCGCGGGGGCAGTGGTAATGGCTTGCGCTGGTTGTGAGGCGTAGAGTTTCTTTGCGGTGCCGTTCAATAGGTCGAAGCGCCATAGATTGCCATCAATGTCACCCGCGTAGGCAGTGTCAATTTTTCCGTCGTATTGTGTCGACCACATCGATGGGGAGGAAAGACCATTCGGACTTGCAGCGGTGCCAGAGCCGCCATAATCAGAGGTGTCTATCTCAAGCGTTTTTTTACCTGTCAGTGGGTCAATCAAATAGAGCACGGCGTGACCATTGCCGGAGTTTTGGTAACCGTTGGCAGCAATGAGTGAGATGCTTCCATTTCTGAGTTTGACCAAGTTTGGCTGTCCGTAGGTGTAGCCAAGATTGCCGAAGCCAGATGATGTTGTGGTGATTTCCCAGAGCAGATTCATCGCAGCGTCAGATTCGCTGGCAGGCGCGGCGTTGCTGATGTCGAGCGCAAAAAGTCCTTTGCCGCCGGCGCCAAGTGCACCTACAAGTATGGTGCGTTCGCCGATTTTGCGCAGCGCCATGCGGCCATCAACAAAGTATCGGTGTTTGTAATCTGGCGAAGTGAGTGCGTTCAATTTCGGGATCAGTAGCGAGGGGATGTAAGCAAAGCGCCCTCTCCCTGTTTTTGCATCAATGGCATGCAGCATGCCATCATTCGCACCAAAAAAGACGGTGTCGGCGGCGCAAAGCGATGATGGGCAATATAGGGGAGTGGAATGGATTATGTCGCCCAGGACGCTAAGGCGATGTCGGAAGCCTGGCGAAGATGGCGATTCCTTACTTCGATCGCCGCGAATATAATTCAGCACAGAAGAGCTTGATGTCCCTGTTTCTGAGGCCTCTGGGTCGAGCATCGATTGCTGCGAGGCAGAAAGCTTCGACCAGCGAAACGGGATTCTGTGGGAGCCCTCCATTGTGACGATAAAACGTTCGCTATCATAATCTTGCGCACCGATCGCAGATGCAGCGCCGTCCAGCCATTCGTCTTTTTCAGAAATGGTGCCAATAGATGAGACACTGTACTTGTGCAGGTTGCCATTCCAGTTTGGTGCACGGTAGTCAATCGAAAAGACAAACTCTTTTCCTGAAGAGACGTCAACATTAGTTAAGGCGATCTGGCCAACGTATCCAATGGGCTGATTATCCGGTTCAAACACTGGGGCAGCCTGGGAAAAAGACAAAAAAAACGCTAAGGCGCCCAATCCAAGAGCGGAAAAAGACAGCATCCGAATGCTGCTGGGGGCATTTGTTTTCATAGACATTCTTTTGGCAAAAAACGGTATGTGCTTTGCAGGATGACGATGGACTGATTTCTTCCTTCGCCGCGTGCAGTGATATGGGCGATGCCTGGTTCGCACCTTGCAACGGCAGCGTTCGGTTTGTAAGGCGCAGATACAATTTCGACTATATATTGAGGTTGCGCTGTCAATTCGCCGAACTTGTCCCTGAGCTTTCCTCCCTTGCTTGCAAAGGTGCGCGTGTTTTTTCTGGAAGCCCAGCTCACCGTTCGCCAGCGTGGGGCGGTAGCAAGAGGTAATTCTGTACACAAGCCGCCCAATTTTTCGCCATCGGCCGGTTGGCAGGCGTCTGTAAATTTATCCGGGTCGAAAGGATCAAATGGTGGCGCGCTGAACAGGCTGGTTTCCGCTTCGCGCAAAATCGCTTCGGCAGCTTGTAGCGCAACTTGACGGTCACGATCATTGGCGGCGAGTTTTTCTTCCATTGTGCCACCCGAAAGGGAGGATAAGGCGATCATCGTCAAGATCATGAGAAAAATGAGCCCGGTGATCAATACGGAACCATTTTGGAATCGCTTGTGTCGTTCGATGATAAAAAAATGGCGGGTCATCGAACCGGATTCCTTAAAGCAAAAGTGGCGGTATAGACTTGACGCAAATAATCATCTGAAGCTGCTTTGGTTTCGCCATTGAATGAATAAGTTTGCTTTTGACCTGCCGCCGTATTGGGTAATGTGCCCTTAACAAGCAGACTGACACGTACGGCGGAAACAAGGGAGAAATCCTTGACTGCGTTTGCTGATTCGTACGAGTTGACCTTACCATTTTTGACAGGGGCAATCCCATACTCGATTTGCAGGTTTTCAATTTGGCTGACAAGAACGGCGGAGGTTGGTTTTCCGCTCGGTGAAATAGTCGCGCAACGCAATTCACCTTTGTCGATTGAGAAAGTAGTAACAAGAAGTTGTGAATTGACTGGACGGCTTCCCGTTTTCGGGTCTAGGTCGTTATCGGAGATGATAACGCCGCCTGCACAATTGGCCTCTTCACCCTTTAGGGAATTATGCGCATCCTTGACCCAAGCAGGATCGCGGCGCAGTGTGATGGTGTCGGGTTTGGCGTTCGCACCCATGCCGGCACCATTGATTCCTTCAATGGCATTTCCGCTGAGTGGGTTGGCAATATCTAGTCGGTAGCCCGACTGACGGATTGCTTTGCCGATGACGTCAAGGGCGTAGCGTCCGCTCTCTTGCATGCGCGACAGCTCGTCTTGTGTCTGGCTGCTCTTTCGTCCGCCAATCATGAGATAAGTCAGCGCACCGAGCACCATCAACCCGATCGCGAGTGAGATCATGATTTCGACCAAGCCCACCCCAGTCTGGAGTTGTGTCATGGTTTGTTGTTGGCTACGGTTCATAGTCGCGTTTCGATGGTGACGTGTTGCATCTCTTCGGAGGTTGCAGGATTTCCGCGATCCATTCTTCTTTGTGTCCATTGGACAACGACGGTGACTTTTTTAGTGCTGTCATTGACAGAGACAGAGCCCTTGCCTTCTGGCAGTACTGTGGCAAGCGCTCTGCGCCATTCTGAAAGATCGTTTACCGGAACGCTCTCGTTGTTTGGTGCGCCTGACGCAAGAGGTGGCTGATAGGGAGAAGGGGCGGTCTCAGCAGTGGCGCGGTTCGCCCGCATGCGTTCGATGATGTCGTAAGCCAAAATGGTTGCCTGGGTGCGCGCGTAAGAGCTTTGGTTGCTTTTGAGGCTGTTCGCGATAATGCCGGCAATGCCTAACAGGCCGAAGCTAACGATGGCGAGAGTCACCATGATTTCAATGAGTGAATAACCATGAATTCTTCTCACGCGCAGGCCTTGTTTTGATGTGCTTGATGTAATGGTGGGTTCGTCAGCAATCCGGATAGGCTGTGTCAATGCGCGGACGCCCTGTACCCGTCGCAATGACAATGCTTCTCCCTTTCGTAGACGACATACTGCTGCACAATGTAAGCGTACCGCCCTGCATGGCACCGTTGGCCTTTTTGCTTTGTCCGTTTGGCAGGTACGACACGTAGTTTGCAAGGTGCAAATTGCCGGAAAGGGTGCTTGATGTGGAAAGCGCATTGCGCACACGAAGTAATGCGTCTGTAGGTTCTCGCGTACCGATGGTATCGTCATCCACAAAAATGATCCATCCCTGATTCCAGTTGCCATTTGCGCTACACGAGATGCCATCGCCGCTTTTGCACATGGTCACGCGTCGGTTGCGCTTGATGGCTTCTGAGCGTGTGAGATGCAGCATCGTCAAAAAATCATTGGCTTCGGTGGTCATACGAGTGTTTACGATGAGGCGCAAAAAACTGGGGATCGCGAGCGTGACAAGTATGCAAAGCACGATCAGCGCGACCATCATTTCGGTCAAGGTAAAACCGCGCAATGAAAAAAAGCAAGTTAGCGAGTTAAGTTGTCTCGTAGATATGCGCATAAAGATAACTTTCGTGATCATTATACCAACAAAGTGTACTAATTGACAAGTGCCAAATAGACAATATCAGATGCGCGTTTGCGGTATGTCAAAAAATGGAGATAACTCATTGTTTTGTCAGTGTTTGCCTATCTGTAGAGGCTGACAAGAAAAGAGAATTTGACATTCAGCGTTGTCAAAAACGGAGTATCCTGCGAAGATTCAAGGCTTACATAACGACCTTCCATGACGGAGCGCACTGACATGAGTCCCAAAGACGAGCCGATGCGACAAGCCTTGCAGTTGGCTGCGAAGGGTTTGTTTACGACCGCGCCGAACCCGCGGGTGGGCTGCGTGATTGTGAAAGAGGGGGCGATCATCGGCGCGGGGCACACCCAGCCTATCGGCGGTAATCACGCCGAAGTGCAGGCGCTCAACGACGCGCAGGAAAAAGGTCACGACGTGCGTGGCGCAACGGTTTACGTGACACTGGAGCCTTGCAGCCACACCGGCAACACGCCGCCATGCGCAGATGCCCTGATTCAGGCAGGCGTGGCCAAGGTCGTGGCGTCGATTGAAGACCCGAATCCCTTGGTAGCAGGCAAAGGCCTGGCGCGCTTGCATGCCGCCGGGGTGGCGGTTGAATGTGGGATGCTGGCCGACGAAGCGCGCGAAATGAATATTGGATTCCTGTCACGCATGGAACGCGGTCGCCCGTGGGTGCGTATGAAAATTGCGGCCAGTCTGGATGGCAAGACCGCGCTCATGAATGGCCAAAGCCAGTGGATCACGTCCGCGGCCGCGCGCGACGATGGCCACGCTTGGCGTGCGCGTGCCTGCGCGGTGTTGACCGGCATCGGCACCGTGCAAAAAGATGATCCGCAATTGACGGTGCGCGCAGTGGTTACGCCCCGACAGCCGCGCCGGATTGTGGTGGACAGTAAATTGGCAATCAATGAAAAAGCACGCATGCTGGAAGGCGGCGCGTGGGTGTTTGTCGCGGAGGCGGACGAACAAAAGGCCAAGGCATTGCGTGATGCAGGAACAGAAATTATTCGGATGCCGGATCGTGATGGCAAGGTGGATTTGACGGCCATGATGACTGAGCTGGGCAAGCGCATGATCAACGAATTGCATGTGGAGGCGGGTGCGGTACTCAATGGCGCGCTCTTGCGCGCGGGGCTCGTAGATGAATTGCTGGTGTACACTGCGCCTTGCATTTTGGGCGACGCTCGGGGGATGTTTGCGCTTCCGACCTTGCATGTACTGACGCAAAAGTTTACGCTTCGATTCCACGACGTCATGCAGATTGGCGATGACTTGCGCATTTTGGCGCGCGTGGGATAATTCGAAATAATTTGACTCTGACCCTATTTTTTGAGAAGTGAATCATGTTTACAGGAATCGTCGCCGCAACCGGCAAAATTCTTTCGGTGCAAGCGCAAGGCACAGGTGCGGATGCGGGTGTGCGCTTGACGATTGATGCAGGTTCGCTCGACATGGGCGATGTTGCGCAAGGCGATTCCATCGCCGTCAACGGCGCGTGCATGACGGTGGTGGAAAAAACCGGCAATGTATTCAATATTGACGTGTCGCGTGAAAGTTTGAATCGTACTGCCGGACTCGAAAAAGTCGGCGAAGTGAATCTGGAAAAAGCGATGACGCTGGCGGATCGTCTCGGCGGGCACATGGTGTCCGGTCATGTGGACGGTTTGGGCGTGGTTAAAAAATTTGCGCCGGTGGGGGAATCGTACGAACTGGTGCTGGAAGCGCCGCGCGAACTTGGCAAATATTTTGCCTACAAAGGATCGGTCACGGTCAATGGCGTGTCGCTCACGGTCAATCGCGTGGAAGATACGGCAAGTGGTTGCGAATTCTCCATCAACCTGATTCCGCATACGATTGCGGTGACGACGCTGAAACATCTAGCTCCTGGCGCAAAAGTCAATCTGGAAGTGGATTTGATTGCGCGCTATGTGGAGCGCATGATGAACATGCCGAAGTAGTGCATAGCATTCAGAAATAAAAAAGAGCCGGAAGTTCCGGCTCTTTTGTTTTGCGCATTTAAAACCTATGCGATCTTCTCCAGCCTCGCCGCGGATCGCTTATACGCCGGCGTCTTCGACATCTTGTCGAAGCTGGAACCAGTCAATCGATTGGCGTTGGCTTCTGCAAAGTGGAAGGGATAGAACACAGTACCTTCTGGTGAACGCTCCGTGACCTTGACCTTCACTTCAATTTCACCATGATGCGAAACGAGCTTGACCATTTCACCGTGTGCGACTTTGAAAAGCTTTGCATCGATTGGATTCACTTCGACTTCGCCTTCCGGTTTCATCGCATCCAGACCGATATTGCGGCGTGACATCGTGCCGGTGTGGTAATGCTCCAGCAGACGTCCAGTGGAAAGCACCAGTGGAAATTTGTCGTCGGCTTCTTCACCGAGGTTTTCATATTCCACTGGGCAGAACTTGCCTTTGCCGCTTACAGTCGGGAAGCGTTCTGCGTAAAGGTAGCGCGTGCCCGGATGATCGGTATCGAAACACGGCCACTGCAGCCCGCCGTTTTTCAAACGCTCATGACGAATGCCGCCGTAAGACGGTACCAGCGAGGCGATTTCTTCCATGACTTTCGCACTGCTCTCATACGTGAAGGGCATGCCCATTGCAGCAGCCATATCACAAATGATTTGCCAGTCCGGCTTGGATTCCCCGACGCGCGGAACAGCCGGTTGCAGCAATTGCACACGACGTTCCGTGTTGGTGAAGGTGCCGTCCTTTTCGGCAAAACTGCACGCAGGGAAAACCACATCAGCCAGTTGCGCAGTCTCGTTCAAAAACATTTCCTGCACGACGAGAAATTCCAGATTGCGCAAGCCCTTCTCAACATGGGTCACATCCGGGCTGCTGCCCATGGGGTTTTCGCCCATGATGTACAGCGCCTTGATCTTGCCATCGGCAGCTTCGTTCTCCATCTCCACGACCGTCAAGCCTTCGTTGGTGGCGAGCGGCGCGCCCCAGGCCTTTTCAAATTTCGCGCGATCCGCCGGATCTTTGATGTGGTGATAGCCGGGCAGCGCATTGTGCTGGCCTTGCATGTCGCTGGTGCCTTGCACATTGTTTTGGCCGCGAATCGGAATGAACCCCGCACCGGGTCGACCGACATGACCTGTCAGCAGCATCAGGTTCGACAGCGCCAGCGCGCCTTGCACGCCCGTGAGATGTTGCGTAATGCCCATGCCCCACAACAGCATGCCGCGCTTCGCCTTCCCGTAAGCACGTGCGGCTTCGCGTATGCGTTCGGCAGGCACTTCGCTGATGGATTCGACATATTCCGGCGTGTACTTCGCGACTGTGGCCTTGAAGACGTCAAAATCTTCTGCACGCGCATTGATGAAAGCTTCGTTCGTCATGCCCTCAGCGATGATCACGTTGGCGATACCGTTGAGCACGGCAACGTTCGTGCCGATCTTCGGGCGCAGCCAGACGTGGGCGTGATCGACCATTTCGATGCGGCGGGGATCGATGACAACCAGTTTTGCGCCGTCTTCGTATCGTGCTTTCATGACGGCGCTGGAAATCACCGGATGCGTTTCCGTGGTGTTGGAACCAACAACAATGAAGGCGTCGGCCATGCGAATATCTGGCGTCGATGCGCTAGGCGCACTGCTGCCGACGGACATTTCCAGCGCAACGGCGGAGGCCATGTGGCACAGGCGCGCGCAATGGTCGATGTTGTTGGTGGCAAGTACCGTGCGCACGAAACGATGAAACACGTAATTGTCTTCGTTGGTCGCGCGGGAGGAACAGAAACCGCCAATGCCTTCCGCGCCGTATTTCTGTTTAACTTTGTTCAAGCCATCGGCAGCAAACTTCAAGGCTTCTTCCCAGCTCACTTCTTCCAGTTTGCCGTTTTTGCCGCCGCGACGAATCATTGGTTTTTTCAAGCGTTCGGGACTGTTGATGAATTCGTGACCGAAGCGCCCCTTCACGCACAGGTTGCCTTCATTGGCATCCGAGGTGAACGAACCGCTGACCGCCACCACTTTTTCATTTTCGATTTCCAGATCGATGGCGCAACCCACGCCGCAGTAACTGCACACGGTCGTGACTTTTTCGCGGTTGGCACTCAACAGCTTGCCGGAATCGAGCAGGTTCTTGAGCGCGCCGGTCGGGCAGGCACTCACGCACTGACCGCAGTTATTGCACTCGGTGTCGCGATAATCGTAAGTCCCACTCACCAATGCCGGATAGCCGAGCGTGTCCACGGTGTAGACCTGGCGATGCTGGACTTCATTGCAGATGCGCACGCAGTTGTGACATTGAATGCACTTCTCTTTATGCAATTCAAAAAACGGCAGCGACTTCAGCGGCGTGTAAAACGCATCCAGCGTATCATCACCCTGAACAACAGGCTCATGCAAGGAAGTTGGTGCCTTGTGTTCCTGGATATAGTTATCTTCCAGTATCTCGGCAATGCCGCAACCCTGAAATTGAATCTTGTTCATCGTCATAATCGATTCCTTTCGCCCGAATTAGCGCGTGATCTTTGCGGGTGCCGTGCCTTTGTTCGCCTTGTGCGCGAAGGCTTGCGGGCCGAGGTATTGCTTGGTGCCTGCTTTAAATTGTAGCGAATAACGCTGCAAGTCGCAGGAGCCTGCCGCCTGGCAAACACATTGCAGACAGCGCTCCGCTTCGGTAATGGCTTGTTCTTCCGTGAAACCCAGTTCAACTTCGGTAAACGCACCGGTTGCAGAAAGCGCGCCGGTATCGCCGGGGGCAATGTCTGTGCCGAATGTGCTGACACGTTCTTCTTGTGGCAGTACCGGCATTTCCGTCAGTTTGGCTTTTTGCTTCGGACGCGCGCCAATGTCGAAAAACTTCGGGCGCTCCACTTCAATCACTTTCGCAATCGTGGCGTCATCTGCGCCTCTCAGGTACGCATCAATGGCGTACGCGGCGCGACGACCATGACCGATGCCTTCGACAGCGGTGGCAGCGCCGAGCGAGGCATCACCGCCGGAGAAAATGCCCGTCAGGTTGGTCTTCATCGTCTTGTCATCGATCAGAATGCTGCCCCAGCTCGTGGTTTTGATGTCGGTGACTTTCATGCTCTTCACATCGACATCCTGGCTGATCGCCAGCAGTACGGTGTCGGCCGGAATCAGGTAGTTGGAATCGGGCACGGGCACAGGACTGCGACGACCGCTGGCATCTGGCTCGCCCAGTTGCATGCGTTGGCACACCAGACCGACCGAACGGCCTTGTTCGTTCACTTTCACTTCCACGGGTGCAGAGAGCAGATCGAGTATGACGCCTTCCACTTCACAATCGTGAATTTCATGCGGGCTGGCCGGCATTTCCTTGCGCGTGCGGCGATAAGAGAGCGTGACGTTCGGCGCGCCCATGCGACGTGCGGTGCGTACTGCATCGGCTGCCGTGAAGCCGCCGCCGATGACGACAACGTTTTGTCCGAGATCCACGCGCTCGCCACGATTCACTTTCGCGAGAAAATCCACCGCTGCCATCACGCCCGGCACGGTTTCGTTCGGAATGCGCGCCATCTTGCCGACCATTGCGCCGATGGCGAGGAAGGTCGCGTCGAATTGATCTTGCAGCGTATCGAGCATGAGGTTCGTGCCAAGACGCTGGTTGTATTTGATTTCTACGCCGAGCGCGAGGATGTCGTTGACTTCATCGTCGAGCACCTGATTCGGAAGACGATACGGCGGAATGCCGTAGCGCAGCATGCCGCCCGCGGCTTCTTGCGCTTCAAAAATGGTGACTTTGTGACCTTCGAGCGCGAGGAAATACGCTGCAGTCAGGCCAGCAGGGCCGGCACCGATGACGGCCACCTTCTTGCCGGTGGGCGCTTTCGGTTTCGGTTGCGTGATGGCGTTCAGTTCGCGCGCACGATCAGCGGCAAAGCGCTTGAGCGAACAAATCGCGACGGGTTGTTCTTCATCCACCTGGGCACGACGGCACACGCTTTCGCACGGACGCGGACACACGCGACCGATGATTTGCGGCAGGGGGAGTTTTTCCTTGATGAGCGCGGTGGCTTCGACGTATTTCTTTTGCGCGATCAAGCCGAGATAACCGGGAATGTCGATATTGGCCGGGCAGCGGAAGGAACACGGCGGCAGACAATAGGCGTTGTGATTACTCAGGTAATTATTCAGGATGTTGCGACGCGTGACAGTGAGCGCTTCGGATTGCGAAACAATGCTCATGCCTTCGCGCACCAGGGTTTCGCACGCCTTGACTTGAGCCTGGTTGCCGTCCACTTCAATCACGCAGAGTCCGCAATCGCCATTGGGTTGGGTGCGGCTGTCCGAACACATGGACGGAATTTCAATGCCTGCTTTGCGTGCGGCGATCAAGACATTGTCGCCAGTTTCCGCAGAAACGCTTTTGCCATCGATGGTGATCGTGACGCGCACGGCGTTTTCATTGACTTTCCACTGGCCATGATGGCTGGAATGCTTTTTCAAACCCAAATCCTGGATTAACACATGAGATGTCATTGTTTGCTCCTTGCTGCACTACCTGTGGTCGCCACGGCGCGCATGCGTTTTATGGAATGCTGTCGCGTCGGAAGAGGTGTGTCACGTTCACGAATGAATGGCGATGCCTTGGCAGAGGGGTAAGCTGCGCACGCGTTCCAAACACGCAAATACACAAATTTTGTAAGGGTATTGCGCTTCCCTTCGGGGACGTCCGATCGACTGCGTAAAGGCTGAAATGTACACGAAAATCCTTTTTTATGTTCAAACTGAGGCTAAAACTTATGCAATAAATTTCATAAAAATTGACGGGAACGGGAAGTGTTTGTATCAAGTTTCGCATAGACAAAAATTTTCGTGCAGCGACACTTGATTTTGTGGTTGTCTTGAGCGGTTTACCAAGGGGTGTTGCATTTTATGCAGGCATCTCAATGCATCATTCGTTTACCCAAAAGCAAAGATATTTGCCCTTGCGTTATAGTGTGGGCATTGGGTTTTTTTATATTTCAAGGCGCAGAACAATATGAAAATCGAAACGCTTGCCGTCCATGCCGGCTACTCCCCTGATCCCACTACCAAATCCGTCGCCGTTCCCATTTATCAAACCGTTGCCTACGCATTTGACAGCGCCCAGCACGGCGCCGACCTCTTTGATCTCAAGGTGCAGGGCAATATTTACACCCGCATCATGAATCCTACGCAGGACGTGCTGGAAAAACGCGTCGCCGCGCTCGAAGGCGGCATCGCCGGGCTCGCGCTGGCTTCCGGCATGGCCGCCGTTAGCTATGCCATCCAGACCATTGCGGAAGCGGGCGACAATATCGTGTCGTCCAGCACGCTGTATGGCGGCACTTACAATTTGTTTGCACACACCTTTCCGCAATTCGGCATCGAATGCCGTTTCGCTGATCCGCGCAAACCGGAAACCTTTGCGCGTCTCATCGACCGCAAGACCAAGGCCATTTACTGCGAGTCGGTTGGCAACCCGCTAGGCAATGTAACGGACTTTGAGCGGCTCGCCGAAATCGCGCACGCGCACGGCATACCGCTGATTGTCGACAATACGGTGCCGAGCCCTTATCTCGTGCGTCCGATTGAATGGGGTGCAGACATCGTCGTGCATTCGCTGACGAAATATATGGGCGGTCACGGCAACAGCGTGGCGGGGGCGATTGTGGACAGCGGCAATTTCCCCTGGGCGGAACACAAATCGCGTTTCAGGCGGCTGAACGAACCGGATGTGTCTTACCACGGCGTGGTGTATACCGAAGCGATGGGGCGTGCCGCGTACATCGCGCGGGCGCGCGTCGTACCCTTACGGAACATGGGCGCGGCGATTTCGCCGATGAATGCCTTCTTGATTTTGCAAGGTATAGAGACGCTGGCGTTACGCATGGATCGCATTTGTGAGAACGCGTTGAAGATTGCCAAATTCCTCGATCAGCATCCGAAAGTAGGTTGGGTCAATTACGCAGGTCTGGCCGATCACCAGGATCATGCGCTGGTGCAAAAGTACATGAACGGTAAGGCCTCCGGCATTCTCTCGTTTGGTCTGAAGAGTGCCACGCAAGCGGATCCGCGCGCAGCCGGTGCGCGTGTACTGGATGCGCTGCAACTGTTTACGCGCCTCGTCAATATCGGCGATGCCAAGTCGCTGGCGACGCACCCGGCTTCCACCACCCATCGACAGCTCGATGCCGAAGAACTGAAAAAGGCGGGTGTGAGCGAAGACATGCTGCGCTTGTCCGTGGGCATTGAGCATATTGACGATTTGCTTGCCGATCTGGATCGAGCACTATCGTTTGCGTAGGGGGGGGGTTGTCGTAATGGCATGGAAAGAGCGACATCAATGTTGCGATGATGTTTGACCTGGCGCACTAAATAACAGGCAGAGGCGGCTTTGTTTGCGCAAAGTCAATCAGATTTTCCAAATCTTGCCGATGATGGAGTTGTAGTCCTCTCCAATGATTATTTGCCCGCTTTGTCAAAAGCGGGCTTTTTTTTGCGTGGCGCGGGGGAGTTGTGGCGCTCAGACAGTATGCGGACGAACGAGGTTCACTGGCGCGCCGCGCACGAAGGCTTCAATGTTGTCGATGAGTTGGTCGGCGAGTCCCTGTGCCGCCTCGTCGCTTGCCCAAGCGACATGCGGTGTGAGCAGAAAATCCGGGCGATCGAGCAAAGCCATGAAAGGATGATCAAGCGGCGGCGGTTCCACGCTGACGACATCGAATGCCGCGCCGGAAATCTGCCCCGCTTCCAGTGCAGACCCCACAGAATATTCATCCACCAATCCGCCGCGTGCGGTGTTGATCAGCAACGGACGGCGCTTCATCAATGCAAATTCCGGTGCGCCGATCATATTGCGCGTGGCTGGCGTGAGTGGGCAATGCAATGTGATGACGTCAGATTGCGCAAGCACATCTTCGAACGGCGTGTAGGGGGTGCCCATGTCGCTGCGGCCTTTGTGTGCCGAGAGTAGCACGCGCATGCCGAGCGCGCGTCCCATCTCGGCGACTGCTGAGCCGAGCACGCCTTCGCCGATGACGCCGAGTGTGGCGCCGTGCAGTGCGCGAATCGGGTAATCGAAAAAACAAAATTGCTTCGCCTGCTGCCAGCGTCCCGCACGTACGGCATCACGATACGCGACGATGCTCCGACGCAAGGCAAAAATGAGTGCGAAAGTGTGTTCTGGCACGGTGACCACCGCGTAGTTGCGGATGTTGCTGACCACGATGTCCTTTGCTGCACAAGCAGCGATGTCGACGTTGTCGGTGCCGGTTGCAGCGACGGCCACCATGCGCAACTTCGGCGCGGCAGCGAGCAACTCGGGCGTGAGACGCACCTTGTTGACGATGAGGATCTCGGCATCGGCAATGCGTGCAGCCACTTCGTATGGCGCAGTGCGACCATAGACTTGCAACGTGTGTTCGAATGTCGGGCGGCGCAGCGTGGTTTGCGGGGAGAGCGTATCGCGGTCGAGAAAGACGATTTTCATTTCATTCTTTCAAGCAGTGCACGCGCACGCAGATACACCGGCTTGTCGATCATTTTGTCGTTGACCTTGATGGCGCCCTTGCCTTCCGCGAAAGCCGCATCGAATGCGCTCACAATCTCGCGCGCTTCAGTCACTTCCGCAGGGGTGGGCGTGTAACAAGTGTTGATCGCTTCCAGAAATTTGGGATGCACGACCATCGCGCCGTAAAAGCCGAGCGTGCGTGCCTGTTCCAGCTTCTCGCGGAATTGTGCGACATCGCCCAGATTCGCGATGGAAGCGATGAAACCAATCGGCTGAATGCCCGCCGCGCGTGAGGCATGCAGCACCATCATGCTCGGCACAGTGAGCGCTTCGGGCATGGGAAGGCTGCCGCAATCCAGTGAAAAATCTTCGCTGCCGAGCATCATGCCCATCACGCGTGGATCGGCGGCAGCGATGTCATACAGCTTCGGGAGCGCTGCGGCGCTTTCGATTTGCAACAGAAATTGCACGCTGCCTTTTTTGAGATGAGCCATCGATTCCAGATCGGCGACGAGTGCTGATAGTAATTGCACGTCACGCGGATGTTCGATCTTGGGCAGCACCACCAGATCGAGTCCGGGATTGACGGCAGCACGCAAATCGGTGACGGCGGTATTGAGATCGCCGTTGATGCGCACAGCCACAGCTTTGCCAGCTTCTTTCAGACGTGCGTAGGATTGCGTCAGGGTATTGCGCGCTTCAGTTTTGCGGCTGGGGTGGGTACCATCTTCCAGATCCAAGATGACGATATCACACGGTTGCTTGAGCGAGCTGGTGATCAGTCGATCATTGTCGGCAGGAACGAAGAGGAAAGACCGAAAGCGAAACTTCATGGTTTGTTCTCCTTTTTGCCCAGCCATTTTTCATTGTCTTGCCCGACGGTCGGGGCCGCGCGGCGAATCGGCGGACGCTGACCATTGATCTTGTAAGGCGCGCCATGTATCGAGACGGTTTGGCCTTCCGGCGATGTGGTCGGTACGAGGAATTGTCGGTCGACCATGTAAGGGTGTGTCATCAAATCGCTGATGTCGCAAATTGCACCAGCGGTGATGTCGCGATCCTCGAAGAATTGCAGTGCTTCTTCCAACGTGAGTTGTTCCAGATGTTTCTGGATGAGATCGTCGAGGGCGTCGATGTTTGCGAGTCTTGCTTCATGTGTGGCAAAGCGAGGATCTTGCAGTGCATCCGGATAGCCGATGCCTTCAAAGAGTCGCTTCAGCGTGCCTTCCATGCCGGCAGAGAGCGCGATCCAGCGATCGTCTTTTGTGCGGTAGACGTTGCGGGGCGCGTGCGTCGGCGAGCGACTGCCGGATCGCGGGTAGACCTGGCTCGTGAGTTCGTATTCCGCCGCCTGTGGGCCGAGGATGGAAAACAGCGGCTCAAACAGCGAGAGATCAATTTCCTGCACGACGGGTTCGGCGCGCGTGCGCTGCTGATGCATCGCGGCCAGCGCAAGTGTCGCGCCGTAAATGCCGGCGACCGAATCGGCCATCGCGAACGGCGGCAACACCGGCGGCCGGTCGGCGAACCCATTCATGGCGGCGAGGCCGGTCATCGCTTCGATCAGCGAACCAAACCCGCCCTTGGATGCAAACAGGCCATCCTGTCCCCAGCCGGAAATGCGCACGACCACGAGGCGCGGGTTCAGCGATTGCAGTTTTGTTTTGTCTAGCCCCATGCGCTCCAGCGTGCCGGGGCGGAAATTTTCTACCAGGATGTCGGCTTGCTTTAGCAAGTCATGTAGATGCGCCATGTCATCCGGTTTGCGCAGATCGAGAGCAACACTTTGCTTGTTGCGGGCATAGGCGAGCCAGTAGGTACTCACGCCCTTGCGACGCCAGGCGCGGAGATCGTCGCCGTTGCCGGGCGATTCCACTTTGATGACATCTGCGCCCAGATCGGCCAGCACGTGGGTCATCACGTTGCCCGAGACCAGTCGCGACAGGTCGACAACGGTGATCCCGGCAAGCGGGAGTGATTTATTATTTAGGGTGGTTTCAGTCATGCAGGCCTCCATTTTTGCAAGACATCATAGAGAAAAGTGGTCGATAGGGGAATGACTTGTTTGTTCAGGTCAAGGCATACGGAAACAGAAAAACTCGCGAAAAACGTGTTTTCAGCAATGAAATATGAGAGAGAAACAGAGCGCAGACACGAATTGACTGCGAGAGAGGAAGTTTGGTGCCGGGAGCCGGAATCGAACCGGCACGCCCTTTCAGGCGCGAGATTTTGAGTCTCGTGCGTCTACCAATTTCGCCATCCCGGCGACGCAGAGGCGCCATTATCCACGATTTGGGGTTTTCCGGCAACCGGACGGTTGCCAGAGGTACAATACCGTTTTCTTTCCCCTTTTTTGGCGCGAAAATGGCTTCTTCTGTCATCGGCATCATCGGTTGGTCTGGTAGTGGTAAAACGACGCTGCTGGAGAAGCTTTTGCCTCTCCTGATCGCACGTGGTTTGCGCGTGAATGTGATTAAGCATGGTCATCACGAGGCCATGCTGGAACCCCCGCACAAGGATACGGCGCGCTTTCGTGCAGCGGGCGCGGCGGAGGTGGTGTTTGCTTCATCCACACGCTTTGCGATCATGCATGAATTGCGCGATGAACCGGAGCCGACGCTGGAGATGCTGGTGGCGCGGCTCGCGCCAGCCGATGTGACATTGGTGGAGGGGTTTCGTTCTGCGGATATTCCGAGACTGGAAGTGTATCGTCCGGGAGTGGGCAAACCACCACGCCATCAGGATGAGCCGAACATCATTGCAGTAGCATCCGATCAACCGCCCCCTCCGGGTTGGGACGGTTCGCGCACATGGCTGGATTTGAACGATACGGAAGCAGTATTGGTGTGGCTGCTTCGCACGGCTGGTTTGCAAGCCTAAATCGTTTGTCCAAACAAATTGAAATGCTCTACGACTGGCGGGTTCGCAAAGAACGGCCCAACAATGCTGCGCCATTCGGTGAATGCGGGGGACTCGCGGAAATCAACCGTATGGTTTTCCAGTGTCGCCCAGTAAAACATCAACACGTAACGTTCAGGTGACTCAATACCGTGATTCAGGCGGTAGCCTTGAAATCCCTTGGTCTTGGTGATGACCTGATCCAGTCCGCGTTGCAACGCAGTCTGGAATTCCGCTTGTTTGCCGGGCTGGATGCGGATGTCTACGAGTTCGAGAATCATGAAGGCTCCCCAGTGTGTTGAAAGGCGCGATTCTATCATTCAAACGCAATGTGTTAATGCGTTTGTCATGCGGCGAAGGTCATGGTGTCGCGAATTTGCTTGTCAAACACGACGAGCACATCACAGGATGCGGCACTCGCTATGTGCGAGGTGACGCTGCCGATAAGCAGTTCTTCCGTGACATGTGTGCCGTGCTTGCCCACGACGACGAGATCGCAACCCGTCGTCTCAAGGAAAGACAAAATTTTGGCTGGCGCATGGCCATCCAGAATCCGCTCAACATAATCAGATTTGCGCAAGCCGCATCTGAGTGCCAGTTCATCCAATTGATGCGAGGCTTTTTCAAGAGCGCTAACGCGGTATTTGGCGATGATTTCCTCGTCGACACCAGCGTAACGCATCTTGCCTTCGAAAGGGACTTCCGTTACATGGCTCAGGATGAGTTGTGCTTGCGGCGCAATGTCATGCGCAAGACGAATCGCTTTTTCGGAAGCCGGGGAAAAATCAATGGCGATAAAAATGCGCTGATAAGGATTGTTGGGTGCTTGTTTGACAATCAGAATGGGGCATTGGCTTTGGCGGAGCAGGCGTGCCGCCGTGGATCCGAGCGCTAACGGTTGCACAGCATCACGGCCATGTGCACCGATTAAAACGAGTTCGACTTCGGCCTTGTCAACATAGACCGGCAACGCATAGATTGGTAGCCCATTTTCGAGTTCAATATGCGCAGAAACGCCGTGGTTGCGGGATACATCAGATGCAATGGCATGGAGTTGTGCATCAGCATCCTGCCGAATGGTTTGAATAATATCGTCAGAGCGATTGCCGAGAAGTTCACGTAATGGCGCAATGGCTTGAACGCCCAGGGCATGCATAATAGTGAACTTCGCATTCAGTGCGCTCGCGATCTGAAATCCGCGATCAACAGCGTGTAGTGAAGCGTCGGATAAATCCGTGGCAGCGAGAATGTGGTGCAAGGCGGTCATACATCACTCCCTGGAAAATGCAAGGGCTTAGTTTACTCTCGATGGAGCCATTTGTGGATACCCAGCCCCGCCGCGCGGCCAGTCGCCAAACACGCTGTGATCAGATAGCCCCCAGTTGGCGCTTCCCAGTCCAGCATTTCGCCTGCGCAAAAAAGGCCGGGATGTGTGCGCACCATCAAGTTGTCATCCAGCGCTTCAAACATGACGCCGCCTGCGGAGCTGATGGCTTCGACAAGTGGACGCGTGGCTATCAGGCGCAGTGGCAGCGCTTTGATGGCGTGCGCAAGTTGTGCAGGATCGGTAAGCGCTTCTTTGCTCGCGCATTCATGCAGCAAGGCTGCTTTTGCCCCTCGCAGGTTCAATCGACTTTGCAGATGCGACGACATCGAGCGCGAGCCGCGTGGATGCGATGCCTCCGCGATGACACGTTGCAGATCGTGACTGGGTAGCAAATCGATGAGAATGGTTGCGCTGCCTTGTGCGGCAATTGTGTCGCGCAGGAGCGCGGACAGCGCATAGATCAAGCCGCCTTCGATGCCGTGTTCCGTGATCACGCATTCACCATGGCGATGATGTTTGACGCCTTGTAAGTCGGTGAACGAAATGGCGATGGTTTTGAGCGGTTGTCCGGCAAAGCGCGTGCGCAGGTGTTCACTCCATGCAATATCAAAGCCGCAGTTTGCCGGTTTAAGGGGTGCGACGGGAATATTTTTTTCGGCGAGTTGTGCAATCCATGTACCGTCAGATCCGAGTTGCGGCCAACTGCCCCCGCCAAGTGCGAGCAAAGTCGCATCAGCCGAAACAGTGCGTTCACCGTCAGCAGTGATAAAACGCAATGCACCGTTCGTATCCCATCCTGTCCAGCGGTGCCGCATGTGAAAACGCACGCCGCGTTCACGAAGACGAGGCAGCCACGAACGCAACAAAGGTGCAGCTTTCATGTCTTTCGGGAAAACGCGGTTGGAAGAGCCGATAAAGGTTTCGATGCCGAGTTCGTCGCACCATGCGCGCAGGTGATCGGGGCCAAACGCAGTGAGTATCGGGGCGAGTTCTGGCTGGCGTTCGCCATAGCGTGAGAGAAATTGATTAAACGGCTCGGCATGGGTGATGTTCATGCCGCCTTTCCCAGCCATCAGAAATTTGCGGCCGACGGTTGGCATGGCATCGAAGAGATCAACCTGAATGCCAGCATTCGATAATACTTCACCCGCCATCAACCCGGCGGGGCCGCCGCCGATGATGGTGACATGAAGCGTTTTGAGATGGGGCGATGTGGGCATATTGGCTAGCGCGAGGATTTTTTACTGCCATGGCAGTACAGAGGATAGCCAGCAAAGTTCGGAAAATTCGGGGTCAGAGTCAAAATTCGCTTCGCGATATTTGACTGCTGACCCCGGTTTTCCTCACGGAACCTTAGCGTAAGCCGGAGGAGCAGATTGGAGGTCATGTCATCAAGTCGCATATCGCAAACGATCAAGCCACTCAATCAACGGTACCGTCGCAGGTAACAGCGGTTCAACATTCAACTTGCCCTGCCATGCAAACGCCTGACCTTCCTGGCTCTTTGGTTCGCCGCGCCATTCATGGCTGATATAAAAGTGCAGTCGTACATGCGCATGCGGATAAACATGTTCGATACAACACCAGGGTTCAGCGCTGCGCACCTCAATAGCCAGCTCTTCATAAAACTCGCGCTTGAGCGCATTCAGGATGGATTCCTTGTCTTCTACTTTTCCACCCGGGAATTCCCAATAGCCGGAATAAGGTTTGCCCGTCGGACGTTGACCGAGTAGGACATCGCCATTGGGTTTCATCAGGATGCCGACTGCCACATCAATGGGGGTGGTGGGCTTTGTTGATGCAGTCATGTTGATTTATCTGGCGCCGTGTTTATAGGCGCGTCCCAGAGATCGCCGCTCGGGTTTGTGCGTGGTGGCGCGACGCCAAAGTGCGCATACGCAGAAGCTGTGGCAACACGACCGCGCGGCGTGCGTTGCAGAAAACCTTGCTGGATGAGGAAGGGTTCCAGTACATCTTCGATGGTGTCAATTTCTTCACCGATGGCTGCGGCCAGATTGTTGATGCCGACGGGGCCGCCACCGAATTTGAAGAGCACCGCTTCCAGCAGTTTGCGATCCATTATGTCAAAACCAATCTTGTCGACATCCAGCATCACGAGCGCTGCATCGGCCACTGCTTTCGTGATTTCTCCCGTGGATTTCACTTCTGCAAAATCGCGTACGCGGCGCAACAGGCGATTGGCAATGCGTGGCGTGCCGCGCGCGCGGCGTGCAATTTCAAATGCACCTTCAGGAACGATGTTCGCTTTCAAGAGCGAGGCACTGCGTGTGACGATGCGGGTGAGTTCATCGGCGGTATAAAACTCCAGGCGCGACACAATGCCGAAACGATCGCGCAGCGGATTGGTCAGCATGCCGGCGCGTGTCGTGGCGCCGACGAGGGTGAACGGTTGCAAATCGAGTTTGACGGAACGCGCGGCAGGGCCTTCGCCGATCATGATGTCGATTTGGTAGTCTTCCAGCGCGGGATACAGAATTTCTTCGACGACGGGTGACAAGCGATGAATTTCATCGATGAACAACACGTCGTTGGCTTCGAGATTGGTGAGGATCGCCGCGAGATCGCCCGGTCGTTCCAGCACCGGGCCGGACGTTTGGCGCAGATTCACGCCCATCTCGCGCGCAATGATGTGCGCGAGCGTCGTCTTGCCGAGTCCCGGCGGGCCGAACAACAAAGTGTGATCGAGCGCTTCGCGACGATTGCGCGCAGCAGTAATAAATATTTCCAGTTGATTGCGAATTTTTTCCTGACCGACGTATTCATCCAGTTGTTTCGGGCGCAGCGCGCGCTCAATCGCTTCTTCGTTTGGCGAGGAGGGTTCAGCGGCAACCACGCGTTGTGGTGTGAAATCGTCTGTCTGGATGCTCATCGCGCGTTACCCCCTTTTATCCCTTGGACAGTGATTTAAGCGCAGCCTTGATACCGTCAGACACGTTCGCACCGTCCGGCACCTGTTTCATCGCCAGTGCCGCTTCTTTTTCCGAATAGCCGAGCGCGAGCAGGGCATGCAAAATGTCGGCACTGGCGTCGCTGCGCAGGACGGCGCTGGCTGAGCCAAGATCGGCGCCGAGCTTGCCTTTGAGTTCCAGCAGCAAGCGCTCTGCCGTTTTTTTGCCGATACCCGGAATTTTGGTAAGACGCCCCGCTTCCTGCCGTGTGACCGCTTGCGACAGATCGGATACCGACATTCCTGATAGGATCGCCAGCGCGGTACGCGCGCCAACGCCAGCAATTTTGATGAGCATGCGGAAGGTGGCGCGTTCTTCGTGCGTGCCGAAGCCGTACAGCAGTTGCGCATCTTCACGCACCACGAGGTGGGTCAGTAGCGTGAGCTTGTCGCCGAGCGATGGCAGGGTATAGAAGGTGCTCATCGGCACATCCACCTCATAGCCGACACCATTGCAATCGACCAGCAATTGGGGCGGGTTTTTTTCAAGGAGGATGCCGGAAAGACGACCGATCATGATGTGTGAGTACTGAAAATTGATACAGTATATGATACAGCACAGTTGACTGGATTCCTACCCAACCAGTCGCCCGCGTTTCATGCGCAGTCCTTTGTTTGCGGTCTTGCTGGTTAGTTTGTTGAGGGCGGCAAGGGTATTGCCACTGTGTGCGTGGCAAATGGCGACACCCAGCGCATCGGCTGCGTCGGATCCGGGGAGTTCGGGCAATGCCAGTAAACGCTGCACCATGTCCTGCACCTGTTTTTTGTGCGCCTTGCCATGACCGACGACGGCCTGTTTGAGTTGCAAGGCGGTGTATTCGGAAACGGTGAGGTTTGCGCTCACCAGCGCGGATATGGCCGCGCCGCGTGCCTGCCCCAGTAGCAGGGTCGATTGCGGATTGACGTTGACGAAGACTTTTTCGATCACGGCGCAATCGGGTGCATAGGTGCGGATAATTTCCGACACGCCATTGAAGATGATTTTGAGTCGCTCCGGCAGTTCGGCATCGGTCGGAGTGTTGATGGTGCCGGAAGCGATATAGGTGAGTTTGCTGCCTCGCTGGCGAACGACGCCAAAGCCGGTGGTGCGCAAGCCGGGGTCGATGCCAAGGATTTTCACCTGTCTAATGCCGGAAATGCCGGACGCCCGTGAACATCATCACAAGGCCGCGCTCGTTCGCGGCGTCGATGACTTCTTGATCGCGCACAGAGCCGCCCGGTTGAATGATGCAGGTCGCGCCCGCGTCTGCCACCACATCTAGTCCATCGCGGAAGGGAAAGAAAGCATCGGATGCCACAGCAGAACCCGCAAGCGAAAGTCCCGCTTGCTGCGCTTTCATGACCGCGGCGCGTGCTGCATCCACGCGGCTGACTTGTCCTGCGCCCACGCCCAGCGTCATACCGTTCGCGCAAAAGACGATGGCATTGGATTTGACGAACTTCGCCACGCGCCACGAAAAGAGCATGTCATTCAATTGTTGCGGGGTGGGGTGGAGTTTTGTGACGATTTCCACTTCGGAGAAAGCGAGATTGCGTGCATCAGGTGATTGCAGCAGCACGCCACCGCCGACGCGTTTAATTTCAAAACGATTCATTGCGCGTGCCATGGGGATTTGCAGCAAACGCAAATTCTTTTTCGTGCTGAGAATCCTGAGGGCTTCCTCACTGAAAGAGGGCGCCATCAAGACTTCAACAAACAACTTGGACACCTCTTGCGCAGCGGGGGCATCCAGTTCGCGGTTGAAAGCAATGATGCCGCCGAAAGCCGCTTCCGGATCGGTCGTCAAGGCTTTTTCGTAAGCGTCCTTCAGATTGGCACCGGTTGCAGCGCCGCAAGGGTTGGCGTGCTTGATGATCACGCACGCGGGGTCGTCGAAAGTTTTCGCACATTCCCAGGCTGCATCGGCATCGGCAATGTTGTTGAAGGAAAGTTCCTTGCCCTGCAATTGCTGGTAATCGGCCAGCGTGCCCGCCGGCGCATTCACATCGCGGTAGAAGGCAGCCGACTGATGCGGATTTTCGCCGTAACGCATGTCCTGCACTTTTTCGAAAGTGAGGTTCATCACTTCGGGATACGCTTGCCGCGTGGCGTGTTGCTTGTCTTCGCCAAGACTGGAGAAGTAATTCGCGATTGCGCCATCGTATTGCGCCGTATGCGCATATACTTTGGTGGCGAGTTTGAATCGGTTGTTGTAAGGCAGTTCGCCTTTGGCTTTCAATTCATCGAGCACGCCAGCATAATCGCTCGGATCGCAAATGACGATCACGTCCTTGTGATTCTTTGCAGCAGAACGCAACATCGCGGGGCCGCCGATGTCGATATTTTCTATCGCATCTTCCAGTGTGCAATCGTCTTTCGCAATCGTTTGCTGGAAGGGGTACAGATTGACCACGACAATGTCGATGGTGCCGATGTCATGCTGCTTGAGTGACTGAAGGTGTTCGGGCACCTCGCGACGAGCGAGGATGCCGCCGTGCACTTTGGGGTGCAGGGTTTTCACGCGTCCGTCAAGCATTTCCGGGAGGCCAGTAACCTCTGCAACTTCAGTGACGTTGACGCCATTTTCCTGCAACAAGGCGGCCGTGCCGCCTGTCGAGAGAATCTTGACGCCGAGCGCAGACAGAGCGCGAGCGAAATCGACAACGCCCGTTTTATCGGAAACGGAAATCAGCGCTTGCTTGTTCATGCGTTCAATTGTTTAAAGCAAACCGTGATACTGCAATTTTTTTCGAAGTGTATTGCGGTTGATGCCAAGAATTTCCGCGGCGTAGGACTGGTTGCCATTTGCGCGTGCCATGACGGTTTTTAAGACGGGGACTTCCACAGCGTGGATCACCATGTCGTAAATATCATTTGGTGTTTGGTCGCCCAAGTTTTTAAAATAATTTTCTAAACTTTTTTGGACAACTTCCTGAATTTTTTCTTTGCTCATGCTACCTGCACCGTATCAATAATTAAAAATTAAACCTGCGCATATTCTTATGCGGCAAATTTTTCTTGAACGACATTGTATTGTAACCGCTCACCGTAAGCAATTTGCGATTTGATGAAAGTTTCAAGCGATTTTATTTGCAATTGTGTGGATTCAATACAATTCATATGATGACGGAAGACTTCCCCCCCGGGTAAGTTGCGTACATACCAACCAATATGTTTGCGCGCAGTGCGTACGCCAATCGTTTCACCATAAAAATCATAATGATCCAGCAAGTGCTGCACCAACCACTCTCTCGCTTCATCCACTGTGGGGGGCGGAAGCAAGTTGCCCGTGTGTAGAAAATGATTTATTTCTCTAAATATCCATGGACGTCCTTGCGCTGCACGACCAATCATGACAGCATCGGCGCCGGTTTTCTGTAAGACAAACTGCGCCTTTTCAGGTGAGTCAATATCGCCATTGGCAACCACGGGAATGGAGACGACTGCTTTGACTGCTGCTATTGTGTCGTATTCCGCTTCTCCTGCGTAAGCATCTGCGCGTGTGCGCCCATGCAGCGTGAGCATGGCAATGCCTGCGGCTTCGGCCATCTTTGCAATAGTTATCGCATTTTTATTGGCGTGATCCCAACCCGTGCGAAATTTTAGTGTGACGGGTACATTCACTGCATTGACGACAGCGTTGAGAATTTCGTCGACAAGCTGTTCATGTTGCAGCAGTGCGGAACCGCACCAGTTGTTACAGACTTTTTTCACCGGACATCCCATGTTGATGTCGATGATTTGCGCACCGCGATCAACATTGAAGCGCGCGCATTCTGCCATTTCCGTAGGACAGGCGCCGACAATTTGTACGGCCTTGGGTTCCATCTCACCATCCAGATTGGTGCGGCGTACGCTTTTATCGGTATGCCTGAGGCGTGGATTGGCTGCAGCCATTTCGGAGACGGCATACCCTGCGCCCAAGCGCTTGCATAATTGACGAAACGGACGATCCGTCACACCGGCCATCGGTGCAACAAAAACGTTATTGATCAAGCTGTAAGGGCCAATGCGCATGAGGAAGGTAAAAAAATTGCGGGCAAGAGCCGTATTGTACCTGAAAAATGCTCAATTTCTGAGCAAGCTGTATAGGGTCGAAAAGCGCGAAGCGCATGCGTTGGCAGTGCGCGGTTATCGAGACATTCGGATGAAAGCGAACTAGAAATGCTTGAAGTAGTCGAGAGGTTTTTGCAAGGGTTCAAGATGTCCTGCTTCGCCCCATGCGAGCAGTTTTATCTCACCGTTGCCGACAGCAAAACGATTGATGCTGGTGTTGAGAACCGGCATGCGTCCGCCCTGTCCGATGGCAATGCCATTGGCGACACGGTATGCGACTTCAATGATGCCGAAGTGCGCAATGACAGCGACTTTTTTCCCCGCATGCTCCTCTGCCAGGTGCGTCAGGGTGTCGAGCGCGCGATGGTGAAACTGACGCATGCTTTCTGCCATGCGTTCCCCGGGCGGGAAGAGGTGATCCGGATCGGCCGCAAGCCAGGCAGCGTGCGACTCTGGGTAGTGTTCTGCAATTTCCTCGTGGCTCATGCCTTCGAAGGCGCCGTAGCAGCGCTCACGTAAATTCTGGTATACCTTCACCGGCATTCTGTGCCACTTGGCGATTTCCTCGGCGGTTTTCAGCGCGCGCATCATGTCGCTGGAAACAATGGCATCCAGCGATTCATGCTTCAAGTTTTCACCCAGCGCCACGGCTTGCATCATGCCTTTTTCATTCAGCGGGATGTCGCTGTGGCCTTGCAGCCGCTTCATCTTGTTCCATGCAGTTTGGCCGTGGCGGATCAGTAGCAGCTCAGTCAACTTACTCACAACAACAACCTCACTTGGCCAGGTTCGGATTCAGCGTATAAACGCCCGTGATTTTTGCTTCGGCGAGAACGTGCCCTTTCATCGCGTCGCGCACTTGCTGTCCCGTGAACTTGCCTTCGAGGGGGAGCTTGGCAACATCGAGGGCATACACGGTGAAAACATAGTGATGCGGGATGGCGTCGTTCCAGGGCGGGCAGGGGCCATCATAGCCAAAATAATCGCCGCCCATGTCCGCATCACCCGTGAACCAGGCGGTGTAATCGTTGATGCCCTGGCGTGCGCCGTGTTTTGCTGCCGACCCCGGTTTGCCACGTGGGGTGACAGCATTGGAAAATTCACCTTCCGCGATAGCGGTGATTGATGGGGGAAGGTCGATCAAAATCCAGTGATAAAAATCTACGCGCGGGAGGGAGGCCGGAATGGTGCGACCTTCCTGGTTAACGTCATCGCCTTTGGAGGGCACATCGTAATCGTGACAAATCACGGCGAATGACTGGGTGCCCGCTGGGACATCGCGCCACGCCAAATGGGGGTTTTTGTTTTCTGACAGGGCGACATGCGTTTTGGGATCCATGACGCCAAACGCGATGCTGCCTGGGATTTTGCCGTTATCGGTGAAGGAATCACTCCAGAGTTTCATAGCCCCTCCTGTAGATTGATTGGTGTAATCGCGACATTTTGCCAGAGGATGCACTTGGTAACCAGCCATTTGGTGGGCTTGGCATACTGTCACAGTTTATGCGGCGTGCGCGGTGTTGTAATTTAAGCATTCATGATGGAAGTTAATGCCGTTTTGACGCGAGCGTACTAGAGTGCTTGCGTATCATTTTGGGGCAGAGTCATGTCTGAATCTAGACTGAAATTATTGAAAGCCGTATTCGGTTTGGTGATGCTGACGGCTGTTGGCACGCTGGGGCTCATGTATTTTGAGGGTTTCTCAGCCTTTGATTCGTTTTGGCTGACCATCGTCAGTCTGTCGACGACCGGCTATGGCGATATCGTGCCCAAAACAGATGCCGGAAGGCTTTTTTTGCTGGTCGTGCTGGTGACGGGGCTGGTTGTGGTCACTTATTCTTTGGGGACGATCATCAACATATTGGTGGAAAAACAGCTGTTTAGCCTGAAGGAGAATGGCAAGATGCTCAAGGCGATTGAAAGTTTGAAAGATCACACCATCGTGTGTGGCGCAGGCCGTGTCGGCGGTAATGTTGCAGAAATCTTCCGATCCGAAGGCGCGCCGTATGTGGTGATCGAAAACAATGAAGAGTTGGTGCACCAAATGCGTGAAGATGGGCATCTGGTGCTGCAGGGCGATGCGACGCGTGATGAAATGTTGCATGAAGCAGGCATCACCCGTGCCAAGGGGATTATTTGCGGGCTCTCCAACGATGCGTATAACGTCTATGTGGTGATCACGGCGCGTGCGCTGAATCCGAGATTGACGATCGTTTCACGTGCGGTACAACCCGAATCGGTCGCCAAATTGCGTCATGCAGGTGCGGATAAAATTATTTCCCCTGATCAAATCGGCGGACATCGCATGGCGATGGCGATTCTCAAGCCAACGGCGATTGAGCTCATGGATACGCTGTTTGCGCCACATAATCTGGAAATCCAGGTGGAAGAAATACTGATTGGTACACAATCCGTTTTGGCGAACAAGCAAGTCATGACGTTTTTTGGTTCGGGGGTGTCCGAAGTGATGTTGGTGGCAATTATTCGGGATGGAAATGTCAGGATGAATCCCCCGGCCAGCGAAAACATGCAAGCCCAGGACGTGTTGGTGTTGATTGGATCGAGTCAGGAATTGAAAAAAATCGAGCGCCTCAACGCGACATAAGAGACGTAACGGTGCGCACGTGCATGTTGCTGCAGTTCGTTCGTCAGAGTTTGGTGTCGGGTGATGTTTGTAGCCAGAACGTTACGGGGCCATCATTGATTAGCGCCACTTTCATATCCGCACCAAAGACGCCGGTTTCGACTTGCGGATGTTTGGTTTTAGCTTGTGCGACGAAATAATCGAACAATCGTCGTCCTTCATCTGGTGGCGCGGCAGGAGAGAAAGAAGGGCGGGTGCCTGAGGACGTGTCCGCCGCGAGTGTAAATTGCGGTACGAAGAGCAAGCCGCCATTCACGGCAGCGACGGAGAGATTCATCTTGCCGTTCTCATCGTAAAAAACACGATAACCCAGCAAACGCTGGAGCAGCGCATCCGCCTGTTTCTCCGTGTCGCCGCGTTCCGCACACAACAACACCATCAAGCCCTTGCCGATCTGCCCCGTGATCTGCCCATCGACGGTGACACTGGCTTCGGAAACGCGTTGGAGTAGGGCTATCATATGTTTACGGGGCCAGCAGTTTTTTTACGTGAAGCGTAAATTACGCTGACCTCATCTCGTCAGTTAAGAGCCACCCGCGCAAACTTGCGTTTGCCAACTTGCACGACAAACGTGCCTGCACTCACTTTCAGCGCCTTGTCACCGATGGTGGCACCGTCAATGCGTACCCCACCCTGTTCGACCATGCGCAAGCCTTCCGAAGTGGAGGGGACGAGGTTTGCTGCCTTCAAGAGTTGGCCGATGCCCAGCGGTGCGCCCGTGAGAGAGATCGACGGAATGTCATCCGGTACGCCACCGCGTGCGCGTAACATGAAATCATCCAGCGCGGCATCCGCAGCCTGCTTCGAATGAAATCGCGCGACGATTTCCTTGCTGAGATCCACTTTCACATCGCGTGGGTTGCGTCCTTGCGCGACTTCTTGCTTGAGCTTTTCGATTTCTGCGGAAGAACGGAAGGAAAGCAGTTCGTAATAACGCCACATCATGTCGTCCGAGATGCTCATCATCTTGCCGAAGATACTGTTGGCAGGTTCGGTGATGCCGATGTAGTTGCCCTTGGATTTTGACATTTTCTCCACGCCATCCAAGCCTTCGAGCAAAGGCATCGTCAAAATGCATTGCGGTTCCTGGCCGTAGTGGCGTTGCAACTCGCGACCAACAAGCAGGTTAAAGCGCTGATCGGTTCCCCCGAGTTCGATGTCGGATTCCAGCGCAACCGAGTCGTAACCTTGCATCAGCGGGTACAGCAGTTCGTGAATCGAGATAGGCGATCCGGATTTGTAGCGTGTGGCAAAGTCCTCACGTTCCATGATGCGCGCCAGTGTGTAGCGTGAGGCAAGCTGAATCATGCCGCGTGCACCGAGCGGGTCACTCCATTCGCTGTTGTAACGGATTTCAGTTTTTGAAGGGTCAAGCACAAGGCTGGCTTGCGCAAAATAAGTTTGTGCGTTTTGCTCAATTTGCTCGCGGGTGAGCGGCGGGCGCGTGATGTTGCGACCAGAGGGATCGCCAATCATGGAGGTGAAATCGCCAATCAGAAAAATGACGGTGTGTCCCAAATCCTGCAACTGTCGCATCTTGTTCAGCACAACCGTGTGCCCGAGGTGCAAGTCCGGTGCGGTGGGATCCAGCCCCAGTTTGATGCGCAAGGGTTTGCCGGTTTGTTCGGAGCGTGCCAGTTTCTGCGCAAATTCAGACTCGACCAGCAATTCTTCGGTGCCGCGCAGGGTGATGGCAAGGGCTTCCCTGACACGATCCGACAAGGGCAAAAGCGTGGGTTGCGCAGAGGACGGTGTAGCAGAAGGAGTGGAAATATTCATCGACAGTCTTACATTTTGAGATAAATCAATATATGATTGGCCGCACTATTGAGACCGATTGCGTTGCTAGCTGGCAAGTGGAAATAATAGCAAGAAAATGTCGCAAAAAACACGAAATTTTAACTGATTGC
>QZKY01000013.1 GCA_003605115.1 Oxalobacter sp.
TTTGCTTGTTATGCTGTTCATCAGCAATTCGCTCCACTTGCTTTTCTGCATGTCCCCACAGTCACCGTTATCTGCCGATCAACGCGTGAGGCTGTCCCCACATTTCCAAAAGTTGCGGTGGACGTAATCCGGTAAATTCTGATCGTGTCGCCACCTTCGGTGTCCACGCCATTCGTGCAAGACACTGCTACTGAAAATCCTGTCAAGGTGTTCCCCAACGCTGCCAGCGGCGATCCGGCCATCGCCCCAGCACAGGCATATGGTGCCGTGAAGCCTGCGGTTTTGTTGTAATTGTCGTTTTCCGGTTTCATAATTTGGTACACACCCCACTCCACACCCGCACGCGCTGCTTGATACGCGCGCGTGCCCTGCACATCCTGTGCCGATGTTGTGTGCTGCACCGACGAAATCACCAGCATGAAAGCGCCAAGCGCTGCCAACACCACCAGCAAAAAAATTGCGGTGGGCAAGGCAAACGCGCGCTGCGTTTTCAGATGCGCCATCCCAGTGGCGCAAACCGATTCGCGCTCAGGGAATATTGCTGACATGGACTTCATGGTACAAATTCACGTTTTCATTGTTACGGGATAAGGTCAAGCTCATCGACACCAGCCCCCAACGCTGGTTCACGATGTTTTGCTCGTAATTAAACAGGCAGTTGGTCACATTCTCCGCGATGATCGCGTTCTGCCCCCCTGCGGGAGGATCCGGTTGTGCACTGGCAATGGCATACCCCCAGTACCGTCTCAAGACGCCGTTTTCACAGCGATACGTCACCGGGGTATCCACTACATGAAAGCGGTTGCCGGGTGATGCTAGGGGAAACAGCTTGCTTCCCGTCAGCGTAATGCTGCCCGCATCGGCACTGTCAATCTCGGCGCGATTGCCGCCATCGTAAGCATTGGCACCTGTAATGCCCAGGTTGTACACGACCACCTGGTCGCCAGGCACCGGCAATACCGGCATGCCACCAAGCACGTCAAACGTTACCGCAGCAACTTCTCCCGGTTGCAAGGGATTGCCCGCATCGCCTTCGGCACGGTAGCGTCCGCCCGTACGTGTCTGCAAAAACTCTACTGCCGTTGCCGTGGCGTTAACGCGCACACTGTTGGGCAAGGCCAATCGCAAATCCCGACCAATGCGCCGCATCGCGGTATCCGCCGCATCCGTCATCCCTGCACGCGACTCCAGATCAAAATAGCCTTGCACCGGCGCGCGGATGAACACGGCCACCATCGCGCCGACGACGCCGATGATGACGATGACAAGCACCATTTCAAGCAGCGTGAAGCCGCGCATGTGGTGAGGACGATGTGTCATGGCACCGCCCTCGGTGCGTAGCGGCAGCGGTATCCATCCAGGGTAATCGACTCGGCCGCCGGTGCCGTGACCGTCACCGCAATGCGCAAGCAATCGGCAGCGGGCGCGCCCAGCGTTTCTGCCGTGATGGCAACGTTGGCGTTATACGCTCCCAGCCCACCAATGGCCGCACCATCTTCCAGCCGCTGAATCCCAATCATGCTGAAGCCATGATAGTCGCCCACATTGTTAAAGCGCGGTTCGGCGTAGCGGGTCTGTCCGGCCGTTGCACCTATCCCTTGTACCAATGCCGGGGTGCAATCGGCTGCCGAAGCAGCGGTAGCGGCATTCGGATCAGTCGGGTCGCAAAACGTAAACGGTTGCAGCATGATTTCTTCGAGCAAGGATTCCGCAATCGCCAGCGCCTGCTTGCGCACCATCGGATCGGCGCTATAACGCGTGGTAATGTTCATGACGGACAGAATGCCGGCAACGCCGACGCTGACAATCACGATGAAAAGAATCAACTCGATCAGCGTGGTTCCGACTTGGCGCGAGCGATGGAGCTTAGCGCACATAGCCGGTCTCGCTTTCTACGGTGATGGGACGATTCATGTTGTCGCCTTGAACGACAAGCGTCACTGCCGCTGCCAAGCTTGAAGTTGGAAATGTATCTCCTGCTGCGTAGGGTTTGCCCAATCCATCAAAGCAAAATTGCCGACCCGCTTCAAAACTTACGCCTGACGGTGCATTCACGATGAAGTTCTGCCCGTTCGCTGGATTGAGCACGAATCCTGCGAGTGCCGTGCAAGTTGCAGCAGAGGCGTAGTTCACGGAAAGCGTATTGGCCGTCACCGTCACAAATACCGGTGTGCGCTGCGCAATGGCAGCCTTTTGTGCGTAGCGGATGGTGGATTTGGCTTGGTCGAAAAAACCTAAAGAGTCGAATGTCTCTTTTCCCGTAAACCGCGGAACAGCAACCACCGCGATAATGCCAAGCATTATAGTTACCGCAATCAACTCTACCAGAGTAAAGCCTCTCTCGGTATCTGCATTTGCATCATGTCGCACCCTTGCACCCACGCTCTATTCCTCTGCAAGCAACGTTGGGAACGCGCAAAACACCATGCCCGGAAATCGGCTTATCAAGCCGATTTCCGGGCAATCGCAGTACTCAAGTCGGCAAACCATTAGCCGACCACTGAATAAATTTAGTTAGTGCAAGGCACGTACGCGGTGGCTGTTTTGCCGCCATTGCTAGTTATGGTGCACGAGATAGTCGTTCCAGCGGCACACACACCACCCGAACCAACTTGATATTCGTTGCTGTTCGCAGGAGCTGCCGTTACCAATGAAACACTACCAGTCACCAGGGTTGCGCGATTGGCATGTACACTGTTAGCAGCGCCTGCGCATGCGTTTGTAGCATCTGATATCGCCACGGCACCCGTCGATGTCCCACCTGCAGCTTTATATTTGGCATAGTTGATGTGCGCCCCGCCAGTAATCGCCGCCGCCACGCCCTGAACAGCTCCTGTTTCCGCTTCGCCAGTCAAGTCAACAAACTTTGGCACCGCCACCGCCGCCAAAATGCCGAGGATGACAATCACCACCACCAGTTCAATCAAGGTAAAACCCTTTTGCTTTTCCATGTTCCACTCCATTTAAAAAAATGACCTGCAAAAAATGTATGTCCTGCTTTATTGCTTTTGTTCTGTCCTGCGACTGCTATCCAACCTGCCTGTCTCCAGCCACGACAGGAAGTGTCGCCCCGTCGAAAACCACGCGGCCCATTCCGCCGCCAGTCAACTGCAATTGTCAACGGTCAGATTTGTCGTGACGTAGGTTGGTTGCGTATTGACTCCTGCCGCTTCGGTGTAGGTAAACGTGCAGTTGGTGGTTCCGCCAACATGACTGGCATCCGGTGCCAGTGTCAACACACCGGCCGCATTGCTTACCACGTAATAATCACCCACCGCAGCAGAACCTGCACCGGTCGCCGCCGTGCCGCCAACGCCAGCGAGCGGCAGAATGGTGGAGGATGAGGGATACCCTTGAACGTAAATGGCATTGACGCCCTCAACATTTATATCAGGTGCGGCCGGATCACCCGTGTAATTCGTAGCGTATTGGTTCGCCAGCAGCAACGCATGTGACATGACAGCAGCCGACTTCATCGCCCCCAATGCGCCATTCATCTTCGCGATGCGCGCCTGCGCCTGCAAGGCGGCAAAACGCGGCAAAGCCACCGCCGTCAAAATTGCCAGGATGGCAATCACCACCACCAGCTCGATCAGGGTAAAACCAGATTGCGACTTACGCATCGCTGCTCTCCAATTCAGGTAGTGCATCAAATAATAAACACTTCATATTTCAGGCTAATTACGTCGCGCGGATGTAGGACATTTCCTGACGCAAACAATTCCGCGAGGTAATAATAACATGGCTATTTTCTTTATGATTACCCGATGTCAATATCATGTTTTTTTCTTGCCCCTATTGCAAAAAAGAGACAGGGGCGCACATTTTTTCACCGATTTGGCGCGATTTTTCCTTGTAAATCAGCAGACTGCGCAATGTTGTCGCCATGCACATTTTTTTGTGGCGTTTGTTGGCTTTAAACAAATACTAACAAGCAATAGGGGTTAAATTGTCTTACAATGCAAAATCATAATTTGTTGCATTGCGGCATTTTTTAAGGGGATGGCATGACGAGGCCGGAAAAAATTCGCTTGGGCGAAATGCTGCTGCGGCAACGTCTCATTTCTGAAGAACAATTACAGGCCGCACTCGCTGAGCAAAAACGCAGCGGGCGCAAACTGGGACGGGTTTTCGTCGAAAACGGATTTGTCACGGAAGATGTCATTTCCGGCGCGCTGGCGCGCCAAATGAACATTCCTTTCATTCACCTCAAGCAATACAATCTCAAACTCCAGATCGTGCGGATGATGCCGGAAATGCAGGCGAGGCGCTTTCGCGCCATGCCGCTTGAAGATCAAGGGGATCATATTCTGGTCGGCATGGCGGATCCGACTGATTTGTTTGCTTACGATGAAATCGCGCGCGTGCTCAAGCGCAACATCAAGTTAGCGGTGGTCAATGAAAACGATTTGCTCCAGGCGATTGATCGCCTGTACCGCCGCACCGAAGAAATCACGACACTGGCGCGGGAGCTGGAACAGGATCTCGGTGACAACGTCATCGACTTTACCGCCCTGGGCATGTCGGCCGGGATTGAAGATGCGCCAGTGGTTCGTCTGCTGCAAACCATTTTTGACGATGCCACGCAGGTGGGCGCGTCAGACATTCACATCGAGCCGCAAGAGCGCAGTCTGCACATTCGCTTTCGGATTGACGGCGTCCTGCACCTGCAAACCGAAGCAGACATCCGCATCGCCCCTTCGCTGGCCTTGCGCCTGAAGCTCATTTCGGAATTGCAGATTTCTGAAAAGCGTTTGCCGCAAGATGGGCGTTTTTCGATCACGGTTCGCAGACAGTTGATCGACGTGCGTATTTCGACCATGCCCACCCAGTACGGCGAATCGGTCGTGATGCGCTTGCTGAATCAAAGTGGCGGCATTCTGGACTTGGCCAAGATTGGCATGCCGCCCGACATTTTGCGCCGCTTCCGTGCCATCATTCATCGCCCCAACGGCTTGGTACTCGTCACGGGCCCGACCGGCAGCGGCAAAACCACGACGCTCTACGGTGCGTTGACGGAGTTGAATGACGCTTCCAAAAAGCTGATCACGGTGGAAGATCCGGTGGAATACCGATTATCTGGCATCAACCAGGTACAGGTGAATGAAAAAATCGATTTGTCTTTCTCTCGCGTACTGCGTTCCGCGCTGCGACAAGACCCGGATATTGTGCTCGTGGGTGAAATGCGCGATCCGGAAACGGCGCAGATCGGGATGCGCGCGGCGATGACCGGTCACATGGTGCTTTCCACATTGCATACCAACGACGCTATCAGCACGCCGGTGCGATTGCTGGATATGGGTGTGCCACATTTCATGGTGGGCAGTTCGCTCCAGGCTGTACTGGCGCAGCGCCTGGTGCGCGTGATTTGCGAAAGCTGTCCTGATCCCTTTCCACTGCAACCCAATGAACATGAATGGTTGCGCGGCGAACTGGGCGACAAAGTAGACGATTACGAATACATGCATGGACGGGGCTGCACACATTGCAACGGCACGGGGTATCGCGGGCGCACGGGCGTGTATGAATTACTCGAAATGACCAACGAACTGGCCACCGCTGCAACACACGATGATCTGCCGCGTTTCATGCAACTCGCACAGACGCAAATCGGGGGCAACACCTTGCGCCGCCATGCTGTCAGGCTGGTACTGGAAGGCAAAACCACGGTTAGCGAAGCCATGCGCGTGACCAACCAGTTCGAAGACTAATACTTGAACTTGAAACTTCGTTGCGCAAAATTAAGGGCGTGCACCACAAAGGATATTGATGGCATTTTTTGAATACAAGGCGCGCAATTCTCGTGGCGAACTGGTCGAGGGTATCCTTGAAGGCGCCGACTCGAGCGCCATTGCGACGCAATTATTCAATTCCGGCGTCACCCCGGTGCACATCAAGGAAACCCGTCGCAAAACCGCGCGTCAGGAAACCGGCTGGTGGGCGCGATTATTTGAACCCGGCATCTCTTCCCTGGACGTGCAACTTTTTAGCCGTCAAATTTTTACCTTGATCAAGGCGGGCGTGCCCATCATGCGTGCGCTCTCGGGTTTGCAAGCTTCTGCAACCAACACGGCTTTTGCGCGCGTGATCCAAAGTTTGCGTGAATCACTGGACTCCGGTCGCGAACTTTCTGCCGCCATGCGCCAACACCCCAAAGTGTTTGCCCCGTTTTATCTCAGTATGGTCACGGTGGGCGAAGTGTCGGGGCGACTGGAAGAAGTGTTTCTCAAGCTTTTTGATCAGATGGAATTCGAGCGCGACATGAAGCAGCGCGTGAAGTCTGCCTTGCGCTATCCGATGTTCGTGCTGATTGCCATGACGGTTGCCATTGCGATTGTCAACATCTGGGTCATCCCGGCCTTCGCAAAAGTTTTTGCGGGCTTCAACACCCAACTGCCCTTGATGACCCGCATCCTGATCGGCACGTCGGATTTTTTTGTCGACTACAAGTTTTCCCTGCTCGGCTGTCTGGTGGGCGCAGTAATGCTTTTTAGAATGTACATTGCATCGCCCGGCGGCCGTTACACATGGGATCGTTTCAAGCTGCGCATTCCCATCGTCGGGAAAATTATTCTGAAGGGATCGCTGGCGCGATTGTGCAGCAGTTTTTCAATCGCGGGCAAGAGCGGGGTGCCGATCATCCAGGCCTTTCATGTCGTGGCACAAACCGTGGATAACGTCTATATCGCCCGCCGCGTGGAGCAAATGCGCGATTCCATCGAGCGCGGCGAAAGCATTTTGCGCGCCGCCACCACTGCCGGTGTTTTCACCCCGGTTGTGCTGCAAATGATCGCTGTCGGCGAAGAGACCGGGATGCTGGACGACTTGATGGCAGAAGTCTCTCAAATGTATGAACGCGAGCTGGATTACGAACTCAAGACGCTAGCGTCGCAAATCGAGCCACTGCTCATTGTGGCGCTGGGTGTGCTGGTGCTGATCCTGGCGCTGGGCATTTTCCTGCCGCTCTGGGATTTGAGCAGCGTGATGCTCAAGAAATAAGGCTTTCTCATCAAACCGGCCTGTCCGTCTGGCGATGCGGTACAATGACGCCCGGCGGGCCCCTGCGCATTGTGGCTTGGTGAATCTGGTCAGGTCGGGAACGAAGCAGCCATGTCCAAATACTGCAAGTGCCGCAGACAAGGCTCGCCTTTGCTTTTTCCTTTCACCCGGTAAAAGATGGCAAAAAGCTGGTCAATCAACACGAATCGCCGCACAAAGACCTGGCTGATCGCTGCGCTGGCATTGGCGGTTATCATCATTGCCATTGTTCTCATTCGCCATTTCTTTTCTCCTGCGGCCAAACGCGCCCGCGACAACACGCAAACCGTTAAAACCGCACAGGCGGAAAAAAAGACCGTGCCTGTCACGATCCGCGCCAATGGCTATGTCACCGCGATCCAAACCGTGGAAGTCCGCCCGCAAATCCAGAATGTGGTGCGCGCCATCCACGTCAAGGAAGGACAGGATGTCAAAGTTGGTCAATTGCTTTTTACGCTGGATGCCCGCAATGAAGCCGCCAACGTGGACAAGGCGCAAGCGCAGCTCGCGCGCGACAAGGCAGACCTGGCTGATGCCGAAGCCATCTGGAAACGCAACCAGGAACTCTTCGCAAAAAAATTCATTTCGCAAGCCGTGGTCGATACCTCGAAAGCGAAAGTCGATGCATTGCGCGGCACGACGCGCGCCGACATGGCATCGCTTGACGCCAGTCGCGTGACGCTCGGATACAACCGCATCACCGCCAGCATCAGTGGGCGCATCGGCGCAATCAATGTGCATCCCGGCAGCCTGGTGCAACCCAACGGCGCGCCCATGCTCACGATTGCACAACTCGACCCTGTTCACGTCAGCTTCACGGTTCCAGAAGCGGAACTCACACACATCGTCGCTTCTTACCCGAAAGGCGGCGCGCCCGTTTCCATCCAAATTCAAAATAAAGAGGAATGGGATGGCAAGCTGGTGTTTATCGATAACGCGGCCGATCAGCAAAGCGGCACGATCCGCATGAAAGCGGCATTCGAAAACAAGGACTACCGCCTGTGGCCGGGCGCGTTTGTGAGTGTGCGCCTGATTTCCCGCAGCTTGCCGGATGCAACCGTCATTCCATCACAAGCCATCGTCACGGGACCGAAAGAGCAGTTTGTGTATGCCGTGCAAGCTGACAGCACGGTACAGGCTGTGAAAATCTCGCAACTCACGAGTGATGACGGCTTCGCTGCCGTCGCCGGTTTGCCGCCTGGCACGCGCGTGGTGATTGAAGGCACGCACAACCTGCGTCCCGGCACCAAGGTGCGCGAGGCAGGGACAGGGGCGAGCAAAGCCGCTTCTGCGCCTGCCAACAAACCCAAGCCATGAACATCTCCGAACTCTGCATTCGCCGCCCGGTCATGACCGTGCTGCTCTCGCTTGCAGTCGTAGCGCTTGGCTTGTTCGCTTATTTCAAACTTCCGATTGCGGCGCTCCCGAACTACAACACGCCCATCATCAGTGTCACCGCCGTACTACCCGGCGCCAGCCCGGAAATCATGGCGTCTTCCGTTGCTCGTCCGCTGGAAAAACAATTTTCGATGATCGCTGGTCTCGCAACGATCAGCTCAACCAGCGTCAACGGCAGCACGTCCATCACCCTGGAATTCAATTCGGATCGCGATATCGATGCCGCTGCGGTGGACGTGCAAGCTGCGCTACTGCGTGCGCAACGCAACCTGCCGCCGGAAATGACGACCATGCCGGATTACCGCAAGGTGAATCCTGCCGACTACTCCGTACTGATTATTGCGCTCGCCTCCCCCTCGCTTTCACTGGGCGAAATTAACGACTACGCGGAAAACCTGATTTCGCCTTCGCTCTCTACGCTCGATGGTGTTGCGCAAGTAACGGTATTCGGCCAGCGCCGTTATGCAGTGCGCATCAAGGTGCGTCCGGATCAGCTCGCCGCCCGTAACATGACGCTGGACGAACTGGCGAGCGCAATCAAAAGCGCCAACTCGAATAGTCCGGTGGGCATACTCGACGGCCCACGCCAAAGCCTGACCATTGAAGCCAACAAGCAATTGCCCAATGCCGCTGCATTTTCAAACTTGATCATCGCCTCACAAAATGGCGCATCGATGCGCCTGAAGGATGTGGCGGAAGTGGAAGACAGCATCGAGTCGCTCAAAACGGTGAGCTGGTTCAACAAGGAACCGTCGATCATCATGGGCGTGCAGCGCCAGCCAAACGCCAATACCGTTGCCGTGGTGGATGCTGTGCGCGCCAAACTCCCGCTGCTCAAATCACAAATGCCGGAATCAATCAGCGTGCAGGTGCTCAATGACCGTTCGATGTCGATACGCGAATCGATCCTGGATGTCAAAATCACACTGCTGTTCACCATTGCGCTGGTCGTGCTGGTCATTTTTCTTTTCCTCAAACGCGCCACGGCCACCATCATTCCGGCACTGTCGCTGCCGATTTCGCTCATCGGCTGCTTCGCATTGATGAAGTGGCTTGACTACAGCATGAACAACATTTCACTTCTCGGCATCACGATTGCCGTGGGGCTGGTAGTGGACGATGCCATCGTGGTGCTGGAAAATATCGTGCGTCACATGGAAAAAGGCATGACCCCGATGGCGGCCGCGCTGCGCGGTGCGCGTGAGGTGGGGTTCACCATCGTGTCGATTTCCCTTTCGCTGGTAGCGGTGTTTATCCCGATCTTTTACATGCCGGGCGTGATTGGTTTGCTGTTTCGGGAATTTGCAGCGGTGGTGTCGCTCTCCATTTTGGTATCGGCGGTGGTGTCACTTTGCCTCGTGCCGATGCTGTGCAGCCGTTTTTTGAAGCAGGAAACGCACAAAAAAAATAACCTTGTCAGCCGCGGATTTGAAAAGGTGTTCAATACGTCATTGGCCTTTTATGAACGCGTGCTGGACTGGTGTTTGAAAAACAGCCACATTACTTTGCTGATCGCACTGGCGACATTTGTCGGCACCGGCCTTTTGTTTGTCTCGGCTCCAAAGGGATTTTTCCCGAGCGAAGACATCGGGCAAATCCGCGCCACCATTGAAGGCCCGCAGGACGCTTCGTATCCCCTGATGTCTGAACTAGTGGGGAAGGCGGCAGATATTGTCGCCAACGACCCCAACGTGTACAGCGTTGCTTCACGCGTACGGGAAGCCAATTCCGGCTTTATGTTCATCGGGCTGAAAGCGCGCAGCGAACGACAACACATGGATCAGGTGCTGGAGGGCTTGCGCAAAAAAACACGCGAAGTTCCCGGCTTGAACGTGTACTTTGCGCCGGTGCAAAACCTGCAACTGGGCGGCAAGCTCAGCAAGAGTCGTTATCAGTACGTCTTGCAAAGTGTGGGCGGACAGGAACTGTACGATTGGGCGGGCAAGATGGAAGAAAAAATTCGCGCCGACGCATTGTTCCGCGACGTCACCAGCGATTCGCAAATGAAAGGCTTGCAAGCGGTGGTGGACATCAACCGCGACCGCGCCAACGAAGCGGGCGTCAGCATCCAGGACATTCGCACGGCACTCTATAGCGCGTTCGGCGACCGGCAGGTTTCCACCATCTTCACCAGCAGCAACAGCTATCAAGTCATTTTGCAAAGCGCAGGATCGGGGGAGCAGGATGAAAACGATCTGTCAAAAATTTATGTGCGCAACAAGTCCGGTACCCTCGTGCCGCTGATGGGACTGGTCATGGTCAAACGCACGGCAGGGCCCATTTCCGTCAATCACCAGGGGCAGTTACAAGCCGTGACCATCACCTTCAACCTGGCACCGGGCGTGCCGCTCGGGAACGCCAGCGACCGCATCGCCGAAATCAAGGCCTCGTTTAACCTGCCGCCCAGCATCATCACCTCTTACACTGGCGATGCTGCCGTGTTTCAATCGTCCAAAACCAGTCAGATTGCGCTGCTGCTGCTGGCACTCGTCGTGATTTACATTTTGCTGGGTGTGCTTTACGAAAGCTACATTCATCCGCTCACCATTCTCGCGGGCTTGCCCTCCGCCGCCATCGGCGCATTGCTGACGCTACGGCTGTTCAACATCGATCTCACGCTGATCGCCACCATCGGCATCCTGATGCTGATCGGCATCGTGAAGAAAAACGCCATCATGATGATCGACTTTGCGCTGGACGCACAACGCAACGACGGCATGGCGCCCCACGTGGCGATCCGCACTGCCTGCCTGCTGCGTTTTCGCCCCATCATGATGACCACGCTCGCAGCGCTGATGGGTGCACTCCCTATCGCGCTGGGCTTGGGCGCGGGCGCGGAATTGCGTCAGCCGCTGGGGTTGGCGATTGTGGGCGGCCTGATTTTCTCGCAGGCCATTACGCTTGTGATCACGCCTGTTATCTATCTGGCACTGGACAAATACAGCGGCGATGGGCCGCTGAAAGTCGAACCCGTGACCGGCATCTAATACAGTAAAATACGCGGATGTCATACCTCGTCCTCGCCCGCAAATACCGCCCGCGCAACTTCGAAACGCTCGTTGGCCAGGAGCACGTCGTTCGTGCGCTGACGCATGCGCTCGATTCGCAGCGCCTGCATCATGCCTACCTGTTTACCGGTACACGCGGCATCGGTAAAACAACACTCTCGCGCATTCTGGCGAAATCCTTCAATTGCGAAAAAGGCATCACCTCCACCCCCTGCGGTGTCTGCGAAGCCTGCACTGCCATCGATGCGGATCGCTTTGTCGATTACATCGAAATGGATGCGGCCTCGAATCGCGGCGTGGACGACATGCAGCAATTGCTGGAACAGGCGATGTACGCCCCATCGAATGCGCGCTTCAAGGTTTACATGATCGACGAAGTGCACATGCTGACGAATCACGCATTCAATTCAATGCTGAAAACGCTCGAAGAACCGCCGGAATACATCAAGTTCATTCTCGCCACGACCGATCCGCAAAAACTGCCGGTCACGGTTCTTTCGCGCTGCCTGCAATTCAATTTGAAGCAAATGCCACCGCCACAGATCATCAGCCACCTCGAAGACATCCTCACACAAGAAAAGGTGGCATTTGAAATTCCGGCGCTGCGTTTGCTCGCGCAAGGCGCGCGCGGTTCGATGCGCGATGCCCTCTCGCTGACGGATCAGGCAATTGCCTACGCTGCGGGCAAGATCACGTTGGATGCCGTGCAAACCATGCTGGGTGCGCTGGATCAAACTTTCCTCGTCCGGATGATGGATGCCCTGGCCGTGAAGGATGGCGCGGCGTTAATCGCCATCGCCGACGAAATGGCCGCGCGCGGTTTGTCTTACGGTGTTGCCCTGCAAGACTTGGGCACACTCTTGCATCGCATCACACTGGCGCAAACCGCGCCGTCTGCATTGCCGGACGATTTGCCGGAACGCGAAGACATTCTGCGTCTGGCGGGATTGTTCGATGCCGAGGAAATTCAGCTCTTCTATCAAATAGCCGTGCATGGTCGCAATGAGTTGCATCTTGCGCCGGACGAATATGCCGGTTTCACGATGACGCTGCTGCGCATGCTGGCCTTCCGTCCCAGCGGAACAAACGAAACGAACGGCAGCACGCCGCCGCCGAAGAAAGCTGCCCCGACATCCGCACCATCTGCACCTTCGACCGGTTCGCGTGCCAGCGGAACCAGCCCCGCCAAAGCGGCGCTGGAAGCTGCGCGCGCCAAACCCAAAGCGGTTGCAGCGGCTCCAACTCCAACGCCAGCGTCAACATCACCGGTCACGTCGGCTTCACCCGCCGCGACAAGATCTGCGCCTAACGCCCAGGCACCTGCCACCGGAACCCCCCTCGACTGGGATGGCAATTGGCCGCAGCTCGCTGCGCAACTGCCCCTGCGCGGCGTTGTGCAGCAATTGGCGCAACAGACTGAATTGATCACGTGGGAAAGTACTGGCGGCGGTGCAAGTTTTCATTTGCGTTCGCCGCTAGAAACACTGTCCTCGCCCGCCAATCTGGATCGTCTCGGCACTGCACTGAGCGAGCATTTCGGTGTATCTGTCCGCGTGACCGCAGAAGTCGGCAAGGTTGAGCAAACCGCCAACAAGAAAGCGATGGATGAACGCGCTGCGAAGCAGCGGCAAGCCGAGCAAACGATACAGAGTGATCCCTTCGTACAATCCATGATGCGCGAATTCGGTGCGACGATTGTGCCGGGATCGATCAAGTCAAACTAAAAATTCGACTTTTATAAATGATTGCAGCCTTTATTTTTAACGTGAAACTCAAACTGTCATTCCAGCGCAAGCTGGAATCCAGTGTCTTTCGGAAAATTCGGGGCAACGTCAACGGAACAAATGGGGTCAGAGTAAATTTCGCTGCGCGAAATAAAACTGCTGACCCCCTTTATTCCTACTGACTCCGATTTTCCTCGTCCACAAGGAACATACATGAAAAACCAACTCGCAGGGCTGATGAAACAAGCCCAGGCCATGCAGGCCAACATGGAAAAAATGCAGCAGGAACTCGCCAAAACCATCGTCGAGGGGCAATCCGGTGCCGGACTGGTGAACGTACTGATGTCCTGCAAATACTACGTCTCGCGCGTCTCCATCGACCCCTCCCTGATGGGAGATGACAAGGAAATGTTGGAAGATTTGCTGACCGCCGCGCTGAACGATGCCGTGCGCAAGGTTGAAGCGACCACGCAAGAAAAAATGGCAAGCGTCACCGCCGGCATGCCCATGCCACCGGGCATGAAGATGCCATTCTGACGCCAGCAATGCGCTCTTTTTTGCAGCGCTTCCCACCCCGGTCATGAAATCGCCCACCAGCCTTGAACTGCTCACCGATGCTTTGCGCCGTCTGCCGGGCATCGGTCCCAAGTCGGCGCAGCGCATCGCGTATCACATGCTGCAGCATGATCGCGACGGTGCCCTGCGTCTCGGCCACGCTTTGTGTCATGCGGTCGAAAACATTCATCACTGTGCGCGTTGCAACACCTTCACCGAAGATGAAATCTGCGCCACCTGCCTCGATCCCAAGCGCGATGCAACGCTGCTGTGTGTTGTCGAGACCCCCGCAGATCAATTGATGATCGAACAAACGCTCACCTACAAAGGGCTTTACTTCGTGTTGATGGGCAGCCTTTCGCCGCTGGATGGCATCGGCCCCAAGGAAATCCATCTTGATCGCCTGATCACCCGTGCCACGGACAATGGCGTCACCGAAGTGGTTCTGGCGACCAACTTCACCAACGAAGGGGAAGCCACGGCGCACGTCATCAGCGAAATGCTCAAGCCGCGCGGCCTGAAGGTCAGCCGACTGGCGCGTGGCGTTCCGGTCGGTGCGGAATTGGAATATGTGGATGCGGGCACCATCGCACGCGCCATGCTGGATCGCAAAACGGCTTGAGTTCTTGCGCAGAGCTCTCCGCGCCACCCTGCCTGCTTCACCCCCTGCCACTCCGTCAAGAACCCGTTTTTCGCATGGTTTGGAGCACTTTCCTCTGAAAATGGATGCGAATTGACGAAAGTGAGAAGGTTCTGGGGTCTGGATGCCACAATCTCGCCTCAGAAGCGCGTGCTTAAGGTATGATTTTTAGACAGAAGACAACACTTTGCTTCACAGAAAGCCTGTCTTCGGCTAATCTGCGAATGACTGCCCTATCCACACAATACGCCACCCCATGCGCCAGCGCGTGCGCCAGTCTGTGCGATTGGAGTGAGATTCCTTATTTCGGGAGATTGACCATGCGTTACCTGATCATTGCGCTGCTACTGACCTGTGCCACAGCCAGCGCACAAACCGTTAGCGATAAACCGCCTTCGATCAACCCGTCTTCAACGCAGGAAGCCATCGACTCCGATCAAAAGATCATGGAGGCCGCCATCAAAGCGGCGGGCTCCAGAGAAGCCGCTGCCCGTCTGGAAATCGCGAGTGGCTGGAAGCAACTCAAACAGGGTGATCTTGATGTGGCGGTACAAAGTTTCACGCGCGCTTACAAGCTGGATCCGAAAAACATCGAAGTGTACTGGGGGCTGGGCAATGCGATGACGCACCAAGGCAAGTATGCCGCCGCCACCGCTTACTATGAGCGCGCCACCAAGATCGATCCGCAAAATCCGAAACTGATGGCGGACATCGGTCTCTCCCAAACTTACAGCGCACACAAGAGTACGCCTGATCCGGAAAAACAGGCGCAACGCGTCAAGGAAGCGGCGCAATGGTTTGACAGCGCGGAAAAACTTGATCCGAACCGTCCCGAAATTTATGCCAATCGCGCGATTGCGCTCTATTTGCTGAAAAATTACGATGAAGCGTGGAAGAATGTGGCAAAGGCCGAGTCGCTTGAGCGCACGAGCGTCGATCCGCGCTTCCTGGAAGATTTGACGGCCAAGCAGGCGCGTCCTGAATCCAAGAAGCCTGCTGCCAATGGCGAAGTCACTGTCAAGACTGAAGCCGTCAGCACGCCGCCCGCCGTACAAAAAGTTGAGGCCAAGGAGAAGAACGAAGCGGCTCCCATGCCAAGCACCAAGCTCTCGCCCGCCATTCGTGAAGTAGGCAAAGCAGCAGACAAAGTAAAGACGACGCCTCAAGTTTCAACCGAGGCTTCTCCCAAGGCTGCACCGGCTGCAGCAGGTGCTCCAACAACCGCTCCAGCGAAAGAGCGCGCGCCCACGCAAGCTCCCGACAAAGCGACACAGGCCAGCGACAAACCCGCCGCTCCGGTCGCCAAGGATGCAAAGCGTCTGGAGATCCAGCAAGACAAAGCCCTCCCACAGATTGGCAAGGATAAGCGCAATTGTCTTGATCTGAAAACGAACGATGAAATTCACCGCTGCGTGTATCCCGGGAAAAAATAATACTGTGCTTCACGCAAGAAGGGCGGCTCTGAAAGCCGCCCTTTTTTTTGATTTGCCTCGCTATTTTTTTTCCAGCTTCGCAATACTCAAATCCAGCAGCTTCATGCCTGACTTGCCGAAATTGATATTGGCTCGCGCATTCTCGCCGCTGCCTTCAAGATTCACGATCACGCCCTCGCCGAATTTGGCATGCGCCACTGTTTCACCGATACGCCAGCCCGTACTTTTTTCGCTCACCCTGGTGGCAACCTTGTTTTGCCGGGACGGCGCAAAATCTGCAACCACGTGTTGATGCCTCGGCCACATCGGTTCAAACTTCGGCGTGAGCCATTTCAGGGAATCTTCCGGCAATTCGTCAAAGAAACGGGACCGCACGTTGTAACGCGTTTGTCCGTGCAACATGCGTGTTTGCGAAAAACTGAGATAGAGCCGACGCTTGGCGCGGGTAATCGCCACATACATGAGGCGACGCTCTTCTTCCAAGCCCCCCTCTTCCTGCATGCTGTTTTCGTGCGGGAACAGCCCCTCTTCCAACCCTGTGATGAACACGGCATCGAATTCCAGCCCTTTCGCGGAATGCACTGTCATCAATTGCATGGCATCCTGCCCTTCCTGTGCCTGATTGTCCCCCGCCTCCAACGAGGCATGCGCGAGGAAGGCGGACAGCGGCGACATGGTTTCAGACAGCGGCACATCGGCATCGACAATCTCGAACTCGCCGGAAGCGATCAACCCATCGCTGGCCTCGACAACAGTGGGCCCCAGCTGCGCAGGCGCGCCCAGCCCATACCCTTCTTCCGACACAAACACCTCGGCAGCAGCAACCAACTGCTCCAGATTTTCGATGCGATCTGCGCCTTCTTTTTCATTGCGGTAGTGCGCAATCAAATTGCTGCGATCGATCACCACCTGCACCAGTTCCGGCAAAGGTAACGGCTGCGTCTCGGCACGTGCGCCTTCAATGAGCCGGATAAACGCGGTCAATGCAGTGCCTGCCTTGCCCGCCACGTAAGGCACGGCTTCGTACAACGAAAGGCTGTATTGCTTCGCCGCATCCTGCAATTGCTCCAGCGAGCGCGCACCGATGCCGCGCGTTGGAAAATTCACCACGCGCATAAAGGCGGAATCATTATGCGGATTGTCGATCAACTGCAAGTAAGCCATGGCGTGCTTGATCTCGGCACGCTCGAAAAAACGCAAGCCGCCATACACGCGATACGGAATGCCCGCAGAAAACAGCGCATGTTCAATCACGCGGGATTGTGCGTTGGAACGATAGAGCACTGCCATCTCGCTGCGCAGCATGCCTTCGGCAATCAAGCTCTTGGCCTCTTCCACCATCCATTGCGCCTCGCGCAAGTCAGAGGGCGCTTCCACCACGCGCAGCAATTCGCCATGACCGGCATCCGTACGCAAGTTCTTGCCGAGACGTTTTTGATTATGCGCAATCAGAATGTTGGCCGCGTCGAGAATGTGACCGTGCGAACGATAATTCTGTTCCAGGCGAATGATGTTTTCAACGTGGAACTCCCGTTCAAACGCCGCCATGTTGCCGACATTCGCGCCACGGAAGGCGTAGATGCTTTGGTCGTCGTCGCCCACGGCAAATACCGCTGCATTTTTTCCGGCGAGCAGTTGCAGCCATTTGTATTGCAAATCATTGGTGTCCTGGAATTCATCGACCAGAATATGACGGAACCGATTCTGGTAGTGCTCACGCAAAGCTTGATTACGCGAGAGCAGTTCATAGGAGCGCAACAGCAACTCGGCAAAATCGGTAACACCTTCTCGTTGACATTGCTGCTCGTACAATTCGTACAGCTCGATGAACTTGCGGTTGTAATCATCATTCGCGTCCACCGCCCCGGCACGCAAGCCCTGTTCCTTCGCATTATTGATGAAGTGCATCAGGTTGCGCGGCGGGTATTTTTCATCGTCGATATTGTTCGATTTCAGCAAGCGTTTGATGGCGGAAAGCTGATCCTGGGAATCGAGAATCTGGAAAGTTTGCGGCAAGGCGGCCGCTTGATGATGCGTGCGCAACAAACGATTGCACAAGCCGTGAAAGGTGCCTATCCACATGCCGCGCGTGTTGATCGGCAGCATCGCGGAGAGCCGTGCAAGCATTTCTTTCGCAGCCTTGTTGGTGAAGGTCACCGCAAGCACGCCCTGCGGCGAAACCTGGCCAGTCTGGATCAACCAGGCGATGCGGGTGGTGAGCACGCGGGTCTTGCCGGAACCGGCGCCAGCAAGAACAAGGGCTGATTGGGCGGGAAGGGTGACGGCGGCGAGTTGCTCGGCGTTGAGGTTATTCAGAATATGGGTCATGGCGTATTATCTCAAGAAACACCCCCTCCCTGTTGACTGAGCGTGAGATAAAGGCAAATCGGCGCCGCGCACGCGGTGCCGCCTTGGTGTTGCTATCCCCCCGTTGTCGGCGGCACCAGGGCTTCCGTACGATTGCGCCCCGCGTTCTTGGCGCGATACAGTGCCTGATCCGCGCGTGCAAAGAAATTGTCCTGCGATTCGCCGACCAGTAATTGCGTGACCCCCAGGCTGAGCGTGATGCGCAAGGAATCCGCGCCCCATTTGAATTCGTGCTCTGCGATGTTGGTGCGCAGCTTCTCAGCCAGTTCCATGCCTTTCGGCAAAGGACAAGCCTTGAGCAGAATCAGAAACTCTTCTCCGCCCCAGCGACAGATAACATCGCTCTCGCGGAAGGTGCCGCGGATCAATTGCGCGATCTCGCGTAGCACATCGTCTCCCGCGAGATGCCCATGACGGTCATTAACTTGCTTGAAATGGTCGATGTCAAACAGGATGGCTGACATCGGCGCGCCCGAACGGCTTGCGTCAAGCACTGACTGATTGAAGACGATATCGAAAGCCTGACGATTCAGCAAACCTGTTATCGGATCCGTCGCTGCCATGCTTTCAAGACGATTCTGAAAACGCTTGACCGCAAACAGAACAATCATGAGAACCAGCAGGGTAATCCCGGCGCTGATAAGGAGATTGACCATCAAGGCTTGCCGTATCGGTCTGATGTCATCCTCGACATTCTGTTCCACGATGAGATACCAACCCAGTTCTGGAATGAAGCGGGAATGCACCAGCGTCGTCTCTCCTTTCAGCACATACTCCAGTCGCGTCGGTCTTGCGTCGTGGTTCAGCACACTGTCCGCGACATCTGCAATCCCGGGTTGGCTGCGAATCGATCCTCGCATCTTGTCCATCGCCTTCCCGGCAAGGGTGATGTCGCCCTGCTTGTCGACGAAATATATGTTGCGGCGGAATCGTTGCTGGTAGCTGTCGATCAAGCCCACCATCGTATCCAGCGTCAACCCCACACCAATCGCAGCGATGAAGTTATCTCGAAAATCCTTGACGCGATAATTGATGAAGATGGTCATCTTGTCACGATTGGCCATGTCGGGGTCCACATTCGTCTCGTAATCCGGTGTCATCTGTCGCACACGGAAAAACCATGCATCGCGCGGCGCGGCTTCTCTGACCGTTTTCAGCACGCCATCCACGTAATAATAGCGCCGCGTTTTTTCTGACACCATGAAGCTGGTGACCACGCCATATTTCTGCTTGACCTCGTTCAAGTAACGCGCAATTTTCTTCGGATTCTTTTCCCCGCCGATAATCCAGTCGCGCACGAAAGTGTCGTGCGCCATCATTGACGAAATGAACACAGGCCGCAAAATATCTTTCTGGATTTCAGAATATATTGTGTCGCCGGTCAGGGGCAGCGCGCCATCGCCAATGCTGTGACGTACCGACTTGATTGACACAAGGTATCCAACGATGCTGGTGGCCAGAAAACCGGCGACCAGCGCAGCCCCGATCCAGACAAGCAAGCGATATTTTTTCAGCAATGGATTCATGTTTTTTGTGCTTCCTGAAGTTTGCCCTGCTCAATATACCCTGCGGCATGTTGTCTTCCTCGTCAACGCACACCCCCATCACGCCTTCCACCAGCATGGCTGACAGGATGCCCCCCAGAGAAATTATTTGGATCTCGACATTATCGCAATATTTACCTTTTTTAGTTTTAATCAAATGTCGCGCTTGCCAAAAAATTACCCCAAAAGGTTTTCCTGCCACCATGCTTGCCATCCGACCAGCACTGTCGGCGCACTCAAACTGTTGGCATGAAATCACTCTTGCTTTTTTACTTCGTGACACCTCATCAATAAAGCGTTGTAGAAATATCGCGTGTTGATTTTTTTGTGCGAAAGCGCAAACGCATTCTGCATTGCAAGCTTTTCCTGGCTTTATACTCAACACACCAATGCCACTTATGAAAGGGGTTGCATGCGGAGGTATGATTCCTTGCAGGCTCCTGAAAGCGCTTTCGATATTGCGCTTCCCCCTTCCGCGCAATCTCCCAACCAGTGCGTCTTTCGACATGCCGATCGCGGCATCTGGCTCTACCACGCCAATTCCATGGAAATCATGGATGTCCTTGGTGAGCAGCACCCGAATGGCGTTTTCGACATGATTTTTGCGGATCCGCCCTATTTTCTTTCCAACGACGGGATCACCTGCCAGAACGGCAAGATGGTCAAGGTGAATAAAGGACGCTGGGATAAATCACAAGGTTCGGCACGCAATCATGCATTCAATCTTGACTGGCTCTCCCGCTGCCAAAAACTGCTCAAGCCGAACGGCACGCTCTGGGTCACCGGCACACAGCACGTCATTTACTCTGTCGGTTTCGGCATGCAGCAAATCGGCATGCGCATTCTTAACAACATCACCTGGGAAAAGCCCAACCCACCGCCAAACCTTTCCTGCCGGTATTTCACCCACGCCACAGAAACCATTCTCTGGGCGGCCAAGGCAGAAAAAGCAAAACACAAATTCAATTACGAGGCCATGTGTGAATTGAATGATGGCAAGCAGATGAAAAGCCTGTGGAAAGTCGGCATTCCCAAAAAGGAAGAAAAACAGTTCGGCAAGCATCCCACGCAAAAACCGGTGTCGCTTCTCAATCGCATTTTGCTGGCTTCGACCGAGCCGGGCGATTGGGTGTTCGATCCTTTCTCAGGAAGTTCAACGACCGGCGTGGCTGCAACTAAACTGGGAAGGAAATTCGTCGGCTGCGAGTTGGATGAAGAAGCCATTGCGGTTTCGGTGAAGCGGCTGACGAAGGCGGTGGAGGATGCCTCAACAGATTTGGCCAAGGAGCAGCGGTAGTTTTGTCCCCTCTCCCCAACCCTCTCCCGCAAGGGGAGAGGGGGTATTTATCTTTAATAATCAGCACCCACTATCCGTTGACCCACCACTTTATCTGTTTGCTTCGAGCATTATTTTCGCATTCGTAACCCACGAAAGGAAAAATTCGGGGTCAGAGTAAATTCGCTTCGCGATATTTGACTGCTGACCCCGGTTTTGCTGCGTCTGAATGGCGTTAAGCTTTAATCGTACATCTCCGCAAACTTGCGCGCGGCAGCTTCCGGATCGTCCGCAAAATACACGCTGCTGATCACGCAAATCATGTCGATGCCGCGCTCCACGAGCGGCACCGCATTTTCGTGATCGATGCCGCCTATGGCACAGCTTGGCAACTTAGGGATTTCCTGTTTCATTTGTTTGACGATATCCAGCTCGGTGGTCACTGGATATTTCTTGATGCGCGAAGGATAGAAACCGCCGAAGGCGATATAGCTTGCGCCGGCCTTGTGCGCCTTGCGGACGAGTTCCATATCGCCATAACACGATGCGCCGACGATTTTGTTCGGCCCCACGATTGCGCGCACCTTCCCAATCGCTTCATCACTTTCGCCAACGTGGACGCCATCAGCATCCAGCTCCATTGCAAGGTCTACGTGATCGTTGATGATGAATGGCACCTTATACTGTTTGCAAACCGCCTGTAGGGCTTTGGCTTGCTCACGACGCAATTCCGGTGACGCGGTCTTGTGACGATATTGCACAATCGTCGCGCCACCCTTCAGCGCTTTCTCGGTAACATCAACCAGTTTGGCAGTGTCATCCCAATCGGGCGTGACGATGTAAAGACCTTTCATGTTTTCTTTCCAAGCATTAAATTTTGAAATTTTGCCTCGGCAATAATAGGGTCAGAGTAATTTACGCTTCGCTTAAAAAAACGCTGACCCTATTATTCCTCCTGACCCCTTTTTCCTACAGCTATTCCCCCATGCCAACATGTCGGTTGGGAATCCGCTGCCCCGGCGCAATGTGATACGACGTTTCCAGTGCCTTGTGTGCATATTGCTGCGCGCGTGTGAGGGCTTCTCGCATCGGACGGCCTTGCGCCAATAATCCCGCAACAGCAGACGCCAACGTACAGCCGCTGCCGTGGAAAGCTCCCGGCAAGCGCTGCCATGTCCATGCATGGCCTTCGCCCTCGGTAATCCAGCGATTGACAACATCATGATCTTCCGCGCCATGACCGCCTTTGATCAAAACATGTTTGGCGCCGGAGGACATCAAGGCTTGCGCTTGCGCCTCTACCGTTTGTATGCCTTCACACAGGCGCTCGGCTTCAATCAGGTTGGGTGCCACCAGTGTTGCCAATCCAAGCAAAGGGCGCAAGGTATGGTTGGGATGATCTTCGGACAGCGCATCCCCGTGCCCGCTGGCCAGCACCGTATCCAGAACAACGGGTAAATCGGGCTGGCGTTTGCGCAGACGAGAAATGATTTCCGCAATGGCTTGCGCGTTGGCGCGATTGCCCACGATGCCGATTTTTACTGCGGAGATGGCAATCTTGTCGATCAAGACTTCTGCCTGGCGACGCAAGATGTTGGCATCGACCGGGTTGACCGCGAACACATTGTCATTGTCTTGCACCGTCAATGCCGTCACGACCGGGAGCGCGTGCGCACTCATCGCGCCAATGGCTTCAATGTCCGCTGAAATGCCGGCGCCGCCGCTGGGGTCGAGTCCTGAAAAAACCAACACCGTGTGTCGCGTACGCATACTGCGCCTCCGTTTGGTTGACAATACTGCTTCACGCGCTGTCGTCCGCCCGCCTACTGCACAAGCGGATGACTGCTGAATGGCTCAATTAAACAAAGCGCCCCGCCATCGGCGACGACGGCGACGCCGCAAATTTGCGCGGCATACGACCCGCCAGATAGGCATCACGTCCCGCAACAATCGCGTTCTTCATCGCGCGTGCCATGCGGATCGGATCTTTTGCCAGTGCAATCGCAGAATTCATCAGCACACCGTCGCAACCCAACTCCATTGCAATCGCGGCATCTGACGCCGTGCCCACACCAGCATCGACGATAATCGGCACTTTCGCTTGATCGATAATCAACGACAGATTCCACGGATTCAATATGCCCATGCCCGAACCAATAAGTGAAGCCAGGGGCATGACCGCGCAACAGCCGATGTCTTCCAGCATCTTCGCTTGAATCGGATCGTCGCTGCAATAGACCATGACGTCGAATCCATCCTTGACCAGCACTTCCGCTGCCTTCAGGGTTTCCGGCATATTCGGGAACAGCGATTTTTCATCGCCCAACACTTCAAGCTTCACCAACTTGTGACCGTTCAGCAATTCGCGCGCCATTTGCAGCGTGTAAATCGCATCTTCGGCGTTGTAGCAACCCGCCGTGTTCGGCAGAATCGTGTACTTGGACGGCGGCACAAAATCCAGCAGACTCGGCGCTTTCGGATCTTGGCCGATGTTCACGCGACGGATCGCTACGGTGATGATCTCGGAGCCGCTAGCTTCGGTCGCGTCGCGAGTTTGTTCCAGACTGGCATATTTGCCGCTGCCCACCAGAAGGCGGGAACGATAGGTTTTTCCTGCAATCGTCAAAGTATGATCTTGTGCGCTCATTTTCTTTTCCTTGGTTGACCTAATAAAACAGTTTTACATTGGGACGGTAATACAGGAATGCGGGATCGACAGCCCAATTTCAATACGATCCCCGGCCTGTATGGCTTGCTGCCAATCTTTCCGCATCAGCCTTTTTCCGTTGACCTTGATGGTCACTGGCGTGTTGTTCAGCTCCAGTTCCTTCAGTAATCCATTCAGGTGGGTGCCTTGGGGCATGGTGCTCGGTTCGCCGTTTAGGGTGAAGTCAACTGACATTTCATTTCCTTTAAATTGCCAGAATAAATGGGGGCATTCAACTCGCGGAAAAGCGGGGTCAGAGTAATTTACGCTGCGCGTAAAAAAACTCTGACCCCAGTTTTCCGCTTTACCCCCATTATTATCCCCCACCAATCGCGCGAACGATCTCCACGCGATCACTGGCCTGAAAAATTTTCTGTTGCCACGACGCGCGCGGCACCACCTGACGGTTGACCGCCACCGCAAGCGCCTGCCCCGTCAAGCCGAGTTGATCGACCAGTTGCTGCACATTGTGTCCGGCGGGGAGGCTATGCGCCTCCCCGTTTAAGGTGATTTCAATCGTCATGGTCTACCCATTATTGCTTGTGATAGATCTCGGAACCGCATTTCACGAATTCGACCGAGCGTTCATCCATGCCCTTCTTCAATGCCTCGATTTCAGAAATGCCTTTCTTCGCTGCATAATCGCGCACTTCCTGCGTGATCTTCATCGAACAGAATTTCGGGCCACACATCGAGCAGAAATGCGCCACCTTCGCGGAGTCTTTCGGCAAGGTTTCATCGTGGAAGGACTTCGCACGATCCGGATCAAGACCAATGTTGAACTGATCTTCCCAGCGGAATTCAAAACGCGCCTTCGACATCGCATTGTCGCGAATTTGCGCACCCGGATGCCCCTTTGCCAAATCGGCAGCATGCGCCGCCAGCTTGTACACGATGATGCCTTCCTTCACGTCCGCCTTGTTCGGCAAACCCAAGTGTTCCTTCGGCGTCACGTAGCACAGCATCGCCGTGCCGTACCAGCCGATCATCGCTGCGCCCATCGCGGAGGTGATGTGATCGTAGCCCGGGGCAATGTCGGTCACCAAGGGCCCCAGCGTATAGAACGGCGCTTCGTGGCACTGCTCCAGTTGCTTGTCCATGTTTTCCTTGATCATGTGCATCGGCACATGACCCGGCCCTTCGATCAATACCTGCACGTTGTATTCCCATGCAATCTTGGTGAGTTCACCGAGAATTTCCAATTCGCCGAATTGCGCATCGTCGTTCGCATCATAAATGGAGCCCGGACGCAGGCCGTCGCCAAGCGAGATGGCCACGTCGTAGGCCGCAAGAATTTCGCATATCTCGCGGAAGTGCGTGTACAAGAAGCTTTCCTTGTGATGCGACAGACACCACTTCGCCATGATGGAACCGCCGCGCGACACGATACCGGTCATGCGCTCCGCCGTCATCGGCACGTGGCGCAACAGCAAACCGGCATGAATCGTGAAGTAATCCACACCTTGCTCTGCTTGTTCGATCAGCGTGTCCTTGAAAATTTCCCAGGTCAGGTTTTCGGCAATACCGTTCACTTTTTCCAGCGCCTGATAAATTGGCACGGTACCAATCGGTACCGGCGCATTGCGCACAATCCACTCACGTGTTTCATGAATGTGCTTGCCGGTGGAAAGATCCATCACGTTGTCGCCGCCCCAACGGATCGCCCATGTCATCTTTTCGACTTCTTCATTGATGCCGGATGACAGCGCAGAATTGCCGATGTTCGCATTGATTTTCACGAGGAAGTTGCGACCAATGATCATCGGCTCCACTTCCGGGTGGTTGATGTTCGCGGGAATGATTGCGCGTCCGGCTGCGACTTCACTGCGCACGTATTCCGGCGTGATTTCTTCCGGAATGCTGGCGCCAAACGGCATGCCGCGATGTTGACGCGTCATGAGTTTGGCCATCTTCTCGCCATTCGGACCCGTCGCTTTCAAGCTTTCAATATAGTTCTTGCGATTCATGTTTTCACGGATCGCTATGTATTCCATCTCCGGCGTGATGATGCCTTGCTTCGCGTAATACATTTGCGTGATTTGTTTGCCGGCTTTCGCGCGGCGCGGCTTGCGCTTGAGATTGAAGCGCAGCTCTTGCAACTCCGGATCGTTCAAACGTGCCTGGCCGTAAGTGGAGGTTGGACCTGGCAACTCATCCGTGTCGTTGCGCTCCAGAATCCACGGCGTACGGAAAGGATCGAGACCCGAACGGATATCGATTTTCGCATCGGGATCGGTGTAAGGGCCGGAGGTGTCATAAACATAAATCGGCGGATTTTTTTCCGCGCCGAACATGACGGGCGTATCGGACAAGGTGATTTCGCGCATGGGTACGCGAATGTCCGGGCGGGAACCCGTGACATACACTTTGCGGGAATTCGGCAAGGGTTTGACCGCAGCCTCATCAACAGTGGCGGTGGCGGACAAGAATTTTGGATTGGCGTTCATGGTGTTTCCTTTGCAATTTCAGTAGGCCAGCAAAGGAACCCCGAGCTTGCGGCACGATTTGGCCGCAGTACTTCAGTGCTTCCCTTCGCTGGCATTACCCAGATCAGGTTCAGAGGGTGTCTCTCGCCCGGCGATGTTTTGCCAGAACCCCTAGCGCTTGTTACAGCATAATAATACAAACTTTTGCATTATAAGGTATTCCCCCAGTTTTTCGGCGGGAATTGCTCATTTTTTCCGCACATCAAGCCAATATCTCACCCCCAGCGCAGACTGAGCTACAGGTCGCCCCTTCGGGCGACAGTACCGCACGCGCCTTCCTGAAAGGCGGCCGACACGCCACTGAATTCCTCCGCTCAAGCCCGTATAATGACAAGCTTCACAAAAAGGCAGATAACATGGAATTAGCCAAGTCATACGAACCCTCCGAGATTGAACAATACTGGCGCGCCGAGTGGGAAAATCGCGGGTATTTTGCCCCCACCACCGACCCCAACAAACCCTCGTTCTGTATCCAGTTGCCCCCGCCCAACGTCACGGGCACACTGCACATGGGACATGCCTTCAATCAGACCATCATGGACGGCCTCACGCGCTATCACCGTATGCGCGGATTCAATACGCTGTGGGTGCCGGGCACCGATCATGCCGGTATTGCAACGCAAATTGTTGTTGAACGCCAACTGGAAGAAAAAAAACAAAATCGCCACGACATGGGGCGCCCGGAATTTCTGAAAAAAGTCTGGGAATGGAAAACCGAATCCGGCAACACCATCACCAGCCAAATGCGCCACATGGCAGCCAGCGTCTCCTGGGAACACGAATACTTCACAATGGACGAAAAACTCTCGACCGTTGTCACGGATACCTTCGTCAAGCTATTTGAGGAAGGCTTGATCTATCGCGGCAAGCGTCTGGTGAACTGGGATCCGGTGTTGAAATCTGCCGTCTCCGATCTGGAAGTGGAAAGCGAAGAAGAAGATGGCTCCATGTGGCACATCCGATACCCCTTGTCAGATGGTACGGGGCATCTCGTCGTCGCCACCACGCGTCCGGAAACGATGCTGGGTGATACCGCCGTTGCCGTTGATCCGACCGATGAACGCTACCAGCACCTGATCGGCAAGATGGTGAAGCTGCCCTTGTGCAATCGCGATATTCCGATCATCGCTGACGATTACGTGGACAAGGAATTCGGCACGGGCTGCGTGAAGATCACACCTGCGCATGACTTCAATGACTATCAGGTTGGGCAACGTCACAACCTGCCGCAAATTAACATCTTTACCCTGGATGCCAAGATCAGCGAGAACAGCCCCGTTGAATATCAGGGTATGGATCGTTTCATCGCACGCCGTCATATCGTTTCCGATCTGGAGAAACTTGGCTTGCTGGTGGAAGTCAAACCACACAAGCTGATGGTGCCGCGTTGCGGACGCACGGGTCAGATCGTCGAACCGATGTTGACGGATCAATGGTTCGTCGCGATGACGAAAGCGAGCAAGGATGGCAAGAGCATCGCGCAAAAAGCGATTGATGTGGTGGAATCCGGCGAAGTGCGCTTCGTGCCCGACCAATGGGTGAACACCTATAACCAGTGGATGAAAAATATTCAGGACTGGTGCATCTCGCGTCAACTGTGGTGGGGGCATCAAATCCCGGCATGGTATGGCGAAAACGGTGAAATTTTCGTGGCGCGCAATGAAGCGGATGCCCGTGTCAAAGCGGACGCTGCGGGATACAAAGGCACCCTCACCCGCGACGAAGATGTGCTGGACACCTGGTATTCCTCCGCACTCGTGCCGTTCTCCACGCTCGGCTGGCCAGAAAAAACGATTGAACAGGATTTGTTCCTGCCTTCATCGGTACTGGTCACCGGTTTTGACATCATTTTCTTCTGGGTCGCCCGCATGATCATGATGACGAAACACTTCACTGGCAAGGTGCCCTTCCGTCATGTGTACATTCACGGTCTCGTGCGCGATTCGCAAGGCAAGAAAATGAGCAAGAGCGAAGGCAATGTGCTCGACCCGGTCGATTTGATTGACGGCATCGAACTCAAGCCTTTGTTGGAAAAACGCACCACCGGCTTGCGTAAACCGGAAACCGCACCGAGCGTGCGCAAGTCGACGGAGAAAGAATTTCCGACTGGCATTCCGGGTTACGGCGCGGACGCACTGCGCTTCACCTTTTCCGCACTCGCCACACTCGGTCGCAACATCAACTTCGACAGCAAGCGTTGCGAAGGTTACCGCAACTTCTGCAACAAGCTGTGGAATGCCACGCGCTTCGTGATGATGAATGTGGAAGGACATGACTGTGGTTTCGGCGAGGGTGACAAATGTTCCTGCGAAGCGGGCGGCAATCTCGAATTCTCGCAGGCTGACCGCTGGATCGTTTCGGAATTCCAGCGCGTGGCCGCAGAAGTGGAAAAAGGTTTCGCTGAATACCGCTTCGATAATGTCGCCACTGCGCTGTATCAATTTATCTGGGATGAATATTGCGACTGGTACGTCGAAATCGCCAAAGTGCAAATTCAGAATGGCGATGCAGCGCAACAGCGCGCTACGCGTCGCACCTTGTTGCGCGTGCTCGAAGCTGTACTGCGTCTCGCACATCCGATCATCCCGTTCGTCACCGAGGCCTTGTGGCAGACGGTGGCGCCGCTGACCGACCGCGCGCCACAATCTGACACCAGCATTATGGTGCAGGAATATCCGCTGGCACGCCCGGACATGATCGATGCAGATGCCGACGCATGGATGACGCAGTTCAAGGCGATGACCGATGCCTGCCGTGCGCTCCGGGGCGAGATGAACCTCTCGCCTGCACAAAAGGTGCCGCTGATCGTTGAAACGACTGACAAAGCACGCACGCAATCCTTCACCGCCGCACTCGAAGCGCTGGCGCGTTTGGCAGAAGTGCAAATTGTTGAGAAACTCCCGAACTCGCCCGCACCGGTTTCCATCGTCGGCGAATCGCGGCTGATGCTGAAAGTGGAAATCGACATCGCTGCCGAGCGTGCGCGTCTCGCAAAAGAAATGGCGCGCATCCAGGGCGAAATCGACAAGATCAACACCAAACTGGGTAATGAAGGTTTCGTTGCCAAAGCGCCCGAAAAAGTCGTCGCACAGGAACGCGAACGTCTCGTCAATTTTGCTGCGACGCTGGATAAACTCAAAGAGCAGGACACGAAGCTGGTGCAGGCCTAACCATTGCCGCACCACTTGAGCCGAAGCTCTGAGAAAACGGGGTCAGCGTAATTTACGCTGCGCGTAAAAAAACCCTGACCCCGAATTTTCTCGTGTTACATCGCCACAGACTGACACGTTTGGCGTGTCAGTCTGTTCTTTACAACAGCGGCTCCCTTTCTGACCAAATAATATTGTCACGCGAAAAACATGCGTGATAGATTGGTTCGCGTTGACACTTTCTCGCACATCCCCCTCGGAATAGGCATGGATCCATTTAGCCAGAATGATCGTCTTTTCTTTAAGACCAGTCAGTCTTATCTCGTTTTAACAAACGACGCTATCGAGTCCCCCGATTTAACGGGCGACCGAAAAATCATCCGCTGGACAGAGATTGCAGACATTGGCACACAACGTGTCAATCACAAAACTTTGCTGAAAATCACGCTCAAAGATATCCCCGGCCAGACGACGAAGCGACCCTGGTGGCGCTTTGGTTCCGCTGCGCAACCCACGCTGGACTTGACTGTTTATGAGAAGGCCGATCGTGAAAAAATTCTGGATGAGGCTAGCGCACGATTTAGCCGCGTCACACGCACCTGGGATTCCACTGCTGCACCGAGTCAGTTAGCCGCCGAACGCGAATTCGACAAGCGCATGCAATCGCTCGCCCCGCACCCCTGGATGATTTATGCGTTGATTGCAATGAATGTCCTCGTTTTTGTCGGGACGCTTGTGCTGGGCGCAAACTTCATGCAGATTCCTGCTGACAAATTATTGCGATTTGGCGGCAACGCCGCTTCGGAAGTGCAACGAGGTCAGTGGTGGCGTCTTCTCTCGTCCATGTTTTTGCATGGCGGGATTATGCATTTGCTTCTCAACATGTACGGACTGTATGTTTACGGTGCCGTCGTCGAGCGAATTTATGGGAAGCGCTTGACGGCACTGATCTATCTGGGTTCAGGCCTGATGGGTAGCGCATTGAGTCTGCATTTTTCCGCGCAACACGCTGTGTCCGTTGGTGCTTCCGGTGCTGTCTTTGGTATTGCGGGCGCACTGCTGGTCGCGGTGTATCAGCACCGCGAAAAATTGCCAAAAGTGTTCAGCTCGCAAATGATGGGGATGGGCATTTATATTGTCTACGCACTCTTTCAGGGCTTCACCAACGCGGGCATTGACAACGCGGCACACGTTGGGGGCATGATCGGTGGAGGCATAATCGCGTACATTTTGCCGGAACGATTTGACATGGCTTCCTTTCGCGCCAGCTTTTCCAACCGCGCTGTAACGGCTATGGCTGTCGCCTGTATTGGCATCCTTGGCCTTGCCGCGACGGCACCGAAGGCGACCGTCGACATAGGTCGCATCAGCGAAACCGCGCTTCTTTTTGAACGAGGATCGAAGCGCTTCGACGATGCCATCACAGCGATGCAGCAACTTTTTCAGCGCAGTCAGGCGGAAAAAATGACTGAATGCGACACAGCAAATGCCGCACGTCTAAGCATCGCGCCAATGTTCAAGGCTGCGGCCGATGATTTGTCTCAAGTTGTCTTGCGCGCCAACGACCCACGCACCAAGCTGCTTGAACATTCTCTTCATTTGTCCAAACTCATGCATGAGTCATTTGCGATGAAAACAATCTGCGAATCGGGAAACCGCAAGTTGATCCCAGCTAACCCTGCCAGAAGGACAGAACTCCAGGCGGAAATTGTGCGCACGGCAAAGCTGCTCAATCAAGAGGTCGAAACGCTGAAAAAGAAAAGGCCTTGACCCGAACCCCGATAATGCTGCCGATGCTGAGATCAAAAATACGACAGACTGGAACCAAATATCCTCTTTTGCAAGCCTTCCTGTAACAACAGGTGCTAGACTTGTTTGGCATGTTGAGTTTATGCAACAAATTTTGCCGCCATCTTTCCAGATTTTTTGCTGCAGGGATCTCCGCCGTGAACATCATTCATCGCCTGCGAAATCGATTCTCCAGGCTCAAGCAAGCCAAGCCAACGCAAGTACGGCAAATGGACTTGTTTACCCGCGCCAAGAACGTCTTGCTCAAGCCGCAGCATTATCTGGTTATCGTTGCTTTCGAAAATGCCACGGTTTCTGGCATCACCCTGAACTACCTGCTGATCCTTGCAGTCATTCCCGCGCTTTGCGCTTTCCTCGGCATGGTAGGCGTCGGCGTCGGCGGACTCACCACAAGCGTGCCAGTCCCCATCATGTTTGCCTTGCTGATGGCACTCGTCTGTTATGCCCTGACCTTGGCGATGATCTTTGTCCTGGGCTTGGCGATCAATGCGCTGGTGCCGCGCTTTGACGGCCAAGAAAATTTTTTGCGCGCTTTCAAGTTGGCTGCTTATGCCTCAACACCCGCGCTCCTGGCGGGCGTCTTCGGCATGGCGCCTATCCTGAGCATACTCAGCGTGCTTTGCGCACTGTACGGCGTGCGTTTAATTCGCATGGGCTTGCCCATTTTGATGAAAGTACCGTCTGAAAAAGTTTTGTCATGCACGCGGTACCTGCTACCCGTCGCCCTGTGCAGCGGTGCCGTCATGTTTTTTTGTCTGACGCTGGCCGGTTCGCTATTCGGATCTGGCAGCGCTCAGTTAAGCCGTGACAGCGAAGCGTACATCGTTCTGGATCCCTACAAGAAAGCGGAGGCTCCTCGGGCGCAACGCGCCGCTGACCCCCCACTGCCTATGCCGCTGCCGCACGGTTCTCAAAACACGCTGCGCGCGCCCTTTTCCGTTGATACCCTCAAAGGGTTTTTGCCTTCGCAGCTTGGTCCATTCTTGCGCACAACACTCGAAGGCAGCAGCATCGCAGGCAGTGCGCCCGTGTCCGTTGCGTTGGCTCATTATGAAGTCGGCAGTCAAAAAATGGTGGTGTCAATCATCGATACCGGTGGGCTTGTCGGTGAAATCCCTCTGCGAAATACCGAAACCAACACCACCGTCGAGAAAACCTGGCGGGAAAGCGGTCGTATTTTTTATCACAAGTACGAAAAGCATGGCGGCCAGGCGGAACAAAAGCTCACGCTACGCAATGGCGTAACCATTATGATGGAGGGCACACGTGTCTCGTCCGATTTGATGCACGCTTTGTCCTTGAAACTGGCGCTCGCCGAGTTGGAACGCACGTCGCGTTAAAACCTTGTATGCATCCTCTTGCCCCACAGTGGAAAGACTAGGGTGTCATCGCAATATTCAGCCCCGTCAAATCCAGCCCCGCATATACCGTTTGCCAAAACTCCCCCGGCGCAACCGGCCTGGCATCGTTCCATGAACCAGTGGTAATAATTTCTCCTGCGGAGAGTGTCGGAAAGCGTGTCTGGTTTTGCAGCATCTGGTGCAAATGCCACAATGCATGCAATGGACTGTTGAGAATATCGCTGCCAAATCCTGCCGTCAGCAAGACTTCATTGCATGAGACAGAAACGGAAACGCCGCGCATCATCGAAGCCAGATGACTGCGACTCGATGCGGCGAGCGTCTTGGGTTCGCCAATCACCAGCAAGCCATGCAATCCGAAAGCTGCAATGGCATCTGGCGTTTCGAATTTCCAGTCGGGATAAGGACAGGACGTAATCTCGACACCATGCGCCATCCACTCAATGCATTCTGCCAAATCCTGCATGGTCGACTTTTCCGATGGTGCGCATTTCAGTCGAAAGACAATTTCTGCTTCAAACCGAGGTTGGGTCAATCCATTGAGACTCACCGATGCAAAATTGTTTTTCGCCGTTTTGACGCTTGATTGAAATATCGGCGTCCATATGGGCGTATGTATCGTGGGCTGTTCTGCCTTTTTTGGCCAGACGACGCGATTGACGAACCCGATCTTGCGTCCTGTCAGCATTTCCCCTTCTGCGATACGCACATCATATATACGACGCGCAATATCGTATGCATCATCCTGTGTCAGTTTTTCTGATTTGGAAAGGGGTGAGAGCTGGCGTGCGCCAGCGCGCGCATCAAGCAGTTGGTGCGCATAACGGTTGACTTGGGAGGCCATCAGCATAGTCGGCTCCTGCGAAAAGCGTCACGTCTGTATTGTTTGACAACGGGGACACTTTACGCCAGCCACGCCAACTTGAACTGCGATTTATCAATACTTGTGCGTCATCCGGAAAGCGATGACGCTCACTTCATCCGACCGACATGATCTTTCGCAAATTGCCAGGCGATGCGCCCGGAGCGCGAGCCGCGTTGCAAGGCCCAGCGCAGTGCCTCGGTACGCGCCGCTTCCACCGCTGCGTCCGCACAACCAAAAGCACGCAGCCAGTTGGCCACGATATCCAGATACTCGTCCTGACTGAACGGGTAAAACGACAGCCAGATGCCGAAACGTTCTGAAAGAGAGATTTTTTCTTCCACCGTTTCGCCCGGATGCAAATCACCATCCTGACCGCGCGACACTTCCCGATTGTCGGACACGCGCTCCGGCATCAAATGACGACGGTTCGATGTCGCATAAATCAAAACATTATTTGATTGCGTTCCAACGCTGCCGTCCAAGGCGACCTTCAATGCCTTGTAGCTGGTATCACCTTCTTCAAACGACAGATCATCGCAATACAGAATAAATTTTTCATGACGATCCGCCACCAAATCGACGATATCCATCAAATCTGCGAGATCGCCTCTGTCCACTTCGATGAGCCGCAAGCCCTGTGGCGCAAAATGGTTCAGGCAAGCTTTGACAAGTGAAGACTTCCCGGTGCCGCGCGATCCTGTGAGCAAAACATTGTTGGCCGGCTTGCCTGCAACAAACTGCTGCGTGTTTTGTACGAGCACCTGTTTTTGCCGATCGACATGCTGCAAGTCGTGCAGCGATATTGCAGAAATGTGTTTGACGGCTTGCAAAAATGCGCTGCCGGGTTGTCCACGGCGTGTACGCCAGCGGAACGCCGTGCTGGCTTGCCAGTCCACCACCGGCGTCGCTGGCGGCAGCATCGTTTCCACCCGCGCCAGCAACGTCTCGGCGCGGCTCAGCAGTTTTTCAAGCGCGTCCATTTACAATTCTCATGAACGGTAGTCCGCATTGATTGACACATAATCGTGCGAAAAATCGCAGGTCCACACCGTGGCTGCTGCCTCGCCACGCGCGAGTGTCACGCGCACCGTGATCTCGCTTTGCTTCATCACACGCTGCCCCTGTTCTTCTTTGTATTCCGGATTGCGTCCGCCATTTTTGGCGACCCACACATCATCCAGATACAGATTAAGTTTACTGACATCCAGATCCTCTACCCCTGCGTAACCAATCGCTGCCAGAATGCGGCCGAGGTTGGGATCGGATGCGTAGAACGCGGTCTTGACCAATGGCGAATGGGCGATCGAATACGCAATGCGACGACATTCCTCAACGGACTGCCCCTGCTCCACCGTAATGGTCATGAACTTGGTAGCGCCCTCGCCATCACGCACAATCATCTGTGCCAGCTCCTGCGAAAGGCTGATGACGGCTGCGGACAGCGCCGCATACTCCGGCGACTCGATGGCAACGAGGCCAATGTCTTTCTGCCCCGTTGCAATCAGCATGAAAGAATCGTTCGTTGATGTGTCGCCATCGATCGTAATGCAATTGAAGGATTTGTCTGCTGCCTCACGCACCATGACATCAAGAATGCCTTGCGGCACTTTCGCATCCATCGCAAGGTAGCCCAGCATCGTGGCCATGTTCGGCTTGATCATGCCCGCCCCTTTGCTGATGCCGGTCATCGTGATCTCTTGACCACGAATGGTGACCGTGCGCGATGCCGCTTTCGGTTGCGTGTCGGTGGTCATGATCGCCTCGGCTGCGTTGAGCCAATTATCTTCTTTGAGATTGGCAATCGCATCGGGCAAGCCTGCAACGACGCGATCAACCGGCAAGGGTTCCAGAATCACGCCGGTGGAATATGGCAAAATTTGCGATGGTGCACAACCGAGTTGCTCTGCCAGCGCGACGCAAGTCGCGTTCGCGGCAATCATCCCCGCATCGCCCGTTCCGGCGTTGGCGTTGCCGGTGTTGATGAGCAGCGCGCGAATCGGCAAAGCATTTTTGCCAGCGTCTTCCAGATGCGCTTTGCATACCTGCACTGGCGCAGCGCAAAAGCGATTTTTTGTAAACACGCCTGCCACTGTTGCCGTTGGTGCCAGTCGCAAGACCAGCAAATCCTTGCGATCCTGTTTGCGGATGTTGGCTTGGGCAAAACCCAGTTCAATGCCCGAGACTGGCTTGAGGCTGGAAGCAATGGGAAGAGGGAGATTGACGGCCATATTGTCTGCTCTTAATAAAAATATGAATCATTGTAAACCGTTCGCTTCAATCAAAAAAAGGCGGCACACCTTTTGGTACACCGCCTTTTTTTGATGTGCGCGAATACTTATTGTAGTTTTCCGTGACACTGCTTGAACTTCTTGCCGCTGCCACACGGGCAAGGCTCGTTGCGCCCCACCTTCGGCACGGCGTTCACAATGGGCTTTTGCTTTGCTTCCGAAGGCTTCCCGGTTGGCGACAACAATTCTTCCGGCGTTGCATCCGGATCAGGTTCGGCATGCTGGTATTGCAGATTTTCAATACGCGCATTCATCATCTGCTCTTCCAGGGCGTCAATTTCTTCCTGCGACTGGATGCGCACAAGCATGATGGTTTGAATGACATCTTCGCGGATGACATCCAGCAAGGTGGCAAACAGTGCAAACGCTTCGCGCTTGTATTCCTGTTTCGGATCCTTTTGCCCGTAACTGCGCAGATGAATACCTTTACGCAAGTAGTCCAAGGCGGAAAGATGTTCGCGCCAATGCGAATCAATGCTGTAAAGCATTACGTTGCGCTCAAAACCGCTAAACGCTTCTCTGCCAACCAGCGCGACTTTGCGATCATAAACAGTATCGACTTCTTCCAGAATGCGCGTCAGCAAGTCGTCGTCTGTCAGGTTGCTTTCATGTTTGAGCATCCAAGACAAGTCCAAACGGAGCTGCCATTCATTCGCCAGCACAGTTTCCAGTCCTTGAACATCCCACTGCTCTTCAACAGACTCTTCAGGAATATATTCGCGGAACAAATCAGTGAAGACCCCGTGCCGTAAAGAGGTGATCAGATCCGTGATGTCTTCCGATTCCAGCAAGTCGTTGCGTTGTTCGTAAATCACCCGACGCTGGTCATTAGCCACGTCGTCGTATTCGAGCAATTGTTTGCGGATATCGAAGTTATGTGCTTCAACTTTGCGTTGTGCGGACTCAATGGAGCGCGTCACGATACCTGCTTCAATCGGCTCCCCTTCCGGCATGCGCAAGCGATCCATGACGGCGCGCACGCGGTCACCCGCAAAAATGCGCAACAAAGCGTCATCCAGGGACATGTAAAAGCGCGAAGCGCCCGGATCACCTTGGCGCGCAGAACGACCGCGCAACTGGTTATCAACGCGACGGGATTCATGGCGTTCGGTACCGACAATGCGCAAGCCACCAGCGGCAATCACATGATCGTGCAAGGATTGCCACTCACTGCGCAATTTTTCAATGGCCGCCTGCTTTTGCGTTTCGGTCAGCTTGGTGTCTTCTTCAATGAATTGCACCTGCTTTTCGACATTCCCGCCCAGCACAATATCCGTACCGCGACCCGCCATATTGGTCGCAATGGTGATCATTTTGGGGCGTCCCGCTTGCGCCACAATTTCCGCTTCGCGCTCATGCTGTTTGGCATTAAGTACGTTATGCGGCAAGCCTGCTTTCTTCAGCATCTCCGAAATCAATTCGGAATTTTCGATCGACGTTGTCCCCACCAGCACCGGCTGCCCGCGTTCGTAGCAATCCCTGATGTCGCGCAACATGGCGTCGTATTTTTCCTGCGTGGTGCGATACACCTGATCCTGAAAATCCTTGCGCTGATTCGCTCTGTTGTGCGGAATCACGACCGTTTCCAGACCGTAAATTTCCTGGAATTCGTAAGCTTCGGTATCAGCGGTGCCGGTCATGCCAGACAATTTCGCGTACATGCGGAAATAATTCTGGAAAGTGATGGAGGCCAGCGTCTGGTTTTCATTTTGAATGGTGACGCCTTCCTTGGCCTCTACCGCCTGGTGCAAGCCATCGGACCAGCGACGCCCCGTCATCAAGCGCCCGGTAAATTCATCGACGATGATGATTTCGTCGTTTTGCACCACGTAGTGCTGATCTTTATGGAACAGCGTATTCGCGCGCAAAGCAGCATTGAGGTGATGCATCAGCATGATATTCCCTGCGTCGTACAAGGAAGCGCCCTTTGGCAGCATCCCCATATCAGCCAGAATTTTTTCTGCCTTTTCATGCCCCGCTTCGGTCAGATAAACCTGATGCGATTTTTCATCCTTGATGAAATCGCCCGGCTTTTCAACCTTGCCCTTGCCATCTGGCGTCTCTTCACCAATCTGCTCCGTCAGGAGTTTTGATGCCTGATTTATTTTTTGATAAACATCAGTGACCATTTCTGCCTGGCCAGAAATAATCAGTGGTGTTCTGGCTTCGTCGATCAAAATTGAATCGACTTCGTCAACAATCGCAAAGTTCAACTTGCGCTGTACGCGATCATCAACGTCGTACACCATGTTGTCGCGCAAGTAGTCAAAGCCAAATTCATTGTTGGTGCCGTAAGTGATGTCTGCGGCGTAAGCAACCTGCTTTTCGTCGTGCTCCATTTCTGTCAGGTTGACGCCTGTTGTCAGTCCGAGGAAACTGTAGAGTCTGCCCATCCACTCTGCGTCGCGTTGCGCAAGATAGTCGTTGACCGTCACGACATGCACGCCCTTCTCGGTGAGTGCATTCAGGTAGGCCGGCAAGGTGGCGACCAGGGTCTTGCCTTCGCCCGTGCCCATTTCTGCGATCTTGCCTTGGTGTAAGGCGATGCCGCCAATCAATTGCACGTCAAAGGGTCGCATTTTCAATATGCGCTTGCTGGCTTCGCGACACACTGCAAACGCTTCTGGCAGCAAATCATTCAGGGACTCGCCTTTTTCCAGGCGCGCCTTGAACGCGGGTGTCATGGCCTGCAATTCTGCGTCCGATAATTTTTCAAATTTCGGTTCCAGTGCATTGATTTCGCGAACGGATTTTCCGTACTGCTTGAGCAACCGCTGATTGCGGCTGCCAAAAACTTTGGTCAGGAAGGACAGTGGCATAGTGGCTACTTGGATTGACGCTTCATTCAGGACTTCCGTAATGCAAACCCTGGCTGCGAGCCTTTAAGGAGGGGAATGACAAGGCGGCTACAGTCGGCGACAACTCCGAAACGTGGTAAAGAGCGGATTTTACCACGCAAGCTGTCGCCTTTCGGCGACAAATTCCACCAACAATTACAAGCCCTTGGCTTCGGCGTAATTGGCTCCTGCTGCAAGGAACTTGATCGAGTTTTGGGCTACGCCCTTGACGCGGACTTCGAAGTGCAGATGGGGGCCGGTCGAGCGCCCGGTCGTGCCTACATCGGCAATGTGCTGACCACGCTTTACGATATCGCCCACGGTGACGTGTACGCGGGCAGCATGCGCATAGCGCGTAACAATTTCGTTGCCATGGTCAATTTCGATCATGTTGCCATATTCGCCGTTGTATTCGGCCATCACCACAACGCCACCCGCTGCGGCAATGATGTGGGTGCCGTGTGGGGCGACAAAATCGGTGCCTTCATGGCGCGAGTGATCGCCGGTAAAGGGATCAAAACGCTTGCCAAAACTGGAGGAAATGTAGCCCCCTTTGACAGGATGAATGGTAGGTAATACACGCGCCTTGATTTTCAGCCCGACGAGCGATGACTCGACAGCGTTCATGTAGTCTGCACGCTTTTGAATGTCGCTTTCCATCTTGTCAACAAGCTCACTGAACTCAGCGACGGTTACTTCCTTCTCTTTCACGGCACTTTTCGCCGTGCCGCCACGCCCTGGCTTTTCCTTAAAATTAAATTCTTCCGGTTTCACACCGGCCAAGCCTTGAACCCGCTCGCCGAGCGCATCCAGTCGCATGATCTGCGCCTGCATTTCGCCCATGCGCTTGGTCATGACCGCCAAATTTTCTTTCGCCTGCCGCACCTGTATGCCCGCTTCATCCTGCGCGATCGAAGCAAACATTTCATTCAACACCGGAACGCGATGTGTCGTCGCAAACGCCAACAGCAAATACAGCATAAGTGCCGCACAAGAGGCCACACTCATCATGAACAGTGCCGCACCAAAAAAGATGTGCTTGGTGGTCAGTGTGAGCGATTTCGCCTGCGTAAACCTTGGGTGCAACAGAATAACTTGCATACACTCTCCTACTCGTGTGATAAGGTTGTCGCATGAAAACGCGTCGCCCTGTCACTGTGAAGCAAAACCCGTCGGTGCCTCGCTCTTTGCGCGGTGCCGCCAGCGTTATGGATTCCCTTCGCGCCAATGAAAATTTGGCAAGCCTCATGCCAACGGTGGCGCGTCTGGTCGCAATTCAAAAGGATTGCGTCGCAGCCTCGCCCGAGCTATTCGGCCCTTGTTCGGTGTTGCGATTCGATTCCGGTGAGTTGGTACTCACCGCGCCTAATGCAGCAATGGCATCTCGCGTTAAACAAAAATCGCTTCCACTTCAACAAGCGCTGGGCAGGGTTGGCTGGGAGGTTAGCGCAATACGTTGCCGAGTGCAACATATAACTGGTTCCACTCAGCAAATCTTGCCTAAAAATAAGACAGGATTACCGCCAAAAGCCTTGATGGCTTTTGCTGATTTAGAAAAATCTGTGGAAAAATCGCCAAGAAATGAAGCCTTGAGATCGGCTGTCAATCGCCTCATAAACAGGCACAGCAAGGGCTCTACGTGAGCACCCACTCCCTCGCAGGCTGATGCGCATAGGACTGTGGCGCTGATGCGTCATCGGCAAAGCTGACGACTTCATACGCATCGGGTTGTGCCAGCAAAGCGCGCAACAACTGATTATTGAGGGCGTGGCCGGATTTGTGGGCTGAATACGACGCCAGCAAAGGATGGCCTATCAAATACAGGTCGCCGATGGCATCCAGAATTTTGTGTCGAACGAACTCGTCGTCATACCGCAAACCGTCGGAGTTCAATACACGATACTCGTCCATCACAATCGCATTGTCGAGTGAGCCGCCGCGCGCCAAACCCATGCCACGCAAGGCTTCAACGTCTTGCATGAAACCGAAAGTGCGCGCGCGCGCCACGTCGCGCACGTAGGATACTTTACTGAAATCCACTTCTGCCATTTGCGATGTGCCGTCAATGGCCGGATGCTTGAATTCAATGAAAAAACTCAAACGGAAACCATGATGCGGCTCCAGGCGAGCCCACTTTTCAGTTGCGCCCTGACCTTCCCGGACTTCAACAGGTTTCTTTACACGGATGAATTTTTTGGGGGCATTCTGCTCTTCAAGCCCCGCTTGTTGCAGAAGAAAAACGAAGGTGGCGGCCGACCCATCCATGATGGGGATTTCTTCCGCACTGACATCGATATAAAGATTGTCGATGCCCAAGCCAGCGCAAGCTGACATCAAGTGCTCGACGGTGGAAATCCTGACGCCATCACGCACGAGCGTGGACGCCATGCGTGTATCGCCGACTTCATAGGCGGTCGCATAAAAATCCACGATGGGGGTCAAATCAACGCGACGGAAAACAATTCCGGTATTCGGAGCAGCAGGACGCAAGGTCAGTTCGACTTTGGTTCCTGAGTGCAGCCCTACGCCAACGGTCTTGACCAGCTGTTTGATGGTTCTTTGTTTAAGCATGGGGAGAATTATAGCAACATACAAGGCTGTATGTATGACGGCGTTGCAAGCGCATCATGCCGATTTCGTTTCGATTTGTAACCTGGCACCATGAACAAACTACCCGTGCCGGCCTTCACTATATATATAGGCAGAAAACCGCCGTGGGAGCACACGGCGGTTTTCTGGGCAATATAACAATTCGCCTGCCAATCAATCTGCCTGGCGTCGCAGGAAAGCCGGAATGTCGTACGTTTCCATGCCATTCTTTTCCAGCGCTCGTACCGTGTCAGACGCCGATTCACGCCGCCACACTGCCGGCTTTTGCAAACCCTCATACGCTGATGCCTGGGTTTGAGAAGAGACCGCCGTTGATGTGGAGGGTGATGTAATGCGATCCGTCACCACCGGAATATTCATCGACGCCACGCTTTCGTTATGCGTACCCGTGCGCAACATGGGCGAAGACACCAACATCGGTTTCTTCGCACGCCCCAAACCCGTCGCCACGACCGTGACGCGAATTTGATCGCCCATTTCTTCGTTGTACACCACACCGCGTGCAATCGTCGCATCCGGTGCAGCAAACGCGCGCACTGCCGCCATGACTTCGCCGATTTCTTTGCCCTTGACGTTCTTGCTTGCGGTGATATTGACCAGTACGCCGCGCGCACCAGACAAATCCACACCATCAAGAAGCGGAGAAGCCACGGCCTGCTCGGCTGCAATGCGCGCCCGATCAATGCCGGTAGCGGTCGCCGTTCCCATCATCGCCTTGCCTTGCTCGCCCATGATCGTCTTGACATCCTGGAAGTCCACGTTCATGCGACCCGGCACGTTGATGATTTCTGCAATCCCCGCCACTGCATTGTTCAGCACGTCATCGGCACGTTGCAGCCATTCATCAAGACTGTCATCTTCATAAATTTCTTCCAGTTTTTCATTCATGATGACAATCAGTGAATCGACGTGCTGTGAAAGCGCCTCCAGTCCATCATCTGCCACCTCCATGCAGCGCTTGCCTTCGTAGGAAAATGGTTTGGACACCACCGCCACCGTCAGCGCGCCGAGCGACTTGGCCACTTCCGCCACCACCGGCGCAGCCCCCGTGCCGGTTCCCTTGCCCATACCCGCGGCAACGAACACCATGTGCGAACCACGCAAGGCATCTTCGATGCGCGCACGTGACTCTTCGGCCAGACGACGTCCAATATCTGGACGCAGCCCCGCACCCAATCCTGTGTCGCCCAACTGGATGATGTTGTGTGCGCTGGATTGCGCAAGCGCCTGCGCATCCGTATTCGCCGCGATAAACTCCACGCCGGATACACCCTTGTTGATCATGTGCTGGACGGCATTGCCACCGGCACCCCCAACGCCCACCACCTTGATCACAGTCCCCTGTGAGGTGTTATCGATCATTTCAAATTTCATGATGTGCTCCTGTCAAGATGCTGTTCCCAGTCACCAATTTTCACGCGATGGAAAAACTGGCAACTGACAACTGCGTTAATCAATAAAACTTTTTTGCACCAAATCCAACTTCACTTTCTCTAAAAATTACCCATGAACCATTCCTTCATTCGCTGCCACACTGCGACAGCCGATCCCTGCTGCTGCTTCACGATATTCCCGCGCATGAACTGGTTTTTCGCTTCGAGCAACAAGCCCAACACGGTGGCATAGCGCGGACTGCGTACCACATCCGCGAGTTGCCCCTGATAATCCGGCACACCCACACGCGCCGGTTTCAGAAAAACATCTTCTGCCAACTCGACCATGCCCGGCATCAGCGACGATCCTCCGGTCAACACGATGCCGCTTGACAGCACCTCTTCATAACCGGATTCCCGCACGCATTGCTGCACCAGTCCAAACAATTCTTCAATACGCGGCTCAATCACCGCTGCCAGCATTTGGCGAGACAACATGCGCGGCGCCCGATCACCATGCCCTGGCACTTCCAGCATTTCCGCCGGATCGACCAACACCTGCTTGGCAACGCCGTAACGCAACTTGATTTCTTCCGCTTCCGCCGTCGGTGTGCGCAAGGCCATCGCAATGTCGTTGGTGATCTGATCACCCGCAATCGGCAGCACCGCCGTATGGCGAATCGCACCCTCCGAAAAAATCGCCACATCCGTCGTGCCGCCGCCGATATCCACCAGCAGCACGCCCAACTCTCTTTCGTCCGTTGTCAGCACTGCGTCAGCAGAAGCCATCGGCTGCAAAATCAGATCAGAGACTTCCAGCCCACAACGTCGCACGCACTTCAATATGTTTTGCACCGCAGAGACTGCGCCTGTGACAATATGTACTTTCACTTCCAGACGAATGCCGCTCATGCCAATCGGCTCACGCACATCGCCCTGACTGTCCACAATGAATTCCTGCGGCACGGTATGCAGCAATTGCTGGCCTGTCGGAATGCTTATCGCCTTCGCAGTCTCAATAACACGCGCCACATCGATGGCAGACACTTCCTTGTCCTTGATCGCCACCATGCCTGTCGAATTGAAGCTGTCGATATGACTCCCGGCAATTCCCGCAAACACATTCTTGATCTTGCAATCCGCCATCAACTCGGCTTCTTCCAGCGCACGCTGAATCGAATCGACCGTGGCTTCGATGTTCACCACCATCCCCTTCTTCAAGCCTCTCGATTCGTGCTGACCCATGCCAATGATTTCATGGCGACCGTCCGGCTTCACTTCCGCCACGACCGCCACCACCTTGGAGGTGCCAACATCCAAACCAACGATCAAATTTTTTGCGTCTTTAGTCATATCGTTTATGGCATCTTGCCTGTCATTGTTTCTTTACACACCACCAGCGCTCACGGCCAATCCATTCGGATAACGCAAATCGAGGCTGTCGATCCGCTCTCCAAAATACGCCTTCATCAAGGGATAAATCTGCGTCATGCGTACCACCTGCGTTTTCACCGTTTCCTTGTTGCGATCACGCCCTAATTTCAGCTTCACACCGTTATCCAAAGTAATCGTCCACGCATACCGCTCCGACAACGTCATTGCGACAGGTGTCAAACCAATGGGCTTGAGCCACTCCTCCAATTCTGCATAGCGCACAAGCACTTCCTTCTCACTGCCATCCGGACCAAAAAATTCGAGCAACTTGTTGTTTTCTTCCGCTTCCGCGAGATTGGCGACAAACACATCGCCTTTCGTTGATAACAATTGACCTTCCTCTCCCCATGTACCCAAAGCTTGATGTTCTTCTATCGACACCACCAGTTGATCCGGCCAATCACGCCGCACAGAAGCCTTGCGCACCCAAGGCACGGTTTCAAACGCCGTCCGCACTGCATCGAGGTTGGCGGTAAAAAAATTTCCCTTGATGCGCGGCAAAGCCGTGCTGCGCACCGTCAACACATTGACATGACGCAGTTCCGCACCCCCCAACCCCTGCACCACAACCCCCCTCAGCGCGAACATCGGTCGCTGCGCAAGCCATACCAAGGTGCCGGCCAGCAACGCCACACCGCACAGCGCCCACAGAATGCCGCTCACAATGTTCAGGGTTCGTATGTCATGCCACATAAATCAATCCGGTTTCCAGTCACTCGTTGGCGTCATGTCCAGTCTGGCGGTTCTCAATATCTGCATGCACAAATCTTCATAGCTCATTCCTGTCGCACGCGCTGCCATGGGCACCAGCGAATGATCCGTCATGCCCGGCGACGTGTTGATTTCCAGCAGGAAGGGCTGATTGTCTTTTTCACGCAGCATCACATCCACACGCGCCCAACCACGGCATCCAACGGCACGATAGCTTTTCAGCGCAATCGCACGAATCTGTAATTCCTGTTCCGGCGGCAGCCCGGATGGGCAAAGGTATTTCGTCTCTTTGCCAAAATATTTGGTCTGGTAATCGTAATTTGCCCCCGGCGCGACAATGCGAATCAGCGGCAAGGCTTGCGGCTCATCATGCATTTCCAAAATGGCGCAGGTCAACTCCTTGCCTTCTATAAATGCTTCCGCCATCACATCCTTGTCGAACTTGCTGGCTTGCGCGTACGCGCGTTGCAATTGATCCGCCTGCATGACTTTTGACAGCCCCAGTGACGAGCCCTCATGCGAGGCCTTGATAATCAGCGGCAAGCCCAGTTCACCGATAATCTTTTCGCGATTTGACTCCGGCGTCAGCATCTCAAACTTGGGCGTCGGCAAACCCTCTGCCATCCAGATGCGTTTGGTCATCGCCTTGTCCATCGCAATCGCAGAAGCCATTACGCCGGGGCCCGTGTAAGGAATTTGCATTTGCTCCAATGCGCCCTGCATCGTGCCGTCTTCACCATAGCGCCCATGCAAGGCAATAAAAACACGGTCAAACCCAGCGGCATCAAGCGCCGCCAGATTTTTTTGCCCTGTATCGAAACCATGCGCATCCACACCTTTCCGGCGCAGCGCTGCCAGTACGCCATTACCGGATCGCAGCGATATTTCGCGCTCCGCGGATTTGCCGCCCATCAAAACACCCACTTTACCCAGACGTTTGACCATATGCTCTCGGCCTCACTCTTTTTCGTTTTTGTATTGCACCAGTTTCGCTGGCACACCACTGATGGAGCCTGCACCCATCGTCAGCACCACATCGCCATCACGCACGACACTCATGATGGTTTCCGCCATATCTGCAATTTTTTCGACGAAAATCGGATCGACTTTTCCTGCTACGCGCAAGGCGCGCGCCAAGCTGCGGCCATCTGCCGCCACAATCGGCTGCTCGCCCGCCGGGTACACTTCCGCCAGCACCAGCACATCCGCCAGTGAAAGTACACGGACGAAATCTTCGAACAGATCCCGCATCCGCGTGTAACGATGTGGCTGAAACACCAGCACCAATCGTCTGCCGGGAAAAGCGCCGCGCGCGGCTGAAACGGTTGCCGACGTCTCTGCCGGATGGTGTCCGTAATCATCGACCAGTGCGAATGTGCCGCCAGGTTTCCCCTCTCTGGGTGGAATCGCAATCTCGCCATACTGCGTGAACCGGCGACCCGCCCCGCGAAATTCTTCCAAGGCTTTTTGCGTATGCGCATCCGGAATGTTCAGCTCGCGCGCCACGGCAATCGCCGCGCAGGCATTTTGAACATTGTGCATGCCAGGCTGATTCAAGGTCACATCCATCGGCGGATATTCTTTTTGCACCACCGTAAACTGCATGACAGATCCCACTGCTTTGGCATCCACTGCTCGCACTTCGGCACGTTCATGAAACCCGTATGTCGTGATGGGCTTGGACATGAAGGGCATGATCTCGCGCACATTCTGATCGTCGTAACACAACATCGCGCGCCCGTAAAATGGCAAGCGCTGTGTGAACTCGACAAACGCCTGCTTCAGCTTGGCAAAATCATGTCCGTAGGTTTCCATGTGATCCGCGTCGATATTCGTAATGACTTCGATTACCGGATACAAATTCAGGAAGGACGCATCGGATTCATCCGCTTCTGCGACAATGAAATCCCCGGCGCCAAGTTTGGCGTTCGCGCCAATGCTATTTAAGCGTCCGCCAATTACAAAAGTCGGGTCAAGCCCCGCCTGCGCCAGGATGCTGGCAACCAGGCTCGTCGTCGTCGTCTTGCCATGCGTGCCCGCAATCGCGATGCCGCGCTTCAAACGCATCAACTCTGCCAGCATCAGGGCGCGCGGCACAATCGGGATTTTTCTTTGTCGCGCAGCGCGCACTTCCGGATTATCAAAAGCCACTGCGGTGGATGTCACCACCACATCCGCGCCCTCGACATACGCAGGATCATGCCCCTGGTACACGCGCGCCCCCAAATCCGCCAAGCGCTTGGTCACGGCGTTGCTGGCCAAATCCGAACCGGAGACGGCATAACCGAGATTCAGCAACACCTCAGCGATGCCGCTCATCCCGCTGCCACCGATTCCCACAAAGTGAATGTTTTTGATTTTGTGTTTCATATTCCGCTGTTCCTAATGTGATCTGCCTGCCATTTTTTCCAGGGCATCCGCAATTTTTTCATTCGCATCACGCCGACCGACAGCCCATGCTGCTTCTGCCATCACACGGCATTGCTCACGCGTCATTGACTGCAACATCGTCGCCAGTTTTTCCGGCGTCATGTCACTTTGCGGCAAATGTATCGCGGCTTGATGCTGCGCCATAAACATCGCGTTATCTCGCTGATGTGACGTACTCGACACCACAAACGGTACGAGCACACTCGCCACACCCGCCGCCGCCAATTCCGAGACCGTGATCGCACCGGCGCGACAAATCACCAAATCGGCTTCCGCGTACCGACGATCCATGTCATCAATAAAATCGAGCACCTCTGCTTCCACCTGCGCGCGCGCGCATGCTGCTTTCAATGTTTCAATATGCTGCTTGCCTGATTGATGCACCACCTGCGGCCGCGTCGCTGGCGGAATCTGTGCCAGCGCAAGCGGCAAGCTGTCGTTCAACACCTTCGCTCCCAAACTGCCCCCCACAACCAGTATGCGCAGCGAACCGCTGCGATTGGCAAAGCGTTGCGCTGGCGGCGGCACGGCGATGATTTCCTTGCGCACCGGATTGCCTGTCACTTCTGCCTTCCCGGCAGTCTCACCAAAATCCGCCGGAAAACCGAACAGCACGCGTGTCGCGGATTTGGCTAGCATCTTGTTCGACAAGAGCAGTCGCGCATCCGCATTCACCAGCGCAAGCGGTATGCCGCGCAACTTTGCCATGTATCCGCCCGGCACCGTCACATAGCCCCCCATCCCCAACACCACATCCGGTTTACGACGTCCCAAAATGCCATAGCACTTGGCGAAACTGGCGATCATTTTGAATCCGCCTTTCACCATGTGCATCAACCCGCGTCCGCGCATCCCGGCAAAATCAATCGTGTCCATTTCAATGCCGTGTTGCGGCACGATATCGCCTTCCATACCATGTGCGGTTCCCAACCAGCTCACGCGCCAACCACGCGCACGCATGGTCTGTGCAATCGCCAACCCCGGGAAGATATGTCCGCCCGTACCTGCGGCCATGATCAGCAGATGTTTCATGCGCCCGCTCATGTTCGCACCCCGCGCATGAGCGCTCTATTCTGAAAATCAATGCGCAGCAAAATTGCGATGGCCACACAATTGGCAATAATCCCGGAGCCGCCATAACTCATGAATGGCAAAGTCAGCCCTTTCGTCGGCAGCCATCCCAAGTTCACACCGATATTCACGCAGGCCTGGACACCGATCCAAATGCCAATTCCTTTCGCCACCAACCCCGCGAAAATTTGATCCATCGCAATCGCTTGCCGACCAATATCAAACGAGCGTTTCACAACCCAGAAGAACAGCGTAATAACCACCAGAACGCCAACCAATCCCAATTCTTCACCGATAACCGCCAGCAGAAAATCCGTGTGCGGCTCAGGCAGGTAATGCAGTTTTTCGACACTCGCCCCCAGCCCAACGCCAAACAGTTCGCCTCGCCCAAACGCAATCAGTGATTGGGTCAATTGATACGCTTTGCCGAGCGCATTTTCTTCCGCCCACGGATCGAGGTACGCAAAGAAGCGCTCTCGCCGCCATCGCGACAGCATGACCACCGCACTGAAAATACCTGCCAACGTCGCACAAATGCCGGCAAACCATACGCCGTTGATATTCCCTAAAAACAGAATGCCCATCGCGATACACACAATGACGCCAAACGCGCCAAGATCCGGCTCCAGCAGCAGCAGCAGACCAACCATCCCAACTGCCGCTGCCATGGGCAAGAAACCTTTTGTCAAGCGATGCATCACCTCCTGTTTGCGAACAGTGTAATCCGCCGCATACAACACAATCGCGAGCTTCATCAATTCGGATGGCTGCGGATTGAACACCCGCAAATACAACCATCGGCGCGCGCCGTTTACCGCCTTGCCTACTCCCGGGATCAACACCAGCACCAACAACACCAGGGCAAACAAAAACAATCGAGGCGCATAACGCTGCCACGTCTGAATGGGAATTCGAAATGCGAGCGCCCCCAGGATCAAGCCTGCAGCGACAAACAGCAACTGCCGCATGAAGAAGTGCGTATTTTTATAGCTGGCGTATTTTGGCGAATCCGGCAAGGCAATCGACGCTGAATACACCATCACCAGCCCCAGCAAAATCAGCGACATCACAACCCACATCAGCGGCTGATCGTAAGACATCATTTTCGAACGCGGCGAAAATCCTGCCGCTTTGAGCTGCTTTGCGCCATCTCTTGCGCCTTTAACAAAGAGGTCTGCCACACTCATATCGGCACCTCCCCATTTGCCAGTGCAATGTCTTTCACGCTATCGATGAAGACTTGCGCGCGGTGCGCGTAATTCCTGAACATATCCATGCTGGCACACGCTGGCGAAAGCAGCACAATGTCGCCCGATTGCACTGTGCCAGCCAGACGTTGCACCGCTTCTTCCAGTGTGGCGCATGACATCATTTCCACACCCGTCGCTTGCAGTGTTTGACGAATCGTTTCAGCGTCTTTGCCGATCAAGGCAAGGCTATGAACATAATCGGCGACAGGCTTGATTAAGGGAGTGAAATCCTGTCCCTTCCCGTCGCCGCCAGCGATGAGTGCAATCCGTTTCCGGCCGTCCTTGGCTGCCCCTAATCCTTGCAAGGCTGCGACGGTCGCACCGACGTTCGTGCCTTTGCTGTCATCAAAATACTCCACCCCGCGCACACTGTTGACCAACTCTACACGATGGGGTTCGCCTTTATATTCACGCAAGCCATGCAGCAAATTTGCCATCGATAACCCGATGGCGCGACACAATGCCAGTGCGGCCAGAGCGTTGGCTGCATTGTGACGCCCGCGAATTTTCAGGGCTTCGACTGGCATCAAATGCATCATGTGAATCGGCGCATCTGTTGAATCACTCCGTCTGCGCAAGCGCCGTGGGGCTTCTTCAGCAGAAGCCATGGTCAACCAGTGCATGCCGCGTTCTTCGTGCAAACCAAAGCAGCCGAGTTGCGTTGGCATGTCCAAGCCAAACGTCACAACCGTTCGCTTGGGATGCGTCATCTCCATGACCATCGCGTCATCCCGATTCAGCACACGCACAGTTGTTTTGCCAAAAATCCGCGCCTTGTCCGCCGCGTAAGCTTCCGTCGTATCATGCCAGTCGAGATGATCCTGTGTCACATTCAGCACCGTTGCGACATCTGCGTTAAGGGTGTATGTGCTGTGCAACTGGAAGCTCGACAATTCCAGCACCCACACCTGCGGCAAGCTGTCCTCCGCCAATACGTCTCGCAACACATCCAGCGCCGCCGGACTGATATTGCCTGCCACTTGCACACTCAATCCGGCGCGCCGACACAACAGCCCGGTCAAACTCGTCACCGTGGTCTTGCCATTCGTGCCGGTGATCGCAATCACCTTCGGCGCGTACCCGCGCGATTCGCGCAAAGCATTCAGTGCCTGCGCAAACAATTCAATCTCGCCCCAGACCGGAATTTTTTTCTCGACAGCGACGGGCAAAATCGCCGCCAGTTCCCCCTTCGGCATCAATCCCGGACTCACAGCGACGAAATCCATGCCTTCCAGCAGCGTCGGCGCAAACGCGCCGCCGATAAAATCGGCAGACGGAACGGCTTCGCGCAACTGCACCAGACGCTCTGGTGCATCACGCGTATCGGCCACGCACACGCGCGCACCGCAATGCGCCAGCCATTGCGCCATGGCGAGACCGGACTCACCGAGTCCGAGCACGAGTGCCTGTTTATCGCTGTAATTCATCTTTATTCAGCTTCACCTTTTTTTAACGCTGCCTCAGCATTAGCGCAACAGCATCAACGCAACTTCAGCGTTGCCAAACCAAACAGCACCAGCATGATCGTGATGATCCAGAAACGAATCACAACTTGTGTTTCCTTCCAACCCTTTTGTTCGAAGTGGTGATGCAACGGCGCCATCCGCAAGATGCGTCGACCTTCGCCATATTTTTTCTTTGTGTACTTGAAGTACGACACCTGAATCATCACGGACAATGTTTCGACCACAAAGATGCCGCCCATGATGAACAACACAATCTCTTGCCGCACAATCACCGCAATGGTTCCCAATGCGCCGCCCAAGGCCAGCGCGCCCACGTCACCCATGAAGACTTGTGCAGGATGTGCGTTAAACCACAGGAAGGCCAAGCCTGCGCCCGCCATCGCACCGCAAAAAATCAACAGCTCGCCCGCTCCCGGAATGAACGGGATGAACAAATAACGCGAATACGTGGCATGCCCTGTCAGGTAGGCAAAGATGCCGAGCGCGGACCCCACCATGACCGTCGGCATGATCGCCAATCCATCGAGACCGTCCGTCAGATTCACTGCATTGCTTGAGCCGACAATCACAAAATACGTCAGCACGATGAAGCCCCATACGCCCAGTGGGTAGCGAATCGACTTGAAGAAGGGCACGATCAGGTCAGCAGTGCGCGGCAGATCGAGCGTAAACCCGGATTGCACCCACGTCACAAACAATTCCCAGACTCTGGCATTGCTGGGCGCTGCAACGCAAAAGACCAAATAGACGGCGGCAGCGATGCCAATAACGGATTGCCAGAAATATTTCTCTTTCGAGCGCATACCGTTGGGATCTTTGCGCACCACCTTGCGGTAATCGTCCACCCACCCGATAGCGCCGTAACCAATCGTCACCACCAGCACGGCCCAGATAAAGCGGTTGGACAAATCAGCCCACAACAAGGTGGCGACGCTGATAGCGATCAGAATCAGCACGCCACCCATCGTTGGCGTCCCGGATTTCACCAGATGCGTTTGCGGGCCGTCGGTGCGCACTGCCTGCCCCACCTTCATTTTCGTCAACATGCGAATGACGGCGGGTCCCGCAATCAAGCCAATCGCCAGCGCGGTCATCGTCGCAAAGACGGCGCGAAAGGTGATGAAGTTGAACAGGCGTAGTACGCCGATGTCCTGTTTAAAATATTGTGCTATCCAAACCAGCATCTTATGACGTCCCCTCTGTGTTTTCGTTTTCCAACTGACGCACGACGCGCTCCATCTGCATGAATCGCGAGCCCTTGATCAGCACGGTGGCCTCTGTCGTCAAGATGGCCTTCAAGGATTGAAGCAGACTTTCCACATCCGCAAAGTGCTGCGCGCCCTCTCCAAATTTTTCAGACGTGTGACGCGACAACTCCCCCAGCGTCAGTAAATGATTGATGCCATTTAGCGCGGCGTACGCCCCGACTTCTTCATGAAATGATTTACCCTGTCTGCCCACTTCCCCCATGTCCCCCAACACCAGAATTTTGGGAGACGGCGCTTTGGCCAGCACATCGATAGCCGCCAGCACTGAGTCGGGATTGGCGTTGTAAGTGTCATCAATCATGACCGCGTTATTGCGCGCCGTCTTGCGTTGCATGCGCCCGCTCACAGGCGAAAATCTTTCCAGTCCACGCGCAATGGTTTCGACGTCGATCCCGACAGCGCTCGCGCAGGCAATCGCCGCCAACGCGTTGCGCACGTTATGCACGCCTGCCGCAGACAATTTGACGGGCACTTTGCGCCCCATGATGTCGACGGACAAGTCACTGCCAAACGCTGTGGGGCGATAGCTGCAAATCACATCGGCATTGCCTTCCAGTCCGAATGTCACGGTTGTGCGTTTTCCGCTGCGTGCCGCCATCTCGCGCCACAAGGCCGTGTACGCGTCGTCCGCCGGGAACACAGCCACACCGCTTTCCGGAAGCGCCGCAATCACCGCGCCATTTTCTTTGGCCACGGCTTCCACGCTTTCCATGAATTCCTGATGTTCGCGCTGTGCGTTATTCACCAGACCGATCGTTGGCTGCGCAATCGCCGTCAGTACCGCAATCTCTCCCGGATGATTCATGCCCAACTCAACAACAGCCGCACGGTGTTCCGCATTCAATCGCAACACCGTCATCGGTACGCCAATCTCGTTATTGAGGTTGCCGCGCGTCGCCAGACAAGCGGCTTCGCCAAACGCTTCGATCAGAATCGCCGCAATCATTTCCTTGACGGTCGTTTTACCGTTGCTGCCGGTAACGCCAACCACCGGCAAATTAAATTGCTGCCGCCAACCGCGCGCCATCTCGCCCAGCGCCATGCGCGTATCTGGCACCACCAGCGCGGGAACCGACAATCCGGTCGGCACGCGCTCCACCACCACCGCTGACGCGCCCTTTGCAAGGACATCATTCAAAAAATCATGCGCGTCAAATCGTTCACCGCGCAAGGCCACAAATAAATTGCCCGCCGCCACATGCCGGCTATCCGTTGACACGCCAATGACCGTTGCATCACCCATCAGCTTGGCATTTTCTACCCAGGCTTGCAGTTGGGAGAGTGTTGTGTTCATTCGCTCCCCCGTTTCATCGCGGCACGCGCCGCCAAGGCCAGTGCGACATGCTCCGCGTCCGCAAAGGCGTATTTCGTGCCTTTCACTTCCTGATAACGCTCGTGTCCTTTTCCAGCGACCAGGATGACGTCGCGCTTCTGTGCCTGTTTGACGGCTTGCAGGATTGCTGCGGCGCGATCTTCAATGGCCTGCGCCGGTGTCTTCATGCCGTCCAGAATTTGCTGGATGATCTGCTCCGGCGCTTCGCTGCGCGGGTTGTCGCTGGTGAGAATCACGTGATCTGCGGCTTCTGCCACCGCGCCCATTTGGGGACGCTTGCCCGGATCGCGATCACCGCCACACCCAAACACGCACCACAACTTCCCTTCTCTGTCTTTTGTCACCTGACGCAAGGCTGAAAGCGCTTTTTCCAATGCATCCGGCGTATGCGCATAATCGATGACAACCATTGGCGATTCTTTCCCGCCCAGTTGCTGCATGCGCCCCGGCACGGGGGTCAACTTGCTCACCGCCTCTATCGCTGCATCCCACGCCATGCCTTTTGCCAGCAATACGCCCAGCACGCCCAACACATTGCTGACATTGAATTGCCCGACAAGATGCGTTGTCACGCGCGCTGTGCCAAATGGTGATTCAAGCAGGAATTCTGTTCCTGCGACACGCGTGCGAATATTCTTGGCACACAAGGTCAGCACCTCACGAGGCACATCTGCATTGAGGGTGTATCCAATGACAGGCACACGTCTGCCGTAATCCTGTACCAGTCGCAGACCCAATGCATCATCCATGTTGATGACCGCGTGCTGCAATCCCGGCCATTCAAACAAAATGCGCTTGGCCGCCTCATACACTTGCATGTCGCTGTGATAGTCCAGATGGTCGCGCGAAAAATTGGTGAAGAGCGCCACATCGAAATGCATGCCATTCAATCGCCCCTGATCAAGGCCGATGGAAGACGCTTCAATCGCAAGCGCACGCACACCCTTGCTCTGCAAACCTGCCATTGTGCGTTGCAGCAATACGGCATCTGGCGTGGTGTACCCTGTTGCCGCGTGTTCTTCGCACGCACGGCCATGACATACACCGACACCCAGCGTACCGATCACCGCTGCCGGGGCGTCCTGACTGGACAGGGCGCTGGCCAGCCATTGCGTGCAAGAGGTTTTGCCATTGGTGCCCGTCACCGCCACGGTGAACATGTCAGCATCGGGGTGACGATAGTAGGCAGCCGCGATGGGCCCTGCCATAAATTTCAGGTTCGTTACCGCCAAATGCGGCACCGTCCATTCTTTTTTCCACTGGAAGTCTGCCGCTTCGTGCACCACGGCTTTGGCGCCAGCCGCTATGGCATGTGCAATGTAATGGCGCCCATCCGCTTCATCACCAGGATAGGCAAGGAAAATCGCATCCCCTGCACCAAGCGCGGCAATGTGGCGCGAATCCGAATACAGGTGTGCTCCAGGCGCCGTTGATGCCATCCAGTCGAGAACTTGCGTGATGTGCGGAGCATGTGTGATCATCAGATGCTCTCCTGAACACGTTTCGTCGGCATGACGATATGCGTCTTGAGTGAATCCGGCGGCACGTTCATGGTTCGCAATGCGTTCGCAGCAACCGCCGAAAACACCGGCGCGGCCACGTCGCCGCCATAATATTTTCCGCCGGAGGGATCATCGATCATCACGGCAACCACAATTCTGGGATTTGACGCTGGCGCAAAACCGACAAACGACGAGACGTATTGTTTAACGTATCTGCCGTTGGCCAGCTTGTGTGTTGTGCCCGTCTTGCCAGCCACGCGGTAACCCGGCACTTGCGCAAACGGCGCAGTGCCTTCGGGCCCCGCAGCCATCTCCATCATTTTTCTCACGGCATGTGCCGTTTTTTCGGAAATGACGCGTTGCCCAATCGGTTGCGTCGCTGTTTTCTGGAAAGTCAGCGGGATGAGATCGCCATTGCGCGCAAATATCATATAGGAACGCGCCACTTGTAAGAGCGATGTGGAAATGCCGTGTCCGTAACTCATCGTGGCCTGCTCAATCGGCCGCCAGGCTTCATAAGGCCGCACACGTCCCGCTGCTGCGCCCGGAAAACCAATGCGTGGCTGCTGACCAAAGCCGATGGTCGTAAACATTTCCCACATATCCTGCGGCTGCATTTGCAACGCCATCTTGGCCATGCCGATATTGGACGACTTCTCGATAACTTCTTCAACGGTAAGCGTTTCAAACTGATGCGCGTCCCGGATGGTCGCATTGCCCACTTTCATCTTGCCGGAACCTGTCTGAATTTTGGACGTTGGCTTGACAATCTCTTTTTCCAACGCCAGTGCAACAACAAACGGCTTGATGGTCGAGCCCGGCTCGTAAGTGTCCGTAATCACACGGTTCCGCAATTGCGGCCCCGTGAGCAGCTTGCGGTTGTTGGGGTTGTAGGTCGGTAAATTTGCCAGCGCCAGTACTTCGCCCGTTCTCACATCCAGCACCACAATGCCGCCCGCTTTGGCTTTGTGCGTCTCCACGGCTTCTTTCAACTTGGCGTGCGCAATGTATTGAATGCGGTTATCGATGGACAGCACCAAATCCTTGCCTTCTTTGGGTTCGCGCACCGCGCGCATGTCTTCGACGATGTTCCCCAAACGATCCTTGATCACGCGTCGGTTGCCATCCACCCCCGCCAGCATTGCGTGATGCATAAGCTCCATGCTTTCCTGGCCACGCCCCTCCACGTTGGTGAAGCCGACGACATGCGCCATCACCGAACCTTCCGGGTAATAACGCTTGTATTCTCTTTTGGTCTGCACACCCCGAATGCCGAGTTTGACCACGGCATCCGCCACATCGGATTCCACTTGCCGCTGGAGATACACGAAGCCCTTGTCGGAGTTAAGCTTTTTATTCAACTCTTTTTCGCTCATGTCCAGCAACTTGGCAAGCTGGCGCAGTTTGTCTTTGGGCGCTTCCTTGACGTCCTCAGGAATGGCCCAGATGGCTCTCACCGGAATGCTGGAAGCAAGCACCTGTCCATTGCGATCCAGGATTTTGCCGCGCGTTGCGGGCAATTCAAGCGTGCGCGCAAAACGCGACTCGCCTTTTTTTTGCAGGAAGTTAGTCGATATGCCTTGCAGCCACACGGCGCGTCCTGCCAACAGCAAGAGCGCAAGAAACAGCACAAATAACACGAAGCGAGAACGCCAAGAGGGAAGTTGAACGTCCAGCACAGGATTTGCCGCAAAAGGCCTCCCTTTCGCGTTCGCGATGCGTGGACTTCCCCCGATGGTCGCCAGCCGTTTCACTTTGCCTCCGGTGTGAGATACATCACGCTGTCCGGCCTCACGGTCGTCATGTTCAAATCACGCTTGACGAGTGCTTCAATCCGGGCGTGCTGTGCCAGTCTGGATTGTTCGAGTTGCAGTTGCCGGCCTTCCACTTCCAGTTGCCGCGACTGTGCCTGCACACGTTCGAGTTCGACAAACAAACGTCGCGCCTGATGCTGCGCATTCACCAGGAACATGGCGCAAGCCACCAAACACGCCGCAAGAAAGAGATTCAGGCGCGCACTCATGGACGCTCCCCGACACGTTCGCAGACGCGCATGATCGCGGATCGTGCGCGCGGGTTGGAAGCCACTTCCTGCGCAGACGGCTTGCGCTTGGCAATCAATTTCACCTCCGGTTTCGGCAAATCTTTCGCACGAATCGGCAGACGACGATCAGGCTGCGCGGCACGTGCCTTCGCCGCCATGAACTGCTTCACCATTCTGTCTTCGAGCGAATGAAAACTGATCACGACCAATCTTCCTTTCGGTGACAAATGCCGGTATGCCGTCTCAAGTCCTATCTCCAGATCCTCGAGTTCTTGGTTGATGAAAATCCGTATAGCCTGAAAAGTACGGGTTGCTGGATCCTTACCGTTTTCGCGGCTCTTAACTGCGCCAGAGACGATTTCGGCAAGCTGCCGTGTGCCTGAAATTGGCTTGACCGCCCGGCCAGCCACAATCGCCTTTGCAATCTGAAAAGCAAACCGTTCTTCCCCATATTCGCGTATCACCTTTTCTATGTTTTGTTCGGTTTCTGTCGCCAGCCATGCCGCCGCTGACCTCCCTCTGGTGGTATCCATCCGCATATCCAAAGGCCCGTCTTGCCGGAAGCTGAATCCACGCTCGGCTTCATCCACTTGCGGTGACGAAATGCCCAAGTCCAGCAACACGCCATCCAGTTGCGTGATGCCGCGCGCTGCCAGCGCGCTTTCCAGCGCAGCAAAACTGTCGTGTACGATTTCAAAACGCGTATCACCGATCCCGCGCGCAGCGGCGATGGCCTGCGTATCCTTGTCGAAAGCAATCAGGCGTCCCTGCTTGCCGAGTTTTTCCAGAATCTTGCGGCTGTGTCCGCCACGGCCGAAGGTACCATCCACATAAGTGCCTTCGGCGCGATCACCCTCTATCGCGAGCGCTTCCACAGCTTCTTCCAGTAACACGGTGCGATGTATCGATTCCGACACCGCTGAATTCGTCATCATCGCCCTTAAAACGAAAAATCGCGCAGGGCGTCCGGCATGCCCGCAGCAATCGTCGCGGCTTCGCTCTCGTTGTGCTTGGCCTCATCCCAAATTTCGAAGTGACTGCCCATGCCGAGCATCATCACGTCGCGCGTCAAACCTGCGGCTTGACGCAATTCGGGTGCAATCAAAATACGGCCGGCAGAATCGAGTTCCACATCCATGGCGCTGCCAAGGAAAATGCGCTGCCAGGCGCGTGCGGCAATCGGCCATGCCGCAATTTCTTCGCGCAGTTTTTCCCAGACAGGGCGCGGGAAAAGTAAGAGGCAACCATCTGGATGCTTGGTCAGGGTCACACGGCCTTCGCACTGCAGCATCAAGGCGTCACGATGCCGAGCCGGTACGGATAACCGCCCCTTCGCATCGAGATTGATTGCAGATGGTCCTTGAAACACGGACAATTCTCCTTAACCCAGATTCATTCTGAACACTGCGCCAAATGCAGGCGCGGCACCCACAAAATTTCCCACAAAAAAACACTTTTTCACACTTTCGGCCACTTTAGAGTAAGCCATAGGGGCGGTCAAGCGATTTCCGTCGTAAAACACGATTTTTATCAATGAAGTCAACAACTTAGCGCAGACCCTTGATGCGCATTCTGAGCGCGTTTCCCTCAATAAATTATGGACTTACAGTGCATACTGAATGTGGAGTCTTAGCTCTGCGCGTGTGAGCGCCTGCAAAAAAAATGGGAATGTGCGCAGGTATCCGTGCCTTGAAGAAAAACAACAAGCCGTGATCAGATCGGTGTGAAGCCCAAATCACCATGCTTCTCATCAAACCCCCATGCTTTTCATCAAAAATCATTTTTCCCTGCGTGGTATCAAGAAAGCAGCCCGCCCTTAAAAACGCGAGGGGACTCCATGAAATCACGCGACCTGAATCACGCTTATCGATTGGTCTGGAGCGATGTTCACCGGATGCTCCTCTCCGTGGCTGAACGGGCGCGAACCCGAAAAAAACGCAGCGGCGCGCTGCTGCTGTCAGCCGCCTTGCTTGCAAATCTGGCGCAAGCGCAGCAATTGCCCACAGGCGGACAAATCGTCGCGGGGCAGGGCAATATCGCGAGCGCGGGCAGCACGATGACGGTGACGCAAAATACGGCCAACATGGCCGTCAACTGGCAAAGCTTTTCCATCGCTCAGGGCAACACGGTCAACTTCGTGCAACCCTCCGCCTCAGCCGTAGCACTCAACCGCGTGCTGGGCTCCGACATTTCCGTGATCCAGGGCGCGCTGAAGGCCAATGGCAAAATCTTCCTGATTAACCCCAACGGCGTACTCTTCACCCCCACCGCGCAAGTGAATGTGGGCAGCCTCGTCGCATCGACCCTGAATCTCTACAACGCTGATTTCATGGCGGGCAATTACCGTTTTGAAGGCGCTTCCAGCAACGCCATCACCAACCAAGGCAACATCACGACTGCCAACGGGGGCACCGTCGCGCTGATCGCTGCGCGGATCGTCAACACCGGGAAAATTACCGCGCCGCAGGGCAAGATCCTGATGGCAGCAGGCAGCCAGGTGACGCTGGATCTGGGCGGCCCCGTCAAGATTCAGATCGAAGAAGGCGCACTCAACGCCGTGATCGAGCAAGGCGGCGGCGTGCGCGCCGATGGCGGCCTCGTGTATCTCACGGCCAAGGCGGCAGGCGAGCTCGCCACCGCCGTCATCAACCATACCGGGATTACCGAAGCCAGCTCGCTCACGGAAAAAGGCGGCATGATCGTGCTGGAAGGCGACAGGATTCAACTTGCTGATACAAGCCGCATCGCGGCAACCGGCACCACCGGCGGCGGCGAGGTCTATGTCGGCGGCGGCTGGCAAGGCAGCGGCGATCTCCGTCAAGCCACCACCGTCACCCTGGCGCAGGGCGCAAGCATCGATGTCTCGGCCACGCAAACCGGTAATGGCGGGACGGCCGTGCTGTGGTCCGACATTCACAACACACGCTCGCAAACCCGCGCCCACGGTACGATCTGGGCGAAGGGCGGCGCGGAAAGCGGAAATGGCGGTCGCATCGAAACCTCGGGACATTGGCTCAACGTCTCAGGACTGCAAACCGCCACCACGGCACCCCAAGGACATGCCGGGTTGTGGTTGCTTGATCCCTTTAACATCACCATCTCCAACGGCACCAGCGGCACCCCGTTTGCCGACACCCCTGGAGACGACACTTACACCTCTGCCACAACCAGCAGCATCCTCGCCAGTGACATTGCCGCCGCACTGGGCAATGGCAACGTCACCATCCGGACCGGCGGCACAACTGGCGATCTGGAAGGTAACGGCAACATTACCGTCGCCTCGAGCATCGCCAAAACGACCGGCGGCGAGACCACGCTCACGCTCAAGGCGCACGGCAACATCATTATGGAAGGGGGCGCCGGCATCACCTCCAGCAGCGACAAGCTGAACACCATCCTGTGGGCAGACAGCGATGGCCTCGGCCAAGGTGGCGTGATGCTCAGAAACGGCAGCACGATCAACACCAACGGCGGCCATCTCTGGATCGGGGGCGGCAACGGTTCGGTTGCCTGGAATGGCCTGACTGTCGGCAACGGCTATGCCAGAGGCAACTATTTCGGACTGGGCAGCAACGCGCTCGACTACACAGGAATACTGCTGGGCACCACAGGAGGAAGCGGCATTTCCCTGTTGTCCCAAGGTGGGGATATCGCCTTGTATGGCGAAAACAGCTCCAATGCGAACAATCATAAACGCGGGATCTTCATTGTCACCGGCCTGACCATGAATAGCGGCACAGGAAAAATCGGACTGTATGGCAAAAACTCCAGCAGCATCACGACAGCGGATGCCTTGTATAAAAACGCCATCGAGATAGGCAATGGCACGGCGGCAAGCACGACCATCACTTCCGCCAGCACAGCCGCCGATGCCATCACCATTCAGGGGGATGCCAGCACAGCCGACACCCAAAACCCGCAAGGCATTCAGGGCGTGCAAATTTATGGCGGCACCGTCATCAGCGCAACGGCAGGTGGGGGCATCAGCATCACCGGGAAAACCAATGCTGCCAGCACCGCATCGGATCGTTCCGATGTAACGCTGGGTTCGGTGTCGATCCTTTCCAACGGCGGCGCGATCATCGTGACGGGGCAGAGCGCGCAAGGCATCCGGTTCGTGGGCGATGCCTATCTGGGTTACAAGGCAGGCACACTCATCACGGCATCGAGCAGCAACATTTCGCTGGTGTCCGACAAAGCCACGCTGTCTGGCACGGACAAATTGCAAAGCAGCGGTGCACTCACCATCAAACCCTACACGGCCGACACCACCATCGGTCTCGGTGGCGGAGCGGGCACGCTACAGCTGGCTGCCAGCTATTTCAACACCAATTTCACCAACGGCTTTTCCAGCATCACGGTGGGCGATGCCACAGCGGGGGCGATCACCTTTGGCGGCACCACCACCTTCTGGGAAAACACGACGCTGCGCAACAATGCCACACTCGCCATCAACGGCGCGGTCACGGCCAATGACAACATGACGCTGACAAGCAACGGTGCGATCTCCCAGACCGGCGCACTCAGCGTCACCGGCACCACCACGATCACGGCGGGCGACGCCAACAATGTGACGCTCACCAACGTCGGCAACAGTTTCACTGGCGCAGTATCGGTCGTCTCCGGCAACAATGTTGCGATCATCGACAGCAACGCCCTGACGCTTGGCGCAGTCATCGTCAGCGGCACCGTTGACATCGCCACCCTCACTGGCAATCTCACTCTGACGGGCGCCGTCACGACGACCCATGCCAGCGCCAACGCCATCTCGCTCAATGCGAGCAAGAACAGCGCAGCGGGCACATCGACCGGCGGCAACCTTCTCATCAGCGGCGGTTCAGTCAACGTGGGGGCAGGCGGCACAGCACAACTGTATTCGGGAAGCCTGTCCGGCAGCACCGGTCTGGCCGCCCTGATCGGCTCTGGCACCGGCAACTTCCGCTACAACGCCGACGAAACCACGAACTTTTCTGTGGGCGACTGGACTGCACTGGGCGCAGGTCGGCACGCAATCTATCGTGAGCAGCCAAACCTCACCGTCACCGCCAACAATGCCACCAAAATTCATGATGGCGCAGCGTACAGCGGCGGCAATGGCGTGACACATAGCGGCTTGATTAACGGCGATACGGCGGCAGCGGCTCTTGGGGGAACCCTGACCTACGGCGGCACCAGTCAGGGCGCAATCACTGTTGGCACCTACGACATCACCCCCGGCGGGTACACCAGCAAACTGGGTTACGCGCTGAGCTACGTGGATGGCAGGCTCACGATCACGGTAGCACCACCAACACGTAACGAACCGCAGGATGCCGCCATTCAGGCGGCTCAAGTGCTGCCTTCAATCAACACTCCCTTGAGGCAGCAGCCGTCCCAAGCTGGCGTTTCGGAGGGACTGGAATTTGTGGAGATCCCTCCCGGAACCGATGGCGGGGTAATCCTCTCGAGCGTCTTGCCGCCTGAGGGACGCACGCAAACCCGCGTTGGAAACGTGCGGATATGGGTGGAGGAGGGCGGTATTCATCTGCCAACCCGTGCCGAGCGCCAGTAATTGACTGATCGAAACTAACACGGAGTCTCTCGATGAAGTTCTTGAAAACCACGCTCGCGCTCAGTCTTGCCAGTGCCCTACCCGCACTGGCGCAGCAAGCCCCGGATGCCGGACGTGTTTTGCGGGAAACCCAAGCGTCTCCGCTCCTTGCGCCGCGCCCAAGCACCGGCATTGCCATTCAAAAACCCGTGACCGAAGCGGTTCCCGCCGGCGGTGCCACCGTCACGCTCAAAGCCTTGCGCATCTCCGGCAATACACGCTTCACTGAAAAAGAATTGCTGCAAGTGATCGGGGCGGTAACGGGCAAATCTTTCGATGTGGCGGGTTTGCGCGCGATAACAGAAAAGATCACCCGGCATTACCACCTGAACGGCTATCCTTTCGCCCGCGCCTTCCTGCCCGCGCAAAATATCACCGATGGCACCGTGACATGCCAGATCGTGGAAGGCCGGTACGGCAGGGTGCAATCCAAGGGTGAAGCTGCCTTGAGCGAACGCGCGCAAGATTTTCTGGCGCCACTCCAACCTGGCGCAGTCATCACATCGGGCGCATTGGAACGCACCACGCTGATTCTCAAGGATCAACCCGGCATCCAGACCACCTCGCTGATTCGTCCGGGGCAAGCGCTGGGCACAGGCGATCTGGTCGTCAACGTCAGCCGCACGCCGCTGTTTCATGGCGACGTGGGCGCGGACAACTACGGCAACCGCTATACCGGCGCATTGCGTTTGCGCATAAACGCCCAGTTTGACAGCCCCTTCTTGTTCGGCGATCAGATCACGGCGCGCGGTATTTACAGCGAGGAAGACCTCTGGCTGGGCAATCTCGGCTACAGCCTGCCGCTGGGGTCATCCGGTCTGCGAGCAAGCGTTTCATACGCCCACACTTACTATGAACTCGGCGAGGACTTCGCCAGTCTGGATGCGCACGGCACCGCCAAGGTCGCCAGCGCTGGCGTGTCCTATCCTTTGCTGCGTTCCCAGCAAACCAACCTGACGCTGGGCGCCACCTGGCAGCACAAGAAACTCAACGACCGACAAGACAGCACCAGTACCAACAATGACAAGTCCAGCCACAGCGCCGTCTTTGCGATGCCCTTCGATCACCGCGACGGTCTGGGTGGTGGTGGCCTCACTTATGGCAACCTTTCTTACACGCTAGGCTGGCTGAAACTTGATTCGACGCTGGACGCAACAGATCGCAGCAGCCACACCGACACGCGCGGCGATTTCAGCAAATGGAATCTCGATCTCGCCCGACTGCAAGCGCTTCCGGCCGACTTCAATCTGTTGGGGCGACTCTCCTTGCAACGCGCCAATAAAAATTTGGACAGCTCGGAAGATTTCAGTCTGGGCGGCCCCAACGGTGTGCGCGGCTACCCTGTGGGTGAAGGCATCGGTGACGAGGGCTGGCTGGCGCAAATCGAACTGCGCTATCAATGGCAGCGCTTCGCCCCTTACCTTTTTCACGATCTGGGGCGCGTACGGATCAACGCGGATCCCGAGCCCATCACGCCTGCCGTGCAAGACAATACGCGATCGCTCGCCGGTTCCGGTTTCGGCTTGCGCTATGCGGATACGCGCTGGAATGTGGACGTGAATCTGGCCTGGCGCCATCGCGGTGGCGAACCCACGGCGGATACTCGGGATCACCGTCCGCGCGTCTGGGCAACGGCGTCATGCACCTTCTGATGGACTGAGGACGTCGTGTTGATCGCGCAGCGCTGAAAACGCTGCGCGCAAGAAAAAGTGAAGCAAGCCGATAGGCCGGATTCTGTTACGGCAACTTGCGTTGCTATGACAGTCATTCCTCTAGGCGCCGGATTACTCCTGCGCTCAAGCTTCCTACCCGCACGCTCCGCGAGCAGCATCAATGCGTGCCTACTTGGAATTGCACCGAGTGGAGGTTACCGCGTTTCACCCTTTGCGACGCAAGCGTCGCAAAGACTCGTCTCTGTGGCCCTATTCCTCGCCTTATACCTTGCGGCTTTCAGCGGACGGCCGTTAGCCGTCACCCCGCTCTATGGTGTCCGGACCTTCCTCCCGCCGCCGTTTTCACGACGGCCAGCGACTGTCTGGCTTGCTTCAGCTGGCATTTTACTCTTACCCGTATTCTTCCGTGTAATCCGCCAGCGCCGCGCGCACAACCGCGAAGGCGTGTTCGCGTCCATAAATCTGCTCTATCGTCGCCTGCGATGGCTGGCCAAAGAGCAGCTTGTACGTCTCGAAATAGTGGCGAATGCGTTCCAGCAAGGCCGGGGAAATGTCCGTGATATCGTTCGCGCCGCGCCAGAAGGGATCGTTGTCGAGTACCGCGACAATCTTGTCATCCGCCTCGCCGCCATCCACCATTTGCAAGCCACCGACCACGCGGGCGCGCAAAATGACTTCACCGCGATTGATGGGGCGCTCGGTGATCACACAAATATCCAGCGGGTCGCCATCTCCTTTCCCCGCTTTCGGGGACAGTGCCTGCACACGTGCTGAACAGTAGGTCTGTGGAACAAAGCCGTAGAGCGTCGGTGGCATGGAAGATGTCAACTGCGGACGATCCACCCGCAAGTAGCCGGTGGTCTTGTCGACTTCGTATTTCACCGCATCGAAGGGCGTCATCTCAATGTAAGCGTTGACGATCCGGGGCAAGTCGTCGCCGGCTTCCAGTCCGTGCCAGGGATGCGGACGCCAGCGGTAAAACGTTTTGGGGAAAGCCATTTGCACCACCCTTCCTTGTTTGCGGTTACCCACACATAATAACCAAAGCTTGACGGATTACACCATTACAGACACGTCGCAAAAAACGTCGGTCGTCCACATGCGCGCGCCGATTGCCGTGTGCGGACAACGATCACGTGTAATCCCCCAACGTCACCACACGCAGCAAACACCGATACACGATGAAAGCGAAGCCGTACCACAGCCGTTTGTACCAGGGGCGATTGGCGAAATCTTCGAGACGAATCTCCACGCTTTCCGCAATCGCCGCTTCAATATGCGCACGCAAATCACGGGCGAATGCAGCATCCCGCGCCACGACATTGGCTTCGTGATTGATGAACAGGCTGATGCCGTCCACATTACTGGAGCCGATGGTCGCCCATATGTCATCGATGACAGCCACCTTCGCGTGAAGTTGCGTCTTGCGGTACTCGTAGAGTTTCACACCTTTTCTCAGCATCCTCGGATAAAACGATTGCGCTACAGCGTCTTGCATCCAGAACTCGCCGACGCCGAGCAAAATCGTCACTTCCACGCCACGATCCACTGCATGTGCGAGCGCCTGCCTGAATTTGCGTGCTGGCGCAAAATACGGATTGGCGATAAACACGCTTTTTCGTGCAACCCCCAGCGCGCGTTGATAAGACCGCTGAATCGTCCGGCGATTATGCAAATTATCACGCACCACAAATCCTGCCAAACCAGGCTTGCCCACCACCCTGTCCTGTATCGAACGGGTTTCGCGCCTCAAAATGATCCGGGAAATCAAATGCAGCGGGTTGATGCGCTCCCATTCAGTTTGCATTTCATGATGGATGTGCGCCACCAGCGGCCCTTGCACGCGTACGGCAAAATCCCAGCGTGGCGCAGGCAAGACGCGGTTATCTTTGTAGTCATTACGAAAATCGCTGATGATGTTGATACCACCCACAAAAGCCACGTCGCCATCGACAATGCACAGCTTTCTGTGCGTGCGGGCGATGCCGCGAACGAACCAGGGGTTGAAAGTGCGGCACTCGACGCCATCCACTTTCAAGCTGTCCTCAAGAATTTTCCCAAGGATGTGACCCGTGCCCAACCAATCCGTGGTCACATGAACCGCCACCCCGCGCGACGATGCGCGTTTCAGCGCATCCCTGACGGCTGTGCCGATTTCGTCCAGTGAAAAGATGTATGTTTCGAAGTAAATTTCGATGCGCGCGGCATTGATGGCTTCGATTAAGGCGGGAAAATATTCCCTTCCGCTGTGGAGAATGGACAGACGATTTTGTGCCGTGAAAATGACTGTTCGCATCAAGCGTCCATTAGCGATCCGTTTCAGGTTTTTTGCTTCGTCGTTTTTTCAGTTTCAGTGTCGCCACAATTGGCGCGTGATCCGATAAGCGACTCCAGCGTATACCGTGAAGCACCTCGGCAGATTCTACCTCGAAACCGCGCACATAAATCCGATCCAAACGCAGAATCGGCTTGGCCGCCGGAAAAGTGCGCGCCGGATTGAGTTTGGGTTTTTGCCCCGTCATGCGCCGCAAGGTATTGAGAAAGCCCGCTTCCATTTCGAGATTGTCAAACACCTCTTCCACATGCAGCGTTTTACGGAGCATGTCCCCCAGCTGGTTGCCCCAATCGTTGGTGTCGCCAGCGATGATCACCGGCGCGTCCTCGCCCGCCGTCGCTCGCACCAATTTAATCAAGTCCCGGGTCTGCCGCCTGCGGCTAATCCCCAGCAAACCCAAATGCACGACGTAGCAATGAATATTCGCCTGGTTGGTCTCGATCACACAGTACAAGACACCCCGCGATTCCAGGGGATTGTCTGAAACGTCCAGATTTTCGTAATGCATGATCCGGTAACGGCTCATGAGCGCATTCCCGTGGTGACCGTGGTCGTACGCGCGGTTCATGCCATACACACTGTGGTACAAACGACCTGCCAGGAACTGGTGTTGTGCAATATTGAGCAGCGGACTATCCATGCGTATCGCCAGCAATTCGTCCTGCCCGCGCACTTCCTGCAAAAACACCAATTCGGCATCCAACGTCCGCAAGGCGCGCTTGAGTGAATGAATGCGTGGCCGTGCACTCAAGGAAGTAACGCCTTTGTGGATGTTATATGTCGCTACTCGCAATTTCATATTGGCAATTCTATTGAAGTTATGCCTGCGGTCTGTTGCTATATGTCAACATAAAATATCTCGCTAAGCGTGCTTTTTTTACAACAAACATTGCTTGTTTTTCGACTTTCCTGCCGTCAATTGATGATTCTCAAAATGCAATATTTTCTCATGGTTAATACTTAGCGCCATCCTATATGTCTATTTTGATAGCAAACCCTTGCATCATATGCAAAAAACCATTCCAATTGGGTGTGGTGAAAAAAAAACGCTATCCAAATATTGCACAATAGAAAGTGAACAAAATGTGTTGTAGAATCAAGTCCCGTGCAAGTGTATCTTTACAATCGGGAAATAGTATTTGGTCTCGCGATAGCCTGAAGCTTGCCAGCGCGAACCTTGACTAATTGACTACAGGCTATTGTCGTAATTACCTACTGTAAAAGGGATCATCGAACATGAGCAACCAAACTAAAAATGAAGGTGAAGCAAAAACGGATCCGCGCGGTTACGATCCGAACCATTTGCTGGACACCCTGATCAAAAAACTCGGCTTGAAAAACGATGCTGCTCTCTCTCGCGCACTGGAAGTCGCCCCCCCTGTTATCAGCAAAATCCGCCACTACCGTTTGCCGGTTGGCGCTTCCCTGTTGATTCGGATGCACGAAGTCAGCGACATGACGATTCGCGATTTGCGCGCCCTGATGGGTGATCGTCGTGCGAAATTCCGCATCAGCGACAAACAGTTCAAGCCCAAATCCCCAGGCGACAACGCTTAAGCTTCACCTGTTTCCTTCAGTTGCGCCCGTTCATGGGCGCAATTTGACTGTGCAATCGATACGCCTTGACGACGTGTCGATTGCTTTTCTTTTGGCTTCCCAAGGAATCATGGCATGGATGCCGCCCTCGTCTGGTTCCGTCGCGACTTGCGCGATTTCGATCACGCCGCATTGCACCATGCCTTGCGTCAAAGCCGTCGTGTGTACGCTGTTTTTGTTTTCGACACCGACATCCTCGACGCCTTGCGTACGGAAGGCGCGCCGCATGACAACATTGCCGATCGTCGACTGGCCTTCATCCACGCCGCCGTGCTGGAACTGGCTGCTGCACTGCGCGAGATGGGAGGCGCGCTCATCGTTCGCACAGGGCGTGCGGTTGATCTCATTCCGCAACTGGCGAAAGCCTTGGGCGTCGATGCCGTCTTTGCCAATCACGACTACGAACCACAAGCTGTCGCTCGCGACGCGCAGGTGGCACAGCAACTTCAGCAAAACGGCCAGCGATGGTTCAGTTTCAAAGACCAGGTCATCTATGAAAAAGACGAGGTGCTCACGCAAGCTGACAGACCCTTTACCGTTTTCACGCCTTACAAACGCGCCTGGCTAAAGAAACTCTTTGCGGACGAAAACGCCACACCGCCCTTTCCCGCATTGCAGCCACATCTCATTGAGCCCTACCGCAAACATTTTTCGACAGCGACCCCTGACTTGCTCGCTGGCATCCCGACGCTCGAGCAAATGGGTTTCGCGCCCATCGCCCCCTCAATGCTGCCCTTCGCTGCGGGCATGTCCGGCGGCGAAAACATGACGCAAACTTTCTGGCGACGCTTGAGCAAATACGACAGCTCACGCGACTTTCCTGCCCAAGATGCTACTTCGCATCTTTCAGTGCATTTGCGCTTTGGCACCGTCTCCATCCGCACGCTTGTCAGACACGCCGTCGATGCCCTTCGGCTCGGCGAAGGACAAGGCGCAGCCGTCTGGCTCGCTGAACTCATCTGGCGGGATTTTTATTTTCAGATTCTGCATTACTTCCCACACGTCGTGGATCAAGCATTCAAACCTGCGTTCGACAAAATCGAATGGGAAGAAGGCGGCGAAGCGCTGGTCAATTTTGATTGCTGGTGCCAAGGACACACCGGCTTTCCGCTGGTGGATGCTGCGATGATGCAGCTTAATACCACCGGGTTCATGCACAATCGTCTACGCATGGTCACGGCGAGTTTTCTCATCAAAGATTTGGGCATCGACTGGCGCTGGGGCGAGCAGTACTTTGCGCGTCAGCTAAACGATTTCGATCTCGCCGCCAACAACGGCGGCTGGCAATGGGCTGCGTCTTCCGGTTGCGATGCACAACCCTACTTCCGCATTTTCAATCCCGTTACGCAGTCGCAGAAATTTGACCCCGAAGGCGCATTCATCAAACGCTATCTGCCGCAATTGCGCAAACTGGACAACAAACACATTCACGCGCCGTGGCTCGCGTCTGAACCTGTTTTGGAGAAAGCTGGCGTCTCGCTCGGTGAAAACTATCCGTATCCCATCATTGAACATGATGTAGCGAGGAAGCAGACGCTGGCACGGTATGCGGTGGTGAAATCAGGTCGCTCCTAAACAACCTCACAAAGTCCATATCACTTCTGGCCTTCAAAAACGGCATGACGAATCCGAAAAAATTCGGGGGCAGCGTAATTTTTGCTACGCAAAAATAAACTACTGACCCCGGTTTTTTCTCGCGCCGCGAACAGATTACGGATTTGCCTTCACAAACGCAGCAGCAGCCCGCCGCAACATCTGCCCCGCTTCTTCAATCTGCTTGTCCGAGACAATCAGCGCGGGCACAAAGCGAACGACATCCATCCCGGCAATCAACAACATCAGGCCTTCTTTTTCCGCGAGTGCGGTGATGTCTTTTGATTTACCGAGATATTTTTTCGCCATCACCAATCCGATCAGCAAACCCTTGCCGCGCACTTCGGAAAATACTTGCGGGAATTCTGCGATAAGCCCTTTGAGCATTCTTTGCAATTGCTCGCCTGCATGACGCACGCGTGAAAGGAATTCCGGCGTGTTGATAATTTCCATCACTTTCAACCCCACCGTCGCTGCCAGCGGATTGCCGCCGTAAGTCGTGCCATGCACACCTGCCGTAAACACGCTCGCCACTTCGTTGGTGGTCAGCATCGCCCCAATCGGGTAACCGTTGCCCAGCGCCTTGGCCGAAGTGAGGATATCCGGCACCACACCGTACTCCATGTAGGCGAAAAGATTGCCGGTGCGTCCCATGCCGCTTTGAATTTCATCGAAAATCAGCAGCGCTTTTTTCTCGTTGCAGATGTCGCGCAGCGCTTGCAGATATTCCTTCGTCGCCGGGATCACACCGCCTTCGCCTTGCACCGGCTCCACCACCACGCCACACACATCATCCGTGATCGCTGCACGCGCAGCCGCAATGTCGTTAAACGGAATATGAATGATGTCTTCCGGCAGCGGACCAAAGCCTTCCGAATATTTTGGCTGACCGCCCACGCTCACCGTGAAAAGCGTCCTGCCGTGAAAAGAGTTCAGGCAAGAGACTATGCGGCTTTTTTTTGCGCCAAACTTGGTGCTGGCATACCGCCGCACCAGCTTGAACGCTGCTTCATTCGCTTCCGCGCCGGAATTGCAAAAGAAGGCACGGTCGGCAAAGGTGGCTTGCGTCATCGCGATACCCAGGCGCAGCACAGGTTCATTCGTGTAGATATTGCTCACGTGCCAAAGCGTACGCGCCTGCGCACACAAGGCATCGGCCAACTCCGGGTGGGCATGGCCGAGCCCGGTTACGGCAATCCCTGCCGTGAAATCGAGGTAGCGCGTACCGCGCTGATCCCAGACGTCCAGTCCGGAGCCGCGCACCGGTACCACTTCGCTCGGTGCGTAAGTCGGCACCAAAACTTCATCGAAGGTTTTCCGGGTGACTGTAGCCGGTTTTTTTCCGCTTCCAGCCCCCCCATTATTTGCTTTACTCATTGCCTATGCCCATCCTGTGACAAAAAACGTTTGCGAAGCGACATTATTCCACGAAAGTCCCACGCCTTGCAGGGTAGAATGACGTCATTGTAAATCCGCCTATTGCATATCGCCACACCAGACGATAAGGTGTCAACTTTTTTGGCCGCATAATCATGTCATCCCCCTCCGAAGGTTCTGTCAAAGCTATTCTGTACGCACTCGGTGCAAACGGCGGTATTGCCATCTGCAAATTCGCAGCATCAATTTACACCGGATCGAACACCATGCTGGCCGAGGCCATTCACTCGCTGGCGGACTGCACCAATCAGGTTTTTTTGCTCTTTGGGCTTCGTGAAGCCAAACGCCCGCCCGACGCTTCTCACCCGATGGGTTACGCTCGCGTGGTTTATTTTTGGGCGATGATGGTTGCTTTGCTACTTTTCTTCATGGGTGGCGCGTTTTCCGTCTACGAAGGCGTAACGCATCTGAACCATCCGGAACCACTCAAGAACGCCACGGTGGCGCTTCTCGTGCTGGGCGTTTCTGTGGTCCTGGAAGCGCTGTCGCTGGCAGGTGCCATGCGCGAGATTCGCAAAATCGCCAACGGTAAGTCTTTTTATCGCTGGTTTCGCGAAACACGTCAGTCCGAATTGATGGTGGTGGCGGGTGAAGACATCGCGGCTTTGATGGGTCTTGTCATCGCTTTCGTCGCGGTTCTGCTGTCTGCTGTAACGGGCAACCCCGTGTGGGATGCCATCGGCTCTATCTCTGTCGGTGCCTTGCTGATGGTGATTGCCGTCTTCATCACACGTGAAGTCAAGGCGATGATCACGGGCGAATCCGCCTCGCCGGAAAAACAGGCTGCCATCAGGGCATTCATTGACTCGCAAGAAGAAGTTGAATGCGTCATCAATCTCATCACCTTGCAGTGGGGTGGCGAATTGATGCTCGCCGTGCAAGCCAAGATGCGTCCCCAACCATCGGATCGTGCGCTGATCGATGCCATCAACGTCATTGAAGATCGCATTCAGGAGCAATGGCCGCAAATCAAATGGTGTTTTTTCGAGCCCGACATCATTGAAGGAAAATACGACACTCCCAAGCCACTTTGAATGAAAACACGGCTTGTTGTGACACAATCTTGGAAATGACAGACTTCTTCACTCTGACCTCGCAATAAACAGACCATGACCATGAACTTTGACGCCTCCCCCATCGTTGCCATTGCCACCCCTGCCGGACGCGGCGGCGTGGGCATCATACGTATTTCAGGAAAAAATCTTTCGCCCTTGTTCAAGCCCTTGCTTGGCAAAGAAACGCTGACGCCAAGATACGCCACGTATTTGTCCTTCCGCGACGAAGATGGCAATCTGATTGATCAAGGGCTGGCGATTTATTTCAAGGCGCCGCACTCTTACACCGGCGAAGATGTGCTGGAACTACACGGTCATGGCGGCCCCGTCGTCATGCAAATGTTGCTGACGCGCTGCCTGGATGTTGGCGATGACATCGGCTTGCGCGCGGCAGAGCCCGGCGAATTCACGCGTCGCGCCTTTTTGAACGATAAACTCGACCTTACGCAAGCCGAAGCCGTTGCCGATCTCATTGATGCTTCCACCGAAGCCGCTGCGCGATCCGCTTCCCGTTCCCTTTCTGGCGTCTTTTCCCAATCCGTTCGTTCGCTGGCCACGCGCATCACGGACTTGCGCACGCTTGTTGAAGCCACGCTGGATTTCCCTGAAGAGTCCATTGAATTCTTCCAAAAGACCGACGCGAGCAAACAGCTTGCCGGTATCGCTGGCGCTTTGACGGATTTGTTCAAGCAAGCTGCGCAAGGCGCCTTGCTTCGCGAAGGTTTGAACGTCGTACTCGCAGGGCCGCCGAACGTCGGTAAATCTTCCTTGCTCAATGCGCTCGCCGGTTCCGACGTAGCCATCGTGACCCCCATCCCCGGCACCACCCGCGACAAAGTCACGGAGACCATTCAGGTGGAAGGCGTTCCGATCAATCTGACCGATACGGCCGGCATTCGCGCCACTGACGAACCCAGCGATGAAGTCGAGCGCATTGGCATTGAACGCACCTGGACAGAACTGGGACGCGCAGACCTCATCCTGCATCTACTGGATGCCGATCGTGGCCCCACGCGCGTCGACGAGGAAGTGGCGCGCGATTTCCCGGACGGCGTGCCGGTCATACGGGTCTGGAACAAAATCGATCTTTCCGGTCACAAGCCGGGTGTGGATGAAATGGATGGCGTGGTCAGCGTGTATCTTTCATCCAGCGAAAAAACCGGCATCGACTTGCTGCGCCACGAATTGCTCCGTGTCGCTGGCTGGCAACCTTCCGGCGAATCGCTTTACCTTGCTCGCGAACGCCATTTGATTGCCTTGCGCAATGCGCATGATCACCTGGAATCGGCGCTGCATCATGCCGAATCGGAGGATCCCGCGCTCGATCTTTTTGCGGAAGAATTGCGTTTGATGCAGGAACAGTTGGGGCACATCACGGGCGCGGTATCGACCGATGATTTGCTGGGCATGATCTTTTCGCGCTTTTGCATCGGGAAATAAATTTACCCGCCATGCAACAAAGAATGATCGACGTGCCCAGCGTCGAAGCGGCTCTCGAAGCCGTCACGCTGGAAGGTTACGTCCTCCAGTTCCTGCCGCTAGCCTTCCGCACGGAAGCCGTCTGCCTGGCCGCAGTCTCCACGGAGGGCTGCGCACTGCAATTTGCACCGCCCGAAGTCTGCACGGAAACCGTCTGTCTGATGGCGGTTTCGCGCAACCCGGTTGCGCTGCAATACGTCCCCGCATCAGCCTGCACTGAAGCGATCTGCATGAAAGCGGTAGAGACAGACGGTTTTGCACTCCAATTCGTTCCGGAAAAATTTCTTGTCGAAACCGTGTGCGAACGCGCCGTCACAGGCAACGGCCTCGCCTTGCAGTATGTGCCGACACCTTTGCGCACAAAAAAAGTTTGTGCGACTGCATTGCAAAATCACGGAGAAGCGCTGCAATTTGTTCCTGCTTCACAGATCTCCGAAGCTCTCTGTCTGACCGCTGTTGCGCATGACGGCATGGCACTGCGTCACGTTCCCGTTTCGCAACGCACGCCCGATGTTTGCATGGCTGCCGTGAACACAGACGGCTACGCGCTACAATTTGTCCCGCCGGAAATACTCACCCAAACGCTTTGCCTGGCTGGCGTCACGCAACAAGGTCTGGCGCTACAACATGTCCCACCTGCTTTCATGACTGATGCAGTTTGCACCGCCGCTGTGACACAGGATCCGCACGCTTTGCAATATGTTCCGGACATCATGAAAACGGATGCACTGTGTCTCGCTGCGGTTCAACGCAATGGCCACACCTTGCGTCACGTCCCCACCCACTTGATGACTGCATCTCTCTGCGCATCTGCCGTTCGCCGCAACCCCACTGCCATTCGGCATGTGCCGGAAAAATGGCGCGCTTCATCAAGCGCATCCTGAGCAGCGCTACCCTGCGGAAATCTTCACCTCACGCAATTTTTGCGTAAGCATTTTGCATTGGGTTTCCGTGCGGAATACTTTCTTTTTTCTTCTTTGTCATTTCTCAAGCGATCCCCTGTTTCTCCATTGTGTTTCACTTCTTTTTTCGGTGTCTGCAAATATAATTCGAGGCGTCAGCACATTTTTCTTTTTCAAATTTTGTTTGATGAACTTTTAATCGACTCCGATTCATGGACGCACCCATAAACACTTGTTCAACATGCCCTCACAAGATCTCGCCTACACAACTGTGCAATATTTTTCGAAGGTGGGTGTTACACCGACACCTTCTGAGGAGCATCGCGTCACCACACATCAGCCAATCGACGACCTCTTCAAACACCGGGTGACGCCAACACTCAAAACAGAATGGCGCGATGACGAATATCCCCCGCTACTCGAACGCGTTGTCTCCTCAAGCGCAGCGGGATTTCCCGGACACAACGGACACGAATGTCAAAACCGCCATGCCTTCGCCGCGCTGTTGCAAGACGGTTCAGTGACCACCTGGGGCAAATCGGAAGCAGGAGGAGACAGCAGTAACGTTGCTTCATTGTTGAATGGCACAGTCAAAGTTTCTCAGGTTTTCTCTAACCACCGCGCCTTTGCTGCCCTGCGTGAAGACGGCTCTGTTGTAACGTGGGGCGACCCCTTGCATGGTGGCGTAACCGCCGATGAAAGTTCGTTGTTGAAAAGCACGCCGCGTATCATCAATATTTTTTCCACCACCGGCGCTTTTGCCGCACTACGTAGTGATGGATCGGTTCTGGCGTGGGGCGACGCGCTTTGCGGGGGTGATCTTCACAGTGCCGCCCGTCAGTTGAATGGGCAGATCAAGGTTATCAACATTTTTTCGACCGCATGTGCGTTTGCCGCTTTGCGTGCGGATGGTTCCGTCGTCACTTGGGGCGATCTGCTGAGCGGCGGCAGCAGCAATGCTGTGGAAGCACAACTTGATGGCAAAAACAAAGTCGTCCGCATTTATTCTTCTTACGGCGCTTTTGCCGCTCTCCACGAAGACGGCTCCATCACACCCTGGGGGCATGCCTGTTCCGGCGGGAATAACTACGACGTAGCGCATCAACTCAACGGCAACCCGCCCGTCGTGCGCATCGCTTCAACGGCTTATGCGTTTGCAGCACTTCGTGCAGATGGTTCCGTGGTCGCATGGGGGCATCCACACAAAGGAGGCAGCGTACGCGGGGGCATCAGCACCTTGCTGAATGGTTCTGTAAGTGTTCTCAAAATTTTTTCAACCAGCGCTGCCTTCGCCGCCCTCCGCGCGGATGGCTCCGTCATCACCTGGGGCGACTCCGCTTCTGGCGGCCTTAGCCTTGATGTTGCAGAAGACCTGCGCGGCCTCATTCCTGTTGTGAAAGTTTTTTCCACCAATTATGCCTTTGCCGCTTTGCGCGCCGACGGCTCCGTCATTACCTGGGGCGATTCGGATTCCGGCGGAGACAGCCGTGCCGTCGCAAAAAAATTAAAGGGCTCCACCAGAGTCATTGATGTGTTTTCGACCAGCGCTGCGTTTGCGGCTCTGCTTGCCGACGGTTCTGTGGTCACCTGGGGCGACCCCGTCAGCGGGGGCGACTGCCGCAAAGTTGCGCAGCAACTGGATGGTTCAATCAATGTCGTAAAAATTTTTTCCACATTGTGGGGCGCCTTCGCCGCCTTGCGCGCCGATGGCTCCATCATTGCCTGGGGAGACAGTACGCAAGGCGGTCACAACGTCAGACTTGATCACGCCAAAAACATCGTTTACCTTGCCAATCCCCACATCAACAGCGACTTGTCCAGCATCGCCTCCACGTTTGGTCAATCGCCTTGTCGCATCACGTAGCTAAGACGCCAGCGCCTTCGATGCGCTATCGACGTGTTTTTCTTCGTCCACGCACCGGTTTCGCACAGACATCTTTCCTTTTGAACAAATTTCCCTACGAACGAGCCTTGCTCTTTAAACACCGCTATGAGCATGATCGCTGCTTTTTTATAGGTTTCTTCTGAAAATTGCGCAAGCGCAACATCATTCGCGTGTAACGGAGCATACTGACAAGTGGAACATTTCGTCGTACATACGCATACAACCCTTGCCTCCTTCTATGTCGCAAAACGCCCTGTTTTCCCCACGCGCTGACAGCATTCCCTCCCTGTTGCAACTTTTCAGCAACATGACCAGCGCCCTCGCTTTGCACGAAATTATTCGCGACAGTGAAGGCAAACCCGTGGATTATCGCTTTCTGGATGTGAACAGCGCTTTTGAATTGCTGATCGGGCTGCCCCGCGAAAAACTGGTGGGGCAACGCGCCAGCGACGTGCTGCCCGCCTTTGACAGCGACTGGCGTGACCGCCTGACCGAGCTTGCGCAAACCGAATTCTCCCGCCAGGATGAATTCTTTTTTACTTTCAAGGGATGCTGGCTCGCCGTCAACACTTACAAAACCGGCGCAAATCATTTTGCCACCATGTTCCAGGACATCAGCGATCGCAAAAAAGCGGAGCAACATGCAACACGTTTGACCAATATGTATCGCGCGCTGAGTCAGACGAACGATGCCATTGTGCGCATGGAAAATGAAAATCAGCTTTTCCCCCTCGCCTGTCGCATTGCTGTCGATTTCGGTGGCATGAGCATGGCCTGGATTGGCATACCGGATTTAACACACACCGCCATCGTGCCTGCAGCATCTTACGGAAAAGCGAGTGCTTTCCTTGATGGCATGGTTATTTTGCTGACGCCTGACGAACCCCGTGGACAAGGTCCCACGGCGCTCACTTTTCGTGAAGGCCTCCCTATCGTTCTCAGCGACTTCTGCGAGAACCCCATGACAGCGCCTTGGCATGATCGCGGCAAGCGTCACGGTTTCCACTCCTCAGCCACCTTTCCGCTCATGCGCCACGGTGCACCCTACGCCGTGTTCACGGTCTACAGCGATCAGCCATCTGCTTTTGACGATGAATCGGTCGCGCTACTGAGCGAAATCGCCTCCAATCTTGGTTTTGCCATGGACAACTTCGATCGCGAAACCGCACGAAGATCCGGAGAGATTTCCTTGCGCGAAAGCGAAGCGCGTCTACGTCTGGTGGCAGATGAATCGCCTTTCCCGATGATGGTGTATGCTGAAGATGGGGAAATTGTCCAAGTCAATCGCGCCTGGTTCGTCATGACGCAGTACACCCCTCTGGATGTTCCGACAATGCAGATCTGGGCTGAGATGGCCTGCCCCGGAGCCTTGCGATCTTCCGATAAAAACAATGCCGCCCCGTACGCCGTTCGAGAACGTTTTGATGGCGGCGAACAGGCTGTACGTTGCAAAGACGGGTTTGTGCGTATCTGGCACTTCGTCACCTCGCCGCTCGGCAAGCTGCCGGACGGCCGACAGTACGCCGTCAGCATGGCGACTGACATCACTGAAAGTAAAAAGGCCGAAGAAGACTTGCGGCTCGCGGCCACCGTATTTGAAGCCAATTACAGCGGCATTTTGATCACCGACGCCGAGGGAACCATTCTTTCGGTGAATCCCGCCTTTACCACCATCACGGGATATCCCGAATCCGAAGCGGTCGGCCAAACACCGCGACTCTTGAAATCCGGTCGCCAGGATGCCGACTTTTACAAAACCCTCTGGGACACTTTGCTTTCTACGGGTCGCTGGCAAGGCGAAATCTGGAACAAACGTAAAAACGGTGACGCGTATCTGGCGTGGCTGTCCATCAGCGCCGTGCGCGACAATGACGGCGCGCCCATCAACTACATCGCAATCGCTGAAGATATTACGGAGAATCGCGCCAACAAAAATCAGATCGAGTTTCTTGCCTACTACGATTCCGTCACCCGCTTGCCCAACCGTCAGTTATCGAGAGAACGCCTGACGCGAGCCATCGCCCATGCCAAGCGCACGGACACAAAAATCGCGCTCATCTATCTTGATCTGGATAACTTCAGGGTCATCAACGATACCTTGGGGCACGAACTGGGGGATGCCTTGTTGTGCGCCTTCGCCAATCGCCTCTCCTCTTCCGTTCGCGAGACCGACACTGTCAGCCGACAGGGCGGTGATGAATTTCTGGTCATGCTGACGGATTTGTATGACCTGAACGCAGTCAGCACCGTTGCGATAAACATTCTGGAACAAGCCAGCAAACCCTTTACCGTTGATGCACATGAATTAGGGATCTCGGCATCAGTCGGCATATCGGTTTACCCCAATGACGGCAATGATATCGACACCTTGCTGAAAAGCGCGGACATGGCGATGTATAACGCCAAAGATTCCGGTCGCAACACTTTCCGTTTTTATGGCGAAGAGATGAACGCTTCGATCAAGGATCACTTGCGCATCCGTGGCGACATGACGCGCGCCATCGAGCGTGGCGAATTCATCCTGCACTATCAACCACAAATCGACCTGGTGACTGGCGAATTGTGCGGCGCGGAAGCGCTCATCCGCTGGGAACATCCCGAACTGGGCATGGTGCGCCCTGATCGTTTTATTCAGGTTGCTGAACAAAGCGGCCTCATCATCCCGCTGGGTGCCTGGGTCATTCGCGAAGCCTGTCGCCAGGCGATGGCGTGGCAACGCGCAGGATTGCCGCCATTCGTCGTTGCCGTCAACATTTCCGCGTTACAGTTCAGACGCGGCGACCTCGTTCAAACCGTATCCGACGCCCTCTCGGAAACCGGACTGATTCCTGAACTGCTGGAACTGGAGTTGACCGAATCGCTGCTTTTGCAGGATTTGGATCGTTCGCTGGACATCGTCGATCAATTCAAAACCTTGGGCGTCAAAATGTCCATTGACGATTTTGGCACCGGGTATTCCAGCCTCGCCTACTTGCAACGTCTCTCTTTGGAAAAGCTCAAAATCGATCAATCTTTCATCCGCGACGTGCCTCACAAGAAATCTTCTGCCGCCATCGTTATGGCGATCATTTCGCTGGCTCAAACGCTGGACAAAACCGTCATTGCAGAAGGCGTGGAAACCGCCGAGCAACTCGCTTTCTTGCGCACGCATTTATGCAATGAAGCGCAAGGCTACTTTTTCAGCCGCCCCTTGCCCCCCGATGAGTTTGCGACTTTCATGAAAAACTGGAAGCCCGCGCCACTCATTAAAACACCACCCGATTTTGCCGTTCAGGCAGCGCCACATTAAATCACCGCGCTTATTTTTTGCTGTTATTTTTTGGATTGCAGTTGCTCGAACTTTTCGCGAAGCTGCTGCGGTGTTTCCTTGTGCTCCGGGTCGAGGAAGATGCAATTCACCGGACAAACGACACGGCACTGCGGTTGATCATAGTGACCAACGCATTCTGTGCATTTATCGGGATTGATGATGTAAATTTCCGGTCCGAGATGAATCGCTTCATTCGGACATTCAGGTGCGCAGACATCGCAGTTGATGCAATCCTTCGTGATCTTCAGCGCCATCGCGCATCAATCTTTCATCAAACTGATTTTCTGTTTCAGCCACTTTTCGACTGACGGGAAAACGAATTTCGAGACGTCGCCGCCCATGAAAGCGATTTCACGCACGATACTGCCGGAAATGAACTGGTACTGATCGGAAGGTGTCATGAACATCGTTTCCGCTTCCGGCATCAGATAGCGGTTCATACCCGCCATCTGGAATTCATACTCGAAGTCAGACACGGCGCGCAATCCACGCACAATGACACGGGCATCGTGCTTGCGCACAAAGTCTCTGAGCAAACCGCTGAAACTTTCGACCTTCACGTTGGGATAGTGTCCTAGGACTTCCCGCGCAATCACCAGACGCTCATCCGTCGTAAAGAATGGGCGCTTGGTACGGCTTTCTGCCACGCCCACGATGAGCTGATTGAACAAGCCTGAACAGCGACGAACCAAATCTTCATGGCCGCGCGTCAGCGGATCAAATGTTCCCGGATAAATTGCAATCGTCATCGAATTTCCTTGAAATTTCGTGCAAGGATTTGAATTATGCCTGAAAAATCAGCTATTCGGCCATTTTTAGCAGGTAATAATGGACGGCACCGGCGCGATCCTGGCGAATGACTTCCCAAGGTCTAAGCCATTCCGGCATTTCTCCCTCATGAAAGCCAGTCAAGGGCGCCGACGATTCAGCATAGATCACACCGTCCTGCTTCAGTAAGCCCACACAGGTGGGCAAAGTACGCTCAATCCAGCCCTGACGGTAGGGGGGGTCGAGAAAAATAATGTCGAATTGCTTCCCGTTTGCCGCCATGCGCGCCGCCACGACAGGCGCATCCCCCTGCACCACGCTCACTTTATCGGCATGCAATTTCTCCTTGATGGCATTTAAATGGCGTGCGGCCACCGGGCTGGATTCCACCAAAACCGTTTCGGCGGCACCGCGACTCGCCGCTTCAAACCCCAGCGCACCGGTTCCTGCAAACAAATCCAGGCAGGCCAAACCAGACCACGCGCCATCCATTAAATGATTGAGCCAATTGAACACCGTTTCGCGAACACGATCTGGCGTTGGCCGTAAGCCTTCAACCGCCGCCACGGGTAAAACGCTGCGCTTCCACGCCCCGCCAATGATCCGCACCTGATGCGAACGTTGTTTCGATGCGCCCGCTTTTGCGCGACTATTTTTGACGGTCTGCCTGGGCTTCATTTTTTTTCTCCGGCGCGCCAACGATCACCGTCACCAAGCGAGCCGGGTCGAGCTTGCGCCTGAATGCAGCGCGGATGTCATGTGTCGTGACCTTGGCCACGTTGCGCTTCCATGTCTCCAGATAATCCAGCGGCAAATCGTAGTAACCGATAGCCGACACATTCGCCAGCATCTTGCTGTTGGTATCGATATTCAGCGCAAATCCGCCGATCATATTGTCCTTGGCCGCTTGCAGCTCTGCCTGCGTAGGCCCTTTGTGCAAAAAATTATCGAGCGTCGCGCGCACAACGTGAATGGCTTCATCAGATTGTTCTTTCTTCGTCTGCAAACTGATCTGAAAAGGTCCCGCCTGTTTCATCGGACTAAAGCCACTGCGCACGCTATAGGCCATGCCGCGCTTTTCGCGCACTTCATGCACAAGACGCGAAACGAATCCCCCACCGCCCAAAATGTAGTTGCCCACGATGATGGCGAAATAATCCGGATCGCCGCGCTCCAAACTCGGCATGCCCATCAGGATATGCGCCTGCGATGCCGGATGCGCCTGCCGCACTTCCTGCGCACCCGCGAACGTATTGACATCAATCTTCGGCAAAACTGGCAGCGCAGCCGATGTGCGCGGCAATCCTGCCGTCAACGCCAAGGCAATGACATTGGCCTCTTCGCGCGACACATCGCCGACGATGGCGATGACAGCGCTGTCTGCAACATAGTATTGCCGGTGATGCGCACGCAAATCATCCTGCGTGATGCGTGCCACCGTTTCAACTGTCGGAACTTGTCCATAGGGATGCGTGCCATACAAGCTACGCCAAAATGCCTTGTTCGCCAGTGACGCCGGGCGCGTGTCATCTTCCCTGATCGCAGCAATGGAACGCGTTTTTTCCCTTTCCAGCAAGGCTGCCGGAAATGCGGGCGACGACAACATCCGACTCGCCAACGCAACAGTGGTGTCGCGCTCGGCCTGGCTCGACAAGCTGCGCAGGGAAATAATGACGCGATCAGTATCCGCGCTACACCCGATATCTGCGGCGATGTCGGCAATCGCATCCGAAATTTGCGCCTCGTCCATCGCCGGTATCGATCCCCTTGCTTCAAGACCGCGTCTGAGCATCGCGCATGTCATGCCTGCCACCCCGGATTGTCCGTTCGGATCGCGCCGCGATCCGGCATCCAGGCTCACGCTGGCATCTACAATGGGCAAAGCATGGTTCTCAACAAACAATACTCTCGCGCCATTCGGCAAGTGCCAGGAAGCGATCGGTGCGGCCTGCGCAACCCAAGTCGCACCTGTCAACAGCAAGGCACACGCCGTTCTCGTCAAGCCGCGCCGAATTTTCATTTTTTGTTCTTTCCTTGTGCGGTTTGATCCAAGCGCAGCGGCACAAGCGTCGCCACCGTCAGTGCATCGTCGCCAAAATATTTTTCTGCGACCGCTTGTACCTGCTGAGACGTTACCGCTTTCAGCCGTTCAATCAAGCGCTCCTTCTTGGCATGGCCGATGCCCGCCATTTCCAGCGCACCGATCTCCATTGCTTGTTCGAACGGCGCGTCACGTTTGTAAACCTGCGACGCAATGAGTTGCGTCTTGACGCGTTGCAATTCCTTTTCTGTCACGCCTTCTTTTGCAACACGCGACACTTCCTGTCGCAAACGCGCTTCCAAATCCGCAGCACTTGTGCCTTGCACCGGCGTGCCGCTGAGAACAAAAAGCCCGGTACCTCTCGCAACCGCGCTGTATCCGGCGCCAGCACTGATGGCGACACGATCTTCACGCACCAGCCGTGCCACCAGCCGCGCATTGTCATATCCGCTTAACACCGCTTCCAGCACATCCAGCGCATACACGTCATCATCTTTTTCCACATCGCGCAACACCGGCACTTTGAACGCCAGCGCCACGATGGGATTTTCCGCAGGCGCTTTGACGGTCACCCGTCTCGTCCCGCGCTGTATGGGCTCTTCATGCGTCAAGCGCTGCGGCAAGGCTTTGGCGGGTATTTTCCCGTAATATTTTTCTGCCAGTTTGCGCACAGTTTGCGCATCGACATCGCCCACCACCACCATCGTCGCATTATTGGGCGCATACCAGTGGCGATACCATGCGCGCGCATCGTCCGCGCGCATTTGCTGCAAATCATTCATCCAGCCGATGATCGGGTGACGATAGGGATGGGCGGTAAACGCCGTGCTGTACAAGGCTTCGTACAAAAGCGCGCTGGCTTTGTCTTCCGTGCGCCAGCGACGCTCTTCCATGATGACGCGAATTTCCGGATCGAATTCCTTCTTGCTCAGCACAAGGTTTGCCATGCGATCTGACTCCAGTCGGATCACCGCTTCCAGCCTGCTGCTGTCGATTTGCTGGTAGTAGGCCGTGTAATCCTTGCCGGTAAATGCGTTTTCACGCCCGCCCAGCGCCGCCACGCGGCGGCTGAACTCTCCCGGCTTGAGGGTTTTCGTACCCTTGAACATCATGTGTTCCAGCACATGGGCGACGCCTGTTTTGCCGCTGGTTTCGTCCATGGCGCCGACTTTGTACCAAACCATATGAACGGCCGTCGGCGAGCGATGGTCTTCCCGCACGATGACTTTCATGCCATTTTTCAGCGTGAACGTCGTCGCTGGCGCAGCCTGCACCGCACCACTCGCCGCCCCATGCACTGCCGCCAGCATGAGTATTGTCCATCGTATTATTTTCCGAAAATTCATCCTGCGCCCTCTGGTAGAATGCTGGCATTGTATCGTTTCGGTAAAGTTTTGCTCAAATCACTCTGCGATGTTCAGTTTTTTCAAGAAAACGCCCGCCCGCCCCGCTGAATCGGCTCCCGCCGATTCCTCTGTTGCCGCTTCACCAAACCATTCCTCCTGGCTTAACCAGTTGAAGACGGGATTGTCAAAAACCTCGTCCAACCTGACGACGATTTTTTCTGGCGCAAAAATTGATGACGATTTGTACGAAGAACTGGAGTCGGCCTTATTGATGGCCGATACGGGCGTGGATGCCACGCGCCGCCTCCTCGATGCGCTCAAGCGAAACGTCAAAGAAAACAAACTGACGCAACCCGAGCAAATTCGCGCAGCCTTGCGTGAAATCCTGATTGACATGCTTACGCCGCTTGAAAAACCCCTGGTGCTGGGTGAGCATCACCCTTTGGTCATGATGATCGCCGGCGTCAATGGTGTCGGCAAAACCACGACGATTGGCAAGCTCGCCAAGCACTTGCAAACGCATGGACAAAAAGTGCTGCTGGCGGCGGGCGACACCTTTCGCGCTGCGGCGCGTGAGCAATTGGCTGTTTGGGGCGAACGCAACAATGTGTCGGTCATCTCGCAAGCCTCGGGCGATCCGGCTGCCGTCGCCTTTGATGCGGTGCAATCGGCCAAAGCGCGCGACATCGACGTACTCATGCTGGATACGGCGGGTCGCCTGCCGTCGCAAATGCATTTGATGGAAGAACTGAAAAAAATCAAACGCGTGATCGCCAAGGGACTGGAGACCGCACCGCATGAAGTATTGCTGGTCATTGATGGCAACACCGGTCAGAATGCGCTCACACAAGTAAAAGTGTTTGATGACGCGCTGGGACTGACCGGTCTGATCATCACCAAGCTGGATGGCACAGCCAAGGGCGGCGTGTTGGCAGCGATTGCCTGCACCCGACCGATTCCGGTGTACTTTATCGGCATCGGCGAAAAGCTGGAAGATTTGCAACCGTTTCGTGCTGAGGATTTTGTGGATGCTTTGCTAGGCTGATGCCTCAACCAACACCCATGGCCGCGATGATCCAATTTCATAAGGTTTCTCGACTTTACCCAGGAAACATAGCCGCCCTGCGCGATGTCACGCTATCCATTCAACAAGGCGAACTGGTTTTCCTGTCGGGTCCTTCCGGTGCGGGCAAATCCACATTACTCAAACTGATTGCGGCGATTGAGCGCCCCACTACCGGCAGCATCACCATCAACGGTCAACGTCTCGACGATGTCGATCGCGCCGGCATTCCATTCTGGCGACGCAATCTCGGCATGATCATGCAACAGCACAGTCTGCTGAACGGCCGCACTGTCCTCGACAATGTCATGCTCCCCTTGCTGGTTTTGGGTACGGCGAAAAAGGAAGCCACCACGCGCGCCAGGGCGGCGCTGGAAAAAGTCAGCATGCTGGATCGCGCTGAATCCTTGCCGCTCGCCCTCTCCGGCGGGGAGCAGCAACGCGTTGAAATCGCGCGCGCACTGGTCAACCGCCCGCAGATCATTCTCGCTGATGAACCCACTACCAGCCTGGATCGCGCCAGCGCCAATCGCGTACTGGATGCCTTGACGGCTTTCAAGGATGCGGGCGTTACCTGTCTGATTTCAACGCATGACGATAAATACCTGCATCGCGCCAGCCGTGTCTTGTATCTGCGCGATGGGCAATTGGTCAACGACCGCCGCCCTGTGATGTCGAGGAGCGTCGGACTATGAAGTGCCTTCGCCAATGGATGTATTCCCTGTCCGCCTTTGCTTCGCATCTTCGCCGTGCGCCTGCCAACTTTTTGTTGAACATGCTCGCCCTGGCCATGACCCTGACGCTGCCTTTTTGCGGCGTCACCTTGATTGAGAATCTCAAGCCGGTCACTGCGCAACTGGAAGTCCACGCCGAGATCAGCGTCTTCATCAAACAAAGTGTTTCGCGCGAAGTCGCTTCCACGCTCGCCCCCTCCATTCGTGACGCTTTCTCCAATGTGGGTCAAAAAGTGAGCGTCACTTTTGTCCCGCGCGAAAAGGCGCTGGAAGTCCTCAAGAGCAAAACCGGTCTCTCGGAAGCCATCGCCGCGCTGGGCGGCAACCCCCTCCCCGATGCCTATCTGGTACGCCTGGAAAATGAACTGAAACCGGATGAAACCGCGCGCATCGAACAAGCTGCTGAACAATTGAAGCGCTTACCTAATGTTGACAAAGTTCAGCTTGATTTCCTCTGGATCAAACGGCTGGCCACGCTCATGCATGTGCTCAACATGGTATTGATTTTCCTGGCCAGCACGCTGGGGATCGTTGTCGTCGCGGTCGCTTTCAACACGATTCGTTTGCAAATGATGTCGCACCTGGATGAAATTGCGCTGCTGAGACTGGTCGGCGCGACCGATGGCTTCATTCGTCGACCCTTTCATTACATGGGAGCGATTCTGGGCTTTGGTGCGGGGTGCATTGCACTGCTGATTGCCACGCTCGCACTTTTTCCGCTCAATGTAGCACTGGCCGATCTGGCGGCGCTTTACGCTCTCGATCTGCACCTTTCTCCGCTCAGCTTCACGACAAGCGCCATGTTGTTGGGCGTGAGCGCCATACTCGGCTGGCTGGGCGCAGCACTTTCCGTGCGCCGTAATCTCGGCCGTATCGACTGAATGTCCCTTTTTTTGCCTCTCACTTCATGCCGCCGTGACTTACGTCATATTTCAGCGCACTTCCCGTCATATAATCCCGAATGAACGCTGCTAACGCATTCCCTTTGAACGCATTACTTTTGCGTCGGCACCTAACCGTTTCCTTGCCCCCTTTATGAGTGAACGCCCCTTACTGCTTTCTGGCAAAACGACTTTCAAGGCACGCGCCCTGCTTGTCGGTGATCGCCTTGACTTGCGCGCGCTGGAAGAGGCCGACAGCCTCGCGCTGACTCCCTTGACCATCGATGTGGAAGGGGGCATCGCGGTGCTGTATCGCTTCGGCGCGGCGGTTCTGTTCGGCGTTGACCCGCTACATGAAGCCGTCATTCTCATGCGCTTGGCGAACCTGATCTCTGGCTCCTACCTTTCGCCAGAAGCGGAGGAAGTACTCATTCGCGTAGACCCGGAAGCACGGGAAGGCATGCGCGGCAACACCATCACGATACGCAGCATTGAAGTCGAACGCTTGCAAATCATTGCTGACGTACTGGCCAAAAGCGTGGTGCTTTCCCAGTACGAAGCAAAAGTCTCCCAAAACATAGAGCGCATCGAACCGCTGGCGACCGATCTGGAGCGCCACGGCCGTATCAGCGGCAAGCCAAAAGAAATGCTGCGGCACATCGGCACCATGCTCTTGTCTGAATACATGATGGTGGGGCGTGTCTCGATTCCGGAAAAGCCGGAAGTGCTTTGGGAAAACCCCGCGTTGCAAGGTTTGTACAACCGCCTGGAAGACGAATTCGAAATTCTGGAGCGTCACACCGCGCTGGAGCGCAAACTGAACCTGATTTCCAAAACCGCGGAAACGCTTCTGGATGTTTTAAACAATCGACATGCAATCCGGTTGGAATGGTACATCGTCATCTTGATCGTGGCAGAGCTTCTCCTTTCTGTCTACGATCACTTCCTGCGCTAAAGCCTGATTACCGACCCGGTTGAAGTGGCATGCTGTTTGATGCGCTTCCTTTGTTCTGCCATCCTCCCTCGCGTGGCATCTGTTTCCCCGACGAGACGATGTCTCCTTGCAACTTTTCGATTCGTTTGATGGCTTGTAAGGCTTGGGCTATCATCCGGTATCTGATAACAAAAACCAGAAGCGGCTTGCACTGAACAGTGTGACATGAACATCGACGACGACCTTTCTTCGCTGGATGAATTGCACTCCCTCGCCGAACGGGGCGACGTAGAGGCGCAATACGATCTCAGCCTGATGTATGAAGTTGGCATGGGGGTGCCGCAAGACGATACCCTGGCGGCGCAATGGTTTCGCAAAGCTGCCGAGCAAGGTCATCCGCACGCCCAATACAACCTGGGGAACATGTACTTCCAGGCACGCGGCGTGCCGCAAAATCACGAAAAAGCCATGGTCTGGCTGCGCATGGCAGCGGAGCAAGGCCACGCCTATGCCCAATACAATCTGGGCAACCTGCACTACCACGGCAACCATGTTGAGCAGGATGACCGTCTTGCCCTGGCATGGTTTCTGAAGGCTGCCGAGCAGGGGCACGCCAAGGCACAAAACAGCCTCGGCATCATGTATGCCAAAGGCGAAGGTGTCTCCCGCAACCTGAACCAGGCTGCTGCCTGGTTCCTCAAGGCCGCCTCCCAGAATTACGCCCCTGCGCAAGTGCATATGGGCTACGTGTGTGCGATGGGTCTGGGCGTGCCGCAAAACGATACAGAAGCACTTGCCTGGTACACCAAAGCCGCCGAGCAAGGCGACCCGCGCGCGCAAAACAATCTCGCGGTGCGTTACGCCAAAGGGCAAGGTGTCCCCAAAAACGATGCACAAGCGGTTCTCTGGTATCACATGGCTGCCGAGCAAGGCCATCCCCGCGCGCAAAACAATCTGGGCTTGCGTTATGCAAAAGGCGAGGGCGTGCCGCAAGACCACGCCGTCGCCACAGCCTGGTTTCGCAAAGCGGCCGAGCAGGGTCATGCCGAATCGCAGTGCAATCTCGGTGTGTGCTACGCAAAAGGACAAGGCGTCAACAAAGATGATGACGAAGCGGCGCTGTGGTATCGCAAAGCGGCCAACCAGGGTTACGTCAAAGCGCAATACAACCTCGGAGGCATGTACCTCAAAGGCCGAGGCGTTCCGCAAAGCGATGCCCAAGCGGTGGCATGGTTACGACGCGCGTCTGAACAAGGTCACGACAAAGCAGAAAAAATTCTTCACACGGTGCTCAAGCGACTGCTTGCCCGCTAAGACCCTTGCCCGCACTTGGTCAGATCGGAGGCAAAAACCGCCCCGCTTCATTTGATGCTCCAAAATCCTGTCCGCAGCCGCTTGCGGTAAGAAAATAAAGCCCTCCTGTACCGAAATACAACACTTTCCAAGCATTATTGCTTCGGACTAAGATTTTCTGAACAGGGAATTGCCTTAAAGGCAAGCCATGGCGTTGAGATCAACATTGCACAGGTAAAAACACCTCGCCCGCCAAAAATCGGCCTCACCTGCAACCGTCTCCCTCCCCGCCACACAACGCGTCACGACACCCAGCCATAGTGGCTGCATGGGTGAGGGGATGGGGCGGGACTACGCACTACGGGCTTGCTGGAGCCCCTTGCTGAGGCAGCGTGTGCCGTCTTGAGCATGGGAACGGCTGAGGAAGACTGGAAAAGTCAGGGTTGCGGGACTGAGAGAGGCAGACGCCCTATCGACATTTTTCCCGGACGAAATGACAAAAACACGCTATTCGGGCTTGCCATCCTTGGTCGTCGTGGCTTTGGTGTTTTCGTCCGTAATGCGCTTGATCTCCAGATTGACAAGATCGTTCATCTTCAGCGCCGTGGTCATGAGCGCTTCCGCATACAAACCAATGGCCACGCCAAGATTGGCGGCATTGATCTTGATTCTTCGATGTAACCGAGAGTCAATTTTCAGGCTTTTTAAAGTAATCATCGGATGTATTGGCAACAGAAAGATGTTCTAAGGACTTATTTTATAGAGGAATTTCATGTTTCGCTCAGAATATCATTTTCCACTATTCCCTTACTACATTTTTCTATATTTTATCCTCGAATTAACGAAGTGTTTACTGTAATGCAGTTCCTTCATCAATGTACGTTCTTTAATGCAAAACTCGTTGTTTCATACACGAAGATCAGTTGACGTACATTTCAATGGCGTCTAATATTTTGCTCGTTTTACTCTTTTCTACTTTTTCCAAATTGTACTTTGGCGCTTGTAGAAATAGATAAACTTCGCAATTTCCAAGTATATAAAGCGGATTTTGCGTTTCACATGCAGAACCCAGGCCGGCAACAAGCGCGCTTGCAGCAATGCTGCCCGACTTGCTCAACGTCTCGTTGAACTAGCCGTTTTTCAAATTTTCTGACGCACCAAACGAAAGTACCCCATGAAACTGAGAAGCCTTGAAGATTTCTTACAAGACGTTAAGAAGCGCGACCCCAACCAACCAGAGTTCCATCAAGCGGTGACGGAAGTGATGGAAAGCTTGTGGCCGTTCATTGAAAAAAATCCGCAGTACGCTCAAAAAGCCTTGCTTGATCGACTCGTCGAACCGGAACGCATCGTGCAATTCCGCGTCTCCTGGGTAGATGACAAAGGCAATGTTCAAGTAAACCGCGGTTATCGCATTCAGCACAGTTCCATGATTGGCCCGTACAAAGGTGGCTTGCGCTTCCACCCGACCGTCAATCTCTCTGTTCTGAAGTTCCTCGCATTCGAACAAACATTCAAAAACTCGCTGACCACGCTGCCGATGGGCGGTGGCAAAGGCGGTTCCGACTTCGATCCGAAAGACAGAAGCGAAAATGAAATTATGCGCTTCTGCCAATCCTTCATGACGGAACTCTACCGTCACGTTGGCGCAGACACCGACGTGCCAGCAGGCGACATCGGCGTTGGCGGTCGCGAAGTTGGCTTCATGGCTGGCATGATGAAGAAACTTTCCAATCGCGCTGACTGCGTGTTCACCGGTCGTGGCATCAGCTTTGGCGGCTCACTGATCCGTCCGGAAGCCACCGGCTACGGCTGCGTTTATTTCGTAAACGAAATGCTCAAACGCGTTGGCAAAAATATCGAAGGCATGCGCGCACTCGTTTCTGGTTCCGGTAACGTTGCGCAATACACTGTGGAAAAACTCATGCACCTCGGCGCAAAAGTCATCACCGTTTCCGACTCTGGCGGCACTGTGGTTGATGAAGCAGGCTTTACGCCGGAAAAACTCGCGACGCTCATGCAAATCAAGAACGTTGAATACGGTCGTTGCAGCGAGTATGCAGCACGTGTTGGTGCGAAGTTTATTCCAGGCGCAACGCCTTGGCATATTCCGGCGGACCTGGCCTTCCCGAGCGCAACCGAAAACGAGTTGAACGGTGCAGATGCCAAGATCCTCATCAAGAACGGCTTGATTGCCGTTGGCGAAGGTGCAAACATGCCATCCACCATCGAAGCTGCCTACATGTTCGAAGAAGCACGCGTACTCTACGGACCGGGCAAAGCAGCGAACGCTGGCGGTGTTGCCACCTCCGGTCTGGAAATGACGCAAAGCTCGCAACGCATGTACTGGGATCGCGATGAAGTTGATCGTCGTCTGGCTGGCATCATGAAAGCCATTCACACCCAGTGCGTCACGTACGGCACGCGTCCTGATGGCAGCGTCAGCTACATCAATGGCGCGAACATCGGCGGTTTCGTGAAAGTCGCCGACGCCATGCTGGCACAAGGCGTGATCTAATTTGCGCAGCAAAAAACGGAGTCTCCTCCAAACACGCACGGCGCCACTGGCGCCGTGCTGTTTTTTGGGCACGTGATCTGCACTGAAAACCGGCGCAACGGAAGTGGCACGTCAGTCTTTTTCTGACGCACGCCTCATACACTGCCCAGAATGACCCGCAATTTCAAAAACTCGCGGCACTTAACACGGTCGAAGCACGTATAAATCGACGCCAGGCACTATAATCCGAACATTGTTCCGATAATTGCCTCACCCCCAATGAACACCGACCTACAAACATCCTCGCTGGAAGAATTGCACTCGCTCGCCGCGCACGGCGACATCGAGGCGCAGTACGATCTTGGCCTGATGTATGACCTGGGTATCAGTGTCCAGCAGGACGACACCACGGCCGCTGAGTGGTTTCGTCAAGCCGCAGAACAAGGACACGCGCAAGCGCAATACAACCTCGGCAACATGTATTTCCACGGTCGCGGCGTCCCCCTGGACGAAGCACAGGGGGTCATCTGGCTGCGCAAGGCTGCCGAACAAGGTCACTCCTACGCACAATACAACCTCGGCAGCATGTACCATCACGGCCGCCATGTCCCGCAAAATAATGAACTGGCTGCCCAGTGGTTTACCAGAGCAGCACAGCAAAATCATGCGAAAGCCCAAAACAGTTTGGGCATGATGTATTCAAAGGGAGAAGGCGTGCCGCATAGCAGCACGCAAGCGGCCACATGGTTCCTCAAGGCTGCCCAGCAAAACTTCTTGTCGGCACAAGTACACATGGGCTTCCTCTACGCCAACGGCCAAGGTGTGCCCAAAGACAATGACCAGGCCGCAGCCTGGTACGCCCGCGCTGCTGAGCAAGGCGACGCACGGGCGCAAAACAATCTGGCCGTTCGCTATGCCAAAGGGCAAGGCGTACCCAAAAACGACGCGCAAGCCGTCTTCTGGTATCACAAAGCTGCCGAGCAAGGCCATCCACGCGCACAAACCAATCTCGGCCTCCGCTACGCCAGTGGCGAAGGCGTCCAAAGAGATCTCGCCACCGCCATCATGTGGTTTCGCAAAGCGGCCGAGCAAGGTAATCCCGAAGCCCAATGCAACCTCGGCGTCTTTTACGCGAAGGGTCAGGGCGTTCCGAAGGATGAAGAAGAGGCCGCGCTATGGTATCGACGCGCAGCCAACCAGGGCTACGCCAAAGCCCAATACAATCTTGGCGGCATGTACAGCAAGGGAAGAGGCGTGCCACAAAGCGACGAACAAGCTGTCATATGGCTGCGTCATGCGGCGGAGCAAGGACACGGCATGGCCGACAAAGTCTTGCAAGCGCTCCTTCGCCAACTGCATCATCGCTAAAAAAACTGGGAACGGCGTTTCACGGCACCAGCCCGAATAAAATTCGGGGCATCGTAATTTACGCCGCGCGTAAAAAAACGCTAACCCCAATCATCCCGACCGACATTCGATCTACGTCTTTCCCAGCGCGACAAAAATCTCCGCACGGATCCGCCACCGCCCATCCTGCTTCACCCACTGCGCCGCGTAGCGCCCGCCAATAACGGGCGACGCTTGCACCTCTCCGGGATGACCGACCCAACGTCCCACCTCGAAAGCCAGCAATCCGTCTGCGCTGACATCAACGGATTCCGTCTCGCGCTGATATACCAGTGGCACGACAGAAGCATCGTCCGGCTGGAGCGCCGCCAACGCTTCCTTTACGCCTTGCACGGCTTGCCCAAGCGCACGACGCACCGTGATGTCCTCAGTCCAAAAACTGGCGACGGCCTGAAAATCGCCGGTGGCGATGGCTGCAGTTTGTGCCGCGCGAGCGGTGCGTATCAAAACGGCGTCAGAATGATTTTGTATCTGCATCTTTTGCACAATGGTTACATGAAAGCGCTTCGCTTTTCATCGGTTGAAAACAATTCGCGACCGCTTTGGCTTTCTATACTTTTTAAATTCGCACAGGGAGCCGCGCGCGCAATTCTGCGCTCGTCAGGGAAGTGTAATCTTTATCGATCTCCAGCGATACCAAGGCACCGAGAGGTGCGCCGAAATGCGTGCGCAACACGCCCAAAAACGCGGGAGACGCCGCCACCACAAGGCGCTCGAAGGCTTGCGCTTTTCGTCCTTCCTCAAGGCGATCTGCAATTAACTTGGCAAAGCGGATCTGCTCCTGCTGCTTTGGGGTGACTTCCACTTCCATCGCATGACGCCCCTCGCCCTGGCTGTCGAAACTGCGGCCAGGCCGATCACTGATCAGATCCTTCGTCTTGACGCGCGCATTGGGATTGTCAAAAGTCGTGATGTTGCTCAACGGTGCTATCGGCGAGTCTGCACTCATCAGCGTGGCTTGGCTGCTATTTGCAACGAGAATCCATATTTTTGCCATATTATTTCCCCCGTGAAATCCATCATCAACTATTTGTTGGTCGGAAAAGCGTAACATCAACGCTGCCCGCACAGGAAAAAATAGCGCTACGTTTTGACCTGAGATAATGCCTTGTGCGGTTTTCCGTTATCGCCTTCTCGTGGTGCCTCGCTCAACAACCTTCTCGTGGTGCCTCGCTCAACAAATTTGAAGCTGTCATTTATAGAAATCCGTAATCCCAGATCAAAGTTAAAAAAACCCTGACGGCTTGCGCCGCCAGGGTCTGCTTCTTACCAATTACGCTTCTAAGCAATTACAACTAACTCACTACCAACTGCCAAACAACCAATAATAGGTGGATCATTAGTTGCTTGTTTTTGCCGCATTGTGGCGCGGCTCACCATCAAGGCAGCATCGAGCCGGTTTCGCGCTGGCGAGCGAACCACTCGAATGCCTTCTCGATCACGTGCGGGGTTTGACCGCCACGTTTATTCGCTTCTTCGACATACTTGTACAGTTCCGGCTTGAAGTTCGGATGCGCACAGTTCTTGATGATGAGTTGCGCGCGCTCGCGCGGTGCCAGACCGCGGATGTCTGCAATACCCTGATCGGTAATGATCACGTCCACGTTGTGCTCATGGTGGTCAACGTGCGGCACCATCGGCAAAACGCGGGACACCTTCTCACCAACCTGTGCCGCACGGGTCAGGAAGATAGTGGTGTGTGCGTTGTTCGCGAAGTCGCCCGAACCGCCGATACCGTTCATGATGTGCGTGCCACCAATGTGCGTGGAGTTCACGTTCCCGTAAATGTCCACATCCATTGCGGTGTTCACAGCAATCAGGTTGATGCGCTTGACCAGCTCGGCATTGTTGCTGACCTCGGTCGGACGCAGCATAATCTTGTCTTTGTACCGATCAAAGTTACCAAAGACCTTCTCGGTCATCTTCGGCGAAATGGTGATCGCAGTACCAGCGGCGTAAATCATCTTGCCGCAATCGAGCAGGTCAAAGGTGGAGTCTTGCAACACTTCGGAAAACATCAGCAGGTTTTCGAATGGCCCATCCATGAGACCCCACAGCGCAGCGTTCGCCACAGAACCCACACCCGCTTGCAACGGACCCAGGCTGTTGGTCAAGCGCCCCACTTTGATTTCGTTCAGGAAGAACTGTTTCAGGTTCGCTGCCATCGCGTCTTGCGACGGATCGGCCAGTACGTTCTCCGATGGAGAATCCAGCTTGTTGGTGATAACAATGCCGACGATCTTGCTCGGATCAACCTTAACGCCAGTGGTGCCCGTGCGGTCACGCGGATGCATGAGCGGGATGGGCTCTGCATTGGGCATACGCTTAGGAACATAGTAATCGTGAACACCTTCCAACCCATCCGGCATGCCGATGTTCACTTCCAGAATGATTTGCTGCGCGTATTCCAGGAACACGCCGGTATTGCCGAAGGAAGTCGTCGGAATGATCACGCCGTCTTCTGTCACGGCCGTCGCTTCGATCACAACCAAATCCGGCTTGGGCAATTGGCCTTGACGAATCTGGTAGCCTTGATCGGACAGATTTTGGTCAAAGTAGAGCATCTTCCCAGCATTGATGGATGCGCGCATATCGCGGTCAGACATGAATGGCATACGCTTCGTGATCGCCCCCGCGCGCGCCATCGCGCCATCAACGTCTGCGCCCATTGAAGCGCCGGTCATCAAATAGATTTTCCGGCCATCCTTTGCCGCCGCATCGGCAAAGGCAAAGGGGACAAACTTGGGATCGCCAGCGCGGGTAAAACCGCTCATGCCGACGACCATACCGTTCTTGATGAATGCTTGCGCTGCTTCAGCGGTCATGATTTTGCTGTGCAGTGCGGGGATGCGAATGCGTTTTTTGATTTTAGCTTGATCCATGGTGCTAACTCCTTGTTTGCATTGTTGTTCTGGAACATTGCACAACGTCGAGAAGACACCTGGTCGGAATCCGCCTGACGTTGACAGTTCGCCTGGAAAACAGGAAAGGTACAATTTCAGACGCATTCCCGGATTCGATCGCAGAGATGAATCGGGATGCGCCGGGGGTGACGCAATTGATGCAGATGAAGTGGGTGATGCAGCTATAGCCAGTTCATTCTACTGAATACCTGCGCCATTTCATGCACAATACCCATTTGTCACGCATGGGAATTATGGCGGCCTGCGAGGGTGATGCGGGAGGGAAATAAGGGGGCTGCCTGGGCTTACGGCTGCAGTTTCATTCCCTGCTTGGCTAGAACGAAGCGTAAGGAAAACCGGGTCAGCGTAATTTACGCTGACCTTGAATTTTTTATTCTGCGAGTTTCCAAACCTGCTCAAACACATCGGGCGCGCAAGGGAGCATTTCCCCATCGGCACGCGTAATGATGTAATCGCCAGCGGTGACCGGCATCAATCCTTCTGCTGTTTCAAGGGCATAGACCAGCGTGACCAGACGGCTGCCAATGCTGTCTTCCCAGGCACAATAAATGATGGAATCTTCCCTGACGGTGCCTTCGGGTGTTATCAAAATTTTGATGACTTCCGGGTGATCGCCGTGCTTGAACCACTGGACAGCTTCGACGACTTCAGATGCGTTTTTATATTTCACTGGCTTTCCTCGCTGAATCCCAATTCATTTCATTTCACTTCACTTCACTTCACTTCCCAGCAGTCTGATCTCGCGCTGCGGGAACGGGATGACGATTTGTCGTGCAGCGAACGTCTCCAGTATGGCCTTGTTGATCTCGCCGATCGCCGCTTCATAGTCAGGCACACTCACCCAGGGGGAGACTCTGATGTTGACACTGGAGTCCCCCAGCTCTGTCACGCCAATGACCGGCTCTGGCTCAGGCAACACACGCGCGTTTGCGCTCAGTGTCTCTTTGACCAAGCTTAACGCCACATTGATATCTGTGCCGTAGGCAACGGAAACCAGAATATTCAGTTGCCGTATCCGACCATAATTGTGCAAGATTTCACCAACAATTTTACGGTTGGGAATGACGACCTTCGACTTGTCGGTGTGTCCCAAAGTTGTGCTGAACAACGTGACATCCAGCACTTCGCCCTCTTCCTTGGTGATGGAGATGTAATCTCCAACCGCATAAGGTCTGGTGAAGATAATGGTGAGACCTGCCACAAGGTTGCCCAAGAGCCCCTGCATTGCCAGCGCTACCCCTGCACCCGCCACACCAAGACCGGCGATGAGGGGCAGCAGTTCTACGCCAAGATTTTGCAGCGCGATGATCGCAAAAAGACCCAAGACCGCAATGTGTGCCATGCGTACCAGCAACCCACGCACGGGTGCAGCGAGATTCAAGGGCGACAACAGGCGATCCAAAATCCGACCGAACCATCGACCAGCGATATAACCGACCACCATAATAATAATGGCGACGATCAGCTTCGGCCCAAACCTGACGGCCATATCCAGAATGGATGCCTTAACCTGATCCAGTGACTGTAGTGAGCTGTCCATTCAATGTCCCTTCTGTCGGTGGTGCGCTGTGCAAAGCGGCCTGTCGCTCTTCTGCGAAGTGTCAAACCGCGGCCTGCCCCTTGTTACTCATATTCAACTCTGCTGCGATGCGGAGGAAAAACCGGGGTCAGAGTTTTTTTACGCGAAGCGTAAATTACTCTGACCCCGAATTTTTCCGAAATTAAGTGATGCTGACCCCTTTAATTTGAAGGGAAGTGATACGGCATGGTTATTCTTTCTTCGGCAGTTTGCCGGATTGTTGTTGCAAACGCTTTTCGTCCGATTTGACACGGCGCTCCAGCTTCCGGATGTCTTCCTCTGCTGGCAACTGTTCTGGCTGAATACCACGCTCTGCCAGCATGTTGCGCACGCTAAGATTGTTTTGAACATGCTCTCCGGTAATGGCATTTTCTCCTTGCATGCTTGCCTGCTGCACGTTGTGATTGGTCATTTCTGTTGCCAAATTTTTTGCAGCAATGGTCAGCGTCGGCAGAAAGTCGGCGAGTGGACGAGTCTGAACGATGCCGTATTTTTCTTTCATCGCTTGCGTGGTGTTCCCGCCAAACAGCGCTGCGTCACCTTTCGATCGTATGCGAGCAAAGCCATCATCGTCAACGCCACGCTCATAAATGTTTTGCGATAGCGTTTTTTCAGATTCGCGCAAACGCTCGCGCGCATCCAGCCGCGCCTGAAGGCGCATACGGTCTTCAATCAATTCCTGCTTGCGCGTTTGTGTGGCGAAGTAACTTTGTGCAAAAGCTATTTGCTCCTTGCGCGGATCGCCATTTTGCGCCACCAAATAGCAGGCGTAGCGAGTGAGCATAAAATCCTCTACCTCACGCTCTGCGCCACTACCCAACTTGACCATTTTCGTGACGCCACGAAAATGGTCGTCTGGGCTGTAACCCGTTGATTTGCAAGAATCTATGGCACGTTGAATAGCGGTCTGGAAGTTTTCCCATCGGGCATAGCCCAGTGGTTCCATCAAATCGCGCGCAAACCAGAATTCAACATTTTCGTCCGGAATTTTCTGGCTTAATGCATCAAAACTGTTTTTCAGATAATCAAGCGTACTAGACGTCATTCAACCAATCCTTCCCTTCAAACATAAACCCACAGCTCGAAAAAACCTGGCCTATCGCCTATTGGACAATACTCAACTCTGCTGCAATGTGAAGGAAAAACCGGGGCCAGAGTTTTTTTGCGCGCAGCGTAAATTACTCTGACCCCGAATTTTTCCAAAATTAAGTGATGCTGACCCCTTTAGTTGTTATTCACGAAAAAATATTTGCGTCTAGCCCCTATAGTTACTGCTGCATGTTTTTTAAATTTAATCGCCGCTGATCTATTTGATCCGCATCATGTTTAGTCATTCATTTGCTTACGAGTGTACACCTTCTGAATACTCTGAAGCAGCTCAAGCCTTTTCCTTTGAGCTGATTCAAGAGACAGCATCGACTCGCCGCACTTATAAGATTTCTCCTTGACGACTACCCATATCTGCCAGGTTGCGCCTCCCCCACCAACTGCCAAGATCTCAACCCGCTCAATGTCGTGCAGTCGAATCCATATTTCAACTTTGCTATCCGTTACTTTTTCAGGTTTACACAGGAGCCAAAAATCATAGAAGGTTGTTGTCATTTTTCAATTTTCCTATCTTAAAGCATTAAAGGTCGGCTTCGCATCATTTATTTGGTGTGAAAATTAATTGATGCTGACCACCTTTAATTTTTTGAGGCTGCAACTCATGAAAAATATTCGAGCTTTGCCCGTTTAATTTCGCTATTTGCTTCCCGCTTTCACAAAGCCATAAATATAATTCATCAAATTCATATACTCTGCTGAATCAACATCATTCGTCATCAAGCTGAATCCAAGCGCTGTGTCCTTGGAAACCCGCAGCATGCCTCGGGTAATATGCTTAAAGTCCCTCTCATGTGCACTCCCTCTGTTTACCACCTTTGCATCTGTAAGAACAGTGTAATAACCGTACGTTGTATAGACGGGCACCAGATGCAAAACAATGCTCTTCTCCACCGTCGATGGCAAATATTTTTCTGAACTCCTGCGAACCGCGGCCTTCATTTGCGATGGCGTATCGAATTGAGCTATATCCGGCGTGTCCGCTTTAAAGTAAAGCATCAGGCTAAACTTGTATCCCTTTTTATCGTCTACACGGACATCAGCAAACCGAAGCGTGAGCTGGCGCTCAACTTTGACATTCCACTGATCTGTTTCTGGAATTTTGAATACATCACTCATGCTCGTTCTTACCTCGACGCCAGCCCTGGGGGTGGGCGGCTGCGCTGCGGGCTTGCCGAAGCAGGGCTTTGCAAAGAGGAAAATAACCAAGGTTATTAAAGGCTGAATTTTTCGCGTCATAAGTTTATATTCTCATTTTGGTGTCATCTGAGCGAAGCCATTTCGATTTTCGAAAAATTAAATGACGCTGACCCCTACAATCCTATAGCAAAACCGTGGTCTGTCCCCTATTGTTCCTGACCCCTTTAACGATGAATCTTTTAATTCAAAACCGTGGTCTGTCCCCTACTACTCGCTTTAACTTATTTTATGAAAATTAATCGGTGCTGACCCCTATCGGTCATTGTTTCTTCAACTCCATACACTAACTGTCTTTGCATCGAAGATTCGGACACTCGGATGAAATTTTTTTCAATCGACTTAATATGTGCAACATCCTCTTCAGAATATGCTCCAATATATACACTCCAAAGTTTAGGCGGCTTTTTTGATTTATATTTTGCTGCCTTATTAATTGCGTCAATAATGTGTTCATCTTGAGCGCCAAAATTAAAACCAAATGTAACTAACGAGCCATCAATTCCACATAACTGATCGTAACAATACGACAGGTACCGATTATGTCTTATATGCTCGAGCTTCTCGCCTCCATCGCCAGCCGTGACAAAAATCGGATAGTCCCCTTCATCCATACGACGACTTATGTTCTGGAGTAAGTATCCATTCGCGTCATACTGCTCTTTAATAACTTGCGCTCCTAAGTCAAACAGATGTAGTGCGCCATGAACAAAGTGAACGTTTTGCTGGATTTTGTTCGGCCCCCACAAAAGATCTGACCACTCTGGTTCTTCGCCCATCTCAACTTCTACTGGGTTCTCTAATTCACGACCGAACCCATCAATAGGATTTTTTACTCTCTGGCTCATAAGAACCCAATACAATAGCAAATCGTAATTCGTGGTGAATATGTGCCCATTACTATCTAAAAATGCTTGTAAAAATTTCGCACAAGCGGCACTTTTTTCTTCAGGAACTTTATACACATGTTCAGGATGAAGCTGCTGTATAGCTTCTAAGAGGCCGCTTCGGAGGGCGTTGCTAGCGTTTTTTATCTGCTCAAGAAGGTCTGCATCGGCCTCAAATGCTTCAAGCAATGCAATAGTCATATCCAACTGCCGCATTATGACTTCAAAATTTCTTGTCTTGACTGCATCGAGCAAACGATTCAATAAATTATCTTCGTGTGCTGCAAGGAAAGTATAGAGTGCATTGTATGAAAATATCTCTTTGTCGTAGGCCATACTGAACCCATTCCCAAGCAACAGTGAAACTTGACGCTTTTGCTTGTGCAAGTACGTAATTACATCTGCAAATGACATCAAGCTCATACACCTTCTCCCAATTTAATCAAATCTATTATTTTCAAGCCTCAGTGCAAACTATCATGTAAAAATTCAGTGGGACAGCATTGCTGCCCATAGTAGACAATCAATACCCCCTTCGTTTTAAAGCGCCTTATTCATATCGATCTCAAAACCAGCCGATTTGAGCTCCCTAGCCAACCTCACTTTCCAACCTTCATTCCTGTCCATCACTTCATAGACTAGGCCGAGGATGTCGGAAGGCATCTCAACCTCTTCACTCTTCAAAACGAATGTTTTATCCCGGCCAAGATGTGCGGCAAAATAACCTAGCTCTAGTATTACGTTTTGTCTTGATCTATGCTTCCTTTCCTCCTCTTTACCCACCGGGTAACCAACATCATCTGGAGTCATTAAAACTACGGCAAACCCGGCGCGATCTGCAAAATCTTCGAATTTTTCAATGACAGTCATCCCACGATTAATTTGCTCTTGAAGAATCACCGGGGTGATCCCCAGTTGTTCAAGATACCGAGCAACAGCATGTTTCGCCCCATCGTCGTGTCCGTGCACAAGAAAAACAGAATTTTTCTTTGGAAGATCTGGCTTTTGAATATCTGAAACAAATCTGTTTGCAGAAAATATTCCTTCAGTTCCAATTTCTGATTTCCATCTTCCCTTTAGCATTCCAGCGTCGTCCATTGAGCAGATAACCTGAACTTTCCCGAGTATTATTCCTCCTGTTTGTCGCCCTGGCGTTAGATACAAGGAAAGGTTTTCAGCAACAAGGCCTTCGATATGGTATTCATATTGTCCAAGCGCAGGTTCATGCAGCTTAGCAACCCCCGTCAACCTGTTGCCTTGTTGATGAAGATTGAATGTAAGACCACCTTGATTCGTTCCTTCAATTTTCCCTGTCCAGTACCCGGAATAATCTATTTCTGCCATATTGTTTCCTTATAATTTTCAGCAAAAAATAAACCCTGTTGAAAAAACATGCAATAAAAAAGACCGCAAACGCGGCCTTTTCTTTTCACACCTTAAATATCAATATTCCCCGCCCTGAGGGCGTTCTCTTCAATGAACGCCCGCCTCGGCTCCACCGCATCTCCCATCAGCGTGGTAAAGATTTGATCTGCTGCAATCGCATCTTCAATCCCCACACGCAGCAAGCGGCGCACGCCGGGATCCATCGTGGTTTCCCACAATTGATCCGGATTCATTTCACCCAAGCCTTTGTAGCGTTGCTTGCTGACGCCGCGTTCCGCTTCGGCGCGCAGCCATTGCATCGCTTGCGGGAAATTATCGACTGCAATTTCGCGCATGCGTTCGCCTTCGCCGCGTCGCACGAATGCACCGGAACCAATCAAGCCCTGGAAGGTGAGAGCCGCATTCACCAGTACACGGTAGTCGTTGCCTTGCACGAAGTCGTCGTCAATGACGGTTTGCCGCACGTTGCCATGCACCATCCGTTCGATGCAGAGTTTGTACTCTTCGGTTTTTTCATTGAACTGCGCCACCACCCGCACCAGCGGGTTGTTGATGGCTTGCGCAAGCGACTGTGCGGAGGCTTCGGCGTCGTACTTGTTGCTCAGGTTGATCGTCGCGCCGGTCATGATGGCGTTCAACGCGGCCTGATCTACCATGCGGCTTAATCGCATGATCACGGCATTCGCGACGCCGTATTGCCGCACCAGCTCGGCGAGTGCGTCGCCGGATATCGGCAGCGCGCCTTCGAATGGAATGAGCGCTGCGCCGTTGAGCGCCACCGTGATCATGAAGCTGGTTTCTTCGGCGTCGTCTTTCAGGTAACGTTCTTCGCGCCCCGATTTCACTTTGTACAGCGGCGGTTGCGCAATATAGATATAGCCGCGCTCGATCAGTTCCGGCATCTGACGATAGAACAACGTGAGCAACAGCGTGCGAATGTGTGCACCGTCCACGTCTGCATCCGTCATGATGATGATGCGGTGGTAACGCAGCTTGTCGATATTAAATTCATCTGCACCGATGCTGGTGCCCAGCGTGGCAATCAGCGTGGTGATTTGTTCGCTGGACAGCATTTTTTCAAAGCGGGCTTTTTCCACATTCAACACTTTGCCGCGCAGCGGCAGGATGGCCTGGAACTTGCGGTCACGCCCCTGCTTGGCTGAACCCCCCGCAGAATCACCCTCGACGATATAGAGTTCGGACATCGCCGGATCTTTTTCCTGGCAATCGGCGAGCTTGGCGGATAAACCCAAGCCATCCATCACGCCTTTGCGACGGGTGAGTTCGCGTGCCTTGCGTGCGGCTTCGCGCGCGCGCGCCGCCTCAACGATTTTGCCGCAAATGATTTTGGCGTCGTTCGGGCGCTCCATCAAAAAGTCGGTGAGCGTCTTGGCGACGATTTCTTCAACGGGGCCCCGCACTTCGCTGGAAACCAGCTTGTCTTTGGTTTGCGAACTGAATTTGGGTTCCGGCACTTTGACGGAGAGCACGCAGGTCAAGCCTTCGCGCATGTCGTCGCCCGCGATATCGACCTTGGCTTTTTTGGCGAGTTCGTTTTCTTCGATGTATTTATTGATGACGCGGGTCATCGCCGCGCGCAAGCCGGTGAGATGCGTGCCGCCGTCGCGCTGCGGAATATTGTTCGTGAAGCAGAGCACTTGTTCGTTGTAAGCGTCGTTCCATTGCATGGAGACGTCAACTGAAATCGTGGTGCCTTGATCGGAGGGTCGCTCGCCAGTGGCCTGGAAAACGTTCGGGTGCAGTGCCGTTTTGGAGCGATTGATGTATTCCACGAAGCCGCGTGTGCCGCCTTCGAACGCAAAGGTTTCTTCCTTGCCGCTACGTTGGTCGCGCAGGCGAATGAAGACGCCGTTATTCAGGAAGGAGAGTTCGCGAATGCGGCGCGCGAGCACGTCGTAATGGAATTCGATGGTGTTGCCGAAAATTTCTTCATCGGGCCAGAAATGCACTTCGGTGCCGCGGTGCTCGGTTTGCCCAACCACTTTGATGGGGGAACACTCCATGCCTTCGATGACTTCATGTTCGCGGTTTTGCGGCACGCCGCGCACAAATTCCATGCAGTGTTTTTTGCCGTCGCGACGAATCGTGAGCTTCAACAGCTTCGAGAGGCCGTTTACGCAAGAGACGCCCACGCCGTGCAAACCGCCGGAGACTTTGTATGCGTTCTGATCGAACTTGCCGCCTGCGTGCAGTTCGGTCATGACGATTTCTGCCGCGCTACGCTTGGGATCGTGCTTGTCGTCCAGCTTCACGTCGGTGGGAATGCCGCGGCCGTTGTCGGCAACGCTGATGGAATTGTCGGCGTGAATGGTGACGTGGATTTCTGTGCAATAGCCTGCCAAGGCTTCGTCAATCGAGTTGTCCAGCACTTCGAAGACCAGATGATGCAAACCGGTGCCGTCGGAGGTATCGCCGATGTACATGCCGGGGCGCTTGCGCACCGCCTCCAGGCCTTCGAGGATTTGAATGGAACCGGCGCCGTAATCGCCATTGCCGTTGGTGCCGTTGCCGTTGCTATTACCGTTGCTGAGGTGCTGCGTGTCTGACATGAACTGCTTTCTTGAAATGCTGCTGAACTAATTGTGTACTTTCTAAAACTGCTTTTGCTTTGGAATAAATGAGTCTCGCTTTTCTGACATTCTGGGGTCAGCGTAATTTTCTTTTGCCCAATGTTCCGGAATAAATGGGGTCAGAGTAATTTACGCTGCGCGTAAAAAAACTCTGACCCCATTTATTCCTCCGTCCTCATATGTTCTTATATCCGCATCGGCATCACGACATACCTAAAGCCTTCATTATCCGGCACCGAAATCAGTGCCGAGGAGTTGGCGTCGCCGAGTGCGATGGTGATTTGGTCGCTCTTGATGTTGGCGAGCACATCAAGCAGGTAGGTGACGTTGAAACCGATATCGACGGTATCGCCGGTGTAATTGATTTCAAGTTCTTCAACCGCTTCTTCTTGCTCGGCGTTGGTGGAGCTGACCTTCATGCTGCCCGGCGATACGACACAGCGCACGCCTTTGAACTTGTCGCTGGTCATGATCGCGGCGCGTTGCAGCGAGCGCTGCAAGACATCGCGGCTGACCGTAAAACTGTTCTTGTAACCCTTGGGCAGCACGCGGTTGTAATCCGGGAACTTGCCTTCGACCAGCTTGGAGACCAGTTCGGTTTCGTCGAAACCAATTTTGACCTGGTTACCAGTGATTTCGATTTGCACCGGATCGTCCTTGTCTTCCAGCAGGCGCTGCAATTCGAGAATGGTCTTGCGCGGAATGATGACTTCCTGCTTCGGACAGTCCTGATCGGTGGCGATCTGGCAAAAGGCCAGACGATGGCCGTCGGTCGCTACGGCGATCACGCTCTTGTTTTCAACGACGAGTAACAAACCGTTGAGGTAATAGCGGATGTCTTGCTGCGCCATCGCAAAATGCACCATGCCAAGCAGGTTGCGGAGCGCCTTTTGGGGCAGCACAACCTTGGCATTGAATTTTTCTGCTTGTGCCACCGTCGGAAAATCTTCCGCAGCCAGCGTTTGCAAGTTAAAACGCGATTTGCCCGCTTGCACGGTCAAGCGCTTGTTGGCCAAGGTCAGCGTGACATCGGCAGATTCTGGCAAGGCGCGCAGAATGTCGAGCAATTTACGCGCCGCCACCGTGGTTGCGGCAGTCTCGCCGCCGGAACCGACGGATGCATGCGTGGTGATCTGAATTTCCGTGTCGGTTGACAGGAAGGATACCTCGTCGCCTTGCTTGCGAATGAGGATATTGGCCAGAATCGGCAAGGTGTGCCGACGCTCGACAATACCGCTCACAATTTGCAGTGGCCGCAGAATGGTATCTCTGCTGGTCTTTACCAATTGCATAGTTATTTTCCTCTCGCTTTTACTTAAAACACTATTATTTTTTTACCAACCAAAACCGGCTGCTTCGTCGGCTATTCTGACAGAAAAACCCGGTATTCCCTAGGTTTGCGCCCCTCGGTGTATCCAGTGCGCACAAGGGGATTCCCGTGGTTTTTTTGCCACCTCCTAGCCTTTCAAGGTTTGCTCCAGAACGTGCAACTGGTGGTTGCATTCTGGATTGCTCCCGCGCTCTTGCGAAATTTTGCGCACCGCATGGAGCACCGTGGTGTGATCCCGCCCGCCAAAGAGTTCGCCAATTTCCGGCAAGCTCTTTTGCGTCAATTCCTTGGCCAGGTACATGGCAATTTGGCGCGGCCGCGCGATATTGGCCGGACGCCGCTTGGAATACATGTCGGCCACCTTGATGTTGTAAAACTCGGCCACCGTCTTTTGGATGTTTTCGACGGAAATCTGGCGGTTTTGCACGGACAGCAAATCCTTGAGCGCATGCTTGGCCACATCAATGGTGAGGTTCTTGCCCTTGATGCCGTGGAAATTGGAGTACACCATGACCTTGCGCAGCGCGCCTTCCAGTTCGCGCACGTTGGAGCGCAGATGCTTGGCGACGAAAAAGGCGACATCGTCGGACAGTGCCTCGCCTTGCAAGTTGGCTTTTTGCTGCAAAATCGCCACGCGCATTTCCAGCTCGGGCGGTTCAATGGCCACGGTCAGCCCCGAGTCAAAACGGGAGGTCAGGCGGGTATCAATGCCGGTGATTTCCTTCGGGTAGGTATCGCTGGTGATGATGATTTGCTTTTTTGCGCCAATCAGGGTTTCAAAGGCATAAAAAAATTCTTCTTGCGTGCGCGCCTTGTTGCCGCCGATGAACTGGATGTCATCGATCAGCAGCATGTCCAGCGAATGATAGTAACGCTTGAAATCGTCAAAACCCTTGCGCTGGTAAGCGTTCACTACGTCGTTCACATAGTGGTCTGCGCGAATGTAACGGATGCGCGCACTGGGATGTTCCGCCAGAATCTGATTGCCAATCGCGTGAATCAAGTGGGTTTTGCCCAAGCCCACGCCGCCATAAATGAAGAGCGGGTTGTATGAGACGCCAGGATTGTTTGCAACTTGAATCGCAGCTGCGCGCGCCAGTTGATTGGCCTTGCCGGTCACCAACCGCTCGAAAGTCAGTTCTTCGTTGATGCCGCTCGGGCTGCGCTGGGACTGAATGCTGGGGGTCGTTTCGTGCGGCACGTCTTGCGGCATCACGCCATCCGTTTCTCCCGGCACCCGGGGGGAAACCGGAAACGCCGGTTTTTGGCCGTTCATCTTCGGATCGACCACAAATTCGATATTGATGGTCTCTCCCCAGAACTGGCTGGCCAGCGTCGAAATCCGTCCAAAAAACTGGTTTTTCACCCAATCGAGCTTGATGCGGTTGGGCGCAGCGATTTGCAGGGTTCGCCCATCATATTCGACCGGGGTAAGCGGCTTGATCCACGTATTAAATTGCTGCGGAGTCAACTCTTTTTCCAGTTGTTCGGAGCAGCTTTGCCAAAAATCTTTCATGGACCTTGTCTATTCGAAAAACGGTGGGGAGTGCTGCCGGGGAAAGTGCGTATTTTAACCTGCCCAGACCAGTTATCCACAGCCCCCTCTTAAATTTCGTCCGACTTGCCTGCAGTGAAACATGCAAACCTTCCGGGAAGCACGCGGCGCGCTCGGTTGACAGAACAGGGCAAAATGCTGTCTAATTCAGGGTTCCCTGCCCGCAATTTTGTGGCTGGACTGTTCACGCGGCCTGTTTGTCTGATTAACTGGCTGCCCTTCGTTCCTGCCGACCCGGCAGAGGCGACAATCCGATTTACCCCTGCTGAGATGACGAGGTCATTATGAAACGTACTTATCAACCCTCCGTTGTGCGCCGCAAACGCACCCACGGTTTCCGCGCACGCATGGCTACCCGTAGCGGGCGCGATATCCTGAATGCACGCCGCGCCAAAGGTCGTCGGCGCTTGGCTGTATAAGCCAAGGCTGCTGTGCTGAACGTGTGACCGGCACATACCAACGCGAGCGCCGAATCGTTAAAACGGATGATTTTTCATCCGTTTTTCGTATGCGCCCAGCCCGTCGAACGGCTCACTTCGTGTTGTATGCCCGCACCAATCACGCTGCTCATGCCCGTTTGGGGATTGTTGTTGCAAAACGGTTTGCGCCGCGCGCGGTCACCCGCAACACCATCAAACGTATGACCCGTGAGGTGTTCCGCCAATCCGTGTTACAACACAAAGATTGCATTGTGCGACTGATTGCGCCGGTCAACACCAAAGCGCAGCCTGCCACCAGCACAAGGATAAAATCCGGTCTACGCAAGGAATTGCTGGAACTCTTTTCATCGCAACACTTAAACTGACGAGCATGACGTTTTCGCCCATCAAAAAATTGTTGTTGCTTCTCGTGCGGGGCTATCAGCTTTGCATCAGCCCCCTGCTCGGTCCCAAATGCCGCTTTTATCCGACCTGTTCCAGTTATGCGATGGAAGCCATTCAGGAGCACGGCGCGGCACGCGGCGGCTGGCTGGCGCTCAAACGTCTGTGCAAATGTCACCCTTTTCATCCGGGTGGATTTGACCCCGTCCCTCTGAAATCCGACTCAACCCTTTCTTCAACCGCTTGCGGCTGTAAGCATTCCTGACTGTTAAAACCATGACTATCCGAAACCGTACGACGATGTGGCTGGTTCTTGTAATCTCACTGGTGCTCCTGTGGGATAACTGGACCGTCTATAACGGTGGCAATTCCATGTTCTTCAAGTCTGCACCGGATTCTGCAAAGAAGGCGGCGAAGAAGGAACGCAAAAAGTCTGATGTGCCGGAAGCCGCCAAATTGGCCGCTGGAGGCAAATCCAACCACGCCAAGCCCATCAAGAACGAAACCATCACCATTTCGACCGATCTGGTGCATGTGGATATCGATACGGAAGGCGGCGTCATCAAGCGTCTGGAATTGCTGAAGCATGCCGACGCAGTCGATCACACCAAAAACACGCTGCTGTTCGACACCCAAGCGCCGCGCACTTATCTCGCGCAGACCGGGCTGATCGGCGGTGACTTCCCGAACCATCGCACGAGTTATGTCGCCAAACCAGGTCCGCGCTCGACCGACAAGGCGGAAGAAATCCAGCTCGTGCTGGAGGGCGAACAAAATGGTGTCCGGCTGACAAAGACCTTCACTTTCAAGAAAAATGATTACAACATCGGCGTGCGTCACGAAGTCAAGAACATGACCAAGGCGCCCATCGAGCCATCGCTCTATCTGCAAATTCTGCGTGACAGCGGCAAGCCGGAAGGCGAGTCCAAGCTCATGAGCACCTTCACGGGTCCGGCTGTTTATACCGATGCCAACAAGTTTCAGAAGCTTGATTTCGACGACATAGAAAAAGGCAAGCATGACCACGCCACCAAGTCAGAAGATGGCTGGGTCGCGATGGTGCAGCATTATTTCGTCTCTGCCTTCATCCCACAGGAAAAAGCCGAACGCGAAATTTTCTCGCGCAAGCTCGACACGAACCTGTACGCCATCGGTAATGTCCTCCCGCTGGGCAAGATCGCGCCAGGCGCCACGGCATCGATGGATGCACGCCTGTTTTCGGGTCCGCAAGAATCCGTGATTCTGGAAAAAACTGCGCCCGGCCTGGATTTGGTCAAGGATTACGGCTGGGTCACCATCATCGCCAAGCCGATTTTCTGGCTGATGCAGTACATCCACAAGGTCGTCGGTAACTGGGGCTGGACCATCATTTTCTTAACGGTTTTCATCAAGATCCTGTTTTACCCGCTGGCCGCAGCGAGCTATCGCAGTATGGCGAAGATGAAGGAATTCACGCCAAAGATGAAGGAAATCCAGGAGCGCTACAAGGATGACAAGGCGCTGAAAACCAAGTACACGATGGAGTTGTACAAGCAGGAGAAAATCAACCCGCTCGGCGGCTGTTTGCCGGTCGTCATCCAGATCCCGGTCTTTCTTGCGCTGTACTGGGTGTTGATGGCCAGCGTGGAAATCCGCAATCAACCGTGGCTGGGCTGGATCACGGATCTCGGCGCATCGGATCCGTATTACATTCTGCCGATCATCATGGCTGGCTCCATGTACATCCAGCAAAAGATGACGCCGCCGCCCGCTGATCCGACGCAGGCCAAGGTCATGATGTTCATGCCGCTGATCTTCTCGGTCATGTTCTTCTTCTTCCCATCCGGCCTTGTGCTGTACTGGATCGTGAATAACATTCTTTCCATCGCACAGCAATGGTGGGTGGAACGGCAAATCGCTGTGGCAAAGGCGAAGGTCGCTTGAGAATGATGTGATTTTCCAAAAAGCCCATGCACGACATGGGCTTTTTTTTGCTCATGAAAAAACTGCTCTGGATTTTTGACCTCGACAACACCCTGCATGACGCCTCGCACGGGATTTACCCGGCGATCACGGCGAACATGAATGCATTTCTTGCCGAGGTGTTGGGGCAAGGCGGCAAACCCACCGACGCCGCAACCGTCAACGCCGTGCGACTGGATTACTGGCGTCGCTATGGTGCCACGCTGCTTGGCATGATCAAGCACCACAATATCCGTATGGAAGCCTTTCTGCATGCCGCACATCAGTTTGATGATTTGCGAACGCTCATTCGCGCCGAACGCGGCGTACAGCATTTTTTAAAGCGTCTGCCGGGACGTAAAATTTTACTGACCAATGCCCCCCGCCGCTACTCGCGCGACATCGTCCGTCATTTGGGTTTGCACCGCCATTTTGCGCGCCACCTTCCCATCGAATCCATGCATGTTCACCGCAGCTTGCGCCCCAAGCCTTCTCGGCTCTTGCTGCGCAAATTGCTCGCCAGGGAAAAAGTGCATCCAAGGCATGCGGTACTGATCGAAGATACGGTCAAAACGCTCAAAGCCGCAAAGTCTCTCGGCATGCGCACGGTATGGGTGACCCAATATTTGGGGGGCAACCCGCTCGACACGGCGCAATCTGTCAGCTTCGCGCAACTTCCACACATAAATCGCCCCGCATACGTCGATGTCAAAGTAAAATCCGTGAGACAGTTGGCCACCTATTTGGGTCGACTACGTTCTTGACTGACTCGAAAACATCATGGCCACCACCAAGCCGGGCGAACGCAAGCTACAAATTTTGCAGACATTGGCAACAATGCTGGAACACCCTAAGGGTGAAAAAATCACGACCGCAGCGCTCGCTGCCAGGCTCGATGTTTCTGAAGCGGCTTTGTACCGTCATTTCGCGAGCAAAGCACAAATGTTTGAAGGCTTGATGGAGTTTATCGAGTCCACCATTTTCGGTTTAATCAACCGCATCACCGACGATCAAGAAAACGGCAAATCGCAAACGCAGGCCATCGCCCTGATGCTGCTGAACTTCGCCGAACGCAACCCCGGCATGACCCGCGTACTTATCGGGGATGCCCTCGTCAATGAAGATGACCGTCTTCAGGCACGCATGAATCAGTTTGCCGAACGCATTGAACTCACTTTCCGACAAGCCCTGCGCAGCGCCGCCGAGCAAGGCATCATGGCGGAAAACACCGTCAGTGTTCGCGCCAACCTGCTCACCAGCTTCATCCTTGGCCGTTGGCATCGATTCGCCAAATCCGGCTTCAAACTCAATCCTGCCGAAAACGCGCACGCACAAATTGCGATACTGCTAACGTAATTTTTCACACGAGACCGCGCTTCTTCACAAGCGTTGATTTGAAGCAAAACTTTGTCTCGCGCACTGTTGAAACCCGTGAATGGCTTCGTTAGCATCGAAGCATGGTTGTCGCACGACCACCCGGTTAACGCACTGACAAGCAGCCGTTTCGGGAGCAATTCAGCAGGTGCGCACATGATAGACAACATTACGGCTCGTCTCCGTTACTGCAGTTCCCTGCCCACCATACCGGGCATTGCCATGCGCATTATCGATCTGGCGAACCAGCCCGAAGTCAACATGACGCAAATCAGCGATTATGTTTCGATGGATCCGGCGCTGTCGGCCAAATTTCTCAAGGTTGCGCGTTCTCCGCTGTACATGACCCGCCGCACCGCCACGAATGTTCGTCAAGCCATCAGTCTGATGGGAACGCATGCTTCCATCATGATCGCCTTGTCCTTCTCTTTAGTGCATAGCATGCGGATTCAAAAAGACAAGGAACAACGCCATCTGGAATTATTCTGGCGTCGCTCCCTCATCGCCGCACTGGCGGCGCGTGCTCTGGGAGAAAAACTGGGTTACAAAAAACTGGACGATCTTTTTTTGGCGGGGCTGTTGCAAGATGTGGGTGTCCTGGCATTCGATGCCTTGATGCCGGAAGCGTATGAAACCATCAGTCGCCGTGCGCTGACACACGATGATTTGTTGCAGGCTGAACGCAAGACCTTCGGTGCCGGCCACGATGAAGTGGGCTACTGGCTGCTCAAGCACTGGAAACTGCCGGACTATCTGGCGCTCTCTTGTCTGGCCTATCACAGCCTTTCCCACGAAAAGGATGCCATGTCGCGCATGACGGCTTGCGTCGCCGTCGCGGGACACATCGCCGACCACTTCCTCCACCCGGGCGATCCACAGGTCAAGCGCGTGGCAACGCAAACGGCGCTGGAATGCCTGGACATGAATGAAGCAAGCTTTGGGACGGTGCTCGATGCCGTGGCGGCCCGCATGCCTGAGGCGGAAGAACTGTTTGACATCCGTTTGCTGAATCCTGTCGAAATCGACGCCATCATGAAGGAAGCGCGCGACCTGCAAACCCTGCGCCAACTCAGCAAGGATCTCGAACTTGAGCGCGGCGCGCTCCGCGATGGCTTGACCGGCGCGTACAACCGCAATTATCTCGACAACGTACTCCAGCGCGAATTTGAACTTGCCTCTCGCAATACCTGGCCTTTGTCATTGGCAATGATCGATCTGGATCACCTGAAAAACATCAACGATCTTTATGGTCATCAGGTCGGCGATGCCATCCTGGTGGCCATTGTCCAGAAAGTCCAAAGTCAAATCCGTCCCGACGACATCTTTGCGCGCTACATTGGCGAAAGCTTTGTGCTCGTCATGCCGGGCGCCTCGCGCGAGCATGCCCACAAGGTGCTGGGGCGACTGCTGGAAAGCATTGGCAATCTGGAGCATGCCCATGATCGCGGCACGCCCATCAAGATCACGGTTTCCATCGGTGCTGCCACGCATATGGATGGCGGCACCACGTTCGAGCGCGCAGAAGAGATGATCGGCGCTACTGAAGCCGCGCTACTTCAAGCCAAACACAATGGGCGCAATCGCATCTCGCTTTGGCAAGGGCATTAGCATTTTCCACAACAGTGTGTTCCTCGCCACGCTTTGGTTGACCACCACTCCCTTTTCCGGGTAAAACCTGTCTGTTGCCCTAACTAACCGAGTATTCCATGCTGAGCGCACTTTTCTTTTTACCCCCGGGAAGCCTGATACCTGTCGTCGTTGCTGCCGTACTAGGGCTGCTCGTCGGCAGTTTTCTCAACGTTGTGATCTATCGCATGCCCCGGATGATGCAACGTGAATCCGACAATTATGTTGCGCACGAAAGCGGGAAAGAGCCAGCGCACACGGATCGCTTCAACCTGATCGTTCCACGTTCAGCTTGCCCGCACTGCGGCCACCCAATCACTGCGCTGGAAAACCTCCCCATCATCAGTTATCTCGTTTTGGGCGGCAAATGCAGCGAATGCAAGGCGCGCATCTCTTTGCGCTATCCCATCGTCGAACTGATTTCCGGTCTGCTGGCAGCCTTCATCATCTGGCGTTTTGGCAGCGGCTGGGCAGGCATGTCAGCCGTGCTGTTTGCCTGGCTGCTCATTGCCATGACTTGCATCGATCTTGACACGCAATTGCTGCCGGACGACCTCACGCTTCCGCTACTGTGGCTGGGACTGCTCGTCAACATCAAGGGCGCCTTCGTGCCATTGCCAGATGCCGTCATTGGCGCCGTGGCGGGCTACCTTTCGCTGTGGTTCGTCTATTGGCTGTTCAAGCTGACGACCGGCAAGGAAGGCATGGGCTACGGCGATTTCAAATTACTCGCCGCGCTGGGTGCCTGGCTTGGCTGGAAGATGATCCCGGCCATCGTCCTGATATCGTCTGTTGTCGGCGCGATTGTCGGCATCAGCCTGATTGTGTTTGCCAAGCATGGACGTAACAAGCCCATTCCTTTCGGTCCTTATCTGGCAGCAGCAGGGCTGATTTGCCTGCTTTATCGCCAACCCATCAGCCAGTTTCTGTTCAGCTTCCTGTAACTGTCATGCGCGATGTCCACACTGAAGCCCGACCTGATCTCCCTGCCACCCCTGGAAAATTCATCGTTGGATTGACGGGTGGCATAGGCAGCGGCAAAACCACCGTCGCCAATCTTTTTGCCGAACGCGGCGCGGCCGTGATTGATACGGATGTCGTGGCACATCAACTGACCGCGCCGGGCGGGCTTGCCATTTCCGCCATCCGCGACACGTTTGGCGAAACCTTCATCAATGCAGACGGTGCCATGGATCGCGCCAAAATGCGCGCGCAGGTGTTTGCCAATCCGGATGCAAAAACACAGCTTGAAGCCATCTTGCACCCCTTGATCCGCAAGGAAGTCGAACGTGCTGCCGAAGAAGCTTCCGCGCCTTATGTCATTTTTGTCGTGCCACTTCTGGTCGGCTCGGATTACTGGCAAAAACGCGTTTCCCGCGTGCTGGTCGTGGACTGCCCCGAAGCATTGCAAATTCAGCGGGTCATGCAACGCAATGCCATGACGCGCGAACAGGTGCTTGCCATCATGGCAACACAGGCAACGCGCGCCGCCCGTTTGGCGGCGGCCGACGATATCGTCGTCAATGAAGGGGGTCTGGAGACGCTTGTCCCTGCGGTGGAACGCCTTCATGCGCACTATCTGGCACTTTCTGCACAATTCCTGCCAAGAAAATAATTTAGGGTTTGAATTTTTACTCGGCTTCCGTCAGAATCATGCGATGTTTAGCCGGTTTGAGGTGAAATCTTGATCACATACGAATACCCTTTCAACGAGCGTATTCGCACCTTGTTGCGACTGGAGGATCTGTACGAGAAATATACGTTTTTTCTCGACCAGGAACACCCATTACAGCACCATGTCGCGCTAGCGACCATTTTTGAAATGCTCGAAGTGGCAGGCCGTGCCGACTTGAAATCGGAACTCTTGCAAGAACTGGAGCGTCAAAGACAGATGCTGATGAGTTTCCGCTCCAACCCGAACGTGGAAACGGGCGTGCTGGACAATTTCATTAACGAAATCGCCCTGACCAGTGCCAGCCTCATTGCCTCGCCCGGCAAGACAGGGCAGCCCTTGCGTGAAAACGAATGGCTGATGAGCGTGCGCGGACGCACCATCATTCCGGGCGGCGCTTGTGAATTCGATCTTCCCTCTTACTACGCCTGGCAGCAGCGTCCTTTTGACGCGCGCCGGGATGACATTGCCCGCTGGTTCGCACCGCTGCAACCGCTGTTCACCGCGCTGAGTCTGGTCTTGCGTTTGCTGCGCGAATCCGGACGCACCTCGCAACTTGTCGCCACCGCGGGCAGTTATCAACAAATGTTGCAAGGCAAAACCTATCAAATGCTGCGCTTGACCTTGCTGCGAAACCTGAATGTGATTCCGGAAATTTCGGCCAACAAATATATGTTGTGGGTGCGTTTCACCACACAAGGCGGCGATCAAAAACCCAAACCGTATGAGCAGGATGTTCCCTTCGAACTCTCGCTGTGCAACTTCTAATCCGGCTTGAACAGCATGGCGACCGTTCTCGTTGATTGCCCGACCTGCGCAAAGAAAGTGGAATGGAAAGAAGCCAACAAGTTCCGCCCATTTTGCTCGGAAAAGTGCAAACTCATAGACCTTGGCGCATGGGCTGAAGAAAAGTATACAATTGCGTCTGCTGAACCCGAAACCCCGGAAGACGAACTCCCACCCTCTTAAGCATGGCACATTATTCTCAAGCTATTGATCTGCGATGGCGTCGCTGGCGATAAAGCTAGCGCGGCGGCTGCTTGTCAGTCCGCCAACAATGAGATAATGACCAACTACTTTCCCTTTTCAAAACTTTCGTCGCGCGCCATCCAGCCACAGACGACACCAGCGGCACGGCAAAAAAAATTTGGCCACGCCAGCAAAGTTGTGAGTGGGGATTCAAGGAGCAAACCATGCTGTTAATGATCGACAACTACGATTCTTTCACCTACAACCTCGTCCAGTATTTTGGCGAGCTGGGCGAAGAAGTACGCACTTTCCGTAACGATGAAATCACTCTTGCGCAAATCGAAGCGCTCAAGCCGGATCGCATTTGCCTGTCGCCCGGCCCTTGCACACCAGCGGAAGCGGGTATTTGCATCGACGTACTGAAACACTTTGCCGGCAAAATCCCCATGCTGGGCGTGTGCCTCGGCCATCAAGCCATAGGCGCGGCGTTTGGCGGCAACGTCATACGCGCGAAGCAAATCATGCACGGCAAGACATCCGAAGTCATGCACAATGGTTTGGGCGTCTTTCGCGGCTTGCCCAGCCCGTTTACCGTCATCCGTTACCATTCCCTCGCCATCGAGCGCGAATCGCTGCCGCCCAGCCTGGAAATCACGGCGTGGACAGAAGACGGCGAAATCATGGGCGTCAAGCACAAACAATTTGCCATTGAAGGCGTGCAATTCCATCCGGAATCCATTTTGTCCGAGCATGGGCACACGCTATTAAGAAATTTCCTGCAAGGCTGAATCTCATGTCCATCACACCGCAAGAAGCGCTGCTGCGCTGCATCGACCACCGCGAAATTTTTCACGATGAAATGCTCTCGCTGTTTCGTCAAATCATGCGCGGGGAGGTTTCGCCAACCCTGACGGCGGCCATCACGATGGGGCTGCGCGTCAAAAAGGAAACGGTCGGTGAAATCTCCGCCGCTGCAGAAGTCATGCGCGAATTTTCCACCAAGGTACCGATCAGAGAGACGCACAATCTGGTTGATATTGTTGGCACGGGTGGGGACGGCGCAAACACGTTCAACATTTCCACCGCGTCAATGTTCGTTGCTGCCGCCGCCGGCGCGCGCGTTGCCAAGCACGGCGGACGCGGCGTTTCCTCCTCCTCCGGCAGTGCCGATTTGATCGAAGCCCTTGGTGCGAACATCCATCTCACGCCAGATCAAGTCGCTGACTGCTTCGCCAAAACCGGCATCTGCTTCATGTTTGCGCCCAACCATCACGCCGCCATGAAACACGCTGCGCCTGTGCGGCGCGAACTGGGCGTGCGCACCATCTTTAACATCCTGGGCCCCCTGACCAATCCTGCTGGCGCACCGAATATTTTGATGGGCGTCTTCCATCCGGATCTCGTCGGCATTCAAGTGCGTGTGCTCCAGCAACTGGGTGCGCAACACGCACTTGTCGTCTGGGGACGCGACAACCTCGATGAAATTTCGCTCGGTGCAGGCACACTTGTGGGTGAATTGGTCGATGGGAAAATCCGCGAGTATGAAATTCACCCGGAAGATTTCGGTATGCAAATGGTCGCGACGCGCAACTTCAAAGTCAGCAACGCAACGGAATCGAAAGCCCTTGTGCTGGAAGCCTTGTCCAACACACCGGGCGCCGTCACGGACATCGTTACCCTTAACGCCGGCGCAGCGATTTACACCTCAGGCATTGCCAAATCGATTGCCGATGGCATTGAACGCGCCCGCACGGTGATGGCATCCGGAGCAGCACGTAATAAACTGGAACAATTTGTCGTCACCACGCAAAGTCTCGCGAAGTAAGCTTATGTCCGACATCCTGAAAAAAATCCTCGCAGTCAAGGCAGAAGAAATCGCTGCGGCAAAAAAGAAATTGCCGCTGGCCGCATTGCGTCGCGAAGTCGAATCCGGCACGCACACCGACAGAACACTTCGCGGATTTGAAAAAGCCTTGCGCGCAAAAATTACTGCGGGCAACGCTGGCGTGATCGCTGAAATCAAAAAAGCTTCCCCGTCAAAAGGCGTGATCCGCGCGAACTTTAACCCTACCGAAATTGCCAAGAGCTATGCCGATCACGGGGCAGCCTGTCTTTCCGTGCTGACCGACGTGCAGTTTTTTCAGGGCGCGCCGGAATTTTTGCAGCGAGCCCGTGCAGCCTGTTCGCTCCCGGTGATCCGCAAGGATTTCATCGTCGATCTCTATCAGGTGTACGAAGCGCGTCAATGGGGTGCAGACTGCATTTTGCTGATTGTTGCAGCGCTCGACCCAGTGCTGATGGCCGAACTGGAAGCTTGCGCGATGGAACTCGGCATGGACGTGCTGGTAGAGTCCCATGATGGCCACGAACTGGATGCCGCCTTGCGACTGAAGACAAGTCTGCAAGGGATCAATAACCGCAACCTGCGCACGTTTGAAACTTCGCTCGACACCACGCTGGAATTATTGAAGAACATCCCGAAGGACAAACTGGTTGTCACGGAATCCGGCATTCTGAATCAAGCTGATGTCAAACGCATGCGTGATGCAAACGTGAACGCTTTCCTGGTTGGCGAAGCTTTCATGCGCGCGCCGGAACCCGGCGTGGAGCTGGAAAGGCTGTTTGCCTGAGCGCCCCTACGGCTGGCTTCGCTTTCGGGTGATGTAGCGCGTCGATGTCTGCTGCGCGCAATCAACGCATGGCTTGTAATGCACAAGCTCCCCGAATCGCGGATCCGTATAAAGCTTGTACAGGAAGGATTGGATCGCGGGCATCATGGCTTCGGCTGCATTGGTGCAGGTTTTCTCCGCCATGATCGCCAACGGGAAAGCATATTCGTGAACAACAACCAGCGGTGCCTTGCCCCGCTCCCTCAGGGTCATACGCATGAGCCATTTGCCCGTGCCAAACAGCTTGTAGTCCAGTGTGCTGAAATTCATCTCATCGAGCGCGGCGTGCACGCGATATTTTTTTGACCCCATCAAGCCTGACGCCTTCAATTCCTGGTTCATCGCTGATTCGATGAGATAAGAAAACGGCTTTTTGTTCGTCCCGTAGATGAGATGGGTGGCTCTGCAATTGAGAGCCTTGGCTTCGTTTTTTGAGTGCGCAAAGATGACGCGCTTCATCGCCACACCCTCGCCCTCTGCCCGCTTCAAAATCGCAATGTTGCGCTCAGACGACAAGTATTTGTTCAAGGTGTAAACATTCCCGCCAGGAATCCGCAAGAGGCTGTCATCATCCCCTGGAGACGAGACAGTATAGTGCGCCGACCCTTGTACAGCCTCGCCTGTCTGCACAGGCTTTTGTGTGCATGCAGAGAGCAGTGCAACGACAGCAAGCGGAAGCAAGTTTCGTTTCATAAGCAGAGTGGAATGAGCAGATGACCTCGTGTGAAATATGATATTCCCCCATAAATAGGGTCAGAGTCAAATTATCTGTCGCAATTTGACTCTGACCCTATTTATTCAGCCATGCATCCTGTGCTTTGGCATCTTTGGCAGATTGTTTCCTGGATTCCAGTTTCGGTTGAGGGGCATTATCTCCCATCAACTTCACGTCGAAGGTCATCAACTCGTCGCGTCGGAAAGCGTGCACGGTTACCGTATCGCCCACCGCGTAGCGCGCGAGCAGGGCATCCAGATTACTGCCGGTCACGCGCAAACCATCGAGCGCAACCAGCACGTCGTGTGCAGAGAGACCGGCCTGGTGCGCCGCGCCGCCTTCATAGACGTGTGCGAGTTTGCATTCGCTGCCGCGCGACACCCGTATGTCAAAGCTGGGTTGTCGCTTTTTGCGATTGTCCGTGAAAACAATGCCGAAGGGCGCCAGCAAGCGCGCCAAAGGCAGATCTTCCGTGCCACGCACGTAGCGATCAAAGAATCGCTTCCATTTGATCCCGCTAACTTCGTCGATCACCGCTTCAACTGCTTCCTCTGTGATGCCGCGCTGCGTTGTCGGGTTTTCATAAAAATCCTTGCCGTAATGCTGCCATAGGGCGCGCATCACATCGTCCAGCGATTTTTTGCCGCCGGTTTGCTCGCGTATCGTCAAGTCCACCGCCAACGCCACCAGTGCGCCCTTGGTGTAGTAATTCACTTGTGCATTCGGCGCGTTTTCATCCTGGCGGTAATACTTGATCCAGGCATCAAAGCTGGCATCGGCCACGCTCTGTTTCAGACGACCGCTATTGCGCAACACGTTCGTGGCGATGCGTTCAATCCGCTTGAAGTAGGCGGGCACATCGATCACGCCACTGCGCACTAGCATCAAATCGTCGTAATAACTGGTGAAGCCTTCGAACAACCATAGCAGCGGAGTGTAATTTTCTTTTTGCAAATCGTAAGGTACGAACACGGCAGGCTTGATGCGCTTGACGTGCCAGGTGTGGAAATATTCGTGACTGCACAGGCCGAGAAAGCCGCGGTAACCATCATTCACCTCCGGCTTGCCTCGCACCGGCAAATCGTTGCGACTGCACAGCAGCGCTGTGGAAGCGCGATGCTCCAGTCCACCGTATCCTTCACCCACTGCCATCACCAGAAAGACATAGCGCTGCATCGGCGCTTGCAGGGTTTTGGGTTCGAAGAGCGCGATCTGCGCTTCGCAGATTTTTTTCAGGTCGGCGCACAGGCGCGCCATGTCCAGTTTGGGCACGCGACCCGTCACGGCCACTTCGTGTTGCACGCCATGCGCCGTAAAACGTCCGAGCGCGAAGGTGCCCATCTCGACAGGATGATCGACAAGTTCATCGTAATTCTCTGCGACATAAGTGCCGAAGCCGTGTCGTGGCGCCTTGAGCGTGCGCAAAGATGTCGCGACGCGCCAGTCAGCACAGACCGGATCAGACGCACAGCGAATATCCACCACATGCGGTTCCGCTTCACGACCGAGCACGCGCAAGAAAACGCTGGTGCCGTTGAAAAAGCCATGCGTTTGATCGAGGTGCGCCGTGCGCACGGACAAATCCCAGGCATAGACATCGTAAGTCAGCGTTAGACGACCTTTGCACGGTGCAGCTTGCCAGGTGTCCTTGTCCAGCTTGGTGAGGGGCACCGCTTGTCCGGCGGACGCTGCACGAATTTCGACAATGTTGCGTGCAAATTCGCGGATCATGTAACTGCCGGGAATCCAGGCAGGCAAGGCAAAAATTTGGCCGTCAGCGTCGGGCGCGGTGACGCTGACGGTAACGGTGAAGAGATGCGCACCGAGATCTTTCGGGATGATGGTGTAGTCGATGCGGCTGTCTTGTTTTTTGGATTTTGGTTTGGATTTGGTTTTCATCGTCGCCTCTCCTGTTGCGGAACGCAGGAAAACCGGGGCGGATAATTGGGGTCAGAGTTTTTTTACGCGCAGCGTAAATTACTCTGACCCCAATTATCTTTGACGCTAACCCCGACTTTTCCGGTGAAGTCGTTGACCTGATATTTTTTCTGCTCTTGAAAAAATAGGGTCAGAGTAATTTTTTTCTGCGAAAAAATAAACTGCTGACCCCATTTTTTACAAATTCGGCGCCAGCCAATGTTTCAACATTTCTTCCGGCACGCCGCGTCGCGCTGCCATGTCCTTCAGCTGATCTGCGCCAATTTTGCCGACGCCGAAAAATTTCGCTTGCGGGTGCGCGAAATAAAATCCGCACACCGATGAGCCCGGCAACATCGCATATGACTCGGTGAGCCGCATGCCAATTTTTTCGCACTGCAGCAACTTGAACATCTCCGCCTTCACGCTATGCTCCGGACAGGCAGGATACCCCGGCGCGGGACGAATGCCGCGATATTTTTCTTTGTGCAAGTCTTCTTTGCTGAAGTGCTCATCATGCGCATACGCCCAAATATCCTTGCGCACCAGTTCGTGCAGATATTCGGTGAGCGCTTCGACCAGCCGATCTGCCAAAGCCTGCAACATGATTGCACTGTAGTCATCGTCGGATTGCTTGAATGCTTGCAAGTGCTTCTCAATGCCGATGCCCGTGGTCACTGCAAACAAACCGATGTAATCCGCAATACCGGACGACTTCGGTGCAATGTAATCGGCCAGACAGTGATTGGGATGTGGCACGCCATCAATCACCGGCTTTTCATTTTGCTGACGCAGACCGTACCAGGTAAAGGCGACTTGCTTGCGGGTTTCATCCGTATAAATTTCAATGTCGTCATCGACGCTGTTCGCCGGCATCAAGGCTACCGCCGCATGTGCCGTCAGCCATTTGCCTTCGATGATTTTTGCGAGCATCTCCTGCGCATCCGCAAAGAGCGCTTTCGCTTCCTCACCGACGACCGGATCGCTCAGGATGGCGGGATAATGCCCGGCCAAATCCCAGGTGTGGAAGAAAGGCCCCCAATCAATGTATTGCGCAACCGTCGCCAGATCGGCATTTTTCAGCAAACGCTGCCCGATCAGGGTCGGTTTCTTCGGTGCGTTCGCTCCGACAAAATCGATTTTTTCCGCATTTGCGCGAGCCTTGAGCAAGGGCAGCATCACCGGCTGACGCTTGCCCGCATGCAGATCGCGCAAGTGCGCGTAATCCGCTGCCGTGTCTTGCACAAATTTCTCGCGCTGCCCCTGCGTCAGCAAAGCCTGCGCCACCGCCACCGCACGTGAGGCATCCGCCGTTTGAATAATGGGCCCTTCATAGTGCGGCGCAATTTTCACGGCAGTATGTGCACGGCTCGTGGTTGCGCCGCCCACCATCAACGGGATTTTCCGTTCGCGGAAATACGGGTCGCGCTGCATTTCACTGGCCACGTAAGACATTTCTTCCAGCGAGGGTGTGATCAAACCAGACAGGCACACAATATCGGCTTGTTCTTCTTTCGCCTTTGCCAAAATTTCCGCCGCGGGCACCATCACACCCATGTTGACAACTTCGATGTTGTTGCACTGCATGACGACGGCAACAATGTTTTTTCCGATGTCATGTACGTCGCCTTTGACCGTCGCAATAACCACTTTGCCTTTCGGCTTGCTCTCGCCGAGCAACTTCTTTTCTTCTTCAATGTGCGGCACGAGGTGCGTGACCGCCTGCTTCATCACGCGCGCGGATTTGACGACTTGCGGCAAAAACATTTTGCCCTGGCCAAACAAATCGCCCACCACATTCATGCCTTCCATCAGCGGCCCCTCGATGACGTGAATGGGACGCCCACCATTGCTGATGATTTCTTGACGCGCCGCTTCCGTATCTTCATCGATCCATTGCGTGATGCCATGCACCAAGGCGTGCGTCAGCCGCTTTTGCACCGGTTCTTTCCGCCACTCCAGCGTTGCGGCTTCCTGCTTGGCTCCCGACTTGAATTCGGCAGCGATTTCGACCATGCGCTCGGTCGCATCTTCTCTGCGATTCAAGACCACATCTTCGACACGCTCGCGCAAGTCTTTCGGAATTTCATCGTACACACCGACCATGCCCGCATTCACAATACCCATTGTCATGCCTGCCTGAATCGCGTGATACAGGAAGACGGTGTGGATCGCTTCGCGCGCGGGGTCGTTACCACGGAAGCTGAAGCTGACGTTGGACACGCCGCCGCTGATTTTCGCCAAGGGCAGGTTTTGCTTGATCCAGCGCGTGGCTTCGATGAAGTCCACCGCGTAATTATTGTGTTCGTCGATGCCGGTGGCTATCGCAAAAATGTTCGGATCGAAGATGATGTCTTCCGGTGGGAAGCCCACCTGGTTCACCAGCAAATCGTATGCGCGTTTGCAAATGTCGATCTTGCGCTGGAAACTGTCTGCCTGACCGGTTTCATCGAATGCCATCACAATCACCGCCGCGCCATAACGACGGCATAACTTGGCATGCTCGAGGAAGACGGCTTCGCCTTCCTTCATCGAAATCGAATTGACGATGCCCTTGCCTTGCAGGCATTTTAGACCCGCCTCGATCACTTCCCACTTCGACGAATCGAGCATGATCGGCACGCGAGCGATGTCCGGCTCGGAGCCAATCAAATTCAAAAAGCGCGTCATCGCCGCAACGGAATCCAGCATCGCTTCATCCATGTTGATGTCGATGACTTGCGCGCCATTTTCAACCTGCTGGCGCGCGACGGCCAGTGCCTTGTCATACTCTTCGGCGATGATCATGCGCGCGAAGGCTTTCGAGCCGGTCACGTTGGTGCGCTCGCCCACGTTCACGAACAGGGAACTGTCGTCGATGATGAAGGGTTCCAGGCCGGAGAGTCGCATCGCCGGTGCAACCGTCGGCACTGTACGCGGTGCAATGTCTTTGATCGATTCTGCTATCGCGCGAATGTGATCCGGCGTCGTGCCGCAACAGCCGCCCGCGATATTCAACAAACCGCTCTGCGCAAATTCTTTCACCAGCGCTGCTGTATCGGCTGGGCTTTCATCAAAACCCGTGTCGCTCATCGGGTTCGGCAAACCGGCATTCGGATACAGACACACGAATGTATCTGCAATGCGCGCGATCTCTTCTGCGTAAGGGCGCATCAGCGCGGCTCCCAGTGCGCAATTCAATCCGATGGTCAGCGGACGCGCGTGACGCACGGAATGCCAGAATGCCGTCACCGTTTGCCCCGATAAAATACGGCCTGACGCGTCCGACACCGTGCCAGAAATCATGATCGGCATGCGCTTGCCGGTTTCTTCAAAGAAGGCATCAATCGCAAAGAGCGCCGCCTTGGCGTTGAGCGTATCGAAAATTGTCTCGACCATCAAAATGTCCACGCCGCCTTCAACCAGCGCGCGTGTCTGTTCCAGATAAGCCGCGACCAGTTCATCAAACGTAACATTGCGCGCGCCCGGATCGTTGACGTCCGGTGAAATCGATGCCGTCTTGGGCGTGGGGCCGATCGCCCCTGCCGCATAACGCGGCCTGTCTTTCGTCGAATATTTATCGCATGCTGCGCGCGCAAGCTTTGCCGCTTCGAGATTCATTTCGCGCACGAGATGCGCCATGTGGTAATCGTCTTGCGCCGTACTGGTCGCACCGAAAGTATTCGTTTCAACGATGTCGGCACCCGCCGCCAGATATTGTTCGTGAATTTCTTGAATGATCTGCGGCTGCGTGAGATTCAGCAATTCGTTGTTGCCTTTCACGAACAACTCGCGCGCACCGGCAGAGGCAGGCGGCGCAAAATCGGCGAAGCGCTTGCCGCGATAGTCGGCTTCCGTCAGCTTGTAGCGCTGAATCATGGTGCCCATCGCACCATCCAGAATCATGATGCGATGCTTAAGCGTTTCGCGCAATTGCGCTTCGAGTGGAGAAAGTGCGGGGAGTGTCATTTCAATTATCCAAATACAAAAAACCCGACCAGCCAGCGAGCAGGTCGGGTTATCCGTTGCAAGTCTTGCTCAAGGTGAAATTATAACGTCAGATCAACGGCTTGCGCGACATCTCAGGGCGACCGTCTCACTTGCCCTTGGCGAACTTTTCTTCGAACATCTTCGCGTCGATGGCACCAGCAACGCGTGTGCCATCCGTGAAATAAATTGTTGGCGTCCCATCCACCTTCAGTTTTCTACCCAAATCAAACACTTGCTTGCCCGGATCAGTGCATTTCGCGGAAGCCGCACCAGGCACCTTGCCTTTCAGCATCCAGTTTTCCCAGGCAGCGTTGCGATTTTTGGCACACCAGATATCCCTGGACTTCTTGGCGGAATCCGGCGACAGGATGTTGTACATGAAGGTATAAATCGTGACGTTGTCGAGCGATTTCAGATTTTCTTCCAAGCGCTTGCAATAACCGCAGTTCGGATCGGAAAACACGGCAATGACCCGCGAACCATCGCCCTTGACCTTCTTGAGCGCAGCGTCGAAAGGCAATTCTGAAAACGTGATTTTGCTGAGCGACTCCAGGCGCTCCCGCGTCAGGTTTTTGCGGGTTTTGGTGTCGATGACTTGCCCAATGATGACATAGTCGCCTTTGCCATCCGTGTAGAAAATGTTACCGCCCGACTGCACTTCATAGAGTCCGGCATAAGACGTTTTGGAAACGGCATCCACCTTGGTGCCATCGCCCATGTTTTTTTCCAGCGAGGCTTTCACTTCGCTTTCTTCCGGCGTTTGCGCGCAAGCTACCGCCACGCTCGCCAGCACCAGGGCAAATAAGGTTTTTTTGAAAACATTTTTGAGAAGCTTGTTCATGACGTTCCTGTTCGGTTAAGACAAGAGGGGTGGAAGCAACAGAAAAGTTGACCAATTGCCATCAGGCTTTCCCATTCTGCTTGCAATCCTGCGACCAATGCAATGCTGCGACAGTATAGCCTGCATCCCCAGACATGGGTTGACGTGCCTTCCTTGAGAAATGCCATAACAAAGCCTGTCTTTTCGACCCTTCCAAAAAACCAACAATCCCTTAGGGTATGGCTTGTTAGGCGCCGCCAAGACCGCTTCCGGCGCACATTATTTGCAAGTGCTACACTGTTTCCACACAGAAAGGCCTGTGCGCCTGGAGAGCAAGATGAGAAATAATCAGCCAATCACCAATCAGGAATACGTTCTGCACGAAACTGAAACCATTGTTTCGAAAACCGACTTGCAGGGCAACATCACTTACGTCAACGATGATTTCGTCCGCATCAGTGGCTTTTCCGCTGAAGAATTGCTGGGACAACCGCACAACATTGTGCGTCACCCTGACATGCCAGAAGCCGCTTTTGCCGACATGTGGCGTACGCTCAAAGCGGGGAAGGCGTGGACCGGGCTTGTCAAAAACCGTTGTAAAAATGGCGACCATTATTGGGTCGAGGCAAATGCCGCGCCACTGATTGAGAACCGTCACATCGTCGGCTACACTTCCGTTCGCGGCAAACCCTCGCGTGCCCAGGTGCAAGCAGCCGACGCGGCCTATCGCAGCATCAAGGCTGGCAACACGTCCCTGATGGTTGAAGAGGGGCACGCCATCTCCCGCTCGCCGCTACGCTTCCTGAGTGGATTGCGCAACCTCTCTCTTAGCTCGCGTATCAATCTCTGCTTTGGCTTGTTTTTTCTGTTGTTCACCGCCTTTGCCGTCATGATCGCCATGCCATCCGTGCAAAGTACTGTCGACACGCGCAATCTCTTGCTTGGCCTCTCGACCTTCGGCGTCTTGCTGGTATTGCTGGGTTGGGTCAGTTTGCGGGGCAGCATTGTCCAACCGATGCGGAACATGCTTGACGATATCAGCCTAATGAGTTCCGGCGATCTTTCGGGACGCATTGTGGCGCGCGGCAATGATGAAATAGCGAAAATCATGCAGGCGCTACGCGTTTTGCAAATCAACGTAAAACTGTTGGTGGGGCAAATCCGCGAAGCGACCGAGCATGTGCATTCCGGGGCAAGCGAAATCGCCGCCGGCAACCTTGATTTGTCCGCGCGCACGGAATCGCAAGCCTCCAGCCTCCAGCAAACCGCTTCTGCAATGGAGCAATTGACCGCAACCGTCAAACAGAATTCAGACAATGCGCAAGAAGCGACAAGTATTGTGATGTCCACCTCAGCGATTGCCGTGAAAGGCGGCGATGCGGTCAGCCATGTCGTGAATACGATGGGATCGATCAAGGAAAGTTCCGGGAAAATTGTCGACATCATTGGATTGATCGATGGCATCGCTTTCCAGACGAACATTCTCGCCCTCAACGCAGCAGTAGAAGCCGCACGCGCTGGCGAACAAGGCCGCGGGTTTGCCGTCGTCGCCACCGAAGTCCGCAATCTCGCGCAACGCAGCACAGTGGCCGCACGTGAAATCCAATCCCTGATTCGCGATACGGTCAGCCGTATCGATGCGGGTGCCGAAATTGTCGACAACGCGGGACTCACGATGACGGAAATTGTGGCCTCGGTGAAGCGCGCCGCCAGCATCATGAACGACATTTCCACTTCCAGTCGCGAACAAAGCGAGGGCATTGAGCAAGTCAACTCTGCCATATCGCAAATGGATCAAATCACCCAGCAAAATGCAGCGCTGGTGGAAGAAGCTGCTGCGGCAGCGCAATCGATGCGGGAACAGGCGGACAAGCTGGCCGTTCTCGTGGATACGTTCAAAATCATGTCCGGCGGCTAAACTTTACTTTTCTGGCTAGTGGGCTTTTTAGCAATGCCGCGCCTACTGAGCACTTTCTCGAGGCGTCCGCTTTATCCATTGTGCCGTGGAAATCCCATAGACGAGCCAGAATTTGATAAAATGCCGGACTTCGCTGATGTAGCTCAGTTGGTAGAGCAACTGATTCGTAATCAGTAGGTCGGAGGTTCGATTCCTCTCATCAGCACCACGAAATCGTTTCAAGTAGTATCAGGAAAACCCGCAATATCAGCTAACACGTTGATTTTGCGGGTTTTTTCTTTTGCGCACCCCATACCCTACAGTAGCCCACCCGCATCTGAAATCGATCATTAACACACATAAAACTCGATTTAAAGTACGTAAAACTATTTGTTTTTCTCGAAACAAAAGCTATAATGAACTTAAAATCAATCATTAACATACATAAAGCTCGATTTAAAGGACATGAAAATCGCCCAAAACAACACCCTTCCCCCAGATCGTCTTGCGGAAATGGCGAGCATTGGCGCCAAACTGGCACGCCTTCGTACCGCTCGCCAGATGACGCAAGCTGAGGCGGCGCTACGAGCAGGTTTGTCTCGCAATACAGCGTACAGAATTGAAAAAGGGGATGCTGGTCTGGCCACTGCCCAGATACTCAGATATCTGGATGCCATTGCTCCAGGCAAATCGCTGCTCAGCTTGCTCCAGGAGGACGACCCTTCTCTCATTGCGCTAGCTGCAAGCGAGAAGCGCCATCGCGTGCGTGATCTCACCAAGGCAGAGCGTAATAAACTGGATTTCTAAGAAAAGCCTATGGCCATAAGAAATGAACTTGCCGTATTTGCTCACCTTGACGGAACCTTCGTTCCTGCAGGCTTGCTCACGCTCACCGAAGAAAATGCATCGTTACTGGCTTCTGAGTTTGCTTATGGTCAGCGCTACATTGAACGCACCAATGCGCTTGAGATTGATCCCGTTCATCTGCCCTTACGTGATAAAGAAACCCTTCGAGGTAGAAAAATTTTTCCGGAGAATGCACTGCCCTTTTTTGGCGGCATCCGCGATGCCGCACCGGATGCCTGGGGAAGGCGCGTCATTGAAGCCAAACTCAAAGTGCCTGCCAATAGCTTGCCCGAGTCCGTCTATCTGCTTGAAGCTGGCAGCGACCGTGTGGGCGCACTGGATGTGCGTCCAAGCTTAACAAGCCACGAGAAGCAAGGTCATGTTCCACTTTCAAGTCTACAGAATTTGCTTGAAGCGGCAGAGCGCATTGAGGAGGGCTTGCCTGTCCCCGTTCACCTGGAAGCCATTTTTAATGGTGGCACGGCGCTTGGCGGCGCACGCCCAAAAGCCGTCGTTAGAGATGAGCATGATGTGCTGTGGCTTGCAAAATTCCCTGGCAAGAATGAACATCTGAATGTCCCCCAAATAGAAGCTGCGACGCTTCAATTGGCAAAACGCTGCGGGATGATTGTTCCTGATATCAAAGTGTGTTCCGTTGGTCACCGACAGGTGATGCTTATCCGTCGCTTCGACCGCTACTGGGCACATCCTGGCGTCATCCCCGAATCAAGTGAACTCTTTTCTGATGCCCCACCCGTTCAAGGAATGCAAGAAAGGCGATTAGGCTTCGTCAGTGGATTAACACTGCTTGCCTGTGATGAAACGGCTGCGCGCGAAAAAAGCTATGGGGATCTCGCCCATGCCATTCGCCGATACTGTCACCCGAACCTTATCCGTGAAAATAACAAAGAACTTTTCATGCGGATGGTCTACAACATTTTTGTGAGTAACGATGATGACCATCTCCGCAATCATGGATTCGTCTGGGATCCCTCGCTGAAAGGTTGGCGCTTGAGCCCTTTGTATGACGTCATGCCCAGACCTTCAACGGCTTACGAACGATTCTTGTTTTTAGGTGTCGGTCCCTATGGGCGACTGGCGAATCTGGACAACGCCATGGCAGCAAAAGAAAAGTTTAGCTTGAGCGAAAAAGACGCTGCGACCCTCATCGCGCAAGTCTGGAAGGAGGTTCGCGAATGGAAAGTGCACTTTGAAACCTTTGGAGTAAGTGCGCTCATCATTGAGCAAGCCAGGACGGCGTTTAGACACATTGACGATATCTCTACGCCACCATTGCGCGCAAAACTCCCATAAAATTGTGATGCACGCAAATGTAATGGCACTTCCCATTAGCGCAAGCCTAGGAAAAAACAAATATGACTTACGCGGGATAACTCATCCAAGCATTGAGCGCTTGACGACTTGGGGTATCGACTTTAAGGAATCTCAGCTTGGTGCGAAATCCCTCGGTACCAACGCAAACACAATCGCCGGTTTGCGACACCGCCTCTATTTTTTTGACTTCCCCGCCTAGCACAACGTCAAACTTGATTTCGCAGACCACGCCTTTTTTGAGCTGCCTGGGGCTCATGATCGTCAACTCGGAGGGAGACAGGTGAAGGCTGTACGCCTGCAATTTGGTCGCTCCCTGAAAAGCTAAATCAATGGATCGTCGAAGTACCTTTTGTGAAGTGTTTGCATAAACAGATACATTATGTGCAAGATTTTCTTCCATCATATCCACCCGTTATCTTCTGGATATTACTTGGCGTGCTGTCCACATTGGACAGATCGCACGGTGGATACTAAGCAGCAAAAATGACCTCTCAATGACACACAATCGATTTTTAAAAAGCGCCCGGCCTCCATTTTTGAAAACACTTTTTTTCAGGATTCAGCGCACGTCATTAAACCGTCACAAACCCCCTTCAAAATTTGTAAACGATTACTGCTTTAAATCTTTGAAGACAAGGTGTTATGTATGAAACTCGCTGAAGCATTGCACGTCGTTATTCCTGAAAACGACAATTTCCATCACGATGCAAATGCGGAACACGCAAGCGTTGAAGAATCCGCTCTCATTTCAAAAAAGGAACCTTCATCAGGTTGGCCTCAGTCCACCCTTCACATTCTCGAGCAAATGCATCGCCACCATTGTCTGAGCCGTGAAAGTGAACTATTTATTGCCACCGGAGGTGAAATGATATTCAGCCGATTGAAGAAGATCATTCATAAGCGAGAATTAAACGCACTATTCCAACCCATCGTACAAATGCAAAGCGGAGAAATTATTGGCTACGAAGGCTTGATTCGTGGCCCCTCCGACAGCCCCTTACATTCGCCGCTAGCCTTGTTCAAGGCAGCACGCATGTTCGGCCTTGTTGTCGAGATAGAACACTTGTGTCGCAGTGTTGTAATCGAACGTTTTGCTGAACTTTCGTTGCCAGGAAAACTGTTCCTGAACATTAGCCCAGATTGCCTTTATCAAGCCGGCGCAAGATACGGCGAAACATTAAGCTACTTGAAAAAGCACGGTGTCAATCCCAACAGAGTCATCATTGAGCTGACGGAAAATCAACCTACGTTCGATTACGATCTCATGCGTGAAGCCGTGCGGCATTATCGCGATATGGGATTTCAGATTGCCATTGATGATTTGGGAGAGGGGTTTGCAAGTTTGCGCTTATGGTCTGAATTGCGTCCGGATTACGTAAAAATCGACCGTCACTTCATTCAAGCCATCAACCAAGACCCGATTAAACTGCAGTTTGTCCGCTCTATCCAGGAAATCGCAGAGAACACAGGATCTTGCGTGATAGCAGAAGGTATTGAAACCCACAGCGAATTATTGCTGGTGCGAGAGTTGGGGATCAGTATGGGGCAGGGATACTATATTGCGCGGCCAAGCCCTGAGCCCCCAGTGATGATTCCTGCTGAAGTCGCTAAAACCCTGGGAAGTGATCGTGTTGCCATTTATCCTCATGAAAAAGGGATCACATCACCGCCACAGACCTTAGTCAGGCTACTTAGAGAGGTCATGCCCGCCTCTCCCAATATGAGCAACAACCAGGTTCTCGATATTTTCGTCAAAAATCCAGAAATATCCGCCATTCCTGTTGTCGAGAATGGCGCGCCGCTTGGGTTGATCACCCGCACCGGCATTATTGACCGATTTGCTCGCCTTTATCAGCGAGAGCTGTATGGTGCCAAACCTTGTACGACGCTCATGGATGATGCCGCGCTGATCGTCGACAAGAACATCACCATGCAGGAGTTGAGCCAAATCATCGCGGACGGTGATAGCCGCCACCTGTCCAACGGTTTCATTGTTGTCGATAATGGCCGATACGTCGGCACTGGAACAGGTCATGACTTGATGCGCGAGATCACGCAAATGCAAATCAAGGCGGCAAAATATGCCAACCCGCTCACCTTACTCCCGGGGAGCGTACCCATCAACGAACACGTGGATCGCCTGCTCGTAAACAAGCTTCGGTTTTGCTTGTGCTATTTCGACATTGATCACTTCAAACCGTTTAACGATGTTTACGGTTATCGCAAAGGCGATGAAATCCTTCAATTGACGGGGCAAATTTTAGCATCCTGCTCCGATCCAGAAATTGACATGGTCGGTCATATCGGGGGTGACGATTTCATCATTGTGTTTCAAAGCGAAGATTGGGAAAACCGATGTAATGAAATCATGTCTGCCTTCTCCAGTGCCATTGTGGAGTGTTACACTTCTGGTGACGTTCAGCGCGGCGGATATGAAAGCGAAGATCGGCGCGGCACAAAGTTATTTCATCCTTTGGCGAGTCTGTCGATTGGCGGTGTCAAGGTTGATCCAGAACGTTATTGGACAACACATCATGTAGCCGACGCTGCAAGCGATGCCAAAAAGCAGGCCAAAAAAATCCCCGGCAACAGCCTTTTCATAGAACGGCGAAAACCATAACACCCCTGTTTTGACCTCGCACCGCTTGCGTCTCGAACTGCCCCCAAAAAGCAATTTTCATTTTGTCCATGCAGGCCTCGTTTTCTGTCATACGCCTGAAATATTTGCCTGCCAACATTCTCATACACGCAATATTCAGTAGCGCGTCCAGTGACGCGACCCACGACGGGAGAGGAGCAAACCATGCGTAACAAAACGATATCACACGTGTCATACCAAGCGGCTTTGGCAATTGTCGGAACTATTTCTGCACTTGTTTTTATTGCCGGCATCCTGCCCGGCGCATAAAACCCTGCTTCACCACATCCTCAGATCGATGCGCATGGCATGACAAACAGGCTGCCCGCACGCGCAGCCCTACGCTAAAGGTACTGTATGAACCAAGAATACATTTCATTATTTCAATCGGAACTTCCATCACTTACCGCCGACGCAGTGATGGCAAACAAGCTGGCTTTTTTGTTTTGCAGAAAAACGAAACGTGCCATGCGCAACAATCATGATCAGTTCGATTTCTTTACCCAAAGAATGCCCTCTGAGGAAGTCGTCGAGCAAGTGCAAAAGTAAGCATGAGTAATTTGCAACTGAGCGATACAAAAATCAGAGAGCGGAACGTCACGCCGGGGAAACCGCATCTGCTTGCCGCTGTTGATTTAGGTTCCAATAGTTTCCGTCTGCATGTGGGCTACCATGACGGGAAATCCATTCAAGTCCTTCGCACTGCGCGCGTCCCGAACCGTCTCGCCTTTGGCATGGAACAGAGCGGCAACCTCAGCAGCGCGTCCATGCAGTATGGACTGAATGCGCTGACGCATCTTCGTGACGTTTTATCCGAGCATTTGCCTGACGAAGTGCGCATTGTTGGAACCAATACTTTACGCGTCGCAAACAACAGCGCCGAATTCATATCAAGCGCTGAAAAAACGATCGGTCTCCCGATTGAAGTGATCTCTGGTGAAGAAGAAGCGCGACTCATTTACGTTGGCATAGCCAACCAGCTTTCCATACCAGGTGAGAATCGCTTGATCGTTGATATCGGCGGAGGTTCGACGGAACTGATTATTGGCAAAGGCCAGGATATTGCGCGCGCCGAATCCATCGGCATCGGAACGGTCGACCTGAGAAAAACGTTTTTTCCTGTTGGCGAACTTGATAAAAAATCATTTGACGCTGCGATCCTTTATGCGCGCAGCCGCTTCGAAAATTTTTTGTCCTCTTCAACGCAAACTGCCTGGACAAATGTCTATGGCTCGTCCGGAACCATGCGCGCTATCGGCGACATTGTCAGCAAAAACAATATCGGCAGCGAGACGCTCACGGTAAAAACGCTACGAAAATTGATGGCCATACTGATCGAATATGGCAACGTCGACAGTATCAAGCTGAACAAGTTGCAGCCTGGTCGTACGGATTCGATAGTCGGCGGGCTGGCCATCATGATCGGGCTCATGGAAGAACTTGGCATTGACGCCATTGTCCCTGTCGAAGGCGGATTGCGATTGGGCGTCATGTGGGATTTGCATTTGCGCGCAAATGAACGGGATCGGCGAGAACAATCGGTCAAGAAAATTTTGGCGCGATTTTCGTGTGACGAAACACGCGCCAACAGAGTCGCTGAATATACGTCCGCACTTTATGCGCAACTCAAGCCGGCGACTGATGCACATGTCAAGCTGCTGCGGTGGAGCGCTTTATTGCATGAGGTGGGGCTGGCTATTTCGCCAACCAATTACCACAAACATGGCGCGTACATGATTGAAAATGGTGACCTCCCCGGATTCACCTCACGCGAGCAGCGCCTCATGGCAAAACTGATCGTCGGCCAAAAGGGGAACCTCCGTAAAGTTGCCGGTGTCGTCGATAACTTTGATTTCATGAAAGCCATTCTGGCCATTCGCCTCGCCGTGATGTTTACGCAGGCACGCGTTGACGCAGACTTTAATTTGCTCAGAGTAAGGCTTAAAAGTCGCATTGAATTGGAATTATTACCCAGCATGATAGCAGCGCACCCTACCTTGCCTTATTGGATCGAGCGCGAACAGCTTTTTTGGCGTGAGATTGGCATCGACTTTTTAATCAAGGAAAAAATATCCTGATTATTCCTGTGGCGACGTGCATAAGGTGCTGCTACCTAAAACTGGAGCCAATCATTTCCGGCGACATCACGACACGCAAGAAAATTCCTCGCTCGCCTGATTTCTTGCGCTCCTTTTCTGCAAGCCACCAAACATCGCCTCGACGGATTCTCCAGTCCTGCTGTGTGCCAGACATCAGTAACGCGGCAATTTGCCCCAGTGCGGGCTGATGCCCGACAATCACGACAGGTCCTTTGGCTTCGGGCCAATTGGCGGCAGAGAGAACGGTAAAGGGATCAGCATCAGGTCCCAAATCGGGCAGCACCCGAAATTTTCTCCCCAAGGCTTCCGCTGTCTGTACGGTTCTGAGGGATGGGCTGACCAGCACTTTGCATCTCTGCGGCAAATTGGCGTCCAGCCACTCAGCCATTTTTGCCGCCTGCTTTCGCCCCTTCACACTTAATGCGCGCTTGTCGTCTGTCTCACCTGACTTGGCTTCAGCATGACGCCACAAGATAATCTCCACGCTTACTCCCTCCTCAAATTCATGCAATGAATGACTGCAACAGATATTGCTGTGCGCCGAAGACTTGCTGCTTGCGTCGTGGCTTAGCGGGTTGGTAATGTCCGTCAGCCTCAAGCTCCCAGGCATTGGCGTTGTCTTTCAAGTAGGCGCGAAGCCCCTCCGCAATAACACGCCTTTTTAACACGCGATCCAGGATGGGGAAGGCCACCTCGATGCGACGGAACAAATTCCGACCCATCCAGTCGCCGCTTGAAAGGTATACGTCGTGCTTGAGATCATTCCGAAAATAATAAATCCGGCTATGCTCCAGGAAGCGCCCGATGATTGAACGTACACGTATATTTTCAGACAAGCCCGGCACACCCGGTTTCAAAGTGCATGCCCCGCGTATGATTAAATCAATTTTCACGCCTTGCCCAGAGGCCGCATACAATTCTCGTATGATTGATTCTTCCACCAGGGCATTCATTTTGGCAATGATGCGCCCTTGTCCGCCGGATTGCGCGATACGGGCTTCATTTCTGATGGCTTTCACGATTTCGCCATGCAATGAGAACGGCCCCAGCCAAAGATGTTTCAGTTTTTTGGGCTTGGTCAAACTGGTGATGTGTATAAATATGTCATTCACTTCTGACGCCAACTCCTGGTTGGAGGTGAGCAATCCAAAATCTGTATAGAGCCTGGCCGTATTGGGGTGATAATTGCCGGTTCCCAAGTGCGCATAGAAATTTAAGCCATGGTTTTCGCGTCGGATAACCAAGGCGAGCTTGGCGTGAATTTTTAATCCCATCACACCATATATTACTTGTGCCCCGGCTTCTTCAAGACGTTCTGCCCAATTGATGTTTTGCTCTTCATCGAAGCGCGCCTTAAGCTCAACAATAACTGTCACTTCTTTTCCCATCTTGGCAGCCGTGATCAGTGACTCCATCAGCTCCGAATCATCGCCCACCCGATAGATGGTTTGCTTGATAACCACCACATGTGGGTCATGCGCCGCACTGTGTATAAAGTCTATGACGGATTGAAATGACTCAAATGGATGATGCAGTAACACGTCCCGAGATTTCAGCGCAGCAAATATATCTTGATGCACCAGCGCATTGACAGGTTTGGGCGTGAGCGCAGGGAAATACAATTTTGACGACTTGACGTGATTCAGTATTTCACCCAGCCTCACCATGTTCACGGGGCCATCCACGCGATACAAATGACTTGCGTTTAATTCGAATTGATTCAGCAAAAATTGTATGAGTTGATCCGGGCAGCTTCTGGCAACCTCCAGCCGCACCGATGTGCCATATTGCCTGTTCTGTAGTTCGCCTCGCAGGGCTTGGCGAAGATTTTTTACCTCTTCTTCATCAACCCACAAGTCGCTGTCACGGGTAATGCGAAATTGCGAACACGCGACAACTTCTCTTTGCGGGAAAAGGTCGGCAATGTGGGCTTGTATGATAGAGGTCAAGAGGCAAAAGGAAACCCCGCCGTCGCTTAAATGATCCGGCAAACGAATTACTCTGGGGATGACGCGCGGCACCCTCAAAATCGCGATGGCACTGCCACGACCAAAAGCATCTTTCCCGCCAAGGTAAACGATGAAGTTCAGAATCTTGTTGGGGACTTGGGGAAAGGGGTGCGCAGGATCCAGCACAATCGGCGTCAAAATAGGTTTGATTTCATTTTCAAAAAACCATTTCACCCACTCTCGCTGTGCTTCACTTCTATCCTTTTGCCGGACGAGATGAATCCCCTCTTCAGCCATGCGAGGCAACACCTGGGTGTTGAGGAGCTTGTACTGATAATCGACAATCCGGTGACACTCAGCATTTATTTTCTGTAACGAGTTGAATAGCGCAGACTGATCGTAATTGGGGTCATCGATGCTTTGCGCCATTAACCCTGCCACGCGGACTTCAAAAAACTCGTCAAGATTGTTGCTGACAATACACAAAAAACGAAGCCGCTCAAGAATCGGCATCTCGCTGTTTTCGGCTTGCAACAACACGCGCCAGTTAAAAGCGAGCATGGACAATTCGCGGTCGAGAAAAATGTCTGTGCTGTTTTCTTCTAAAGCCATAAATAATGTGTCAAGCATACTCCTTCAAAATTTTCACCCACGCCTTCTCCGTACTGAGGCTCCTCGCAGATTCGTCTTTCGTGACGAACTGCGCGCTTTGGCTGGATCCTGACCCGCCGCTTATAAACTACCCGCCAGCTTTTTTGCTGACGTTTGAATTGGTGCTGGTATTTTTTAATACCGCCAGCTCCGGTATGCCGACAATGATTCGAACCGCTAACTACACATTGTTAACTTAAGGAAGTACTTTCGCATCTTAGCGACCGTATGTGACCGCCATATGACAAGCTGGCCGACCACCCCTTCATTGCAGATTATTTTTTGCAACATTCCGGTGAATGCCCGCCATGCATTTCTGCAACACCTTTTCTTTGTCACACCCTTGTAACGGAATTGCGACAGACTGTTCTCAATTTATTTCAAGGAGGGCATATGGAACTCACTCAATTGGAAAACGCTGTTGCGCGCCCAAGGAAGACAAAAGGCTTGACGGTTTCCCTGGCGACCAGAGAAAAGGATGTGCTGGAAGCGCAAAAGCTGCGCTATCGCATTTTCGCTGAAGAAATGGGTGCCAATTTACCGAGCCGCACACCTGGCGTGGATCACGATATGTTTGATCCTTACTGTGAACACCTCATCGTGCGCGACACAGCAACACACGAAGTTGTCGGAACATATCGTATTCTTTCACCGGAAAAGGCAGGGATGGTGGGATATTACTCAGAGAGTGAATTTGATATTTCTGGCCTTCATCACTTACGCCCCAGTCTTGTCGAAATTGGTCGTTCCTGTGTGCACCCTGATTACCGAACCGGGGCCACTATCATGCTGCTTTGGTCTGGCCTCGCACAATACATGACAAATAACCGTTACAACTACTTGATGGGGTGCGCCTCCATCAGCATGGCCGACGGTGGGCACATAGCCGCGAGTTTGTACAAGCAACTTTCGCAACAATACATGTGTCCCATCGAGTATCGCGTCACGCCACGCTGTCCGCTGCCGATTGATTCGCTGGAGCAGAACCTGAAAGCTGAAGTCCCGCCGCTGATTAAGGGATATTTGCGCGCTGGCGCCTGGATTTGCGGCGATCCTGCATGGGATCCTGATTTTCATACAGCAGATCTCCATATTCTGATGCCGATGAATAAAGTCTCAAACCGTTACGCCAATCATTACCTGGGATCGTCTGAGTGAACGAAGCCAATATTGTCATACGTGCGGCGCGATTTTTTTCGGTTATTTCACTGCTGGCCAGCGGCACCATCACCACACTTTGCTTTTTCCCTATATGCAGCGACAAGCGTCGCATAATGTTGCGGAAAAAGTGGTCTTTTGCACTGATTCGCGCTATGGGGCTCAAAATTGATGCCCGATTAGTCCATCTGCCGCCAGGTTCATTGATCGTCTCAAATCATATCTCCTGGGTTGATGTGTTTGTCATCAATTCAGTCCTGCCCTCGGCCTTCATTGCGAAAGATGAAATCCAGAGATGGCCATTGATCGGATGGCTTGCAGAAAAAAACGAAACGGTTTTCATGAAGCGAAAAAGTCCAAAGCAGGCACTGCACACCAACCTGAAAATTGCCGATCTTTTGCAGCAAGGTAAATTCGTGACGGTCTTCCCAGAAGGAACAACGTCAGATGGCCACTCGGTGCTTGAATTTCATTCTGCGCTGATACAACCTGCGCTCGATGCCGGCAAACCTGTCGTACCGCTTGCCGTCTCATACTGGGAACCCGATGGTCAAAAAAGCCTGGCGCCCCGTTACGACGGAAACATTACTTTTTACCAATCCATGATGGCGATTCTTGCCAAAAGACATTTGACCGCAAAGCTGGTCACGATGCAACCACTTGGATTATCAGGAGAAACCCGTCGGCAAATCGCGACGGCAGCGCGCGAATCCATTCTCGCCACCTGACTTAAGCTCTCAAGCACCATCTTTTATTTGACCGAGAGCATATACCCTACGCCCCTGATTGTTTTTATAATACTCTCTGCACCCTTCAAGGCTTTTCTCAGTCGAAGGATGTATACATCTACTGTTCGCTCTTCAATATCGGATTGCATTCCCCACACCCTGTCGAGCAACTGTGCGCGATCAAAAACTTTTTCGGCATTGGACATGAGGAAGCGCAGCAATCTGAACTCTGCAAGACCTATTTCAATTTTCTTTTCGTCCACGTAAACCGAAAAGTTTTCCACATCCATCATTACAGAACCCACTTTTAATTTATCCACCCATGCTTCAGGATTGCTTCTTTTTAGCAATGCACCGATCCTGGCTGTGAGTTCTTTCGGCGAAAAAGGCTTGGTGACGTAGTCATCTGCACCTTTTTCTAAACCCATCACTTTGTCTTCTTCCATACTTTTTGCCGTAAGCATGATGATAGGCAATTTACGAAAATTGAAATCCGATCGGATGCGTGCAAGCAACTGCAGACCGCTTTGATCTGGCAACATCCAGTCTAAAAGTATGAGGTTTGGCGATCTGGATTTAAGCGCTTCCCAGGCTTGTGCGGCATTAACAGCCGGCTCAACATGCCATCCGGCTGCCTTCACCGTAAATGAAATCAACTCCATAATGGCCGGTTCGTCCTCGACAACCAAAATGGTGTTTTTCTCCGAAGCCGTCAACCCCGCCGGTCGGAGATTATTTTTCCTGTTCAAGTATGTTTGCGACATAATCTGAATGTCTGATATCTTTTCCTTCAACAATGTATATCACTTGCTCACCCAAATTGGTTGAGTGATCGCCTATCCGTTCAATTGCTTTGGCAATCCACAGCAGGTCAAGCGACGCCGAAATGGTTTTTGGTTCTTCCATCATGTAGGTAATCAAATTTCGCATCATGGCGTGAAAATCATGGTCAATGATGTCGTCCCGCCCAATCAGATTGATGGCCAGATCTTTGTCCATGCGCGCAAATGCATCCAGGGCATCGCGCAACATGCCAGACGCCGTTTCTGCAAGAACGCGTATGGTCTGGTAACCGTTGAGAATGGCCATATTTCGGTTTTGAATATTTTTTGCTGAGCGCGCAATTTTTATTGCTTCATCGCCGATGCGCTCCAGATCGGTAATGATCTTCGTCGTCGCCATCACTGTGCGCAAATCATTTGCCGCAGGCTGGCGCTTCACGATCAATTCTGTGCATGCCTTGTCCAGCCTGATCTCAAGCTGATTGATCTCAACGTCAGAAGCCAGAACTTTTTCAGCCAACGCTTCGTCCCTTTCATCCAGCGCCTTCATTGCATTTTGAAATTGCGCTTCGACCATGCCACCCATTTGAAGCACATGTGAGCGGATAGTTTCCAGCAAATGATCGTAGTGCTTGGACAAATGTTCCTTATTCATGATAATGATTTCCTTGTTGATCGTGGCGCGGCTATCCAAAACGTCCCGTGATGTAGTCCTGTGTTTCTTTTTTTGCTGGTCTGAGGAAGATCTGGTCTGTCTTGCCGAATTCGACCAGTTCGCCCAGGTAGAGATACGCCGTGCAATCCGAGCAACGCGCTGCTTGCTGCATGTTATGCGTCACAATCGCAATCGTATAG
>QZKY01000007.1 GCA_003605115.1 Oxalobacter sp.
AAAAAAAACCCGCCGATGCATCGGCGGTTTTTTTATTGCATCATCTCATTCAGTTGCTGGCAAATGCGCGACGCGCACTTTCCGTGCTGCGGCCATGTTTGAAGCCGCTTTTCTTGGCTTGCGGACCGGGGTTCGCAAATGTGCGCTGGCTGGGCTTTTGGGCATTCGAGCGACGTTTGTCGCCAGGTTTCCAATCATCTGATTTGCGTGCGCCGCGTGATGCGGGCGATTTTTTCGGTTCCAGCCCTTCAATGACGTTCACCGGTATTAACTGCTTGGTGAAACGTTCAATGCGCTTGACGTTTTGGCCTTCTGCGTGATTCACCAGCGAAATGGCGAGACCATTGCGTCCAGCGCGGCCGGTGCGACCGATGCGATGCACATAGTCTTCGGCGAATTTCGGCAAGTCGTAGTTCACCACGTGCGTGATGGTTGGTACGTCGAGACCACGCGCGGCGACGTCGGTGGCGACGAGAATTTTTACATGGCCGCGACGCAGGCTGTTCAGCGTGCGATTGCGCGCACCCTGATGCATGTCACCATGCAATGCAGCAGCGGAAAACCCGGCGATGTTCAGGCGATCTGCAATCATGTCCGCATCACGTTTGGTCGCGGTGAACACCATTGCCTGATCGATGGAAGAATCGCGTAACAAATGATCGAGCAATTTGTTTTTGTGTGAGAGGTCATCCACGAAATGTACGCATTGCGAGATGTTTTCGTGTTTCGTGGAGGCCGTCGCGATGCGAACGACAACGGGGTCGCGCGTGATGCGCTTGGCCATGTTGCCGACGACGCCGTCCAGTGTCGCGGAAAACAGCATGGTCTGACGCGCTTCTGGCGTGGCGGCGACAATTTTTTCGATATCGTCGATGAACCCCATGTCGAGCATGCGATCCGCTTCATCCAGCACCAGCATTTGCAGTTGCGAGAAATCGATTTTGCCGGAGTCCATATGGTCGATCAGACGACCGGGCGTTGCAACCAGAATTTCCGGATTGCCGCTGAGCAGTTGTAATTGTTTTGGGTAAGGCATGCCACCGAGGATGGCGGCCACTTTCACGCGGCGCATGTGCTTGCCATAGACCTCGGTCGCATTGGTGACTTGCAGCGCCAATTCGCGCGTCGGTGTCAGCACCAGCATTTTCGGTTGCGCGGGCTTGAAGCGCGCGCGCTCGCCTTTGGCGCGGGCGGCTTGTTTTTCCTGATTGGGCGTTTTGCCGTTCGAGACCTGGGTTTCGGAGGCAAAGCGGTGGAGTGCAGGCAACATGAAGGCGGCGGTTTTACCGGAGCCAGTTTGCGAAGAAACCATGAGATCGGAACCGCCAAGCGCGGCCGGAATGGCCTGCAGCTGGACGGGCGTTGGTTCAGTGTAGCCGCTATCAGAAACGGCTTTCAGGATGGCCTGATGCAGGCCGAGTGTTTCAAAGTTCATTAGATCTTTCAGTTCAAACGTCAGTGTTCATGCGCGTGCGCACGAACGGAAAATGCAACAACAAGCGGACGAAATGACTTGCGGAACAAGGAAACTTCGGCACAAAAGCTTTGCGCCGTGATAGTGCCAAAAAGGAAGGGCACAGGGGGCGGGAGGCTTTATTTATTCTGCGGCATTCATGGAATGCCCGAAAGCTTGCGATGCTGCTCTAGTTACAAAACTACAACTGTGCGCGATGGTTCATCGCGCACAGCCGCCCATTATAGCGGATATTTCGGAATCAGTCGCGAATCAATCGCCGCCGCCGCGTTTGATGACAAATTCCTGATCCGGGTTCAATCCCATCACATGCGAGAAGCCACCGTCCACATAGACAATGTCACCAGTAATACCGGAGGCCAGATCGGATAGCAGGAACGCTGCGGTGTTGCCCACTTCTTCAATCGTGATGTTACGGCGCAAAGGTGCATGTTCGGCAACGAAATTCAGCAGGATGCCGAAATCCTTGATACCGCTGGCGGCCAGGGTCTTGATTGGACCCGCCGAGACACCATTGACGCGAATGCCTCTTTTGCCGAGCGAATCGGCGGAATAGCGTACGCTGGCTTCCAGTGCTGCTTTGGCCAGTCCCATCGTGTTGTAGTACGGGATGGCGCGGATGGCGCCGAGGTAAGTTAGCGTCAGGCAGGACGACCCTGCCTTGAGTAGTGGCATGGCGGCCTTGATCATGGCCGGGAAGCTGTAGGCAGAGACGTCATGGGCAATCTTGAAGGCTTCACGGGAAAGACCATCGAAGAAATCACCAGCAATGGCTTCGCGTGGGGCAAAAGCGATGGCATGCACCAAGCCATCCAGTCGATCCCACTCTTTGCCTAAATCCGTGAATAGCGCGTTGATTTGCTCGTCACTGGTGACGTCACAGTCATAAATGAGCTTGCTGCCAAACTCCTTGGCGAATTCAGTGATGCGCCCCTTGAAGCGTTCGCCGACATAGGTGAACGCGAGTTCAGCGCCTTCTCGATGGCAGGCTTGTGCGATGCCGTAGGCGATGGATCGGTTAGATAACAATCCTGTAATAAGGATTTTCTTGCCTTGCAGAAATGCCATTTTTTACTCCGAATACGGGATATGGGTTATTTTCAGTCGGAATTGTATGGTGTCCTTTCGGACGGAGCAACTATTTGTGCCTGTTTACGAAATGCGTTTAATTAACCGGATTCCTTTTGGGTGGCCTTGGCCGCTGTTTTTTTCAGTGGCGTGGTTTTCTTTCTGTTTTTTGCCTGTTGCTTCTTGTGTTTCGCTATTCTATAGGGAACGTAGATTTCCAGGCGGGAACCGACAACGAGCTTGTTGCTTTCCAATCTATTCCAGGATTTGATTTGTTCTGGGGTGACCCCCCGATAACGTCTTGCGATCGAGATCAGTGTGTCACGCTTTCTGACTTTGACCTTGATGCGTTTGCTGGGGGGGCCATCATAGATGGTGGCGATAGTGGCTTTTTCTGCCAGTTCCGGGGCAATGTCTTGATCTTGTGCCTGCTGAGGCGTTTTTTCAGATTTAGGTACCAGCAGGGTGGAACCTTGCTTGAGCAACATCTTTGTGGGGATATGGTTGATTTCCCGCAGATTTTCTGGCGTGGTGTTGAATTGCGCGGCGACTTCCTCCACTTTTTCGCGTGGTTTGGTCACGGTATAGGCAGTCCATGAGGAGAGCGGTTTTTTGGCGCCGTTCCATTTTTCCAGATTGGTTTTGAACGTGTCGGCATTTTGTTTGGGGAGCAAAAGGATAGTTTTGCTGCCACCCGTGATGACGTGATATCCGAATTGCGGATTTAAAGCTCGGAAATCGTCAATGGGAAGTTCCGCCAGGCGAGCCGCCACCTGCACATCCATGTCGTGCGTTTTGTTGATGGTCACGAAGAAAGGTTGATTTTCTACCTTTGGCAAGGTGATGCCGTATTTTGCCGGGTTGAAAACGATGTCTTTGACCGCTTGCAGTTTCGGCACGTAATCACGTGTTTCGCGCGGCATGCGTCTGGCCAGGTTGTTGAACGTGATGGGCTTGCGCGCTGCGCGTGTCCTGCGAATGGCTTTCTGTACAGAGCCTTCGCCGCAGTTATAGGCTGCCAGGGCAATTTGCCAGTCGCCGAACATGTTGTACAGCTTTTGCAGATAGTTCAGGGCAGCCTCGGTCGATGCCAGCACATTGCGTCGTTCATCCTTGAGCGAACTCTGGTTCAGATTGAATTTTTTGCCTGTCCCGGGCATGAATTGCCACATGCCGACGGCTTTGGCATGTGACCGTGCGTGTGGATTGAAGGCTGATTCAATAAAGGGCAGGAGCGCCAGTTCGGTCGGCATGCCGCGCGCTTCGAGTTCTTGCACGATGTAGAAAAGATAGCGAGAAGCACGCTCTGTCGTGCGCTGAATGTAATCCGGGCGGGAAGCGTACCATTTTCGTTGTGCCGCAACACGCGGGTTGCCTTCCAGATCCGGTATGGAATATCCCAGACGAATGCGTTCCCAGACGTCGAACTCCTGGATGGAAACGTCATTGAGGCCGTCGAGGGGGGCGTTTCCGGGGGTAGCAGGCGCAGGACTAAAAGCGACGAGGTGAAAGTTTTTGCCTTGCGGATGCAGAGAAAGATCGCTTGCGTACGCGAATGCGGCGGAGAACAGAAGCCCTGTCGCCAGCATGAAATGTTTGATTCTTGCGTGTTCCATCATGAATGTTCCGAGCGCCACTTTGCTGACAGGTTGCGATGACAATGCGAGTGTAAGAAACCCTGCTCCAAGGCGTCAAGCGAAAGCAATCGTTTCTCCACTTAACGGTCGAAGACCAGGACGTTGACACCGGAATTGGTGCCCAGCAGGCAAATATCGGCGCTCTGGCGCGCAAACAAGCCAACCGTTACCACGCCAACAATGTTGTTAATTTTTTCTTCCATTTCCGCAGGCTGGGTGATTTCCAGCCCCATGAGATCAATGATCATGTTGCCGTTGTCGGTCAGGAAGGGGGAATTCTTGTCTTTGTTCAGTCGCAGGAAAGGTTTGCCGCCCAGTGCGGCAAGTTTGCGTTTCACGACCGAACGCGCCATAGGCACGATCTCGACGGGCAAAGGGTATTTGCCCAGCACATGCACCAGTTTGGAATTGTCCGCGATGCAGACAAATTTCTCTGCTGCCGAAGCGATGATTTTTTCACGTGTGAGCGCCCCACCACCACCTTTGATCATGGCACCATAGGTATTGATTTCATCTGCGCCATCGATATAAACCGGGATGGAATCGACCTCGTTCAGATCCAGCACGGGAATATTGTGGCTGCGCAGGCGGGCAGCAGTGGCTTCAGAGGAGGCAACCGCGCCTTTGATGCGATGCTTGTTTTTGCCCAGTTCATCGATGAACATGTTGGCAGTTGAGCCAGTGCCGACACCAATGATGCCATCGTCGACGATGTAATCAATGGCGGAGCGCGCTACGGAGAGCTTGAGTTGATCCTGGGTCATGGGGTCATAAATTGAAGAGACTGACGGATTTTATACCAATTCAGCATAAAACTTGAGGTTACTCAGGGATGCTCGTGAAGAAAGGATGCAAAAAAGTTCACAATCGGAGGGGTGGAATTTATAATGGAAAGCACAGAGTGCGGTTTTGCTCGTTCCATTCGATTGAGGTGTAGTTCTCTGAGGAGTGTGACCCATCATGCGACAACCGGCAATCAATCAGCTCGCTTCCTATCAACGGCTTCAGCAGCACGTGGCGCAGGCAAGAAATTGGCAAATGCGTGATTTGTTTACGCAATCCCCCGAGCGTTTTCCCGCCATGACGGTCTCGGCTGCGGGGCTCTTTCTCGATTATTCCAAAAACAGGGTGAATGGCACCACAGTGACGCTGCTCTGCGATTTGGCGCGAGAGCGGGGTCTGGAAGCACAACGCGATGCCATGTTCGCGGGTGAAAAGTTTAACAACACAGAAAAACGCGCCGTGCTGCACACCGCCTTGCGCGCCCCGCGCACACTCAAACTGAACATCGATGGCCAGGATGTTGCGCAAGACGTGCATGCGGTGCTGGATCGCATGGCGGCTTTCACGAAGCGCGTACACAGCGGACAGTGGCTGGGGTACACCGGCAAAAAGATTTCAGACATTGTGAACATCGGTATAGGGGGTTCCGATCTCGGCCCCAAAATGGTGTGCCTCGGCCTTCGCATGTTTGCGCAACCGGGCATTCGCATGCATTTCGTTTCCAACGTGGATGGTCACGACATGGATGCGACGCTCAAGCAGGTGAATCCTGAAACGACGTTGTTCATCGTGGCCTCGAAGACTTTCACCACGATGGAAACGATGCTCAACGCGAACACCGCGCGCAGCTGGTTTTTGCGTAGCGGGAAGGAAAAGGATTTACCCAAGCATTTTGTGGCGGTTTCCACGAACACAGAAGGCGTCAAGGCTTTCGGCATTGATACGGAAAACATGTTCCCGTTCTGGGATTGGGTCGGCGGACGCTATTCGGTCTGGTCCGCGATTGGTTTGCCGGTGGCGCTGGCGGTGGGATACGAAAATTTTGCGGCATTCCTCGCGGGCGCACATGCGATGGATGCGCATTTCCGCACCGCGCCGATGGAATCCAATATGCCGATGATCATGGGGCTTATCGGATTGTGGAATCGAAATTTTCTTGGGTTGTCATCGCTCACGATTGCACCCTATCACCACGACCTCGCACGTTTCCCCGCGTATTTGCAGCAGTTGATCATGGAAAGCAATGGCAAAACCGTGATGAAAGACGGTTCGCCTGTCGGTGTGGCGACCTGTCCGGCGCTGTGGGGCGATATCGGCACCAACGGACAGCACGCCTATTTTCAGTTGCTGCATCAGGGCGCGGATGTGATCCCGATTGATTTCATCGCCTCGCTCAAGGCAGGACACGCTTTGCCCGGACATCAAGACGCGCTGCTGGCGAATTGCTTTGCACAAGCCGAAGCCTTCATGCGCGGCAAAACGGCGGACGAAGTGCGCGACGATTTGCGTGCGCAAAAGTTGAGTGATGCAGATATTGAGATGCTGGTGCCACACCGCACCTTCCCTGGCAATCGGCCGAGTAACATGATCTTGATGGAGGAGCTCACCCCTTCAGCTTTGGGGGCATTGATCGCGCTGTATGAACACATCACCTTTGTGCAAGGCGTGCTGTGGGGCGTGAACAGCTTCGACCAATGGGGTGTTGAGCTCGGCAAGGTGCTGGCGCAAAACATTCAACAGGAGCTGACGGGTGAAGTCATGCCGGAGCGGCACGACAGCTCGACGAATGGATTGATTGCGCGCGCACGCGCTGCAAAATAAAGGTGAGATGCGAGGAACACGGCGTTCAGAATCCCATGACCCATTCGGCCTGCACATATTTGTAACGGTAGTCCGGTCCGTGGAATGAGGCGCTTTGGCTATATCCGCCGCGCAATCGCAAACCGTAATTGTCCTTCGTTCCGTTTTGCACACTAACTTCCAGAAGTTTTGTTGGCGAGAGATCGTCATCTTCCACTTTTTGCCTTCCGATACCGGCGCGCGCATTGGCCATCCATCCCAGGATGCGTTGGCGCCAGCCGATGAGCAACATGCCCTCGTCATAACGATCCGGGTTGAAATAGGCACCGTCAACATCTTCACGGGCGCTGGTGTAAACGCGATACTGTGCTTGCAATGTCAGGCCAAGATTAAGATCGGGTTGATAAATAAAACGTACGCGTCCGTGGTTGCGATGATTGCCATCAGAAAAATCCTGATAGCCTGCGAGGCCTACGAGCGTGACATGTTGTCCCAGCCCTTGTTCGATACTGGCGCCGCCGTAAGTAAAGTTGATGCCGTTATCCAGAGCATTCGCCGTTTCCACCCAATTGCGGTTAATAAAAAATTCGATGTTGGTTTGTTTTGCGATGGGGGTGCGGAAGCTTCCATCCAGCGTCAGCAAGTCGCGGCTGTGCTGTTGAAAAATGCCGGCTTCCATTTGCCACCCGTAGGCTGTTTTGGGGTCAATATTTCTGTGCAGCACGCTGATTTGCTGGCCGCTACGAGACCAATCGTTTTGCTCGTAGGTGTAATGGCTGTATCGAACACCCGTCTGCGAATCGATATGCTGGAAGAGAGGGAGGTATTCGCCGCCAATTCGTTGTGTATGAAAGTTTTCGCTGTCAGTTGAAAAAAACACGTCTGCGCCAACGCCAGTGCGGGTACTGTCGGCTGCGAAGATGGGCGGGCAGGCCAGTAGAGTCAGCAAGAATGCCCATTTCTTCTGTGGCGTGCATTTCATTTTGTCCCCCAATCTTTTTTCAAGTTCAGCAATTCTGAGTAATAACCGATTACGGATACGGCTTGCATGATCACGCCGTAGATGAGTGAATACGTGATAAAGCCGCGCACATTGGATCGAACGTGAAGCCCTCTGGTACGGAAGGTTTTTCTGCCAATGATGAACATGATGTAATTCATGGCGATAGCCACAGGGATCAACGCGATGGTCAGTGGGCCTGCGATGTAGTAGTAACCAAAAAGCGCCAAAATAATTCCAGGCACAAAGGAAAGTGTGAAGATTAAATCCAGAACAGGAAAGAAAAAATTCCAGTAAATAAAATAGGTGGAAAGGCGTGGTTTAAACAGTATGCCCGGGTGCGTTTTGAACGCTTCAATGGCGCCACGCGACCAGCGTTTGCGTTGGCCGAAAAATTGTTTCATCGTGTCCGGTACATTCGTGAAGACATAAGCGTCTTCGGCGTGGCCGATGCGATGACCTGCTTTCAAAATTGCCCACGACAGCACGATATCTTCGCCGACGCAATCTGAAAAACCGCCTGACGTTTGCACGGTTTGCCGATCGTAAATCGAGAAGGCGCCTTGCGCGACCAAGGTTCCCTGGTACAGTGATTGCGTGCGTTTGATGGCCGAAATGCCGTGAAAATAATCCCACTCCTGAGCATTGGTGATCCAGTTCTTGCGCGAATTGCGAACGACGATTGCACCAGCTACTGCGCGAGTGTTTGGCGGGTCGTTTACATATCTTTCCACGAGACGCTGCAGTGATTCTTGGTATAAAAATGAATCGGCGTCCAACGTGATGATTAAGTCGTGTCGTGCGTGTTCCAGTCCGAAATTTAAAGCACGCGCTTTGCCGCCATTCTTGGACATGTTGACGAGTCGCAGCCATGGATACCTGGCTTGCGTTGCTGTGATGAGCGCTGCAGTGGCATCATTGGAGCCATCGTCAACCACAATAACGTCCAGTTCACCTCTGTAATCCTGTGCCCCAATGCTGTGGATGGTATCAACGATGGCGGAAGCTTCGTTGTAGGCTGCGACAAGAATGGTGATGGGAGGATAAGTCTCTAGTAACGTTCTCTTTGGTCGTTGATCAAGCAGAAGGCTTACCAGTAGAAAAGCACTCATGTATCCCGGGATGATGGCTATGCCGAAAATAACAATATAAGCAGGCACTTCCCCGATTACATCACTCAATTCATAAATCCATTTCAAGTCGAGATAATAAGAAAATATTCCCCAGAGAAGCGACACGCAAAAGGCAATTGCAAATTTTATTTTTACTGGCATATACATGATCTATCCTTCGTTAACACTTTAGCGGTAGGCGCGAAATGAAATTGCGTTACGTGGCGGCTTATCTGACGCACATCCTCCTAAAAATTGCGCTTGAACTGGCAGGTAAGCAATTCCGCCTGCATGTGCATCTAAAGGAATCCATATTTCTTTACGGGAGTATGGTTCTCAGTGTGGACGTCAAAAAATGGCGAGTCTGTGTGGTGGAACGCTTTCATGCATCAATTTGCGATTGGGTTCGCCAAGAAGGCCAACGAAGTGCACGCTGATTTGCGTGCGCAAAAGTTGAGTGATGCAGATATTGAGATGTTGGTGCGACACCGCACATTCCCCGGCAATCGGCCGAGTAACATGATCTTGATGGCGGAGCTCACGCCTTCAGCTTTAGGTGTATTGATCGCGCTGTATGAACATCATCACCTTTGTGCAAGGTGTGCTGTGGGGTGTGAACAGCTTCGATCAATGGGGTGTTGAGCTTGGCAAGGTGCTGGCGCAAAACATTCAACAGGAACTGACAGGTAAAGTCATGCCGGAGCGGCACAACAGCTCGACGAATGGATTGATTGCGCGAGGGGGATCCGCTAACTCGACCTGAGCCGAAATAATGTCCAGCACGTGAAATACTCTCATCAAAACGGGATCAATTATTTCGGACTAGTGTTAGTGCAATAAATCACGATCAGTTAAGCCAACGGTCGGGTCATGCTGAAAGATTTTCTAATGAGCAACTTTTCATTGCAAAATGGCAATTCTGTTCCGCGTGGAAACTTTTGTGTGTGTGTTTATGACAATTTCATTGTTATCTCGCAAGAGCGTGGTGTTTGCGAGAAGTATCATGGTGCTGGAAACTGCCATGAGGAAATGGGTCATCGTCGATATACAAAGCCCGTGCGCATTGCGTAGAATGACCGGATACGAACTTCCTTTGCTTTGCAGTATTTGACCTGAATATTGAAGAGGGTTTATGAATCAACTCGAACAACTCAAGCAGTACACGACCGTTGTTGCTGACACCGGCGATTTTCAATCGATCAAAGCGTTTACGCCGCAAGATGCGACGACGAACCCCTCATTGATTTTGAAAGCAGTGCAGAAGGCGGATTACCAATCGCTGCTGGAAAAAGCGGTACGCGATCACAAGAGTAAATCGACCGAAGCCATCATCGACAATTTGCTTGTCGGGTTTGGCCAGGAAATTCTCAAGATCGTGCCGGGACGCGTGTCGACGGAAACGGATGCGCGCCTGTCCTTCGATACGCAAGGGACCATCGCAAAAAGTCGCGAACTGATCCGCCTGTACGAAGCAGCGGGCATCAAGCGTGAGCGCGTGCTGATCAAGATTGCGTCAACTTGGGAAGGGATCAAGGCAGCAGAAGTGCTGGAAAAAGAAGGCATTCGCTGCAATCTGACGCTACTGTTTTCGCTATCACAAGCCATCGCATGCGCGGAAGCGAAAGTACAACTCATTTCACCCTTCGTCGGTCGCATTTACGACTGGTACAAGCAAAAAACCGGGCAGGAATACACCGGCGCGGATGATCCGGGCGTGCAGTCGGTCAAGCGCATCTATGCGTACTATCGCAAGTTTGGCTACAAGACCGAAGTGATGGGCGCGAGTTTTCGCAATACATCGCAAATTACCGAATTGGCCGGATGCGATTTGCTGACGATCAGTCCGGATTTGCTGCAAAAACTTTCCGAATCCGAGGTGCCGATGCCGCGCAAGCTCAGCATGGAGATCGCCAAGGCCGATCCCATCCAGAAAATCAATCTGGATGAAAAAACCTTCCGTCTCATGCTCAACGACGATGCGATGGGAACGGAAAAACTCGCCGAAGGCATTCGCGTCTTCTGTGCGGACATCGTGCAGCTGGAGCAGATGATCGAGAAGATGCGTTGATGCTTTTGCGCGCTACAGTGTGCGCTAGCCTCAGGATGGCGCAGTAAAAACCGGAGGAAAAACCGGAGTCAGAGTCAAATATCGCGAAGCGAATTTTGACTCTGACCCCGAATTTTTCTGGTTAACGCCGAGCTAGCGGGCACGCTTGCGTGTCCGTGTTCAGCGACAGGTTAAATGGCGGCGCGCTGTATTTCATCTCTCACCTCATTCGGCACGTTCGTCTAAGCCACATCGGGACTAAGCTGCAGCCGCAAGCCCATCTCTTGGCCGGCAACGTTCACAATATGAGCAAACCACTTAGCGCATTGACTGTCCTTTTTCGTTGCGAACTTAAACGCTGCTCTTTCCTGATCCCAGTAAATTCCTGCTGCTGCGCGATACACGTATTGGTAAGAAGGACTCCCACCACTTGCTAATTGAAGAAAAAGTACACCGTCCTCCGACAACTCGACTCTGGATATTTCTTCACTTTTCAATGGAGTAGCCATTTAACGTTGGTTAGACCTCATTTCGTTTTGCCCTCCCTCATGTCCTTTTCAGCTTCGGCAATCACTTCACGCAGAACTGCTGTAACTTCCCCCGGCTGAGATGCCAATTCCCTCTGACAAACTGCCATTACCGGCTTATGCTGGATAGCGTTTGAAATGAGTGACCATCTTGCGGCACCACCAACCAATAGACGGGAAGTGTCGCCACGGACGTTAATCCACGGTAGAGCTGAAATGATTCTGACTATCGGGGCGTCATCACCGGTTGCCATGAAATCCCCCCAAAGTGCGTCAAGCACCCAGGAGCCTTTCTCTAACGGCAATTCCAGCAGACTTGGACGGTCATTGGCCAACAAGTGGTCAATCATCTTCTTGTGCTTTGACATTGATTGCGCAAGTCTCTTTAATAGCGGCTTTGCTTCGGGATAAGTCGAATACCAGATACCCAAGATAAGCACTGGTTGATCGACTTCAGGAAGAGAAACGAGCTGTTCAGCGAGAGATTGAGCAGTTGAAGGATTCTTAGATATTACCCCGGCAACGAAACCGATAAACGGTGGGGCTCTCCGTCCGTCCTTCATGAAACCTTGGGAACTTGCAGCGCGGATCGCTTCGGCGACACGGTGCGGTTCAGGGTTCGAGTAGTAATACGTGATCCAATGCCCAAGTGAATTCGCATCGGAGAAATTTCCCTCAGCTGCAAACGCAAGGGAACACACCAAGAACCATGAAAAAAGAAGTGCCCGAACGAAAGTTTTCATGATGAGGTCTAACGTAGAGCTAACCGGCGCTGCGCGGGTTTATCGCGCAGCGTCCAGCGACTGAAAGGAGCGAGGTTGAGCGTCGGGTTAGGCACCACTTTTGCAGACCTCAAGGTTTTGATCCAACTCGGGAGACTGCGCAACTGCAACGAACGCGTTTCCTTTCGCCTGATGATGGGATAAGAAGGCCAAGAAATGGGTCTGATTTGTGTGCGAGGCAATGTGATGCTGACTCAATAGATTTGAGAATTTCATTCCCCAAGAAAGAGCTCGCTCCACGGTGGGCGGCTGCTTTGGCTTGGTTGAATGGAATATGCTGGAAAGGCTCCCGCGATGGAGGTGCCCCCCGCATTCGTGGTACAGCGCAATGAGCTCCTGTTTTGTGAGATAGCTGGACTCAACTCGCTCGATATGAATGCTGCCAGGAGAAAATGTGCAAACAATTGGGTGGGGGTAGAAGTTCGGATGAAGCTGCTCTAGCTGCTTCAGGATGTCGTCAGCAGCGTACTGCTTCTGAAGTTTCTTGCTCTTGGTGGCATCAATGTCCCCGTGAGCGAGAAGGCATCCAATTGCGACTAGTTCGCAGAGCAAGCGGAGTTGTAGATAACAAAGTTCTGCCGACATCCAAGGTGGAAGTGATGCGGTCCCGGCAACGATGGTGTTAATCCCAAGGATTCGCGTGCGAATCTCGTCAAGAATATTGGCATAGGCGACTGCGTTAGGATTTCTGTCTCGCTGGGGCATAAGCAGTGGGTTTTGTGGTGCCTAACGTGTTATAGATCGCAAAACCGCATAATAACATCGGCACTGCGTAATAACATGGAAATCCAAACCCTCTAAAACCCGCATGGATACTGGCTTTCACTTCCCAATCGTCTGATATCAGCGCTCATAACAAACCCGCAAACCACGCAGCGCATTTAGCCGGAACTGGTTTAATAAAAAATAAAATTGCCGTACATCAATGAATATTTCTGGCAGAAGACAAAGGGAAAATTCGGGGTCAGAGTAATTTACGATGCGCGTAAAAAAACTCTGACCCCGGTTTTCCCGGAGCTTCGTTACGTAAGGTGCGTGTGATTGGGGGCTTCAGTTTTTCCAAAGCTTCGTTGAGACTCAGCAGCAATGCCAGGCGAACTTAGCTCAAACCTTTTTCCTCAACGCTGGATTCGTCCGCATGTTGTCGAGTGCCGCGTTGAGGATGATGTTGGCATCGTCGACCAGATCAAAACTATCCGGCATCAGCAACCAATTGCTCATCAAACCGCTGAAAGTGGTTTGCAGCATGAGCGCGCCCAAACGAAGGTCGAGATCATGGGGTAATTGATTTTTTGCGATAGCGTTGGCAAGAATGCGCTTCGTGGATTCGCGCGTGTGCATCAGCCAATCGCGCTGGTAGAGCAGGATCGGATCGTCGGCATCGGTGGCTTCGTAGCGATGATAGATGATGGTCATCACTTTACGAAAATTATGATTCTCAACCACGGATCGCCGGAAAGCGGAACCCATGATGAGCAACTGGCCGAGCGGGTCGGTCGTTTTCTCACTGGAGACTTCTTCGACAAGGGCGTAGATAGGTTCTCTGACGCGATTGCACATGGCATCAAACAGATCCGCCTTGTTTTTAAAATGCCAATAGATTGCGCCGCGTGTGACGCCGGCGGCCTGGGCAACGCCATTGAGCGAGGTGTTGGACACGCCGTTCTCATAAAATACATCCGTTGCCGCATCGATAATGCGTTCACGGGTTTCTTGCGCTTTTTCTTTGGTATTGCGAGCCATAAAGGGAGTGGGTCTATTGATAGAGAACAACATACATTCACGAATGTATGTATAATATCACCTCCTTCGCCTGGATTGATCGGGGGGAAGCATAATTTATGTCTTACGTCTTTTCCGCTATATATTAGTTGTGATGTACGAGCCATCACTAAAATACAGAACCTCCCATGAAACCTACTCTCCGATACACATTTCTCTTGGCGGCGATAGCTTCTGCCATGCTTGCCGGTTGTGGCGAAAAACCCAAAGGCGGGCAGCGTCCGAAGACGGAGGTGGCCATCGTCACCGTTTCTCCAGAACGCCTGGCATTGACGAATGAATTGCCGGGTCGGCTGGAAGCGAACCGCGTTGCGCAAGTGCGTGCGCGCGTGCCCGGAATCATCTTGAAGCGCGAATTCAGGGAAGGTAGTGAGGTCAAGGCAGGTCAGGTGTTGTTTCGCATCGATCCGGCAACGTATCAAGCCGCGCTCAATAGTGCGAGAGCGTCGCTGGCCAGAGCGGAGGCCAATCTCAACCAGGCCACATTGAAACTGGATCGTTATGCGCCGCTGGTGAAAATCAACGCCATCAGCAAACAGGAATACGACGATGCCAACGCGCTCAAGTTGCAGGCCGCCGCCGATGTTGCCGCAGCCAAGGCCGCTGTGACGACGGCCAGTTTGAATTTGGGATACGCGACAGTGACCGCACCGATTTCCGGTCGTATCGGCCGTGCCATGGTGACAGAAGGTGCATTGGTCGGACAAGGCGAAGCCACGCAGCTCGCGTTGATCCAGCAAATTGATCTTCTCTATTTAAATCTCACGCAATCCAGCGCGGAGTTGACGCAACTGCGTCAGGCGCTGATGAATGGCCAACTCAAGACGGTGTCCGAAGACGAAGCGCGCGTGTCGCTTGTGCAGGAAGATGGCAGTGTCTATCCGCACGATGGTGCATTGCTCTTTTCCGACATCACCGTGGATGAATCGACCGGCTCGGTCACCATGCGCGCCAAGTTTCCCAACCCGGATCGTTTGCTGATGCCCGGCATGTTTGTGCGCGCGCGCTTGCAGCAAGCTGTGAATGAAGGCGCGCTGGCCGTCCCACAACAGGTTGTGCAGCGCACGAACGAAGGATCCATGGTGATGGTGGTGGGCGCAGAAGACAAAGTGGAAGCGCGTCCCGTCAAAACGATAGGTTCGCACGGTGATCGCTGGATCATTGGCGAAGGCTTGAAAGTGGGTGATCGCGTGATTGTTGAAGGCTTCCAGAAAATTCGTCCGGGCATGGTGGTCAAGCCGGTGCTGTGGAAGAAGGCAGACAAGCCAGCAGAAGAGAACGCGGCACAAAAACCAGCGGCTGCATCAACAGGCGCATCAGCAATAGGTACGTCAGCACCAGCCAGTCAATCGGCGAAAAATAAATAAGGAAAATCGAAGATGGCACAATTCTTCATTGATCGCCCCGTCTTTGCATGGGTGATCGCGATTTTCATCACGCTGGGCGGCATTCTCTCGATCAAGGCGCTGCCGATTTCTCAATATCCGACGATTGCGCCGCCACAGGTGGTGATCAATGCCACTTATCCTGGCGCCTCTGCACAGACGCTGGAAGACAGCGTGACTTCCCTCATCGAGCAGGAAATGAACGGTGCGGAAGGCTTGCAGTACATGGAGTCGCAAAGTCAAAGCAACGGCCAGGCTGAAATTGTGGTGACGTTCAAGGCAGGAATGGATGTTGAGCTTGCGGCTGTGGATGTGCAAAACCGCATCAAGCGCGTGGAATCGCGACTGCCGCAAGCCGTGATACAACAGGGCGTACAAGTCAGCAAGGCACGCAGCAACATCCTGATGTTTGTGAACCTAGCCTCGACCGACAACAGCATGAGCCCGATTGATCTGGGCGACTACCTTGCACGCAATGTCGTCAATGAAATCAAGCGCGTGCCAGGCGTGGGCAATATCAGCATGTTCGGTACGGAAAAGGCGATGCGGATCTGGATCGATCCGGTGAAGTTGGCCGGGTTGAAAATTTCGCCAGCCGACATCAGCAACGCCATCAAGGCACAAAACGCACAGGTCGCATCAGGCTCACTGGCCGCCTTGCCCAACACAGGCAAGGAACCCATTACGGCGAACATCGTGGTCAAGGGACAGCTAACGACGCCGGAAGGGTTTCGCAATGTGATTTTGCGCGCCAATCCTGATGGCTCGGTCGTGCGACTCGGTGACGTTGCACGGGTGGAGATGGGCGGCCAGACTTACGATACGAGTGCGCGGCTGGATGGAAAACAGATTTCCGCTTTTGCCGTGATGTTGACGCCAACGGCGAACGCGCTGGAAACCGCTATCGCCGTGCGCGCGCGCATGGAAGAGTTATCGAAATATTTCCCGCCGGGCGTCAAGCACGCCATTCCTTACGACACCTCGAAGTTCGTGGACATTTCCATCAAGGAAGTGGTCAAAACTTTGCTCGAAGCGATTGTGCTGGTTTTCCTCGTGATGTATTTGTTCTTGCAGAATATTCGCTACACCATCATTCCAACGATTGTGGTGCCGGTTGCGTTGATGGGGACCTTCGCCACGATGAACGCTTTCGGCTATTCCATCAATGTGTTGACGATGTTCGGGATGGTGTTGGCGATTGGTATTTTGGTGGACGACGCGATTGTCGTTGTTGAAAACGTCGAGCGCATCATGGCAACGGAAGGCTTGTCGCCGCGACTGGCTACGCGCAAGGCGATGGGGCAGATCACGAGCGCGATTGTGGGCATTACGGTGGTGCTGATTGCGGTATTTATCCCGATGGCATTTTTCGGTGGTGCGGTTGGTGCGATTTATCGGCAGTTTTCGCTGGCGATGGTGGCATCGATGGTGTTCTCCGCGATTATGGCCTTGTCGCTGACACCAGCACTGTGCGCAACGATTTTGAAGCCGGTGTCGGAGGGTGTGCATCACGAAAGAAAAGGATTTTTTGGGTGGTTCAATCGCCTGTTTTATCGCACCACGGTGGGTTATGAACGCACCGTGACGGGCATGCTTGGCAAGTTACCGCGCTGGATGATTGTCTATGGTGCGATTGCGGTGGCGATGACGGCCTTGTACTGGCGCTTGCCGACCTCTTTTTTGCCAAGCGAAGATCAGGGATACATTTTGACAAACATCCAGTTGCCGCCGGGCGCTTCTGCCAACCGCACGGTGGAAGTGATTACTGAAGTTGAAAATCATTTCAAAAAGGAACCGGGTGTTGCGCACATCGTTGGCGTGACGGGGTTCAGTTTTTCAGGAAGAGGCCAAAACGCCGGATTGGCGTTTGTGCCACTGAAAGACTGGAGTGAGCGGGATGGCGCTAACTCAGCAGATGCCATTATTGGCAGAGCCTTCGCCAAACTGTTTCCGATGAAAGAAGCGATGGTGTTTCCGGTGAACCCGCCGCCGATTCGTGAACTAGGCAACGCGACAGGGTTTACTTTCCGCTTGCAGGATCGTAGCGGTCTCGGACATGAAGCGCTGTTGGCGGCGCAAAATCAATTGCTCGGCATGGCTGCGCAAAGCAAGGTGTTGGCAGGTGTGCGTCCGGAAGGGATGGATGATGCCCCGCAACTGGAAGTGCTTGTTGATCGCGACAAGGCGCATGCGCTTGGCGTGACGTTTGCCGACATCAATACGACCTTGTCGAGTGCCCTGGGGTCGACCTACATTAACGATTTTGACAGTAATGGACGTCAGCAACGCGTGATCATGCAGGTCGATGCACCACAACGCATGCGTCCGGAAGATATCAACAAGCTATATGTGCGCAACAGCAAAGGAACAATGGTGCCGTTTTCCGCTTTCTCATCCAGCAAGTGGAATGTGGGCTCGGTGCAGTTGGTGCGTTACAACGGGTATCCTGCAATGAAAATTTCGGGACAGCCTGCGCCCGGTCAAAGTACCGGCACGGCGATGGATGAAATGGTGAGCATGATGGATAAATTGCCACCGGGATTCGGCTATGAGTGGACAGGCCAATCGCTGGAAGAAAAAGTTTCCGGCTCACAGGCGCCGATGCTGTATGCGCTTTCGACACTGGCGGTTTTCCTTTGTCTTGCGGCATTGTATGAAAGCGTTTCCATCCCCGTGGCCGTGATGCTGGTCGTGCCGCTGGGTGTGCTGGGCGCGCTGCTGGGTGTGACCATACGCGGCTTGCCGAATGACGTGTACTTCAAGGTCGGCTTGATTGCGACGATCGGTCTGTCTGCGAAGAATGCGATTTTGATCATCGAGTTTGCAAAAGATCTGGAGGCACAAGGCAAGGGCTTGATCCGTTCGACGCTGGAAGCGGTGCGCTTGCGTTTTCGACCCATCATCATGACGTCGCTCGCGTTTATCCTCGGTGTCGTGCCGCTGGTGATATCGCGCGGCGCGGGGTCTGCGGCACAAAACGCCATCGGCACAGGCGTAATGGCGGGGATGATCGCTGCCACGGTGTTGGCCGTATTTCTGGTGCCGGTATTCTTTGTTGTGGTTCGTACGATCTTCAAAGGCAGTGATCGTCAGCGTCGCATGTATGCGGCGAACGTGACGAAAGAAGAATTCAAGGATTAAGCCTGATATGAAAAAACATATTTTCCCAGGATTGATTGTTGCAGCCGTGTTAGGAGGATGCAGCATGGCGCCAACGCATGAACGCCCCACGTTGCCCGTGCCGGATGCTTTTGCTGGCAAGACAAACACCTCAGCTAAAAAAGCGACCGACATCGGCTGGAAAGAATTTTTCAAGGATGTGCGTTTGCAGGCTGTGATCCAAACAGCACTGGAAAATAATCGTGACCTGAAAATTGCGGCACTGCGGATCGAAGAATCGCGCGCCTTGTATGGCATCCAGCGTGCGGATCGTTTGCCGACCATCAATGCTGCTGCCGACGGTTCACGTGCGAGAACACCGGCTGATTTGTCGAGTTCCGACGCATCCACGATCAGCACGCGTTATGACGTTGGCGTGAGTCTGGCATCATATGAACTTGATTTCTTCGGGCGCGTCAAAAGTTTGAGCGACGCGGCGCTGTCGACCTATCTGGCAACGGAAGAAGCGAAACGCTCCGCGCATATTTCACTGGTAGCGGAGGTGGCGAAAGCGTATCTGGCTGAGCGCGCCTTTGCTGAACAATATGCGCTGGCAGAAAAATCTTACGCGGCACGCGAAGAAAGTCTCAAACTGGCCAAGATGCGCTTCAAGGTTGGCGCGACTTCGGCACTTGATTTGGCGCAGTATGAATCCCTGATGCAGTCGGCCAAGGTGTCGTTGGTGACACTGGCACGACAACGTGCGCAAGCAGAAAATGCGCTGGCTGTGCTGACGGGCAAACCGCTGGCCGATTTGCCACCCGCACAAGCTTTGTCTGCTCAAGGTGTGCTGGGCGATATTCACGCGGGCTTGCCATCCGAATTGTTGAACAACCGACCCGACTTGCGCCAGGCAGAGCAAAAGCTGATGGCGGCGAATGCGAATATCGGTGCAGCGCGCGCCGCGTTTTTCCCGCGCATTGCGTTAACGGGCAGTTACGGTACGGCGAGCAGTTCGCTTTCCGGTTTGTTCGAATCCGGTTCGCGCGCCTGGTCTTTTGCGCCGCAACTCGTGATGCCGATTTTCGATACAGGTCGAAACATCAATAATCTCGATCTCGCCTGGGCGCGCAAGAACATTGCTGTGGCTGAATATGAAAAAGCGATTCAAGTGGCATTCCGTGAGGTGGCCGACGCCTTGGTGGGGCGTAAGTTCTTGGTGCAACAGGTCGATGCGCAAGATGCCGTGATGAAGGCAGAAGCGGAGCGTTTGAAATTATCGGAGGCGCGTTACAACAGTGGCATCTCCAGTTCGCTCGATGTGCTCGATGCGCAGCGCCAGCTTTTCTCCGCCGAGCAAGCACTGGTGCAAGCGCGATTGTTGCAATTGACGAATTCGATTGATCTCTATCGTTCGCTTGGCGGCGGGATCAGCGACACCTTGCCGTTTGTGGAGAAGAAGTAATCGAAAAACGTAGCGTGCTTTACGAAGCGTGCTGCAAAAAATAGGGTCAGAGTCAAAATTCGCTTCGCGATATTTGATTGCTGACCCCGGTTTTTCCTTGTCCTGCTTTTGCGGGCATTACCCACAGGACGGCGGCACATACCCGCCCGCCACATCTGCGCCTTCGCCGAAGAAATGTTTTTCCACTTGCAGTGCCAGATACTTGCGCGCATTTGTGTCGGCCAGGTTCAGACGATACTCGTTGATCAGCATCGTTTGCAGCTTGATCCAGCCTTGCCAGGCTTCCCGCGAGACATTATCGTAAATGCGTTTGCCAAGTTCGCCCGGGTAGGGTGGGAAATCCAGCCCTTCAGCTTCTTTGTTTAATTTGATGCAATGCACCATGTGAGCCATAATGATTCCTTAAAGTTTTTTGATGAGCACAAGTGACTTGCGCTGCCAGTTATACATTCGCTGACGATCCTTGGGCAATTCATCCACGCTGGCATAAACGAAACCTCGGTTCAAGAACCAGTGCGCCGTTTGGGTGGTCAGAATGAACAGTTTGTTGAAACCCTGCGCGCGAGCGCGGTTTTCCATGTGACGCAGAATGCGTTCGCCATCGCCCTGCTTTTGTGCATCAGGGCTCACAATCAGACAAGCCATCTCGGCCATTTTTTCGGCTGAGAAGGGGTAGAGTGCGGCGCAACCGAAGATGACGCCATCGTGTTCGATCACCGAGAAATTGCCGATTTCGCGTTCCAGCAATTCACGACCGCGTTTGACCAATACGCCCGACTCTTCAAACGGTTCGATAAGCTGGAGAATACCGCCCACGTCCTGAACCGTCGCTTCGCGCAGGCTCTCCAGATTTTCGTAGGAAACCATGGTGCCCACGCCGTCATGGGTGAAGAGTTCCAGCAACACCGCACCATCCATTTCAAAAGGAACGGTGTGTACGCGTGGAACGCCAGCCTTGCTGGCAGAAATCGCATAACGCAGATTAAACGCTTGTTGCTCTGGCAGGAAACCGGCTTGCAACACGGCTTCTGCCTGATGCGAAGACAGTTCGCGAATATCTTCGCCAGCCTGATCTTTCATGACGGGGGATTCGGTGAGGAAGATCAGCTTTTCAGCATGCAGGGCAATGGCGGCGTTGACGGCCACGTCTTCCATGGTCAGGTTGAAAGCTTCTCCCGTCTGTGAAAAACCCAGTGGTGAAAGTAAAACGATGGCTTCTGCGTTCAGAATGGGTTCAATGGTTTCGTGCGCGATGCGACGCACCCTGCCGGTGAGTTGCAGGTCAACGCCATCGATGACACCAACGGGACTTGCCGTGATGAAGTTGCCGGAAATGATGCGGATTGCTGCGTGTGCCATCGGCGTGTTCGGCAAGCCTTGGCTGAAGGCGGCTTCAATGTCGAGGCGGATTTCCCCGGCGGCTTCCTTGGCGCATTCCAACGCAGCCGGATCAGTAATACGAATGCCTTTGTAAAAATTGCACGAGGCGTTGCGCAGCTCAAGCTGTTCTGCGACCTGGGGACGCGACCCATGCACGATGACGATCTTGATACCCATCGCATGCAGTAGCGACAGGTCGTGCGCCAGCACAGGCAGTTTGCCCGCCATCACCAAATCGCCCGGAAACGCAATCACGAAGGTCTTGCCGTGGAATCGATGAATATAGGGGGCGACAGAGCGAAACCAGCTAATGAATTGATCGGGATTTTCCATGCACGGGATTATAATTCACCCGCCATGACAGAGTCAGAAACTTCCAAAAAAACAACGTCCCCAACGCGTCAAGCGGTGCGCACTGAGCGATCCGCAGAGCGACGGAGAGAACCGCGCCCTGCTGCGCGGGGGAGCCGCAATCCGCTGCCACCCATCACTTTCCCCGAGGAATTGCCGGTTTCCGCTCGGCGTGACGACATTGCCAAAGCCCTTACGCAGCATCAGGTCATCATCGTCAGCGGCGAAACCGGTTCCGGCAAGACGACTCAGTTACCCAAGATTTGCCTCACATTGGGGCGCGGCCAGGCTGGCTTGATCGGCCATACCCAGCCGCGCAGGATTGCCGCAACTTCGACGGCACGCCGTATCGCCCAAGAACTGGGTTCGCAGCCGGGCGAGCATGTGGGTTTCAAGATCCGCTTTAATGATGCCATTTCCGCAGGGGCGTCGGTCAAGCTGATGACGGATGGCATCTTGCTGGCTGAAACGCAAACGGATCCGCTGCTCAAGCAGTACGACACGATCATCATCGACGAAGCCCACGAACGCAGCCTGAACATCGACTTCCTGCTCGGCTACCTCAAGCAGTTGCTGCCGCGTCGCCCCGATCTGAAACTGATCATCACCTCGGCCACCATCGATGCGGATCGCTTCGCTAGGCACTTCGGTACGGAAGATAACCCTGCACCCATCATTGAGGTGTCGGGAAGACTCTATCCGGTAGAAGTGCGCTATCGACCTATTGAGCCGATGCAGCCGAAGGACGGAGCAAGTACCAATGCGTCGAATAATTCGCCGAACTTTGCCCAGCGTCAGCGAGAACAACGCGATTTGATCGATGGTGTGATCGATGCCGTGGATGAGCTGGCCGCAGTCGGGCAAGGCGATGTGCTCGTTTTTTTGCCAGGGGAGCGCGAAATCCGCGAAACTGCCGAAGCTTTGCGTAAACGTCATCCGCCCCACGTGGAAATTTTGCCGCTGTACGCACGATTGTCGGCACAAGAGCAGGAACGGATTTTTCATCCGACGAATGCGCGCCGCATTGTGCTGGCGACCAACGTCGCCGAAACCTCGCTGACAGTGCCGGGCATTCGCTTTGTGGTGGACACGGGTATCGCCCGCGTGAAGCGTTACAGCTACCGCAACAAGGTCGAACAATTGCAGATCGAGCCGATTGCGCAATCGTCCGCCAATCAGCGCGCAGGTCGTTGTGGCCGCGTCGCAGCGGGGGTGTGCATCCGGCTTTACGAGGAACAGGATTACGCGCTGCGCCCCAAATTCACGGATCCGGAAATTTTGCGATCCTCGCTCGCTGCCGTCATCCTGCGGATGAAATCTTTGCGACTGACCGACGTCGAAACTTTCCCGTTTGTTGAACCGCCGCTCGGACGCGCGATTGCGGATGGCTATCAACTCTTGCAGGAACTCGGCGCGCTCGATGACAGCAATGAACTCACGCCCATCGGTCATCAACTCGCGCAACTGCCGCTTGATCCGCGCGTGGGGCGCATGATCCTTGCCGGAAAAGACAACGTATGCATGAGCGAAATGCTGATTATTGCTTCAGCCTTGTCTGTGCAAGACCCGCGCGACCGCCCGATGGACGCACAGGATGCGGCGGACAACGCGCACAAGAAATTCGCCGATCCGCGCTCGGAATTTTTGTCCTACCTGAAAATCTGGAAATGGTTTGAAGACGCGGTCGAACACAAAAAATCCAATCGCCAGTTGCAGGAAAACTGCCGCAGCAATTTTCTCTCGCATTTACGGCTGCGCGAATGGCGCGACGTGCATTCTCAATTACTGACAATCGCGAAAGAGCACAACTGGCGATTGAATGAATCGCCCGCAACCTATGAGCAAATTCATATTGCTTTGTTGTCTGGCCTGTTGGGTAATATCGGCTTCAAGTCGGACGAAGACCCGCATTATCTCGGTGCGCGCGGCATCCGTTTCTTCATCTGGCCGGGTTCATCGCTGGGCAAAAAAGCGGGGCGCTGGGTCATGGCAGCAGAGCTCGTGGATACCGCACGGTTGTACGCACGTTGCCTCGCACAAATTCAGCCGGAATGGCTGGAACGTGTCGGCGGGCATTTGCTGAAAAAATCCTACGGTGAACCGCGCTGGGAAAAACGCAGCGCGCAAGTCTCTGCTTACGAACGCGCGACTTTATATGGGCTGGTGGTGTACAGTCAGCGCCGCGTGGATTATGCGCGCATCAATCCCGAAGAGGCACGCGAGATTTTCATCCGCGATGCACTGGTCGGCGGCGATTTCGAAACACGCGCCCCGTTTTTTGTGCATAACCAGAAAATGGTCAAGGAAATCGAAAAGCTCGAACACAAGTCGCGTCGGGTGGATGTGCTAGTCGATGACGATTTGATCATGGCGTTTTACGACAAGATTCTTCCGCCGGATGTCTGTAACGGCATCGCCTTCGAAAAATGGCACAAGGATGCTACGGCAAAAAATTCCAGGTTGCTCTTCCTGAACAAAGAAGACTTGATGCGCCACGAGGCGGCTGGCGTCACCTCTGAACTTTTCCCGAAAAAAATGGAAGCGGCAGGCATCGACATGGGGCTGACCTACCATTTCGAACCTGGCACCCCGCGCGATGGCGTCACGCTGACCGTGCCCTTGTACGCACTGAATCAGGTTTCCAGCGAGCGCGGCGAGTGGCTGGTGCCGGGGATGCTGAAAGAAAAAGTGCATTTGCTGCTGAAATCCTTGCCGCAAAAATTGCGTCGCCATTGCGTGCCGCTGCCGAATTACGCCGCCGGGTTTTGCGAGCGCGTACAGGCGAGTGGACATTATGGCGAAGGCGAATTGATTGAGACGCTGATCGCTGATGTGCGTGAACACGCAAACATTGCCGCCAAGCCTTCCGACTTCAAGCTGGAAACGCTGCCCGCACATCACTTCATGAATTTCAAGGTGATCGACGAACATGGCCGCCAGCTCGATATGGGGCGCAATCTTGCGTCATTGCGCGCAGAACTCGGTGGCGAAGCGCGAGAGAGTTTTCAGAAGCTGGCTGATAAATCGGCCTTACAGGCAGCATTTGGCGAAACGGCCAATGTGGATCAGCCCCGTGGGAATCGAAGCACCATGCCATCGAACAAAATCGCAGAGGCTACGGCAACTGGCGATCTCAACAACATCACCGCCTGGACATTTGGTGAATTACCGGAACTCCTTGAAATCACCAAAGGCAAGCAAACGCTGGTCGGCTTTCCGGCACTCGTTGACAAAAACGAACACTGCGAACTCGAAGTGTTCGACGATCCGGAAGTGGCGGAACGCACGCATCATGCCGGACTGCGCCGCCTCTTTGCCTTGCAGTTGAAAGATCAAGTTCGCTACCTGACAAAAAATATCCCCGGCTTGCAGCAGATGGGCATGCAATATATGGCACTCGGCTCGCAGGAAGAGTTGCGCGACCAGATCATCGATGCGGCGCTGGAAATCGCCTGCATGCAGGATAAGCTGCCGACCGATGCTGAAAAGTTCGAGGCACGCAAGGAGCAGGCGCGCACGCGTCTCGGTTTGCTCACCAATCAGGTGGCACAACTCGCGACACAAATTCTTGCCGAATACCATGCACTGCCGCGCAAGCTGCAAGGCTTCAAGGCGCACACGCAAGCGGTGGCCGATGTTCAATCGCAAGTAAATGCATTGATTAGCAAGCGTTTCTTGCTTGAGAATGACTGGGCGCAACTCGCCCACTTCCCACGCTACCTGAAAGCGATCAACGTGCGCCTCGACAAACTGCGCGTCGATCCCGCACGCGATGTGCGACTAATGGGTGAGTGGCAAGCGATTGCCAGTCCGTATCAGCGTTCTCTGAAAGATCGGGGTCGTGCAAGCGATCCCAAGATGAAGGAGTTTCGCTGGATGCTCGAAGAGCTGCGCGTCTCTCTCTTTGCGCAGGAGTTGCGTACCCCGATGCCAGTATCTGTCAAGCGATTGCAAAAAGTCTGGGAGTCGATGCAGCGGTAGGATTGCTGATAGGCAAAACTGTTGCGCTGGAGAGAAAACCGGGGTCAGCAGTTTTATTTCGCGTAGCGAAATTTACTCTGACCCCGAATTTTCTCGGATTTGCAGGTGACTATATATGGCAATGTTAATGTGGGGCGACATATAGCTATGGCTGTTTTGTTGGGAGTCGTTATGGGAGCAGATAGGTTCAGCCTCGAATATTTTTCACGAAGACGAATATATCAAAAAGAGAATTCAAACGCCCCTATCAATCTTTGACACCGTAATAAGGGACCCCGTTTTTTTCATCTTTAAAAAGTGAATTTATGCGCGCATTCAAATCTGAAACAGCTCGTTTTTTCCTCGCTTCCGGCTTTGGGCTGTTGTCGGGATATTTGTTGTGGAGAGGACTGGTACTTTTGCCTGTCGAATGGGTCACGCCTGTTATGCCACACATTGCAAAGGCGTTTTCCAGCTACGGTAATGACTGGGGCAGAAACATGGCCTATGCCATGACCATGTTGTTGATGGCAATTCCCAATACGATAATTCTCTCTTTATTGGGCGCGTGCATCATACGTTTTACGAAAGAGCCACGCGCCACCATCTATGCATCGCTCCTGTGGCCGCTAATCGTATATGCTTCATATTGGTATCGCGTCTCATACGCGGCTGGTGTTCTCTCAATCGGTGGAGTCGATTCGGCAAACATTTTCAACGTCGCAAGAATGGAGTTTGCTCCCAAAGCCATTTTCATGTGCGCCGTTTATTCAATATATGTGTTGCTGGTGTGTGTATTCTTGAAAATTTTGTTGAAGCACACACAAAATAAGTAAATGCTTCATCCTGGGCGCATGCTGCCAGGAAATCGCATCGGATGTATATTAGAACATCCAGAACTGAAAAACGATCGTTTATGTCCAGCTTCCCCTTTCTTCCCGAAGCTATTCTCCGCGGAGAACCCACTTTATGGTGCAATCCGGCATGGAGACCGTCCAGCCAGACACTGCCGCTTACCAAGCGCAGCCAGACGCTGATGACCGCTACGGCCTTGCGCTGGCAGCGATTCGCCGGTTTGTTGTCGCGCTGCTTTCCTGAAAGCGTGCGGGCGGATGGGCGCATTGATTCGCCGCTGCTTGAGCAGCAAGATGAATCGGGCGAAACGCTTTGGGTGAAGGCCGATCATGCATTACCTGTGACCGCTTGTATCAAGGCACGTGGCGGTGTGTACGAAGTTTTGTGTCATGCTGAAAGACTGGCGATGAAGGTGGGGTTGCTCGAATTGAATGAAGACTATGTGGTGCTGGCCGACATCGCGGCGCGCCAGTATTTTGCGCGGCATCGCATTCTGGTGGGGAGTACGGGTAACCTCGGGTACAGCGTCGGTGTGATCGCGCGTGCGCTGGGGTTTGAGGTGGAAGTTCACATGTCGCGGGATGCGCAGGAATGGAAGAAGCAACGTCTCCGTGGGTTGGGGGCGCAGGTGGTGGAACATCACGGCGATTTTATTCAAGCCGTTGCAAGCGCGCGCGAGATCGCGTCTCAGGAAGCAAGAAGTTATTTTATTGACGATGAAGATTCTACCCTCCTTTTTTTCGGTTACGCTACGGCAGCGCGCGATTTGCAAAGCCAACTGAAAGCGGCGGGTGTTTTGCCAACACTGGAAAAACCGCTGCGTGTTTATCTGCCTTGCGGGGTGGGCGGTTCACCTGGCGGGGTGGCATTGGGTTTGCGCTGCCTGTATGGCGATGCGGTGCAATGTGTGTTTGTTGAGCCGGTTGCTTCACCCTGTTTCTTGCTGCGCTTGGCAAGTGGTGACGACAATCTGACCGTTTACGATATCGGTTTGAATAATCAGACGGTGGCCGATGGACTCGCCGTGCCCCGAGCTGCTTCGACGGTGGCGCGCATCGTGCAGCCCATCGTGGATGCGATCATCACGGTGGACGATGCGTCCCTGTTGGCGGAAGTGCGGCGGCAGTGGCATGCATATGGACAGCGACTGGAACCTTCTGCCGCCGCAGGCTTTGTTGCGCATCGTATGGCAAAAACACGATGGCTGGACGTTGGCGAAAAGGATGTCATCCCCGTTGTCTGGACCACAGGGGGTAACGGTTTGCCAGATGATGTTTTTCTGCCCTTGGTGGCCAATCCTTGATTTCAGGTTCGCGGCGACATGAAGCTGGGACTTAGATGTTCAATCGCGCGCATTTTTACACAATTTTTACTTTTGCATCGCTAGGATGAGCCCATGACAAATCCAGGCCGTCGGTAGCACCGGCGTCCCCAATGTTGATATGCGTTCATCTCCTGAAGAAAGCGGAAGCAAAAGATTGCCGGTCTTGGTGCTGGCTGCCATTGGTGTTGTCTATGGTGACATTGGCACCAGCCCGCTTTACGCACTGAAAGAGTGTTTTAGCAAGGAACACGGCATACCCTTGACTCAGGACGCCATCTTTGGTGTGTTGTCGTTATTGTTCTGGTCGATTTTGATAGTGGTGACCGTCAAATATCTCATTTTCATTCTGCGTGCGGACAACAATGGCGAAGGCGGTATTTTGGCATTGATGGCGCTTGCCTTGCGCGGAGTGATGAACCTTAAGGGGCGCTGGTGGATTGCTGCATTAGGCATGTTCGGTGCAGCCATGTTTTATGGCGACGGCATGATCACGCCGGCCATCTCTGTTCTCTCTGCCGTAGAGGGGCTTGAAGTCGCGTCGCCCTTGTTCAGTAAATATGTCTTACCCATCACGCTCATGATTTTGCTTGTGCTGTTCTATTTTCAGCGGCATGGTACGGCGGCGATTGGCAGATTATTTGGGCCGATTACTTGCGTTTGGTTTGCCGTGCTGGCGACGCTGGGGATTTACCATATAGTCGGTACGCCAGAAATTCTGAAGGCAGTCAGCCCGCATTACGGCTTGCGTTTTGCCATTGAACACGGATGGCAAGCTTTCATTGTGCTTGGTTCGGTTTTTCTTGCCGTGACGGGTGCCGAAGCATTGTATGCCGATATGGGGCATTTCGGTTCGAAGGCGATCCGCATTGCCTGGTTGGCCTTGGTGATGCCAGCGTTGTTACTCAATTATTTCGGTCAAGGCGCTTTGGTGTTGAAAGCGCCGGCGAGTATCCAGAACCCCTTTTACATGATGGCACCGCAATGGGCAGTCATTCCGCTGGTGGTGATAGCCGCGCTTGCCACCGTCATCGCTTCACAGGCAGTCATCACGGGAGCACTTTCATTAACGCGTCAGGCAATTCTCATGGGGTATTGTCCGCGCATGAAAATTGTTCATACCTCCGAGCAGGAGATTGGGCAGATCTATATCCCTGCCGTGAACTGGATGCTGCTGGTCTCTGTCATTGGCTTGGTACTGTATTTTCGCAACTCAGGCCAACTTGCTGCGGCATATGGCATTGCGGTAACGACAACGATGGTGATTACCACTTTGCTGGCATACATTGTCATGAAAAGAGTTTGGCAATGGCATGCAGCCTTGGTGATTGCTTGCGCGGTATTGTTCCTGTTGATTGATGTGGCATTTTTCTTGGCAAATGCCACCAAAATCGCGGAAGGAGGATGGTTTCCATTGGTTATTGGCGCGGGTGCTTTTGTCATGCTCAGCACTTGGAAACGCGGGCGAGGCATTCTGCTCGAACGCTTATCCGCTGAAGCCATTCCGGTCGATACTTTTCTGTCCAGCTTGAAACGGGCGCCGCTTCAAGAGATTGATGGCACGGCTATTTTCATGACTAGCAGTAAAATCGGCATTCCTCATGCGTTCCTGCATAATCTCAAACACAATAAGACTTTACATGAGCGCAATATTTTATTGACCATCAGCTTTGCAGACATTCCTTTCGTGAAAGAAACAGACCGGATCAAGCTTGAACAGTTGGACAGCAAGGTATGGCGCATGGAGGCTAATTACGGCTTCAAGGAAGATCCAAACGTAAGTGAAATATTCCGCTTGTGTGAAAAAAATCATGGCATGGCGTTTGATATGATGGACACGTCTTTCTTCCTGACGCGGGAAATTCTGGTTGTTGACCAAGGAAGGCATATGGCGACTTGGCGTAAAAGACTGTTTGCGAGGCTCACAAGAAATGCAACCAGGCCAACAGACTTTTTTGGAATTCCTTCCAATCGGGTGGTGGAGTTGGGGGCGGTGATCGCGTTATAAGACAAGCGGATATGTCTGTGCGAATGCGCGATTTGCTTTGAAAATATCATCAAAAAGGTTCTTCAAAAACGCCATGAAAGCCGGTAAAAAAATTCAGGTGTGGTGGGAGCGGTGGTTTTCAACTTTTATCGGTGTTGATAATGAAACCATTGAACCTGCTCGGCACCTAAGCCATCCAGAGTTTGGTGATGAAAAAGTGCGGCCGCATGATTACTGGTATGCCGCGTTCATTTGCGCGGCTGTAACCGTTTTCACGGTGGCGCTTCGCGATTGGCTCGCCCCGGCGAATTTGTTACTGGCGTACTTGATTGCTGTCGCTGGTGTGGCTGTCAAGTTGGGGCAACGCCCCGCCATCCTGGCGTCGTTTCTTTCTGTGCTGGCCTTCGATTTTTTTCTGGTGCCACCGTATCACTCCTTGCGTGTTGAGGACACGCAGTATTTGCTCACGTTTGCCATCATGCTGGTTGTGTCCCTTATTATCAGCACGATGACCTCGAACCTGCGGCGTTTAGCGAGAGTGGCACATTACCGTGCCCGTCGTGCCAGCGCATTGTTTGCACTTTCCCGGGAATTGTCAGCGGCGCTGACTTATGAAGAAGTCATCGATGTTGCGCAAAGACATTTGAAAGGGATGTTTCAGGCTGAAGTCGCCTTTTTTCTGCCGGATAAGCAGGGAGCTATCAATATTGTCCATGCTGAATCGCTCTCGCCAAGCTTCCTGTCGTTGATCGTTCCAGGCGCGGCGCAGGGAGCATATGATCAGACTTCATCTCCGGAAATGCTTGAGATTAAAGAAGAGTGGCCGCCTGCCGAGGTAGTGAATTATGTGACATTGCGTGCACCCATGCGCAATCGTGGCGTGCTTTGCATCATGCCGGAGAATCTTGAGCAATTTTCACATCAAGAACAACAGCGGCTGCTACAGACCTGCGCGTCACAAATTGCCTTGGCCATTGAACGAGTGCATTACGTTGAAGTGGCGCAGGAAACGGAGATTGCGATGAAGTCAGAGCAATTGCGCAATTCGTTGTTGAATGCGCTTTCGCATGATGTCCGCACACCCATGACGGCGATTATTGGCCTGTCCAGCACGCTATCGAACCGCCACGTTTTTTTGACGGAGGAAAATAGGCAGGAGTTGGTTGAGGCCATTCAGGAAGAGGCGCAACGGATGAGTGGGCTGGTGACAAATCTGTTGGATATGGCCCGACTTCAATCCGGCACCATCAAGCTGAACCGGCACTGGCAATTGCTTGAAGATGTTATTGGGAGTTCCCTGGAACTTCTGAGGCGTACCCTATCTACTCGCACGGTGGATGTTTTGTTGGCGGATGATTTACCTTTGCTGGAATTTGATGCAGTGCTAATTGAACGCGTGTTTTGCAATCTGCTTGCGAATGTGGCGAAATACACGCCTGCCAACAGTCACTGCCAAATCAAGGCGCAGTGTATCGACGATGAGGTGCAGATTGCCGTGGTTGACAATGGCCCCGGGTTACCAGCAGGAATGGAGAAAGCTATATTCGAAAAGTTTGCCCGTGGGGAAAGCGAATCTTCACGCTCAGGGATCGGACTTGGCTTATCCATATGCCAAACGATTGTGGCAGCGCATGGCGGCAGAATGTGGGCTGAGAATGTTCAAGGTGGTGGCGCACGCTTTGTCTTTACCTTGCCGGTTGGAAGGCAGCCTAATGACGAAAAACTGCATATTAAGGGAACGTTTGCTTGAAGGACTTGCGCAACATGAAAGAAGCGACGACGCACATCGTTTTGATCGAGGATGAAGTGCAAATCCGGCGATTCCTGCGCATGACGCTGGAAAGCGAAGGTATACGTGTAATCGAAGCAGGAAACGGAAAACAAGGGTTGGCTGAAATCAGTGCCAGACAACCGGATATGGTGCTCCTGGATTTGGGGCTGCCTGACATGGATGGTGTGGACGTGGTAAGGCAATTGCGGACATGGTCTTCCGTTCCGATTTTGATACTGTCGGCGCGTAGTGATGAGTTGCAAAAAGTTTCTGCGCTTGACGCGGGCGCAGATGATTACCTGACCAAACCATTTGGCGTCCCTGAAATGATGGCACGCATTCGCGTTCACTTGCGCAGGCGAACCTCAACTGCCGAAACGACTTCGCCCATATTTAATTTCGGGGAAGTGACCGTCGATTTTCCGCAAAGGAGAATCATGCGCAGCGGGCAGCAGGTTCATCTTACCCCCATCGAATACAAGCTGTTGTCCGTGTTGATTCGCAACGCGGGAAAAGTGGTCACGCATTCGCAACTGTTGCGCGAAGTGTGGGGGCCCGGGCATATTGAACATGGCCATTATGTGCGCGTTTACATGGGGCATTTGCGGCAAAAGCTGGAAAGTGATCCTGCACGACCCGCACATATTTTTACGGAAGCAGGGGTGGGTTACCGTCTCATTAAGGGTTGAGGCCGAGGCGGTGGTGAAAAATTGGGGAAGCATAATTTACGGCTCGCGCAAAAATGCTGCCCCGCATTTTTTCGAAGTGAAGCGTGATCCTCGCGCCTTCCCTTTTTGCTTGATGCTGTTGAGCGCATCAACCCGTATTGCGCAAGCCCGCAGCAATGCCGTTGATGGACAAGTGGATTCCGCGACGCGCGCGCGCGTCGGCCGTTTCCGGCGCATCCATCGTCGCTTTGCGGTAGCGCTTGAGCATTTCGACTTGCAGGTAGTTGAGCGGGTCGATGTAAGGCAAACGATGCCGCAAGGAACTGGCCAGCAAGGGGTTGCTGAGCAGGCGTTCCTTGTCGCCAGTGATCAGTTCCAGATATTCGGTGGTGCGTTCCAGTTCGGCGGTGATTCTGTCGAAAATCTGCGAACGGAGTTTTTTGTCCGTAACGAGTTCGGCATAGCACGCGGCGATGCCGAGATCCGTTTTGGAGAGCACCATGTCCATGTTCGAGATCAGCGTGGCGAAGAACGGCCACTCGCGTGCCATCGCTTGCAGTGTGGCGATTTTTTCGCTTCGTTTTCTCGGTTCTTCGTCCTTCAGCCAGGCGGTGATGGCGCTGCCGAAGCCGTACCAGCCGGGAAGCAGAAGGCGGCATTGCCCCCACGAGAATCCCCAGGGAATGGCGCGCAGGTCTTCAATGCGACGTGTAGATTTGCGTGAGGCCGGGCGCGAACCGATGTTCAGTTCGGCGATTTCTTCAATCGGTGTGGCGATGTAAAAGTAATCGGTGAAGCCGACGGTTTCATAAACCAGGTTGCGATAAGCCTTGTAGGCATGATCGGAAAGTTCCGAGAGAACCTGTTCATATTGCGCGAGTTGTTTGGCAAAGGCGCTTTCCGGTGCATGCGGCATGAGGCTGGTTTCGAGCGTGCCAGCGACTAGCAATTCCAGATTGCGTGCCCCGATTTCCGGATGTGAATATTTAGACGCGATGATTTCGCCTTGTTCCGTTAGGCGAATCTGGCCGTTCACCGTTCCAGCGGGTTGCGCGAGAATCGCTTCATAGCTCGGGCCGCCACCGCGACCGACGGTGCCGCCGCGACCGTGGAAGAGGCGCAGCTTGACGCCGTATTGATCGAATACGGTGACCAATTCTTTTTCTGTTTTGTAGAGTTCCCAGTTGGAGGTCAGGAAGCCGCCATCCTTGTTGGAGTCGGAGTACCCCAGCATGACTTCTTGCAGGTCGCCCTGTTTTTTGATCAGGTGGCGCACCAGTGGCACGGACATCCAGCGTTGCATGATTTCGGCGGCGTGCTGCAAGTCAGGGATCGTTTCGAAGAGCGGTACGACCATGAGTTCGTTTTCCGCGTCTTTGGGGCCGAGCGACATGTCGTCATCGTCATCCCACTTTTCCCAGAGCAGACCGGTTTCCTTTTGCAGCAGCAAGACTTCGAGCATGTCCGAGAGGTTACGGGTGTGCGAGATGATGTAGTTGCGGATGGAGCGTTCGCCGTAGCGCTGGCGAATTTCTTTCGCTGTGCGGAGAATTTCCAGCTCTGATGCGGTTTCCGGCGAGTAGCGGATGAACGGGGAGTACAACAGGCGTGGTTGCTTCAGTTCATTCAGCAGCAATTGGACTTTGCTGTCTTCATCCAGTTCACCGTAGTTGAGTTCAACCTTGGCATTGGAAAACAGTTCAGCAAGCACATGTTCGTGAATTTCGGAGCTTTGACGCATATCGAGGGTGGCCAGGTGGAAACCGAAGATATCGACGGCGCGACGAATGGATCCCAGTCGTGGGCGAATCAGTGGCATGCCGGCATTGGATTTCAGCGAGTCGATAATGGTTTGCAGATCGGCGCCAAATTCTTCCGGCGTTGAATACGGCGCGCCCGTACCAATTTCATGACGCATGATGTTGGTGGCGCCCAGTTGTCGCGCCGTAGCAGCGAGTCGCGTATACACGCCGATAAGCGCACGGCGATAGTGTTCGTCCACGCGATGCGGTGAGTTGTCGGGCGAGGCATCGGCGAGTGCCATCAGCTCCGGGCTGACATTGGTCAACAAAGCGGACATGGACAGCTCAGCGCCCAGCGCATGCACCTGTTCCATGTAGTAATCCAGAATGACGGAGGATTGTCGCACCAGCGCATCGCGCATGGTGTCGCCGTTCACGTTCGGGTTGCCGTCACGGTCGCCCCCAATCCAACTGCCCATTTGCAGATAGTTCGAGGAAGAGAAAGCAGCGTCTTTGCCTTCTGAAGGGAAAACTTCCATGAACTCCGATTCGATGGTGTCGAACAGTCTGGGGATTTCTTGCAAGAAGGTGAGCGGATAATAAGAAAGCCCATTGTTGATTTCATCCACCACCGTCAGTTTGGAATAGCGCAGCATACGGGTTTGCCAGAGCGTAGCAATTCGTGCGTAAAGCATGTCCGTGTTTTCTGCGAGTTCGCGTGGCGTGAGTGCACGGTCGCGTTCTGTCAGCAGTCGTGCAATTTCGCGTTCGGCGTCCAGTGTGCTTTTGCGTTGTACTTCGGTCGGGTGAGCCGTCAGAACGGGTGTCATCAGGGCTTCGCTAAAGAATTTCTTGATTTCTGCACCAGATACGCCTGCTTCCTTGAGTCGTCTGAGGGCGAGTGCCGCGCTGCCGGGTTCCGGCGGCGCACCGGAAATCAGTTTTTTGCGGTGGCTAATGTTTTGGTGCTTGTCTACGGCAATGTTGGCCAGATGGGAAAAGTAAGAGAAAGCACGCACCACCGCAATGGTTTGTTCCTTCGAGAGTTCTCGGAGCATTCTGCCGAGCTTTTTGTTTGATTGCCCGGTTGGTTCGCGGCGAAAACTGATGGCCGTTCTGCGGATGGTTTCGATGATATCGAAGATTTCAATGCCTTCTTTTTCACGCAGGACATCGCCCAATATTCTGCCTAATAGACGAATGTCTTCTCTCAAAGGGCCATCGATGTCGCTGGTCGACTTTTTGGCGAAATTTTTCTGTTCCGAGGGGACGTTAGCCATGGCGAATGTACAAAAATAAAAAATTGATCGAAAAGGGATTAACAATAGCGGTGAAACGAATGAAAAGTGCCGGAATAGTCCCGCGCGCGTTAGGTTAGTCAAAGCCCCGCATCTGACACGGAACACATCTGAACCCCGTGCATTTCGGCGACGTATTGAACTTGCGCCTCACTTGTTCCAAGGCTTGCCTGAACGCCAGTTTGCAGCGTAGCGGATGGCACGCGTCGAAGGCAGCATCTTATCATTATTTGTGCGGATGACTTCGTTCGTGGATGTGCGGAGCCTGAGAGGAGTGTGGTCTGGTTGCCATTCGTGCAACAAGTCGGACTTATTTTCGGCCAACCAGCAGATTTCAATATTTGCATTAAAAACAGTGATATTTGCTATATTCGCTGATGCGGTACGATCGCAGGCTGCGCTACAATGTCAACCATGAATGATCCCGCAAAATCTCCCGAATCAAGCCAAGCCCGAGAGGCTTCTGTTCACGCACAGTTGGCGGCACCTTCTTCGTTTGTCGCCTCGCCACAGTCTTCCGTTCAAAAGTTTTTGATCGCCGCCGTGGTCATTTTGGCGGTATTGCTGGGCGTGCAATGGTGGAGCTCCCGGTACGAAACCGGGAAGTTGAAGAAAGAACTGGCGCGGCGTTTGCAGGCGGGCGACACCACGAATGTCGAAACGAAGAATTTGACCAGTAGCTTGCAAGAGGGCATGAAGCAGTTGCAAACCCGGGTGGCCGGTCTGGAAGCCAAACAAGTTGAGGCGCAGGCGCAACAGCTGGCCTTGGCTGAGCTTTACCAGGAATTATCCAAGAGCCGAGACGACTGGGTGCTGTCCGAAATCGAGCAAGTCCTCACCACGGCTAATCAGCAGTTGCACTTGTCGCGCAATGTGCAGGGCGCGCTGATTGCCTTGCAAAATGCGGATCGCAGTCTCGCCAGGCAGGACAAACCCCAATTCACGGCTATCCGACGTGCCATTGATCGGGACATCAACCGACTCAAATCCTTGCCGAGCGTGGATATTACTGGGACAGTGCTGCGGATCGACAGCGTCATTGGCCAGATCGACCGTTTGCCGCTCTATGCTGACGAGAAACCCGCGATTCCTCCCTTGGCGCTCAAGAATCAGCAAATCGTGACGCCTGCGCAGACCGGCAAGCCGACAGCAGGGGAGTCGGTCAGGATGAAAACAGGCGAATTCTGGAACAGCGTGCAAAACAAGTGGCAGAGTTGGTCAAGTGAAGTCTGGCAGGATCTGCGTCAACTGGTTCGGGTACGCAACGTAGAACAGCCGGATGCCTTGCTGGTGTCACCGGAACAGGCCTACTTCATTCGGGAAAACCTCAAGCTGCGACTGCTCAATGCGCGTCTGGCGCTGCTTTCGCGCAGCGAGGCAACCTTCCGTAGCGACATGGTGATTGTGCAGGAGGCTCTCAACAAATATTTTGATCCGCTCGCGAAGCAAACGCAGGCGGCTCGAACCATTTTGAAACAGGTGCAATTGACCAATGTGTCGATTGAAATGCCAACGCTGGAAAGTCTGGCGGCGGTTCATAACTTCAAGACGAAGCCTTAATGCGAATATTTCTCTGGGTTCTTGCGCTGTTCGCGTTAGCCGTCGGGTTGGCGGTCTCGGCGCATTTCAATGTCGGGAACGTGGTGTTTTTCTATCCGCCCTACCGGATAGATATGTCGTTCAATCTGTTTCTCTTCCTGCTGATTGCTGTCTTCTTTGGCTTGTATGCCGTGATCAGGGTGATCCGGATCGCACGCCGCATGCCTGCACGCGTGGAAGCCTATCGCAAGAAAAAACGTGAAAACGAAGCGAATGTCGCCCTTCGCGAAGCGGTCAAAGCTTTATATGAAGGACGGTTTGTTCAGGCTGAGAAATCGGCAGAGGTCGCCGCTGCCTTGCCGGAAAATGCCGGCTGCGCGGCGCTCCTCGGTGCGCGTGCGGCGCACGCCATGCGTCAGCATGATCGCCGCAATGCGTGGCTGGCCAAAATCGAAAAAGATCCTGCGTTCAGAACGGCACGCTTGACGACAAAAGTGGAATTGCTGGTGGACGATCACCAGACCAAAGCGGCATTGGAAGCGGTGGGCGAGTTGACAGCAAAAGGCGCGCGCCATGTTCACGCGTTGCGTCTGGCACTCAAGGCGAATCAGCAGGCGAAAAATTGGGACGAAGTGCTGAAGCTGGTGAAAACGCTGGACAAACACGATGCCGTTCACCCTGCGCTATCCAGCCGTTTACGTGAGTTGGCATACGAAGACATGCTGTCGTCACGTGCGCATGATGCCGAATCGGTGCGTCGCGTCTGGAACAAGATACCCTCAGATGACCGCAAACGTCCTTACGTTGCCGTGCGCGCCGCCAGGGCTTTCAGCGAGTATGGTTTGCACGACGACGCACGTTCGCTGGTGGCCAGGGCGCTTCAAACCCAGTGGGATGAACGCTTGTTGCGTTCATTTCGCGATGCCGCTGCCGAAGAAGGAACGCCCGCCTTGCGTACCCAGATTGAACAGTGCGAGGAGTGGGCAAAGAAGCACCCCACCGATCCAGAGTTGGCTTTGACGCTGGGCGCCTTGTGCCTGAAACAAAAGCTGTGGGGCAAGGCGCAAGTGCATCTGGAGCATGCGGTATCCGGCCAACCTGATCCCCAAGTGGCGCACGAAGGGCACTATCTCCTGGCGCAAATGCACGAGCGCTTGAATCGGCCGGAAGAAGCCGCGCGCCATTATCGACAATGTGCGCTGGCGTCGAAGCCTTAGGCTTTTACGCAGGCTTCACTTAGCGCGCTTTTTTCATCTTTCATGACGCTTCCCAAACGTTCCAAGCGCACCATCAGCGTTGCGCCGATGCTGGATTGGACCGACCGGCATTGCCGCAGGTTCCATCGCCTGATTACGCGCCATACCTGGCTGTATACCGAAATGGTGACCACGGGCGCGCTCGTCCATGGCGATGTTGAGCGGCATCTGAATTTCAACGAAGCTGAACATCCTGTGGCGTTGCAATTGGGAGGCAGTGATCCCAAGGATCTCGCGCATGGCGCGAAACTGGGGCAGCAATGGGGCTACGATGAAATCAATCTGAATTGTGGCTGCCCTTCCGAACGCGTGCAAAAAGGCGCATTCGGCGCTTGCCTGATGGCGGAATCTAATTTGGTAGCAGATTGCGTGAAAGCGATGCGCGATTCCGTATCGATTGATGTCACCGTCAAACACCGGATCGGTATCGATGCGATTGAAACCTACGATTTCGTGCGCGATTTCATTGGTACTGTTGCGCAGGCGGGTTGCACCACCTTCATCGTGCATGCGCGCAATGCGATACTCAAGGGTTTGAGTCCCAAGGAAAATCGCGAGATCCCGCCGCTTCGATATGAAGTCGCCTATCAACTCAAGCGGGATTTCCCGCAGCTTGAAATCATCCTCAACGGCGGCATCACGACGCTCGAACAGATCGATCACCATTTGCAACAGGTGGATGGCGTGATGATCGGGCGCGAAGCCTATCACCATCCTTATCTGATGGCGACTTTCGATGCGCGATATTACGACGATGCGGCACCGTCTAAAACGCGCGAAGAAATCATCTGCGCGATGATTCCCTACATTCGTGAACAACTCGACAAATATGGTGTGGCCGCTGGCGGTGGATTGCGGCTTAACAGCATCACGCGTCACATGCTCGGACTGGTGCATGGCTTGTCCGGTGCGCGCGGTTTTCGTCAACTGCTCTCCGATCCTGCCAAACTCAAAACAGGCGACCCGGCCATCTTGCTGGAAGCGCTGGCCAGGTTGCGCTGATCCCGTCGTCCCTGATGGGCGGCTGCATTTTGCGCAAATGCCCTTGATTTGCGTACAATCATCCTTAAATGATTGAGGCGTAAGCCTATGGCATCCACCCGCATCAACCAGACCCTTATCCGACAAGACAGCCACTGACAGGAAGGATCGCACTATGGAAAAAAATAACGGGCGCAAGCAGCAAATGATGGTGTGGTACATCGTGATGGCTGTCGTTGGCGTATTGTTCTTCCGGGGTTTTTATCAGGATTGGCAATCCGTCGAGCCGATGCCGTACAGCGATTTCCTGACGCAGCTGGAAGCAAAAAATGTCAAGGAGGTGCGCATTTACGGCGAGCAGATTCGTGGCGAACTGATCCGACCCGGTGCAGATGGCAAAAAACAGTTTACCGTGACGCGCGTGGATAACCGCCTGGCAGACGTGCTGGCTGCGCACAAGGTGAAGTTCACCGGCGTCATTGAAAGCACCTATTTGCGCGACATCCTGGGATGGGTTTTGCCGACCATTTTTTTCTTTGGTGTCTGGATGTTTTTGATGCGGCGCATGGCGGAGAAAGGTGGCGGCATGGGAGGCATGGGCGGTGGCTTCATGTCCATTGGCAAGAGCAACGCCAAGGTTTATGTTGAAAAAGACATCGGCGTGACCTTCGATGATGTGGCGGGTGTGGATGAAGCAAAAGAAGAATTGCAGGAAGTGGTCGGTTTCTTGCGCGACCCGGTGTCGTATGGGCGCTTGGGTGCGCGAGTACCGCACGGCATTTTGCTGGTGGGACCGCCGGGAACGGGCAAGACCTTGCTCGCGCGCGCCGTAGCAGGTGAAGCAGGCGTGCCATTCTTCTCGATCAATGGTTCCGAGTTCGTTGAAATGTTCGTCGGCGTGGGCGCAGCGCGTGTGCGCGATTTGTTCGAGCAAGCGCGCAAGCAAGCGCCTGCGATCATCTTCATCGATGAGGTGGATGCGCTGGGCAAGGCACGCGGCAGCTTTGGTCTGGGCGGGCATGACGAAAAAGAACAAACGTTGAATCAATTGTTGGCGGAACTCGACGGTTTCGATTCGGCGTCCGGCTTGGTGCTCTTGGCGGCGACCAACCGACCCGAAATTCTTGATCCGGCGCTGTTGCGCGCGGGGCGCTTTGACCGGCAGATTCTGGTGGATCGGCCAGACAAGAAAGGCCGCATCCAGATTCTCGATGTGCACTTGAAAAAAGTGAAGTTGGCGGTGGATGTGGATCGTGAGCAGATTGCGGCCTTGACACCAGGCTTTTCCGGAGCCGACTTGGCGAATCTGGTCAATGAAGCAGCCACGCTGGCCACGCGACGCAATCATACGGCCGTTACGCTGGATGATTTCACCGGTGCGGTGGAGCGTATCGTCGCAGGGCTGGAAAAGAAAAACCGCCTGATCAACCCGATGGAACGCGAAGTGGTTGCTTACCACGAGATGGGTCATGCGCTCGTGTCGATCCATTTGCCGGGCAGCGAAGCCGTGCATAAAGTATCGATCATCCCGCGCGGGATTGGGGCGCTGGGTTATACGATTTCGCGTCCGACCGAAGATCGTTATCTGATGACGCAAGAAGAACTGGAACGTAAGATGGCGGTGCTGCTCGGTGGTCGTGCAGCCGAACAATTGATCTTCAACCGCGTGACGACGGGTGCGGCAGACGATCTGGTGCGCGTTTCCGAAATTGCACGCAGCATGGTGACGCGTTACGGCATGAGCAAGAAGCTCGGACAACTGGCGTATGAAAATGGTGGCCATAGTTTTCTGGCGCAGCCCGGCGCGATGCCGCCGGAATATCGCACGTATTCCGAAGATACCGCCAAGGAAATCGATCAAGCCGTGCGAGAAATTGTTGACGCGGCCTTTAAGCAGGCAACGCAGATTCTTCAGGAAAAACGTGATGCGCTTGTAAGCGGCGCGAAGATTTTGCTGGAGAAGGAGACGTTGACGGAAGATGAAGTGCTGGCGATTGCAAAAGGCTGAACAGAGCCAAAGACGGAACGGAGCCCGTAAAAAAACAGGGTCAGAGTTTTTTTACGCGAAGCGTAAATTACGCTGACCCCATTTTTCGCGTAAGCCAATTTTTTGCTGTTTTTTGACGAAGGAAACAGGCTTTTATGGACTACAAATCTTTGCTGTCGGTAGCGCTTGAAGAAGCGAAACAAGGATTGGCCGAAGGCGGCGTGCCGGTGGGCGCAGCATTGTTCGATGCGCAGGGCAAGGTGCTCGGGCGAGGACACAACCGTCGCGTGCAGGAAGGCGACCCATCGATTCATGGAGAAACCGATGCCTTTCGCAAGGCAGGGCGACAGCGCACCTACCGAGACAAGATTCTGGTGACGACGCTCGATCCCTGCTGGTATTGCAGTGGACTGATTCGCCAGTTCAACATCGGCACGGTGATTGTTGGTGAATCGGTCAACTTCAAGGGCGGATCGGATTGGCTGCGCGAAAACGGCGTGAACGTGATTGATCTGGCCGATGCTGAATGCATCACAATGATGCGGGATTTCATTGCGACGCATCCGGAGCTGTGGAACGAGGATATTGGGGTGGATTGAAAGCGTCGTCGATGAGCCAATAAGCATGCGCGATTTAGGTGGTTAAACTTTCCATTTTATTGTGTACTTGCCGATGTTATTATGCAATTTAGCGATTTACAACACGTTAGAGCGCGTATGCCGACAGTTAGCCGAGCCGTAGAAGTAAAGTTGGACGAAGCAGACATTCTTGCCGACCTGTACAGCATTAGTTACGACCTTGGCTTGGCGACACACCTCGCCAAGGCGGCGCGAAAGGCTGCGGCAGACGGGGAAGATTCGATAGTTGTTGAAGGCATTTTCACTGCCTCGCTAATCCGCTATTTCCGTTGCTTCGCTACGAATGTGCGCCTTGGTCTGGTGCGCTTCGATCTCGCTGAACTCAGCGACGAGCTATTGAAGCAGCACGACTACTTTAAAGACCTTCGAGACAAGTTTGTTGCCCACTCAGTTAACCCTTTTGAAGAAAATTGGGTGACCGCGACCGCGATCGTCCGTGATGGTGTTCAGCAACCCATCACTGCCTTGGGTCATGGATGCCATCGTTTGGTGTTGCACGTCCGGGAGGCTCGCGGCTTAAGCGCCTTGATCAAGCAGGTTCGGTATATCGTTGAAGGAAAGATAAAGGCTGAAGAGCAACGTTTGCTCGTCGTGATTCAAGCATTACCTCCGGATTTCATACATGGCTCAGACCTCCGCTCTCCAGCCCGTTTTTCGTTAAACGATGTTGGGCGCAGTCGGCAACAGACTCGCGCTCTAACATCTCGCTCAACACGGAAGCGCGCAAAAACAGCGCGCGACGGTTAGCTCAACCTTACCAATGGGAACTCTCTATGCGTTTTCTCTCACTATCTTTTTTCTTTTTCACCTCGTTGGTTTGTGCCGGAACAATCCAACTACCATCAGCATCGGATTCGCCGTCGTCTCGCGCCGCTCGCCAAGTGGATGAGAGAACCAATGGTTTTACTGTTGTTATTCCTGAGGGTTGGGTGCGTCGAACAGATCTACAAATGCCGGGAGTAGTTTTGATCGTTCAGGCAAAAGCGAAAGTGAGGGTCGCAAACTGCAACGTCCGTTCCATTTACAACGACCGTCTCCTTGGGGTTTCCAACGCTGAATATCTTCAGAGAGCATTTCCCGCAGATGACCCTTCGGAATTCTTGGCCTCATACAAAGCCTCTGGACTGAGTCCGCAGCTTTTACGATCAGGGCGCGTTCCAATAGCTGGAACACAGGCTATGTTCGTAGAGTTCGACTTTTTTCGCGGTTCAAGCAAGCTACGAACATTCAATGTGCAATTCTTGGGAAGGGGTTTTCTTTACACACTCGGATGCACGGACGTTCCCGAAAGATATTCGAGTTCGCTACCGGAGTTTGGGCTATTCCTCTCGTCTTTTCGATCTGTTGGACGATGATGGGCTCGGTTTCCTAATATCTCAAACTCAAGCGTCGCAACTTACATGTCAGCCTGGCATTCCTCTAAAAATTATTTCTGCGCACCCATCAATTTGCCATAGCTGCCTAACGATGAATCCAACAAAAGCGAAGCAAAAAGTTGTTTTGATCAGCCGTATGGGGGATAATTGCCCCCCATGAACGATACGACACACCGCCCCCTGTTCCCCGATCGACTCTCCATCGATCCACGCAGTCCTTACTACAATGCTGCCATATTCGAACACGATGTGGGCATCAAGCTGAATGACAAAGAGCGCTCTGATGTTGAAGAATATTGCATCAGCGAGGGCTGGGTGAGAGTTCCCGCCGGGAAGGCGCTGGATCGCAAGGGCAATCCCTTGCTCATGAAAGTCAAAGGTAAGGTCGAGCCTTACTATCGTTAGGAATAAAAAACAGGGTCAGGGAAAAATTCGGGGTCAGTGCCCGCAAAAATGGGGTCAGAGTAATTTACGCTGCGCGTAAAAAAACTCTGACCCCATTTTTGCTAATAGTTGACTCTGCCCCCGGTTTTTCCGGCAAACGCCGCGCTATTTTTCGGGCATCACCCCCAAATATTTTCTTTCTGTAGCGGATTGGCCTTGACGATTTGTTTTTGTTCGCCCAATCCCTGAATCCCCGCAACCACCACATCACCCGGCTTCAGGAAGATTTGCGGGTCGCGCGCGAGTCCTACGCCAGCGGGGGTGCCGGTGCAGATGATGTCGCCCGGTAGCAGTGTCATGAAGTGGCTCAGGTAGCTGACGATTTTCGCGCAGGAAAAAATCATGTTTTTCGTGTTGCCGTTCTGCATGCGCGTGCCATTCACGTCGAGCCAGACGGCGAGGTTTTGCGGATCTTTCACTTCATCGCGCGTGACCAGCCAGGGACCGACGGGGCCGAAGGTGTCGCAGCCTTTGCCTTTGTCCCACTGCGGACCGCGTTCAATCTGGAATTCGCGTTCGGATAAATCATTGGTTGTGCAGTAACCGGCAACGTAGTCCAGCGCTTCTGCTTCGCTGATGTACTGTGCTTTCTTGCCGATGACGATGCCGAGCTCGATTTCCCAGTCCGCCTTTTTGGAATCCAGGGGCAAAATGATGTCGTCGGTTGGTCCGCACAGGCAGGAGACTGCTTTCATGAACACGATGGGTTCTTTCGGCAGGCGCAGTTTGGTTTCTTCGGCGTGATCGGTGTAGTTCAGGCCGATGGCGATGTATTTGCTGACAAAGGCAATGGGCACACCCAGGCGCGGATTGCCGGGCACGAGCGGTAGCGAGGCGGGATCAATTTTGGCGAGTTTGGCCAATCCTTCGTCGGACAGTTGATCGGCGGTGAAATCCGCAATGATGCCGGAGAGATCGCGCAGTTTGCCATCTTGATCGACGATGGCAGGTTTTTCGGCACCGGGTTGGCCGTAGCGAGCCAGTTTCATACGTTCTCCTTCAATAGGATCAGGTTGAGCAATCCCGAAATTGTAGCCGAGTTTTCAGTGGCGGAACGATTTGCGCTGAACGCTGGCAAGATGTCTGCTTTTCGCCAACGCTTCTGATGGCAGACTGAAGAAAAGCGTACGGAACATGCTGCGAAGGCAGAGGCAGGCGTTACAATGAAAGTCGAAAAACGCGCTTGTGAGCCATTGCGATTACATGAAAACGCCGATTGTACTGACGAAAGTGTCTTTGAATTATTCGCCTGTCGAAGACAGAATTCGCATGACTGGACAGGTCAGCGAATCGGAGACGCGCGTTCTCTGGCTGACCTTGCGCATTTGCCAAAAGCTGGTCGGTGCGGTGCTCAATTTTGTTGAAAAAGCGTCTGCCGTTCCCACGGGGTCTGACAAGGAATTGGTGCTCTCTTTCAAGCAAAGCGCTGCGATGGTGAGAAAAATGCCTGCTGATCCGGTGCTGCCCCAGCAAGACACACAATTTTCTCTGGTGGAGAGAATTGACGTGAGCTATCGGAAAGAGCAGGTGTTGCTCAGTTTTTTCCTGCCTGATGAGGGTGTGGCGCAATTTGCTCTGTCCATTCAGCAAGCCAGGCAGTGGCTGGGCATTGTGCGTAACCAGTACAGGCAAGCCGCATGGCCCATGGAAATCTGGCCTGCCTGGATTGCCGGTGCCGAAGACAAACCCATGTCATCCGGGCATCATCAGGTGCATTGATTGGGTCGCGACGGATCGGCTCGAGGATGATTGATTTACGAAAAAATGTGATACAACGTCACAGGCGTCTCGCGAAAGTGAAATTGGACGTCGTTGACGTGGACAGCGTCCGCGGCTAAAGTGAGTTGTTCATTTTACAAACGCAACCGTTCCGATCACTATGAGCGATAACCATGACTTTGCGCCGACCGTGCTGTTGGGGGTAAATTCGCCGCAAACACCGCAATTATCAGACCCCCCGCCGCCGCGCACACCGCCGCCTTTTAATCCTCCGCCGTCTCCGCCCGCTTCCTCGTTCCCATCCGATTCGGGAGAAGCTTCCGGGCCTGAACGGTTGATCTTTACCGGAACTGGCGGAGAGTATTTCCGCATCTGGATCGTCAACCTGTTTCTCAACATTTTGACCTTGGGCATTTATTCGGCCTGGGCCAAGGTGCGCAAGATGCGCTACTTCTACGACAGTACGCACCTGGCGGGGTCGTCGTTTGAATACCACGGCAAGCCGTCTGCCATTCTGAAAGGCAGGTTGATTGCAGGCGGACTTTTGGTTGCCTATAACTTTGTGCCAAAGGTTTCCATCAAGGCCGGCTACGCAATGATGTTGCTTCTGGCGGTGGTGATGCCGTGGCTGATTTGGAAAAGTCTGCAGTTTAAATTGCACAATTCCAGTTATCGCGGCATTCGTTTTGGCTTTGACGGAACCTGCGGGCGCGCATACAAGGTGTATATGCTCTACCCGTTTCTCTCAGCGCTGACCTTCGGCTTGCTGACGCCATTCACGCATCAACGCATCAAAAAATTTCAGCATGATGAAAGTCGGTATGGCACCAGTCCGTTTTCGTTTCACGCATCCGTCAAAAATTTTTACGGCGCTTATTTTCTCGCCTTCGTGATTTTTGTTGTGGGGATGCTGGCGCTGACCTTTTTGGGCGGCGCATTTGGATCCAGCATCTTGAAGAGTGCAGCCAACACAAAAGGCAAGCAGGCGGTGTTTGGGATTCTCATGGCCTTCGTCATTTTCGCCTGGGGGCAGATGGTGTACAGCATTTTCATGACCATGCTCCAGAACCTGATCTGGAACAATACGCAGCTTGGCGATCATGCCTTCACGAGCGACATGAAAGGCACGAGTGTCATGTACATTGCGCTAACGAATATTTTGTTCATCGCACTGACGCTGGGGCTCTATACGCCTTTTGCCAAAGTTCGCATGTTGAAATATCGCGTGGAATCCATGACGCTGATCCCTTCCGGCAATCTGGATGGATTTGTGGCGAACACGGCGGCCGAGGTGTCAGCGACCAGCGAAGGCGTAACCGATTTACTGGATTTCGATTTCGCGCTGTAGCATGATCATTCAAGCCGCCTATTTCGACGGAAAGACGTCGCGTCGTCATGCGGTGGAATTGATGCACCGAAACGGTGTCATGGTCTTGCATGGCGATGTGCGTCGTGCATTCAATCTTGCGGAGGTGGTGGTGCTTGAGCGTGCAGGCAACCGCACGCGCAAAATCGCTTTTTCTGACGGCGCGTATCTCGAGGTGAGCGATGCCGCGTCCTTTGATGCGCTCATGGCGGAAGCGGGTTATCGCGAACCGATTGCGATTCGCATGCACCACAGCTGGCGCTGGATACTGGTTGCCGCCGTCATTCTCATTGCGATCGTCGTGCCCGGCTATCTTTATGGCTTGCCTGCCGCCTCCAAGATGATTGCCAAGCGTTTGCCGGAAGCGGCACAACACGCTATTGGCCGCGAGGCCTTGAGTTTTCTCGACCAGCGAATTTTTGCGCCAAGCACGCTGTCGCCGGAACGCCAGCAAGCGATTGTCGACAGATTCAAGACACTCAGATTCCCTCAAGCTGGCGCGCCCCAATACGAAATCCTGTTTCGTAAAAGCGGCATTGGCCCCAACGCGTTTGCGCTTCCCTCCGGGCAGATTGTGATGACGGACGAACTGGTGAAGTTGCTCGGCGATGATGATGCCGTCATGGGTGTGCTGGCGCACGAATTAGGACATTTGCACGAACGCCATTTATTGCGGCGCGTCATTCAGGGGTCGGTGGTCGGCTTGGTGACGCTGGTGATTTTTGGTGACGCATCCTCGGTGGTGACAGCCATCCCGACGGCGATGCTGGATATGAAATATTCGCGCGATGCAGAACGCGAAGCGGACAGCTATGCCATCGCCATGATGCAGGCCAATGACATTCCTCTTGATGGATTGAAGTTGACCTTTGAAAAACTGGGCAAAAAGTCACTGCAAATGGGCAGCTATCTGTCCAGCCATCCGCCTGCCGCAGAACGGCTTGAAAGAATCCGGTTGGCAGAGCGCGATTCAGTCGGGCGGTGAAGCAGGAGCGGCGGGTGTGAGCAAAAAAGCAAAAATGGGTTGCGCGTAAACAACGGCAACCCATTTTTTTGTCTTGATGGTGGGCTGTGTAGGGGTCGAACCTACGACCTACGGATTAAGAGTCCGCTGCTCTACCAACTGAGCTAACAGCCCATCGAGCCCGAGATTATAGCACCGTTCATGCGGTTTTGCGCTATGCCCTGCCTGGTTTAAGTTCTATGCATGGATTCGCTGTGTACAGAAGCACGAAGCGCATATCGGACGTTTGTGCCGTCGCAGCCTTTGTTTGAATCGGGACAAGTGAGAATTTTTAGAGCGCCTCATTTATATCGTTTTACCGTGGTTGACTGCGCTACCACCGATGGCGATGTCAACGACAATAAGGCGCGGCTCATCAATCATTTCTGCGCGACAAACAGCAGCGGCGCGACGTGGGCATGGCCGAAGAGGAAAGACAAAAAACTTGACGGCCTCTGGAAATGCGGACGGCAACATGGTAGCCTTCCGCTTTACCTGATTTCCCCGAACGAAATATCATGCAAAACCCCTACTTGGAAGTTCGTGCTTCCGCCATTGAAGGCCGTGGCGGCTTCGCCAGACAACGCATCCCCAAGGGAACGCGCATCATCGAATACCTTGGCAAGCGTATCACCCAGGCGCAAGCCAACCGTCTTTATGGCGATGAAAATTGTGATGATGAAGTTGGGCACGTTTATCTGTTTACGGTGAGCAGTCGAACCATCATTGACGGTGGGGTCGATGGCAACGATGCACGGTTCATCAACCACTCGTGCGAACCTAACTGCGAGTCCGTCGTCAAAAAGGGACGGGTTTACATCGAAGCGATACGGACGATTGAAGCGGGTGAAGAGCTGAACTACGACTACCAGTTGGACATCGGCGAAGACGTAACCGAAGAAGACAAACAGCGCTATGCTTGTCTGTGTGGTTCGGCTTCCTGCCGGGGCACGATGCTGGATGTGCCGAAGCCGAAGCGTGCGCGCAGCAAACGCGCAGCCACTGAAAAGCAAAAGGCAGCCTGAAGCAAGGGTTGGGTATAGGTTCTCGCAACTGCCCAGATTTGTGCGCAGCCATCGGGGGCGCTGCCGATACACTTATCGGCTCGACAGCGTCACGCGTCGATTTGATGACACAACCTTAAAGAAAGCTTGTGCATGATTGAAATTCGCTGGCGATGGATTGTCATCGTTCTGGTGGTGGCGTGTGCCTGGAAGTTTTGGCCATCCCGAGCGCTCAAGGTGCCGCCGGGCAGCGTGACGCCGAGCGAGCCTGTGCAGATGAAGGTTGACGCGAAAACCATTCACCAGCATGGTCAATATGCTCTCGAAGTGTTGGCCGATTTCGAGATCGAAGCGCGTGTTCTCAGCAAGGAACTGTATAGCTCTGGTCGGGAATCGGAACTTTCCCCGGTTGACCTCGCCTTGGGGTGGGGAGCGATGTCGGACTCCTCCGTGTTGGAAAAATTGTCGATCAGCCAGGGCGGGCGTTTCTATCACTACCGCTGGGAAAACGAACCGCCCATACCGGTATCAGAAATCGTGCGGAGCAGTGCCAACATGCACCTGATCCCCGCTGATTCTGCGGTTGAAAAGAAGATGAAGAGCATTCGCGCAGGCGAGGTGGTTTATATTGTTGGGCAATTGGTCGAAGCGCGTGCGCCAGATGGATGGCGTTGGCGTTCTTCCCTCACGCGTGAAGACAGTGGCGCTGGTGCATGTGAGGTGGTTCGGGTTGAATCGATCGATGTTCGCTAGCGCCGTTCCCCATTTTTTATGTCATTGACGCATCATGGAAAATTTGTATCTCGAAGCACGCGCTTCGGAAATTGAAGGCACAGGCTGTTTCGCAAAACAGCGCATCCCCGCAGGCACGCGCATCATCGAGTATTTGGGTCAGCGCATCCCGCAATCGGTGGTCGAAGAGCGCAGCATGGTAGAGGTTGATGATTTAGGTGAAATCATCAAGGACTCGCACGTGTACATGTTTTACGTAGACTGGCGCACGACCATCGACGGTGCGGTGAACGGTAACGACGCGCGCTTCATCAACCACTCGTGCGCGCCCAACTGCAAATCGACGGTTGAAGACCGGCGTGTCTTCATCGATGCCATACGGGATATCGCGCCTGGCGAGGAACTGACTTTCGATTACAAACTGGATGTGAACGCATCATCAGAGCAGAAAAAACGCTATGCCTGCCGCTGCAAAGCACCGAACTGCCGCGGCACGATGTTGGCCTTGCCCAAGCCTTGAATCTGTGGGGGGCGTTTTGCGGTGTTGTGACATTGCTTGTGTAGGGCGGGGTGGGGGGATGCGGTGTGCCGCATCATGGGCAGACACCGTGTATCATGAGCCGGAATCTCCAACCACGTGGAGGACACAATGAACCAGAAATCCGACCCCAGAGTATTTTTTGCAGCAGAGCGCACTTTGCTTGCTTGGCTTCGTACGGGCATCACGATCATTGCGCTTGGGTTTGTGGTCTCTCGTTTCGGTTTATTTTTGCGAATACTCTCCATCCAATCCGTGCGTGCAAACCAGGTCGGGGAAGGCATGTCGGCGATCCTGGGCATGGTTTTTGTTCTGGCGGGGGCTTTGTCCATTCTGATGGCCGCCATTCAGCACAGACGATACATCCGTTCCCTGCCATCGGAAGATTTGCCAGAAGGCTATTCGACCCAGGCGGCCATTGTGCTGTCGGCCGCTGTGGCCGCATCCGGAATCCTCTTGGCGGGATACCTGTTCATTTCCCGTTATTGAAAATAAAGAGATCAGGCGTCGCGAAGTAAGGCGAGGCCTATTCACTTCTGGTCGGCGCGCATTTTCTTTTCCTGTTTTACGCGATACATTTTCTCGTCGGCTTCGGCTATCAGATCATCCGGCGTTGCATGGCGATCCGCTGCATATTCTGCGATCCCGCAACTGATGGAGTACACGGCTTGATGTGGGGTGCCATCATTGAGCGAGTTCATGAAATGCTCAAGATTGTCGACAATTTTTTGGGCACCCCGTAATGGGCAGTTGGGCAGAATGATCAGGAATTCATCGCCGCCGAGACGCGCCGCAAAATCAGAGGTACGGATCAACCCCGTTACGGCTTGCGCGGCTGTACGCAGCAGGCGATCACCTTCAGCGTGGCCAAAAGTATCGTTCGCTATTTTCAAACCATCGAGGTCGGCAAAGATGACGGCCAACAAGGTTTTATCGCGCTTGGCTCTTGCCATCGCATTTTCCAGAAACATCAAGCCGGTACGTCGGTTCACAAGACCCGTCAAGGCATCATAAGTGGCGTGGTACTCCAAACCTTGCTGTGCAATTTTCAATTCATGGATGTTGGTGAATCCAAGTACGTAAACGAAGCGCCCCGCAAATTCAACAATACGGGAAGACACCAGCGACTCAAGGACATCATGGTTTGTGTCGAGTAAAGTGATTTCAAATTCATTCAGTACTTTATCGCCACGCAATTTTTCCAGAAAATTCCGGTTGGCGTCGTAGCTTGAATCCAGCAGGCTTCCAAGGGGTTGTTGCAGCAGGGCGTCGTACACAAGCTTGGTCAACTCCAGCGCTTTCTGGTTTGCCCTGAGAATCGTCAGGTCATTCATGTCGACCATCATCATCGCTATCGGACTGGCATCAAACAGGCGCGCCAAGTCTTGTTCGCGTTCGGCCAAATTTTGCATGTCGCGGCGAATGCGGCGGGTGGCGGGAGCAAAAATCAGGACAGCCTCAAGAACCAGTACGACCAACGTCGTAAGCATCAGCGCCAGTTCAAGCCAGCGCGCCACTTCAATTTTGTCCTTGGCTTCCTTATCGAAGCGAAAAACGATGGCGTCCATGCCGAGGAGAAAATCTGACTCGTTTTGCTGGATTGTGTTGATGGCTCTTTTCAAGGTGCTTGCGTTATTGGGCGAAGCAATAATCGCATCGGCCGCCCTGATAATGGCTTGATGATTCGATTCAATTTTTTGAAACAAAAGTTTAATTTCCCGGCTGTTGTCTCCGGGGAGCCCCATTTCCTGATCACCATTTTGGAGGCCATTGTGTGAGCGTTTCCAGAGCGCCAGCGCCTCAGCCAATTGCTTGCGAAACGTGTTGGATGCTTCCGCAGATTCCGCATTGGCGATGTAAAAGCTCGTCTTGGTGATTTTCTGGCTCAGCATGCGCTGACGTCCGGCGATGTTTACCACACGCGAATCATGCTCTTGATCGGCAATCAGGTATTGTATGAAGGCTTGCGACACGATGGTCAGCAGTGCGATCAAGGAGAGCGCGACGATGTAACGGCGATGCAATTGGCGTGCAGACAAGCCGGCAGGTTTTGATGGAGTGCTGTCGATGGCGGAATCCGGCTTGTGCATGAGGCAGAGGGCGATAACTGAGCTGCGCGCATTCTCTCACATTTGCCTGCGAGCAAGTATCAACAAACCAGTCATATGAGATAGATCAATTCCGACGATTGGATGGGGGATTTGCAAACCCATTCGTGTCTAAGGATGCCGTCGGAAGCGGAGCGGGAGGAAACCGGGGTCAGCAGTTTATTTTGCGAAGCAAAATTACGCTGACCCTGAATTTTCCTTATGCACAAAACCCTGGTGACAAAAGGCACACACTATCGTAACATACCAAAATGAAGCCATTTCGCTGGAATCCAGACAAGAGCGCAGCCCTTAAAGCGGAGCGAGGCATCTCTTTTGAAAGTATCGTGGTGGCTATTGAAGCGGGCGGCCTGCTGGATGTGCTGGAACATCCGAACAAAGCGAAGTATCCGAATCAGCGTGTGTTGGTGGTGCAATGCGATAGCTATGTTTATCTTGTTCCGTATGTCGATGAGAAAGACCACTTCTTTCTGAAAACGGCGATTCCCAGCCGCAAGGCAACCAGAGATTATTTGAATCAGGGTGATGACCATGGCAAAGATTGACGCTTACGAAAAAGAAGTGCTGAGCGCCTACGAGAAAGGCAAGCTCAAGTCTGTTGCGACCAAGTCCGAGCTGGCCAAATTCAAGGCGGCCGCACGCGCGACCGGCATCAAGGACAAGCGCGTCAACATTCGGCTCTCATCAGGTGATTTGAACGACATCCAGGTCCGGGCATTGGAAGAAGGCATTCCGTATCAGACATTGATTGCCAGCGTCTTGCACAAGTATGTGACGGGGCGTTTGGTTGAACAGCCGGAAAGCACGGTCAAGCAGGTGCGCGGGAAGTATAAGCCTTGAGTTCATCTCAGCATAACAACGAAGCGAAAGGAAAACCAGGGTCAGTAGTTTATTTTGCGAAGCAAAATTACTCTGACCCTGAATTTTCCGCGGGGTGGGATGTGATGGGTGAAGTGGCGTGAAACCGTGATCTGTCCCCATTTACTCTTAAAGACGTTGCGGGACAGAGTTTAGCTATGCGTACTCTGTCCCAAACAGATTGGAGCATGACATGAAGAACTTTCGTCCAGCCAAAAAACGCGTTGAAGTGACGGTTGGTGAATCCTTGCGCATCCTGCGCGAGTTGCAGGAGCTCAGCCAGACGCAATTGGCCGCATTGACTGGCATTCCGCAGGCCACCATTTCAGCGATTGAGAATGACAGGGTGAATCTCGGCGTGGAGCGCGCGAAAGTGTTCGCCCGTGCGCTGAAGTGTCATCCAGCAGTGTTGTTGTTTCCGGGGTGGAATGAGATGGATGAGGCGGCGTGAAACCGTGGTCTGTCCCATCTATTCCTGCTTTTAATGTTGTCTATTTCCAGTCGTTTGTGAAGAGTCTGCAATGGCATATCAACTTAACATAAAAGAAAATGCTATCGATAGTTTCAATGAGGCACTTGAAAAATATCATATTGGTGCGTCAGGAAACGTTCGTGCATACAAATTTGCCATCTTGCATATGGCACATTTTCTAGAGCTAGTTCTCAAAATGTATGTGCAAACGCTAGACTTGAATCTGATATATTGGACAAACTTCAATCAGCTTCAGAAGGAAGCTGAGAGAGTGCCCCTCGATCTACTCAAATGTTTGCTGAATAAGCAAGAAGCTAATTATTCATTTCCTCTGCCGCAAGCTACTCAGCGCCCTCCTAGAACTATCACCGTTGATAATGCGTTAGCGCTAGCGAAGCTTGAGCGATGTGGTGTTACAGGAGAATTGTTTTTAGATCAGGAATTTATTGACGACATAAATTGGTTAAAGGGAATCCGTAATAATATTGAGCATTACCAGTTTGAGCTTAACCCCAAAGACGTTCGCTTGTGTATTGGGCGTATTGTGCGATGTGCTCAAGAGTTTTGCGATATTTTTAGCTTGCTTGAGTTGGCGGAAACGATTAGTAAGGAGAACTTAGAACTTTATCGTTTATTGGCAGATGAATATGAACACAGGCTTCATGAGGCAAAACTCGAAGTAAAAGAGAAAGAGTATTTGGCTTTTAAAGGCATTAGGTATAAATACTACAATTTCGTCGATTGGCGTGTGTATGAATGTCCTGAGTGTAATGAAGAGACTCTGATCCCTGAAGAAGAGTCAATTACTGGTTATAGGTGCACTCATTGTGGGAACGAGGAAAGTGAGGATCTCGATGTCGACTGTGACTGTTGTGGTGCGCCAGCACCACAGTGCGAAATGGAACAGTTCGAGGTTGAAGATGGAAGTCTTGAATGGAGATGTTATTACTGTTCAGGAGCTTACGCAGCAGACAGAGACTCGTAATGACGGATTGCTTAAAAAATGTAAAAGCCGTAGTGAATTGCTGAACGACGCGCTGCGTCCAACGAAAAATATTTTATGAAGCTCTTTGAGTAAAGGCAGTTTAAAGGGAGGCGTCGCCTCCCTTTCTTATTTCAACCATCAGCAAAGCTTATTTGCTCGCCCCATCCAACAACATCTGATTAATCCGTTTCACAAACGCGGCCGGGTCGGCGAGGCCGCCGCCTTCGGCGAGCAGCGCCTGATCGAAGAGCAGGTGCGACCAGTCGTCAAACTTCGCGTCTTCATACTTCAGGCGTTGCACCAGCGGGTGGTTCGGATTGATTTCCAGAATCGGTTTGGTATCCGGCGCTTTCTGTCCGGCGGATTTCATCAAGCGTTGCAGGTTGCCGGAAATGTCGTGCTCATCCGCTACCAAACAGGCCGGTGAATCGGTGAGGCGGAAGGTCACGCGCACATCCTTGGCTTTCTCTTTCAGCACGGTTTTCATCTTGTCGATGAGTTCCTTGTAACCCGCTTCGGTTTCTTCGTGTTGCTTCTTCTCGGCTTCATCTTCCAGCTTGCCGAGGTCGAGCCCGCCTTTGGCCACCGATTGCAGTGACTTGCCATCGAATTCGCGCAGGAAAGAGAGCATCCATTCATCCACGCGATCCGTGAGGAGCAGCACTTCCACGCCTTTCTTGCGGAAGATTTCGAGATGCGGGCTGCTCTTCGCCGCCGTGTAATTTTCTGCAGTGATGTAGTAGATCTTGTCCTGGCCTTCTTTCATCCGCTTCACGTACTCTTCCAGCGAGACATTTTCCACGTCGGTGTCGTTGTGGGTGGAAGCGAAACGCAGCAATTTGGCGATGCGTTCCTGATTGGGATGATCTTCGCCAATGCCTTCCTTGAGCGCCTGGCCAAATTCTTTCCAGAAGCTCGCGTACTTGTCTTTCTTTTCCTGTTCTTCGGCGTTGGCCAGTTCTTCCAGCATGCCGAGCACGCGGCGCGTGGAACCGTCGCGGATGACTTTCACATCGCGTGATTCTTGCAGGATTTCGCGGGAAACATTCAGCGGCAAGTCGTTGGAATCGATCACGCCTTTCACAAAGCGCAGATACACCGGCATCAGTTGCTCGGCATCGTCCATGATGAAGACGCGTTTGATGTAAAGCTTGATGCCGCCGCGCTGGTTGCGATCCCACAGATCGAAGGGGGCGCGAGAAGGAATGTAGAGCAGTTGGGTGTATTCGCTGCGGCCTTCCACGCGGTTGTGCGTGTACGCCATCGGTTCGGCGAAGTCGTGCGAGACGTGCTTGTAAAACTCCTTGTACTGTTCTTCGGTAATGTCGGCCTTGTTGCGCGCCCACAGCGCGCTGGCTTGATTGACAGTTTCAGTCTCGTCGCGCATCACCATCGCTTTGGCATCGTTGTCCCATTCTTCCTTTTGCATCAGGATGGGCAGCGAGATGTGATCGGAATACTTGCGGATGATCGATTTGAGTTGCCAGCCAGAGAGCAGTTCGTCTTCGCCTTCGCGCAGGTGCAGGATGATTTCTGTGCCGCGCGAGGGCTTGTTGATTGTCTCGACCGTGAATTCGCCGGTGCCATCCGATTCCCAGCACACGCCTTGATCGGCAGGCAAGCCTGCGCGGCGGCTGTTGACGGTGATCTTGTCTGCCACGATGAAGGCGGAATAAAAGCCCACGCCGAACTGGCCGATGAGGGCCGCATCCTTTTGTTGATCGCCGGAGAGCTGTGAAAAGAATTCGCGGGTGCCGGATTTGGCGATGGTGCCGAGATGCTCGACGGCTTCGTCGCGGCTCATGCCAATGCCATTGTCGGAGACGGTGATCGTGCGGGCATCCTTGTTGAAGGCCACGCCGATTTTCAAATCCGGGTCGCTTTCAAAGAGCTCCGGCTTGGCGATGGTTTCATAGCGCAGCTTGTCGGCGGCATCGGAAGCGTTGGAGATCAGCTCCCGCAGGAAGATTTCCTTGTTGGAGTAGAGCGAGTGAACCATCAAGTTCAGCAGTTGCTTTACTTCAGCCTGAAAGCCCAGGGTTTGTTTTTCGGTTGCGGCCATTTTTTCCTCTTGGAACAAGCGTTGTTGACAATAATGACAGGCAAATGGGGATTGTACGGTGGATTTCAAGGGGGAAGTTAAGTGCCTTCTCACATGCATGGGAAAATTCAGGGTCAGAGTCAAAAATTCGCTTCGCGATATTTGACTCTGACCCTGGTTTTCCCATTCAAAGTTCCCGGTTTCCCCCATTTTTCCCGGTAAAATTCCATTCTTACAGGAAAAAACATGGAAGCATTTCTTCTCTCAACGGGTATTGTCGCGCTGGCTGAAATGGGCGACAAGACCCAATTGCTGGCCTTCATCCTGGCCGCGCGTTTCAGAAAACGCACGCCTATTGTGGCGGGCATTTTTGTGGCGACCTTGCTCAATCACAGCTTGGCGGGGGCATTGGGAAGCTGGATCACGACGATGCTTTCGCCCGATATATTGCGCTGGGTGCTGGGGTTTTCCTTTATCGCCATGGCGGTCTGGACGCTGATTCCGGACAAGATGGATGAGGAAGAGGTGGTGTCTATCCAGCGTTTCGGCATATTCGGCACGACCCTGATTGCTTTTTTCCTTGCCGAGATGGGCGACAAGACGCAGGTTGCGACCATTGCCATGGCGGCACACTATACGACACCGCTCTGGGTGGTGGCAGGCACGACCTTGGGCATGTTGATCGCTGATGTGCCAGCAGTATTCGTTGGAAAAAAATTCGCGAGCAAAATTCCGCTCAAGCTGGTGCACATGATTGCCGCTGCAATTTTTGCGGCATTGGGGATGGCAGCTTTGCTACAGCTAGATAAATTCTTTTAACAACAGCCGCATTCGCCTTGCATTGCCTGTTTCTCCCGAATCAGTTCCAGCAAAGGTTCTGCGCCGTGCTCGGTGAGCATGCTGACAAGCATGTTGTGGACTTCCATCGCTTCGTCCCACGTGGAGAGACTCCATTGCGGGCGTAATTCCTCGGGCAAGCCGAACACGACTGTTTCAAACAGGAGTGGCTGATCACTTTCCCAGTTGGTGTCGATGCCGGTGAAGATAGAGGAAACCTGCCACTCGCCCACCATGTTTTGCGCCACAACACGATTGGCGTCTTCTTTCATGGCTTCCGCAAATTCAGCAAAGGTGCAGCGCACAGGCGTGCGATCAACCAACTTGTAGAAACGGTCGTCGATGGGGGTGGAAATGTCGTTAATTTCGCTCATATGCATTGGATTGTATAACGGGCGGGGCTGGGGTTTGGGGTTTTTCCCGGTTATTATTGTACGAATGTTGTACCGATGTTGTACGATGTAGGCCTCATTGCAACAGGAATGCCCATGTCCGTCTACGAAAATCTCAAAAAACTGAAAATTGACCTGCCAACGGTAGCGGCGCCCGTCGCTGCTTATGTGATGTACGTACAAACTGGCAATACGGTCTTCCTCTCTGGTCATATTGCCAAAAAAGACGGACAAGCCTGGGTGGGGCAGTTCGGCAAAAACATCACGGTGGCTGAAGGGCAGCAGGCGGCGCGCAGCATTGCCGTCGATTTGACCGCGACATTGCAAGCTGCGTGCGGCGGCGACTTGAACCGCGTGAAACGCATCGTGAAAGTGATGAGTCTGGTGAATTCCACCGGCGATTTCACCGAACACCATCTGGTGACGAATGGCGCGTCGGAAATGCTGGTGGAGATTTTCGGCGAGAAGGGCAGACACGCACGCTCTGCATTTGGCGTTGCGCAAATTCCGCTGGGGTCGTGTTTGGAAATTGAATTGATTGCGGAGTTGAATGACTAAGCTGAATAACTGCGTAGGTTTTATTTCTTCCCCATGGCAGCGGGAGGGTTAGGGTGGGGGTGTTACCTTAGATCTTAGGTGCGGCTTGCGAAATAGCCATTCACCCCCTACCCAGCCTTCCCCCTGCTAGGGGGAAGGTGTGTTTCGTCCCTTTACTCAGCTTCACGCAAGGCCTCAGGTGTAAATTTCACGCCCACTTTCCGACCCTTGCGCGCGCGCGCACCGGCATGACTGGCGATTTCAGCGTGCGACAGTTTGTGTTCCTGCTCTTTGCCGGTACGCCCCTTCCCTGACACGACGACCCCCTTCCGGCTGATGGCTTGTGCCGCCATGAGCGTTTCCTGTTCGTCGAGCCCCATCAAGATCACGCCGCGTCCGCCATTGCTCAGCATGCGCAATTCATCCAGTCCGAAAATCAGCATCTTGCCTTTTTCGGTAAGACAGGCAATTGCACTGGCGTTATCCGCAATCACGCGCGGCTTCAGCAATTCTTCACCTTCTTCGAGCGAAATGAAGGCTTTGCCGCCTTTCACGCGACTAGTCATGTCTTCCAGTTTTGCACCGAATCCGTAACCACCGCTGGATGCAAGCAGCAAGGTGGTGTCACCCGTGCCGACATGAAAGTGCACGATGCGTTCGCCGGGAGCCGGTTCGATCAAGGTTGTGACGGGCACGCCATCTCCGCGTGCGCCGGGCAGTGAAGCGACGGGTACCGTATAGACACGTCCGGTTGAACCGAAGGCGAGCAGGTGATCAACGGTGCGGCATTCGAAGGTGCCGTACAAAGTATCGCCGGATTTGAAATTGAATTGCGCAGGATCGTGACCGTGTCCGGATCGCGCACGCACCCAACCGCCATGCGAGATGACAACGGTGACCGGTTCATCGATGACTTTTTGTTCGACGGCGGCGCGTTCCGCTTCTTCCATCAGCGTGCGGCGCGCATCGCCGAATTGTTTGCGATCCGCTTCGATTTCCTTGATGATGGCTTGCTGCAAGGTGGCTGGGCGTTCGAGCAGTTCGTGCAGGGTTTTCTTTTCCTTGCGCAGTTCGGAGAGTTCCTGCTGAATCTTGATGCCTTCGAGTTTGGCCAGTTGGCGCAAACGAATTTCCAGAATGTCTTCGGCCTGACGTTCGGAAAGCTTGAAGGTTTTCATCAGCGCCGGTTTCGGTTCGTCCGAATTGCGGATCAAACGGATGACCTTGTCGATGTTGAGCAGTACCGATTCACGTCCTTCGAGAATGTGGATGCGGTCATCGACCTTGCCCAAGCGGAATTGTGTGCGGCGGGTCACAGTCTCGAAGCGGAAGCCGACCCATTCGTACAGAATTTCCGTCAATGACTTTTGACGCGGGCGACCGTCGGTACCGATCATCACCATGTTGATTGAGGCATTCGTTTCGAGCGAGGTATGCGCCAGCAGGGTTTGCATGAATTCTTCTTGATCCTGGTTGCGCGAGCGCGGCTCGAAGACCAGACGCACCGGCGCATCGCGACTGGATTCGTCGCGCACGGTATCGAGCACCGAGAGGATGAATTGCTTTTGCGAGAGCTGTTCCGGCGAAAGGGTTTTTTTGCCCGTGCGAACTTTCGGATTAGTGAGCTCTTCGATTTCTTCCAGCACTTTTTGTGCAGAGGTGGCGGGCGGCAGTTCGGTGACCACGGCTTGCCATTGGGCGCGCGCCAAATCTTCGATGTGCCACCGTGCGCGCACCTTGATGCTGCCGCGACCGGAGGCATAAATATCCGCAATCGCCGCCGGTGGCGTGATGATTTGTCCACCGCCGGGGAAATCGGGCCCCGGCACAAGGCGCATCAACTCATTATGTTTGAGCTTGGGATTGCGAATGAGGGCAATCGCGGCGTTCGCGATTTCCGTGAGATTGTGCGAGGGAATTTCGGTGGCCATGCCGACCGCAATCCCGGAAGAACCGTTTAGCAAGACCATCGGCAAACGTGAAGGAAGCAGTTTGGGTTCCTGGAAAGAGCCATCGTAGTTCGGCTGAAAATCGACAGTGTCGGCATCGATTTCGTCGAGCAGCATCTTGGCGATGGGGGTGAGGCGCGCTTCGGTGTAGCGCATTGCTGCGGCACCATCGCCATCGCGGGAACCGAAATTGCCCTGACCATCGATCAGCGGATAACGCAGGGTGAAATTCTGTGCCATGCGCACCAGTGCGTCATAGACGGATTGATCGCCGTGCGGGTGGAGCTTGCCGAGTACATCGCCGACAACCGCTGCCGACTTGCGCGGTTTGGCGTTGGCGCTCAAGCCCAGTTCATTCATCGCATACAGGATGCGGCGTTGCACGGGTTTTTGCCCGTCAGATACGTCCGGCAGGGCGCGGCCTTTGACGACGGAGACGGCGTAGTCGAGATAGGCGCGCTCGGCAAACGCTGCCAGTGTCAGCGTATCGCCACCGGGTTGGGCGTTGGCTTGTTCAAAGAGGTTGGCTTGTTTTTTCTTGCTCATGTATGTAGTTAGTACCTGAAAATATTCATCTCGCACAATTCATGCTGATTGCTCAGCGTTTCCTTAAATATCCGCTTCGATGTCGTTCCCATGCTCCTCCATCCACGCGCGCCGTGCAGCCGCTTCGCCCTTACCCATCATCATGTTGAATCGCGCTTCCGATGCTTTTTGATCAAAGTCGCCCAGCGCAACCGGCAAAAGGCGGCGCGTGTCCGGGTTCATGGTGGTTTCCCACAACTGTTCTGCATTCATTTCGCCCAAGCCTTTGAAACGCGAGATGGCCCAGGAACCGTCTTTTGCGCCTTCCTTGCGCAGCTTGTCTTCAATGGTGCCAAGTTCGCTGTCATCCAGCGCATAGAGTTTCTGAATCGGTTTCTTGCCACGTGCCGGTGCATCCACGCGGTAGAGCGGCGGACGCGCTACGTGAATGTGGCCGTTCGCAATGAGTTTAGGGAAATGACGGAAGAACAGCGTAAGCAGCAAGACCTGAATGTGAGAACCGTCTACGTCTGCGTCTGCAAGGATGCAGATTTTGCCGTAGCGCAGGTTGCTTAAATCGGGGGTGTCTTTCAGGCCGTGCGGATCCACGCCGATGGCGACGGAAATGTCGTGAATTTCATTATTGGCAAAGAGTCGATCGCGATCTGTTTCCCAGGAATTCAACACTTTGCCACGCAAGGGCAGGATGGCCTGGAATTCCTTGTCGCGCCCCATCTTTGCAGAGCCGCCTGCGGAATCGCCTTCAACGAGAAAAAGTTCATTGCGCGCGATGTCGTCAGATTCGCAATCGGTCAGCTTGCCCGGCAATACCGCAACGCCGGAAGATTTTTTCTTTTCGACTTTTTGCGAGGAGCGCACACGCGCTTGTGCCTGACGAATCACCAGCTCCGCGAGTCGGCGGCCATGATCGACGTTTTGATTCAGCCACAATTCAAGTTGTGGACGAACGAAACCGGAGACGAGTCGCACCGCATCACGCGAGTTCAAGCGTTCCTTGATCTGCCCTTGAAATTGCGGATCCAGCACTTTGGCGGATAGCAAGAAGGAAGAGCGCGCAAACACGTCTTCCGGCAAGAGCTTCACGCCTTTGGGCAGCATGGAGTGTAGTTCGGCAAAGCTGCGCACCGCGTTGAACAAGCCGTCGCGCAAACCGGATTCATGCGTGCCGCCTGCGGTCGTGGGAATCAAGTTCACGAAGGATTCGCGTACCGGCGAGCCATCCTCGGTCCAGGCGACAACCCAGGCCGCCCCTTCACCTTCGGCAAAGCCTTCCGTGTCCTTGCCGGCATAGTGCTCCCCTTCAAACAGGGGGATGACGGTCTCGCCACTGCTTGTTTCCGCGAGGGATTCAGTCAGATAGCCGCGCAAGCCTTGTTCGTACTGCCAGGTGTAGCTGTCATTTTTTTTGAGTGCGTTCAGTGTGACTTTTATGCCGGGCAATAAAATGGCTTTGGATTTAAGCAGATGCTGCAAATCCTGCATCGGGATCACGGCAGAGTCGAAATATTTCGGATTCGGCCACACGGTGACGCAGGTGCCGGAAGATTTTTCGCCTTTTGTTAGTGCACGCGATTTCAGCGCCTTACTGACTTCACCATCAGCAAACGTCATTTGGTGCGCGCGGCCATCGCGCCAGACGGTGACTTCCAGTTGTTTGGAAAGGGCATTCGTGACGGAGACGCCCACACCATGCAAGCCGCCGGAAAACGCATAGGCGCCTTCTACGCCTTTGTCGAACTTGCCGCCCGAATGCAGGCGCGTGAAAACAATTTCCAGTGTGGATACTTTTTCATCCGGGTGCATGCCAACCGGAATGCCACGACCATCATCTTCCACACTGATGCTGCCGTCGGGGTTTTGCGTCACAACAATGTGCGTGCAATGTCCGCCGAGCGCTTCGTCGGAGGCGTTGTCGATCACTTCCTGGATGATGTGTAGGGGATTGTCTGTCCTCGTGTACATGCCCGGGCGTTGTCGCACCGGTTCCAGTCCTTTGAGTACGCGGATGGAAGATTCGCTGTAGGTTGGTTTGCGGGTTGCCATTTCGAAAAGTTGGGTTACGAGTTACTCACAAATATTGTGGATAAGAATTTGCGATAGGTCAAAATTATGTGTTTTATCAAGGCGCTTATCGGCATGCACAACAAATCGGCAGGGTTATTACCGCTGTGATCACAATGAATAAGTGCGTGCATATTTTTTGTTCGTTCTCGTGAGCAAGATTCTTTTGCTATGCCGAAATATATTTCACACGAATATTTATTTTTTGGCGAAAGAGAATTTTTGAGCCTGGAAATCGGCTCAGTATAAGCGAGAATGTTTGTCAGACTTTCGCGTTGTGCGGACAAGCAACGTGTCCCTGTGGCTTTGTGTGGCGCGACAGGTTGTTATATGGGCAACAACTGTGGTAATTCAGTCATCCCGGGCGCCATCGTTGCTATGAGGGGGGGAATGGACTATAATGCCGCCATTATAAGAAGTTGGCTCACAATGGTTAACGAGTTTCAGGTTGCCGGGTTTCAGTTTGCGTAATGACGAAGATGGGCGGCAGCCCATTTTTTTTTTCCTGTTTGAAAATTGCATTGCCACTGATAAAGGTAAAGGAAAGATTTTGCAACTACAGGCGTTGATCGAAAAAACCGTTTCCGGCCTCGGATACGAACTCGTGGATCTTGAGCGAGCTGGACGAGGACTGTTGCGTGTGTATATCGATTTCCCGCCGGAAGAGGCTGTGAAAGCTTCCATTGCCGTCTCCGATTGCGAGAAAGTGAGCCATCAACTGTCCCATGTTTTGACGGTTGAGAATGTCAATTACGACAGGCTCGAAATTTCATCGCCGGGGCTGGATCGCCCGCTGAAAAAGTTGTCGGATTACGTTCGTTTTGCAGGGCGTGAAGCGACAGTGAAATTGCGTACGCCCATACCGGGAACGTCTAACCGCAAATCGTACCAGGGAATCTTGCATGAACCAGAAGGGGATAATTTGAGGCTGGAATTTGAAGGAAAAGAAGGAGCAGCGATGCTGGAGTTCGTTCTAGCCGATGTGGACAAGGCACGATTGGTGCCGCAAGTGGACTTTAGGAGCCGAAAAGCATGAGTCTCGAAATTCTGCTGATGGTTGATGCGCTGGCGCGCGAAAAGAACGTTGACAAAGATGTGGTCTTTGGCTCGTTGGAACATGCGCTCGCATTGGCAACCAAAAAGCGTTATGAAGGTGACGCCGACATTCGCGTCGCCATTGACAGAGAGTCCGGGGAATTTAAAACCTTCCGGCGTTGGCATGTCGTGCCTGATGAGGCAGGACTGCAATTGCCCGATCAGGAAATTCTGTATTTCGAAGCGAAAGAGGAATATCCGGACATTGAAGTGGACGAATATATCGAGGAAGAAGTCGAATCTGTCGCATTCGGGCGTCGATTTGCGCAAGACACCAAACAGGTGGTGTTGCAACGCATTCGTGATGCCGAACGTGAACAGATCCTGGCTGATTTTCTGGAGCGCGGTGACACGCTGGTCATGGGCACCATCAAGCGCATGGAGCGCGGCGATGCCATCGTTGAGTCCGGCAAGATTGAAGCCCGCTTGCCACGCGATCAAATGATTCCGAAGGAAAACCTGCGCATCGGCGACCGCGTACGCGCTTATATTTTGCGCGTGGATCGCAATGCGCGTGGCCCGCAAGTGATTTTGTCGCGCACTGCGCCGGAATTCATCATGAAGCTGTTTGAACTGGAAGTGCCGGAAATCGAACAAGGCACACTGGAAATCAAGTCGGCGGCACGCGATGCGGGTGTACGCGCCAAGATTGCCGTCTACACCGCAGATCGTCGCATCGATCCGATAGGCACTTGCGTCGGGATGCGCGGCTCGCGTGTACAGGCGGTGACGGGCGAACTGGGTGGTGAGCGTGTGGATATCGTGCTGTGGTCCGATGATCCGGCGCAATTCGTCATTGGTGCGTTGGCACCGGCAAATGTATCTTCCATTTTGGTCGATGAAGAAAAGCACGCGATGGACGTGGTGGTCGATGAAGACAATCTGGCGATTGCGATTGGTCGCAGCGGTCAAAACGTGCGCCTGGCGTCCGAACTGACCGGCTGGAAAATCAACATCATGACCGAGGAAGAATCCAAGAACAAATCGGCGGCGGAAACCGCAGCGATTCGTGGACTGTTCATGGAAAAACTCGACGTTGATCAAGAGGTGGCAGATATTCTGGTGGAAGAGGGTTTCGCCAGCCTGGAAGAAATTGCTTACGTACCGATCACTGAAATGCTGGCGATTGAAGCATTCGACGAAGAGACAGTCAACGAATTGCGTACGCGCGCGCGTGACGTACTGACGACGGATGCCATTGTTTCCGAAGAAAGTATGGCCGGGATGGAAGAGGCGCTCGTACAACTCGATGGTATGGATCGCGGCATGGCAAGCAAGTTGGGGCTGGCTGGCATCAAGACGATCAAGGCCTTTGCCAATCTGGCTTACGATGAATTTGGCGCCATTCTTGCATTGCCGACCGAGCGTGTTCAGGAATTGCTGGCAAACGGATTCGAAGACGTGACCGATGAAGAAATGAAGCTCATAGACATGAAATACGATGAACGTGCGAAAGCCATACAGGCAAAGGCATGGGAATTGGCCGAGGCAAAATGATTACCATCATTTGATTGCCGAGGCATCACAAAAAAAGAGGAATGAATGGCGAGTAGCAACAACGTAGCCCAATTCGCAGCCGAATTGAAAATGCCGTCAGAAGCTCTGTTGGAGCAACTGCGTGCGGCGGGCGTAGACAAAAAGTCGGCGTCCGATCCGCTCACGAAGGAAGACAAGGACAAGCTGCTGGGGTATTTACGTCGCACGCACGGGACTTCCGCCGAAGGTGAGAAGAAGAAAATTACGTTGACTCGCAAGGAAACGCTGGAAATCAAGCAGGCAGATGCTTCCGGCAAGTCGCGCACGATTCAGGTGGAAGTGCGCAAGAAACGCACCTTCGTGCAACGCGAAGAAGGGGTAACCGAAACGACTCCGCCGAAAGTGGCCGCGCCGATCATCGATGAAGCCGAACGCGCCAAGCGTGCCGATGAGGCCAAGCGACAATCCGAGTTGATTGCCCGTCAGGAAGCGGAGTTGCGCGAGAAGCAGGCGTATCTTGCCAGACTGGAAGAAGAAAAAATTGCGCAGGCAAACGTCGCTATCCAGGCACAGCAAGAAGCTGAAAAGAAGGTGAAGAAAGCCGAAAAGGAAGCGATGACTGCCGATTCTGGGCAGACCGCTGAAAGCAAGAAGCGCGTTGAGGCAGAAGCAGCGAAGAAAGCAGCCGCAACGGCCGTGGAAAAGGTGGCGACGACTGAGCGTGCGCGCAAGGCAGTGGAAGATGAGGTGGCGCAAATCAAGGCCATGATGAGCACGCCGCGCAAAGTTGTCAAAGCACCGGAGCCAGCACCCGCACCGGCGGCAGCAGACAAGACGACCTTGCGCAAGCCGACGGACAAGAAGCCTGCATCCGGCGACAAAAAGGAAAAAGCGGCGACTTCCGAGAAAAAATCGATCAAGTCAGCCAACGTTTCTTCCACGTGGCAGGATGAAGGCGCCAAGAAGCGCAGCCAGGGGATGAAGGCGCGTGGGCCCGGTGCCACGACTTCACCGGGCGGGCGTGATGGCTGGCGTGGCAGTGGCCCGAAAAATCGTCGCCAACAGTCTGATGATCGCGTCTCGAATTTTCAGATGCCAACCGAGGCTGTCGCAAAAAATGTGCATGTGCCGGAAACGATCACCGTTGCCGAGTTAGCGCATCAAATGTCTGTCAAGGCTTCCGAAGTCATCAAGCAATTGATGAAACTGGGTCAGATGGTCACGATCAATCAAGTGCTTGATCAAGAAACAGCGATGATCGTTGTAGAAGAAATGGGTCATCTCGCACACGCTGCGAAGATTGACGACGTAGAATCCATCCTGGCGGATGAAGGCGAACAAGCGCAATATGAATCTTTGCCGCGCGCGCCAGTGGTGACCGTGATGGGTCACGTTGATCACGGCAAGACCTCATTGCTCGATTATATTCGCCGCACCAAAGTGGCAACAGGCGAAGCGGGTGGCATCACGCAGCACATTGGTGCCTACCATGTCAAAACGCCGCGCGGCATGATCACGTTCCTGGATACGCCGGGTCATGAAGCGTTTACCGCTATGCGTGCACGCGGTGCGAAGGCAACCGACATTGTTATTCTGGTGGTCGCTGCAGATGACGGCGTGATGCCGCAAACCAAGGAAGCGATTGCCCATGCCAAGGCCGCAGGTGTGCCGCTGGTGGTGGCGATCAACAAGATGGATAAGGCCGGCGCCAACAGAGATCGTGTCACGCAAGAACTTATCACTGAACAGGTGTTGCCGGAAGAGTATGGCGGCGATTCACCATTCGTCCCCGTCTCCGCAAAAACGGGTGATGGTATCGACTCACTTCTGGAAAACGTATTGCTACAGGCCGAAGTCCTGGAATTGACTGCGCCGGTTGATGCGCCGGCGAAGGGTCTGGTGATTGAAGCGCGTCTTGATCGCGGCAAAGGGCCGGTCGCCACGATTCTGGTGCAATCCGGCACGCTCAAGCGCGGCGACGTGGTGTTGGCCGGTTCGACGTTTGGCCGTATCCGCGCGATGATTGATGAAACCGGCAAGTCTATCACTGAGGCGGGCCCCTGTATTCCGGTTGAGATTCAAGGGTTGACTGGTGTGCCGGCTGCAGGCGAAGAAGTGATGACCATGGTGGATGAGCGCAAGGCGCGTGAAATCGCCTTGTTCCGTCAAGGGAAATACCGCGACGTCAAACTGGCGAAGCAGCAAGCGGCCAAGCTGGAAAATATTTTCGATCAAATCGCAGAAGGCGAAATCAAGAACCTGCCGATGATCATCAAGACCGATGTGCAAGGTTCTCAAGAAGCGCTGTCGCATGCGATGCAAAAACTCTCGACCGACGAAGTGCGTGTGCAGATCGTACATGCCGCAGTGGGCGGTATTTCCGAATCGGATGTTAACCTTGCGATGGCGTCTAACGCCGTGATTATCGGCTTCAATGTGCGTGCGGATGTGCAGGCGCGCAATTTAGCCGAGAGCAACGGGATCGATGTTCGCTATTACAACATCATTTACGATGCGATTGACGATGTGAAGGCCGCGATGTCGGGCATGCTGGCACCGGAAAAACGCGAGAATGTCATTGGCCTTGTCGAAATTCGTCAGGTTATCCATATCAGCCGCGTGGGTTCCATTGCAGGTTGTCAGGTGCTCGAAGGCATGGTCAAGCGTGCATCGAACGTCCGTTTGTTGCGTGATCATGTTGTGGTCTGGACAGGTGAAATCGATTCGCTGAAACGTTTCAAAGATGATGTGCGCGAAGTGAAATCCGGTTTTGAATGTGGCCTGACGCTGAAGAATTACAACGACATCAAGGAAGGTGATCAGCTTGAAGTCTTTGAGGTGCAGGAAATTGCACGCACCTTGTGATGTTCGCATTGCGTGAACTCACGGTAAGGATTCACTGAAGGAATTCGTTATGGCCAAACACAGCAAATCGATACCTGGACGCGGATTGCGCGTCGCCGATCAGATCCAGCGAGACTTGGCAGAAATCATTTCTTTCGAGCTGAAAGATCCACGCGTGAGCATGGTCACGATTTCCGAAGTGCAGGTGACGCCGGATTATGCCCATGCGAAGGTGTACTTCACCACACTGGCAGATGATCCCAAGGTGGTGCAAGCCACGATTGAAGGTTTGGGAAAAGCTTCCGGTTTCATCCGTGCGCAACTCGGCAAGCGGCTTCACATTCATACGCTGCCGCAGTTGAACTTTGTGCATGACACCTCCACTTTGCGCGGCATGGCGTTGTCCAACCTGATTGATCAGGCGAATGCGACCCGTGCGCGCGATTCGGAAGATACCTGATTCCCTTTAAAAATTATTCATTCCCTCCCCTTCCCCTTTGATGGGGGGTTAGGGTGAGGGTGGGAAGCTAATTTAGCTTATCGGTTTTGCGCATGTTCGCACCCCCATCCCTGCCTTCCCCCTGACAGGGGGAAGGGTGAACAAACAGCCGAACTGATCCAAATTATTTTACACACGCAATGTCCAACACCCCCGTCAAAAAACCACGCATCGATCTCGATGGCGTTTTATTGCTCGATAAGCCGGTCGGTCTGTCGAGCAATGATGCCTTGCGAAAGGTTAAGCGCTTGTTGAACGTGAAGAAGGCGGGGCACACTGGCACACTTGATCCGTTTGCAACCGGCTTGCTGCCGCTCTGCTTTGGCGAGGCGACGAAGTTTTCTCAGGATTTACTGGATGCAGACAAGGTGTACGAAACGGTCGTGCGACTGGGCGTGTGTACGTCCACAGGCGACACGGAAGGGGAAGTGACGGAAACGCACGACGTGAATGTCAATCGCGAGCAAATTGAAGTCGTACTCAAGCAGTTTCAGGGTGAGATACAGCAAGTGCCGCCGATGCATTCTGCCTTGAAGCGCGATGGCAAGCCGCTATATGAATATGCGCGCGCAGGCATAACGCTGGAGCGCGATGCGCGCGACGTGACGATTTATGCGATGGAATGCCTCGATTATCAGGCACCATTTCTGACCCTGCGCGTGAAGTGCAGCAAGGGCACGTACATTCGCGTACTCGGAGAAGACATTGGCAAAGCACTTGGTTGTGGCGCGCACCTGCAAGCCTTGCGGCGCATTCAGGTTGGGCATTTGACGCTGGATCACGCGCATAGCCTGGAAGCAATTGAACAGTTGCCGGAAATAAATCGGACAGGGCTTGTGGATGCGCCGGATAGTTTGCTCTCCACTTTCCCCGAAGTGGTGCTAACCGAGGAACTGGCCAAGCGTTTTTTGCAAGGCCAACGCTTGCCGATGCGGACGGAAGGCATGTCACTGCCACAAATACAACGCCGCGTGCGGGTGTATCGCGGTATGGACAAGCGGCTTCTCGGCACCGGCTTAATGACAACGTTTGGCGTGCTCGCACCAGAACGGGTCATCGCCAATGTGCACGTGCGCTGCGAGATATAGCATCGCGGACGATAAACGCATCAAACTGATAGAATTTTACGCTTTCGAAAGAAGAAACAAACATGAAAACCAAACGAGCGCTTCGCAATATCGCCATTATTGCCCACGTCGATCATGGCAAGACGACGCTTGTCGATCAATTGCTACGTCAATCCGGCACTTTCCGCGACAACCAGCAGGTTGAAACGCGTGTCATGGATTCCAACGATCTGGAAAAAGAACGTGGCATCACGATTCTGGCGAAGAATTGCGCCGTGACGTACGAGGGTACGCACATCAATATTGTTGATACGCCGGGACATGCCGATTTTGGCGGTGAGGTGGAGCGCGTATTGTCGATGGTGGATAGCGTGTTGTTGCTGGTTGATGCCGTGGAAGGCCCGATGCCGCAAACACGCTTCGTCACGCGCAAGGCGCTGGCGCTGGGCTTGAAACCCATTGTGGTGGTTAACAAGATTGACCGCCCAGGTGCACGACCGGAGTGGGTTGTGAATGCGACATTCGAACTCTTCGACAAGTTGGGTGCGACCGAGGAACAACTGGATTTCCCCGTCGTTTATGCATCGGCATTGAACGGTTATGCAAGCCGCGATCACTCAGTGCGCGAAGGCACGTTGGCGCCCTTGTTCGATGCGATTCTGGAACATGTGCCGGTGCGCGAAGACGATCCGGACGGCCCACTGCAATTGCAGATTTCCTCACTCGATTATTCTTCCTACGTCGGCAAGATCGGCATTGGGCGCATCACGCGCGGTCGCATTAAGGCTTTACAGGATGTGGTGATTATGAATGGCCCGGATTCCACGCCGATCAAGGCGCGCGTCAATCAGGTATTGAGTTTCAATGGATTGGATCGCGTGCTGGTTGACGAGGCGATGGCGGGCGATATTGTGTTGATCAATGGCATTGAAGAAGTCGGCATCGGTTCGACGGTGTGCGCACCGGACGCCCCGGAACCTTTGCCGATGTTGACCGTCGATGAGCCCACGCTCACCATGAATTTCATGGTAAATACCTCGCCGCTGGCAGGGCGCGAAGGAAAGTTTGTCACCAGCAGGCAGTTGCGCGAGCGTTTGGATCGCGAACTCAAATCGAATGTGGCCTTGCGTGTTCTTGAAACAGATGACGACACGGTGTTTGAAGTGTCTGGTCGTGGTGAGTTGCACTTGACGATTTTGCTGGAAAATATGCGTCGTGAAGGATATGAGTTGGCGGTGTCCCGTCCGCGCGTAGTGTACAAGACGATTAATGACGTAAAGCACGAACCGTACGAATTGCTGACGGTGGATGTGGAAGAAACCAATCAGGGCGGCGTGATGGAGGAGTTAGGGCAGCGACGCGGGGAATTGCAAGACATGCAGTCCGACGGCAAAGGTCGTGTGCGTCTCGAATATCGCATTCCTGCACGCGGATTGATCGGCTTTCAGGGTGAATTCATGACACTCACGCGCGGCACTGGCTTGATGAGTCACATTTTCGATAATTACTACCCGGTCGATACCGAAAGGGGCGAACTGGCTGGCCGTCGCAATGGCGTGCTGGTGTCGCAAGACGATGGCGCGGCAGTGGCTTACGCATTGTGGAAGTTGCAGGAGCGCGGCAAAATGTTTGTCAGCCACAATGATCCTGTGTACGAAGGCATGATCATCGGCATTCATTCGCGCGACAACGATCTCACAGTAAACCCGATCAAGGGTAAGCAATTGACCAACGTGCGTGCATCAGGCACGGATGAGGCGGTGCGGCTCGTGCCGCCCGTGCAGTTGACGCTGGAATATGCGGTGGAATTCATTGATGACGATGAACTCGTCGAGATCACACCCAAGAGCATTCGCCTGCGTAAACGTTTTCTGAAAGAGCACGAACGCAAACGTGCGAGTCGTGAAGCGGTTTGACGCAAGTGATTGACAGTGATTGAGTAAGAGTGACTGAGTAAGTACGCCATGCAGACGCCCAAACCCTTGTCCTATCGTGCGGCCTTTGTGATGATGATTTGCGCTGCTACGTTGTGGAGTATCGCAGGGGTATTCACGCGGCATCTCGATGAAATTCGAGGGTTTGAGATCACTTTTTGGCGCAGTATGGCGACCGCTTTGTTCGTTGCAGGAACATTGGTCTGGAGCGAAAAATCAAAGGTATTGACCACAGTGCGCAAGGTGGGCGCTATCGGCATTCTCTCCGGCCTGTTTTGGGGCGCCATGTTCAGCTGCTTCATGATGGCATTAACCTTGACGACGGTTGCGAACACGCTGGTGGTGGACAGCATCGTGCCTTTCCTGACCGCGATTGGTGCCTGGATATTTCTCAAGCAAAAAACGCCGTTGCGCACCTGGGTGGCCATTGCCTTGGCGTCCCTGGGCATCGTCTGGATGTTCGCAGGCAGCATGGCGGAATTCGGTACGACACATCTGGCGGGCATGACGATTGCACTGGTCGTGCCATTCGCTGCGACCGGCAACTTCATCATTCTCCAAAAAGCCGGGCACACAACGGATTTGATTCCGACAGTATTTCTTGGCGCGCTTTTTTCTGCGTGTTTCATGTTGCCCTTGGCATGGCCGCTCCAATCGTCATGGCATGACATTGGCATCATGGCGATTTTGGGGATTTTTCAGTTAGGCGTGCCATGCATATTGCTAGTCAAAGCATCGCGCGCCTTATCGGCGCCGGAAATTTCATTGATTGCCATGCTGGAAATAGTATTGGGGCCACTCTGGGCTTGGATTGGCGCAGGGGAAGTGCCATCCAATGCAACATTGATTGGCGGCAGTTTTGTATTACTGGCATTGATCTTGAATGAAGTCGCCATGTTGCGACAATTAAGGCGGATGCAAAACTTCTCTAAAGCAACATGATCATTTCACGCCACACGCGTGGCGAAAGAATGACGCGTTTTTTGGTGTAGCTTGAAAAAAACTAACCATCCGCATTGACACTCAATACACGGTGCTTGTCTAATGCATGTTCCAGATTTATCTGTAGTTGATCTGTGTATGTATTGAAGTCGTTCCGTAGATATTGGCAGGATTTTTAAGAACTTGAACCGCATTATCTGAGGGGGAAGCGTGAACAAAACAGAATTAGTTGAACACATTGCAAAGACGGCCGATATTTCCAAGGCAGCTTCTGCGAGGGCGCTGGAGGCCATGGTGGGCGCTGTGGAAATGACGCTTAAAAAAAATGGCAGTGTGACATTGGTGGGGTTTGGCACATTCAGCGTCGGTAAGCGGGCAGCACGTACCGGCCGCAATCCGCGCACCGGGGAAGCCATCAAAATTAAAGCGGCAAAAGTTCCTAAATTTAGGGCTGGCAAAGCTTTAAAAGATGCGGTAAACTAGCGGTCTTTGACGCGGTGACACCGTCAATAAGTTTGGATGAGGGATGTGGGTGCTTAGCTCAGTTGGTAGAGCGGCGCCCTTACAAGGCGTAGGTCGGGAGTTCGACCCTCTCAGCACCCACCACATCGCAGACTGCAAGCAATACAAGGAGCGGTAGTTCAGTTGGTTAGAATACCGGCCTGTCACGCCGGGGGTCGCGGGTTCGAGCCCCGTCCGCTCCGCCAGAAAAAAAGGAAAAAAGGCGAACGAAAGTTCGCCTTTTTCTTTTGGAAGCGCTGAATAACCTGCTGCGCGTTCAGATGGCTGCGTTCTGCGCGCCTTGCCCTCCGACCGCTCGCAACGGTTCTTCAGCGTTTCCATATGTACAGCAGAAAAACGCCGGGTTTTTGACGCATTTTGATTGCCAGTGTTTCAAAAAACACAGGGCAACAGAATGCCGTGAAACATGCCCCCCTTTTGCAGTATCATCTTGGTTTTAACACTTACCTCCCATAGCCATGCTTCAATTCCTCCGTACGCATCAACGCTTGGCGCAATTCATTCTGCTGATTTTCATCGTCCCGTCTTTTGCCTTCGTCGGCATTGAAGGCTATAGTCGCATGAGTGACGGCAATGCCGTTGCAAAGGTCGCAGGACAGAAAATCGACCAGCAGGAATGGGACGAGTCGCTTCGCGAACAGGCCAATCGTCTGCGTCAGAATTACGGGCAGATAGACGCCAAAATGTTCGAGACCCCTGAGTTCAAGAATGGTGTGCTGGAGAACCTTCTGGTGGAGAAAGCCATTCTCGCGCAAGCCGCCCGCTATCACTTGCTGGCTCCGGATCAAGTCTTGCAACAGACCATCCTGAGCATTCCTGGGCTCACCAAGTCAGACGGCAGTTTTGACAAGGATCGCTACAAACGTTTTCTGGATGCACAGGGCATGACAGCAGAAATGTTCCAGGAAAAACTGCGTTTGGAAATGACCTTTCAGCGTATTCGCAATGCAGTTCAATCGAGCTATTTTGCACCGCTGACGGTTGCGGATCGGATTTCCGAACTGGCCGTGCAAGAACGTGAGGTGCAGCCCTTGCGCTTTGATGCGAAACGTTATCTTTCTAAAGTCAAGGTAACAGACGACATGCTCATGGATTTTTACAACAAGCATGCCGCCGCGTTTGAAATGCCGGAGCAGATGAAAGTGGAATACGTGGTGCTGAAGGGGGCGTCGGCGGCTTCCACGGTCACCGTGACGGAGGCGGATATCAAGGCGTTTTATGAACAGAACGCGCCGCGTTACGCCTTGCCGGAAGAGCGCCGTGCCGCTCACATTTTGGTAGCAGCAGGGCAAGCAGTGCCAGAAGCACAGAAGGCGGCAGCCAAGAAAAAAGCGGAGGAGGTGCTGGCACAAGTGCGCGACAAACCCTTGGATTTTGCGAAGCTTGCCAAAAAACATTCTGATGATCCGGGTTCCGCACAGCGTGGTGGCGACCTTGGATTTTTTGCGAGAGAAAAGATGGTCAAGCCTTTTTCTGACGCTGCTTTTGCGTTGAAGAAGGGCGAGATCAGTGGATTGGTGGAATCGGACTTTGGTTACCACATCATCAAACTGACCGATGTGAAACCTGCCAGCACCCGTAAATTGAGTGAAGTGAAAAAAGAAATTTCAGAGGCGCTCAAGAAGCAGATAGCGGCCAAAAAGTTTTCTGAAATGGCAGAGGTATTTTCCAACACGGTGTATGAGCAGGCTGACAGCCTGAAGCCAGTGGCGGAAAAACTGAAACTGAAAATTGAAACAGCTTCCGGTCTGAAACGCGATCCGGCTCCCCGCGTGTCGCCCGATGCACTCTACAACAATGATCGCTTTATCAAGGCGATGTTTACGGACGAGACCATCAAGAACAAACGCAACTCCGAGGCAGTCTCAATAGGTGCCGACATTCTGATGGCAGGTCGTGTGGTCGACTACAAACCGAAAACGGTGCGCCCTTTCAATGAAGTCAAGGCGAGCATCAAGGAGCGCGTGTCGATGGAAGAAGCGACCAAGCTGGCCAAGCTGGATGGCGAGGCGCATCTCGCCAAACTGAAAGCCGGTGGCACGGTGGCGGGATTTGGCGCTGCGCAAACCCTATCTCACAGCAAGCGACAAGGCATGCATCCGGCAGTGTTCACGGCTGTCATGAAGGCCGACACGCGCAAGTTGCCAGTGTATGTCGGTGTCGAAGTTCCTTTCCAGGGCTATGGTGTTTATCGTGTCACGAAAGTGAAGCAACCCGCGATCCAGAAGGACATGCGACTGGCCGAACGCAAACAGTTGGCAAGCATTATGTCGCAGCAGGAAATGACAGCCTACATTGAAGCGCTCAAGCACAAAGCCAAAGCGGAGATTCTCAAGCCGGCAAAGGCAGCAGAAAACAATAGCTGATCATGCCTGCCATTCCTTTTCTGAGCGAGCTCGGTCTTGAAGTCGTCAGCATGGCTGATGGCCAGTCCGAGGTCGCGCTGAATGTAGCGAACCGTCACACCAATAGCTGGAAAGTCATGCACGGCGGCGTCACCATGACGCTGCTGGATGTGTGCATGGCAAGAGCAGCACGTTCACTCGACCCACAAGCCACCAGCACAGCGACCGTCGAGATGAAAGTCAGCTTTTTCCAACCGGGTGGGCAGGAGGGCGAACGCATGATCGCCAAAGGACGTGTGCTGCACCGATCGACCACGATGTATTACTGCGAGGGCGACGTCTGGAATGGCGACAAACTCGTCGCCAAAGCCATGGGTACGTTCAAGTTGATGCGGCGCGATGATGTGGCGCGCAAAATGAAAAGCAAATAAGCACAGTCACTTACTCGATCGAGTAAGCGCCAATCGGTCGGTTGTCGATCAATCTCAGGAAACCCTTCACCAGCCGATAGGCCGCCCATATCCATGCGCCAAACCAGAGCAGGAAGGCCAGCGGAATGCCGACCAGGGTGATGAAAAACAGGTAGCCCAGCATAAACAGGCCAAACCCCCACCAGAAAGTGCGAATCATCCAGGTGTGATGTCCGTGCGCGAAGGTGCATGCTGCGTCAGCGCGTTTGACGTAGTTGGCAATCAGTGGAATCCAGGAAAACATGCCAAAGCCAAACAAGAGGCTGGCAGCGTGCAAGATATAAAGCCACCAGGTGATGGTCTTGATGGATTTTGTCTGGGGATCCAGAACGATTGTATTGGCCATGATGAAGTGTTTTGAATGATGAGCGGAACGGTGCGCGGTTTTTGACCACGTTTTCCCGAAAAGCCATGTGTTTTGGTTAACAAGTTGGAAGGGAAGGCGTATTTTGCCACAGCTTGCAGAGGGAATACCTTGATTCAGGTATCGGACTGTTGTTTTGATGGGTTGAACGACAGGGATGTTGTATGGAAGTTAATTTACCAAGGACTTGATCGTATTCTTCAACTGTGTCACCCGCGTCGCCAAATCCGGCATGCTGGTCGTGATTTTGAGTTTGTCTTGCCCATTCAACTTGATGTTGCGGTTCTTTTGAATCAATTGAATAACACGCATGCCATCGATTGGTGGGTTGGGTTTGAAGTGCAGCAGAGCCGCTTCGGTGTGTGCATCGATCTTGATGATGCCTACCGTATGCGCGAGTACCCGCAGGCGGTGGGTTTCAATGAGCGAGCGCACTTGATCCGGCAAGTCGCCGAAGCGATCCACCAATTCTTCCTGCAAGTCGTCGATGCTTTCCTGTGTTTCGCAGTGCGCAAAGCGTTTGTAAATCGATAGCCGTTCGTTCACGCCGGGACAAAAATCGGATGGCAGGAGCGCGGGAACGTGCAAATTGATTTCAATGGCGTTTTGTGTCGGTGCATCAAAGTCTGGTGTTTCACCGGCTTTGAGTGCGCGCACGGCTTCTTTCAGCATGTCCGAATACATCTGGAAACCGATTTCCTGAATTTCACCGGACTGGTTTTCACCGAGGATTTCACCCGCGCCGCGAATTTCCAGATCATGCATGGCGAGGAAAAATCCGCTGCCGAGATCTTCCATCTGACGAATGGCATCCAGACGACGTTGCGCCTGTTTCGACAGACTGTTCATGTCATGCACGAGTAGGTAGGCGTAAGCCTGATGATGTGATCGACCAATGCGACCACGTAACTGGTGTAATTGCGCGAGACCAAATTTGTCGGCGCGGTGCATGATCATGGTGTTCGCACTGGGCACGTCGATGCCGGTTTCAATGATGGTGGTGCACAGCAGCAGATTGTAGCGCTTGGCGACGAAGTCGCGCATCACGCGTTCCAGATCGCGCTCGTGCATCTGTCCATGCGCGACGCCGATGCGCGCTTCGGGCAATAAGGCCTCGAGTTGCTCGCGGCGATTCTCAATCGTTTCCACTTCATTGTGTAGAAAATACACTTGCCCGCCGCGTTTCAGTTCGCGCTGGCAAGCTTCGCGGATGACAGATTCGCCTTCTGTGCGCACAAAAGTTTTGATGGACAAGCGTTTTTGCGGCGCCGTTGCGATAATTGAGAATCCGCGCAAACCTTCAAGCGCCATGCCCAGCGTGCGCGGAATTGGCGTCGCGGTCAGTGTGAGCACATCCACGTTGGCGCGCAAGGCCTTGAGCGCTTCCTTCTGGCGCACGCCAAAGCGGTGTTCTTCGTCGATCACTACCAGACCGAGGCGTTGAAATTTCACATCGGGGGAGAGCAGCTTGTGCGTGCCGATCACAATATCGATGCTGCCCTCAGCAAGGCCTTGAATGGCTTTGGCCACTTCCTTGGCGGTGCGAAAGCGTGAGAGTTCGGCAATGCGCACGGGCCAGTCTGCAAAACGATCCGCAAAGGTTTGTGCATGCTGTTCGGCGAGCAGCGTCGTCGGTGCAAGAATCGCAACCTGTTTGCCCCCCATGACGGCGATATAGGAAGCGCGCAGCGCAACTTCCGTCTTGCCGAAACCGACATCGCCGCAGACCAGCCGATCCATCGGCTCGCCGGAAGTCATGTCGCGGATCACTGCATTGATGGCTTCCGCCTGATCCGGCGTTTCTTCAAAGCCGAAAGTGGCGGCAAAGTCTTCGTAGTCGCGCATGGTGAACCGGAAGGCATGTCCTTGACGCAAGGCGCGACGCGCATAGAGATCCAGCAGTTCTGCGGCAGTATCGTGTACTTGCTCTGCGGCGCGTTGCTTCGCGCGATCCCACTGCTCGGAACCCAGCATGTGCAAGGGGGCATCCTCAGGCGCGGTACCGGAGTAACGTGAAATCACATGCAGCTGGGACACCGGCACATACAAGCGGGTGTCTTTGGCGTAGCGGATGTGCAGGAATTCCGTTTCGCCTTCGCCCATATCCATGCTGATCAAGCCAGCGTAGCGGCCGATGCCGTGTTTCGTGTGCACGACCGGATCGCCGATCTTGAGTTCGGATAGATCGCGCAGCATCGTTTCGATCTGCGTTGATTCCTGTTGCTTGCGTTGACCGACCCGACGACCGGAACTGGCATAGAGTTCGGTTTCCGTGATGAAGACGAGATTGCCCAATGGCTCGCCCAGTGCTTCGCCCAGCGCGAACCCTGCCTGCAACGGCGCGATGCCAAACATCGGCGTTGCTACAGCGGTGTTGCTGGCGGCGACAAAATCGGCGTAGCCGCTGCAAGGGGTGACAGAGAAATTGTATTCGCTGAAATATTGCAGCATGGTTTCGCGACGACCTGCCGATTCGGCGCAAATCATCACGCGCTTGCCGGATCGTTCCAGATAGGCGCGCAGATTCGTCAGCGGATCCGCAGCGCGACGATTGATGGAAACATCGGGCAAGGGTGAAGAGAGTTCTGAGGGTTCTGCGTAGGGGCGAATCACCCAGCGGCCATGTACTTTGGCCAGCGAAAAGAAATCTTCGTCGTACAAAAATAAACGTTCGGGCGGCAGAATGGGTCGTTCGCTGTCCGATTTTAAAAAGTCGTAGCGCGTGCGCGTATCGCTCCAGAAGCGCTTGATGGCTTCTTCAATATCGCCAATCAGGGCGATGGTGGCATCTTCCGGGAGGTAGTGAAACAGCGTGGAGGTTTCATCGAAAAACAGCGGCAGGTAGTATTCAATCCCGGCAGAAGCGATGCCACTGGCGATGTCGCGATAAATGACCGAGCGCGTCGGGTCGCCTTCGATGGCTTCACGCCAGCGGCTGCGAAAAGCGGTACGCGAGGCTTCATCCATCGGGAATTCGCGTCCTGGCAGTAGGCGCACTTCATTAACGGGATACAGCGAGCGTTGCGAATCCACGTCGAAAGTGCGGATCGACTCAATGGTGTCGCCAAACAAATCCAGGCGATAAGGAAGCGACGAACCCATCGGGAACAAATCGATGATGCCGCCGCGCAGTGAATACTCACCCGGCGACATCACCTGCGGCACGTTGTTGTAACCGGCCAGGGTCAGTTGCGAACGCAGGCGTTCTTCATTCAAGGTTTCGCCTTGCTTGAACCAGAAAGTGTGTGCGGCGAGGAAAGAAGGTGGCGCGTTGCGCAAGAGCGCAGTGGTTGCAGGCACGATCAGTACGTCGCAGCGACGGTTCAGGACTTCATACAGTGCAGCCAGACGTTTGGACACCAAATCCTGATGTGGTGAAAACGAATCGTAAGGCAGGGTTTCCCAGTCGGGCAGCAGGCAGCAACGCAGCGCCTCGTTGCCATCCTGCTCGCCAGAGGGCGTAAACCACGGGATTTCTTCCAGCAGGCGTTGTGCATCCGTGGCTTGCGCTGTCATCACGACCAGCATGCGATTTTGCGATTTCAGTTCCATCGCGGCTTGTGCAAGCATGAAAGCATCGGCCGAGCCATGCAAGGCTGGCAACGCAAAACGATGACCGGATTGGGAAAGCGATTTTTTTAAGTCAAAAGACATGGTGGTACAGCCGATTTTGTCGCTAAGGGTGCTTTGGAGTGCTGTGGTATGGGGCGCTATTGTCAGAGTGCCTTCTGAGGCAATAACTTGCTACAATCAAGCCTCGCATTATAGCCTTTCACGACTTTTCCATCTTGTGTCCGTAAGACAGGCTGGAATGCATACTCGAACACACGCCCAAGCGCATATCCGAATGAAATCACCCCGCTATTTTGCCCTGATTCCCGCAGCCGGCGTCGGTGCGCGCATGGGAGCCGATCTTCCCAAGCAGTATTTGCCCATTGGCGGTAAGCCGATGATTTCTCACGCGCTTGCCAGTTTTTTGGCACATCCTGATATTGCCCGCGTGTTTGTGGTGGTCAGTGAAAACGATGACTGGATAGACAAGCTGCTTGCACAAGACAGGCTCGCGGTCACGGTCTTGCGCTGCGGGGGAGCGACGCGGCGCGATTCCGTCTTGAACGGTTTGCGCGCCATGCGCGAGCAGGTGGCGCCGGAAGACTGGGTGCTGGTGCATGATGCGGCGCGTCCCGGCATTACCCCAGAATTGATTGGCAAATTGATGACAGTGGTGGGTGACGACCCGGTCGGTGGTTTGCTGGCCATGCCGGTGACCGACACCGTCAAACGCGATGAAAATGGCAGGATGACGACGGTTCCGCGAGATGGCTTATGGCTGGCGCAAACGCCACAAATGTTTCGTTACGCCAGCTTGCGTCGCGCCTTGCAATTGATTCCGGAAGTGACGGATGAGGCAAGTGCAATGGAAGCGGTGGGGTTAACGCCGAAGCTGGTGGAAGGTCATGTGCGTAACAGCAAAGTGACGCGACCAGCAGACAAAGCATTGGTCGAACTGTTTTTTAAACCCTGAATGACGGAATCGAACATGAAAACGCCGATCTCTCCTCGCACGCTTCCCTTTCGTATTGGACAGGGTTACGACAATCACGCGCTCGTGCTTGGGCGCAAGTTGATCATCGGTGGCGTCGATATTCCGCATACGAAAGGCTTGCTTGGGCATTCGGATGCCGATGTCTTGCTCCATGCGATCACCGATGCGATTTTGGGTGCGGCAGCGCTGGGCGATATTGGCCGTCACTTTCCCGATACGGATGAGCGTTATCGCGGCGCGAATTCCCGCGTGCTCTTGCGCGAAGCGATGAAGCGTGTGACGGAAGCGGGCTATGTTGTCGGGAACATAGACGCGACGATCATTGCGCAGGCACCCAAAATGGCACCGCATATTCCCAAAATGGTAGAGAACATTGCAAGCGATTTGGGTCTTGCGCTGAATCAGGTGAACGTCAAGGCCAAAACCAATGAAAAACTGGGCTATCTGGGGCGTGAGGAAGGTATTGCCGTGCAGGCGATAGCCTTGCTGTATCAGACCGCATCGGCGTAATGGGCTGCAACAGGATGGCGCTTTGGTGCAACTGAGTGCAGCTTAGTGCAGACTCCTCGCCTGCGTACTGTTGCCCAGCATGCGCTGGCGGGCTTCTGCCAGTAAATCGTCAGGCGACGTGTGACGCTCTTCGGCAAAGCTTGCAATGCCGGAACTCACGGAATACACGAACTGTCTCGGCATGTCACTCTTGAGCGCTTTCAGCAAACGCTCCAGGTTATCGACGATGCGTTTGGCATTTTGCAAGGGACAGCTCGGCAAGATGATCAGGAAATCGTCACCGCTCAGTCGCACGGCAAAGTCGGATGACCGGATGAGCCCCGTCATGATGGTGGTGGCGGCGCGCAGCAATTCATCCCCTTCGCGTTGTCCGTAACGTTCAATGGCCACGTTCAAACCATTCAGATTGGCGTAGATGATGGAAAGCGGGTGCGTGTCGCGTCCGGAACGTGCCATCGCTTTTTCGAGAAACATCATGCCGGTGCGCCGGTTCACCAGCCCCGTCATTTCATCGTAAGTGGCATAGTATTCCAGGCTGTCTCGCGCCTGTTTCAATTCGCTGATATTGGTAAAGCTCAGTGCATAAACGTGACGGCCGGAGAAGGGAATGATCCGGGACGTGACCAGACACTCGATGACGCCGGTTTGGGTGTTCAGTAAAACGACTTCAAATTCATTCAGCGTGAGGTTGGCGCGTAAATTTTCCAGAAATTGCTGATTGCCGGAATAGGTATCCGGCAAGAGCTGGGGGAGTGTTTCTTGGGAAAGGGTATCGGCATCCTGCTGGATCAGTGACAGGGCTTTCTGGTTGTTCCCCAGTATTTGCAGGCTATCCATGTCCACCATGAGCATGGCCGCAGGGCTGGCATCAAACATGTGCCTGAAATCCTGGTCGCGCTGCGCCAGTTTTTTTGAAAAATTGTGGAGGCGAAGCGATGTGGGCGCAAACACCAGGAACGCTTCAAGCGCCAGCACGATCAGCGTAACGATCATGAATCCCCAGCCGACCCACTGGGCGGTACTCAGCGATTGCGGATGGTGTGCCTGGTCGGTGATGAGCAGTTGAAGCGTGATGTGCGAAGCGACGATGAGCAGTGCAATCACGGACAGCACGATCCTGTAGCGTCGGCGAAACTGCTGTGCCTGCTGCTCGGCAGGCGGGTTGTGATTATCCGTGTTGGCGTGTTTGGGGAGTAGCATGAATCAGGATTATCGGCTCATGACGTCGGCGCCCTTCGGAATGACAAATTTAAAAAATCCAGGTTTGATCGCCGGGTTTTTTTCGATTCGTTTGAAGCTCAGTATGGAGACCTGTCCGAAGGAATCGTGCAGCTCCATGGAGGCTAACATGCCTTGCTGTAAGCCGATTTTGATTTTTTCGAAAGAAGTATCAGATTTTGGGATGACTTCCAGCCATTCCAGACCATCTTTCGTGCCGGCTTCCTTGAGTGTGAAGTGTTTGTCAATGTCGGCACTGCCAAACAGAATGGCAGCAGGGTTTGAGCCCAGTGCCGTGCCGAGCTTTTTGATGGTGACTTGGTTCAAATCCTTGTCATAGAGATAAAGCTTTACGCCATCTGCCTGAATGATTTGGTAGTAAGGCTTCTGGTATGTCCAGACGAATTTCCCCGGGCGTGAAAAAACGAAGGTGCCTGAACTGGGGCGTGCCGTTCGCGTTTCTTCCTCCACCTTGATGACGCGGTGTTGCGTAAATTCGCCCTTGGCCGATTGGGTGGAAGCGACGAAGGCTTTGAATTGCGCCAACGCGCTTGCGCAAGCCAATGCCGGGACGAGAGAGAAAAACAGCAAAAGCGCCATGCCATGCTTGAGGGGGCTGCGGGACATCAGATTTTTCCTTAATCGATCTTGTTGTGGGGCACAAGAATATCGCGGTTGCCGTTGCTGCGCATCGGTGAGATCACGCCGTTTTGCTCCAGTTGATCCATCAGACGCGCGGCGCGCGGATAGCCGATGCCGAGACGTCGTTGCACAAGCGTCGTGGAGGCGCGACCCGTTTCCAGTACGCAAGCCACAGCGCGATCATAGAGCACATCTGTTTCGCTGGTGCCGCCTGATGCACCGTCTGCCGCACTTTCGCCGCGATCACCATCCAGGATACCGTCCACGTAATTGGGTGTGCCCTGTTCCTTGAGATGGCTTACCACGCGATGCACCTCATCGTCTGCGACGAAAGCGCCATGGACGCGCATCGGGAAGCCGCTGCCCGGCGGCAGGTACAACATGTCGCCCATGCCCAGCAGCGATTCTGCGCCCATTTGATCGAGGATGGTACGTGAATCAATTTTGCTGCTGACCTGGAACGCGATACGCGTCGGGATGTTCGCCTTGATCAAACCAGTAATGACATCGACCGAGGGGCGCTGGGTGGCAAGAATCAGGTGAATGCCGGCTGCACGCGCCTTTTGCGCGATACGCGCGATCAACTCTTCGACCTTCTTGCCGACGACCATCATCAGATCCGCAAGCTCATCAATGACGATCACGATGGCGGGCATGTGCTCAAGTGGTTCGGGGGCGTCTGGCGTGAGACTGAACGGATTCGGAATCGGTTCACCGCGCTTGTGCGCATCGGCAATCTTGTTGTTATAGCTGCTCAGATTGCGCACGCCAAGATGCGACATCTTGCGATAGCGTCGATCCATTTCTTCCACGGCCCATTTCAGCGCGTGACCGGCTTGTTGCATGTCGGTGACAACCGGCGCAAGCAAATGCGGAATGCCTTCGTAGATGGAAAGCTCCAGCATTTTCGGATCGATCAGGAGCAGTCGCACCTGTTGCGGATCTGACTTGTACAGCAGCGAAAGAATGATGGCATTGATCGCGACTGATTTGCCGGAGCCGGTGGTGCCGGCCACCAGCAAGTGTGGCATGCGCGCCAGATCCACGACAACGGGATTGCCAGCGATATCCTTGCCAAGCGCAATCGTCAGCAGGGACGCGCTGTCGCTGTAGACCTTGGAGCCGAGAATTTCGGAGAGCCGGACCACCTGACGTTTGGAATTCGGCAATTCCAGACCCATGTAATTCTTGCCAGGAATGGTTTCCACGACGCGCACAGAGGAAAGCGCCAGCGCACGGGCAAGATCACGTCCCAGGTTGACGATGGTGCTGCCTTTCACACCTACGTCCGGATCGATTTCGTAACGCGTGATCACCGGACCCGGATAGGCAGCCACGACTTTGGCGGAAACGCCGAAGTCCGTCAGTTTCTTTTCAATCAGGCGACTGGTGAACTCCAGTGATTCCACGCTCATGGATTCTTGTGTGGAGGGCGCAGGATCAAGCAGCATCAGCGGCGGTAAATCACCCTCGGTCAGATCAGCGAAGAGCGTGGCTTGCCTTTCCTTTTCAGCGCGTTCGGATTTTTGAACCGCCACAACAGCTTGTTCAATCTTGATCGGCGGATGTTCAACAATGCGAGCGCGTTCTTGCACGATGACACCTTCGCGCTTGATTGAAGCGGCCTGTCCCATCTTGCGGTCAGCACGCGCGGCGAACCAGTTACGAATCCGGAAGAGGGTGTTTTCAATGGCTGCGCCAATTTTTTCCGCGACCTGCAACCAGGAGATTTGGAAAAATAAACTGATGCCCAGCGTCAGCATTAACAGCAACAATAGTGTGCCGCCATTGAATCCGAAAATTTTGTGTGTCCACTGCCCAGCCACTTTGCCCAGCATGCCGCCAGGCGGAGAAGGCAGTTGCACCTTCAGCGTGTACATGCGCAGGAATTCGATGGCAGAACTGCTGACCATCAGCAGCACGAGACCCGCTACACGGATGAGGTTTTCAAATCGATGCTTCGGCTCGGGCGGCGAGCGCAAGAGCAGGCGTTGCGCCATTTTTCTGTAATGTCGCCAGATGCGATGCAACAACACGAGGCACCACCACCATGCCGAGAACCCGAAAATGAACAAGAGCAGATCAGCAAGATAGGCGCCGAGTCGTCCGCCCCAGTTGCTGACGCGGCTGACAGCATTGGCGTGTGACCATCCGGGATCGGTTTGAGAGTATGTCAGGAGAATTAGGACGAGATAAATACCCAAGGCGACAAGCGCGAACATTCCGGCTTCGGACAGGAGGCGACGAAGCCTGTCAGGCATGGGATTTTCCTTGGGCGGAGGGGTGTTTCGTGTATAGGCCGTGCTGGTTCGATTCATGGTTTCACTGAATAACGTGGGGCGCGGCGTTGCGCAGCCCATTCGTCTATAATCTTACCGATTTTTTGAGACAAATGAGCAATATTCTCCAAAGTGCCTGGGAAAGCGCCACAGAAGGCAATACACTTTGTTGGCATTTTGTTGATTTCTTCATCATATCTACCTTTAGCAGATCGGCCACATTATGTCCACACGCAAACACGCCCACGTCATGATTCTCGGTTCAGGCCCTGCCGGCTATACAGCGGCCATTTATGCGGCGCGCGCCAATCTGAAACCGGTCTTGATTACCGGCGCTGAAATGGGGGGGCAGTTGATGACCACCACCGAAGTGGAAAACTGGCCTGCCGATCCGCTGGGCGTACAAGGCCCTGAATTGATGCAGCGTTTTCAGCAACATGCAGAGCGTTTCAACACGGAGATGATTTTTGATCACATTCACACGGCAAAACTCAGCGAAAAGCCCATGCGCCTGATTGGCGACAGCGGCGAATACACTTGCGACACGCTGATCATTGCGACGGGGGCATCGGCGCAGTATCTTGGCTTGCCGTCCGAAGAGGCCTTCATGGGTAAAGGCGTGTCTGCGTGCGCGACATGCGATGGCTTTTTTTATCGCGGCAAAGACGTGGCGGTGGTGGGCGGTGGCAACACGGCAGTGGAAGAGGCGCTGTATTTGTCGAACATCGCGTCGAAAGTCACGCTAATCCATCGTCGCGACAAATTCCGCGCTGAACCCATCATGATTGATCGCTTGATGACAAAAGTCGCCGAAGGCAAAATTGTGCTTGAAACCCATCGCACGCTGCATGAAGTGGTGGGCGATGAAAGTGGCGTGACCGGACTCAAGCTGCAATCGACGCAAGATGGCAGCATCAAGGCGGTGTCAGCGCATGGCGTCTTCATTGCGATTGGCCACAAACCCAATACGGACATTTTTGAAGGCCAAGTGACCATGACGAATGGTTACATCAAGACGGGTTTGGGTGCCGAAGGCATGATGACGGCGACCAGTGTACCGGGCGTATTCGCTGCGGGCGATGTGCAGGATTTCATCTATCGCCAGGCGATCACGAGCGCAGGTACGGGCTGCATGGCAGCACTCGATGCGCAGCGTTATCTGGAGTCGTTGGGAATGTAAGGATGCCCAAGTCGCGCAAAGACCTCTCTGATCTGAAAGGCTTGAGCAAGACGCTCAAGCAGCAGCGCGACGCGCAGGAAGCGGCAGAGCGTGAACGCGCGCGTCTTGAGCGGGATGCGCAACGCGAAGCGGATGTGTTTCGCAAAGCGGTGGGAGATGTGAAGCCGTTGCCGCCCCAGAATCGCGCGGCGGTACCGGGGGCACCACCCGCGCCCATTGCACACCAGCGACAGGCAGACAATCACGAAGTGTTGAAAGCGGCCATGTCAGACGAGTTTGATGTGACGACCTTGCTCGATGTGGATGCCGATTTGAGTTACACTCGCCCCGGCGTTGGGCGCGAGGTCGTGCGCAAATTGCGTCGCGGGCATTGGGTGATTCAGGACGAGTTTGATTTGCACGGCATGCGCCGCGATGAAGCGCGTGAGGCGCTGGCTGATTTTCTGCGCGAAGTGACACGACGCGGTTTACGATGCATTCGCATTGTGCATGGCAAGGGGCTGGGCTCGGTCAACAAGGAGCCAGTACTCAAGGGGATGGTGCACAAATGGCTGGTGCAAAAGGATGAGGTATTGGCTTTTTGTCAAGCCAAGGCGGTAGATGGCGGTTCGGGCGCAGTGATCGTTTTACTGAAGGGAAGAGCCTGAGTCGGTGTATCATCTTGCTTTTGCATGGTTTGAACATCCTAGGGGCTTATCAAAAAGGAAGGTTTCGATGTTTTCAGGAATTAAAAAATGGGGAAAATTGTTTGGCGCCATGATCCTGGGCGTCGCCATATTGACCGCTTGTACCGGCGGTACTGAGCAAGAGCAGGAATTCCTCAAGAAAGCACAGAAAGGCGACAAGGAAGCGCAGTACCAATTGTCACGTCTGTATTTCGAAGGCAATGGCGTCGATCAGAGCGACAAAAAGGGTGCCTACTGGGTGCGCAAGGCCGCCGAAGGCGGATATCCGTTAGCGCTGGGTGATCTGGGGATGATGTATGCGCTGGGGGTGATGTGCAGAAAAGACAACGTCGAAGCCCTGAAGTGGCTGACGCTGTGCGAGAAGTATGACTGTAGTGGCCCCGGGATACGTTACATGAAAGATTTGCAAGAAACGATGAAGCCCGAAGACATCCAAAAAGCCAAGCAGTTGGCGGCGACGTGGAAGCCGAAGGTTGATTGAGGCGGCGACAGGAAAAAATAAAAAGGCACGAGAGAAATCCCGTGCCTTTTTTTATGAAGCCTTGAACTATTCAGCGCTTCACCAAAAATGCCTAGATGGCGGCAGAGCCCGTTTCGCCCGTGCGGATGCGGATGACTTGCTCTACGTTGGAGACGAAAATTTTGCCATCGCCGATTTTGCCCGTACGCGCCGACTGGATGATGGCTTCAATCGTTTGTTCTACCATTGCGTCATCAACGACGACTTCAATTTTCACCTTTGGCAAAAAATCGACGACGTATTCCGCGCCGCGATAGAGTTCGGTATGACCTTTCTGGCGACCGAAGCCCTTCACGTCAGTAACGGTCAGGCCGGTAATGTTGACTAGCGAAAGCGCCTCACGCACTTCGTCGAGTTTGAACGGCTTGATGATGGCGGTGATATGTTTCATATAAAACTCCCTGTTATTGAATTCGGTGCAGCGTCGTCGTGGGCATTGTAAAACATTATTCCCGATATTTCGATGTAATGGGGTAACGCCAGTCTCGGCCAAAGCTGCGGTGCGTGATGCGAATACCCACCGGGGATTGGCGGCGCTTGTACTCATTGATACGGATCAGATGGGTGACGCGCTGCACCGTGGCTTCCTCGTAACCGGCCGAAACGATTTCCGAAACACTGCTGTTTTCTTCCATGTACATCTGCATGATGGGATCCAGCACCTCATAGGGGGGCAGCGAATCCTGATCGGTTTGATCCGGGCGCAATTCTGCGGAGGGGGCGCGCGTGAGAATGCGATCCGGGATGATCTTGGAAAGCATGTTCCGGTAGTGGCACAAACGATAAACCAGTGTCTTGGCGATGTCCTTGATGACGGCAAAGCCGCCCGCCATGTCGCCATAGAGTGTGCAATAACCTACAGCCATTTCACTCTTGTTTCCCGTCGTGAGCACGATGGCACCGAATTTATTCGAGAGTGCCATCAAGAGCGTACCCCGAATGCGCGCCTGGATGTTTTCTTCTGTCGTGTCCTCTTCGCGCCCCAGAAACGCTTGTGCCAGCGCGCCGTTGAATGCGGCGAAGCAGCCACTGATCGGAATCTCGCTGTATTTCACGCCGAGCCGTTTCGCCATGTCGCGCGCATCCGTGATGGAAATATCCGCAGTGTAGGGCGAGGGCATCATCACCGCGTGAACGCGATCCGCGCCCAGCGCATCGACCGCAATGGCCAGCACCAGCGCCGAGTCCACACCGCCCGACAAGCCCACCAGTACGCCAGGAAAACCGTTTTTGCCGATGTAATCGCGCACGCCGAGCACCAGGGCACGATACACCATCACTTCCACTGCGCGATCTCCTTCGAATGTCTGCTTGCGTGGCTCAGCGCCGTCAAATGTCACAATTTGCAAATCTTCTTCGCAGTGTCGCAATTGTGTACACAATTCCCCCCGCGCATTCATCACAAAAGAATTGCCGTCGAAGATCAGTTCATCCTGCCCGCCGACGAGATTCGCATACACCAGCGACATGCCGTGCAGAAGCACATTCTCACGCATCCGGTCATAACGCACATGCTGCTTGTGGACGTGATAGGGGGAACCGTTCAGGATGAGCAGCACTTCCGCGCCAGCCTGCCGCGCGCGCATCGGTGCGTGCTGAAACCAGCAATCTTCGCAAATGTTGATGCCCAGTTTCACGCCTTTGACAGTAAAAACGAAAGGCTGGTCGCTGGAAGTGAAATAGCGTTTTTCATCGAACACCATGTAATTCGGCAAATCGTGTTTGCAGTAAGTGCCCAGCAGCTTGCCGTTGACGATGACCGAGGCAGCGTTAAAGCTGGCTTCGCCACGCAGGAGCGGATGACCGACGACCACGTGCACATCTTTCAGGTCGGACAATTCCGCCATCAAGGCTTCTAGTGCGTGCTGGTTCAACTCGTAAAAAGTTTTGCGCAACAGGAGATCTTCGGGGGGGTAACCGCAGAGGGAGAGTTCGGGGGTCAACACCACATCCGCACCTTGTGCAGCAGCACGCCGTGCAAACTGGGCTATTTTGGTGCGGTTGCCAGCGAAATCGCCGACGATGCTGTTCATCTGCGCAATGGCGACTTTGAGCGTCATGATCTTGAGTGAAAATAGGCGAAAAGTGTGATGGGAATTATCGCACGTCGCTGGGGTATACAGAGGACATTTCCCACGCATTTGGGGGAACCGTTAATAAAGCGCAAACCCCGCAGAATGCGAGTAAAATTCTGCTTTTACACCGTCAAAACAGACAGTTATGCAATACATTTCCACTCGCGCAGGGAAAGATAGCCCAGCCGCACCACGTTCCTTTTCCGAGATACTGCTCGAAGGCCTCGCGCCGGACGGCGGTTTGTACATGCCCGTCGACTATCCGCGCGTGACCGATGAAGAGTTGAACGCCTGGCGTAAGCTTTCCTATGCCGATCTCGCCTACGCAATCCTGAAGAAGTTTGCGGATGACATTCCTGATGCGGATTTGAAAGCGCTGGCTCACAAGACGTATACGCCGCAAGTGTATTGCAATGCGCGCACGCCGGAAGATGCACAACAGATCACGCCGCTCTATACGCTGGAGGAGAGGGGGGATCACCGGATCATGTTGCAAGCGTTGTCCAACGGCCCGACGCTCGCATTCAAGGACATGGCCATGCAGTTGTTGGGCAATCTCTTTGAATACGCCTTGTCCAAACAGAATGCTGAACTGAATATTTTTGGCGCAACCTCAGGCGACACCGGCAGTTCGGCGGAATATGCCATGCGCGGTAAAAAAGGTATTCGCGTCTTCATGCTGTCGCCGCACAAAAAGATGAGTGCGTTTCAGACCGCGCAAATGTTCAGCCTGCCAGACCCGAACATTTTCAATATCGCGGTGGAAGGCGTGTTCGACGATTGTCAGGACATGGTCAAGGCAGCATCAAACGATTTGCCATTCAAGGCGAAGCAAAAAATCGGCACGGTCAATTCCATCAACTGGGCGCGCGTGATTGCGCAGGTCATTTACTATTTCCGTGGCTATTTGACTGCGACAACCTCCAACGATCAGAAAGTATCGTTCACGGTACCGTCCGGGAACTTCGGTAACATTTGCGCTGGCCACATTGCGCGCATGATGTGTTTGCCGATTGATCGTCTGGTGGTGGCGACGAACGAAAACGATGTGCTCGACGAATTCTTCCGTACCGGCGTGTATCGCGTGCGCAAGTCCGCAGAGACGTACCACACCAGCAGTCCCTCGATGGATATTTCCAAAGCATCGAACTTCGAGCGTTTTATTTACGATTTGGTGGAGCGTGATGGCGACCGCGTCGAAGCACTTTTCACCCGTATCGACTTGCGAGGCGGTTTCAACCTGTCCGGCAAGACGGGCAGTGATGGCAGCGAATTTTTCAAGGTGTCGCGTTTTGGTTTCGAGTCCGGTAAATCCACGCATCAGGATCGTCTCAACACGATCCGTGACGTATATCAAAAGTACGGCGTGATGATCGATCCGCATACGGCAGACGGCGTGAAAGTGGCGCGCGAGCATGTGCGTGCTGGCATACCGATGATCGTGCTGGAAACGGCCTTGCCCGCAAAATTCAACGAAACCATTCGCGAAGCGCTGGGCATGGATGCGCCGCGCCCGGCGGGGTTCGAGAACATCGAAACATTGCCGCAACGTTTTGACGTGATGCCGGTGGATGCGGAGAAGATGAAGCAATATATTGCAAAACGTACTGCTTTGTAAGTTGTCTGAAATCAGGTTCAAGGCAATTCGAGGCTGAGGGAAACCGGGGTCAGCAGTTTATTTTTACGAAGTAAAAATTACTCTGACCCCGAATTTCACGAAAGCCGAGCGCGACTGTCAATTGCCATGAAATTCACATTTGATTTTTGTCCAATAACGTAAGGAAACCAGTGGTAGTACTTGCGGGAAATTCGGGGTCAGAGTCAAAGTATCGCAAGCGATATTTGACTGCCGACCCCGGTTTCCCGCAGCCCTCCGAATTTCCCGGAAAATTGTTTTGAACAACGATGACGCAACCCCTCCTCACAGCTGCACAGGCTCTTGAATCGTTGCTCGCTGCCGCGACGCCGATCATTGACGTCGAAACAGTACCCACCTTCGAATCTAACGGTCGCGTCATTGCAGCGGATCAGGTCTCCACAATCGACGTGCCTTCCGCCGACAATTCCGAACGCGACGGTTACGCCGTGCGTGCGGCGGAATGCGCGAGCGGTGCCGCATTGTTCACGGTATCTCAACGCATTCCTGCAGGTAAGGTGGCGCAATCGCTTGCAGCAGGTACGGCGGCGCGCATTTTTACTGGGGCGATGATTCCACAGGGTGCGGATGCGGTCGTGATGCAGGAAGATTGTGTTGCTGATGGTGATCAAGTCACGATCAACTTCAAGCCAACCTCTGGCGAATGGGTGCGCCGCGCGGGGGAAGACATTCGTCAGCACAGCGTGATTCTGCCAAAAGGCACGCGCATCCGTCCGCAGGAAATGGGACTGGCTGCATCGGTCGGGTTGGCCAGCTTGCCAGTCGTACGTCGCGTGCGTGTGGCGGTGTTTTCCACGGGTGACGAGCTCGCGATGCCGGGTGAAGTCTTGAAGCCAGGTGCCGTTTACAATTCCAACCGCTTCACCTTGCGCGGCTTGCTGCAAAATCTGGGTTGCGACACCACCGATTACGGCATCGTGCCGGATACGCTGGCAGCCACGCGCGCTACGCTCGAGCGTGCTGCACAGACAAATGATTTGATTATTACTTCCGGGGGCGTGTCGGTCGGCGAAGAAGATCACATTCGTCCCGCACTGGAAGCAGCAGGACGACTCACGATGTGGCAACTGGCGATCAAGCCCGGCAAGCCGTTGGCGTTTGGCGAAGTGAACAGACAACAAGGCATTGCCCACTTCATTGGTTTGCCTGGCAATCCGGTGTCGGTCTTGATCGGTTTTGCGCTTTTCGTCAAACCTTTTATCCTGCGACAGCAAGGCGTGCAGGCAGTATCACCCAAGCGTTACATGATGCGTGCCGACTTCGCTTTACCCAAAGGCGACCGCCGCAATGAATTTCTGCGCGCGCGCATCAATGCAAACGGCGGGCTGGAGTTGTTTCACAATCAGGGCTCAGGCGTGTTGACATCAACCACCTGGGCTGATGGTTTGATAGACAATCCGCCGAACAAGACGATTGCGCCTGGCGATACGGTGCGTTTTCTGCCCTTTAGCGAACTGCTTTATTGAGATGAACATCGAACTCCGTTTTTTTGCCAGTGTGCGCGAAACCCTTGGGGTGGACACCGAGACAGTTTTCTTGCCGCCTGAAGTGAAAACCGTTGGCGATGTCCGCCGCTTCCTGATGGCGCGCGGTGGCAAATGGGCAGAAGCGCTGGCAGATGGCAAAGCTTTGCGCATGGCGATCAATCAGCAAATGTGCGATGCTTCGACTGCCATCACCGAAGGTGCCGAAGTGGCATTCTTTCCACCCGTGACGGGTGGTTAAATAATTAGGGTCAGAGTCAAATTACGGGAGGATAATTAGGGTCAGAGTAATTTACGCGCAGCGTAAATTACTCTGGCTCTAATTATCATAGGCTTCATCCATTAAAACAAAACGCAACTCATGACAATATACCCAACCATCGAATGGGAAGAAGACGGCGAAACCCGCATTGCGCGCTGGCGCTCGGAACGTGACGCGCCGCCGCCCAAGCGCGTGGTGCTCGCAGACGATACGATGAAAGCCGACACAGCTTTCCGTTTGGCGAGCGAAGGCACAGCCCTGTTATGGCAAGGCGATTTTCACAATGCGCGCCAATTGCTGAATGCCATTGCGCGGCGCGTGGATCACAAACCGCAAAAGAAACCCGGCAAGCTCAAGGCGAAAGTGATCGCGCCCGCTGAAACTTTTCATCAGCACCGCCAGGCACAATCACAGCGCGCCCGTACGCTTGGCATGTTGCTGATTCCGCTCAACGCCGATTACAGCATTCCCTTGCGACGCGCACCCGATGTGCATCTGGCCTGTGCCGATGCCTACGGTGAATCAGATGAATCTGACGATCTGTCGGTGGTGTCGCTACGCGAAATTCTCGGCTTGATCGGCGCACATGAGTGGCGCAAGAAAGGCGTGCCGATTGACGCATTGAAAGCCAACATTCATCCGCATTACGGCGTGTTCTCCCCGGTGCGCGGCGAATACATCAAGCTTGTGGCAGAAGCGCCATTGCCGTCGCATGATCTTGCGTTTGATATCGGAACCGGCACGGGCGTGCTGGCGGCGGTGCTGGCACGTCGCGGTGTCAAACGCATTATCGCCACCGACAACGATCCCCGCGCACTGGCGTGTGCAAAAGAAAATATCGAGCGTCTTGGCGTTGCCAATCAGGTCGAGGTGGTGCAGAAGGATTTATTCCCGGAAGGACGTGCGCCACTCATCGTTTGCAATCCGCCCTGGGTGCCTGCACGACCTGTCACCCCGATTGAGCGCGCCGTGTATGACCCGGAGAACGTGATGCTCAATGGGTTTTTGTCGGGACTGGCAGCGCATCTCACGAAAGATGGCGAAGGCTGGTTGATCCTCTCCGATCTGGCCGAACATCTCGGCTTGCGCACGCGCGAAACCTTATTGGCGATGTTCGAACAAAACGGCTTGCGTGTGATAGATCGTTTGGATGCCAAACCAACGCACCCGAAAGTGATGGATGCAACTGATCCGCTGCATCCTGCGCGCATGGCGGAAGTGACGTCGCTGTGGCGGTTGGGAGCGAAAAACCGGGGTCAGTAGTTTATTTTTGCGCAGCAAAAATTACTCTGACCCCGATTTTTTCGCGTAGAACCCTGGTTTCTCGCTCCCGGTTCTCTCGCACTTCGGCCAATCAGCCAACAGTGCTACCATTACACCTACATTTCATCCCCCAATAAATTCACCCATGTCCGCCCGCATCCAGACCGAAGATTTCGACCTCTCCACCGAAGTGACGAAGCTGCGCGCAAACAATCCGAAAGTGGGTGCGGTGGCGGCGTTCGTCGGCACGGTGCGCGATATCAATGAAGGTCAAGCTGTCTCGGAAATGGCACTGGAGCACTATCCGGGGATGACGGAGCAGGCGCTTGACGCTATCATTGACGATGCAAAACGGCGCTGGGATATTCTTGATGCGGTGGTGATTCATCGTGTTGGGGCGCTCAAGCCGATGGATCACATTGTGCTGGCGGCGGTTACGGCAATGCATCGCGCAGAAGCATTCGCAGCCTGTGAATTCATCATGGATTATCTGAAAACTGCCGCGCCGCTCTGGAAGAAAGAGCAAACGCCAGATGGCGGGCGCTGGGTGGATGCGCGTGAATCGGACGACAAGGCGATGGCACGCTGGAAAAATATTGAAGCAAGCAATGAAGGGAAAACAAAATGACGTTTGTCGCAGTGGGAGTGGGTGCGGTGCTAGGCGCATGGTTACGCTGGGGTCTGGGCGTGCTCTTTAACCATGTGCACAGCCATCTGCCCATCGGCACCATCGTGGCCAACCTCGCTGGCGGGTTTATCATTGGCCTTTCGCTGGCTTTCTTCAATGCGCATCCGGGTCTTTCGCCCGAGTGGCGACTCATGGTGATCACCGGCTTCCTCGGCGCGCTCACCACTTTCTCCACCTTCTCTGCCGAAGCCATGTTGCTCCTGCAGCGCGGGGAATATTTGTGGGCTTTCGGGCATTCGACCGTTCATCTGATCGGTTCCATCCTTTGCTGTGTTATCGGTTTTGCGTTGTATCGCGCGATTTCAGCCTGACTTTCGCTTTAGTTGCATCCTGAGCGCGTGTGAAGTCACTTCTGCTTGATGTAAGTCTAGCTATTTTTTTGTTGCCATCATCATAATCCTTGAAAAAGGGCAATTCGCCCCAAACTCCTGTTCAATAGCAGTATTGAAGCGGACTTTTAGGAGCTGGCCATGCGACAAGACAAACTGACGACCAAACTGCAAGAAGCGCTCTCCGATGCGCGCAGTTTGGCGGTGGGCAATGACAACCAATACATCGAACCCGTACACCTGCTGGCAGCCTTGCTGCAACAGGAAGACGGCGGCACGCGCTCGCTTTTGCAGCGTGCGGGTGTGAATGTGGCGGCGCTCGCAACTGCACTCAAAGGCGCTTTCGACCGCACGCCGAAAGTGTCCGGCACCGGCGGCGATGTGCAAGTCGGGCGCGAACTGATGGCCTTGCTGAACCTCGCAGATAAGGAATCGCAAAAACGCGGTGACCAATTCATTGCCAGCGAAATGATTTTGATGGCGCTGGTGGATGACAAATCCGAAGCCGGTCGTCTCGCCAAAGAACACGGCCTCACGCGCAAGGCGCTGGAAGCCGCGATCACGGCCGTGCGTGGCGGCGCAAGCGTGAACTCGGCGGAAGCCGAAGGTCAGCGCGAAGCCTTGAAAAAATACACGATGGACATGACCGAGCGCGCGCGTAGCGGCAAACTCGATCCGGTGATTGGTCGCGACGATGAAATCCGCCGCACGATCCAGATCCTGCAACGCCGTTCCAAAAACAATCCGGTACTGATTGGCGAACCCGGCGTGGGCAAGACCGCGATTGTTGAAGGGCTCGCGCAGCGCATCGTGAATGGCGAAGTGCCGGATAGTTTGAAGGGCAAGCGCGTGCTTTCGCTAGATATGGCCTCCTTGCTGGCCGGTGCCAAGTATCGCGGCGAATTCGAAGAACGCCTGAAAGCGGTGTTGAAAGAACTCGCGCAGGATGAAGGTCAGAACATCGTCTTCATCGATGAAATTCACACGATGGTCGGCGCAGGCAAGGCCGAAGGCGCGATGGATGCAGGCAATATGCTCAAGCCTGCGCTCGCACGCGGCGAATTGCATTGCGTCGGCGCGACCACGCTGGACGAATACCGCAAGTATGTCGAGAAAGATGCTGCCCTCGAACGCCGCTTCCAGAAAGTGATGGTCGATGAACCGAGCGTGGAAGACACGGTCGCGATCCTGCGCGGTCTGCAGGAAAAATACGAAGTCCACCACGGTGTGGACATCACGGATCCGGCGATCATCGCGGCGGCGGAACTCTCACATCGCTACATTACGGACCGCTTCTTGCCGGATAAGGCGATTGATTTGATCGACGAAGCCGCATCGAAAATCAAGATTGAAATCGATTCCAAACCGGAAGTGATGGATCGACTGGAACGACGCATGATCCAGTTGAAGATCGAGCGCGAAGCGGTGAAGAAAGAAAAAGACGAAGCCTCGCAAAAACGTCTGGGCTTGCTGGAAGTAGAAATCGGCAAGCTCGAACGCGAATACGCCGATTACGAAGAAATTCTGAAGGCAGAAAAAGCGGGTGTTGAAGACAGCAAGCACATCAAAGAATCCATTGACAAGGTGCGTCAGCAAATTGAAGAAGCCAAGCGCAAGGGCGATTATCAAAAGATGTCCGAGCTGATGTACGGTGAATTGCCGGGGCTGGAAAAAGCGCTGGAAGCACAAACGAAGAAAGATGCGCAAGCCGAAGGCGAGGCCGGACCAAGCAAGCCGAAACTTTTGCGTACGCAGGTGGGTGCGGAAGAAATTGCGGAAGTCGTTTCGCGTGCGACCGGCATTCCTGTTTCCAAGATGATGCAAGGCGAACGCGAGAAGCTGCTGACTATGGAAGATGACTTGCACAAGCGCGTTGTGGGTCAGCACGAAGCCGTGGTCGCCGTGTCCGAAGCGATTCGCCGCTCGCGCGCAGGTCTGGGCGATCCCGGTCGTCCGTATGGTTCCTTCATGTTCCTCGGCCCGACGGGTGTGGGTAAAACGGAATTGTGCAAATCGCTGGCAGGTTTTCTCTTCGATACCGAAGAAGCAATGATCCGCATCGACATGAGTGAATTCATGGAGAAGCATTCCGTTGCACGTTTGATCGGTGCGCCACCGGGATATGTGGGCTATGAAGAAGGCGGTTACCTTACCGAAGCAGTGCGTCGCAAACCCTACAGTTTGATCTTGCTAGACGAAATTGAAAAAGCACACTCGGATGTGTTCAACGTGCTCTTGCAAGTGCTGGACGATGGGCGCATGACCGATGGCCAGGGACGCACGGTGGATTTCAAAAACACCGTGATCGTGATGACCTCCAACCTGGGTTCGCACAAGATCCAGGCCATGGAAGGCAGCGATCCGGGTCTGGTCAAACTCGCCGTGATGGCGGAGGTGAAGACGCACTTTCGTCCCGAGTTCATCAATCGCATTGACGAGATCGTGGTCTTCCATGCGCTGGATGAAAAGAACATCGGCGCGATTGCGAAAGTGCAGCTCAAGATTGTCGAACAACGTCTCGCAAAGATGGAGATGGCGCTGGAGATCAGCGATGCGGCTTTGCAAAAGATTGCCGAAGCTGGTTTCGATCCTGCTTATGGCGCACGTCCGCTCAAGCGCGCGATCCAGCAATTTATTGAGAACCCGGTTTCACGCATGATCCTCGAAGGCAAGCTGGGGCCGAAGGATGTGGTGAAGATTGGGGTGAAGAACGGAGAGTTGAGCTTCGAGAAGAAGTGAATAACCCCCTCTCTCGCAGGCGGGAGAGGGTTGGGGTGAGGGTGCGCAGCCCAAACAAATTCCATGCAAAAAATCGGGGTCGGCAGTTTTTTTCGCGCAGCAAAATTACTCCGACCCCGAATTTTCTGGGCTTCTTAGGATGCAGGTTTTTGCCGCGAGGAAATTTTATATTGTTTTTTGGAAAAAACATCGTGCCCGGGAAAATTCAGGGTCAGAGTCAAAATTCGCTTCGCGATATTTGACTGCTGACCCCGGTTTTCCCAAAGCTTCGTAGTAATAGGCGCAGCCCACCCTTTCGATCCGACCAATAAAAAAGAGCCGTATTCGCGGCTCTTTTTTTACTACTGGTTGTCGAGTTGCGAGCGAACCGCTCGCAGCCCTGCGCGATTGATTCGGTAGGGGAGCCCTTCTTTCGACTGGATGAGTCGCTTGGTTCTCAGTTTTTTAAACACCGCCATCGTGCAGTCAGCGAGGACATGACCTTCTCGCGTAAAGCATTCGACGGTAACGATTTTGCCGGAAGTGTCGCGATGATGAACGATGCGACCCCCTTTGGCGAGGACGTGCAGCGTCCTTTGTTCAGGTTTGGAGATATTCATGCTGGAAATCCATTTCAGTAATCGACATGTGCAAAAGCAGAGCGACATGGCTATTGGCCAGTCGCAATCGTGTGTACATGGATAACCGGAACCGTTTGTTGCGTTTACTGCGACAAGGTTCGGGTTATCTGATTACTGCAAGCTCCAACATACAAACCTATATTTGGGAAAAGGGAAGCCTGGAAAATCAGGCAGGAATGATTTTAAAGGAAAAACAGTGGCATTGAAAGTAAGTCAAGAGAACAAATGAAAAGGGTTAGCCCCACGCAATTTTAAAAAATGCAGGGCTGCCTTTTCGCATCCTCTCTTCTCATCTCAGCTTTTCCGCAAAGCCGTTTTCAGCGTTTTCGTTTTGGGCTTGCGCACCGACGACACAGGCGCATGACAGGCACAGGCTTCGCCATGCGCAGCAGCGACCAGTTCATGCAGAATGCCGCACTCGCCCGCGGTGTGACGCGCATCGCAGGCTGATCGCAAGGCGGCAAGCTGACGTTCCAGCGCGCGCATGCTTTTCAGGCGCGCACGCACGCGTGTGAGTTGCGCTTCAATCAGCACATTGATGTCGCCGCAATCCGCGTCTGGTCGTTCTGAAAATGCCAGCAGCCGTTTTACGTCGGCCAGTGAAATATCCAGCGCACGGCAGTGACGGATAAAGGCCAGCCGTTCGAGGTGCGCTGAACCGTAAGCACGATAACCGTTACTGCTGCGCGCTGGCGGGGGTAGCAGCCCGGCCTTCTCGTAATAGCGAATGGTTTCGACATCGACACAGGCGGATTTGCCGAGCTCACCGATACGCATGGGGTTATCCATAGGGGTTCTCCTGAATGACACGGCCTGAAACAGGAGGTTATTTTACCTGTTTGACCCTGTAGTGGCTCCAGGGTGTGTAATGAGGGCGTTTGCATTGAAGGAGAATCATCATGTCGATTGGATGCTGTAGTTCTGCTTGTTCATCGCATGCGCCCGTCAGCCCCCGTTTCAGAAGGGCACTGTGGATTGCGCTGTGGGTGAATGCGCTCATGTTTTTGGTTGAAATGGGTGCTGGGATGACATCCGGTTCCGTTTCATTGCTGGCGGATGCCGTGGATTTTGCTGGCGATGCCGCCAACTACGGCATTTCCCTGTTTGTGTTGTCGATGGGGCTGGTGTGGCGTTCGCGTGCCGCTTTCGCCAAAGGCGTGACGATGGCGGCTTTCGGTGTATTTGTCATCGGCAAAACTGCATGGGGCGCCATGCACGGTGTGCCGCCCGAGCCGGTGGTGATGGGCGTGGTCGGTCTGCTGGCCTTGGTGGCGAATGGTGGCGTGGCTTTGTTGCTGTATGCATTTCGCGAAGGCGATGCGAACATGCGTTCGGTGTGGTTATGCAGTCGAAACGATGCGATTGGTAATGTAGCCGTCATGCTGGCGGCGGCTGGTGTGTTCGGCACTGGGAGCGGCTGGCCCGATTTGATCGTCGCGCTGGTCATGGCGGGACTGGCACTGTGGTCTGGAATATCTGTCGTGCGTTATGCGAAGCGCGAACTGGAGGAGGGTGAGGTTGTGCCGGTGCCGCCGATTGCCCCTATTCGAATTGTGCCGAGAAGTTGAGGCGTGCCGTGCGGCTTTCCTCGCGCTTGGCATGCCCCCTGACATGACGCCTTACGCAGTAAGGGGTTCATTGATATTGAACACGCTGACGAGTTGAACAAACTCAGCGGTTTGATTTTGCATCGATTCGGCTGCGGCTGCGGCTTCTTCAACAAGCGCTGCGTTTTGTTGAGTGACTTGATCCATTTGACCGACGGCTTGATTGACCTGCTCGATGCCGTCCACTTGTTCGCGCGTTGCGGCGGCAATCTCGCCCATGATATCGGTGACGCGACGGATGCTGCTGACGATCTCGTTCATCGTTCCGCCAGCCTGATGTACCAGCGTACTGCCGGATTCGATTTTGCTGACCGAATCGTCGATCAGCGATTTGATCTCGCGCGCTGCTGCGGCGCTGCGTTGCGCCAGATTTCGCACTTCAGTCGCGACGACGGCAAACCCGCGACCGTCTTCACCTGCGCGCGCCGCTTCCACGGCGGCATTGAGCGCAAGGATATTTGTCTGGAAAGCGATGCCGTCGATCACGTTGATGATGTCCACCATTTTCCTGGAAGACCCGTTGATGGCATCCATCATTTGCACGACATCCGAAACAATCGTTCCGCCTTTGGATGCTACGTCGGAAGCCGCTACGGCGAGTTGGTTGGCCTGATTGGCGTTATCGCCATTTTGTCGAACAGTGGCAGTCAGTTCTTCCATGGAAGAAGCTGTTTCTTCGAGCGAACTGGCTTGCTCCTCCGTTCTTGAGGACAAATCCTGGTTGCCTGCGGCAATTTGTGATGCGGCAGTCGCCAGTGCATTGCTGCCAGTGCGTACACGACCGACAATGTTTTTGAGGCTGTCATTCATGTTTTTGAGCGCTTGCAATAACTGGCCAGTTTCATCTTTGGATTGCACATCGATATGAGTGGTCAGATCGCCGGAAGCGACAGTTTCAGCGACTTTCACGGCTTCCTTTAATGGGCGCGTGATTCCGCGTGTGAGCCACCAGGCGGCAAACAAGCCAAACACCACCACAATCGCGCCGAGCGCCGTGAGTCTGATGCGGCTCGCCATGTCTGCTTTTTCTATCGCCGCCGCTTTCTCGTCAAGGCTAGTGCGTTGTATGGCGAGAAATTCCGAAACTTTCTTTTGGTACAGTTCCGCGTTTGGAATAAAAGTTGATTCCAGCATTTTTTGCGCTTCTTCTGCCTTTCCTTCAGCTTTTAGTTTCGCCACGGCGTCACGACTGGATGAGTAGGCTTTCCTGATCTCCACCAGTTGGCCATAAACTTTTTTTTCAGGAGGCGTTTCGAGTAGCGCTTCAATTTTCTTGATCAACGCGGTGGTTGCCTTTACCGAGTCCGCGCTGGCTTTTGCAAAAAATTTGGCAAGAGAGGCGTCATTGCTTTTGGCAATGGCGGTCGTGCGCATCACTGCGGCATTGATGTTGTTAGACCAGTCGCTCGCCAGACGTTCCTTGACCACAGACTCCTTGGCCATTTCCATGGTCATGTCAGAAACGAACTTGATTTGCAGCACGCCCATAGCGGTAATGACGACAGACAAGGCGAGCACGACAATGAACCCCAGACCTAGCCGAAAACCAATTTTCAAATTTTTCATGTTGCCCCCTAGGTTTGCTCTGGCATGTTCTGGAGCTTCAGATTTTTGAGACACGGGTTGTTTGCACAAGCGACCCTTTGTGTCGGCTGCACCAAGAAAAGGGTGGCGGCATGTTGTCTCTCTGAGATCTTGATTATCAGTAAGCCTAAATGAGGCGTATTGATTTTAAGCAAATATTTCTGCGCATGGCAGGGGGAAATCGAGGGAAAAGCAGAGGCAGTTCGGCTTAAATTCGCTATTATTGAGGCGATACATTATTCAAGAACTGAACCACGCCGTTGTTCACCGACAAATGAAAGGGCATCCACCATGAGCAATATCCTGATCATCAACGCAGCCAAGCAATTTGGCGCTTCCGAAGGCCGGTTGAATACTTACCTGAGCGAGGTCGCCGGGGAAATGCTGATTAACGCGGGTCACAACGTAAAAACCACCCTTGTGGACGATGGTATCGATTTGCAGGATGAGGTGGAAAAATATTTATGGGCGGATGCGGTCGTTTATCAAATGCCGGTGTGGTGGATGGCGGAGCCGTGGATTTTGAAAAAATACATTGATGAAGTTTTCAGCGCAGGCTGGAACAAATTGTTCAAGGACGATGGTCGCACGCGATTGGATGCCAGCAAAAAATACGGTTCGGGCGGATTGTTGCAAGGAAAAAAATACATGTTGTCCTTGACATGGAATGCGCCTGCAGAAGCCTTTACCGACCCCAAACAATTTTTCGAAGGCAAGGGCGTGGATGCCGTTTACTTTCACTTTCATAAAGCCAACCAGTTTCTTGGCATGTCTCCCTTGCCGACGTTCATGTGCAACGATGTGGTCAAGGAACCAAATGTTGAGGCGGATGTGGCGCGTTATCGTGCGCACTTGAAAAATGTTTTTGGCTAATTTGAAAATCGACGAATGAATACATGAAACACCATTGCTTCTAAACACTTGGTGTGCATAAAGATTTACGCGATGAAATTCTTGTTTTGTGTCATGACTATCTGAATTTATCCGCGCACTGATCACGCAATCCTCAAATGGACATTCACGCTTCGTAACCTACAATGAAGTTAGTTGGTCGTCCATGTTGAGGAGTGCGTTATGGACACTGAACATTTGAATTCGCCAGCCTCGCTGACGGATACGCTAAAGCAACCGTCCAAATCGGAGTGCAATCCGATTGGGCAGAATATTGAAAGTATTCTGGCTTTTTATGCGCGCGAAGAGCAGTGTGTTACGCGTTCGCAACGAATGCTTGAAACGGTGCTAGATTCGCTTGGCCGGCCGATCTATCTTGGTGTTGTCGTACTGTTTTGCGCCATCTGGATTTTGGCCAACGTCTTGCTTGATATCTTTGGCAAGAAACCCTTTGATGTGCCTCCGTTTTTTGGGTTGCAAGGGATCGTTGGCCTGATGTCCTTGCTGATCATGATTGTGGTATTGGTCAAGCAAAATCGTTTGGCCAGGATTGAAGAGCGCCGCGCACATCTTGAGTTGCAAATAAATTTGTTGACGGAACATAAAACCGCAAAGTTAATCAAGCTGTTGATGGAGTTGCGGCGCGATATGCCGATGATCAAGAATCGGCGCGATTTGCAGGCAGCGGCCTTCCAGAATCCAACTTATCCAGAGGCGGTGCTTGCCGCGCTGGATGAGCACCTTGGGTCCGAGATTCGCGGCGATTATCGAAACAAGGGCGTGATCGGAAGATTTTGGGTGCGGTAATTGAAGAAACGCAAGGATTGGTCAGATTGAGCCATTCGCATTTCCGTATTTGGTATAGTCGCTCGACAGTGCATGTCAGTTGAACGAGCGATTGGGGGAGACGTGGAAGCATTTTTCAAGCCAGCGGAACAGGACGCCACGGTGACTTCCGTGCTCCCGCTTGCCAGCAAGAAAGGGGTGACGGTCGGTCTTCGCGATGTTGTATACGCTTTATCGGACGCGCTTGATTTTGTCGGAGTCAATGATATTGGGCATGGTAAGCGCGTAGGCATCATGGCAGCGTCCTGTGGACGAAAGCTTGGCTTGAAGGAGCAAGAAATTACTTTTCTGTTCGATCTGGGTATCTTGCATGATATTGGCGTGTCATCTACCAAAATTCACAATCATCTTGTTTCTGAGTTCGATTGGGAAGATTCGCAACTGCATTGCGGTGATGGCTACGCGCGGTTACGCGATTTTCCACCGCTCAAAAAAATGGCTTTGCCCATCCTCTATCACCACACACGATGGGACAAGCTTAGCAGTCGCAAGGATCTTGATCCGGTGGTCGCCAGGCAGGCCAACCTGGTCTTCCTGGCTGATCGCGTCGATGCATTGGCAGCGCCGCACTATGCAACGCGATCCTTGTTGATGCATACCGAATACATTCGAGAACAGATCACGTCTCATGCGAACACGTACTTTGCTCCCGAGTTGGTCGACGCTTTTCTTGCGGCCTCGGCGTCCGAAGCGTTCTGGCTGCAACTGGAGCCGCGCGGCATTCAGGCGTTCACGCAAGACATGCTCGTAAAACATGAGCCTTATAACGCTTCCATGGCGGAACTCAGACAGCTTGGAGAAATTTTTTCGCGCATCGTGGATGCCAAGAGCCCATTCACGGCGCAGCACTCGCTCGGCGTAGCAAGGCTGTCGCGGTACATTGCCCAGAAAATGGGGGTGAGCGTGGAGAATTGTGACAAGATAGAAATCGCGGGGCTGTTGCACGATTTGGGCAAGTTGCGTGTTCCCGATGAAATTCTCGACAAGCCTGGTCAACTGGACGAGAGCGAGCGCAGAATTATCAACGCGCACAGCTTTGAGACCTTTCAGATACTGCGTAACATCAAGGGGTTTGAAGAAATTACGCCTTGGGCAGCGCACCATCATGAAGAACCCGATGGCAGCGGGTATCCCTTCCACTTGCGGAATACCGAGCTTCCCCTTGAGGCGCGCATCCTGCGCGTGGCGGATATTTTTCAGGCGATGGTGCAGGATCGTCCGTATCGCAAGGGGATGTCCCCTGAAGACGTCACTGATTTTTTGAATGGGTTGGTGGCGAAAGGGCGCGTCGAAGCGGAAATCGTCGAGGCATGCACATGCAATATCAGTGCGGCGATGGCGGCGGCGCTTCCCAATGGACAAGCGTCACCGCCTCATTAGCGACATCGTCGTTATCGCTTCAACCTGTTGAGAGCTTTCGCCCGAGCTGTTTTTCTACTGCATCCACTTTGCCGCGAAGCCTGTTCACGCCGCCTTCTCGGTAATCGATTTTAATCCCGACGCCGATGCGTTTGCAGTCTTTCTGCAATTCCTGAAAGCAGGCTTCAACGACGCCCATGACCTCTTTCCATTCGCCTTCGAGGATGGTGCCCATAGGCGTGAGCTGGTAGGGGACGCCGCTTTTGTCGATGATGTTGAGAATGCGGGAAACATATTCAACGAGTTCTTCTCCCTTGTCGCGCGGGGACATGGCAAATTCGAGCATGACCATATGAAGCTCCTTTTAAAATGATGAGGATGGTGTTGACTATACGCTGATGCGCAAAATTTTGCATCGTGATCAGGCAGGATCGGGTCGGAACGGTGTACTATGCGAGGGAATGTATAGCTGGTTTTGGAGATTGAAATGGGAAACAAATTGACGACGACAGAAGTGGCGACATCAAAGGACACGCTGATCCGAAATCTGGTGAGCTACGATGTCGAGTATTTTGTTGCATTTATTCGCACGTCGGATGCGGCCAAAATTGCGTTGGCGACCATGATGATGGAGGGCTTCGTCGGTTATAACCACTGGAGCGAGGAAGAATTGCGCAAGGAGTGTGTGCGACGGGAATTGTTGTAATCCGCGATGTGGCATGCCAAGCCCGCTGATGCGGGCTTTTTTTTATGGCCTCAGAATTCCCGGCTGGCCGTGGCACCATTTTCATAGGCCATTTCCAGGAAAGAGCGGGGTCCCGTGAGCCACATGGCTTTTCTGGAAGCGCGACTGGCGAAGCGCGCTGCCGCAGCCAGCTTGGGGTCGCTCTCCAGCGTCAGGTCGATCATCAACGTGACGGTTTCTTCCGAGAGGATGGCTTCCTTGGGTTCGGGCTGGGTTTTCGCCCCGGATTGCATCCAGTCTCGGGCTGCATTTTCCGTGGGGAAGAGAGGACGCAAGGCGGCGTTCAACATTTCATCGAAAACGAGATACAGGCTTGAGCCGTCTGAAAAAGTGACTGCGCCGACCGTTTTACTCACAAATTTTCTCCTTTTTTGCCATGTTTTTTGCTTAAATCAGAACTTTAGCAGCTTAGCTTGTGATGCCCAAGAGGCCTCTCCAGGTGTCGGGGCGTTTGCTCGTGAAAAAGCAAAGTGGATTTTTGTATTGTTGACCTAGCGCAATACCTCTTTGCAACAATGAAACAATTTGGCTTTACAATTCCCCAACAGGGGGCGCCACCGTCACCCGTGATTATTTCAAGGCATCCAAGGGAAAATGCGATGAATTACAAATTGTTGTCCGAAACGGCGCTGGCCTTCATCGATCATGAGAGTTTTGACGCGCAATTAACCTGCGCGCTAAAAAAACTTTGCACGAGTTTGCAACTTTCGCGCGTCTATGTTTTTCTCGATGGCAAGGAGCGTGCGACGATGGGCGCGATCCATGAGTGGTGTGCCGAAGGCGTTACGCGTCAATGGATGCAGGATGTGCCGTACGAAACCTATGCGTCATGGAAAAATCTGTTGGTGGCAGAGCGGAAAATCCTGGCGTCGGATATCGCGTGGCTGCCGGAAGATGTGCAGCGTATGCTGGATACACATGGCGTCAAATCGCTTTTTGCCTATCCAATCGAGTTCAATCGCGAGATAGCGGGTTTTGTTGGTTTCGATGATACCGTGCGCCAGCGTCTGTGGGATGCAGAGGAAGTGGCGCTCATGACGGCTGCTGCCAGAATGATTTCGGCATTTTATGAACGCGATGTGCTGCGTCAGCAATTGCCGGGTGGTGTGCCATCACGGATTGCAAACGCGGCGGATGAATCCATTCATGATCCCCTGACCGGTTTGCACAACAAGCGTTATGTTTTTGAGCGTTTGAAAGGCTTTGATGCAGAGTATGCACGGCTGGGGCGGAATTTTTGTGTTTCGATCATCGATCTCGATAATTTCAAGAACGTTAATTACAGTTACGGAAGTGACGCGGGCGACTTCATCCTTCAGGAGTTTGGCAAATTATTGAATGAAACGATTCGACCCTACGATGTTTGCGGTCGTTTCGGTGGCGAAGAATTCATCGTTGTTTCGGTCAATGCGAGTGCGACGGAAACCGTTTTCATGATCGAGCGCCTGATGAACACCATGCGGTCGCGCGTGTTTGTTTTCAATGGCATGGAGATACGCATACGATTCAGTTGCGGGATTGCGAGCGTCTCGGAATTCACACCGGAAAACATGTCCGTTGATACCTTGGTGGAAACGGCTAATCGCCGCATGTACGCGGCCAAGCAGAGTGGCCGAGACAGGTTCGTCATCCCTTCGCCAACGGTGTGACGCGGGCGCTGTCTTCAGAGACACGCCGCGCTTTACAACATTTCCTGGGCTGTTTCATTTTGTATCCATTTTGAACCGCCATTTGTCCGCTGCCCCTTTTTCTGGATGGCGCTGTCGGTGTACCATGTGTGCATTGTGCAATTCGTCCTGCGTCTCATGATGGACGTTGAAGAAAGGGTTGTAGATGACTGTCGTACCATCCCCTGTTGAGGCCATTCCGAGCCAGCATTCCCAGCAAACTTCCCCGGTTGTTTATTGCGCTGCCTATTTGCATGGCAAAAAACTGGCGGACATTCCGATTGAAGCAATCAGCGATTACCTGGAAAACAGGCAGGACGTTTTTATTTGGGTTGGTCTGGACGAAGAGAGTCTGCACCTTTTAAAGCAGATGCAAGAGGAGTTTGGCTTGCACCCCTTGGCGATTGAAGATGCGCAAGTCGCGCATCAGCGGCCAAAACTGGAAGATTACGGCGAGACACTGTTCATTGTGTTGCGCACGGTTTATTTGTTGGACGGTCGGCTTTCCTTTGGCGAGACACATCTGTTTTTGGGTGAGCGGTTCTTGCTGTCCGTGCGTCACGGCTATTCCCACAGTTACCAGCGGGTTCATGATCGATGCGAGGCGATGCCCGATCAGATGGCAGAAGGGCCGGGGTTCGCCATGTATGCCTTGATGGATTTTGTGGTGGACAACTATCGCCCGATTGTCGATGCACTGGAAGAGCGCTTCGGCGCGTTGGAAGATGCCTTGTTTAATGCGCGATTCAGCCGAGAAGGGTTGCAAAACCTGTATGAGTTAAAGCGCGAGCTATTGTTGTTGCGTAATGCGGTCGTGCCGCTGATCGATGTGTGCAATGCGCTGGTGCGTTTTCATACCAACATCATCCCGCGCGAGACCCGTGTGTATTATCGAGATATTCACGATCACGTCATACGTATCATTGAAGCTGTGGATAATATGCGCGATATGGTCACGGCCGCCATGCAGGTGGATTTGGCTTTGGTGACGGTGGGGCAAAATGAAATTGTGAAAAAGTTGGCGAGCTGGGGCGCGATTCTGGCAATTCCGACCATGGTGTTCAGTTTATACGGGATGAATTTCAAGAACATGCCGGAACTGGAGTGGGTCTGGGCTTATCCTGCGAGTGTGGGATTTGTCTTGTGCGCATGTGTTTTTTTGTATCGACAGTTCAAGAGGGTTGAGTGGTTATAAGATGGCAGCATGTGATGTGACAACCGGATGGGGTTATTGATGAGAGTGGATGGTGTCATGAAGAGCGTGATCAAATGGGGTGTGGCGATTGTCATGCTGTGTCTTTCTGTTGCGCACGCGGAGATGGTGGAAGCCGTTGCCTATGCGCCGAACGGCAAGCGCATTGCCTATGGTGGCGAAGACAAACTGGTGCGCATTGTCGGCGCATCGAAAAACAACTTCCGGCGAACCTTGCGCGGCCACACGGGAACGGTGACTTGTCTGGCATTCTCGCCGGATGGACGAACCCTGGCTTCTGGCAGCGCGGATAAATTGGTAAGGTTATGGGATGTGTCCACCAGCAAGTGGAAGCGCACCTTGAGCGGTGGTGCCGGAGAAGTGAAATCGCTGGCATTTTCGCCTGACGGGAAACTGCTTGCCACTGGCGGTGGCGATTGGAATGATGGCGTGGTCACGATTTGGGATGCCCGAAAAGGACGCAAACTGCGTTCATTCAGGGTTCACACGAAACCGGTGCGCGCAGTTGTTTTTTCGCAGAACGGCAAGACAATGGCGACGGGTAGTGCTGACAAAAGCGTCAAAATCATTGATGTCACGACAGGGGAATTGCTCAAGACTTTTAATGGTCACGCAGGGGTGGTGACCTCCCTGCTATTTTCACGCGATGGCGCGATGCTGATTTCGGGCAGCACCGACAATACGATCAAGCTGTGGGATATCGCCAATGTCAAAGTCTGGCGTACCTTATACGGACATACGAGTTGGGTGGAGTCCCTGTCTTTATCCCGGGATGGCAGGGTGCTTGCTTCGGGCAGTCGCGACAAGAGCGTGAAATTGTGGGACATCGATCAGGGTAAAGAAACAAGTCATTGGGGCGGACACTCCTGGGGCGTTGCCGCAGTCGCTTTTTCGCCAGATGGTAAGGCGCTCGTTTCCGGGAGTGGTGACAGCACGGTTCGGGTTTGGGATGTGCGTACCGGCAAAGTGATTCGCACCATCGGCCGCAACAATCCACGCCCTTTGGCGGTCAGCAAACTAAAATAAGCGCGTTCAATGTCTCCCAATAAAGCGACGTCGCCACCAGCAAAGCAGGCATGGTCTCAAGCGATGCGCAAGCATGCGCGGCGACATCCCTGGATTTTCATGGGGCTGGGCGCATCGCTGCTGGTGATCGTGGTCTTGACCGGGCTCAGCATTGCACAAGTGTTGACCGCGCCTGCTGGTGCGGTTGTGCGTTATGCATTGTTGGGTGGAATGGCGGGTTTGGCGGCGACGGCCATAGGATCAATGCCGGCGCTGGTCTTGCGGCATGTTCCGCAAAAAGTGGAAGATGGCATGCTGGGCATGGCGGCGGGCATGATGCTGGCGGCTTCGGCTTTTTCCCTGTTGTTACCGGGCATTGAGGCGGGCGGGAAAATTACCGGCAGCAAGGCCATTGGTGCGGGGCTGGTCGTGATCGGTATGGCGATTGGCGTTTTGCTGATGTTGGGCATGGATGAGTTCATGCCGCATGAGCATGAAAATACGGGGGTATTTGGGGCAGGACACGAGCGCACCAGTCGCTTGTGGCTGTTTGTATTTGCGATAGCCTTGCATAATTTGCCGGAGGGCATGGCGATTGGCGTGGGGTTTTCTCAAGGCGATATGAGCGTTGGCGTGCCCTTGACGGTTGCCATTGCCTTGCAGGATTTGCCCGAAGGTTTGGCGGTAGCCATTGCCTTGCGCAGTGCAGGTTTCACGGCTTGGCGAGCCGTCTTTGCCGGGACGGCAACAGGTATCCTGGAGCCAATCGGTGCCTTGCTCGGCGTGGGCTTGTCCACTGGTTTTGCCGCTGCGTATCCGATAGGTTTGGGCTTGGCAGGCGGCGCTATGCTCTTTGTGGTTTCCCACGAGGTGATACCGGAGACGCATCGCAATGGCCACCAAACCCCTGCGACCATAGGCTTGATGGGGGGCTTTGCGCTCATGATGGTGTTGGACGTTGTCTTGGGGTAAGACGGCGTTTACGGGTGCGCCGCCGCGTTCATGGTAGAATGCAAAGTTATTCACAAACCGGGACGAAGTCCTAACTCATTCATTTCATTGGAGTTTTTTAAAATGGCAATTGAACGCACCCTGTCGATCATCAAACCGGACGCAGTCGCTAAAAACCTGATTGGCGAAATCTATGCCCGCTTCGAAAAAGCAGGCTTGAAAGTTGTAGCGGCACGCATGACCTGGCTCTCCCAGGCAGATGCTGAAGGCTTTTACGCAGAGCACAAAGAGCGTCCCTTTTTCAAGGACTTAGTGAGTTTCATGATCTCGGGTCCGGTCATGGTGCAGGTGCTGGAAGGCGAAAGTGCCATCATAAAAAACCGCGATCTGATGGGTGCAACCGACCCGAAGAAAGCAGACAAAGGCACCATTCGCGCCGATTTTGCAGACTCCATCGATGCGAACGCCGTACATGGCTCTGACTCGCCGGCTGCCGCAGGTGCGGAAATTGCGTATTTTTTCCCGTCGCTGAACATTTACTCACGTTAATTTTTACGCTCATTCATACTGACGATGACGGCGCTCACCAACCTGCTGGATTTTGATCCCGAACAGCTCGTCGCTTACTGCGGCGAGCTGGGTGAAAAGCCGTTTCGTGCCAAACAATTGCAGCGATGGATACATGTGTTTGGCGTCAACGATTTTGATGCGATGACAGACTTGGCAAAGTCGCTGCGAGAAAAACTCAAAGGCCGCGCGATGATTGCGGAGCCAACGGTCATCAGCGACAAAACGTCCGAAGATGGCACGCGCAAATGGTTGCTGGATGTGGGGCAGGGCAATGCCATCGAAACGGTTTTCATCCCCGAAGATGATCGTGGCACGCTGTGCGTTTCCACGCAGGCGGGTTGTGCCGTTAATTGCCGATTTTGCTCCACCGGCAAACAGGGCTTCAGCCGCAATCTCACGACGGGCGAAATTATCAGTCAACTGCGCATGGCGGAATTTGCGTTGCGCAAAACCAAAGGGATTGAGGCTGGCCCCAAAGGGGAGCGTCAGATCAGCAACGTGGTGCTGATGGGGATGGGCGAGCCGCTCTTGAATTACGATGCGACCGTGCGGGCGCTGAAGTTGATGTTGGATGACAATGCCTACGGCTTGTCACGCCGTCGCGTAACCGTCTCAACCAGCGGCGTGGTGCCGATGATCGATCGTCTGGCACAGGATTGTCCGGTAGCGCTGGCAGTATCTTTGCATGCGCCGAACGATTCGTTGCGCAACGAGCTCGTACCCTTGAACCGCAAGCATGGGTTGGACGATCTGATGGCAGCATGCAAACGCTATCTGGAGTACGCGCCGCGCGAAGCGATCATGTTCGAGTATTGCATGCTGGATGGCGTGAACGACACGGACAAGCATGCGCGTGAACTGATCACTTTGGTGACGGCCAGAGGACGCTCGGTATCGAGCAAATTCAATTTAATTCCTTTTAACCCCTATCCGGAATCGGGGCTGAAGCGCTCATCGGATGCGCGCGTCAGGGCATTCGGAAAAATTTTACTGGATGCCGGGTTTATTACGACCGTGCGCAAGACGCGTGGCGATGACATTGACGCAGCGTGTGGACAATTGGCGGGAGAGGTGCAGGATCGTACCCGCGTGCAGGAAAGAACCATCAGGATGGCCGTGAATCAGCAACGGTCTGGACACAGTGTGTGCAGCGTCGAGGAGGAACTGGCATGAAAATTTTTTCGAGCAGATTTTTGTGGTGTGTGGTTTCGGTATGTGCTGCTTTGGCGATGGCGGGATGTGCTTCGACCGGCGATGGTGAGGTGCGCACGCAATCAGACATGACGGACGCACAGAAGCGTGCGTCGATTCGTTTGCAGTTGGCAGCCGGTTACTACGAGCAGCGGCAATGGAATGTGGCGCTGGATGAAGTCAAAAAAGTGTTGGCGATTGACCCAGACAATGCAGATGCGTACAACATTCGCGCAATGACATACATGCAAACGAATGAAATCGCGCTTGCGGAAGACAATTTCCTGCGCGCCTTGTCTTTGGCGCCGAACAACCCCGAACTGGCCAACAATTATGGCTGGTTCCTGTGTCAGCATGGACACCCCGAAAAATCCATTCTGCTTTTCGAAAAGGCTTTTAACAACCGCCACTATCAATCGCCTGCGACGGCTTTGAATAATGCCGGGGTATGCAGTTTGAAATTAAAGAAAGACAAAGCCGCAGAAGATTATCTCAATCAGGCTTTTAAATTCGATGCAAGGAACCCGACTACCAATGGCAATCTGGCCATACTGTATTACACACGCGGACAGTATGATCGTGCGCACTTCTATATTAGTCGTGTCATGAAGGTAGAGGCGTTGACGGCAGAAATGTTGTGGACTGCCGTCAAGATTGAACGTAAACGTGGGGATCGTTCTGCGGAGGCTGCGTACATTTCGCATCTTCGCAGACTGTACCCGGATTCTCAGGAGTTCTCCGCTTACCAGCGCGGGATGTTTGATGAGTGAAACAGGTATGAAAGAACAAGAACAAGTGCAGGAACAAGAGACGCAAATGACCCCGCTGCAGGAAATGCAACAGCAGGATGTGCAGCAGCAGGAGGAAACGCAGCAGCAAGAGCGGGCTGAGCAAGAGGGGGCTTCGCAGGAGCCGTCCTTGCAAGAAGAGCAAGCAGAAAGCGTTGCGCCTCCGTCGCCGGGAGCCTTGCTGGCTGCGCGGCGCGAAGCCTTGGGGATGACGCCGGAGCAGGTGGCCGATCAACTGAAGATGACTCCGCGGCGTGTCATGGAAATTGAAGCCGATAATGTGGCTGTGGTGCAAAGCAAGGCCGTGTTTCGTGGCTTTGTACGCGCTTACGCGAAAGTGCTCAGAATGGATCCTGAGCCGCTGGTGGCGATGCTTTCCGATGAGGCGACGCCTGCCGTGTCGCTGCAACCGATGCGTAACAGAACGCTGGAAACGTTTTCCGAAACGCATATACCGTTTATCGCGAAGTACAACATGCAAACCAAGCGAATGACGGTGGCGGTTATTGTCGTGGTGCTGCTGATCGGTATTTTGCTCGCACAAAGAGTTGGCTGGATGCCTTCCTTGAAAAAGGACGCGAATGTGACTGCATCGGCATCTGCCTCTGCGCCATCCTCGGCGCAAGTAGCTATTGTGCCTGCCGTGCAGACGAAACAAGCGTCCGCGTCAGCAGGCAAACCGGAAAAAATCAAGCAGATCCCGCTGCCCGCTGTGGATGTGTCTGATCAAGTAGCTGGTGCACCTGCGAAAAAAGTTAATGAGGTAAAGAAGACTGGTGATGCACCGAAGCCCGGTGTAGAAAACAAGACGACGACCAAAAAATCGGTTGTCGCTTCACCACCACTGAATGCTGCCAAAAGCAATGAGAAGGCGGCTCAACCAGCGCAAGCCGCAAACGGAAAAAACGCATTGGTGCTGAAATGCCGTGAAGAATCCTGGGTAGAACTGAAACGTGCGAATGGCCAGTTGCTGGCGTCTCGCTATATCGCTGCGGGAACAACGGCACGTTTTACAGTCAATGAACCTTTGTTGCTCACGATTGGCAATGCTCCTGCGGTTGAGGCGACGCTGCGCGGCAGGCGGCTCAATGTCCACACTGATGGCGATAGCAAGACCGTCAGGTTGAATATCAAATAAAGTCATGACCTGTTCATCGATAGCATCGGGTACGCTGGCACGTGTGATAACGCACGGTGTCGCAGTGCGGTATGGTTCGCGCGAAGTGATTGTTGGCGGTGGTGCGCCAGTCGTGGTGCAATCCATGACAAACACCCATACGGCAGATATTGCGGCCACGGCACAGCAGATTGCAGAGCTGGCGAGAGCCGGGTCGGAGCTGGTGCGGATCACGGTGAATACGCCCGAAGCCGCGGTTGCCGTACCTGCGATTCGTCAGGAACTGGATCGCATGGGTGTGGACGTGCCGCTGATTGGCGATTTTCACTACAACGGACATTTGTTGCTTCAGGCCTATCCAGGGTGTGCGCAGGCGCTTTCGAAATACCGGATTAACCCGGGGAATGTGGGACAAGGCGCAAGACGTGACACTCAATTTGCGCAAATGGTGGAAGTGGCGGTGCGTTACGACAAGCCAGTGCGTATTGGTGTGAACTGGGGTAGTCTCGATCAGGATTTGCTCGCGCGGATTATGGATGAAAATGCGCAGCGTGCTGAACCCTGGGATGCACAGCGCGTGATGTATGAAGCCTTGATCACGTCAGCGATCGACAGCGCGAAGCTGGCGGAAAGTCTGGGGATGGCGGCAAACAAAATTATTTTGTCGTGCAAGGTCTCTGGTGTGCAGGATTTGATTGCGGTGTATCGTGAACTTTCGCGGCGTTGCAACTATGCGCTGCATTTGGGGTTGACGGAAGCAGGTATGGGCAGCAAAGGTATTGTGGCATCAACGGCCGCGATGGCGGTGTTGTTGCAGGAGGGGATTGGCGACACGATACGCGTTTCGCTGACACCGGAGCCGGGCGGCAGCCGGACGAAAGAAGTGATTGTCGCGCAGGAAATATTGCAAACGATGGGCTTGCGCAAATTCATGCCGATGGTGACATCGTGCCCAGGATGCGGACGTACGACATCTACGGTGTTTCAGGAACTGGCCGACAGAATTCAGACTTATCTGCAAAATCAAATGCCGGAATGGAAAAAAGCTTACCCGGGCGTGGAAAATTTGACGGTGGCGGTGATGGGATGCATTGTCAATGGGCCGGGCGAATCGAAGCACGCCAACATCGGCATCAGTTTGCCGGGGACGGGCGAAACGAATGCCGCGCCGGTTTATGTTGACGGACAGCGGGGCGTGATTTTGCGTGGTGAACGGATTGCGGAAGAATTCCAGGCCATCGTGCTGGAATACGTCAAAAAGAATTATGGGAGCAAAAGCGCGGCTGCCTGATGATGTCGGCGGGTTAGCGTGGTGAGGCACTTGGAAGAAGCATGACTGAAAAAACAAAAATCAAAAAAATTGTCGGTATTCGCGGGATGAATGACATTCTTCCGGCGGAGGCGCCATTGTGGGAACTTTTTGAGAACACCGTTGAGTCGGTGTTGAAGAGCTACGGTTATCAGCAAATTCGTACGCCCATCGTTGAAGAGACGGCGCTGTTCGCACGTGGTTTGGGTGCGGTGACCGATATCGTCGAAAAGGAAATGTATTCGTTCAAGGACGCACTGAATGGCGATGATCTGACGCTGCGTCCTGAAAGCACTGCGGGCGTGGTACGCGCCGCACTCGAGCACAATCTGACGTATGATGGCCCGAAGCGCCTGTGGTATGCGGGTCCGATGTTTCGGCATGAGCGTCCGCAACGCGGTCGCTATCGGCAGTTTCATCAGGTGGGCGCAGAAGCGATCGGCTTTGTCGGTCCGGATATTGATGCAGAGTTGATCATGTTGTGCCAGCGTTTGTGGGACGACTTGGGGTTGAAGAATATTCGCCTGGAATTGAATTCAATCGGCAATGCGGAAGAACGGCATCGCCATCGCACCGATTTGATTGCTTACTTCGAAAAGCACAAGGATATCCTGGACGGGGATGCCCAACGTCGCCTGCATTCCAATCCCTTGCGTATTCTGGACACCAAGAATCCCGCGATGCAAGAGATGGTGAATGCGGCGCCGAAGCTGATCGCGTATCTGGATAAGGAGTCTCTGGATCATTTTGAAGGTGTGCAGAAGATCCTGAAACACAACAACATTCCATTTCGCATCAATCCGCGTTTGGTGCGCGGCATGGATTATTACAATCGCACGGTATTTGAGTGGATTTCGGATGATCTCGGTGCGCAAGGCACGGTGTGCGGTGGTGGTCGTTACGATCCGCTGGTGGAAATGTTTGGCGGCAAATTTACACCGGCGTGCGGCTTTGCGATGGGCGTCGAACGCCTGATTGAATTGATGCGTGCGTCGGGAGAGCCGTTTGCGGCAAATCAGTGTGATGTATATCTGGTGCATCAGGGTGAAGCAGCGCAGCTCAGTGCTTTTGTGCTGGCTGAGCGCTTGCGCGATGCCGGATTAAGTGTGGTGCTGCATTGTGCCGCCATGAGTGCGGGCGGCAGCTTCAAGGCGCAGATGAAGCGCGCGGATGCAAGCGGTGCCGCGTATGCGATCATCCTGGGAGAAGACGAAATGGCGAGCGGGACGGCGGCGGTCAAGGCAATGCGTGCGGCTGAGATGCAAAACAATCAGACCAGCGTACCATTTGATGCAGTAACCGATTACTTGATGGAACAGATTATCGGCGGCGACGACCATTGCTGCTGCTGAACGAATTATCTTCAATAACATTACGTGGGAAGAACATGGCACTCAATCTTGAAGAACAGGAACAGATAGAAGAGCTCAAGGCCTGGTGGAAAAAATACGGCAATCTGGTGACGTGGCTGGTGATCATCGGCTTGTTTCTGTATGCCGGGTTTAATGGCTGGAAGTACTACCAAAGAAGTCAGGCATCGAAAGCCGCATTGCTTTATGAAGAAATGTTTCGGGCGGTTGTGTCCAAGGACCACACGCTGGTAATGCGCGCGGCAACCGATCTGGAAACGCAGTATTCCGGAACGGCCTATGCGCAAATGGCCGGCATGGTGGCTTCCCGCGCGGCGTATGACGCGGGGGAGTTGAAGTCGGCCAAGGCGCAACTCGACTGGGTGGTGAAGAACGCGATTGATGAGGAGTACAAGGCACTGGCGAAAATACGCCTGGCGGGCATGTTGCTGGATGAAAAAGCCTACGATGAAGGCATGAAGTTATTGTCGGGCGATTTTCCGGAAGCGTTTGCGGCACGCGTAGCCGATCGCAAGGGGGACATCTTCGTGGCGCAAAACAAAATTGAAGATGCCCGCGCGGCGTATCAACAGGCGCTGGAAAAAACCGAGCTGAAAGATCCTGCGCGCAGGCTGATCCAGTTGAAGCTGGACGGCATTGGCGGCGCTCCTGAAAAAACTGCAAGCTGATCTGAGAGATGAGAGAAACGATGCGCACATTATTCAAATGCCTGGCAGTGGGGGCGCTGATTGCCTCTGCGGGATGTTCTTCTAGTGGTGGTCCAAAATATACACCGGCGGAACTGGTGGATATCAAGCCGGTGTTCAAGCTGAAAACGCTCTGGACCGCATCCGTAGGTAGCGCGGATCGCTACATTTTTTCGCCTGCAATAGTCGGCGATCGCATCTACGCTGCGGGCGCTGGCGGATCGATTGCAAAAATTGCACTTGATAGTGGCAATGAAGAATGGCGTATTAGCGCCGACATGCCATTGACGGCGGGTGTGGGCAGCGATGGGAAAACGATTGCGGTTGCCGGTGAAAAGGGCGCTTTGCTGGCGTTTGATTCGGATGGCAAGTTGCGCTGGAAGGTGCAGACATCCAGTGAGGTGCTGACGGCACCGGTAGTTGGCAGTGGCCTGGTCATTGTACGCAGCGTCGATAACCGTATTGCTGCGTATGACGCAGAAACCGGAAAGCGTAAGTGGACGCTGGATCGCCCCTCGCCTGCTTTGACGTTACGTGCTGCGCCCGGCATGGTCATTGTGGGACCCACGGTGGTGGTGGCTTTGCCCGGGGGCAGATTGCTGTCGCTGAATTTGACGAATGGTGGGCCGCGATGGGAAGTGTTGATCGGCGAGCCGCGTGGCGCGACAGAACTGGAACGCATGGCAGATATCAACGGCCTTCCATCGGTGTATGGTCGTGACGTGTGTGCCGCAGCGTATCAAGGCCGTGTTGCCTGTCTGGATGTGGTCACCGGCGCGATGCGCTGGTCCAAGAAGTTGACGGTTGGTGCAGCAACGGGCATGGCGCAGGATGAGCGTTATGCCTATGCAGTGGATGAGCATGGAGCGATTTACGCCTTTTCGCGTGAAGGCGGGCAAAGTATCTGGCGTAACGACAAGTTGTCGCATCGCGGCTTGTCTGCACCGGTGGCTTTAGGGCGCTATGTTGCCGTAGTGGATTATGAGGGTTATGTTCATTTCCTGTCTCGAGAAGACGGTTCTTTCGTCAATCGTCTGTCGGTGGGCAGCAGTCCCGCACTTACCCCGCCTTTGCTGGCAGGGTCGACCTTGATCGTGCAAACGCAGTCGGGAACGGTTGCCGCCATTGCAGCGCAATAACAGCGCATCACGCGCAGAAAAAGAGTGAAGAAAAAATGAAACCGGTCGTGGCTTTGGTGGGACGCCCTAATGTGGGTAAATCCACCTTGTTCAATCGCTTGACGCGTTCGCGCGATGCGCTGGTGGCGGATTTCCCCGGCCTCACGCGTGATCGCCATTATGGCGAGGGACGGATTGGCACACGCCCATTTCTGGTGATCGATACGGGCGGTTTTGAACCTGTCGCCAAAGACGGCATCATGCATGAAATGGCGAAGCAGACGAAGCAAGCTGTTGCGGAAGCGGATGTCGTGATCTTCATGGTCGATGGACGTCAAGGCATGACGCCGCACGACAAAACCATTACCGAGTTTTTGCGCAAATCCGGGCGCCACGTGGTGTTGGTGGTGAACAAGGCTGAGGGCATGAAATACTCTGCTGTGACGGCGGATTTTTACGAATTGGGTTTGGGCGACCCTATGGTGATTTCCTCTGCGCATGGCGACGGCGTGCAGGAGATGCTGGAGAACGCGCTGGACTTGGTGCAAAAGCCTGAAATGCCGATCGAGGATGAATCAGGATCGAAAGAAAGAAACATCAAAATCGCGATCGTTGGGCGACCCAATGTGGGGAAATCGACGCTGGTCAATGCCTTGTTGGGGGAAGAGCGTGTGATTGCGTTCGATATGCCGGGGACCACACGCGACGCGATTGAAATTCCCTTTGAGCGTGAGGGCAAGCACTACACATTGATCGACACGGCGGGTATCCGTCGTCGTGGCAAAGTGTTTGAAGCAATTGAAAAGTTTTCGGTCGTAAAAACCTTGCAATCGATTTCTGAGGCGAATGTCGTGATTTTGCTGCTGGATGCGCAACAGGATATTGCGGAGCAAGATGCGCACATCGCAGGATTCATTCTGGAAAGTGGACGCGCTTTGGTGGTGGCCATCAACAAGTGGGATGGATTATCCGCAGGCAAGCGTGACGAAATTCGTAACGACATTGAACGCAAACTTCATTTTTTGACGTTCGCCAAATTTCACTTTATTTCTGCGCTGAAATCTACCGGAATCGGCCCGATGATGCAGTCGGTAAATGCGGCGTATGCAGCGGCGATGGCAAAGCTGCCGACGCCAAAATTGACGCGCGCGCTGGAAGTCGCGGTGGAGCATCAGCAACCCCGCCGCAAAGGGGCGGTACGTCCAAAGATGCGTTATGCGCACCAGGGGGGACAGAACCCGCCGATCATTGTCATTCATGGCAACGCGCTGGAAGCTATCAGCGATTCTTACAAGCGATATCTGGAAAAGCATTTTCGTGACAGCTTTTCACTTACCGGAACGCCTTTGCGTATAGAATTCCGCACAGGAAAAAACCCTTTTGATCGCGAGAAGCAGGCTGGCAGAACCTAAAGTCAAGGTTTGGTTTACATCAATCACGAAGCGGAATATTTGTATACAATGCCCGCATGGATGCCGTAGGGTTTCCCGATAATAAGTATCTTCAGTTCGCACAAGATAACTAATAACTACATAAACGGAGCTGACATGAGCAACAACAAAATCCCCTCTCTTCAGGATCCCTTCCTGAATTTATTGCGCAAAGAACACATTCCTGTGTCCATCTATCTGGTCAATGGCATCAAGCTCCAGGGGCAGATTGATTCATTTGACCAGTATGTCGTTTTGCTGCGTAACACGGTTACGCAGATGGTTTACAAACACGCAATTTCCACTGTCGTTCCCGGCCGTCCCGTCAATCTCAACCCAGATGCGCCTTCTTCATCGTAAATCCCTTTTTGTCACCTTGACGTGACATGCGCGCGGTTTTAGTTGGTGTTGACTTTGGCAAAGGGGATTTTGCCGACAGTCTCCATGAATTATCCCTGCTTGCGGAATCGGCTGGTGCAGAACCTGTTGTGACAATAACAGGCAAGCGCAGCAGTCCCGATGCGGCATTCTATGTGGGTACAGGCAAGGCCGAGGAAATTGCGCAAGCGATTGCCGAGTATGGTGCGGAAATTGCCATTTTCAACCACGCACTGTCACCTGCGCAGCAACGCAATCTGGAACGGCATCTCAAGGTCAATGTTGTTGATCGCACCAGTTTGATCCTCGATATTTTTGCCCAGCGCGCGAAAAGCCACGAAGGAAAAGTACAGGTCGAACTGGCGCAGTTGCAGCATCTCGCTACCCGTCTGGTGCGGGGGTGGACGCATTTGGAACGGCAAAAAGGCGGTATCGGCTTGCGCGGTCCGGGCGAAACCCAGTTGGAAACGGATCGACGATTGCTGGGTGATCGGGTCAAAGCGCTGCGGCAGCGGCTGGCCAAATTGCAGCGTCAGCGCGAGACACAGCGCAAGGCGAGAGGACGCGGTCAAACTTTCTCTGTCTCGTTGGTGGGCTATACGAATGCGGGGAAATCCACCTTATTCAATGCATTGGCCAAGGCTGGGGCATATGTGGCGGATCAGTTGTTTGCTACGCTGGATACCACGTCGAGACGCATCTATCTGGAAGACATTGGCAATATCGTCATATCCGATACGGTGGGATTTGTGCGGGATTTGCCACATCAACTGGTTGCCGCTTTTCGGGCAACGCTGGAAGAAACCATTCATGCCGATTTGCTCTTGCATGTTGTTGATGCCTCCAGTCCCACCCGGATGGAACAGATCGGTCAGGTGAACGCCGTTTTAAAGGAAATTGGCGCTGACCATATCCCGCAATTACTGGTGTGGAACAAGATTGATGCTGCCGGGCTCATGTCGGCCTTGGAGCGGGGGGAGTATGATAAAATTACACGCGTTTTTGTCAGCGCCAAGACAGGGGAAGGTCTTGGCTTGTTGCGCCAGGCCATGAGCGAATTTGCAAAAGAGTCCAAGGGAAAGCGTATCGCTCAGACGCCGAATCCGGAAAATCCGGCAACGTCGGTGGGCGGTGCTGAGACAAATAATAATGACTAAAGTCGGAATATTTCAAAATGTCTCGAACCCTGTTCAATAAAATTGGCGCCACATTGTCGGATCTCTGGGGGCGTGGCTCCGATAGCGAAGAAGAAGAGCGAAGCTATCGTGACAAGAAAAGGCCGCCCGAACTGGACAAGGCCTGGCAAAACTTCAATGAGCGCCTCAATCGTCTTTTCGGCAGAAAAGGTGGGGGACAAAATCAGGGGCAGAACAAGAATCCCGGAAACAAAGGCATGGGTCTTGCCATCCTGATCCTTGTCGTGATTTGTTTTTCTGCCTGGTTGTTCACGGGTTTGGTTATCGTCGCCGAAGGCCGGGTCGGTTTGGTCATGACCTTTGGTAAATTTACCGAAGTCAAGCAGCCGGGACTGAGTTGGCGCTGGCCCGCGCCTTTCCAAAGCGTTGAGATAATCAACAAGCTTCAGGTCAGAAAGATTGAGATTGGCTACCGCGGAAGTGAAAAGAATCGCGAGCACAAGGAATCGCTGGTGCCGACTGGCGATGGCAACATTGTTGATATTCAGGTTGCAGTGCAATATCGCTTGAAGAATCCCAATGACTGGGCGTTCAATAATCTGGATCAGGAAGAAGCCGTGAAGCTGGTTGCCGAGAGCGCCATTCGTGAAGTGGTTGGCAAAAAGACCATGGACAATGTGTTGTACGAAGGCCGGGACAAGATTGCCCAAGAGGTCAGCCTGATTTTGCAGAATGCACTCGATCGCCACACGGCCGGGGTGGAAGTCATGAGTGTCAGTGTACAGGCTGCACAGGCGCCAGAAGAAGTGACGGCATCGTTCGATGATGCGTACAAAGCCGAACAGGATCGCAAGCGCATGGAAAACGAGAGCCGTGCTTATGCAGACGACGTTATTCCCAAAGCCAAAGGGGTTGCAACGCGGCTGATTCAGGACGCCGAAGCATATCGTGCGCGAGTCATCGCGCATGCCGAAGGCGACACAATACGTTTCAAGCAAATTCTGACTGAATATCAGAAAGCACCAGCGCTTACGCGCGACAGAATGTACATCGAGACCATGCAGGACATTTTGACGAAGACGACCAAGGTTCTGGTGGACACGAAGAACGGCGGCAACATGATGTATCTGCCGCTTGACAAGCTCGTGCCGCAACCTGTCTCTCCTTCTCCTGAGGCCGTCAAGCCAGACGCTGCTCCGGCACCAGCCTCAACGACGACAGGCGCGCCGTCTGCTGCACCGACATCGACGGACAAAACGCCGGCAAACGCTGCGTCTGTTCCAGCAACGGGCAATGCTTCAGCGTCCATATTGCGTGAACGTGATTCGCGCGCGCGGGAGGCAAGATAATGAGAAAGTTTTCATTGATCGCCCTGTTCGGGTTAATTCTTTATTCGCTTGTCACCTCGATTTTTTTTATTGTCGATGAGCGTCAACACGCCATCGTGTCTGGCTCTGGCCAAATCAAGCGCGTCATTTCCGAACCGGGGTTGTATTACAAAACCCCTGCGCCTCTGGAAGAAGTCATCTTGCTTGACAAGCGCATTGTGACGTCTGAAATAACCGTACCGGAAAAAGTGGCAACCTCTGAAAAAGAAGTTGCCATGATCGACTCATTCGTGAAATGGCGCGTCGACAATCCCAGACTCTTTTATGTGAGTTTTAGCGGCAGCATGCAGCAGGGGCAGGATAAAGTGCTGCAAATGGTCAAGGCCGCGCTGGCGGAAGAAGTCAGACATTACACGCTAAAGGAATTGTTGACGGGCGATCGAAGCGAGTTGGTGGATGAAATACAGAAGGGCATGGCAGCTGAGGCAAAGAATTTGGGTATCGTGATCGTGGATGTGCGCCTCAAGCGCATTGGCTATTCGAACAATGCGGCGATTTTCGATCAGATGAAAGCGGAACGCACGCGAATAGCGAACGAGACGCGTGCCAACGGTGTTGCCGAAGCTGAGCGGATTCGCGCAGAAGCGGACAAAAAACACACGATCATCATTGCAGAAGCAGCGCGTCAGGCACAAAAAATTCGTGGTGAGGGCGATGCAAAAGCCGCAAAACTGTATGCCAAGGAATTTGGAAAAAATCCGGAATTTGCCAAGTTCTATCGCACACTCGAAGCCTACCGTGCCACTTTTAACAGCCGCAACGATGTGATTGTTGTTGACCCGTCTTCCGAGTTCTTCAAATACATGAGGAATCCCAAGGCGACCGGCGCTGCCAAGAAATAAATAACGATAAGGCCGCACTCTGACCCTATGGAAAGATTACGTTCAGCGTGCGCCTGCTTGGAAACGTCTCATGCGCCGTGTGGCATGAGTGTGTTGTGATGAGCATCAACATATTTTCCTGAATTAATTATGCAAAACTGGCTGTTACCAGAATATATTGCTGACGTCTTGCCCGCAGAAGCGCGCAAGATTGAAGATTTGCGCCGCATGATACTCGACAATTTCCGTCAATACGGATACGAGCTGATCATGCCGCCGATGCTGGAGTATCTGGATTCGCTGTTGACGGCAACCGGACAGGATACGGATTTGTATACGTTCCGTCTGATCGATCAACTCTCGGGTCGCACGATGGGCATACGCGCCGACATGACGACGCAAGTCGCGCGCATCGACGCGCACTTGCTTAACCGTGCTTCCGTTACGCGTCTATGCTATGCAGGCAGCGTGCTACATGCGCGCCCTTCCGGTTTGTATGCTACGCGTGAGCCGCTGCAAATTGGCGCAGAGATTTACGGGCATGCCGGATGGGAAGCCGACGCTGAAATTCAGGAACTCGCGCGCGTTTCCTTGGCGCTGGCGGGCGTGACGGGTGTGTCGCTTGATTTGTGTCACGTCGGCGTGTTGCGCGCCCTGTTCGAGATTGATCCGGGTCTGAAGAAACAGGAAGCCACATTATTCAGTCTGCTGGAAAGCAAAGATGTGCCGGGCTTGACGACACTCACAAAATCTTGCGAAGCCACGACGCGCGATGTTTTGCTGGCTTTACCGAACCTCTATGGCGATGTCAAGGTGTTGGACGAGGCGCGCAAGGCGCTGCCGCAATTGCCAGGTATCACGCGCGCACTCGATGAGTTGCAAAGGCTGGTAGAGATGGCAGAAGGTACGGCGGTCACCATCGACCTTGCCGATATGCGTGGATATCAATATCACAGTGGCGTCATGTTTGCTGCCTATGTGCCGGGTTTACCGAATGCCCTGGCGCGTGGCGGACGTTACGATCATGTGGGCGAAGCCTTTGGGCGCGCGCGGCCGGCAACGGGATTTTCGATGGATTTGCGCGAATTGTCGCAGTTGTTGCCATGCGCAGAACCGAAGCGCGCGATACGTGCGCCTTGGGGGAATGCCGCGGTTTTGCGCACACAGATCCGTCAATTGCGCCAACAGGGCGAGATCGTCGTTCAAAATATGCCGAACCAAACAAGTGAGCAAGATGAGTTTGTCTGCGACCGGGAACTGGTTCAGGAACCGAATGGAACATGGGCTCTGAAAAAAATTAATTAACCAGCGAAAACTTAAAAAACTATTTATGGCAAAAAACGTTGTGGTGATAGGCACCCAGTGGGGTGACGAGGGTAAAGGCAAAATCGTCGATTGGTTGACGGAGCACGCCCAAGGCGTGGTGCGCTTTCAGGGCGGCCATAATGCAGGGCACACGCTCGTGATCAAGGGGCAAAAAACGGCATTGCAGCTGATCCCGTCCGGCATCATGCGTCCCGGCGTGAACTGTTATATCGGCAATGGCGTGGTGCTTTCCGTTCCCGATTTGCTCAACGAAATAAAGCGCCTCGAAAGTTTCGGGGTTGAAGTGCGTTCGCGTTTGAAGGTTTCCGAAGCCTGTCCAGTGATTTTGTCCTATCACGTTGCAGTGGACTTGGCGCGCGAAGAAGCACGGGGTGAGGCCAAGATCGGCACGACTGGCAAAGGCATTGGTCCGGCTTACGAAGACAAAGTGGCACGCCGTGCGATCCGGGTAGCCGATATGCTCAACGAAAAGCGTTTCACAGAAAAATTGCGTGAAAACGTTGAATATCACAATTACGTGTTGACGAACTTCCTCAAAAAACCGGGTGTGGATTATCAAAAAACCCTGGATGATTCACTCAAGGTGGCTGAGGAATTGCGCCCAATGGTGGGGGATGTGTCCAGTGCGCTGTATGACGCTTACCACGGGGGTGCCAATATTTTGTTTGAAGGTGCGCAGGGCAGCATGCTCGACGTTGATCACGGGACTTACCCGTATGTCACTTCCAGTAACTGTGTGGCGGGCAATGCGGCTGCCGGTTCTGGTGTGGGCCCCAACATGCTGCATTATGTACTGGGCATTACGAAGGCATACACTACGCGTGTGGGCTCGGGGCCTTTCCCTTCCGAACTCCCGCTTGAAGAAGGTGTGGGCAAGCATCTGTCCAGCGTTGGCATGGAATTCGGTACAGTCACGGGGCGTGCGCGCCGTTGCGGCTGGTTTGATGCAGCCTTGCTCAAACGTTCCGTGCGCATCAATGGCGTGACGGGCATTTGCTTGACCAAGCTCGACGTGCTTGATGGACTGGAGACGATCAAGCTTTGCACTGGCTACAAACTCGATGGGAAACTGATTGATATTTTCCCTGTGGGTGCGGAAGATGCCGCACGTTGCGAACCGATTTATGAAGAAATGCCGGGTTGGGCAGAGCCGACCATGGGTGTGCAATCTTTCGACGCACTGCCTGCCAATGCACGCGCCTATATTCGTCGCGTGGAAGAACTCATCGGTGTGCCGATGGACATGGTTTCCACGGGGCCAGATCGGGAGCAAACCCTCGTGTTGCGTCACCCCTTCAAGTAATACTGGTGGGGCAGGACAATTTCCTGGTTGGGGGCAGTATTTAGCGAAGCGTACGCTGTCCCCAACTGATCAAGAAAGCCGCTCGCTCAGGTCAGTCCTCTCAGGTCAATCTTTAATCGCAAACTCCACGCGACTGAATTTTGCCTTACCTTCAGATGTATCCGATGCGCTGTCAGCCAGTTTGCTGGAAAGGACAAAAACGCGCGCAGGCGGCACTTTCCCTTTGGCGACAAGCCACTCTTTAGTGGCCACGGCACGCAAAGTACCCAAGGCCATCAAATTGTCATTCGTCACTTTTGTTTTTTCCAGAAGCGACATTTCCATTTCCTTCACGGAAAGCGCCTTTTTCTTCCCCAGAAGGTATCCCAAGTTGAGCCGGTTTTCGTTACTGTAAACTTGTCGCAGTAATGCGGGATATTCCGTTGAAGAGATGGTGACTTTGTTTTGCTGCATAGCTTTGCCTTTGTCGCCCATGTTCTTGATTTTCATCGCGCGCAATTTTCGTTGCAGCCCCGCTTTGGCCAATCCTTCCTTGTCTGTTTCCGGATCGCCCAATCCGATGACGTCAAGTTTGAGCGAGGGGCGATTGTTCAAGGCTTCTGCCAGTGTCGTGAGCTTTCCTTCGCTGGCTTCACTGATAGCATATTGCCCTGGTTCGAACTCAATCCAGCCGAGTTCTTCGCTTCCACCGCCAAACATTGATCCCAGCAAGGCGAAGGGTGAAGTGATGGCCTTGTCCAGCATATTGACGAAGGCCTTGCCGATTACGCTGCCAACCGAGAATTCGGGATCGTCCAGTGAACCGGTGATGGGCAAGTCAATATCGATGACGCCGTCGCCATCGCGCAGCAGGGAAACGGCAAGCTGTACCGGCAGTCTTTCCGTATCCGGATTTTCCGCTTCTTCGCCAAAAGTGAGTTGGTTCAGAATGAGTCTATTGTTGGCGGCCAGTTCGCGATTCTCGACCTTGTAGGCGACTTCGAAAGATAGCTGGCCTTTTTCGATGCCATAGCCCGCATATTTGCTGGTGTATGCGCTCAGCGGGGCGAGTTCCATCCCATGCACTTCGGCTTGCAGATCCAAAAACAAATCACCTTTGAGCGGATTGATTTCGCCATTGATGATAAGTGGCGCGTTGTTGACGCTGCCATGCAGATTGAGGGTGGCCGGGGTATTCCCTTCTGAGGACAGCCCGGTGATTGTGCCACCAAAATTTTTCAGTGTAGCCCTGTAATGCGGTTTGATGTAATTGTCGGTAAAGCGTATCCTGCCGCCGTCCAGCGTAATCTTGCTAATTTTTATGCTGAGCTTGCTTGAAGTTTTTGACGTGTCAGTCGTTGCCGCATGCATCAGCGTAGTTGTCACAGCAGGCTCTGTCGCAGCAGGGTCAGCCTCGGACGACGAATCGAAGGCGTGGGCATCTGGTGTGGTGGTGTCCTGCGCAGGGGTGGAACTGCTTGTGGTTTGCGAAGGCGGCGGCATGCTGTCTTGATCGCGGCGGATCAGATCTTGCAAATTGAATCGACCTGTTTCGTTAACGATAATGCGAGCGTAGTAATTGTTCAGGGTAATGTCGTCAACCGCGACGGATGGCGGTGAGGTTTGAGCATGGATACCATTAAGTGCGAGTGATTTCCAGCGCATGAGTCGCTTTTCAGAGGCTTTGTCGACGGCATTCACGTCATCCAGTGCAACATTCCCTTTGATGCTAGCCGTGGTGGCGCCGGTCTTTTCCTGATGCAGTTGCAGCGTGGCGTCACTGGACAGGCGCGCGGAACTGACCAGCAGGTTGAGCCTTTCTGTGAAATATGGCTGAAGACCGGCGATGTCGATATCTTTGAGTGATAGTTTCAGATCAGCGATTAGCGGCGAAATAGACAAGGCACCTTTGACATTGATTTTCCCCTTGGCGTTAACAGTGGCTTTCAGATTGAAAGAACTTTTTTGGCTGAGGATGCTGGAGATGTTTTTGGCATCCAGAGAGACGCGTGAAATGGTGGTGGTGACAGGCGTCTTGAGATGATGATCTTCCAGTTTCGCCACCCAGTTATGGAGGTTGATTTTCTCGATGTTGACAACAAAAGGGCGCTCTTGTTTTTTGATGTTGCGCTTGGGTGAGGGAGTGGGCGCTTTTGTGGCGGAGGTGGGCGCGGCAGATCTCGTCGTGGATGTGACAGTAGCGTTTGTCGCGGGTATTGCGACCACTGCGGATCGTTCACGGCTTTTGAACGTTTTCACGAAGTAAGCGGCGTTGTTTGACGTGATTTCGTCAATGTCCACTTCGCGCGCATTCAAATTAACCGCGAGACCTTTGAGGCGCAGGTCAAATTGTTTGAGAGATGCATGAAGCGGTTGCGTGCCATAGGCGTCGTCAAATATGAAGGTGCCGCCTTCGATGCGGATGTTTTGAATGGCAAAGCGTCCGGAGAGCGGTGAGGGTGATTTTTTTTCGGGTGTTCGCGCAAGGAAATCGTCGAAGTTGAATTTGCCGGCGCTGTTGCGCGAGGCGTGAATATAAGGGTTGGACAGTTTCACCCTTCGGATAACGGGTGCCAATCGCAGTACGGACTCAGGCGAGAGGCTGACGCGAAATCGGTCAAACGACATGAAGACGGTTTTGCCATCCGGTTCCATTAACTTGAAGTTATGGATGGAAACCGCCAGCCAGTAAGGGCTGACGGTAATTTTTTCGATGGTAACGGGGCGCCGCAATTCTTTCGTGAGAATCTTTTCGGCGTGGGAGCGAATGATGCCAGGCAAGGCGTAATAACCGACTACGCCAAATAACACCAGAAAGACAAGCAAGCCGATAGCGAAGCGTTTGACGGAAGTTTTTTTGGCAATCGCCAGGGTGCGCTGCCAGATAGAACCGTTCATGAACCTTCCTTATATTCCACTATGTGAATCGCCAAATATTTCTCACGAGAAATGTTATCACGAGATACTCGGTCAGGCATTGTTATACCTCATATTGCCCGTGAGCCACTGGGGTTACGCTCGTTTCTTAGCCGAGGGCTCATTATTTACCCTCACCGCCCGGAAAATGACAAGGCAAAATGTCTGTCATAAAGCTGTCATATTCGCCGTTTACAGTGCCGGTCATCCATAGTGGATAAAAAAGGAGAATGATATGAAATTACGCAAATTAGCAGGTTCTCTCGTACTGGCGGTATCAGCCGTATCAACGGCATCAGTAGCTGTTGCAGCCGATATTACCGGTGCAGGCGCAACATTCCCTTACCCGATTTACGCCAAGTGGGCGCAAGCGTACAAGCAAGCGACCGGCCATCAAATGAATTACCAATCCATCGGTTCCGGTGGTGGCATCAAGCAAATCAAGGCCAAGACCGTCGATTTCGGCGCATCGGACATGCCCCTCAAGGCCGAGGATTTGAAGCAATTTGGGCTGGTGCAGTTCCCTGCCATCATGGGCGGGGTAGTGCCCGTGGTGAACGTAGAGGGTGTCAAGCCAGGCCAGTTGAAGATGACGGGCAAAGTGTTGGCAGATATCTACCTTGGCAAAATCAAGCAGTGGAATGCCCCAGAAATCGTTGCAATCAATCCTGGCATCACCTTGCCGAATCGTGCGATCACCGTCGTACACCGCGCGGACGGATCGGGCACATCGTTCCTGTGGACCGATTATCTTTCCAAAGTCAGCCCGGCGTTCAAGAGCACGGTCGGTTCGGGTACGGCAGTGAAGTGGCCAGCGGGTGTGGGTGGCAAGGGTAACGAAGGTGTTGCCGCAAACGTGCAGCGCATCAAGGGTGCCATTGGTTATGTTGAATATGCCTACGCCAAGAAAAACAATATCCCGCACACCCAATTGCAAAACAAGAATGGCAAATTCGTACAACCGAGTGATGCCAGCTTCAAAGCCGCCGCAGCCGGTGCGCAATGGAGCAAGACACCTGGCTTCGGTGTGGTGTTGACGAATCAGGCTGGTTTGAATAGCTGGCCAATTGCCGGGGCGTCTTTCATTCTGATGCAGCAAAAACAGTCGAATCCTGCCAAAGGCAAGGAAGTGTTGAAGTTCTTCGATTGGGCATTCAAGAACGGTGGCGCCATGGCGACCGAGCTGGATTATGTTGCGATGCCGCCCGCTGTCGTCAAGCAGGTCCAAGTCGAATGGAAGAAGCAAATCAAGGATGGTGCAAACCAGGCCATCTGGTAATCATCTGGTAATCGCATAAAACAAGGAAAAGCACCATGTCCAGCGCTGTCACATCACATGAAGTCGTCCCTGGCAAAAAGGCGAAGGCGGCTGTGCGTACGCAGCGCTGGCAAGATTTTTTATTCCACAAGCTGACTTTGGGATTTGCGTTGCTGGTGCTGTTGGTGCTGATGGGGATACTTGTCGCCTTGATGGTGGGCGCC
>QZKY01000001.1 GCA_003605115.1 Oxalobacter sp.
TCTCGCCAAGAAAAGAAGGCAAAAGAAGGCGACCGCGAGACGCAGCCCTTCGGGTTCCCGCTGCCAGTGCAGCAAAAGCGGGAAGCGAAAAAACTCGCTACGCTCAAACAGTTTTCGCTTCTGATCCGCTTTTGCCTTCTGTCAGCGGCTGCGTCTAAGCGGGGAGGGTGTACTTTATATTTGTCTTTCGTAGATTTTTTCTGAACATCTTATTACGCACCTGCTGGTGTTACTATGTGCTTCACGATATTACACATTATGCCTTATGAAAAAGCAACTACGCGCATTTGGGTTTAATCATCCGCTTAAGGTTGAGTTGGAAAGGCTTATCACAATTCAAGCTGATCTTGAGCGCACATTAAGGTGTTTGCAAATGCTCGTTCCACCTTCGCGGCTTATGCGCGAGTCCGGAACCATTGGAATGGCTTTGCATACACAAGCGCTCGTCTCCTATGTGAGGTGCTTCACTTCAGGGCGTCGCAAAGGCTTAAGCACTGATATCTTTTTAGGTAAACCAACATATTTTGCCACGCACGAAAAAATCAAAACCATCCGTGACAAGCATGTAGCCCATGCCGTTGGCGAAGAAGAGCACTGCAATGTTTTGGTGGCGGCTAAAGATGAAACTTCTCCTGCCGAAGGCCTAGGTGTTAGGTACTGGTTCTTTGCTGGCGGGGACGATAAATACATGAAGAATTTTTTGAATCTTGCCGAGTTTGCTAACAAATATGTTGGTGCTGAGATTCAAAATGTTGGCAACGCTTTGGCTAAAGAGATTATGAAGCCACAAACTACTTGGAAGCGGGCTCAAAATGCGTTTTATAGGTATGTATCGCGAGAAGAGGTTTATGGGCCAACTCGCAACGAAGGGTGAAAAATCCGTCGAGATGAGCGGTTTACATACTGCAATTCCGAATGCTACGAGATCTCTTTGCAACTACTAATAAAAAAGCCGTTACTCTTTCGAGAACGGCTTTTTTTTGAACTGAAATTTTCTCAATCAAACGTCGGCGACTCCACACCCAGCACCTTATGCAACTTCGGCGAGGTCGTCGTGTATTGCAGGTGTATCTTCTTGCTCGGGAAGATGTAGGGCGCAGCACCAAACGAGGCCAGCGCGGCTTCGTGAAAGCCCGAGAGAATGAGTTTCTTTTTGCCGGGGTAGGTGTTGATGTCGCCCACGGCAAAGATGCCGGGGATGTTGGTTTCAAACTTTTCCGTATCCACGACGATTTGTCTGCGCTCAATCTTCAGTCCCCATGATTCGATGGGGCCGAGCTTGGGCGAGAGGCCGTAAAACACGAGCATCGCATCCATCGGCAAACGACGCGTGACGCCATCTTGCCCGGTGACCTTGAGTTCGGAAATTTTGCCGTCGCTGGTTTCATAGCCGGTGATCTGGCCGATCAGCAATTGCATGTCGAAGTTCTCACAGAGTTCGCGCATCTTCGCGACGGAGGCGGGGGCTGCGCGGAATTCTTCACGACGGTGCAGCAGGATGACGGATTCGGCTTTGCCGACGAGATCCAGCGTCCAGTCGAGCGCGGAATCGCCGCCGCCGCAAATCACAATGTTTTTCCCTTCAAAATCGCTGGGGTTCTTCACGCGATAAAACAGTTGCGATTGCTCGAATTGTTCAATGCCATCGAGCTTGATCGTGCGCGGCTGGAATGCGCCAACGCCTGCCGCGATGAACACCGTCTTGGTGATGAACTGCGTGCCGATGGAGGTTTCCACATCGAAGCGTCCGTCTTCGCGTTTTTGCACCTTGGTGACTTCCTGCCCGAGATGGAAGGTCGGATGGAAGGGGGCAATCTGCTTCATCAGGTTGTCGGTCAATTCCTTGCCGGTGCAAACGGGGACAGCCGGAATGTCGTAAATCGGTTTGTCCGGATACAGTTCGATACATTGCCCACCGACGACGGGGAGCGAGTCGATCACGTGCGCCTTGATCTCAAGCAGGCCAAGTTCAAAGACTTGAAAGAGTCCGACGGGGCCTGCGCCGACAATAACGGCATCTGCTTCAATCGGCGTGGATTGTGGTGTGGTGTTCATCATGCTTTACTTTATATGCTGGGAAACGGCGCGCCGGTTGGCGCATGAGTTGACAGCTTAGCGTTCCAGGTATTTCAGTTTATCTTTCACGTCTTTCCATTCATCCGCATCTGGCAACGCAGCTTTGGTTCGAGTAATGACGGGAAATTTTTGGGATAGCTCTGCGTTGAGTTGAATGAAATGCTGTTGATCCGCCGGAACGTCTTCTTCAGCGTAAATGGCACCGACCGGGCATTCCGGCACGCAAACCGCGCAGTCAATGCATTCATCGGGGTTAATGGCGAGGAAATTGGGGCCTTCATGGAAGCAATCCACGGGGCACACATCGACACAGTCTGTGTACTTGCAGCGGATGCATGCATCAGTCACTACATGTGGCATATCGGTTCAATCTATAAATGGTTTACCGGCCAGAGCCGGTGAAGCTTGTCAGAGATGGAATGTGACAAGGCGAATAGTACAAAGCCTGGCATTTTATGGCAAAGATAGCCTTATATTCAAACAGGATATAAGGCACCACATTCCCTATGAACAAGCACTTTTTTTGCGCGTGAGGGTGCTCCTCAATCACGCCTTATTACGCTTTCACAAGCTCAACATCAAAGATGAGCGTGGCGTTCGGTGGAATAACGCCGCCTATGCCTTGTTCGCCGTAGGCCAGCACCGGCGGGATGATAAGTTCCCGGTTACCGCCAACCTTCATGCCGATGAGCCCCATTTCCCAGCCGGGGATGACATAACCGACGCCCAAGGGAAACGCCAGGGTTTCATCGCGATCACGACTCGAATCGAATTTTTCACCCTTGCTGCCATCAGCATTTTGCAGCCAGCCGGTGTAATGCACTTCTACAACCGAGCGCTTGTGTGCTTCGGTGCCGCTGCCAATGGCGATGTCTTTGTATTTCAGTCCTTTTTCAGTGGTGGTGTATGTCATGTCGTTTTTTGAATCATCTGGTCAATAAAGCAGCGATTTTAAACCAAATTCCCAAGGGGCACTGGAGAAGGGCGTTCCGCCTGGGGGCGTACATGAATTACACTGGCGGTTTTTACGGTGCTTATCAACATGTCTATTGGCCTGATTATTATTGGCGATGAAATCCTCTCTGGCAAACGCGCCGACCGCCATCTTCCCAAAGTGATCGACATCCTCGGGGCGCGGGGCTTGCAACTGGGCTGGGCGGAATACATCGGCGATGATCCGGAGCGGATCATCGATACCCTACAACGCAGTTTTGCGAGCGGCGACATCGTCTTTTCCTGCGGGGGGATTGGCGCCACACCGGATGACCATACCCGTCGGTGTGCCGCAGATGCACTGGGCGCTCCCTTGGTGCTGCATCCTTTTGCCAAGGCGCGCATCATCGAACGCATTGAAAAACTCTCTACAGAGGCGGGTATCCCGGTTGATTTGAATGCGCCAGAGAATGTGAACCGCATGAAGATGGGGGAGTTCCCGCAAGGTGCCGAGGCTATTCCAAATGCGTTCAATGGCATTCCCGGTTTCTCGATCAAAACGCATTACTTCGTGCCGGGCTTTCCGGAAATGGCGTGGGGGATGATCGAATGGGCGCTGGATACCTACCATTCCCACCTCTTTCATCAATCAAAGCAGAGTGAAAAATCGATCTTCATCATCGAAGCGATGGAAGCCAAATTGACGCCGTTGATGGAAGAGATTGAGGCGGCTTTCCCTTTGGTGAAAACCTTCAGTTTGCCCAGGGTGCGGTCAGCCACGCGCAAGGCATATGTGGAGCTTGGCGTAAAGGGGGATCCGGTTCAAACAGAGGCCGCTTTTCAGCGCGTACTGTTGTGGATGGCGCAACAAAACATGGTGTTTAGCTTCGATATTCCTGAGAAAACTGCACAATAATGTAGCACATGACGCCTAAGCTGAATCATGTTTGGTATATTCAGTCGCTGGCTTTGCGAGCTGGCTGAGTGTGCCTTTCATGGAATGGAGTTGGACAGATGATAAGTAAAAAACAGGTTTGCTTTTTCTGGGTGGGGCTGGTGACTTGCGTGCACGCAGCCTTTGCTCAGCCTGTGAATATTACTGAGCCCGCCGTGTGCTATCCGCCTCAGGTTTACTGGGAAAACTACGACTGGGTCATGCTCAAAGGCGGAAAGTCGGCTGCCTGCCAGGAAATGCTGAATTATTTGCGTTCACGCCCCAAGGAATCGCCTCCGCCGGTGTGCCTCAAAGAGCGTCTCCCTCAGAATATTAACTGGACACGCCCTGACTGGAAGGTGCTTCCACAAGAGAAGCGAGATGCGCTGCTCAAAAACATTTCATCAAGCAATATGCGTACTGTCGAGCAATTGCAGAAAGCCAAAGAATGGAAAGTCGTTCGACTGGATGTAACCCAGGACGATATTCCCGAGACGCTGCTGGCCTATGGCCGTGGTGATGCAGATTGCCATAAGGCGGCAAGATGTGCGGTGCCGGAAGGGGAAATGAAAGGTTACATCTCGCTGAACAGTACTTCAGGTGGCGATACGGCATTGCTGGCCATGACGGACGATGCCAGGCAAATCAAGTTCCATCAAAGTCGTGGGAAGCCGCTTATCAAGTATGGCGAGCTTGTTTTTTACAAAGATCGGCCTTACTGGATTTCTCCCTTGCGATGGGAGCAGAAATTCCACGACAATTTTCCAAACAATCGCGCCATCACCAATCCAAAGAATAAATACAACCGCATGTTTCAGATGGCGCCACTCAAGTTCAGATCCGTACGGAGAAAACTCCAGCAGGGCGATGAGGAATTCAAAAAGCTACAGCGCAAGGATTTCAAATACGCGAACGCTCTGTATCCCAACCCTTCCGCAGCCTGTTTTTTTGGTTACTTCCATCGAGATAATTTGAAGTAGGGTGTCAGATATCGGGTCGAAATGTGTTGTTGTCACCAAGGGTGCCGATGATGATATCTGGCGCATTCTCGTGTGGCTACCCCATTATTTCGGCATAGATTGCTTTGTCGGCTTTGTAGCACCCGCATGAAGCAGCTTCAAGTCCCATTCGATCGAGAATGGTCATATTTCCCCTTGTGTAGCTGATCAGCTTTTGATCCTGCAAAGAAGATGCGGCCTTGGTAACGCCAACGCGCCGAACGCCGAGCATGTACGATAAAAATTCCTGTGTAATATGAAATTCATTCTCGTGTGCGCGATCGTGAGTCATCAGCAGCCAGCGAGCAAGGCGCGCTTCAACGACATGAAATCGTGTGCAGGTGGAAGTCAGTGCCAATTGCACCAAATCTACATAGAGATAACGTTTTAATATCCGCACTAGAACAGGACTCAGCGCAAGCTCGCGTCGGAATTGTGCTGCGCTCATTCTCAATGCATGGCCGCTTCCTTGTACCATGGCATGTAGCGGCGCTACGTCCACGCCAAGGATGAGCGATGTGCCCAGCATACCTTCATTACCGATCAAGCCAACTTCCAGGCTAGGATGCCCATCGATTTGAGCCACTAATGAAATAAAGCTTTCGACTGGAAAATAAACATAACGAATACGTTTTCCGGATTCAGCGAGTACTTCAGAAAATTCAAGATCTATGATGGCGCAACCATCATAAAAACGTTGCCGGTCTTTTCTAGGAAGGGCAGCCAGTAGCAGATTATTTTCTTGAGGATGCTTGATGGGTGACATGGCGACGCTCCTGATATCTGTGAGAAAGCACATACAAAGTATGAAGATGCGCTATTCAGCACCGAGTTCAAGTCAAGTTAACAGCAAATGCCACTCTCAGGAGATTTATTTGAAAATTAGGTTTATAGCTTGGAAAAGGCTGCTTGGGGAGAGGAGCGCTTTAAGCGCAATAAACCGAGACTACGACATTCGGATTGCATGAACGATCCACTATCTCATTAAAACAGCTTAAGTGGTGATTGATGATTATCAACAGAAGCTTATGAAATTGTGTGTAATTCACGCAATTTAAGTGGCGCAACGGGATGAACCAGCTTATTGCGCATAATTTTTTGCATGTAAATCTCTTGACGCTTGAGGAGGTTGTCAACAGGCAACAGTTTTCTGAAAGAGCGAAGCGCATTGATGTCATTCAATTCAATCGTCTTCCCATAAACAGTGACTAAACCGATGGTGTTTAACGTAGACAAAGTGCGACTAACGGTTTCAAGCGTCAATCCGAGATAACTGCCGATTTCCTGGCGAGTCATTCTTAAATTAAAAGTTTTTCTCGAATAACCTAATTGTCCAAACTTGTCCGAGAGATCAACAAGGAATCGTGTCACGCGAACTTCTGCGCTTGAAGATGCAAGCAAGCGATGCATGGCTTGTTCACGAACGACTTCTCTGCTCATCATGCTATAAACGGCGCCTTCCATTTCTGTGTAGGTTCGTGTGAGGGACACAAGTTGCTTGAATGGAAGCATGATCAGGTCGCACTCCGTCAATGCGATGGCTTCAGATACGTGGCGATTCAAATAAATGCCATCAGTGCAAAGCAAATCATTTTTCATTGGAAAACCAAGGATTTGCTCATTTCCCTGTTCATCGATCACGGTTGATTTTAAAAATCCGGAATTGACGATGTACAGCATTTTGAAAGGCTGCCCCATTCTAAAGACACTTTGTCCTTCTTTGATTTGCACATGCTGAAAAAATACTTCTTCAGCCAAGGCAGATAAACCCAGCGATATTTTTGGGCGAAGCATATCGCAAACCTCTTTGAGATTAGACCAGTGCTTACAGCGATCTTGGCAGCTTGACTTGTCATCAGAATCGGGGAGACCAGCGGTTGACAAGGCAGGGTGGGTGTCAGTTTCTTCGAGTAAATACATGGTTATTCCTCTGGTGGCTTTTTAAACTCGATACAAGAATGCATCTGATGCATGTCATGTTAAATAATCGATGTCCAAAACTCAGTAACTACGATTGAGTTTTCGTAAGAATTACAAATGTAATTCAATAAGGTTTTTCACTCTGTGCGGTGCCTAACATATATGGCTATAACAATGAAAATAAATATCAGCTATGTTCGCTATCTAACAGACTGTATTGCGTGCTGAATATAGCCTGCGTATGTCCTAGCCAAGACAGACGCAATAGTTTCATGAATGCATTGGTAAAGATAAGTGTTTGGTATGCCTGACTTGTCGGCATACCATTCAATAATCATTTCATTAGGGATACATATGAAGAAATTGAATCTGAAGTTTTTAGTGATTGCAGTCGGCCTTACATTCACCGCAGGGGCAATGGCGCAGGGCATGTCAAAAGAAGGTTACATGTCTGGTATGGCCAAGATCAAAAGTGATTACAGTGCGAACAAAACTGCTTGCAGCTCACAATCTGGCAATCAAAAAGATATTTGTTTGGTTGAAGCCAAGGGAATGAGAAACGTTGCAAAGGCTGAACTGGAATTCAGTTATAAACCCACAGCTAAAAAGCAGTACAACGTTAAGGTTGCCAAGGCGGAAGCTCAGTACAGCGTGGCCAATGAACGCTGTGATGATTTAGGCGGTAATGCAAAAGATGTCTGTGTGAAAGAAGCAAAGGCTGTTAGGGCTAGCAGCAAGGCAGATGCCAAAGTTCAGCTTAAAGTATCAGAGGCTAACAAGAAAGCTAGGAATAGGAAAGCTGATGCGCGCAATGAGGCTGTATCAGACAAGGTTGACGCTAATTTCGCTGTTGCAAAGGAGAAGTGCGATAAATTCACCGGCAGTGCTAAAGATGATTGCCTGATGGAAGCCAAGACACGCTACTCCAAATAGGCCGTAATCATGCAATATCCGTTAGTTGAATACACGCGTTTGACATGTGAGCATTCAATTTTGTACGCAGATTCAAATTAACAGGAGTTAAATAATGAGAAGTTTCGAATGCAAAAAGTCAATGAGTGCCATTTTTGCTGTGTGCATGCTTTCCCTGACGCTTTATGGCTGCCAAAAGCAAGGTGGGCCGGCAGAGCGAGCTGGCAAGAGCATCGATAATGCTACAGAAAAAGTGGGTGATAAGCTTGAGAAAGCCGGTGAAAAAATTCAGGATGCTGCCAAGGGAAACAGCAAATAATATTTGTCAGTAGGGTAGTGCGCTTTCAGAGCGATGTGCATTATCAAGCGGATATATGGTTGAGAGTCGGTCGACAGGATGTTGATTAACCTGAAGACCGACCTTCATTTACTTCAAAATCAAGGCATTTTTGACAGACTTCACACCTTTTACGCCCCGTGAAACTTCGACAGATTTGTCGATGTTGTTCTGGGAGTTTACAAAGCCGCTCAACTGCACAACGCCCTTGTAAGTTTCAACATTAATTTCATTTGATTTTATGCTTGATTCATTAAAAATGGCAGCTTTCACTTTTGAAGTGATGACGGCGTCATCGATGTACTCACCGGTTCCTTGTTGCTTTGAACTGGAAGCACAACCCATCACAGAAACCACCATTGCGGCCAAAAATAATCCAGTAAGGTATTTAATAAATTGCTTCACGATCGATTCTCCTGGCATGTTGAAAGTAGATTTCTTATCGATATTTGAAAAATATCAATAGGTTTTTTGCTTGAGAATTTGTGCTGTGATATTCAATCAAGCATTCTCAGCGTGTTTAGATGAGTATCACAATTATTACTACCAATAGAAGTGCGACAATCATTCGTATCTCCTCGTATAAAATTAGTGCATAGTCGTGTTAGCGATAGTTAGATGATTACCGCAATGATGACAATCAATAAAATCACTACTAACATTTACCCCCCTCTTCGCAAGCTGCGGCGATGTAAGTCATTCGATTAAAATCTGCTGCATTTTTATTTTCAACCAGCAAATGCTGTTTATTCGAATCTCCTTGTTTCTATCGCCATAATATTCAATGCTTACATTATTTTGGCAAATGGCGGATTTTCATATTTTCATTTTCTAACGCTGGAAAGCAATGGTCTGTTCGCTTTCGCACATTGCTTGCTGCTTCTGCACGGCATAAATAGAATCTTTGAGCGAAATTATTCTGATTTCGACGTTTCAAAATTGCCTTGAAGACACAAAGTTTTAAATAGTGCAAACCACTAGCGCTAATATTTATTTATGTTCGTTAGCGAACAGATATGACGCTATGCTGTGATTAGTCTTTTGCTGCACGACATGCTTTGCATGAATATGCCTATGTAAGCTATTTTCTGCATTGTGTGATTTAAAGGTCGTTTTGATTTTTAAAATTGATTGGCAATTCCGCCAATCTGGTTGAAAGTAAAAGGAGTTGATATGAATTGGGAAATCGCCGAAGGGAATTGGAAACAATTCAAAGGCAAGGTTAAGGCTCGTTGGGGTGAACTTACGAATGATCAACTTGATGTGATTGCTGGGAAACGTGATGAGCTGGCAGGAAAGATTCAGGCGTCGTACGGCATCACAAAAGAAGAGGTCGAGAAACAGATAAAGGATTTTGAAAGAATCAACAGGGGCTATCGCCCATAAATATTTCCTATTTGGACTAATCTGCTCATGCTGTGTGAGATGGTATGCGCAGCATTGAGGAGTTATTGCCGGTTTGGATGAAATAATCGACATCAATGTGCGCCATACCAAACCGCAGATTTAATGCACGACAGTGTTTTGCATTTCCAAGTGCTTGCTTTGCTTGCAATCGTATGGTTTCGGAGCAGTAATGATGAACGAATAAACACAATACTTGATAGTTTCAATCGGAAGGAATTTGTGGCTCTATCTGCACTTACGACGCCTGGCTTAATTGATGATATGCACGCACGCGCTAACTTGACTGACAGCGTGCGTACTTCTGTGCTCCTTATTCAGAACGATATAGCTGAGGCAAGACTGATCAATCAGGCTTTGGAAGGCGCGGGATATAAAACATTTCAAATTAAATGGGTAACGCAACTCTCCGAAGCTATCAAGCAGTTGGGTATCAATGACTTTGATGTGGTATTGCTTGATTTATCTCTTCCAGATTGCGCTGGTCTTGATGCGTTTGATCGCGTATTTCAGATTGCGCCCAGTGCGCTTATTATGATTCTGAGTTCGCCGGCAGATGAGGGCATTGCGACGCAAGCCGTACAGCGAGGCGCGTACGATTATTTGCTTAAGTGTCATGTTAACGCGCATTGGTTGCCGAGGGCTTTGCGCTATGTCATTGAGAGCAAAACGGCACAAAATGCGCAGCGAAAAACGGAAGCGCGATTCCGTGCGATGAGTGATGCTTCTCCACTGGGAATTTTTGTGTCGGATGCAACAGGTGATTGTGTCTATACAAATGCGGCCTACCACAAAATATCAGGACTGACGTTCGAAGAGACTTTGGGCACAAATTGGAGCACGGCGATTCATCCTGAAGATCGTCAGCGTGTTCTTGTGGATTGGCATGCAGCAGCATTAAGTCGAGAATCATTTCAGGCTGAAGCACGATTTTTGCGTGACGATGACAGCATTGTGTGGACGCGTCTTAACGGCGCAGTGATGCGTGACGGGCAGAAATCACTGGGGCATGTACAAACAGTAGAGGACATTACCGAACGCAAATCCGCTGAACTCATCTTAAGTCTGTCCGAAGAGGCTTTGTTCGAAGAGAAGGAGCGCGCCCAAATTACACTGAACTCAATTGGGGACGCGGTGTTGACTACCGATATTCTGGGGAATGTGACTTACTTGAATCTGGCTGCTGAAACCTTGACAGGCTGGAGTCGTGATGATGCCCTGGGACGGCCGTTGATAGAGGTTTTTAACATCATTGAGAGTGACACAAGACAGGCCGTTGCAAATCCGGCGAAACGGGCAATCGAGGAAGACAAAACGGTTGAGTTGACAAAGAATTGTGTGCTTGTCCGTCGAGATGGCACCGAGTCTGCGATTGATGATTCTTCAGCACCTATCCATAACAGAGAAGGACATGTGATTGGTGCAGTCATTGTCTTCCATGATGTGACCGAAGAAAGAGCAATGGCATTGAAGATGTCACATCTTGCGATGCACGATGCGCTCACGGGTTTGCCCAATCGGGTGCTTTTGACTGAACGCTTGCATCAAGCGATTGGGTTGGCTCGCCGAAATCGCAAGCAAATTGCACTGATGTTCATGGATTTGGATCACTTTAAAAAAGTCAATGACTCTTTGGGGCATGTTGTCGGTGACCGACTTCTCCAGTTGGTCGCCAAACGCCTGGTAGCCTGTGTGCGCACGACAGACACTGTTTGCCGTCAAGGAGGAGACGAGTTCGTGATACTGCTTCCTGAGATTGAGCAACCTCACGACGCAGCTCAGGTTGCCGCTAAATTGCTGGACGCGTTGGCTGAACCTCAGCAAATCGACGGCAATGAACTGCATATCGCCTTGAGCATTGGTATCAGTGTCTTTCCAGACGATGGTCAAACCGTTGATGCGATGATGATACACGCGGACAATGCCATGTATGAGGCGAAAGAGCGCGGACGTAACAACTTCAGGTTCTTCAAGAATAGCTTGAATGCAGAATGATGTTGCTACCGCCAATCAAAGAAGGCATTACGAAAAGCGCGACGAATTGTTGTGTTGGTTTTATCAGCTTTGCATCAGACCGACATGTCCTCAGAAATACCCAATAACTCCTCATAGTCTATTTGTTCCATAGCGAACATAAAGCAGGCTAAAGCGTGTACTATTACTTCAAGGAACAGGGACAAGTTCCCTTCGTTGGCAACATGCTCCCGCAGCTCACCCCCTTCAGCACGCATCAGGAATCAGGTACTTATCATGTCCGGCATTCATGACCCGAACCAAAATCATCTTCTGGCAGCTTTGCCAGGCGATGAGTTTCTTCGCCTGAAGCCGCACCTGGAGCTGAGGTCGATGCTTCTTGGCGATGTCTTATACGAATCTGGGGGGAAACTTCAGTATGTTTATTTTCCAACTACATCGATCGTTTCATTGCATTATGTTCTGGAGAACGGCAGTTCATCTGAAATGGCAGGGGTGGGGAATGAGGGAGTGGTAGGCGTTTCACTTTTTATGGGCGGCGGAACGACACCCAGCCGCGCAGTCGTGCAAACTGGTGGGCATGGTTACCGTCTCAGCGCCTCATTATTCCTGGAAGAATTCAATCGAGGTGGAGCAGCGCAACGCTTGTTATTGCGATATACCCAGGCACTGCTCACGCAAATGGCACAAACCTCTGTCTGCAATCGCCACCATTCCGTTGAGCAGCAATTGTGCCGTTGGCTTTTATTGACGCTGGATCGATTGAATTCTGATGAATTGACGATCACCCAGGAATTGATTGCCAACATGCTGGGGGTTCGGCGGGAGGGTGTGACGGAAGCAGCAGGGAAGCTGAAACAGCAAGGCTTGATTCGGTATCGCCGCGGCCATATCAGCGTAATAGACCGGGCAGGATTGGAAGGCAAAGTCTGTGAATGCTATGGCGTCGTCAAAAAAGAATTTGCCCGCTTGCTATCGGATGTGCGTCAACGCACAGACAAACCTCAATAACAATACCAAATTCAGTACGAATGTATTACCGCTGTTGCGGCTTCGTCGCAACCTTATCTGAGTCGAGGCGAGTACTCAGTTGCAAGTTATATGAGGCTTCAATATGCGCACAATAGAAGACGCATCGACCGAACGGCTGATGTTGTTCGGTTATTGGTCGACAGTTCTCGTTCTTTTTGTAGCAGCTTTTATTGTTTTCAATAATGCTTTGCAAATTGATACAGTCGATATTGTTATTTTTATCGTCCTCGCCTTGCTATTGATATTCATGACCATTTTGTTGAATCGAGTAAGAAAATTATTCCGTAACCGGTCAGACGTTGAAAAAGTGTCGCATGAAGAACGATTGTCTTTTTTGAAGATTGGTGCGCTGCAAGATGCCATTTTTAATAGCGCCAACTTTTTGAGCATTGCTACCGACGTAGATGGTGTGATTCAGATTTTTAACGTTGGTGCCGAACGCATGCTGGGATACAAGGCGGAAGATATGGTGGGCAAGGCGACGTCTGCCGGAATTTCAGATACGTCAGAACTCGTCGCCCGCGCAGCGACCCTCAGCCAGGAGTTTGGTACTTCAATCAAGCCTGGTTTTGAAGCCTTAGTATTTAAGGCATCTCGCGGTATTGAAGATGTTTACGAATTAACGTATATCAGAAGCGATGGTAGCCGACTTCCTGCGATCGTTTCTGTCACCGCGCTGCGTGACGCCCAAGGAAATGTTATCGGGTATCTCTTGATTGGCACGGACAATACGGCACGAAAACAAGTCGAAGCGGAGCAGGCGCTGCTGGATCAACGTTTGCGAGATCAGCAATTCTATACGCGCTCTCTATTTGAATCGAACATCGATGCCATTATGACGACCGATCTGCGCGGTATTATTAGCGACGTTAACCAGCAGATGGAAGCCCTGACCGGCTGCACGCGCGATGAATTGATTGGTGCGCCATTCAAAAATTACTTTACAGACCCTGTGATGGCAGATGCATCTATCGAACGCGTACTTCGCGAAGGCAAGGTTACCGATTGTGAATTGACCGCCAATGCTAGAAATGGAAAAGAAACGGTTGTTTCGCTTAATGCGACCACATTTCATGATCGCGACAGAAAGTTGCAAGGGGTTTTTGCAGCGGCGCGTGATGTTACGGACCGCAAGCAGTTCGAGTATTTGCTCCAAGAAAGCAATATCGCGCTAGGGAACGCAAAAACGGCTGCCGAAAAAGCCAATAGTGCAAAAACCGATTTTTTGTCCAGTATGAGTCATGAATTGCGCACACCATTAAACGCCGTTCTTGGCTTTGCTCAGTTAATGGCTTCCGAGACACCGCCACCATCCCATAAGCAACAGTTATCCATAGATCAAATTTTGCAGGCGGGGTGGTATCTTTTACGCCTGATCAATGAAATTCTTGATCTGGCGATGATTGAATCAGGTAAGGTGACAGTTTCCAAGGAATCGATGTCTCTTGCCGAGATACTGTTGGATTGCCAAGCCATGATCGAACCTCAGGCACGACAATACGGGATAAAGATAGCATTTCCCAAATTTGACGAGCCGTTCTATGTTCATGCTGATCGAACAAGAGTTAAACAAGTGTTGATTAACCTCTTGTCGAACGCGATTAAATATAATCGTGAAGGAGGGACAGCTACTGTAGAATGCACCATGGTTGGTAAGGACAGGGTTCGAGTAAGCATCAAGGATACGGGATCCGGTCTTTCGCCAGAGCAGTTGCAACAACTCTACCAACCGTTCAACCGGCTAGGACAGGAATCCAGATCGGAAGAAGGAACCGGCATTGGTTTGGTCGTCACCAAGCAATTGATCGAACTGATGGGTGGTGTCATCGGCGTTGAAAGCACTGTTGGCATTGGCAGTGAATTCTGGTTTGACCTTGCTGCGGCTGGCTCACCAGCATTGTTGAGTGACGGGATCGACGCGGCTGATGTGGATATACCGACTTATTCGTCGGTGGACGAGTCAACGAAACGTACCTTGCTCTATGTCGAGGATAATCCGGCAAATTTGACGCTGGTCGAGCAGTTGATAGCGCGTCGCGGTGATTTGAAAATGCTAAGTGCCATTGATGGCCATCTGGGAATAAAAATGGCGCGCACTTATCTGCCGGACATAATTTTAATGGATATCAATTTGCCCGGAATTAGTGGTTATGGCGCGCTGGAAGTATTGCGCAGGGATCCCGCAACGGCGCATATACCAATAATGGCACTCTCCGCCAACGCGATCCCGAGTGAAGTTCAAAAAGGTTTGGACGCAGGCTTTTACCGTTACTTAACAAAACCGATCAAGGTGCTTGAGTTTATGGACGCACTTGATACTGCACTGCATTTTGCAACAGAGAACAGTTTGACAAGCAAAGCAAGGAATCCGGGCATTTCCCCTCGGTAAGTTGGTTTCTGAAAGAAAGAAATGTTTGATGTAACAGAGGTTTTTAATGCACGCATCCTGATCGTTGATGACCAAGATGTGAATATCAAACTACTTAAAAAAATGCTGCACAATGCAGGATATCAGAACGTCACATCGACGCAGAATCCGCGCGATGTATGTCCCATGCATCTGGCCAATCCCTTCGATCTGATTTTGCTTGATTTGCAGATGCCTCATATGGATGGTTTTGAGGTTCTCGAAGCATTGAAAAAAAATGAGACGAGCGGTTATTTGCCGGTTTTGGTTATCACGGCGCAACCCGGTCATAAACTGCGAGCCTTGCAATCGGGTGCCAAAGACTTTGTCAGCAAGCCTTTCGATCTGGTCGAGGTGGAGACGCGCATTCGTAATATGCTGGAAGTTCGATTGCTGTATCAGAAGCTGGGAAATCACAACAAAATACTGGAGCAGGCGGTGCAGGAACGTACGGCCGAATTGCTGGCGAGTGAAGCACGCTTCAAGAGTTTTACCGAACTCTCGACGGACTGGTACTGGGAGCAGGACGAGCATGGAAAATTTACAAAAATATCCGGGCCTGTTTTTGAGATGCTTGGGGTCGAAGTAGATGACATTCTGAATATACTCAGTACAGACGTCGGGGAGCGATGGAATGCTACGGAACGCGCACAACTTAGTGCCAATTTATCTGCACGTCGTCCTTTCATTGATTTTGTCTATAGTCGTAGCAACGACGATGGCACGACACAGTATTTGCAAGTAAGCGGCGAACCTATCTTTGATTCAAGCAGCCGTTTTATTGGCTATCGCGGCGTTGGCTCGGACATCACTGAGCGGATGCGAAAAACGCAGAAGTAAGTCAGACATTACCGCTTTTCCCCAGACTGTTGCGCTACGGAACAGGAAATACGCATTGCAAGCTTACATAAGCGCCGTATATATCCTCACCGCATTTTTCCGCTCAACGAGCAAAGCTGAGCGCGCATTAACAATCCCACACCCATTCGGCACACGCCACATTAGCGCCACCTTTTCAGGCGGATGACGCTATACGCTTACCTTATAAAATCAAGCCCGTTGCTAACTCCGTACGTTAGCGTACAAAGTTAGCAGCATGTTTCATGCAAGCAGGTTTTTCAGCAGCAACAAGCAAAATAATCCATGTGTTCGTTAGCGAACAGTTTATCAATCATTTGAAGCCTATAAACAAATGAGTTTCAAGTTTGATTAACAGTTTATTAGGGCGAGATGATGAAAAAATATTCGAAGCAATTGTTCAAAATACTGGGCTGCGGCGTGGTGGTCATCATGGCAGGGTGCAGCAGCATGAAGACACCAGCAACGGCTGATGTCGCCGTTTCCAAAGCGGCGGTTGACAATGCCGCTGGCGCTGGTGGCGGGGAGTTTGCCCCGGTCGAAATGAGTGCGGCTCGCAAGAAATTGGCACTGGCCAATAAGGCGATGGCCGAAAAAGATTACAAGCAAGCCTCCGATCTGGCGAAACAAGCGGAAGCAGACGCAAAGCTTGCACAAGCAAAAGCACGTTCTGCAAAAGCAAAAGCAGCAGCTGATGCACTCAATGCAGACATTCGGGTGTTGCGTGAAGAATTAGACAGAGTCAATAAGCAGTAAGCCCTCATCGGGAAATGCAGACCGACAGTACTCAAGGGTTTTGTACGTTCTTAAGCTATATCACATAGGAATTTATTATGAAAACAAAGTATCTTGCACCAGCGGTGCTAATCATTGCGGCGCTTCTCGGTGGCTGTAGCTCCATGCCAAGCAATACCACCTTGCTCCAACAAACGCGCAACGATTACGTTGCTGCACAAAGTAATCCCGATGTCGCCAAATATGCGCAACTGGAAATGAAGCAAGCCGGTGATGCCTTAGCGCTGGCGAATGAAGCGGCAAAAGATAATCGTGACGATCAAAAGATTGACGAGCTGGCATACATTGCAAAGCAGAAAATTTCAGTGGCGCAAGAAGTGGCTAAGCGAAAATCATTTGAGTCCGAAGTTGCGAAAGCTGCCGAGGCGCGTACGCTTGTTCGTTTGAATCAACGCACGAACGAAGCCAATCAAGCGCGTGCAAGTGCAGAGCAGTCAAAAATGGAAACGCAGATAGCACAAAGTGAAACTGCAACAGAGCGCGCGCGCGCGGATAATCTTGAATCTCAGTTGGTTGCGCTATCTGCAATAAAAACGCAGCGCGGCATGGTAATCACACTTCAGGGTGTATTGTTTAGTACCGATCAGGCGAGATTAAATGCGAATGGCATGGGCACGGTACAAAAAATTGCCTATATTCTGGAACAAAATCCCCAGCGCAACGTACTGATCGAAGGTTTTGCCGACAGTACCGGTTCCGCTGCGTACAATAAAAAATTGTCCAAGCGTCGTGCAGCAACTGTGCGTAATGCCTTGCTTGAGCTGGGTGTGGCAAGTGAGCGCATGAGCATCCGCGCTTACGGTGAATCTTATCCGGTTGCATCCAATGATACGGCACAGAGTCGTCAATTAAATCGCCGTGTCGAGATTGTTTTTTCAGATGCTAGCGGCAAAATTTTACCGAGATAATTTTAGGAGTTCACCATGTTTGAATCAAATATCAGAGCCATCAACAAAGATGTGAAAGTACTGATTACAGATGCACAAGCACTGTTTCAAGCCGCAGCTAGTTTGACTGGCGATAAAGCTGAAGAAATGCGTAAACGCGGCATGCAGATGCTTGATAACGCATTACTTGGTGCCCACAATGCACAGGCGCATGCTATTGATGCCGGCAAGAGGGTGGTTTCTTCTACCGATCATTACATCAAGGAAAACCCATGGCATGCGGTAGCTGTTGCAACCGGTTTGGGTCTCTTGATTGGGGTGATTCTGAGTAAAAAATAAGTCATTCTTGTTTTCTTCTAGCCAAAAAAGCCGACTGTATATTTTACGGTCGGCTTTTTAAATAAATCCTCATGGGCTCGAAAACCTCAGAATTTTTCGAAATGATGGGGCAAACAGAAATACGCTCCGCAGACGTGCTCTAGTGTTGACGGTCTCTGGCCGGGAGCTGAACTGTCATTAGTGTTCCACTTGGATCGTGTGGCATCATCGTGAATGTACCCCTTTTCATCCGTGCATATTCCCTGATGCCAAGCAAGCCGTAGGCATTCGGTTTGTTCAAATCATCAGGTCGAATGCCAATGCCATCGTCGTAAACCTGAACTGTTAGCATGTTTTCTGACGTCGACAACGAAACACACGCTGCGCGGGCTTTACCGTGATTCATCGCATTGATGAATGCCTCATGCAAAATGCGGATTACGGGTAGGGTGTAGTGATTATAGGCTGCGAAAGTTTCTTCGTCGCCATTGACGCTCGCTGTACATGTCATCGCCCCCAGCTTTTCGAATTCTTTGATTTGCCAATCAATCGCTGCCAGCAGACCCAGGTCAAGCACGGGTGGGTGCAGGCTATTAATAATGCTTTTCGTATTTTGAATGGCAACATCAATTTCTTTGAGCAGGCTCTCCGCTTTACTGTTAATGAGCGGATGATTGCCTCGGGTTCTCACATGCAGCATAGAGATATCGATTTTGAGCGCTAAAAGGTTTTGTCCTATCTTGTCGTGAATTTCGGTTGCCAGTTTCAATCGTTCTCTTTCCCTGTCGGCGAGAAGATGAACGGCATAACGCCGCAGGGTGTCATAGGCAGGCTCCATGCTCTCATCGCTTGCGGTTTGTCGAGGAGACTTGTTCATGTTCGTGTCCATTTTCAACCCGTCACTTTCATTTTGCGCTGCCCTTAATGGGTAGATGGCGCAGGGTGGAGCGGAAGGCAAGGCAGAAACAGCATGCGGTGCGCTTCTCCGTTGATCATATTGAACGTTTTTTATTGATATGCGTTGACACAGATTAATTGGTTTCCATATGGAAACAAGAGCTTTTCCCTTTCTGCGTAAATTTGAAATTTCTCAGCGAATGATTTTGGATAAATGATATAAATCACGACAAATGCACATTTGTGGTGCAAAAAATCAGGTTAATACAAAAATAGTTCTATAATGGTGCGCAAGGAGGTTTATGCACCATCATGGGGAAATCTCTAGTTGGTGCGATTAAGTGAATGCAAAGTGTTTTCGGCGATTTTCTCTTTTAAAACATGGCACTTTTACTTCAAATTAAAGCCTTTTCTGGAGCCTTGTTCTGGCACGGTTTCTGCTTTTATATGCCCAGGTGAGTGCGAAATGGAAGTACCTTGTGCCTCTGCTTCGCATGAAGATTTACCGCTGCTTTATTTTCTAACTGATTAAATTTGTTTTTGAGGAGAGCCGCATGGCAAAGACTGCTGCAGACGTCTTGAAGATGGCGAAGGATAATGAAGTCAAATTCGTCGATTTTCGTTTTACTGACACACGGGGCAAGGAACAGCACGTCACCGTTCCCGCTTCGCATTTCGACATGGACAAATTCGAGTTTGGTCATGCGTTCGACGGTTCTTCGATTGCCGGTTGGAAGGGTATCGAAGCTTCGGATATGTTGCTGATCCCCGATCCGAACACCGCCAACATCGATCCTTTTTTTGAAGAAACCACTCTCTTCATGCAGTGTGATGTGATTGAGCCTTCAGACGGCAAGGGTTATGATCGTGACCCACGCTCCATCGCCAAACGCGCTGAATCCTATCTGAAATCTACCGGCCTGGGCGACACAGCGTATTTCGGCCCTGAGCCAGAATTCTTCGTTTTCGATGGTGTACGTTGGGGCAATGACATGTCCGGCGCCTTCTTCAAAATTGAATCCGAAGAAGGTTCGTGGTCTACTGGCGCGCAAATCGAAGGCGGCAACTCCGGCCATCGTCCGACCGTCAAGGGCGGCTATTTCCCGGTTCCCCCAGTCGACAGCTTCCAGGACATGCGTTCTGAAATGTCCCTGGTTCTGGAATCCCTCGGCATTCCGGTTGAGGTGCATCACCATGAAGTCGCTGGCGCTGGTCAAATGGAACTCGGCACACGTTTCTCGACGCTGGTTCAGCGTGCTGACTGGACGCAAACGCTGAAATATGTCATTTGGAACGTTGCACACACCTACGGCAAGACGGCCACCTTCATGCCGAAGCCGCTGGTAGGCGACAATGGTTCCGGTATGCACGTCCACCAATCCGTCTGGAAAAACGGCCAAAACCTGTTTGCTGGTGACGGCTATGCCGGTTTGTCCGATTTCGCACTGTATTACATTGGCGGCGTCATCAAGCATGCGCGCGCACTGAATGCGATTACCAATCCGGGCACCAACTCCTACAAGCGTCTGGTTCCTGGCTTCGAAGCGCCGGTCAAACTGGCCTATTCGTCGCGCAACCGTTCGGCCTCTATCCGCATTCCGCATGTGGCGAATCCGAAAGCACGCCGCATCGAAACCCGCTTCCCGGATCCGTCCGCAAACCCCTACCTGTGTTTTGCAGCGCTGCTGATGGCAGGTTTGGATGGCGTTCAGAACAAGATTCATCCGGGCGAAGCCGCATCGAAAGATCTGTACCACCTGCCGCCGGAAGAAGATGCGAAGATCCCGACCGTTTGTCACTCGCTCGATCAGGCGCTGGAGGCACTGGACAAGGATCGCGAGTTCCTGACGCGCGGTGGTGTGTTCACCAACACGATGATTGATGCTTATATCGAACTGAAGATGCAAGAAGTCACGCGCTTCCGTATGGCGACCCACCCGGTCGAGTTCGATATGTACTATTCGTTGTAAAAGTTGTTAAATTCCCCCCGCTTCGCAAGATGGCGGGGGGAGGGAAAGCGGGGCGAGCAGTCGGAATAGCACCAGTGATTCGATGGCTAGCCCCATTTTTCCGTCTGTCGTAAGTACGCTGTCTGTTGTCTGATGGTATTTGTCATGCTCGCATTCTTGGCATAAACTGTTGACGGTTTAAACCAGTTATCAGGGGCACCCCATGAGACACCAGTTAACAGTGGCATTTATTTTTTTTGCAGTTGCGGGCTATGCCTGTGCGCAGCCGGAGACGGAAACCCGAAAAAAGTCGTCACGCCCGATTTCGACCTCACAGAAAGCCAGTGTAAGTCCGGTCTATCTGTGTACGGATGCTAACGGCAACAAGGAATACAGAAACACGGGGATTACGAAGGGATGCAAGAAAGTTAAGTTGCCGGGGCTGATGAACGTACCGCCTTCGGCGAAGCGACCGCCCATCCAGACGGAAAATGCCAAATTTCCGAAGGTTGAACGTGAAGCGCAAAAAAAACGCGATAACGATCGCAAGGAAATCCTGGAAAGCGAGTTGAGATCAGAAGAAGAGAAGCTGAACAAACTCAAAGCTGAGTACAAGGGCGGTGAGCCGGATCGCTTGGGGGGTGAAAAGAATTATGCCAAGTATCAGGAGCGCACCGCCAAACTGAAGGAAGATATCGAACGGAGCGAAAAAAACGTCGAGGCGTTGAAACGCGAGATCGGAAACCTTCGGTAGTGTCCCTGCATCGCGGAGGCAAAAAGGCCGCGAGCATGCGGCCTTTTTTGTTGGTGTGAACGAGATGCGGTACAGCAATCACTTATTGCCGCACCTCATCGGCAGGCACAGGTTCAGATTGCGAGCGACATGAATGCATTAAACGGATTGGATCTATTGGCATCGGCAGTCATTATTCTGGATGTAGATGGCTGCATCGCATACGCCAATCCCGCTGCCGAGCAATTGCTCGATACTTCCACGAAAAGTCTTCTCCAGCAAAAGTTTTCTGCATTGTTCACCAATGGCGAACAGATTGATGCTGTTTTCGAACAGGCGCTCGCGCGTACCTTTGATGAAAAGCGACAAGACTTGACGCTGGAGCGTTCTGGCAAAGAACCTTTGCAAGTCGATTGTATATTTTCGGTTGTGCATGATCCGGACATGCCGGTGCTCATTGAATTTCGCGAAAACCTTCAACAACTCAAGCTAAACCGCGAAGAGCGGATGATTGATCAAAGTCAGGCCAACAAAGAGCTGATTCGCAACCTGGCACACGAAATCAAGAACCCCCTCGGCGGGATACGCGGTGCAGCGCAGTTGCTGGAAATGGAATTGCCGGAAAGACACCTGAAAGATTTGCGCGAATACACGCAAGTGATTGTGCGCGAAGCAGGGAGGTTGCAAACGCTGGTTGATCGCTTGCTGGAGCCGCATCGCATGCCGCACATCGTCGGAGATGTGAATATGCACGAAGTGTGCGAGCGAGTGCGCAGTCTGATTGTGTCCGAGTTTCCCGATGGGCTAACCATCAATCGCGACTACGACTTGTCTATACCGGAATTTCGCGGTGACAAGGAGCAATTGATTCAAGCCGTGTTGAACGTGGCACACAATGCGGCGCACGCTTTATCGCAGAGGATTGCGGATGGCGACGCGGAATTGACTTTCAGAACGCGCGTTTCACGACAAGTCACTATCGCCAAAGTACGTTACAAGCTGGCATTAGACTTGCATATCATTGACAACGGGCCGGGCATTCCGCCCGAAATTAGTGAACGAATCTTCTACCCTTTGGTATCGGGCAGGGAGGGCGGCACCGGATTGGGGCTCACGCTTGCGCAAACATTCATTCAGCAACATCTTGGTGTGATTGAATGCGAAAGTCGCCCGGGGCTGACTGATTTCAGAATACGGATACCTTTGCCATAAAAAAGAGCACACCATGAAACCAATCTGGATTGTTGACGACGACGAATCAATACGCTGGGTGCTGGAAAAAGCACTGGCGCGTGCCAATATTGCGACGAAGAGCTTTTCCAGTGCGCGAGATGCCCTCGCCACTTTGCAACACGAAACACCGCAGGTACTCGTTTCCGATATCCGGATGCCTGGCACTTCGGGTTTGGAGTTGCTGCAAAAAGCCAAGGTCATGCATCCCGACATGCCGGTCATCATCATGACGGCATTTTCCGATCTGGATTCGGCCGTCGCGGCATTTCAGGGAGGTGCGTTCGAGTATCTCGCCAAACCATTCGATCTGGATAAAGCGGTCGAGCTGATTCAGCGTGCGCTCGAAGAAAGTGATCGGGAAATTGTTGCGGAATCGAGTGGTGGAGAAGCGCAGGAAATACTTGGGCAAGCGCCTGCGATGCAAGATGTCTTTCGCGCTATCGGCAAACTGTCGCAGTCGAATGTCACCGTCCTCATCACGGGGGAATCGGGAACGGGGAAGGAACTTGTCGCGCGTGCCTTGCATCGTCACAGCCCGCGTTCCTCGCAACCCTTCATCGCGCTCAACACGGCTGCGATTCCCAAAGATTTGCTGGAATCTGAATTGTTTGGCCACGAACGAGGCGCCTTCACCGGCGCACAGGCGACGCGACGCGGACGCTTCGAGCAAGCCGAGGGAGGCACTTTATTTCTGGATGAAATCGGCGACATGCCATTCGATTTGCAAACGCGTTTGCTGCGTGTGCTTTCCGATGGACACTTTTATCGCGTGGGCGGACATCAGCCTCTCAAAGCCAATGTGCGCGTGATTGCGGCCACGCATCAGAATCTTGAACAACGCGTCAAGGAAGGCTTGTTTCGGGAAGATTTGTACCATCGATTGAACGTGATTCGCTTGCGTTTGCCGAGCCTGCGCGAACGACGCGAAGATATTCCGCTGCTGACCCAACACTTTCTACAGCAAAGTGCAAAACAGTTGGGCGTGGAAGCCAAACGCATGACGGATGCAGCGATGCAATTTTTATCTCATCTGGAATTACAGGGCAATGTGCGTCAGCTGGAAAATCTCTGTAACTGGATCACGGTGATGGCACCGGGGCAAACAGTTGATGTCAAGGATTTGCCACCCGAACTTTTGCAAGACGGGAAAAACCACGTGGCTTCGCAAGACAGCGCTCCTACGCCAGCAATTAAACCCGAGGTAATTGCGCAGACTAAGCCCGTTGTGACAGCGCCAGCCATGAATGGAAACGGTGGTGAATCTGTCAGTTGGGCGGCTTTGCTCGATACCCAAGCCACACAATTGTTGGCTGAAGGAAAACCGGAGGTGATGGATGTACTCAGTCGCCAATTTGAATCTACTGTTATCAAGGCGGCGCTCAAACACACGCATGGCCGCAAGAACGATGCGGCAGTACGCTTGGGCATTGGGCGCAATACCATCACGCGCAAGATTCAGGAATTGGGAATTGCGGGCGTGAAGGACGATTGACCGGCACCCTTAGCGGGTTAGAACGGACGTACCCACACCGGGCGCAATTTGGCTTGTTCTGGCGCTTCAATCGCTAAATCGATCTGCGCCAGCATTTTTTCCTTATCTTTTCCCAGCACCCCTTTGAGTACGAGCTGATTGGAAGCATGGTCGCTTCTGTAAATTGTTGATTTCAATTCCAGTGCGCCAATCATCTGACGCAATTCGATAAACCGTTCGTGCTGATTCATCATTTCGTATTGTCCGCCAAACCCCGCCTGAAAACGATCCATTCCTTGTGGATGGTTGATGACCAGCGAGGCGAGATATTCCGGCTGTGTTTTATTGATGAGTAGCGCTGAATTGAGCGCATGTTGTTCCGAAAAACGCTTGCCGCCAACGCCATTGATGATCATGACAGAGCGTTTGATACCGGCATCCCCCAGTTTGTTGAGCGCATCGACCGTGCCGTCATGCGTTTCACCCTTGTTGATACATTTCAGCACAAAATCGTCGCCGGATTCTGCGCCGACGTAAACCAGATCCAGTCCTGCTTCGTGTAGCGCTTTTAAGTCATCGACCGATTTGCGTGTGACGTTGTTGGGGGAGCAGTAGGACGAGACACGTGATACTTCTGGCATATGCTCACGAATCGCATTCAAAACGGTCAGGAGCCGCCTGTTGGAAAGCGAGATGGCATCACCGTCCGCCAGAAATACGCGACGCACGCCGCGTACGTTCTTGCCTGCCCACTCGATTTCGCGTAACACCTCTTCTTCCGGTTTCACCGAAAACTTCTTCTGCGGCATGGAGTACATGTCGCAGTAAGTGCATTTGTTCCAGCTGCAGCCGTTGGTGATTTGAAAGATCAGAGAGCGCGCTTCGCTCGGCGGACGGAATAGGGGTTCGATATAAGTGATAGGGGAATAATACATGGCACTTTTACTTTGACTGATGAGTTGCAGTAACTGGAGGCCGTATTATAAATGCCTCGCCATAGTCGTGTGGTGGCATGGGAAGCTGCCAAGCATACACATCATCAGGCATTGGAGAGAGGGCGAATAACGGGTGGTGAATGGGCTAATCACCAATGATCATGTCAATGGCGCTCCCGACAGGAATCGCTTCCGAAAAAATCACTTCACCGTCGCTGTCGTCCATGATTTCACGCAGCGATTTTTTAAACAGGCTGAGCGAAAGTGTTTCGGGATGATTGTCTTCATTCCAGATCATTTGCAACATGAGATGTTGCCGCTCTGTATCTGGCTTCACTTTAACGCTTGGTGCGCCGTTGAGGGAGAGCGACCACACGATATCTGTGTTGATGGCCGGGTAGGCTTCCAGATCTTTCGGATTCGTTTCTGTCGTGGGGAAATTGGGGTCGAGCTTGACTTCTTTTTGTGGGGGCGCATCGGGATTGAATCGCGTTCCCTGTGGTGAGGATTTTGAGCCTGCTTCAAAATGGAAGCTGAGCCGATCCTGCTTTTTGAGTTCGTGCGAAATTTCCCAAAACAGAAAATCGCTTTCTCCACTGGGACGCCGTTTGCTGCCCCCGGAAATGTCCAGCGATGAAACTTCGGGCCCCCAGACATCCATGCTTAGGCTTGCTGAGAATGCCCACACATCGTCGGAGCCGATGGTGCAGAGGGGATTTCCGTTTTTAGTGATGCGCAAAATAGGCATAAACTATCCAATAATTTGTGATGATTGGTTTGATTTGCAAAACTATCTGATATGGGATTGAAATAACACGAGGTGGCCTCTGATTGTGTCATAGGCCGTGTGCAGAGATGCAAATTTATCACGAAACTCGGTCTGAAACAGCAAATATCGCCTTATTTGTGCAATGCATGCGACACTGCTTCTGCCACTCTGATGCCGTCCACCGCCGATGACAAAATACCACCGGCATAACCCGCGCCTTCGCCAGCGGGGTACAAACCTTTCACATTGATGCTTTGCAGGTTTGCATCATCACGCTTGATACGAATGGGGGATGATGTGCGCGTTTCGACGCCGGTCAGTATGGCATCGTCACGCGAAAATCCTTTGATTTGTTTGTCGAAGGCGGGGAGTGCTTCACGAATCGCTTCAATCGCATAGGCGGGCAATGCGGTGGAAAGGTCGGTCAAATGCACGCCTGGTTTGTAGGAAGGGATTACCTGACCCAACTTTTTCGAAGGGCGCCCAGCGAGAAAATCTCCCACAAGCTGACCCGGAGCATCGTAGGTGCCGCCGCCGAGTTCGAAGGCCTTCGCCTCTATTTGGCGTTGTAATGCAAGACCCGCAAGCGGATGGTTGGGGTAATCTGCCGGATCAATGCCCACCACAATGGCTGCATTCGCGTTGCGTTCAGCGCGAGAATATTGACTCATGCCGTTGGTGACAAGATGCCCTGGCTCAGACGCTGCGGCGACCACCGTGCCGCCGGGGCACATGCAAAAGCTGTACACCGAACGACCGTTCTGGCAGTGATGCACGAGGTGATAGTCGGCTGCGCCAAGCGCGGGATGGTTCGCGTTCGCTCCCAGACGACATGCATCGATCATCGATTGCGGATGTTCGATACGAAAGCCGACAGAAAAAGGTTTTGCTTCGATATACACACCGCGTTGGTGCAGCATTTCGAAGGTGTCACGCGCGCTGTGGCCGATAGCGAGAATGGCGTGACTTGTTTGGATGCGTTCGCCGCTTGCGAGCATCACGCTGTGTACTGCACCATCAACAATTTCGATGTCGTCAACACGGCTTTGAAAGCGGAATTCTCCGCCGAGGGATTCGATTTCGGCGCGCATCTGCTCTACCATTTTCACGAGACGGAAGGTGCCGACATGCGGTTTGCTGACATACATGATTTCTTCTGGCGCGCCAGCCTTGACAAACTCTGTTAGCACTTTGCGACCATAAAATTTTGGGTCTTTGATTTGCGTATGCAGTTTGCCGTCTGAGAAAGTGCCCGCGCCACCTTCTCCGAATTGCACATTGGATTCCGGATCCAGCTTGCGTTGACGCCAGAAACCAAAGGTGTCGACGGTGCGTTCGCGTACTTTTTTGCCGCGCTCAAGAATGATGGGGCGAAAACCGCTTTGCGCGAGAATGAGCGAAGCAAACATGCCGCAAGGGCCAAAGCCAATCACGACGGGACGGGAAGTTTCCTGACCGGAGGCTTGCGCAACAAACTGGTAGCGCATGTCCGGCGCAGGTTTGATGTGTTTGTGGACATCGAATTTTTTCAGGAGCAGCGCATCGGTCGTGGTGGTGACATCAACGGTGTAAACAAAAAGGATGGCGTTTTTCTTGCGCGCATCCAGGCCACGCCGGAAAACCGTGTAGCACAAGATTTCACTTGGTGTGATGGAGAGCCTTTCCGCAATCGCTTGCAAGAGGTCATCTTCCGTATGGTCAAGCGGCAAGCGGATTTCAGTGAGGCGAAGCATGATTTGCGAGATGGATGCGAAAGCAATCGACAATAAAACCGCATTCTACCCGCGAATGGGATGTTCACCGGAAAATGCGGCTTAACCTAAGTTTTATTTGCCCCGCCCGCGATTGAGAAGTGAAACTTTCATCATGATTTCAATCGCTTCCTTGTAGGTGGGTTCGCCTGTGATGGATCGGGTTAACTCAGAGCCGACATGCTCGGCGCGCATGTAGGCACTGGCAAAAAGGCAGGTTTCATGGGTGGGTGACCAGGGATGCGGGGTAAAGCAGGGGGCATCCACGCTGCACACGATGCCACGCTCGCAACCGTGAAAGACAGGTAATGATTCTTTCGGTTTTTTTTGCACATCCGCTCCTTGGTTTGCGCCGTCCCCAAGTCTTGCCGCTCCTCCTGACGGATGCTTCATGCCGTATCAGGGAGGGTAGCGCGTGTCTCATTGTACTCCCTGTCGTTTTCGGGGTATTGAGGCATCTCACCTTTTGAAATCCTTGCGAGAGCTGCAACCCTGCTGGATAATGCACTGTTATTTGTTCAAGGAAGCCGCATGTTTTCCAACGAGTTTTACGTGCTACTGGCAGCGATTGTCATCGCCATTGTTTTGCTGGCTGTCTTGTTGTTGCGTCGTCGCGATAAGGATACACCACCTGTCCTGATGCAACTGTTGCAAGCCAACGAACGCAGCGAGCGGGAGTTGCGCCAGCAAATTCAGACTTCGGCACAAGGGTCGCGTCAAGAAATGGGAGCGTATCTGGCGCAATTCCAGCAGGGCTTGACTGGACAGATGTCGAGTGTCGCTACGCTACAGAAAAATCAGATCGAGGCATTCGCGCAACAGTTGGAGAGTTTGCGACAGTCGATCACCATGCAATCGCAATCTTCCCGTGAAGAGCAATCGATGACCTTGAAGCAGTTTGGCGACACGCTGCATCAATCGATTGCCACGCTCACTGAGTCAAACGCGCAGCGGATGGCAGAAGTGCGCGCAACGCTGGAAGAAAAGATTCAGGCGCTACAGGCCGACAATGCCGCCAAGCTGGAAGAAATGCGGAAGACAGTCGATGAAAAGTTGCATGCCACACTGGAGCAGCGTTTGGGCGAATCCTTCAAACTGGTTTCGGATCGACTGGAAAAAGTGCATCAAGGCTTGGGCGAAATGCAGCAATTGGCCGTTGGCGTTGGCGATCTCAAGCGTGTTTTAACCAATGTCAAAACACGTGGTACCTGGGGGGAAGTGCAACTGGAAATGCTGCTGGAACAGGTACTTACGCCGGATCAGTATGCCAAGAATGTGGAAACCGTGCCGGGAACAGGGGAGCGGGTGGAGTTTGCCATCAGTCTCCCGGGCAAGGGAGATGATCGTATACCGGTCTGGCTGCCGATCGACGCGAAATTCCCAAAAGAGCAATATGAGCGCCTAGCAGAAGCCAGTGAACATGCAGATGTGGAAGGGGTTGCATCTGCGGGGCGCGAACTGGAGCGAGTCATCCGCACGGAAGCCAAAACGATTGCAGACAAATATCTTTCCCCGCCGCTGACAACGGACTTTGCCATTCTTTTTCTTCCCACGGAAGGCTTGTATGCCGAAGTCATGCGTCGCCCGGGATTGGCCGATGAGTTGCAGCGCAATCATCGCGTGAGCATTGCGGGGCCATCGACCTTGTCAGCCCTCCTAAACAGCTTGCAAATGGGTTTCAGAACGCTGGCACTGGAAAAACGTTCATCAGAGGTATGGCAAGTGCTGGGCGCTGTCAAAACCGAATTCAGCAAGTTTGGGGAAGTGCTGGCTGCGACGAAAGCCACACTGGAGCGTGCGGCCAAAAATATCGAAAGTGCAGAAGTGAGAACCCGGCAAATGACGCGCAAGCTCAAATCGGTAGAGGCGATGCCAAATGACGCTGCGGAAAAATTCTTGGGCATGGATAAAGATAGCGATACTGAAGGAGAATAAGGAGATCGTTTGATTTAGATCAAACGCTTGAGATAGATCAAAGCCCCGGCTTGTCTTGAAATATGGCAATATTTTACTTATGCTAAATTGGCAATAGATAAAAGTGCCTGAAATCAATGGGATGCGACATGAGTGATGAATTCTTAACTTTCGAAAAAGTATCCATTGCCGAAGCGCGAGCTGCGCAGCATGGACCGGAAGTAAAGGCCAGAGAAGCCGTCAATTGGACGGAAAAGCGGAATGCTGCTTTGCCGTCCGATTTGGCTTTGCTGAAGGAAACCGAAGTATGGTTGTCTGCGCTGCCAGATCACGTGAAACCACGCCATCTCGCCAGTCAATTTCCCCGAGTCACCAATAAAATTTTCGGTGCCTGGAGACGGCCGGAAATTTGCGTCAAGCTGTTTGATGAGCTAATGACAGACAGCAGGGGAACCCGCCAAGGCTTTCCGGTAACTGTGGCGAAAGACATCACCAATTTGCGTGTTTACTACACCACGGAAGTCTTCAAGATGAAGCAGGACACCTGGATCTTGACGGCGTAATGACGCGCTTCTCGCGCAACCCGCGATCAGAAATCGCCTGCATCAGATCAATCCGTCGAACAGAATAATATCGACATCCTCTCCCTTGGCGATTGCGGATTGTTCGTGCGGGAGGATGATCATGCAGTTAGCTTCCGACATGGAGCGCAAAACCCCCGATCCCTGCGATCCGGTCAGTCTCACCACCAATTCACCGTTCTCCCCACGTGTTGCGATGCCGCGTTGGTATTCCGTGCGGCCTGCTTTTTTGGGGATTGGGAACAAGGCTTTTGCGCGAATCAATGGTACGGGTGATGGCGTGGCACCCATCATGCTGAGGAGCGCATCACGCACCAGGAAATAGAAAGTCACCATCACGGCAACTGGATTGCCGGGCAAGCCAAACAGGATGGCGCTTTTGTCTTGGTTGTGTATTTTTCCAAAGGCCATCGGACGACCAGGGCGCATGCCGATTTTCCAGAAAGCTACATCGCCGAGTGTCGCCATGACTTGCTTGGTGAAATCGGCCGCTCCTACAGAAACGCCGCCCGAGGTGATAATGGCATCCGCGTTTTCACAAGCATCGCGAAACGCGGTTTGGAGCAGTGCCGGGTCGTCTCTGACGATGCCCATGTCGAGAATATCGCACCCCAATCGCGACAGCATGCCCATGAGCGTGTAGCGGTTGCTGTCATACACATTGCCGGGGCTCAGCGGTTCACCCAAAGAAACCAGTTCGTCTCCGGTTGAAAATATGGCGACGCGCAACTTGCGCTTGACGGTGACTTCCGCCATGCCCAGGGAAGCCAGCAATCCCAGTTCTACCGGTCGCAACAGGGTTCCTTTTTTAATGGCGACCGATCCTTTCAGGAGATCCTCACCTTTCAAACGACGATTGTCGCCGGTACGGACAACTCCATGAGGAAGCGTCAGGTAGTCCGCATGAATATCCTGGAGGGACTCTTGCGGAATAACGGTGTCGCAGCCTTTGGGCATCACCGCGCCAGTCATAATTTGCACGCACTCGCCCGTTTGCACGGTGCCGAGAAAGACCTGCCCCGCCAAGGCACTGCCGACGATTTTCAACCGGGTGGGTGCACTGGAAGAAATATCCGCTCCGCGAAAAGCGTAACCATCCATGGCGGAATTATCATGCCCCGGGACATCAAGCGGAGAAAGGACATCGCCAGCCAACACACGACCTAAAGCGTGATGCAAGGTGATCATCTCAACCGATTCGACCGGAGAAACCAAGTTTTGAATAACCGCTTTAGCTTGTTCGACGGGTATTGCATCGGGGTCATAATGACTCAAGCTATTGACGATGTCGGAAAGTGTCGGAGGAGAGGGGGGCATAGGCAATGCAAAAAAGTGATGATGCGTTTTATTTCGTTGTCGATGGGAGCGTTTCAGCCTGGCGTAATTCTTCCAATGTATTGATATTGCGAAAACGGGATTCATCTTCAAAAAACACTTCCACCGTTTTGAGCAAATCCAGCCAGGACTGCACCTTGCGATTTCCATCGAGAAGATAGTCGTTCAAATGTGGAAGCAACACTGTTTTCATCAGCGAACAGACGGCGTGAATACGACGTTGGGAACCGGTTCCTGTGGCAGCAACAGCGATGTCGGCGTTTTGCGCGACAAGCGCATCGCCCAGACGCGCAAGCAGATCAGCGGGGAGAAACGGGGTATCGCATGGTACGGTGGCCATGTAGGACGTGCGGCAATGACGCAAGCCCGTTTGTATTCCGGCTAGCGGACCCGCAAACCCTTCCATTTCATCAGGCCAAACCGGCAGGCCAAATTGACGATAGGCTTCCAGATTTCGATTGGCATTGATCATCAAGGTGGCTGCTTGTGGTGCCACGCTCCGGATGACGTGTGCAACCATCGCCACACCATCGAGCTGCTGCAAGCCCTTGTCCGCATTCTCCATGCGAACGCCACGACCGCCAGCAAGAATGAGACAACTTACCTGGTTGGACTTGAACATGATGCTTGTTCCAATTGGCTGAAGATTTTGCCGACAAAACACGATAGCATAAATCTTTCACCTGGTGAGCGCGCAAAAAAAAGCGGGGCACGCAGCCCCGCTTCGTTCGCATAAAATGCCATCATTCGCGACGCGTATCAACCTGAATCAAAGGTTCGTTTGCCAAAGTCTGGACAGGTTTGCGAGTGCGCCCAAGTCTGGGAGCATCATTGGCATTATTTGCCGCTTCCTGTGCAGCCCGCAATTTCTCCGGATCAGTGGCGGCCAAGGTTAATCCTGCCGAGGTCAGCATTTCTTCTACCGAGGCTTGCGGTTGTGTATGGGTGCTGGGCACTTGCGCAGGTGGCGTTGGCTGCACCTCAGCCTGTGGCGACAAGCCAGGCGCTGTGAAGCAGAAAGGCGGTTCCTCTTGATAAGCAGGCTCAGTCGCCGGTGCAGGGGAAACTTCGTAAATCGCGGCAGGCGGCGAAGCCGGTGACGCTGCGGCCATTTCCGTTTGCGGTGTCTCGACGTACAAGGTTTCCGGAGACGGTTCATTTACGGGCAGGATGGCCATTTCCTTTTCTGAAGTCACGACACCTGCTGTATCGATGGCAGGAACAGCAGAAATGCTGTCGCCTTCAACGACCGTGTTATCCACGGTCTCATCCATCGTTGTGTCTGCCGCTACATTATCGCGGTCACGTCGATTGCGGTTACGTCCGCCGCGACGACGACGACGACGTGTGGATTCTGCCGTCGTTGCGCCGGATTCCACAACAGTTTCTGCTTCAGTGATCGAAAGGTTGACCGTTGATGCCTCAAGTTCTGGTTGGGGCGTATCTGCGACCACTTTAGCTGTAGGTACTTTTGTTTTTGCCGATGTCTCAGCCGGTACAGCCTCCTTGCGCTCTTTTTTGGCGGCGTCGCGTGGTGGGCGTGGCTGGCGCGGGGTATCTGTCGCGGCTGGCGTGGCGGATGGCGGACGTTTGGCTTGCTCTTCACGCGGTGCTGCACGAAGCGCACCACGGTCTTCACGATCCCTGCCACGGCGACCTCTTCCGCGGCTGCGACCCGACCGCTCGGATGATGCCGGACGGCTTTCCTTGACGGGCGCTGGCGCAATCTCTGGAACAACAGGTTTTGTGCGGAAGAATCCAAACAGTTTGCTGAAGAAGCTTTCTTCCGCAGGTTCGGCGACAGTTTTAGCCTGCGTTGCGGGGAGGCGTTCGTAAACTGGCGCTGGCTGCTCGGGGGTAATCCCTTTGACAACGGCTTCCTGTTTGGGTTTTACTTCCTCTTTCTGCCGCTTGCTGAAGCCTTCATCGGTGTCTACCAGTTCCGCCAGAGCGTAGCTGGCCTGGTTGCCTTCCAGGCGCGGGTCATCGTGCTTGATACGCTCCAATTTGTAATGCGGCGTTTCAAGATGCTTGTTTGGAATGACGATAATCCGGACATGATGGCGCGTTTCGATTTTCAGCACTTCACCACGTTTTTCATTCAACAAGAATGCAGCGACATCCACAGGCATTTGCGCGTGAATCATTGCTGAATTTTCCTTCATCGCTTCTTCTTCGATGATGCGCAGGATTTGCAGCGCGGAAGATTCGGTATCGCGAACATGCCCTGTGCCATTGCAGCGTGGACAGGTCACATGGCTACCTTCGGACAGCGACGGACGCAGGCGTTGACGTGACAATTCCATCAAGCCAAAGCGGGAAATTTTGCCCATCTGGACGCGGGCGCGATCATGATGCAATGCGTCCTTCAAGCGATTTTCAATTTCCCGTTGATTGCGCGAACTTTCCATGTCGATGAAGTCGATCACGATCAAGCCACCCAAGTCGCGCAAACGCAACTGGCGCGCCACTTCTTCAGCGGCTTCACAATTGGTGTTGAAGGCGGTCGTTTCGATATCGCTACCGCGTGTGGAGCGCGCCGAGTTCACGTCGATGGAGACGAGCGCTTCTGTGTGATCGATAACGATGGCACCGCCAGAAGGCAAGGGAACAACGCGCGAATAGGCGGTTTCGATTTGGTGTTCAATCTGGAATCGCGAGAAAAGCGGGACATGATCTTTGTAACGCTTGACGCGATGCACCATGTCCGGCATCACATGGCTCATGAACTGGCGCGCCTGGTCGTAAATTTCGTCGGTATCAACCAGAATCTCACCAATGTCCGGTTGGAAGTAATCGCGAATGGCGCGAATGACCAGCGAGGATTCGTGATAAATCAGGAAGGCGCCTTCCGCAGATTGGCCTGCGCTTTCAATCGCGCGCCACAGTTGCAGCAAGTAATTCAAGTCCCATTGCAGCTCTTCAACGGTACGACCGATACCCGCCGTGCGCGCGATGACGGACATGCCCGGCGGCACATCCAGTTTGTCCATGGTTTCCCGCAATTCCTGACGATCTTCGCCTTCAACACGACGTGAAACGCCACCACCACGCGGATTGTTTGGCATCAGAACAAGGTAACGACCGGCCAGGGAAATGAAGGTGGTCAGGGCAGCGCCTTTCGTGCCGCGCTCTTCCTTTTCGATTTGAACCGTGATTTCCTGGCCTTCTTGCAGGGCACTTTTGATGGAGGCGTTGCGAACATCGACGCCATCCTTGAAAAAAGCGCGCGCCACCTCCTTGAAGGGGAGAAAACCGTGCCGATCCTCGCCGTAGTTCACAAAGCAGGCTTCGAGGGAAGGCTCGATGCGGGTGATGACCGCTTTGTAGATGTTGGATTTGTGTTGCTCGCGTCCTGCAGCTTCGATATCGATGTCGATGAGTTTTTGTCCATCGACGATAGCGACGCGCAGTTCTTCCTGCTGCGTCGCATTAAACAACATTCTTTTCATTTCGTCACTCCGGAGCCCGAAGGCTCAATTCTTGCGCCGCACTCAACCAAAGGCGAATACGGCATGACCATAAACGTACGCGAGAACGAAGTGCTTGGGAGGGGAATTGCCAAAGTGTGCGAACAACAGCGCATGCGCATATTGCTGCAACGTGGCACGGATGAGACTGAAATGACTGCTGAACGTTACTACACGCGCGCAATGTGATTCAAAATGGATGAACCATTGAAAACAAATTCGCGTTCAGTGTGTCGTTATATATCGTATCCAACGAAAAAACGTTTCTAATACAGCAGTCGAACATCAAACCCATCAACCAGCAAGCATTCCAATTCATCGGGTGCTTGCCAGACTATATCCTTAATATCCAAACATTCTTGTTCCGCATCTCTGCGCTCTATCCGATTGCATCATGGGAGCAACCCTGACTGGCGCGAGGATGGTGCGTACACAATTTTCCATCGAATTCAATTTACAGGAGGCCGATGGAAACGCCTCGTTGTTCGGAGAGTATTATACCCTCTGATGTCGCCTTTGATTTATACTAACGACCTGCAAATTATATATTGAAAATGAAGGACTTACAGAGAATTTCTCGGAAAGATGCTGAAAAACCACCATTGCGGAGCCATTCAGCGGCTCTGCCAGCGGTTCGGTTGATCACGATTTCAGAAGAAGAGGCCGGCCAGCGCATCGATAACTTCCTGTTGCGAATTTGCAAAGGCGTGCCGAAAAGCCATATTTACCGGATCCTGCGGTCGGGGGAGGTGCGCGTCAACAAAGGGCGAATCGATCAAACCTACCGTTTGGTGTCCGGTGATCAAGTTCGCATTCCCCCTGTTCGTACCGCGGAAAAATCGGCTCAATCATCCCCTAACCCCAAGGCGCTTAACTTCACTATTTTGTATGAAGACGAGCATTTGCTCGTTATCGACAAGCCCGCAGGGGTTGCCGTCCATGGCGGTTCCGGTATCAGTTATGGTGTCATCGAGCAATTGCGTGCGCAACGCTCCGATGCCAAATTCCTGGAGCTGGTTCACAGGCTGGATCGTGAAACCTCTGGTGTCCTAGTGCTGGCCAAGAAGCGTTCTGCGCTTACCAAGCTGCACGAACAGGTTCGGGAAGGAACCGTCGATAAGCGCTACCTGACGCTGGTGCATGGTGACTGGAAAAACAAGCGGCAGCATGTGAAGCTTCCCCTGCACAAATATTCGACGGCAGAAGGGGAGCGCCGGGTTCGGGTGCAGGCGGGGGGGATGGAGTCCCACACGGTTTTCAACCTGTTGAAAAATTTTGACGAATATACATTACTCGAAGCGGAGTTAAAAACGGGGCGCACGCATCAAATCCGGGTGCACCTGGCATCGAGCGGATATGCCATTGCCGGGGACGACAAATACGGCGATTTTGCGTTAAATCGCGCGCTGCAAAAAACGGATGATAAACGCGGTGCTTTGAAGCGGATGTTTTTGCACGCCCACCACATCACCTTTATTCACCCGGAAACAGGCAAGCCCATCACGATCAAGGCGCCGCTAGCGGAAGAATGTGATCGTTTCTTGCACAGTCTTAAAACATCCTCGACAACTGAGCAAGCTTAAACAAAGAAAGCGACTGCACCGGCAGTCAGAGATTATGGCAAAAAAACAGTTTGATTTAATTGTGTTTGATTGGGACGGCACCCTGATGGACAGTACGGCGGCCATCGTGAATGCCATTCAGGCTTCAGCCCGTGATCTGGGTTTGCCAATACCGGATCGACAATCCGCCGCTTATGTTATCGGCCTCGGTTTGCAGGAAGCGATGCGCGTGGCAATGCCCGACATTGATCCGGCGTTTTACCCCAAAGTCGTTGAGCGTTATCGGTATCATTACCTGAGCAAGGATCGCGAGCTGGTACTTTTCGAGGGCGTACGAGAGATGGTGACCGATCTTTCGCAACGCGGCTACACGCTGGCTGTCGCAACGGGCAAAAGCCGCGCAGGCTTGAATCGCGCCTTTGCGGATTCGCGCCTTGGTTCCTTGTTTCAATCTTCCCGCTGTGCCGATGAAACCTTTTCAAAGCCACATCCCGCCATGCTGCAGGAATTGACAGGGGAGCTCGGCCACGACATGCGGCGAACCGTCATGATTGGCGACACCACGCATGACCTGCAAATGGCCTTGAATGCCGGCGCATCCAGCATCGCCGTTCATTATGGCGCGCATCCGCCGGAATCATTGCGAGCATTGAATCCGTTGTATGCTGCCGATTCGGTCGCGCAATTACATACTTGGCTTCTCGAAAACGCCTGACCCCCTAACTTTTTTGGTGCCGAATGAGTGAACAAGACAAAGACAAGACTTCAGAAACGGTCAAAAACCTCAGTAACAATCCAAACTGGGAACGCGAAACCCTGGAAAAGCTGGCTTTTTCGGCGCTGAAAGAACAGCGTGCCAAGCGGCGTTGGGGAATCTTTTTCAAAAGCCTTTATTTGGCCATGTTTGTTTTTATCTTCTGGCAAGCGTTTGATATGGGCGAGAAAGACGGGGATTCGGTAAGCAAGCATACCGCCGTGATCGAAATCGATGGTGTCATCGATTCTTCCAAAAACAGTGCAGAAAAATCGGTTATTCCGGCTTTGAACAGAGCCTTTTCTGACAAGGGATCGGTTGGCGTTATCTTGCGTATCAACAGCCCGGGCGGCAGTCCGGTTCAGGCAGGGATGATTAACGATGAAATCGTGCGTCTGCGGCAGCAGTATCCTGAAAAACCTGTGTACGTCGTGGTGCATGAAATCTGCGCCTCCGGCGCCTATTATGTGGCTGCAGCGGCAGACAAAATTTATGTGAACAAAGCCAGCATTGTTGGTTCCATTGGTGTCTTGATCAACGGTTTTGGATTCACGGGTGCGATGGAAAAATTGGGGATTGAGCGCCGCCTGATGGTTGCCGGCAGCAACAAAGGCTTCATGGATCCCTTCAGTCCGCAGTCCGAAAAACACAAAGCTTACGCTCAAAAGATGCTCAACGAGGTACACGATCAATTCATTCAGGTGGTTCGAAAAGGTCGTGGCAATCGTTTGAAAGAAACCCCGGAAACCTTTTCCGGTCTTTTCTGGAGTGGCGCCAAGGCCGTCGAAATGGGCTTGGCGGACGATTATGGAACTGTTGATTCCGTCGCGCGTGATGTCTTGAAGGCGGAAGATACCGTTGACTATACCGAGCGCGATAGCCTGCGCGACAAGGTTTTGAAGAATTTTGGTGCATCGGTGGGGGAAGGCGCGGTCAAATCAGCGACGGATTGGTCGTCGGCTGTTTTAAAGTAAAAATGACTTTAAGAATAAAACCCAATCCATTGATTTTTAATTGAAAACATAAAACAACAAGCGCTCATCGGATCAGACTTTTGCCGTTTGTTTGAATCGAAAGCTCGAGGGAGCCCTAATAACACCACCTTTATTTTCGCATAATTTGCATTATGTAAAATGGCATATTGAAGCTGCTAGGTGGATTTGAAGGGTTTTTACTGGCACAATCCACCCCCTTACCTACTTACACAGGCCGACGTCGAAAGCTCGGCGTCGTGCGTGATTTTGTTGAAGATCCCGAACATGAATGAATTACTCACCGAAGGCGATATTCAGTGGCTGGCAAAAATCCTGGCCATGATCCCCGCTTTGTCTATCCCGCCTGACAGCCTCGAAAGGCTGCAAACCCAGGCACTTATCGAGCAAACTCCCATTGGATGGCAAGCCACGGAAAAAGGCGTTCTTACGATTATTAGCTGGAAGTCGCCTGAGTAAGGTCGGAATAGCCCCTGAGGAAAATCCCGTCACGCTTGACTACTGTATTTATATACAGTATCCTTTCACCACTCGTCCGAGATTGTTTGGTGAAAAGGAGGTGTTTCAATGAAAGCGAAAGACTTGATGAAGCTGCTGCAGACCTTGCCGGCAGATGTGGAAATTGTGATTGGCGATCCGGGTTGCGGCATGTTCTGGAACCCCGTTGTCAGTGAAAAACGGGCATTCACCGGCTGGAAAGTTGCAGAGGATTGGGCCGAGCAACAAATCCGCCACGTCAACATCTTTGCCCTGCTCCCCCCCACGCATTCCCGAAAGACTGCTGCTCCGTACGATAAAGCGAGCGCAGTTGAGATGCGGGCTGTGTGCCTTTAAGCCGGGGGAAAACATGACAGTCGAACTGTTTAGCCCCTGGGGTCTCCAGAAAGGCAGGCTTTCTGCGCGCGCAGACGGTTATCAAATCAGCGCGGTTTTGGGTGAATACGGCATTTGGTATACCGGTAAAGATGTAAAACAGCTTGAACAAGCCTTTCACCGTGCTTGCAGGAGAGCCATCTTGAGACGCCTCTTGCCTTTTTTGACGCCGCCCCCCGGACGTCTGGCCGTATAAGCTCACTCCCCGTCCTCAGCCTGACGATGTGGCGCAAACAAAGGCAGAAAATTTGTTTGCGCCGTGCCACATCCTCTTCGCCTTGTTGACACTGACAGAAGCCGTAAGGTAGCCTTGATCACCCATTCATGGACACAAGGTTTGTAATGTCTGCTGGCATACGGAAACACTTCCTTCAATACGCAAACTTGTGCTGCGCTTTTTGGGGCGTACTGCTTATTGCAGGATGTGCCTCGGGGCCAACCCAGCAAGCCTTGCAAGCCAGCAAAGAAACGTTCAAGGCAGGCGATGTCAAGCGATCGCTACAAGGCTTTGAAAGCGCTTACCGATCTCAAAGCAACAAAGACACCCCCTATTACCTTGAAAAAGGATACTTGCTCAGATTGTTGGGTGACGAAAGCTTGAGCCAAAGTTCTCTCACGCTTTTGGAGGCGGACAAAGTTGTCAGCGATTGGGAAGCGCAAGCCAGAACCGATCTCGCCAGAAGTTCGCTGGATTTCATGAATTACTTTTTTTCATTCATCCAATCCAGCGCCACGTATGAACTGAAAGATTTTGAAAAAAGCATGTTGAGTTACACCCTGGCGGTGAACCACGTGCTGGCCGGACGCATGGATCTGGCTGGTGTTGAAGCCAGAAAAATGGCGCAACGCGAAAAACTGATTGAAGCCTTGCATGAAAAGAAAATCACCGCATTGCGCGCCAAGAAAGAACAGGGAGATTCCGGGGCGACCTCCAGAGTAGAAGATATTAAAGGCTACCCTATCCATGTCATCCGATCCCCTGAAATCAATGCGCTGAAAAACGCTTACCAGAGTGCGGCCGCACATTATCTCGCCGGATTTATTTTTGAAAGTCAGGGTGAAAAAGGCTTGGCGGCGGCGGGTTACAGGTTGGCCGCTGAACTCAAACCGGATGTCAAACTGTTCCGGGAAAGTCTGGGCAAGCTGGACGCTTCTTCCCTGGATAACGGTTCCTACGCTGACACCCTAATCATCGTGGAAACCGGACACGTCCCTCGCGTTTACTCCCAAAAGCTGACTTACCCCATTCCCACCATGCGCGGTTACCGACTGGTCACGGTACGCCTTCCCGTCATTGATGCTTATCAGTCCTTCTTTCAGGTAAATAATCTTCAGGTAGGCGACAAAGCCGTTAATCTTGTACAAGCAACGAACCTGGACACCATGGTGCGCAGGCAACTCAAGGATGAGATGCCCGGCTACCTGCTGAAAGCCACCACGCAAGCCATTTCCCAGGTTGTGGCACAGGAAGTGGCTTATCATGCGGGCAAAGCCGGGATGAGCAAAGGAAATAGAAACGATGGCGCGGCGGCGGCAGCCATGGTTGGATCATTGGCGGCGCTGGCTGCCGGTGCGGCCATGTCTGCGGGAGATGTCGATGTCCGTGCGTGGACAACCTTGCCGGGCGCCATTTATATAGGAAGACGACGCTTCGAAAAGGGTGAGAAGAAAATCGTCATTCCTTCCCCGGCAGGCACCAGCGGAGCAAACGTCGTTCTCAAAAAGGATTATGAACTTGTTTACGTTCGAGTTTTGGGTAACGGTGCCATCGTTTTAAACGGCGCACCTTCGGACGTGACGCGCGCTTACCTTAAAATGCCTCAGGCGAGCAAACCCGAATCAGCACCGGCCATCTTGTCCGGCTTCTCTTTTTCGGACAATTTGGCCGAGCGGAAGGTGGAAAGTGGCAAAACCGAGAGCCTCGCCCCTCAATCGACCGAAAAACAAGTAACAGAAAAAGACAACAGCACACCAAAAAAAGTAAACTGCCAGAATAGTTCGGGATTCAATAAATTCATGGGCTTGTTTGGCGGCAAGAAAGAAGCCCCTTCCGACAAGGAAGGTGATTGCGAATAAGATTCATGAAACAGCCCTGCTTATTCTTTAAGGAGAAAGTCATGCTGAAAAAAATGCCTGGTTTGATCAAAGTATTGCGCGCCAAACATAAATTGTTCGTGTTGGGTGCCGTCATGTTCGGCTTGGTGGCTTGCAGTTCCACCCCGACTATTGACGAAATGACGGTGCGCATGCGCGATACGGACGCCGTCAAAGTTACCGACATGCGCAGCATTGTCGCGGGAGGTCTCTTGACCGCGCAGGTAACCGTCAAAAACAAGGGCGCCAAAAAGCCCGTTTATTATCGATTCAGATGGGTGAACAAAGTTGGCATGCAGATCGGCGGAGAAGAAGCCTGGAAACCGCTGACGATTGGCACGGATCAATCTGGCGTGCTGACCGGCATCGCCCCCCATCCGTCTGTCACGGATTTCAAATTTGAACTGTCATCTGACTAAGGGATAGGAAATGATCATGAAAACTTCTACGTTACAAAAAGCATTCTTTGGAATTTTGTGCGCCGCATTCCTGTTGCTGCAAGCTTGTTCGAGCCCGACGGTTCGCTATGGCGACTCAAAAGCAGTAGAAACCGTCACGGCAGACTTTGGTTCCTCTGACTTGCAGCAAATCGCTGAATCCATGGCGCGCTCCATGCTCCAATCGGCCGTCATCAGCGAATCCCGCGACCGACCGACCGTGACGGTGGCTGAAGTGAAAAACAAAACGACCGAATATATCGACACGCGCGTCATCACAGACAAAATTCGCACCCAGATGACCAAAAGCGGCCGCGTTCGTTTTGCTGTCAACATCAATGAAATGCAATCCCAAGTGGACGAGTTGAAGCGCCAAAACCAATCCGGCCTCTACGCTACTCAAACGCGCAGCAAAATGGGTAGCATGCAGGCCGCCAAATATCGGGTTGAAGGAGCCATCAGTTCCATCGTCAAACAAACCAAAGACGTGAAAGATGTGTTCTATATCTTTGATTTGCGTCTGATCGATACCGAAACCGGCCTCGTGGAGTGGGCAGACGAAAAAGAAATTCGCAAAACGGCGACGCGTTAAAAACTTTTGAGAACGGAGCACGATATGTTGAGATCTTCAGAAAGCGATTTTTCCGTCGTTCGCAAGAAAATTCTGCAAGTATCGTCGGTCATGGGGTTCGCCCTGATCGTGGGGCAAGCCCAGGTGTGCTATGGACAGGATTCCCAGCCCGCCCCCGCGCCAGCAGCCCCGATTGTCAGTACGCCCGTAAGCACGCCTGCTGCCACGACCAACGCACCCGCCCCTGCCGTCGTGCCCAAACTCCCCAACGCGGTGGCCATACTGGATTTGGGTATCCGGCAAGAACACCAGGATTTTTTTTACGACGAAAAGCAAGCTGGCAAATCGTCTTACAGTAAAAAAAGGCCGCCGGGTGTCGCTGCGCCGGGGGCTGAGGGAGGTATGGGAGGCACCTCAGATGAAAGCTCACTGTCAGAATCCTCTTACTCCAAACAATATGGGCACAAGACCAGGGTGTCCTATAAAGAGATCAAAGGTTTGATGGTGGATGTCCGCAGCGCCTTGCGGAATGCTGGATATACCGTCATCCGCCCCAAAGGCATGATGGCCAAAAAAATGGCGGCTGGCGAACTGACGACGGTGAATGAGCGCATTTCTGCGGGCGATTTCGGTAATGCACAATACGTCATGATCCCCAGTGTCGTCGATGCTTCGGTTCGTGAGACTCAGGAAGCCATCCAGGGAACCTCGGATTACAACAACAAATTCGAAATGAACCTGACCGTGGAATTCACGATGGTGAACACGGATACCCAGGCTGTCGTCGCTTCTTTTAACGCATCGGGTTCAGGTTCTGACGCGTATTTGGGCAAGGCACATGTCAAACATGTTCCCGACATTGCCCGCGCCAAGCGCGAAATGCTCACAAGTTTTGGGGCAGACGCCAGAAAGAAACTGATGGAGCAACTCCCTAAACCGGGTGCTGACGGCATCATTGTCGAGCCCAAACCTGGAACAGCGACTTCTGGTTCGTTTTCTGACGGTGATCCCAAAACACTGAAAGTGTACCGGGTCACTGAAAGCGAAAAGACCACCGACAAGGATGGCGCTTCTTCAGAAAAGACAAAAGAAGAGATGCGCATCTATCGAAAATAAGCCCTTTGCTTGCGGGCGCATACTCCCCACCCGCAAGCGAATAGTGCAAAAAACCATCACACAAAAGACTTTATGCAACATTCAATATCCGCCGCAAGCAATTGATTTGCTTGCGGTATTTTTTATTTCCGGATGGTTTTTTCGGCTTCTGCGGCTTGAAATTCCAGGCATTGCCCATTCCCCGTCACACGCGGCTGGCTGGCGTGACAAACGATCCCGGTAAAGTAAATGTATTCCACGTGAACGCATTGATTGCAGCGCGACAGTTCCGGGTCAAGCCCGATCTGGCCTTCAAGGACGTATAACAAGGAAGGGGTTTTCTGCATGTTGGCACACAGTCAGCGATTCAAGCACGTCGTCCACAGAGCCTGGACGACAACCAGTTCGTGACTCTACCACTTTGAGTGAGGCAGTAGAAAAACGGGGCAGCGATCCTTGCTCATCGCTTGCCCCGTTTTTATGCCTCACAATCAGGCGATCACAGAGAGGGAAGCGCTGGTCGATGCTTGTGAAGATGCGGCGGACGTCAAACCGTAGGCTTCCATTAACTGAAGCATGATTTTTACCACGTTCATCTCTTCCGAATTCGAATTGACCTGATTTTCGTTTTGGTAAGCGATCAACTCATCCAGTGTGACGGTGCCATCCTGGTTGGCATCAGCGGCTTCGTAGCTAGTGCTGTCATCACTTGACTGCACATTGGAAGGTGCTGCCGGTGGCATCATTGAACCCGCTTCAGACGCACTGCTCGTCCCGTTAACGGATTGATCGTAGGTCATTGCCTCGGCGTGCGATACCTTCCCATCTCCATCTGTATCGGCAGTCTCGAAATTTTCAACGATGCTTTGCATCAAGGAGGTTCGCTTGGTATCCGAGTCCCCGATCTCTTCAATCATACTGGTCAGATCTTCCTTGGTAAATCCTTCATCCTGAGATGCCGGGGGCGGAGGCGGACCGACGCGGGATTGGTTGTACTGATTGTCCAAGGCTTCTGCCAGCTTCTGAATGCCATCCGACAATTCCTGCTCGGTGATTTTACCGTCGCTGTCGACATCCAGTTTGCTGAAAACGGTATCGACCGACGTGCTGCTGTCGTCAGATGAAAGCTGCGACAGCGCCGTTTGCAGTTCCGACTTGTCGATATAGCCTTGATTCTTGGTGTCAATCTTGGTGAACAGGCTGCTCACCCACGAAGTGCTGCTTAAACTGCTGATTGCGCTAGACATGCTCGCCTCCCTGAAAAGTATTTTGGACTTACAGGATTGCAAGCGAATTTATCTGGGGTATGTGCGGTTTGTGTGAGGATTGAAATAGAGACGATTCCAGGACGTTTTTTTGCGATAGATCAATCTTCATGACGACGCGAAAGCGTGATCGACGCGCTCAGTCCGCCGCCCTCAATATTTTTCAGGATCAGTTGACCGCCACACTGGCTTGCTGCTTCCTTTGCGATGGCCAGCCCTAATCCGACTCCGCCGGTTGCCTTATTGCGCGATGTTTCAAGGCGCACAAACGGTTCGAACACGGCATTCAGTTTGTCGAACGGAATCCCAGGTCCTTTGTCGCGTATGTCGATGACGAGATTTTCAGGCGAATCCATCAAGGATATTTGAGCACTTTCTCCATAGCGCAATGCATTCTCAAGAAGATTTAACAGACAGCGCCGTAAAGCCATAGGAAGGGTCACCACCGCAGCTGCCGTACCTAAAACGCTTACTTCGTGGCCGCTTTCGGTCGCATTCTCGGCCATCGAATCCACTAGCGCCTGCACATCGAGTAACTGCGGCCTTTCAAGCGATGCTGCGCCACGGAAATATTCGAGTGTGGCATTGAGCATGGCAGACATTTCTTCGATGTCCGCCAAAAGCCTGTCTCGTTGAATCTTTTCGTCGGGACGCTCCATTCGCAATTTCATCCTCGTCAGCGGCGTGCGCAAGTCATGTGAGACGGCGGCGAGGAAACGTGCCCGCTCTTCAATTTGCGACCGAATGCGTTCCTGCATCTGGTTGAATACCCGCGCAGCCCGACGCGCCTCGAGTGGCCCAGCTTCCTCGATCATCGGGCTATTCAGCGTTGTTCCGAGCCGTGCTGCAGCCTTGGCCAAACGCTGGATGGGACGAACCAAAACTTTGGCACCAAACCATGCTGCCAGCATGAGCGCAAAAAATTGTGTCGCCAACCCAATCCATAAGCCGGGCGGAAAAAAAGGAGGTGGGGCGAAATCGCCTTCATGTGGCGAGAGCGGCGGAGAGCGATCTGAAAAAATAAGGTGTGGCGGTGGCGGCGGTCGCATGCCTACCATGGCAGCCGATCCATGCAGCCGCTCTCCCCCGCCCCGAAAAGAAACAGCCACCAAGGCAATTGTAGCGAGGTGGCTGATGATAAGCGCTGCAAAGACAAGGGCAAACAGCCGAAAAAATATGGTGTCCCTGAAAAATCTTTTCATGATTCGGCTTTCAGCGCTCCACCCTCGCGTCGAACAGGTAGCCTTCTCCACGAATGGTTTTGAGCAATTTGGGACGCTTCGGATCTTCTTTCATCTTTTGGCGCAACCTTGAAACAAGCAAATCGATGCTGCGGTCAAAAGCATTCAAATCGCCGCGTGCGGCATCCATAAGCTGATCGCGGCTCAAAACACGACGCGGACGCTCGACAAAGGCCCAAAGTAGTCGGAATTCAGCGTTGGATAGCGGCACGACCATTTGTTGCGGACTGGTCAACTGACGCATGGTGCGATTAAGCGTCCAGCCATCAAAGACAATCCTGTCTTCGCTCAATCTCTCTCCCCCAAGGATTTCGTGTCTGGTTTGGCTGCGACGAAGCACGGAATGTATTCGAGCAACCAATTCTCGGGTATCAAACGGCTTAATGATGTAATCGTCTGCACCAAGCTCCAGGCCAACCACTCTGTCTGCCGCATCTCCGCGCGCCGTCAGCATGATGATGGGGATATTCAGTGTTGCCCGCAAATAACGGCATATGGACAAGCCATCTTCGCCTGGGAGCATCAAATCGAGTATGAGGATGTCGAATGTTTGCGTGGCCATTGCCGCGCGCATGGCAACACCGTTTGCTACCCCTGTCGTCTCGAAACCAAAATCATGCAAATAGTTGCATAAAAGCTCACGAATCTCATCGTCATCGTCGACGATCAATACGTTCGGTTGAATGTTCATGGTCATCCGTCAAAAGGAAGTCGTTGGGCAACCCCATTATCTGTCATACGAGAAACGAAGCAAATCATGAATGAGTGATGGAAATCCATCTCAATACTAGCGTTTGGGGTCACCGCTGCGCAAATCGCGCATCAATTCATCAACAAAAATCGATTTGAAAAAATGCCAGGCCGCAAAAAATCTGTTTTTTCTCAATGCGTTAAAAATATTTCCTTTGAGAATTCTCAACGCCCTTGATCTCTGAAGGATAGAACATACTATTAGTAAGGATGGATAGAAAATACTTCATTCACTCATGGGAGAAACGCATCAGCCAAGCAAATCAAAGAAAGACGGATGTTCAGCGAAAGCCCATCCTCGAACCGAGTAATGCCACAAGCAAGAAGGTATCTGAAACAGTTATCCACTCGTCAAGAACCTTAACAAACATTATCGGAGTAGTCTCATGATCAACAAAATTGCTGAATCCCACTTCAACGCACTACGTGCAGCTTCACACCCAGATGTTCAACCGGAAGGAAACGAGAAAGCACCTACAGCAACACACGACGCACTCAACATGTTCCTGTCTACCCCATCATTCAGCGGCAAGCAAATCGCCATTGAATCCTTGCTGAGGCAGATAACACAAGGAACGGCACCAGGCAAAATCAGCACGCTTGGTTAAATGCCTGCTTAAGTAGCAGGTGAAAGGTAGGGGGCCCGGGAGGGCCCCAAGTTTTTTTCAAGATAGCCTTACCCAAACGCAAGCCTTGCAGGATGATCAGGCGAGAAAGATTGTTCCCTCTGATCCATTCGGGTCTATAATTTTTCCACAGCGTAATGCAAGGAGTTCCCGGATGTCCTCCCCCAAATTGAGGCGAAATGTGATCGTCGGCCTGGTGATCCTGCTGCTAGCAGGGCTGACTGCCCGGTATTTCCTCCGTCCACCAGTTCAACTTCCGGGGCTGACCTATGGCAATGGTCGCTTGGAAGCGACGGAAGCCGACATTGCCACCAAAGTCGCGGGGCGCTTGGCCGAGGTGCAGGCGAGAGAAGGCGATAATCTGGCGGCTAACCAGATTGCAGCAAAACTGGATGCCGAAGATCTTGCCGCGCAACTCAACGCGGCAGAGGCAGCCGTCATGCAGGCGCGCGATGGTGTCGATGGCGCAATCAGCCAACAAAAATTGGCGAAAGTATCGCTGGATCGCACGCGTGAATTGATTAAAAAAGGGTTCATCAGCGGCGACCGGCTCGACCGTGATATCAGCGCCTTGCAAACCGCCAATGCCACCCTAGCTGCAGCGCGCAACAAGGTCAGTGAAGCCCAGTCACGCGCTGATGTTTTGCGCGTCAACGTCAAAGACACCAGCCTGCGCGCCCCGATTGCGGGTCGTGTCCTCTACCGCCTGGCCGAACCCGGCGAAGTGCTTGCGGCAGGCGGCAAGGTTTTCACGCTGCTGGATTTGAGTGATGTATACATGTCGATTTATTTGCCGACCGAAGAGGCGGGCAAAGTCGCACTGAACAGTCCCGCGAAAATCGTGCTGGACGCCCTCCCCGACACTCCGATCCCGGCCAAAGTGGTTTTTGTGGCACCCCGCTCGCAATTCACCCCCAAGGAAGTGGAAACCCGCAATGAGCGAGAAAAGCTGATGTTCCGCATCAAGGTGAAAGTGGATCTCGACTGGCTCAAGCAACACGCTGACATGGCCAAACCCGGCATGCCCGGCATCGCTTACGTGCAAACCGCTCCTGACGCCGTCTGGCCCGCCACCCTGCCGTCGAGGTAAGCCATGACCACCGTTGCCCGTTTGCAGGACGTCAGCCTGCGCTACGGCACGGTAGCTGCGCTGGATGACATCACACTGGACTTGCCCGCCGGATGCATGGTCGCGCTCATCGGCCCCGACGGGGTCGGGAAATCTTCCTTGCTCTCCCTGGTTGCCGGTGCGCGCAAGCTTCAGACAGGGCGCGTTGAAGTGCTCGGCGATGACATTGGCAATCGCCGCACACGCAACCGCTTGCAACCGCGCATCGCCTACATGCCGCAAGGTCTGGGGAAAAATCTTTACCCGACGCTCTCCGTTTTTGAGAACCTCGATTTTTTCGGACGTTTGTTCGGACAAGATCGCGCCGAACGCAAGCGCCGCATTGATCAGCTCACTCAGGCTACCGGCCTTGCGCCTTTTCAAGATCGGCTTGCGGCCAAACTCTCCGGCGGAATGAAACAAAAACTCGGCCTGTGCTGTGCGCTGATTCACGATCCAGATTTGCTGATTCTGGACGAACCCACCACCGGCGTCGATCCGCTGTCGCGTCGGCAGTTCTGGGAATTGATTGATGTCATCCGCGCGCATCGTCAAGGCATGAGCGTGATCGTTTCCACCGCCTACATGGAAGAAGCGGAGCGCTTCGACTGGTTGATTGCGATGAATGCAGGCAAAGTCATTGGCGCGGGCACGCCGACCGACCTCAAAACGCAATCCGGCGCAGCGACGCTGGAGGACGCTTTTATCCGGCTGCTGCCAGAATCAGCGCGCAGTGAACATCGTGAATTGATCATTCCGCCACGCACCACTGGCGATCATGACTGGGCGATTGAAGCGGAAAATCTCACACAACGTTTTGGTGATTTCACCGCAGTTGATAAAGTCAGCTTCCAGATTGCACGCGGCGAGATTTTTGGCTTTCTTGGCTCCAATGGTTGCGGCAAGACCACCACCATGAAAATGCTCACGGGGCTCTTACCACCCACTGAAGGCGTTTCTCGCCTCTTTGGACAAACCGTCGATACCAACAACCTCGACACCCGCAAGCAAGTCGGCTACATGTCGCAATCCTTTTCGCTATACGGCGAACTCACTACCGCACAGAATCTTGAGCTGCATGCGCGCCTCTTTCATCTACCTGCGGAAAAAATGCAGCAACGCATTACCGCGCTCACGGAGCGCTTCGGCTTGCGCCCCTATGCGGACATGGCCGCCGCTAACCTCCCGCTCGGCATTCGGCAAAGGCTGTCGCTCGCTGTGGCGGTGGTGCATGAACCCAAACTGCTGATTCTTGACGAACCTACTTCCGGCGTTGATCCCGTCGCCCGCGATCAGTTCTGGGAATTGCTGATCGCGCTTTCACGCGAACAAGGCGTGACCATATTCATTTCCACGCACTTCATGAATGAAGCCGAGCGCTGCGACCGGATTTCGCTCATGCATGCCGGCATCGTGCTGGCAAGCGATACTCCCGATGCCCTGAAAGCTGCTAAAAACGTCAGCACCCTGGAAGATGCCTTCATCATCTATCTGGAAGAATCGGCAGGCAAGGCTGAGCAACCGCAACTGGAAGCGAGCGAGCCCGTCGGCAAGGCCATCGCTTTCAAAGCTTTCAGCTTTGGGCGTTTACTCGCTTATGCTTACCGCGAGACGCTCGAATTACGACGCGATCCGATTCGGCTGGCCTTTGCCTTGCTGGGTTCACTCTTGCTGATGTTCGTCCTGGGTTTCGGCATTTCGATGGATGTGCAGGATTTGCGCTTTGCCGTTTTCGATCAGGATCAATCGCCGGAATCGCGTGCCTACATTCAAAACATCGCCGGTTCACGTTACTTCATCCAGCAAAAACCGATTCATTCCACAGCAGAACTGGAAGCGCGCATGCATTCCGGCGAACTGACAGTTGCATTGGAAATTCCGCCTAATTTCGGACGCGATTTGCGACAGAGCCGCAAACCAGAAATTGCGGCCTGGATCGATGGTGCGATGCCGTTTCGCGGTGAAACCACCCTCGGATACGTGCGCGGCATACACGCCCAATACATTTCTGATCTGGTAACCGAAGCAACCGGCACGCGACCGCACATGCATCCGACACAGATCGCACTGCGCTACCGATACAACCAGGATTTCCGCAGCATTTATGCGATGGTGCCCGCCGTGATTCCGCTGCTGCTTGTGTTTATTCCCGCCATCCTGATGGCGCTCGGCGTGGTGCGTGAAAAGGAACTCGGTTCCATCACCAATCTTTACGTCACGCCCGTCACACGGCTAGAATTTTTGTTGGGCAAGCAATTGCCCTACATCTTTCTTTCAATGATCAGCTTCTGTTTTCTTGTCATTGAATCCGTCTGGCTTTTTGACGTCCCCATCAAAGGCAGTCTGTTCGCACTAACGTTCGGCGCACTGCTCTACGTCACCACTACGACAGGCTTGGGACTGTTGATTTCAACCTTCACGCGCACGCAGATTGCAGCCTTGTTCGGCACAGCCATTCTCACCATGCTCCCGGCAGTGCAGTTTTCCGGTTTGACGACACCGACCGCTTCGCTCAAAGGCATGGCGTACTGGATCGGCCAAGGCTTTCCCGCGACCTATTACCTGATCATCTGCCGGGGCACATATACCAAAGCGCTCGGTTTTATGGATTTGCTGTCGCCCTTCATGGCGCTGGCCTTGTTCATTCCGATCCTTACGGGCATCTCGGTGGCGCTACTGCCGAAGCAAGAGAAATGAGCGCCAGATGAAAACCACGTTTTCCAACATATTCAGACTCGGCGTCAAAGAACTCCACAGCCTGTGGGCTGACAAAGTCATGCTTTTTCTGATTTGCTGGGCCTTTACCGGTGCGGTTTACTCGGCAGCCATGGGCGTTTCGCAAGAATTACGCAATGCCCCGGTGGCCGTGGTCGATGAAGATCGATCTCCGCTTTCGCAACGCTTGATAGGTGCCCTGACGCCACCTTATTTCAAGACGCCGGAGAGTGTGACGATAGCGAAAATGGACAGCGAAATGGATCACGGGTACTACTCATTCGGCATCGTCATCCCCGCCAATTTCCAGCGTGATCTGGAAGCGGGCCGTCGCCCGGCGATTCAAGTGAACATTGATGCCACCGTGATGAGTCAATCTTTCATCGGCGCGAGCTACATCCAGAACATCTTCAGCCAGGAACTCAACGAATATCTCACCGGCAAGCGAGAATCGACGGATCCGCCGATACAGCTCGCCACGCGTGTGCGCTTCAATCCCAATCTCACCGGCTTCTGGTTCGGCGGCGTCATGGAAGTCGTTGGCAACGTCACCATGCTCACCATCATTCTCGTCGGTGCAGCCGTCATCCGTGAACGCGAACACGGCACGCTGGAACACTTGCTCGTCATGCCGCTCACGCCGTTTGAAATCATGATGGCCAAAATCTGGGCGAACGGTGTCGTCGTCTTGCTGGCAGCCAGCGTTGGCCTCATGCTGATCATCCGCACCATTTTGCAAGTGCCGATTGCCGGATCCGTGCCACTGTTTTTATGCGGCGCTGCCCTGTATCTCTTTTCGGCAGCCTCCATCGGCATTTTTCTCGGCACCCTTGCCCGCTCCATGCCGCAGCTTGGACTCTTGATGATTCTCACCATCATCCCGCTCAAGTTGCTCACGGGCGGCGTCACCCCGAGAGAAAGCATGCCTGAAATCGTGCAGTGGATTATGTCTGGAACCCCGACCACCTACTTTGTAAAACTGGCGCAAGACATTCTCTATCGCGGCGCAGGATTCAGCACCGTCTGGCCGCACTTCCTTGCGATCATTGGCATCGGTACCCTATTTTTCCTTGCAGCGATGGCGCGGTTCAGACGGTCGGTGACGCAGACGCAGCTTTAGCCAAAACACTGCTTGAAGTAGAATACCGAATTGGTCACCATAAAGCATTGTCGTGTTTTCCACCGTCCTCCACCACATCACCCTTTCCTCAGCACTCTTTTTGCTGGTGTTAGTCGGCTATCTGCTGATGAAGATCGGCAAGTGGCCGAAAGACGTGGCAAGCGCGCTTTCCAAATTCGTTTTTTATGTTGCAGTACCGGCGCTGCTCTTCAATACCATGAGCCGCTTTTCCAGCTTGCCGCCCGTCGACGTGCGCCTGCTCTTCGCTTTCTTTGGCAGTTGCGTCATCGTCTTCATCGTTGGTCGGATCGTGGCGTGGAAATTTTTCAAGCTTGATGGGGTTGCGCAATCGGTGTTTGCGCTGGGTGGCATCTATTCGAATAACGTTTTCCTCGGCATCCCGCTCACTAAAATGACGCTGGGCGAACAAGCCTTGCCGCCGGTGGCCTTGATCATCGCGTTCAACGCGCTCTTGCTGTGGACACTGGTGACTGTTTCAACTGAATGGGCATTGCACGGTAATCTTTCCGTCAAGGGATTTGCAAAAACGACCAAGAATGTGCTGACAAATCCGGTGGTCGCATCGATTCTGTTGGGGCTGGCCTGGGATTTCACCGGCATCACCCTGCCCGTTTTCTTGAAAACGCCGCTGGAAATGACCGCGCAAGCGGCAGCGCCATTGGCGCTGATCGTGTTGGGGATGGGGCTGGCCGAGTACAGCATTCGGGAAGGCTGGCAGCATAGCGTCGCCATCACCACGCTCAAACTCGCCGTGCAACCCGTGGTGGTTTATGTGCTGGCGCGCGCGATTGGTTTGCCGAAAATGGAGACGCAAGCCATCGTGATGCTGGCGTCGATTTCGGTTGCGGTGAACGTGTATCTGATGGCGGAACAGTTCAAAACCATGAAAGGCGCTGTGGCGTCGAGCATGGTGTTGTCCACCATTGTGGCGGCGTTTACAACGCCAATTGCGATTGCCCTGACGGGTTGAGCCTTGTCGCAACGTCAAGCAAATGGGTAGTGGTTCACTTTGAATTTTAGCCTGTTACAAGTTGGTGTACATGTACACTTCATTGTGATAATTTCCCCGCATGGCTAAATCACCTTCAAAGGGTCGCAAAGACCTCAATCAAACCGCTTTCGCAGTCGTTCAGCAGGCGACGGGCGAGGCCGTGCCAGAAAAAGAAAGCGCCGCCCAGGAATCAGGACGGCGTGGGGGTTTAAAAGGCGGCAAGGCTAGGGCAAGCAAGCTGACAGCCGAGCAGCGGTCAGAGATTGCTAAAAAAGCTGCGGCTAAGAGATGGGGTAAGTAGGGATGTCCAGTGACAACTGGCCTCCGAACCTTTCCGCGATCTTTGTCTCATAGGTAGCTTTATCCTTAGAAGACTCAGCCATTTCTAAGACCCTGCCAAGCTGCATTCTCAAAGCCCGCGCACCAATTTCATTTAGGAATTGAAATAATTTTTTGTTACGGTCGCCACTCGATGTTTTTGCCTGACGCAGTAATTCAAGTAATTTCCCGTTACTTTTAGCGAGCGGCGCATAAATGTGGTCAACTGTTAAATGCATTTCTTTCCAGTTCTTTCCCCTTTGGGGTGGCGTAATCTTATATAGTCGTTGCCACTCGACATATAACTCTGTTGGGAATTCTTTTTCGTATTTTTTTGCCTCTTCAATGACATATGCCTTAAAGGCAGAAATAACTTCTTCGACGGTCGGGTTATATCCAGCTAGCGCATAGACAAGCCCTTTAATACCAGCTTTGGCAGAAGCCCCCAAAATAATACGCGCCTGCTTCGCAAGTTTCTCTTGATTTGATTTTAGCTTTCCATCATTTTCCGCCCTAACAATCGAGTGGCAAATATCAATCAAAATTGATACATCGTACCCGTAAACTTTTGATTGAGCTGGAGCGTTCTCGCCCGCGCGAAGGCTTTGAAAAATAAGGGGATTTTCAATTTTTTCAGCTAGTTCTTGCCCGATGTATTCAGAGATTGTTTTACCTTTGATGAATGTAGAAAATCTACTTCCACCCTCTGTATAGCCAAGAGCCGCCCCCATGCCACGTTGGCTGATAACAGCAGTTTTTGCTGTGTCATTCAATACATAGCACTCAACATTAGACCCAAACTCTTTATTAAAATTACCCTTGTGTGTCGCTATTGGTAATTTTGTACCCCATCTTGCGACCGCCGCCTTTTCTGCAATTTTTCTGCGTTGTTCCGGTGTTAATGCATTAGCCCTTGCCACACCGCCTTTTGCCTTGCTTTCATCTTTTTCAGAGTTTCCCATGCAAGCATCCTTTTAGAAAGTTGTGCTTGCATTTTAAGTACTCACAAACGAAAATGCAAGCATTTGGCTGGATTTATGCTTGCATTTATTATGTTTCAGCGTACAATACCATAAAGAACTAAATGCTTGAGGGTGGCAGAATGAACAAACTGGATACCAAGAAACGGGCGCAAATACTGGCAATGCTAGTCGAGGGAAATGGCATCAATTCGACCTGCCGTATGAGTGGCGCTGCCAAAAACACAGTTCTCAAGCTGCTGGCCGATGTTGGTTGTGCCTGCTCTGCCTATCAAGATCGCGTCATGCGCGGCCTGAAATGCCGAAAGATGCAATGCGATGAAATCTGGTCGTTTGTCGGTATGAAAGAAAAGAACGTGCCGGATGAATTACAGGGCGTATTAGGCTATGGCGACGTGTACACCTGGACGGCAATTGATGCCGATACAAAACTGATTCCTTGCTGGCATGTAGGAACACGCGATGCGGTATCCGCAAACGCATTTATCGGCGATTTGGCGTCACGCCTTGCAAATCGAATTCAACTCACCACAGACGGCCACAAAGTCTATATGCAGGCAGTAGAGAACCATTTTGCAGGCGACATTGACTATGCCATGCTTATCAAGCTGTACGGCAATACAGGGATTCCAGAGGATGCGCAGAGGCGCTACAGCCCCGCAGAATGCACCGGATTTGATGTCAAGAAGATCAACGGCAAGCCAGAAGAAGCCTGCATTTCGACAAGCTATGTCGAACGGGCTAACCTGACCATGAGGATGGGCATGCGCCGCTTTACCCGCCTAACCAACGCATTCAGTAAGAAGCTGGAAAACCATATGCACGCCATAAGCCTGCACTTTATGTACTATAACTTTTGCAGGATTCATAAGACTTTGCGGGTCACCCCAGCTATGGAAGCAGGCATTTCAGACCACGTTTGGGACTTAGAAGAAGTGGTTATGATGATGGATACGAATGTGTAACAAAAAAGATTCAAACTGAACCACTACCAGCAAATGTGAACCCATGAAAAAAGGCATTTCCTTATGTATAATGCCGTGTTCCGGAAGAGTGGCAGAGTGGTTGAATGCACCGGTCTTGAAAACCGGCGAGGGTGAGAGCCCTTCGTGAGTTCGAATCTCACCTCTTCCGCCAGCTTCACCCACCTCAGCTTTATTCCACCAAAAACATCTCCTGCAAATCCGTGAGAAACCGGCAGCCCAGTGCCGTCGGCTTGATGATGGCATGATCGCGGTACAGCAAGCCTTTTGCTTCCGCTTGTTTCAAAGTTGACTCGATTTCAGTGATGGATGTCCCTGTTCGTTCCCCATACAGATACGGTGGGAAACCGTCTGTCAGACGCAGCGCGTTGAGCATGAATTCAAACCCCAATGCTTTCCGAGTGACTTCGTGGCGTTCGTGCACAGGCCGCCGTTGCAAAGCGTGTTCGATATAGGTTTGCGGCTGAGGATAACGCGCTTCGCGGACGATGCGATTCGGAAAAGAAATCTTTGAATGCGCGCCTGCGCCGATGCCGAGGTAATCGCCAAACAGCCAGTAATTGAGATTGTGCCGGCACTGGCGTCCGGGTTGTGCATACGCCGACACCTCATAATGCTGGTAACCAGCGCCTGCGGTGAGCGATTCGATCATGTCTTGCATGTCCGCACTAGTTTCATCATCGGGTAAAACTGGCGGATATTTCGCAAACACCGTGTTGGGTTCCATCGTTAAATGATAGAGCGACAGATGCGGCGGTGAAAAACGGATGGCCGTTTCGATGTCGTGCTGTGCCTGCGCGAGCGTTTGCGATGGCAAGGCATACATCACATCGAGATTGAAATTATCGAAGTGTTGATGTGCCATCTCCACTGCCCGTTTCGCTTCATTGTCATCGTGAATGCGGCCGATCAATTTCAAATGCGTGCTGTTAAAGCTTTGTATGCCGATGGATAGCCGGTTGATGCCACTCTCACGAAAGGACTTGAACTTCGCCGATTCGACCGTGCCGGGATTGGCTTCCATCGTGATTTCTGCGCCAGCCTCCAGTGGTAGCAAAGCGCGCACATCTGAGAGCAGACGATCCAGACCCGCCGCAGAAAGCAGGCTGGGGGTGCCACCGCCAATGAAAACGGTGTGCACCTTGCGCCCCCAGATGTCTGGCAAAGCGGTTTCCAGATCGGCACGCAGTGCATCGAGATATGTGTCTTCCGGAATGGGGTTTTGTGCTGCGTGGGAATTGAAGTCGCAATAAGGACACTTTTGCACGCACCAGGGGAAGTGGATGTATAAGGATAGCGGCGGCAAAGTGGTGAGTTGAAGCGGTAGCATTGAGAATCACAAAATCATGTAAGTTTGCTGACTTGATTGTACCTTCCCCCTGTCAGGGGGAGGGGATGTTAACGCAATTTGTCGATCAGTACACGCAAAGCTTGTCCGCGATGCGAGAGTCTGTTTTTTTCATCGGGCGACAGTTCAGCAGCCGTTTTGCCCAAGGCAGGGATCAGAAAGTAAGGGTCGTAACCAAAACCGTTGTTGCCGCGCGGGGTGTCGATGATTTCACCCCGCCAGCTTCCTTCGGCAATCACCGGTTGCGGATCGTCCGCGTGGCGCACATACACCAGCACGCAATAGTAACTTGCCGATTTATTCGGGCTTGCAGCCAAATCCGCAATCAGTTTTTGATTGTTGCGATCATCGGATTTGGGTTCCCCCGCATAACGCGCCGATTGCACACCCGGCGCGCCACCCAGCGCATCCACGCAAATGCCGGAATCGTCTGCCATCGCTGGCAAGCCCGTTATGCGGGAAGCATGACGTGCTTTGGTCAACGCGTTTTCGATAAATGTGAGGAAAGGTTCCTCCGCTTCAGGCACGCCGTATTCGGACTGTGCATGCACCGTGACCCCAAGCGGCGAAAACATCTCGCCAAACTCTTTCAGCTTGCCAGCATTGTTGGAAGCGACAACGATTTTTCGGGTCATGCTGGGTCGTGCCTATTTGACCGGAAGACCGAGCGCCGCTTTTTGAATCCTGATGAGTTCCGCGATGCCTTTTTGTGCGAGATCGAGCAAACGGTTCATTGTGACGCGATCAAAGGCTTCGCCTTCCGCTGTGCCCTGCACTTCGATGAAGTTGCCCGCATCCGTCATGACGACGTTCATGTCGGTGTCGCAGTTGGAATCTTCGGTGTAATCCAGATCCAGCACCGGCACACCTTGATACACCCCTACAGAAATCGCCGCAACAAAATGTTTTAACGGGATAGCAGGAAGATGCTTGTGCAGCACCAGTTGGGAAAAGGCATCGTATGCCGCGACCATCGCACCGGTAATCGCGGCGGTGCGTGTGCCACCGTCCGCCTGGATGACGTCGCAATCGAGATGCAAGGTGCGTTCACCAATGGCGTTCAAGTCAAAAGCTGCTCGCAAGGAGCGTCCAATGAGACGCTGAATTTCCTGCGTTCTGCCGGATTGCCGTCCGCGCGCAGCTTCGCGATCCATGCGTGTGTGCGTGGATCGGGGCAACATGCCGTATTCAGCAGTCATCCACCCCTGCCCTTTTCCTTTCAAAAATCCGGGAACGTTTTCGGCAATGCTGGCGGTGCATATCACTCGTGTGTCACCGAATGCAGCCAACACAGAGCCTTCTGCATGCTTGGTGAAATGGCGCGTGAGCGTGATAGCGCGCAAAGCATCGTGAGCCCGCCCCTCGTGTCGTGCAATGGTCGTCATGCGCATCATTCTTTCGGGAATTGGAGACGGTTAGTTTGATAAATCGCGTTGCGAATTTCTTCGATGGCCTTTTCGATTTCCTTGTCGTCCACGGTTCCGCCAATAACACCACCGCCATCGTTCGGTTCTGTTTGAATCATGGACGTCACTTCGCCCACTTGCAGGGTGTTTGTCGAAATGGTGGAGTCGTCTTTCAGGCTGTTTGAGCCCAGCCACATCACCGCCAAGGCTGTCGCGTTGTCGCTGTTGATCCCTGCAACGGAAATGGCTTTGTTGAGTAATTCCGGCACGACGCGCACGATGGTGTTATCCGTAAATTTACGGGCGATCAGATGATCCGGTATGACGGACCACAAACCATCGGAACATAAAAAGATCACATCACCCGGCATCAGCGATGCTCGGCGGGAGGTTTCCACGATGGGCGCATTGCTCGAACCCAGGCAATTGAAGAGTTTGTGACGCTCTGGATGGGACTCTCGTTCATTTGCACTAACTTTGCCTTGGGATACCAGCGAAGCAATGCGCGAATGATCCTGCGTACGCGTCAGCACCTGACCTTTGCGAATCCAGTAAAGACGCGAATCGCCACAATGCGCCCAAATGGCTTCATTGTGCTGAATCAGGCACGCCACAATGGTGGTGCGCGGCGTTTCAGGCAGTTTGTGCAGCTCAGCATACCGGTGAATTTCGCGGTGCGCCGCATAAAAACAATCTTCCAGAAAGCGTTCCGGTCGCTTGATGGTTGGCGTGGCCTGTTGCTGGAACATGGTGCCGATGGTTTGCATCGCAATCGTCGCTGCCATTTCGCCACGTAGATGTCCGCCCATTCCGTCGGCGAGCAACAACAATAGCGCATCGCGGGTGAATATGTACCCCATTCGATCTTGATTGATTTTACGTGCACCGATCCGGCTTTCTTGATAGACAGAAAATTGCATGTGACGAGTCTAAGGTTAGGCTTTGATTGAAAAGATAACAACAACACTGCGCCGTAGCTGATCTGATACTACACAGCAACAACTGATATTGCAATGTCAATGTCCGAAGTAAGACCGAATGTGTAGGTTTTACATCGTTTTGTTGAGCAAGGTCATGGGCGCGAACAAGCGCTGCATCTGTGGATTGGCTATAAACGAGAGGTTATAGGGGTGTTCCGAAACATCTTGAGGAAAGGACGCGGCTTCGGGCATGACACTGAGACGTTCGGCGATTTTCCCCCACAGCACGAGTTGCGGCAAGGCTTGCTTTGCTTGCCCCGCATGCTCGGCCAAGGACGTGAAAACGGTTTTTAAAAACGGTTCCCAAGCTCGCGATTCTTTTGCAGGCGGCACGTGCGCGCGATAAACGAGTGTCGCGTTGAGCAGTAAAAAACCGTGACGATGCAAATTATCTTGGAGTTCGGCCAGCGTTTGAATCATGGTGGAGCTGCTGGATTGCGCTTGTTGTGCAATGCCGCTTAACGCATCGCCCGTTGTCTGGCTAACCGATAGCCGCCCATCTGCCACCAGCAGCATTTTCATGAAGTTGCGCAGTGAAGTGGCACGGTTGACGCGTTTTGACAAACCCTTCTCCGACCACAATTCCTGCACGGCGCCATCCATGAAACAAAATCCACTCGCACTCTCGGCGCGTGGATAAGGGCCCTCCCCGACCAGCACATGGCGTACGGCCTGGAGCGGTTGGGAAAACGCCGCAAAAATGCGTCCTTGGTTCGGCAAATAATCATCCCGAACCAAGTCAGGGAGATAAACTGGATCAGATTCCGCCACCGCTTCCAGGCCAGCGAGCAAGGTTGAATGCCAACTGGAATGCGTTCGGTTCACTGCCTCGCGCAGCGCTTGGGGAATATCACGCGGAACAAAAGTTGAAGGCATGCGTTTGGCCATTACTTTTTCATGATGGTGTTGAGGTAATCCGGAATTGCCGCGCCGAAAAGCCTTTCCTTCAATCGTTTCAATTCGTCTCTGGCAAGTGCGGCCTCTTCGAATTCCAGGTTCTTCGCGTGGTCATGCATTTCTTTTTCAAGTCGCTTGATTTCCTTGCTGATTTGCTTTTCCGTCATTGCTTCGTATTTCGCTGTTTCCTGGGCGACTTGCAACACCTCTCGCGCATCTTCGACGTTGTAAATGTCGATCATGTCACGAATACTCTTGACGATGGTGGTCGGCGTGATGTTGTGCAATTTGTTAAAAGCGATTTGCTTTGTACGACGGCGTTCTGTTTCGTCGATGGCGCGTTTCATTGAGTCGGTAATGCGGTCTGCATACAGGATCGCCGTGCCATGCAAATTGCGTGCTGCACGCCCGATGGTTTGAATGAGGCTGCGCTCTGAACGCAAGAAACCTTCCTTGTCTGCATCCAGAATGGCGACCAGCGAGACTTCCGGGAGATCCAGGCCCTCGCGCAAGAGGTTGATGCCGACCAGTACGTCAAATTTCCCCAAGCGGAGATCACGCAGGATTTCAACGCGCTCGACGGTATCGATGTCACTGTGCAGATAACGTACCTTGATGCCATTCTCGGTGAAGAAGTCCGTCAACTGTTCGGACATTCGCTTCGTCAGCGTGGTGACCAGCACGCGTTCATCCGCATTCACGCGCTTGCGGATTTCATGCATCAGATCATCCACCTGAGTGCTGGCGGGTCGCACGATGATTTCCGGATCTACCAAGCCCGTTGGACGCACCAGTTGCTCCACCACTTGTCCGGCATGTTGCGCCTCATAATTGGCGGGTGTGGCCGAGACAAAAACCGTCTGACGCATGCGCGTTTCAAACTCATCGAAACGCAAGGGACGATTATCCAGCGCGGACGGCAAACGAAAACCATAATCGACCAGATTCACCTTGCGAGAACGATCCCCGTTGTACATGCCATTGAGCTGGCCGATCAGCACATGCGATTCGTCAAGGAACATCAGGGCATCTTTAGGCATGTAGTCAACGAGTGTCGGCGGCGGTTCACCAGGCTTGCCGCCGCTCAGATGGCGTGAATAGTTTTCGATCCCTTTGGTGAAGCCAATTTGATCCAGCATTTCCAGATCAAAACGCGTGCGTTGCTCCAGGCGTTGCTCCTCCACGAGTTTGTTTTCCTTGCGCAGCCATTCGAGCCGCTCGCGCAATTCATCCTTGATGGTTTCAATGGCGCGCAATACCGTCGCACGCGGCGTCACATAATGCGAGCCTGGATAAAACGTGAAGCGTTGAATCTTTTGCTTGACCTTGCCAGTAAGCGGATCAAACAGTTGCAGGCTGTCGACTTCGTCATCGAAAAGATCAACACGCACGGCGAGTTCCGCGTGTTCCGCCGGAAAAATATCAATGGTATCGCCGCGCACGCGGAAGGTGCCGCGGTCGAAATCCACGTCATTGCGCTTGTATTGCATCTGAATGAGGCGCGCAATGATGTCACGCTGCGCCGCCTTGTCGCCCTGACGCAGCGACAAAATCATCTGGTGATACTCGTCCGGGTTGCCGATACCGTATATCGCGGAAACGGTGGCTACGATCACCACGTCACGCCGTTCCATCAGTGACTTGGTGCAAGAGAGGCGCATCTGTTCGATATGCTCGTTGATCGACGAGTCTTTTTCGATGTAAAGGTCGCGCTGGGGCACGTAGGCTTCTGGCTGGTAGTAATCGTAATAACTGACGAAGTACTCGACTGCATTTTCGGGAAAAAACTCGCGGAATTCGCTATAGAGCTGCGCGGCCAGGGTTTTGTTGGGGGCAAAAACAATGGCGGGACGCCCGGTTCGGGCAATCACGTTCGCCATGGTGAAGGTTTTGCCGGATCCCGTAACACCCAGGAGCGTCTGGAATGACAAGCCATCCTCAATTCCCTCGACAAGCTTCTCAATCGCCTCGGGCTGGTCGCCGGATGGAGGGAACGGCTGGTACAATTTGAACGGAGAATTGGGGAATTCGATAAATTTAGATTCATCGATTTTTCCCTGAACCCTGGTTAACTCTGCCATTTACATCGGACCTTTGCTATTATTCAAGTCTTGCGCTGACCGTCCTTTGCGCTAAAAACGAATCCTATCATGACGAACAAAACGCTTGCTGACTCCCTTTTTGACGCCATCGAAATGGCGCCCCGCGACCCGATTTTAGGCATTACCGAGGCTTTTAACGCTGATAAAAACCCGGACAAGGTAAACCTTGGTGTGGGGGTTTATTACGATGACAATGGCCGGGTTCCCTTGCTGGAGTGCGTCCGCAAGGCTGAAGCCATGCTGGCACAAAAGGCCGCGCCTCGCACCTACCTCCCCATCGACGGCTTGCCCGCCTACGATAATGCTGTTCAGGAACTGGTTTTCGGTGCGGATAGCGCCGTGGTGAAGGAAAAACGCGTCGTAACCGCTCAAGCCATCGGCGGTACCGGCGCATTAAAGCTCGGCGCTGACTTTCTCAAGCGTTTTTCGCCACAATCCGAGGTTTGGATCAGCGACCCCAGCTGGGAAAACCATCGCGCCCTGTTTGAAGCAGCCGGGTTCAAGGTCAACACCTACCCTTATTACGATACGGCGACGCGCGGCGTGAATTTTCAAGGGATGCTCAAGGCACTCAAAACGATGCCCAAAGGCGCGATTGTGCTGTTGCATGCTTGCTGCCACAACCCGACGGGTGCCGATCTCTCTGACGATCAATGGGCACAAGTCATCCCGGTGATTGTGGAGCGCGGACTGATCCCCTTCCTCGATATGGCTTACCAAGGTTTTTCAGAAAATATTGAGGCGGACGGACGCGTAGTGCGCCGTTTTGCTGAAGCGGGAGGGCCGCTTTTCGTATCGAATTCATTCTCCAAATCGTTCTCACTGTACGGCGAACGCGTGGGTGCCTTGAGCATTGTGGGCTCTTCTGGAGACGATATTGCGCGTGCGCTTTCACAACTCAAGCGCGTCATTCGCACAAACTACTCCAATCCCCCCACCCAGGGCGGACTGGCGGTGGCCACAGTGCTGACTACGCCAGACTTGCGCAAACAGTGGGAAGATGAACTTGGCGGCATGCGCGTACGCATCCGCGACATGCGTAATCAGTTCGTGGAAAAATTGAAGCAAAAAGCCCCGAGCAAGGATTTCAGTTTTGTTGTTCGCCAAAACGGCATGTTCTCGTATTCCGGTTTGACGAAGGAGCAGGTGGCGAGACTGCGCGACGAATTTTCCATCTATGCTATCGATACCGGTCGTATCTGCATTGCCGCACTCAATTCTCGCAACATCGACCGTGTTGTCGATGCCATTGCGAAAGTTCTCTGATCCGCCTCACACGTTCAGATCATAAAAAACCCTCTCCATGCTTCGGAGAGGGTTTTCTTTTTCAACCGCGTTAACGACGACGATTATCGTCTCGTGAATCAGAATCATGGCCGCGCTTGCCACGTTCTTTTGATGCATTGTCACGACGCCTGTCATCATCATCGTCGCCATCATTGTCGCGCTGACGACGATCTTCTCCTCGCCTCGCCTCCTGTTTAGGACGTTGACTCGCTGAAGGTTGCGTTTGGCGAACGCCGTGCGCAACACCGCGAGGCGCATCGTTTTTGCGAACATCAGGGTAATGTTGATTGACCTTCGGCGAACTGCTCATGGGTTTGCGATGATCATCATCACGAATACTTCGCTGATGCACGGGCTGTGGCCTGTGCTGGTTCGAACGAATTTCCCGCACTGTTGGACGTGGGGGAACTTGTTTGTTATACGATCTGGCGTGTCCACCATATCGGCGTTCAGAAACGCTATGGTGATATGGCACATCCCGACGATGGCGCGGATCGTGCCGCCACTGATAACGGGTACCAACACGCTTGTGATAGTCGTAATGCGGATGACGCTGCCAGTACGTTACCTGCGGACGGTGATAGACATGATGATGATTCCAGTCGAATATGGCAAACAATACTCCTGCCGTTACAACGGTTGCAACGGGTGACCATGTCCAACTGGTTTGATGGTTTCTGATCACGTAGCCAGGCCACGGATCCCATACCACCGGGGCATAAGCCGGTTGTGGCCAGCGACCATACACCATGCGCGGATTATAGTAAGGGACAAAAACCAGGGTTGGTTGCACTGGCATGATGGCAATGTGGCGATTTTCCTGAATGACACTGACATGCCCGTCTGACCGCAAGTGTCCCGCAACCATGGCGCGATGCCGTAATACCTGGATCGTATCCATCACTTGCGCCTGCTGCCCGAGGAAAGCGTCTCCCATATTTCGCATCCATTCGTAACGGGATTCCATGGTGTCCAGCAAATGCGGGAAAGGCAGGAGCGATTTCACGCTGATATCCCATTGCATCGTTTCCGCAGCGCGTATGGCATCGTCACCCTTCAACTCTGGGTGCGCGCGCAGCCAGTAGCTGGCCTCTACCACTTCAGTCGGGTAAGTTGACGCCATCAAGACATGCGAAAGGAGCGAATCCGGATAAAGGGCAACCGGCGCGAGCATCTGTTCCAGTTCGGCTTGCGAGTATGCCGGACGATCATAAATGAGTGGCGCAGGCTGCGCCTTGGCGATCGAAAAAACCAGAAACAATGCAAAAAACTGCATGACTATGAGCCTGATTCGTGATTTCATAAAACTTCCTTTGTCGTTCTTGACGTTTGGATAAACATCCACTTTGCCGATGACCCGTGCTGCACGTTTGAGTTTTGTTAATTTTTCAATCAGCGTGATCCAAAAAATGGTCACACACAAGTAAATAACGCATCAAGCCAATAAAGCGACGCAAGGCTTTCACTTTGTTACAAGATTGTTTGTCACCTTGCGAAACTAAGCAATGAGGCGCAATGAATAATCCGTTGCCTGTACATCCTTGGTTAATGCGCCAACTGAAATGCGATCCACTCCAGTTTCTGCCAATGCACGCACGGTGTAAATATCGACGCCACCCGACACTTCCAGCAATGCCTGCCCTGCCGTGATTCGGACAGCCTCGCGCACATCTTCAATAGAGAAGTTGTCAAGCAGAACAGATTGCGCTTTGGCTGAAAGCGCTTCTTGCAGTTGCGCCAGCGTTTCAACTTCTATCTGAACGGGGACATTCGCATTCAGCACGTGCGCTGCATTGAGTGCTGCAGTAATGCCGCCCGCAGAGGCGATATGGTTTTCTTTGATTAAAATGCCGTCATACAAAGCCATGCGTTGATTCGCTCCGCCACCCACTCTTACGGCATATTTCTCTGCCTGCCGCAAACCAGGAAAGGTTTTCCGCGTATCCATGATGGCGGCCTTCGTACCGCGAACCAGTTTGACGAATTTGCTGGTTTGGGTCGCCACACCAGAGAGGAGTTGAAGAAAATTGAGTGCGGTACGCTCGGCTGTCAACAATGATCGTGCAGCGCCTTCCATCAGACAGACTTGCACATTGCCATTCAGTTCCGCACCTTCGGCATGCAACCAGTGGATTTGCAAACGCTGGTCCACTGCTTTCATCACCGCTTCAAACCAGGGTGCGCCGCACAATACGGCGTTTTCACGAACGAGCACCGCAGCTTTGACGCGCGTGTCTTGGGGTATCAGCAAGCTGGTCAGGTCGCCTGCTCCCACATCTTCTGCCAATGCGTTGCGCACATTTTCTTCAAGCGCAGCCTGCAAAACAGCATCAAACGGTGCGAAAGGATTAAGCAAACTGCTCATGCTGGCCCCAAACCGGAAAAGGGTTGATTGAGCTTTGCTTTTTGTTCCGCCGCAAAAGTCAGCATGCGTTCAATGCAGGTGACGGCTTTCTTACCAACTTCACGATCAACAATAATTTCGTTATTGCCTTTTTCAAGCACAGCAGCAAGATTCGCCAAACCATTCATCGCCATCCACGGACAATGCGTACAACTCTTGCAGGTTGCGCCGTGACCAGAGGTGGGCGCTTCGATGAAAGTCTTGCCGGGCGCTGCCTGTTTCATCTTGTGGAAAAGCCCGCTTTCGGTTGCCACAATAAATTCAGTTGCATCCATCGTTTTCGCAGCCGTAACCATTTGAGACGTTGAACCGACGATATCGGCCAATGCAATCACCGCTGCGGGTGATTCCGGATGTACCAGCACTTTGGCTTTCGGGTGTTCTTTCATTAACAATTCAAGCTCCAGTGCCTTGAACTCGTCGTGCACCAAGCAGGAACCCTGCCAGAGCAACATGTCGGCACCTGTCTGGCTCTGGATATACGTGCCTAAGTGTTTGTCCGGTGCCCAAAGAATTTTCTTTCCTTGCGCGTGCAAGTGACGGACGATATCGAGCCCAATCGAGGAGGTCACCATCCAGTCAGCACGCGCCTTCACCGCTGCACTGGTATTGGCATAGACCACCACTGTTCTGTCAGGATGGGCGTCGCAAAACGCCGCGAATTCTTCCGCCGGACACCCCAAATCCAGTGAACAGCTTGCATCCAGATCGGGCATCAAAATAGTTTTGTCGGGGCTTAATATTTTTGCCGTTTCGCCCATAAAACGCACCCCGGCGATGATCAGGGTTTTTGCCGGATGATCGCGTCCAAAACGCGCCATTTCGAGTGAATCTGCAACGCACCCACCAGTCTCATCAGCCATGTCCTGCACGTCCGGGTCAACATAATAGTGCGCCACCAATACGGCGTTGCGCTCTTTCAGCAACTGCCTGATGCGCGCCTTGAGCGCAGCTTTTTCTTCTGGCGTGGGCGGCGCGGGCACACGCGCCCAGGCGCGCGCGGTGCAACTGGTTCCCGCATCCATTTGCGGAAATTCATATTCAACTGTTTTGATCGCTGGTGTCTGCATGTGATAAAAATCAATTAAATCAAAATTAACGTGAGTATACTCCCTGCTAGCCCGATTGATATCTCGTGTTATGTCGAGCCGCTAACCGGATTCTTTCAGTCGATTTTCCTGCACGCTACCGAAACTGCGAGTTCCATGAGCCATCCGATATACGAAAAAACAGAAAAAGGGCGCGAGGAAATCACCACGCGCAAATACCACCTTTCTCCCAAGCTTCGCACGCTACTGGTTTTAATTGATGGAGAAAGAGCGGCAGACAAAGTGTTGCAGGAGATTGCGCCACTCGGCTTGAATGAACAAAGCTTGAGTGAACTGGTGGCACAGGATTACATTCGTCAAAAACACTGAATCTTGAGCGTTCGGCGAATGCCCGCCCGATGAATCTTGTTTAGTCGCTTATGTTTTTTCCTGTAAAACGGGATAACGCATCATTCCCAATAAAACCAGTTCCCCCAACGAATCCAGTTGCGCGTCACACCCTACCGCAAGCGTGGCCTTCTCTTTCATATGCCCGAAAGGCAAGCCTGTCAGCACCGGCATGGGCAAGTGCTGTCGCAAATAGTCAAGCATCACATCAAAGTCGTAGCCATTGTCATACTCGTTGAGGCGATACCCGGAAAAGTCCCCCAGCACCAATGCTTTTTGCTGTTCAAACACACCCGCGCGCAATAACTGTAGCATCATGCGCTCAATGCGATAAGGATGCTCATTGACGTCTTCTACGAACAAAATGCCATCCTCAATTTGAGGAAACCATGGTGTCCCCAGCAAACTGGTCAACATGGAAAGATTCCCTCCCCACAATTGACCGGAAACACAAATCGACGGGTTGCCCTTTCCGGGCCAGCTTACGGTGTGCGTTGGCGAGGATATGCAGCGCAGAAAATCAGCGCGAGTCGCGTCACTCCCCCGCTCAACGGTATAGTCATCGCAAATCATGGGGCCCGCAAAACTCATGGCGCCAGTTTTGGCCAGCAAGGCCAACTGGAATGCTGTGAAATCGCTGTGGCCAACAAACAGCTTTCCGCTTTTCGCCAGAAAATCGAAATCCAGCAAGGGCAAGAGACGGGACATGCCGTAACCACCGCGCAAGGCCATCACGACTTGTACTTCAGGATTGCTGGCAGCACGATGCAATTGTTCAGCGCGCACATCGTCCGTATCGCTGAATCGAAAATGTTTCGTTTCAGGATTGTAGTAACTGTGGATGATGAATCCCTGTTTCTCCATCAGCGCCAGCGCAGCGCCGTAAGCTGCTGCATCCTGTGCATAACCACCGGGAGCCACAATCGCAACACCAATCTTTGAAGCAGTGTTCATGGCTTACTCCAATTCTTTTACGATGATGTCGGCTGTGGAAGGAACACCTCTGCGCTCAGCAAAAAAATCTCTCAACAGCTTGCCACACTCTTCCGCCAGCACACCACCGGTGACGTCCGCATGATGATTCAATCTGGCTTCATCGAATAGATTCACCACGCTGCCGCAAGCGCCGGTTTTGGGATCGGCTGCACCGTATATCACGCGAGCAATACGCGCGTGGAGGATGGCACCCACGCACATCGCACAGGGCTCCAGCGTCACGTATAACTCACACCCCGGCAAGCGATAATTGCCGAGTATGGTTGCCGCAGCGCGCAAGGCCATGATTTCAGCGTGGGCCGTGGGATCCTGACTGCCAATCGGCTGGTTGAAACCCGTCGCAATCACTTCGCCATTCTTCACCACCAGTGCCCCCACCGGAACTTCTCCCAGCGCCCAGGCATTATGTGCCTGGGAGAGCGCCTGACGCATGAAAATCACGTCACTCAAGCCGACGCTCCTTCACTCACTTCTGCCCAGCAATTGGGCGTTTCATAAAGCGTGACTTTGACCAAGCGCAATCCGACTTCCTTTTGAAAAACATCTTTGAGCCTGTCAAAAGCAATTTGCGCCAGATTTTCAACGGTAGGAATTTTATTCAGCACAACGGTTTTATGATTGGGCAGACTTTCGAGAAACTGTCGAACCGCCAGGTCATTCTCATAAACCAGAAAAGCATGGTCCCACTCATCAACCAAATACTTATTGGCCAGGGCTTTGATGTCGGAAAAATCCATGATCATGCCTTTGTCTGAGCGCCCATCCTGCGTCACGATCTCACCAGTAAGGGTGAGATGCAATGCATAGCGATGCCCGTGCAAGTTGCGGCATTGGCTGTTGTGATCCGGAATACGATGTCCGGCATCGAACTCAAGCTTGCGGGTAATCGTCAGCATGTTATTTAAAATTCAAAAACTATGGGATCTGTAAAATTTTATGCGCCTGCAAACTCAGCTTCCAGCGCGGATTCTGCAAGCAAAGGCGAACGGCATATTGCGCATTCGCTTCCCTGTCGGCATTATCCATCGGCTGCACAAAAAAATGTGAAAATTCAAGGCCTTCGTAATCCGGGAGCGATAGCCCCGATTGAGGAACCACCAGCTTGAGTTCATCACCGCGTTTGACTGCCAGCTTCACACCAACTTTCGGACTCACACACACCCAGTCCACACCTTCAGGCACAGGCAAGCTGCCATTGGTTTCAATGGCAATTTCAAAACCGTGTAAATGCAATGCAGCGATCAGTGTGGCATCCAGTTGAAGAAGTGGTTCACCCCCCGTGAGCACAACATACTTGCTTGCAGCGAATGTAGCCGGCCACAGTGCATCCATTGCGTTTGCCAAAGCTTCGGCATTTTCATACTTCCCGCCATGCGCACCATCCGTTCCGACAAAATCCGTATCACAATAACGACACATTGCACCTGCACGATCCGCCTCGCGCCCCGACCACAGATTGCATCCTGCAAAGCGACAAAACACCGCAGGACGTCCAGCGCGCGCACCTTCGCCTTGCAGCGTGTAGAAAATTTCCTTGATGGCGTAGGTCAAAGGTGTATATCCAATTCAGGGATTCAAGCAGCTTTTTTACTCAACAGAATCAAGCGCAGTCCCAATCGTTTTCATCAATCGTTCGTCGGACTCAGCAATTCTGTGGGGCGCACTGGATTGACATAACCGCCCCGGCTTGCGTTGTAGGCATCCAGCGGTACATCATAGATCTGGCCTGTCGCCTCATCACGCTGTCGGGTATAGCCCATTGTTCCCTCGCGTCGCGCTTTGGCCATGCGATCTTGAGATACGCCACGTGCAGCCCAACTTTTGTTGTAGCGTCCATAGATGTCATCGTGACGTGTCCCTTTGGGCATTGATCGAACCATCGAGGCCGCCGGAACCGAAGGATTGGTGAGGACGATACTGTCACGCACTTGCGGCAGCCATAGCTTGAGTGAATCCCACTTGGCTACCGGCCCCTGGACACCTGTCAGGATAGCGGTATATTGCCCCGCCCCTTGAAGGACGTGAGAAATGGCGCGAACCCGAATGGGTCTTCCGTTGCTGCTTGCCTTGAATTCGATTTCGATGCCCTGCCATCGCAAACCGTACGGCCCGGGCGAAGAGGGCGTCGGTGTTTTCTTCAGGATCTGGACATTCCTCAAGGGTATTGATGACAACACAGCTCGAAAATGTCCCTCTGGTGTTTGATTCCCATACATGCCAAAAACGATTGACGAGCTCACGCCGGTCAACTGATCGGGCGCAGTGATATCAATACCATTGCTTGTCTCGTTGACTTGCCAGCCTTTCGGGAGGCTGTATGCAAAAACTCTGCCTTGTTTGCGCAATAAAATCGGTCGATGTGCTCCGCCATCACGATACTGTTGTGAGGTGCCAGAAAAAACACCACCTTGTGCAGATGCAGACGTCACCGTAGCCAAGAATGCACACAGACAAGTCACGCGAACGATACGATTTATCATCCTGTTACCTCCAGCCCTTTAACGAAGATTGAAAGGCACCTCAGCACAACTGCGGAATGGATCATTCCCACTCAATCGTTGCGGGAGGTTTGCCGGAAATGTCGTAAACGACACGGTTAATCCCGCGCACTTCATTGATGATGCGGTTCGACACACGCCCCAGCAAATCGTGTGGTAAATGTGCCCAGTGCGCGGTCATGAAATCCTGTGTTTGTACGGCACGCAAGGCAACAACGTAATCGTAGCTGCGCCCGTCGCCCATCACTCCGACCGATTTCACCGGCAGGAAAACAGCAAAGGCCTGACTCGTCGCGTCGTACCAACTGATGCGTTTCATCTCGCCATCCACCAACATGTCAACGTAAGTGTTGCGTAATTCATCGATGAAAATCGCATCGGCACGACGCAGCATTTCTGCATATTCCGTTTTCACGTCACCGAGAATGCGCACCCCCAAGCCCGGCCCCGGGAAGGGATGGCGATACACCATGTCATGCGGCAAACCAAGCGCAACGCCAAGCTCTCGCACTTCATCCTTGAACAAATCGCGCAAGGGTTCGAGCAGTTTCAGATTCATGTTGTCCGGCAGACCGCCAACATTGTGGTGGCTCTTGATCGTGTGGCCTTTCTTGCCCTGTCCCGCACTTTCAATGACATCAGGATAAATCGTACCTTGCGCCAACCACTTGGCGTTTTTCAATCTGTCTGCCTGCACCTGGAAGACTTCGACAAATTCGCGACCGATGATCTTGCGTTTCTCTTCGGGATCGGCGACGCCTTTCAGGTGCCCCATGAACTGCGCCGTGGCATCCACATGCACTACCTTGACGCCGAGGTTCTTGGCGAACATGTCCATCACCATCGAGCCTTCGTCCAGACGCAACAATCCGTGATCAACGAAAACGCAGGTCAGTTGGTCGCCAATGGCACGATGAATCAGAGCCGCTGCCACACTGGAATCGACGCCGCCCGACAAACCGAGAATGACCTCTTCTTTGCCCACTTGTTCACGAATGGAAGCAATCGCCTCGCTCACGTAGTCCGGCATGTTCCAGTCAGATTTGCATCCGCAAATGTCATGGACGAAGCGCCCGATGATCGCCTTGCCCTGCACCGTGTGCGTGACTTCTGGATGAAATTGCACCGCATAAAAACGTCGTTCATCGTCAGCCATCCCTGCGATCGGACAGGCATCGTTCGAAGCCATTAACTTGAATCCCGGCGGCATTTCTGTCACCTTGTCACCATGACTCATCCAGACCTTGAGCATCCCATGACCTTCCGGGGACACGATGTCGTTGATGCCTTTAAGCAGTGCGCTGTGGCCACGCGCGCGCACTTCAGCGTAGCCAAATTCGCGCACCAGACCATTCTCAACCTTGCCACCCAATTGCGCCGCCATCGTTTGCATGCCATAGCAAATGCCCAACACAGGGATGCCCAACTCGAAAACAATCTGCGGTGCACGTGGTGTATCGCCTTCCGTCACACTGTTCGGGCCACCGGATAAAATGATCCCGCGCAGCAAACCGTCTTTGGTCAATTCACGAATAAAATCGTCACCAACATCATAGGGATGCACCTCAGAAAATACACCTGATTCACGCACGCGTCGTGCGATGAGCTGTGTGACCTGGGAACCGAAATCAAGAATAAGTATCCGTGAATGCATGCGATGCGTTTCTTCAAAAGTTAATTGTTGCGTGGTGCGGCTTGAACAATGCTGTTCGAGCCCAGTTTTTGTGCTGACTGAAGCGTCGTACAAGCCAGTGAAAGCAGTTCGTCACTATTGGCGGACGCAAACTGATCTGTGGAAACGGTTCCAGAAGTAATCGTCAGCTCGATGCTTTTGCCCCCTACCATTTCTGCATTGGACTTGATGGCATGCTGCAGACGCATGGCCACCATCTTGGCAATATCGTGCGTTGCACCAGGCAAGAGGATCAGGAATTTCCCGTCCTCAAAACGTCCCAGGCTGTCATGCGGGCGAATGCAGGAGCGCAAGCGACTGGCTGTCTTAACCAATAATGCATCACCAATGTTGCTGCCGAAATGTTCATTGATCTTTTTAAATCCATCCAGATCAGTCATTACCATCGACAGCGGTTTTTCGTTTGCACGGCATTGCTCCACTTCCTGCTTGAGCATGCGCATAATCGCAGCGCGGTTCCACGTTCCGGAAACCGAATCGATCATGGATTCACGACGCAAACTCCAGTTCTTTTTGAGCAAATCCTGACGTGCAGCATCCGCAGAAAGCAGTTCCAATTCCCGCTCGACCAAGGCTGCCAAATCCCTGAGGCAATCTCTTTCCTCATCGCTCAAGACACGGGGCGAATAATCCAGCACCCGCACGTTGCCGACCACTTCATCATTCCGAACCTTGCTTTTAACCGGATAAGAAGCATAAAAGCGAATATAAGGAGCGCCAACGACGTTCTTGTGGTTGGATAAAAAACGATCTTGTCGCGTGTCATCCACGAATTCAGGCATTTTGACCAAAGGAAGGCTATTGATGAATTGCGCCTCAACCGTGGCAACTGATTTTTCGCCCTCGAATTGCTTGTCTCCTACCGAACCAAACGTCACCAGGCAATTGGCGACATTCAGCAACTTCTTGCCAATGCGCCTGATGCGCTGAATGTGTTCTTCTTCTAGGACAATCGGTTCATTTTCATGCTTTGTCATATGCCTTGCCTCTCGTGCCGCAAGTTTATTGCAGCACGTCCATCACGATGAAAAGTTGAAACCCTGTTTTTGCGGTACGCAAGACAGCGTCATTCCATACGGTAATTCGGCGCTTCCTTCGTAATCTGTACATCATGCACGTGCGATTCGCGCATGCCAGCCGAACTGATTTCGACAAATTCCGCGCGGTTTTGCAATTCTTCAATTGTCGCGCAACCGCAATAGCCCAAAGAAGAACGAACCCCGCCAGTCAATTGATACAGAATCGGCACGATGCTGCCCTTGTACGGCACACGGCCTTCAATGCCTTCCGGTACGAGCTTTTCCGAAGTTGCTGAGGATTCCTGGAAATAACGATCAGCTGAACCTTGTGTCATGGCACCAATACTTCCCATGCCACGATAAGACTTGTAACTGCGTCCCTGATAAAGAATGATTTCTCCCGGCGCTTCATCCGTTCCGGCAAACATGCTGCCCATCATCACGGTATCCGCACCGGCTGCCAGTGCTTTTGAAACATCACCAGAGAAACGGATGCCACCATCGGCAATCACCGGGATGCCAGAACCCTTCAATACTTGCGAGACATTTGCAATGGCGGTGATTTGCGGCACCCCCACACCTGCCACAATACGCGTCGTGCATATCGATCCGGGGCCGATGCCAACTTTTACGCCATCGGCGCCATGATCCGCCAAGGCTCTCGCACCGTCAGCGGTGGCGATATTGCCGCCGATGACTTGAAGCTGCGGATAATGTGTTTTCACCCACTTCACACGATCCAGTACACCCTTTGAATGACCGTGCGCCGTGTCGACAACGATCACGTCCACGCCAGCACGTGCCAGCAAATCGATGCGCTCATCATTATCCGGACCAACACCAACGGCGGCGCCAACGATGAGTTTGCCGTTTTCATCACGCGAAGCATTCGGGTGCGTCGTCGCTTTTTGGATATCTTTTGCGGTAATCAAGCCGCGCAACTCAAAATCGTCATTGACGACCAGAACACGCTCCAGACGGCTACGATTCATCAAGCGCTTGGCTTCTTCAAGTGTGGCGCCCTCTTTGACGTACACCAGCTTGTCGCGCGGCGTCATCTTGGCACGCACTTCCGCGTCCAGGTCTTCTTCAAAGCGCAAGTCGCGGTTGGTGATGATCCCCATCACCGTTCGGCCTTCGACCACCGGGAAACCGCTGATGCCGTATTGCTCAGTCATCGCAATCACGTCGCGAATGCGCATCGTCGGCGGAATCGTGATCGGATCACGTACCACACCCGATTCAAAACGTTTGACGCGCGTCACTTCGCGCGCCTGGTCACGCGCATTCAAATTCTTGTGGATGATGCCGATGCCGCCCTCTTGCGCCATGGCGATTGCCAGGCGAGATTCCGTCACCGTATCCATTGCCGCTGACATCAATGGAATGTTCAGCGAAATCGTCCGGGTCAGGCGCGTTCTGAGGGAGGTGTTCGTGGGGAGAATGGCCGAATAGGCCGGCAGAAGCAGCACATCATCGAACGTGAGTGCCTTTTGAGTGAGTCGCATAGTATTTCCTATAGACGCAAAAGCGAATTATACAGACCTTCTTGTAAATTATCTGGGCGCAAATAATAATCTAAAGCAATTTCTTGTTGGAAATCTTGACTACAATCATAGACTTACACCCACCCAAGCTTGCTTGACATGCATCATGAACCTCCCCCCTTAATTGTGAATCATGCAAACCAAAGTAAGACACAGTTATTTTTTGCAACTTCTTGAAATTGATGGGAATTTTTGATATAGTCCTGTTTTCCGAATTTAGGGAATTTTTAAAGGAGCACGTCATGGCAAAAGTTTGCCAAGTAACCGGGAAAGGGCCGATGAGCGGCAATAACGTTTCCCACGCCAACAACAAGACAAAGCGCCGTTTTTTGCCGAACCTGCAAAATCGCCGCATTTACGTTGAATCTGAAAATCGCTGGGTTTCCCTGCGCCTGTCAAACGCCGGTCTGCGTGTTATCGACAAGATTGGCATCGACGCCGTCCTGGCCGACATGCGCGCCCGTGGCGAAAAAATCTAACTAGCAAAGAGGTATCACTATGGCGAAATCGGGCCGCGAAAAAATCAAGCTGGAATCGACCGCAGGGACGGGTCATTTCTACACCACCACCAAGAACAAGCGCACTACGCCGGGGAAGATGGAAATCCTGAAGTTCGATCCCAAGGCACGCAAGCACGTTCCCTACAAAGAAGCCAAGATCAAGTAATCTTGTTTGCCTCAACAAAACCCTGCTCGATTCTGTCCGGCAGGGTTTTTTTATGAAGTTAATCGCTGCTGACCCGTCAAGTCCGAACGCACACAACTCTCTCAGCAAACCAAGCAATCAGGCAACGCTGAAAGATCTCGTATCTCACCGTCCGGCGCTTCAGGAATCCGTTCTTTCACCTGGGACAGACGATTGCACCAGATAACACGAAAACCAAATGCCTTTGCTGAAAAAGCGTCCCAACCATTGGATGAAATAAAACAGACCTCTTCTTGCGTCACGCTCAGTCGATCCATTGCAAGTTGATAAACCGAAGGGTGGGGTTTGAATATACCAACCTCCTCGACAGAAAGAATGGCGTCGAACAGTTGTGCAAGTCTGGAATTATTCACAGCAGATGCAAGCATCTGGGGGGTACCATTGGAGAGAATGGCGAGTTTGATACCTTTTGTTTTTAAGCGAATCAAAGTATCCGTCACCTCCGGATAGGCTGAAATGCCAAGGTATAAATTCATTAAGCGATTGCGCAAACTCACATCATTGATGGCGAAGCTCGACATGGCGAAGTCCAGAGCGTCCTCTGTAACCTGCCAGAAATCTGCATGTTTGCCAATCAGACTCCTTAGCCATGTGTACTGAAGCTGTTTCATTCGCCATAACTCCGACAATGGCAGCCAGTTGTTCCCCAGCACATCACGTGCAGCCCGAGCAACACTGTTTACATCGAAAAGCGTGCCGTAAGCATCAAAAACGCACGCTTTGATGCCTTTCATAGTACATCCCCCCATTGTTCTTCCTCAAAACTGACGGCAGATGCTACGTCTGCCAACTTACCCAGCGCTGCGCTTTTTCAACGTGCAGCAATCCATGAAAACTGTCGATACGCTTCTTGCGCGCATGTCTTGCCGCAAGCATGAATAATTGCGCCGTACTGATCGCATCCGCAACGGCGTTATGTCGCGAAAAATTTTGTATCCCGAAATGATCCTGCCATTGGTCGAGCAAGCGATATTCTTTCGACAGTTCCGGAAACAAGCCTGGCACCACATAGGCGAGATCAAGCCAGTCATGTTGAAGACGAAATCCAAGAAATTGCTTGATGGCGCGGCGAATCATGGTTTGATCAAAGGTCACGTGAAACGCCACCAGCGGTGATTTCTGCAGGTATTCCAGAAAACCAATCAAAGCTTCCACTGGCGGCACACCATTGCGCTGTGCACTTCCACCGATGCCGTGAATCAAGATATTCTCATGACTGCTGGATTCTGCTTGCTGCAAGACGACTTCAAAACTGTCGGCCATGTCGATCTTGCCATCCTTCACCGCGACAGCGCCAATCGCAATCAAATGATCGCGCGCCAGATTGAGGCCACTGCTTTCCACATCCACCACCACAAAACGTGTAGCATCCAGCTTTCCATTCAGCGTCACTTTCGGTAATGCATGCCACGCAGCAAGTCGGGACGATTGTTCAGGTGTCAAACTGAAGCCAGAACCAAAAAAATAACGTAACCAGTTCAACATTCACCTCTTCATGGTCTTACTCAGATCCCGATTCCGGGTACATTGGCGCAAAGAATAAAGCTGGATAATCGATTTTCGGACAACGATCCATCACCACTTTCAAGCCAGCCGCTTCCGCACGCGCGGCCGCTTCTTCATTGATGACGCCAAGTTGCATCCAGATCACTTTCGCGCCAATGGCAATGGCATCTTCAACAATCGCCATCATCTCTTCCGAACGTCGAAAGCATTCGACCATATCCACCGACTCAGGAATCGCCCGCAAAGAGGGATAACAACGCTCACCGAGCAATTCATCATGACCGGGATTAACCGGTATGATGCGATAGCCCAGCTTCTGCAAAAAACGGGGAACATAGTGACCCGCACGCTCTGGCCAAGGCGAACACCCTACCACCGCAATGGTCTTGCAGCTTTTGAAAATGGCTTTTAGTTCATCGTCGGTTTCTATAGTCATTGCATTCTCACTCGATGATTATGCTACGTATTTTCGGCACCTTGTCCAGCGTCCAATGATGCATCGCCCATTCCCAAAATTCCGACACAGATGCTTTGCGCAAGTCTTCGGGCGGTTGCTGACCGAGGAAATGCATCGCCTGCCATAGTGCCGGAACCGGCTTGTCATCCTCCAGTGGCACCGCCAAAGTCTGCTTCGACAGTTTTTCGCCTGAGAAACCAACTGCCACCGGCAAATGTGCATACTGCGGCGTCGGCACACCCAATCTTTCTTGCAAATAAATTTGTCGAGGCGTGGAATCGATCAAATCCGCACCGCGCACCACATGCGTTATCTCTTGTTCCGCATCGTCCACAATCACCGCCAATTGATAGGCAAACATGCCATCCGCACGAAGCAATACAAAATCCCCCACTTCCGTTGCCAAATTCTGTTCAATGTGTCCCTGTATTGCGTCCTCAAAGGCAAACACGTGATCGTTCACGCGAATACGCCAGGCGCGCGCTTCCTTCCCCTCCGGCATTTGTACGCGACAAGTGCCAGGGTAAATGGGCGCACCATCTGACCCCACACGCGAATCGCCGATTTCCTTACGTGTACAAGCACAGGCAAAAATGGGCGCCTCATGAAACAGGCGGTTAAGCGCTTTCTGATATGCCCCTGCGCGTTCGCTTTGTCGCATCACACGATGATCATAGCGAAAGCCAAAACTGTCCAGCGTTCGTAAAATCGCCGCCTCGTACTCCGGGCGACAGCGGGTTGCATCTACGTCTTCAATGCGCACCAGCCACTGCCCCCACTGCGTCCGCGCTTCCAGATAACTGCCGAGAGCCGCAACCAGCGAACCAAAATGCAGCGGCCCTGTCGGCGATGGTGCAAAACGGCCACGGTAAGGAGGTTTCTTCATGAAAGCGAAATGGGAAAATCCATCAGAATCGGTATAGTTTACGGCTTCGGCGCCGTTATGCAAGCCCGACCAAGAGCGCGCTACAATGTCGTCCAAAACCACTGACGCGCTTCATCCCATGCCCTGCATTACGCTTGCCCCTGAAAACTACCAGTCTGTACTGGATTCGTTGACCGATGACACTTGGATCGTCGCCTGTCTGTGCGCCGAATGGTGCGGCACCTGCCGTGGGTATCGCCAGGGATTCGACGAACTGGCGGATCGCCATCCTGACAAGCACGTAATCTGGATCGATGTTGAAAATTGTGCAGACGTCGTGGGCGATCTGGAGCAGGAGAATTTTCCGACACTCCTTGTTCAATTCAAAGGCATCATTACTTACTATGCACCGGTTCTCCCGGATCACCGGCAAGTTGATCGTTTGTTGGCCTCCCTCACATCCGAAAGCATCGACACTTTGCTTAAACAGGCAAACAGTTCCGATGAGCGCAAAAGCTGGCAAGAAAACTGCAACATGCGGATACTGCTGCAAAATGCCATTGACGAAGCAAGCTGATAAGCCCGCAAACTTTTTTATCAAATAAAAAACCCGATTCCTTGGAACCGGGTTCAGGCAAAAACCTTGAGGCAATCAAGGAAGTGGAGCCGCACAAACTTAGAAGGCCGACTGGTTAATTTCTTTCAGTACGGCTTGAAAAGTTTCGGTGTAATCCGGATAACTGGATTTCGTGACGTCACAGATTTCCTTGGCGCATTGCGTAAATTCTTCCACCGTTTTGCAGGCACTCAATTTATCGACGAACTTGGTGGAACTCGTTTTGAAAACTTCCACGCAATAGTCCACCATCAGGAATCGGGCTTCCGAAAGAATGATGTCCTCACGAATGCTCACATTTCCATCAAATGGTATCGACGCAGGCCTGGAAGCCTCCGCTGATTTTGACGCACTGGCATCGACACTGCCGGCATCACCGCCAAGCATCAAAAACCCTTCTTTCGCAAGCGCAACGATTTCCTCAAGCAACTCTTTCGCATCGAAAACGGCACGATCCATGATGTACTGAACGGTTCTGGGTTGCTGAACCAAAATCAGTACATTCCTTTTTTTCATGTTGAGTTTGTAAGCCCGATTTTTCAGCTCATCCTCCCCCTTGGGGGTGAGAATTACGCTCTCTGTCATATTCATCGCAGCACCTCTCGATCAGAAAAATGGTGAACTGAACTAGAGCTTGATGCGCGCTGTGGATTTACCCAGCACATCCACCGTTCTGCCAATCCTTTTGATGGCCATCAGCAGATAATTGAAATGCTCTTCCGAACGGGTTTCCATGTAGTTCTTGGCCATCAGATCGAAGCCGCGCACTTGCTCATCCAGGGAAACGGCATTTTCCTGAATGGCGGAGGAGATGTTGTTCAGCTTCATCTGCATCAATTTGAGCGATGCCATCAAACTCTCGTGATCATCTTCTTCAACAGGAATGTCAACCGCCAGATTGCCATTGGCGATGTTTTTCATGCGTTCCACCGCCTGCTCTGGTTCACCACCAAGCTGGAGCAAAATCGCCCTGCGCATACGCATAACGACCAAAGCCAGAACGGCCAGCATGAATACACCGACACCGACAAAAACGGTGACTTGCTTCCAGAAAAAGGCGTTGATGTCATCGACAAAGAATCCGATCCCAATAAACCACCCCCACGGTTCAAATCTTATGAGCCCATTAAGCTTGGGATAAAGCCTTTTATCACCAACTTTCTCGGGGTTTGGCACAGCAACCCACACAAATGTCATACCACTATCACTTTTTGCCAACTCGTCCAGGTACGTCTGCACCAATGAACGACCATCTTTCATACGCATGTCATCGTCAATTTTATCTATGCGGCTTTCAATTGGATGTACCAGCGTCATGCCATCAGTTAGTGAACGAACCGTGTAGTAGTCGTTTCCACTTCGCATAGCAGCAATCGCTTCTTTGGCCTTCGCCTGTGCTTCCGCGCGCGTTAAAAACCCCAGCTTTTCCTGACCCTGGAAATATTTCAACTGTGCATTGGCGAAGTTAAGATGTAGCGTGATTTCCTTTTTCCTGTCTTCAAGCATGCCCTCTCGCATGCTATGCAAACCTAGCGCGCCCATAACTACGAGACCCAGCATAGAGGTCACCACAATGACCCAAATACGAGTTGTAAATTTCACGAAAACCTCCCTTATCTGATTGAGCGCCTCGAAAATATTACCTCAGGCCAATGCCAAGATTGCCACGTGGCAATTCTAGCAGTTTTCCTGTTTATGGAGCACCACCGCGATGCATTTTTTTTGTGCATCACCATGTGAAGCGATTTTACTGGGGAGAACGCGCAAAATAGCGTTCAATTCGATGCAATACGTGCAAGCAACAAAAAGACTATGCATGAATAATAATCAAAAAATGGCTATTTCTGCCATTTAAATCAGCATTTCGGGGGGGGGTAATGAGGGAATTTTGGTTTTAAAATGACAACTATTTCGAGGGATTCGCCCTCAAACGCGTCGCCAGACGCAAATCCCTTTGACCTGTTTATCAAGGCCATCAAGAATCATTTCATGCGCAGCGATCTCGTCTTCACTGGCGGGTAAAACGATGATCTCGGCCATTTGCAAAACGGCGTCCTGACCGGCTTCACCCCCTTCCTGTGACATGTCAATATCCATGCTCAAGCTGTCCTGCCCGCGCGTCATCGCCAGGTAGACTTCCGCCAGCAAGGCCGCGTCAAGCAAGGCGCCGTGCAATGTGCGATGTGAATTGGAAATATCAAGACGGTCGCACAAGGCGTCCAGGGAATTACGCTTTCCGGGAAACATGCTGCGCGCGGTCACCAAGGTATCGGTAATACTGTCAACATGACTGCGGAATGCCGAGAAAGAGAGGCGCTCCAGTTCGGCATCTAGAAAACCGAGATCGAAAGGCGCATTGTGAATGATGATTTCAGCATCTTTAACGTAGCTGAGAAAATCCTCGGCAATTTCTGCGAATTTCGGTTTGTCGCTTAAAAATTCCGTCGTCAACCCGTGCACTTCGAGCGCGCCAAGCTCCGAGTCACGTTCAGGATTGATATAAACGTGAAAGTTGTTGCCAGTCAGTTGACGATTGATGAGCTCGACACAACCAATTTCGATGATGCGATCCCCTGACTTGGCGTTCAGGCCAGTTGTTTCCGTGTCGAGCATAATTTGGCGCATGATCTTTTATCTTTCTTTTTACAGGAGTCGCGCCAATAGCGCCTTGTCGTATTTTTCCTCGAGCGGAATCTTCACCACATGGCCACTGCCTGGCGCAACCGTGATCGGCGCACCTTCCAGATTGTGCATCTTGTCCAGCGCAATGACGAGGTTACCGGCCGGGTGAATTATCTCAATGCGATCGCCAACCGAAAAGCGATTTTTGACCTGCACTTCTGCCCAACCATCACAGACTGACTGCACATCGCCAACGTAGTGACTTTTATCGAGCTCCGATGCGCCGCTCAGATAATTCTGATAATCCTGCGTGTGATGGCGTTGCAGAAAACCGTCGGTATAGCCGCGATTGGCCAAGCCTTGCAGCATGCCCAGCAAACTGGTGTCGAAAGGACGCCCCGCCATCGCATCATCGATAGCGCGACGATACACTTGCGCAGTGCGCGCGACGTAGTAAATTGACTTGGTTCGCCCCTCAATCTTCAGTGAATTCACACCAATTTTCACCAGCTTTTCAATGTGTTCCACGGCACGCAAGTCCTTGGAATTCATGATGTAGGTGCCGTGCTCGTCTTCCATGATCGGCAAAAGCTGCCCTGGACGCTTGCCCTCCTCGATGAAGTACGTCCGTTCCGCAAGTGGATGACGTTGCATGTCGCCCAGAGCTGAAAGTGGCTGTTCGGCCAGCGCTTGCATCTGATGAAAATTCAGGGGCAAGGATTCTGGCGAGCCTGACGACGCTGGCGACGATTCCGGCACTATACGCACCACATCACCACTCGCATCTTCCGTGGCATGCATCACCTTGTAATCCCAGCGACAGGAATTGGTGCACGTCCCCTGGTTGGAATCGCGATGGTTGAAATAACCGGAAAGCAAACAACGCCCTGAATACGCAATGCACAGCGCGCCATGCACAAACACTTCCAGTTCCATGTCCGGACATTGCTGACGGATTTCTGCGATTTCATCAAGCGAAAGTTCGCGCGACAAAATCACGCGCGTGAGTCCCATGCGCTGCCAAAATTTGACGTCCGCCCAGTTGATCGCATTCGCCTGCACAGAGAGATGCACCGGCACTTCCGGCCACTTGTCACGCACGAGCATGATGAGCCCGGGATCCGCCATGATGAGCGCATCCGGTTTCGCTTCGATCACGGGCGCCATGTCGGCGAGATAGGTTTTCAGCTTTGCGTTATGCGCGAAGATGTTGCTCGCGACGTAAAACTGCTTGCCGCGTGCGTGGGCTTCACGAATGCCTGATGCGAGTTGGGCGACTGTCGAAAATTCATTGTTACGTGCACGCAAACTGTAACGCGGCTGACCGGCATAGACAGCATCCGCCCCGAAATCGAATGCAGTGTGCATCTTGGCGAGCGAACCAGCGGGCAAGAGCAATTCCGGAGCGAGTGACATTTTTGGGTAATCAAAGGTGGGGCAAGGGGGGAATTATAACGAATGCAGATTGTCCTGCTTGCCCTGACGAGGCTTCAAGCAACGGCAATCATGAAAAGTTGCATAATAGAAAATATCAATCGATCATCAACGCCCTGCCTTTTGCACCCTCATGAGGGTCATTCATGTCGAAAATGTCAAAAAACTGAAAAATATTTTTCAAATCATTCATGAATAAAAATAAGCACTTGATTTTAAAAGGGTTTCTTAATTTTTAGAAGTGTACAAATTGTTTTTTCAAACACCCTAAAGTTTTGTCGAAACATGCCGATGAGCAAATAGGGTGACAGAAAAGCTGGCGAAGCGAAACACTTTGGTTGCTATTGCTCCCTTTAAACTTTTCTGAGACTTGTCCGATATACGTGTCAGCAGCGGTCGGCTTTCAAAACGCAAGCAAACCAATGCCGGGAGTCCAGCTAAAACGGGCTCGAATCAATCGGATCAAGAAATTCAAGGAGACTTTCCATGAGTGCAATTATCAATACCAACATGCCTTCGCTGAATGCGCAGCGTAACCTGAGCACCTCGCAATCCGCTCTGTCTAACGCTCTGCAACGCCTGTCTTCAGGTTTGCGCATCAACAGCGCCAAGGATGACGCCGCCGGTCTGGCCATTTCGGATCGGATGACGTCTCAAATTCGCGGCCTGAATCAGGCTGTCCGTAATGCCAACGATGGTATCTCGTTGTCACAAACGGCTGAAGGCGCGATGTCGCAATCCTCCACCATTTTGCAACGTATGCGCGAACTGGCCATTCAGTCCGCCAATGCTTCCAACGTTTCAACGGACCGTGCTTCGCTGAATGCAGAAACCCAGCAGTTGCTCGCCGAATTGCAACGCGTTGCGGAAACCACGCAGTTCAACGGTCAAAACATTCTGGACGGCACTTTCACTTCCGCTCAGTTCCAGGTTGGCGCAAACGCAAATCAAACCATTTTGGCCAGCATGGGCAATGCCCAAACCTCCGCGCTCGGTTCTTACCAGGTTTCAGGTGGTACGGCCGTTTCCGGCACAGCACTCTCCGCAGGTCAGTTGACCGTCAATGGCGTGGATGTGGGTGCTTCGACCAGTGGCTCTGCAGAATCCATCGCAGCCGCCATCAACAGCGTGGCTAGCCAAACCGGTGTGTCTGCTACCGCTTCCACTTCGGTTACCAGTTCCACCGCACCGCAAAACGCGATCATCCGTAACCAAACCATGTTATCCGGCGACCTCGTCATCAACGGCGTGAACGTCGGTTCCGTAGCAGGTTCCAGCAGCGTCGCTACCCAAGGTGCTAACGTTGCCGCAGCGATTAACTCCGTGACGGCACAAACAGGCGTTACGGCTGTTGCCAACGCCGGCACAGGCGCGTTGACACTGTCCTCCAGCACGGGTAAGACCATTGCCATCACCAGCAACAATGGTAACGATGGTGCCACCCGCGTTGAAAACGCCACCGGTCTCGAAATGGTCGATGCAACGAAGGTGAAAGGTATTGGTACCTTGACGGTCGCCAACGGCGCTCGCCAAGTCGTCACGCATACCGCGACAGCGACAGCTGCAGCTGGTAATACGATCACTATCGCCGGCAAGACCTTCACTTACGTGGCTGCGATTACCGACCAGGCCAGCCAGATCCTGGTGGATAACGATTCTGCAGACGATCAAGCGGCTGAAGTTAACACAGCAATTGCCGCGGCCATTGCTGATGGATCGCTTGACAACGTCACCCTGACGAGTACCGTTGCCGCCGTCACCACCCTGACAGCGAAGGCCAACGTACTCTCCACGGCTGCGACGGACGGCATTATGTCCGCCACCGCTTCTGTGGCAGGTGCCGGTGCTTTCGCGCAAACCACAGCTGGCGCAGGTCTGGCGGCAGGCGACACCCTCACGCTCGGCGGCATCACCTACGAGTTTACTTTGCCCACCGCGACTGCCGCATCCACGACTGGCCGCGTGCAAGTCAAACTCGGCACGGACGGTGCCAGCGCAGCGGCGGATGACATCCTCACTGCAACCAATCTGGCGGATGCCATCTCGGCGCAATATGCGGCGGGTAACGGCACGGTGCAATTCACTTCGCGCACGAATGGCGTGGTGACCTTCACCAACGCCCTGTATGGTGATACCGATGTTGTGGCTGCTCCGACGGAGCCCGTCACGAACGGCACGGCTAACGCACTGGTTGCAGCATCAACGACGGCAGGTGTCAGCGGCGTGTACGCAGCCAACACCACCTACGGTACGCTGGCGCTGAACTCCGCAAGCCAATTCAGTGTCGCTGGTTCTTCGCCATCAACGGCTGGTCTTTCCACCGCACAGGTCGGCTTGACGGCACTCAATACGGTCAACATCTCGACCGTAAGCGGTGCCAACAACGCCATCTCCCTGATTGACGGTGCACTCACCCAGATCAGCACGCTGCGCGGTAACCTCGGTGCATTGCAAAACCGCTTCGACAGTGCCGTATCAAGCTTGAGCGCCACTGCTGAGAACTTGACTGCTGCACGCAGCCGGATTCTCGACGCTGACTTTGCGCAAGAAACTGCAAACCTCACCCGTGCGCAGATTCTGCAACAAGCTGGTACTGCAATGTTGGCGCAAGCAAATCAGTTGCCCAACATGGTACTGACCTTGCTGCAAGGCTAAGCCAGTCGCATGATGTAGCTTGACCCCCGACTGGATTGGCAATCAATCTGGTCGGGGTTTATGTAACGGAGAATTTTATGGACATCGGAAACGTAGGCAACATTGCCAACCACTCACAGACTGTGGCCAGCGTCGGTAGCCAACCCACACCTGCGCAATCTAGTGTGCAAAGCAGCGCTGCTCCTGTCCAGACGGTTAACGCGGTGCAACAGGCGTCGACGCCCCCTTCTATGGAGCAACTCAAGCAGGCAGTTCAAGAAATGAACAACGCTGTGCAATATCACGCACGCGGCTTGCAATTTTCACTGGATGATGAAAGCGATCGCACTATCGTCAAAGTCATTGACTCTGAAACCAGAGAAGTCATTCGTCAGATTCCTTCAGAAGAAGTGTTAGCTATCTCGAAATCGCTGGATCAGGCCATCGGCAGTCTTCTTAAAAAAGCCGTCTAGTCCACCCTGTTTTTGGGTTTGGACGCCCAAGCCTTCCGCTTTTGGCGCGGAGTGATATAACGCGGGCGTTTCGTTGCTTCGAACGCAACATTCTTAAAATCCACCCTCCTCAATCACGCATTCCACAACCCCATTCATTGAAAACAGCAAGTTGAAAGCGATAAGTCGCGCATTTCGGATGATTGCTTGCCCCTCCACCCCAATCCCCCGGAAATGAACGGGAAATTCCCCTCTAAAGTCTTGATTGAAACAGCCGATATAAAGTTACATTCATAAAAAATGTGGCATCTCCTTGGGAGCTTAGAGTGACTATTTCAATTTCTGGCCTGGTTTCAGGCATAGATTACGACAGCATGATCACCCAGTTAATGGCGATAGAAAGTCAGCCATTGACCCGGCTCGAAACGAAAGAAGCCAGCTATCTGTCTGAAATCACCGCTTTTGGCAACCTGAAAAGTGCCCTGGCGACATTTCAAACGACGATGTCCTCGCTTTCTTATGCGAGCACATTTCAGACTTTACAAGCGACCGTGGCAGATTCCACTGTCGCCAGCGTGAGTGCCAGTGCCTATGCACAAGTTGGCGCACATTCGCTGAAAGTGACCCAGTTGGCACAATCACAAATTCTTGTCGCCAACGGACAGACCAGCACAACCAGCGCCATTGGCAGCGGCACGATCAGCATCGACTTCGGCACCATTTCCGGCGGCACACTTGATGAAGACGGCAAATATACCGACGCAGCATTCGCATCCGCGGGTGGTGGCATTCGCACAATCACCATTGACAGCTCGAACAATTCGCTCTCGGGCATTCGTGATGCGATCAATAACGCCAATATCGGCGTCACGGCCAGCGTCATCAATGACGGCAGCGATACGCCCTACCGCCTCTCGCTTACCGTCAATAATTCCGGCCTCAAAAACAGCATGAGCATTTCCGTTTCCGGCGATGCGGCACTGCAAACCTTGCTGAACCACGATCCGGCTGGCACACAAAACCTCTCGCAAACGGCGACGGCACAAAATGCCGAATTCCTGCTGGATGGCATTGCGATTTCGAAGGAAGCGAACAATATTAACGACGTGTTGTCTGGCGTTTCCTTCAACTTGTTGAAGACCAACAGCACCGCCACCACGCTGAACATTACACGTGATACCTCAGGCGTCTCCAGTGCGGTCGAATCGTTTGTTTCTGCATACAACGAACTTGAAAGCACCCTGGATGAACTAACCGCATATGACACAGAAACGGAAGAAAGTGGTTTGTTGAATGGCGATTCGACCACGCGCAACATTCGAACCCAACTCCGCAAAATATTGACCGCCGCTCTCCCTAGCGGCTCCAATGCGTTCAGCATGTTGTCCCAGGTTGGCATTTCCGTGCAAAAGGACGGTTCGCTTGCCCTCGATAGCGACAAGCTCAAAACCGCCCTGAAAAACTCGCCCGCAGATTTTGCTGGTCTTTTTGCCGCCGCAGGTGCCGCCACGGACGGGTTGATCACCTACAACGGTGCAGGGTCAAACACAAAGGCCGGCAACTATGCGGTGAACATCACGCAACTGGCCACACAAGGGAACATCGCCGGCACCGGCGCTGCGGGGCTGAGCATCGCGTCTGGCTTGAACGATACGCTTCATCTCACCATAGATGGTGTCTCAGCAAGCATCACGCTCACCGCCAAAACCTACGATTCCACCGCCGCACTGGTTGCAGAAATTCAGTCAAAAATCAATGGCGCAAAAAACTTTACTGATGCGGGCTTGAGCGTCAGCGTCAGCCAATCAAACAATGTGTTGACGATCACATCCAACACATACGGCTCCACCTCCAAAGTGCTTGTCACTGGCGGCAATGCCAGCGCAACCCTGAAGCTGGACACTGGCGCTACGGCAACGACAGGGCTCGACGTGGCGGGAACGATCGGCGGCAATGCCGCAACGGGCTCAGGCCAAACGCTGACATCCGCATCTGGCGATGCCAGCGGGATTGGTTTGGTTGTTGCCGGCGGCAGCCTCGGCTTGCGTGGAACGGTCACTTATTCCCAAGGCTACGCCTATCAGCTCAATAGCTTGCTGCTAACCGTTCTGGACGAAGAAGGCGTGATCGCCAATCGCATTGATGGTTTGAACGAATCGATCGCAGACATCGACGATGAAAAAGAAAAAATCAATTCCCGATTGGAAGTTATTGAAGCACGGTATCGCACCCAGTTTTCAGCACTCGAAGTCATGTTGAGCAATATGCAGTCGACCAGCGAATATTTAACCCAGCAGCTGGAAGCGCTGGCCAGCTTAAGAGATCAAAGTTAAACCACTCGCTATCAACCACATGAGGTAACTATGTTCGGATCAGTAAAATATGGCGTTAATGCTTATGCCAAAGTTGGCGTCGAGACTGGGGTTGCTTCCGCCAGTCCGCATAAGCTCATCGCCATGCTTTTCGAAGGCGCACTGGTAGCGATCACCAATGCCAAGCAACATATGGCAAACGGCCACATTGCCGAAAAAGGCCAGAGCATTTCCAAGGCTATCCTGATTGTCGAAAGTGGCTTGCGCGCCAGCTTGAACAAGGAAGCCGGAGGCGAGATTGCCACCAACCTGGACGCCTTGTACGAATACATCAGCGGCCGCCTGTTACAAGCCAACTTGCATAACCAGGTCGAGTTGCTGGAGGAATCTTATCGTCTCTTGCTCGATTTAAAAACCGCTTGGGAAGCTATCGCTGAAAAGCAGCCTAGCGCAGAAGTCTCCAGCGAAAAACCGTCAGCAGATTTCCAGCAAACTGCCTACGACCCACTGATGCCACGCACGACTCGTTTTGCAAGGGCTTAAGACTGCCATGACCCAACAACAAATTCTTTCCATTTATCAGGACGTGGCGGAGATCACCAGCAAAATGCTGGCCGCTGCCAGAAACAGTGACTGGGATACGCTGGTTTCTCTGGAAAAAAATTGCGCAATGCAGGTGGGCGCACTCAAAAAAAATGATCGCATCTTCCGCTTGTCAGAAGACGAGCGCCAGCAGAAAATAGGCCTTATCAAAAAAATTCTGGCCGACGATCAGGAAATTCGCTCACTGACCGAACCGAGGCTGGCGCATCTGTCATCACTCCTCAACAGCGCAGGAAATGAACGAAAACTGAGCAAGGCCTACAACGCAAATACTGGTTAACCATGTTATTACGAACCGATGTTACTGGACCTCGACCTGTCGCTGCGACCGATGCGACAACGACCATAACATCAATCACCAGCGCGAGCCAGGAAACCCTTAACCGACTCGCGCTCATCTCCGCAGGCAAGCAGTTTCAGGCACAAATTCTCTCACGTCTGAATGATGGCACCTATCTGGTTCGTGTGGCAGACACCACCGCGCGCATGCCACTTCCGGGATCGCCACAGGCAGGTGACATGATCACGCTCACCTTGCTTTCTGCCAATCCGCGACCCACATTTATTCTCGGCGAAACGTCTGGCGCAGTCGAAGAGACCATTGGCAATGTTTTGCAAAATACCGGCCGGGCTGCGCAAATCGCCCAAACCGCCGAAGCCAGCGGTAAAGCAAATCCCTCCTCCCTTCCCGAACAGACGCCTACCAGTGCTACGGCAACACTCAGCTCCACCGGGAGATTGGTCGATAATCTCCTGCACGCCGCACAACTAGACGGCGCACCAACGCACATACGCGGCCAGACGCCGATCCTCCCCGCCCCACAGTTTGGCAACGCGGCAGAGATCGCCCAACTGGCACAGTCCCTCCAAAAAACCATCGAACGTAGCGGCTTGTTTTACGAATCACACGTCGCGCAGTGGGTTGCTGGAGAGCGCAGCATCGAAGAATTGATGCAAGAACCTCAGGCACGCACGGGAAACATGCCCGGCACGAGCTTGTTCGTCAATCCGGCAAAAGCGGGACAAACCTTGCTTGATGTGCTGCAGACGCTTGAAGCGGCACAACAAACCGGCGCAGAAGCCAAGGAAAGTAGCCTCCACAACATTGCTTTGAATAATGAAACAGCGCGCCTGATCAGCCAACAACTTGCCGCACTGGAACATCGACGGATTGAGTGGCAAGGAGAACTCTGGCCAGGCAAACGGTTCGAATGGGAAATTACGGAAGACACCCCGCAGCAACAATCTGAGGCTGCGCCGGAGCCGTCCTGGCAGAGCACGGTGCGTTTCGACATGCCTGTATTGGGAAAGATCGCTGCCAACATCCAGCTTTCCGGTGGGCGCATTCAAATGCATATTCGCACAAGCAGCGACGACAGTGCCGCCCGCTTGCGCGCCAACGGTGGCACGCTTGTCAAAGCGCTGGAAGCTGCGGGATCGCCGCTTGATTTGCTAACGGTGAGCCGCCATGAACCCGCCTAAAACCCGTCTGAGCGCGGTCGCGCTGGCTTATCGGGGAGGTGACACCGCCCCGCAGGTGGTCGCCAAAGGGCGCGGTTTGATCGCCGAGGAAATCATCGCACAAGCAAAAGAACATGGTGTCTTTGTGCATGAATCCAAAGAACTTGTCGCTCTTTTGATGCAAGTCGAACTGGATGCCAATATTCCGCCTGCTTTGTATGTCGCCGTAGCGGAATTGCTCGCTTGGCTATATCATATCGAAAATCCGAAAACTGCCTGACCCCCTAAACATTTCATGGCCATTGCGCTTACCGATATGATGACGCTCGTCCCGCAACTTAACGTTGACAACCTTGAAGCCTATCAGGTCGTTTCGCGTCGTGAAATAAAACTTTTGCTGCGCAATATTCAAAGCGAGCGTCAACTGGTCAAAATGATTTACAACAGTGATGGCGAATCCATCGTCACATCCATTCTCGAAGTGGATCCTGTCGATAACACATTGATCATCGATTGCGCACAAAACGAAAAACAAAACCAGAAAATTGCGGAACAAGCCAGCTTTTCCTTTGACACCTCTCTGCAAAAAGTCCGCATCATGTTTTTTTCAAATCACATCGAACGCTGCGACTACGAGGGTCAACCGGCGTTCAAACTGGCCTTGCCGAGAAGGTTGATTCGTCTGCAAAGACGGGAAGTGTATCGCGTGCGTGTGCCGCGCACACCCGTAGTCGTGCCGATGATGACCGACAAGGGCGTGGAAGAAATAACGGCATACTTGCAGGATTTGAGCACCGGCGGAATTGGCATGCTGGATGAATCCCAACGGCTGGATTACACCATCGGTCGCAACTATGAAAATTGTCGCATCACACTTTTGGACAAAAGCGTCATTGTGGCGACGCTACAGGTGAGAAATTCGCAGGAAATTTCTCTCGCTAGCGGCAAAGTCATGCGACGCTTCGGGTGTCAATTCATCGATTTACCCAACAACGCCAAGCTCAACTTGCAACGCCTGATCACAAAAATCGAGCGCGAGCAAAACGCAAAATCGTCGGGCATTCAATAGGCGCGAGCCGCTACGCAGATATCTCGCAGCGACGATTTTTCTCGCCTTATATGGACATATTCATGATGTCTTGATAAGCAGCCACCAGTTTGTTCCGAACCTGAACGGTTGCCTGAAATGAAATATTGGCTTTTTGCATCGAAATCATCACATCCGACAGATTGACATTGTCATCCCCAGCCACAAACCGCTGCCCCAATTGGTCAGCCTTCATTTGCACATTGTTAACCTGATCAAGCGATGACTTGAGCGCAGATGCAAAATCTGCTTTTTCAGTGCCAGTAGTCGCTTTTAACGGATTGACGCCCCCTTTCATACGGGCTTCGGCAGCTCTTAATTGCGCCACCATTGCTTCAATCCGCGTCGTATCAATCACAGACATGCTTCCTCCAGAGTGATTGGTCTTTGAAATCCTTGAAACCGCGAACGGCTCTTGTCTGGTAATCACGATATCACGCAGCCCCTCAAACAACCCTAGAATCAAGAATGGAAAACGTGCCCTATTCAAGAGATTGAAATTGACCGTTTCATTGACAATGGTTATCGATAGGAATCCCCTTTTTTGACAGGTTCAACCACCCAAGGTCGTCTGGAGATAGCGTATGGCAACAACAGGTGAAGCAACAGGCACGCCCGGTTTTTCAAGTATTGCGAATTCGCAAATAGTGCGCACCTTGATTTTGCTCATCGGTGCCGCCGCCATTGTTGGCATCATGGTCGGGGTATGGATGTGGAGTCAAAAACCCGACCTTCGTGTCCTGTTCTCCAACTATTCCGACAAAGATGGCGGCGCCATCGTCGCTTCTTTGCAGCAGATGAACATTCCCTACAAAATTGCTGAAGGCGGTGGCGCTATTCTGGTTCCAGGAGACCAGGTGCATGATATCCGCCTGAGACTGGCTTCCCAGGGACTCCCCAAAGGCGGCGGCGTGGGCTTTGAGTTGATGGAATCGCAAAAACTCGGTGTCTCGCAATTTCTGGAGCAAGTCAATTTTCAGCGCGCGCTGGAAGGCGAAATGGCGCGTTCTATCCAGTCGATTGGCGCTGTACATACTGCGCGCGTACATTTGGCGCTGCACAAAGCTTCCGTTTTTGTGCGTGATCAGCAAAAACCCACTGCCTCCGTTTTGCTGAACCTGCACCCGGGACGCACCCTCGACCAAAATCAAGTCAGCGCCATCGTGCATCTGGTCGCCAGCGGTGTGCCTAATCTGCTGGCATCGAATGTTACTGTTGTGGATCAAAACGGCAGCTTGCTTTCCAACGCCGACAAACCACTGGATGGCAGAGGCCTGGATCCTGCACAAATCAAATACGTTCAGGAATTGCAGCAAAGTATTGCAAAACGTGTTGAATCGATCATCATCCCCATCGTTGGTGTCGGCAATGTACGCGCCGAAGCCACTGCCGAAGTCGACTTCTCCCGCAGCGAACAAGCGGCGGAAACGTATAAACCCAACTTGCCGCCAAACCAGCCTTCGGTTCGCAGCCAGCAAAACACGGAAACACAAACTCTCGCAGGAAACGCAACGGCATCGGGTGTGCCCGGCGCCTTGACCAACCAGCCGCCCGTACCGGCAACCGCGCCGCTTACCACGCCTCCAACAGGTGCTACAGCAGGTGCGGTCAGACGCGGCGCGACACCCGTTGCGCCACCGATGAACACGCACAAAGACACCACAACGAATTACGAAGTGGATAAAACCATTCGCTACGTCCAGCAGCCAATGGGTGGCTTGAAGCGCCTCACGGTTGCCGTGGTCGTCAACTACAAAAAAGAAATCAAAAATGGTCAGGCGACTTTCGTTCCACTGACCGATGCTGAAAAAACGCAAATTACTGATCTCGTCAAAGAAGCCATGGGCTTCAGCAAGGAACGCGGCGATTCCCTGAATGTCCTCAACGCGCCTTTTGCTATGCCCGAAAAAGTGGATGTTGTTGAACTGCCGTTATGGAAACGCCCCTCCGTACACGCCATGGGCATCACCGCCGGCAAGTACATACTGGGCGGTGCTGTTATCCTCTATCTTTTCTTATCGGTACTGAGACCCATGATGCGAAAAATTTCACAGGCCTTTACTTTTCAGCCAGCCGTAAGGCAGGATGCCGCTTATAACGCCCCGCCCCCCTCCATGGAAGCAGGGCGAACATATCAGCAAAACCTGGAGGTGGCCAAGCAAATGGCCAGACAGGATCCCAAGGTGGTAGCCAACGTCGTCAAAGGGTGGGTAGGCAGCAATGAGTGATATCGGCGTACAAAGAAGTGCCATTCTGATGCTGGCGCTCGGCACGGACGAAGCGGCAGAGGTCATGCGTTATCTGGGGCCGCGCGAAGTCCAGATGCTGGGCGCAGCCATGTCTTCGATGAAAGCGGTCAAAACAGAAGAGCTGGAAGATGTACTCGAAAAATTCCGCGAGTCTACAGAAGAAAACACTTCCATCGGCCTGGATTCTGATGAGTACATTCGTGACGTGCTCACGAAGTCACTCGGAGACGATAAAGCTTCCTCCCTGATCAACCGCATTCTTGGCGCACGAGATGCCAGCGGCATCGAGAGCCTCAAGTGGATGGATGCGCAGTCCGTAGCGGACTTGATCAAAAACGAACATCCACAAATCATTGCGACCATCCTGGTGCATCTGGAGCGCTACCACGCTTGCGACATCCTCGCTCTCTTCACGGAACGACTGCGCAACGATGTGATGCTGAGGATTGCCACACTGGATGGTGTGCAGCCCGGTGCTTTGCGTGAACTGAACGATGTCCTCACCAAGCTTTTGAGTGGCAACGAAAACATGAAGAAGAAACCCATGGGCGGCATCCGCACGGCTGCGGAAATTATGAACTATCTGGGGGGCGAAGTGGAGCAGTCCGTCATGAATACCCTGAAACTTCATGACCCGGAAATGGCGCAGAAAATCATGGATGAAATGTTTGTCTTTGAAGATATCGTCGATATCGATGATCGCGGCATCCAAACCATGCTGCGCGAAGTGGCATCGGAATCGCTCATCGTTGCGCTCAAGGGAGCAGGCCAGGATTTGCGCGACAAGATTTTCAAGAACATGTCGCAACGTGCAGCAGAAATGATGCGCGAGGATCTGGATTCGAAGGGACCCGTTCGCCTGTCCGAAGTGGAAGCGCAACAAAAGGAAATTTTACAGATTGTCCGTCGTCTGGCAGACGAGGGGCAAATAGCCCTTGGCGGCAAAGGAGAAGACGTTTATGTCTAACACCTTGCCCAAGGAAAAGCAGACCGCATACCAGCGCTGGGAAATGGCCTCGTTTGGCGATGACCGCCCCAATCGCAGTCAGCATCAGGGCGGCAATGTCACGAACAGTTCAGAGCAGTTGGTTTCCTTGCGTCAGAAAGCCCGGGAAGAAGGTCATGCTGCGGGTCTTGCAGAAGGGCGACAAAAAGGGCTTCAGGAAGGACGCGCCAGAGCAGCGGAGGAAGTGGCAAAATTTACTCGTGTGGCGACCAAATTCCAGCAAGATATCAGTCAGGCAAACGAACTGATTGCCAATGACATGCTGGATGTTTCACTCGATTTGGCCAAAGCCATGCTGCACACCGCGCTAAAAATTCGTCCCGAACTCATTTTGCCGATCGTCAACGAAGCAGTGCATTACCTGCCTTCCGTACAGGCACCCGCTTCGCTCTTCTTGCATCCGGAAGATATCAAAATCGTGAAGCAATTCATGGGGGACGAACTGAGCAAAACCGGTTGGCGTGTTCTGGAGGATCCGCAAATCCAGCGCGGCGGTTGTCGTGTTGAAACTGCAAGCAACCAGATTGATGCCACCGCATCGACGCGCTGGCAGCGCATCACCGCTGCGCTTGGCAAATCCGACGAATGGCTTGAAAAATGAATATGCAAACCGCCACTGGTAGCGATCGCTGGCGCGCCTATTTGCGCGACTGCCGTGCCATGATCGAAATCGCCGAACCGATCCTGGTATCGGGTCGTGTCACACGTGTGACGGGTCTGGTGATGGAAGCCGTTGGCTTGCGGCTTGCTGTTGGTAGTGCCTGCACGATCCCTCTGCCGAACGGTTCCCGCATCGAAGCAGAAGTGGTCGGTTTCGCCAATGACAAACTGTATCTGATGCCGCAAAGCGATGTGGAAGGTATCGTTCCTGGCACGCGCGTGTTCCCGATTGAAGTGGTGCAAAGTCTGCCCAAACCGGGATCGGTAACACATCCGAGACGACGTCCGGATGATCGGAGCAAGCATATGCCGGTTGGCAATGAACTGCTTGGGCGCGTACTGGATGGCGCTGGACGACCGCTGGATAACCTTGGACCACTCACTGCCTCGCAAGCCGCACCCTTGACCGGGCGCACGATCAACCCGCTGAAACGCGCGCCGATCACGGATGTGCTCGATGTCGGCATTCGCGCCATCAACAGCCTCATTACCATTGGCCGCGGACAACGCATGGGATTGTTCGCTGGATCCGGCGTGGGCAAAAGCGTCTTGCTCGGCATGATGGCGCGTTACACCAATGCGGATGTGATTGTCGTTGGTCTCATTGGCGAACGCGGCCGCGAAGTCAAGGAATTCATCGAAGACAATCTGGGCAAGGAAGGTCTTGCGCGTTCTGTCGTCGTTGCCGCACCAGCCGATTCTCCTCCCCTCATGCGTTTGCAGGGAGCCGCTTACGCCACCACGATTGCGGAACACTTCCGCAACCAGGGCAAGAATGTCTTGCTGATCATGGATTCACTGACGCGTTATGCGATGGCGCAACGCGAAATTGCACTCGCCATCGGCGAACCGCCTGCCACAAAAGGATACCCACCTTCCGTTTTTGCCAAGCTCCCCGCGCTTGTCGAGCGCGCAGGCAATGGCAAAGTTGGCGGCGGCTCCATCACCGCGTTTTACACCGTGTTGACCGAAGGTGACGATCCGCAAGATCCCATCGCTGATGCAGCGCGTGCCATCCTGGATGGTCACATCGTTCTGGATCGCCAACTGGCCGACAGCGGACATTATCCTGCCATCGATATCGAACAATCCATCAGCCGCGTCATGCAAAACATCACCTCGCAAGATCATCAAAAACTGATGCGCAGATTAAAACAATTGAATTCGCGTTACCAGCGCAACCGTGATTTAATTAGCGTTGGCGCTTATAGCCCGGGAAGCGACCCGGTACTGGATGAAGCGATTACAAGGCACCCCAGCATGGAAGCTTTCCTGCAACAAGGTATTCAGGAACGCGCCAATGTTCCGGAAAGCCTGAATCGTCTTGCCCAGCTATTTAACTGATGTAATACCGATAAAGTAAATTATGGCTTCATCCTCCGCTATCAATATGCTGATTGAACTGGCTACCCGGGAATGCGACAAGGCTGCGCAGGAATTGGGAAAGTCGATTCGATTTGCAGACGAAACCGAGAAAAAACTGACCATGCTGTTGCAATACCGCGATGAGTACAGAGTGCGATTTGAAGTCAATCAGGCAGAAGGCTTATCCATCGAGGATTACCGGAACTACCAGATTTTTCTGGAAAAACTCGAGCAAGCCATCTCCGGCCAGTTGCAAATCGTTACCGATTCGAAAAAGCGTGTAGAAAAATGTCAAAAACTGTGGCAATCAGCGGAACACAAGAAAATGTCTTATGACACCCTGGCAGAGCGAAAACAAAAAGAGGCACAACGCAAGGAATCGCGGCGCGATCAAAAAGAAACCGATGAATTTGCGGCCAGGGCGTCGCAAAACAAACAATAACCTTATTCGAGAAAGCAGGTGAATCATGAACACACCGGCCATCACCACAACCCTGCCCATGCCGGGTGCCGAGACATCCAAACCGCACGCGCAAGATGCAGGTGCGTCGAATACGTCATTCAATGATCTCTTGACGAAAGAGATTGCTGATCGCAAAAAGGCAGATGCCACATCTGGCACTTCCGGCAAAGAGAATGCCAATGCCGCCAGACAGGAAACGTCTGCAACAAACTCGGGGACAAAAAATACAGAAAACGCTAACCAACCCAAGCCGTTGAACGATGCGGAACAAGCCAAAGATGCGCCATCAGCAGAACAAATCCTGATGATGGCGGCACAACTGATTCCCATGAATCCCGATTTCAATCTGGGGGAACATGCGAAGCAAATGGCATCCGCGGTCGGTCAGGCCTCCGCACGACTTCCCTCAGATATGGTGGCTCAACTTTCCATGGTCAGCGATCTGTCATCTTCCAGCCCGTCTGGAGACAATGGCTCGGACGCCTCCCTCAACCTCGGGCTCAATAGCACCCTTTCACTCGATGCCCGTGCTGATGCTGCGAAAGGCAAAGTCGACAATGCCGCCGATTCATTCGGCGCAGCACTGGATCAGGCGCGCATGGAGCGCAATGCGCAAAATACCGGCGCGATCCCGACAACAGAAGCATTGTCAGTCAATCAGGCTTCAGACAAGGCATTGGGAAGTTTCGGCGTGGCGACGGGGATTCAAACTGCTGATGCTGCACAAGATGCGGCAAGCGAGCTCACCACCACCATCACCCCCCTGCAACAAGCTGCAGCAAGACTTGCCGATAATGTTGCGGCAACCGCTACGACCGATCGTATTGCACCACAAGTTGGCACGACAGCCTGGAATCAGGCCATCGGACAAAAAATCGTCTGGATGATCGGCAATGAATCGCAAAGCGCATCCTTGACGCTGAACCCGCCGGATCTGGGACCCATGCAGGTCGTGTTGAGCGTATCCAGTACGCACGCGAATGCCAGCTTTTATTCGCCACACGCGGAAGTCCGCGAAGCACTGGAAGCCGCGTTGCCCAAGCTGCGCGAAATGCTCAGCGATGCAGGCATCCAGCTTGGCCACGCCAACGTCGGTGCTGAGTCATCACAACAGCAAAGCCATTTCGCGGATATGGGCACAGTTTCATCATCACGCTTGCCAACACAGGAAATCGATACAGCGAACGGAATGCAAACCTCGGCACCGCCCGCCAGACGCATCGCTCATGAGGGTATGATTGATACCTTTGCTTAAGTTTTTTGCCCATTTACAAATGCCTGAATATGCGCGGTCTTCCCCCTTCTATTCAACGCATTCCGAAAGCGCTTTTTTGTCAATAATGACTCAAGCCTCAACGCAATAAAGAGGAAAGATATGGCAACCAAACCACAAAACACTGCCAAACCAGCACCACCCAAAGGCGCACCGGAAGAGGTGGGCGACGACGCACCAAAACCAAAGAAATCAAAAAAGAAAATCATTTTTTTGCTCATTTTCTTTTTATTGTTGGCGGGCGGTGGTGGTGGCGCATGGTGGTATTTCATGGGCAATGATGATGCAAAAGATGCCACGAAAAAAGTTGACAAGGCAGGGCCGCCAATTTTTCTGTCCCTTGAGCAGTTTACCCTCAATTTGCAGCCAGAAGGCGTCGAACATTATTTGCAAGTGTCGATCACTTTACAGGTCGCTTCAAAGGATGACGTGGAACAAATCAAACTGTACATGCCGCAAATCCGCAGCCGCATTCTCTTGCTGTTGACCAGCAAAAAAGCGTCTGAAATCGGAACACTCGAAGGCAAGAAAAAGCTGGTGGAAGAAATCAAGGCGCAAGTCAATTTGCCAGTCACACCACAAGACAAGCCGCAAACCGTTGTCAACGTATTTTTCACTTCATTTGTCATTCAATAAGCAGACGCCATGGCCGAAACATTTCTTTCCCAGGAAGAAGTCGATGCCCTCCTAAGGGGCGTGACAGGCGAACAGGACGCGGATCAGTCTCAAGTGGACGGTTCCGGTATTCGGCCATACAACCTGGCAACGCAGGAGCGCATCGTTCGCGGCAGAATGCCGACGCTCGAAATCATTAACGAGCGTTTTGCACGTCTTTTAAGAATCGGCCTGTTTAATTTTATGCGGCGAACCACGGAGGTTTCTGTGGGGCCGGTTCGCGTGACAAAGTACAGTGAATTCATCAGAAATCTGGTCGTACCGACCAACCTGAACCTGGTGCAAATGAAGCCTTTGCGCGGCACCTGCCTGATGGTGCTGGAACCGACTCTTGTTTTCCTATTAGTTGACAACCTCTTTGGCGGCGACGGGCGTTTTCATACACGCGTCGAAGGTCGCGACTTCACCCAAACGGAACAGCGCATCATCATGCGCATTCTGGAAATTATTTTCGAGACTTATGCGAAATCCTGGGAACCTGTTTACCCGGTGAATTTTGAATATGTGCGATCTGAAATGAACACGCAGTTCGCCAATATCGCCACACCGAACGAGGTCGTGATCTCGACAACGTTTACCCTCGAACTGGGACAAGTCAGCGGCGAAATGCACTTCTGCACGCCCTACTCCACCATCGAGCCCGTACGCGACATCCTGACAAGCAGTTTGCAAGGCGAAACACTGGAAGTCGATAAACGCTGGATTCGCCTGATGACGCAACAACTGCAAACTGCTCAAGTGGAAATTGTTGCTGACATGGGAACCGCCAGCACAACGATCGGCGAAATGCTGAACATGCGTGTTGGCGACATTATTCCGCTAAATGTACCCGACACCATTGAAGCGAAAGTCGATGGTATACCCATCATGGAATGCAGCTTTGGCAAACTCAACGGACAGTATGCCCTACGCGTAGAAAAATTAATCCGAAACTCATCCGAACCGACGCAAGGAGGCAAGCGTGGCTGAAGACACTCCTACCCAATCTAACGCTCTGGACGACTGGGGCGCAGCAATGGCCGAACAGGCGCAATCTGAGACGCAATCGCTCGCGGCTTCGCAATCCAGTGCAGCAAACGTTTTCAAGGACTTCGCTGGCGACAGTAGTACCGGTACGACGCAAAACGACATCGAGTTCATTCTCGACATTCCGGTTCAACTCACCGTTGAACTGGGGCGCGCCAAAATCGCCATCAAAAACCTGTTGCAACTGGCGCAAGGTTCCGTCATCGAACTGGATGGCCTGGCAGGCGAGCCCATGGACGTCCTCGTCAATGGCTGCCTGATCGCGCAAGGCGAAGTCGTTGTTGTCAATGACAAATTTGGTATCCGACTGACTGATGTCATTTCACCGGCCGAACGTATACGCAAACTGAACAGATGATGCGACCATTTATTGCCACATTATTGCTGCTTGCTATGTCTGCTCATGCGATGGCAGCCGACAAACCCGTGCACAGCTCGACAGGAGGCATCTTTCAAATTCTGATCGTGCTCCTCCTGGTACTGGGGTTGATGGTTGGCGCAGCATGGCTTTTAAAAAAGTTTAACGCTTCCGGTATCAGTTCGCCGGGCGGAATCAAAATTGTGGGGGGCGTCGCCGTCGGTAACCGGGAACGCATCATGGTGGTGGAAGTCGCCGATCAGTGGATCGTCGTCGGCGTCACATCGACCCATATCAACGCACTGTCCACCATGCCACGGCAAGAAACCCTTCCCTCTGACGGCCTCCCAATAAACAATCGTTTTGCCGACAGGTTGAAGCAACTGATCGAGAAAAGAAATGCCAAATAAATTTCTTTTACAACCGATGCGCAGCGCCAGACTCTGGCAGGGACTATTTTTGCTGCTATGTTTAAGTCTGCCACTTATCTCTTCAGCGCAAGGCTTGCCTGTTTTGAACAGCACCCCCACAGGCGGTGGCGGGCAAAGCTACACGCTCAGCCTGCAAACCTTGTTGCTGCTGACAAGCCTTTCCTTTCTGCCAGCCATTTTGCTGATGATGACGAGTTTTACGCGCATCATCATTGTGCTCTCCATGCTTCGCCAGGCACTCGGCACGCAAAGCGCACCACCCAACCAGGTACTGATTGGTTTGTCGCTTTTTCTCACGCTATTTGTGATGAGCCCGGTGCTCGACAAGATTTATACCGATGCCTATCAACCCTTGTCTGAAAACAAAATCACCATGACACAGGCATTGGACAAAGGTGCGGTGCCATTGAAAAGCTTCATGCTGAAGCAAACCCGTCAGGCCGATCTGGCGTTGTATGTGAAACTCTCTGATACGCCGCAGCTGCAAGGGCCTGAAGATGTGCCGATGCGTGTCCTGATTCCTGCATTCGTGACCAGCGAGTTAAAAACCGCGTTTCAAATTGGTTTTGCGATTTTCTTGCCTTTCCTGATCATCGACATGGTGGTCGCGAGCGTGTTGATGTCGATGGGGATGATGATGGTTTCCCCTGCCATTGTCTCTCTCCCATTCAAGCTGATGCTGTTTGTCCTGGTGGATGGATGGCAGTTGCTGATTGGTTCACTGGCACAAAGTTTTTTCTGAGGAGACGCAGATGACACCGGAAAGCGTAATGTCCATTGGCCGACATGCCATTGAAATCACCTTGATGATGGCCGCACCCATGTTGCTGATCGCGCTGGCCATCGGTCTCATTGTGAGTATTTTTCAGGCGGCCACGCAAATCAATGAAATGACGCTGACCTTCATCCCCAAGCTGATTGGCGTCTTCATCGCCTTGATGCTTGCCGGACCGTGGATGCTGGCTGTCATGACTGATTACATACGACAGTTATTCACGAACATTCCCGGCATGATTGGCTAAGGCCTTTCATGCCTGAGCGTCATTCCTCCGCTGCATGATTACCTTCACCAGCGATCAACTGCACCTCTGGATAGCGTCCTTTCTCTGGCCGCTTACGCGTATTTTGGGCGTCATCGCTACGACGCCGCTCTTCGGCAACATCAGCATTCCCCCGCGCGTCAAAATCGGATTGGGCATCATGCTCGCCATTATCATTGCGCCAGGTGTGCCTGCCATGCCGGCAACGGATCCCATGTCCTTGCAAGGTTTGCTGATCCTGGTGCAGCAGTTCATCATTGGCGCAGCGATGGGCTTCACGATTCGCGTCGTCCTGGCAGCCATGGAAATGGCGGGCGAAATCATTGGCATGACCATGGGCTTGGGATTTGCGACATTTTTTGACCCGCAAACGCAGGGACGTTCTCCCGCCATCAGTCAATTTCTGGCCTTGCTCGCTTTGATGATTTACCTGGCGTCGAACTTGCACCTCGTTGTGCTGTCGGTTCTTGCAGACAGCTTTGTTTCCCTGCCCATTTCAGCCATGCCCATTACCAATCAACCTTTCATGATTTTCATGGGATGGGGCGGACGCATTTTCAGCGCGGGCGTTCAGTTGGCACTGCCGATTATTGCGGCGCTACTGATCACCAACATTGCGCTTGGTATCTTGACGCGTGCGGCACCGCAGTTGAATTTGTTCGGGATTGGTTTTCCCGTAACAATTTGTGTGGGATTCGTGATGATTGGCGTGGCACTGCCTTACATGGCCACACCACTGGAGCGCCTTTTCTATGAAGGCTTCACCGTCATGCGGCACATTACATCGTCATCCCTGCCGCCGATACAGTAAAGCCTGCTTTCAAAATCGATCAGAGATATTGGAAGAGGCTCAGGTTCATGATTTTGACGTAAGATTGTTGCGCCGCATCCAGAGTCGTTTTCTGCAAGGTCAACTCCGAAATCGCCTTCACGTAATCCAAATCCTGAAGATTCGATATCGTTTCGGTATATTGCAGATCGCGATTTTCCCCCGATGAATCCAGGGATTCCACTTCTTTCAGGCGCGCGCCAACGGAAGCCCGAATCGTCAAAATGTGATCCAGCACATTGCTGAAATTGGCATTGGCCACGGCCAGGTTATTGGCCAGCTCCTGTTGCGGCAAGTCTGTGAGCGTATTGGAACTTTCCAGCGTGGCAATCAAATCATCCATCATGTCGAAAACGCTTTGCGAGCCATCCTCAACAAGAATGGGGGCTTCACCCGCCACCAGCGCCTCTCTGACTGAAAAGACGTCGCCATCCACCAAGGTGCCAGAGATGGTCATTTGCAAGCCATCAAAAGTAATGGTTTGTGGGGTACCCGTGTAGGCAATGGATGTCAGTGTAGCGCCCGTTGTCAGATCAGTGATGTCAAATTGCGTGCCGGTAGCGTCATAGGTCACTTCATACTCATGTCCGGTCAGCAATTCGTCGTTGGCGATGGAAAGCGGCGACACACTGCCCGTTCCGACATTGTCCACGCTCGCACCAGAAACTAAGTAAGCCGGTTGTGCATCCGGTGATTGACGAACGGTGAAGGTATCGCCATCTCCCAAAGTGGTCGCATTGCCTATCGTGAACTGCACCCCTTCAAAACTCAAGTTCAGGGTATCCGTTCCTGCGTAAGGGATATCGATAACTGCTGCCAGACTGCTCGGATCCGTCACATGAAAAACACCCGTACCGACACCAGTCGATTCGTAAACGATGTCATATTCACGCCGGGTCAATGCCGACGTGTCAGTAACAAAATAAGGCGAGATCGTGCCGGATCCCGTATTGGTGGTCGCTTCGTCAGTGACAAATTGTGCTGCGGTGTGTCTGATGGTAAAGGTATCGCCGTTCACCATTGACGCCGTGTCCCCAATCGTAACGGCAATACCATCGAAGTTCAGGGTTTGCGGATCCCCCGCCGCAGGGATGTTAACTGTCCCAGACGTCGTTAAATCAGTCACGACAAATTGCGGCACCGTATCATCATAAACAATGTTGTATTCGTGACCGGTCAAGAGCGTTGAATTGACAACGGAGTATGGCGAAATGGTCGCCGCTCCCCCATTTGTCGACAAGGTGTTCGTCGCAAAATATCCATTGGTGTTTGGAATGGAAAGCGATTGCATGTCGTCAGTCAGTGCCTGACGAATCAGGAAAACATCGCCATCGGCAACCGTGCCGCTCACCGTCATGCGCAAGCCATCAAAAGTCAGCGTTTGCGGATCGCCCGTATACGCGACGGTTTGGGACGTTCCCAAAGTCAGATCGCTAACGGTAAATTGATTGGTGCTGCGTTCATAGGCAATGTTATATTCATGACGCGTCAATTGCGTCAGGTCATCAATGGTCAGAGATGAAATCTCCGCCGTCCCGGTATTGCTTACTGCCTCACCGGATTCGTACAGGCTGTTGTTGGTGATGCGCATGAACACCGAATCACCGGAATGACTGATAGGCACATTTCTGGCGCTGCCCACCTGTAAACTGCGAGAACCTTGATCCCCGTTGTAAACAGTGCCTGAAGTCGTTGAGGAAAACGGTTGGTTCGCTGTTTTGTAACCGGCGAACATGTAGTTACCTTCATTGTCACGGGTGTTCGCGTAACCGGTCAATTCTGCGAGACGCCCACGCAAATCGTTTGCAATGTATTTTCGCTGGTCAGCATCATATGCCCCGTCACCCGCCTCGACAATGCGCGTTTGCACATCTTGAATCAGATCAGTAATACTATCCAGAATGCTGTCTTCCAGCTTCAATGAACTGGTCGCAATGGTACGGTTCTCGGCATATTGCGTGTTCATCGATTGACTTTGCGAGACTTCCAGAACACGCGCAGCGGCAGTCGGATCATCCGCAGGCGTCAAGATGCGCCGATTGGCAGAAATTTTTTCCTGCGTCTTGAGCAAGGAAGATTGCAGCTCGGAGATACGCCTCGCGCCCGATTCAAACATCATGTTGGTACTGATTCGCATGGTGATCTCCTTATGATCTGATCGCAAGCAAGGCATCAAACAATTCGCTGGCGATTTGCATGACTTTCGCCGCAGCTTGATAGGCTTGCTGATAACGCAGCAAATTCGCTGCCTCTTCGTCCAGATTGACGCCCGACTCCTGCTGCACGGCGTTGTAAGCATTGGTATAAATCGTTTCAGCGGAAGCGCTGATGGCTTTGACTTCACTCGTCTTGTTACCGATCATGTTCACCAGTTGCGAATAGGCTGTCTGATACGTTGCCGTACTGTTCGCCACCAGATTGGTGGTCTGTAAAGCAGCCAGTAGCAATGCGTTTCGGTTATCACCTTGTCCTGCGGCGTTGGAAGCAATGGTGAAAGTGTCGCCTGCGGCGGGCACTCCCGTAATTTTTACGGTCCACCCGTTGTATGAAATATCCGCGCCTTCCGTGTACGCCACATTGGTTGCGGGCAAACCCGCACCGGTACCCGCCACGTTGTACGTACCGTCCGTATTGAACGTGATCGTCACCGTGCTGCGCAAAGTCGCTTCGGAAACCAGCATTGGATTATTAACCGTGCCAGCGGTGATGACGCCAGAGCCTGTATTCGATGACCCGGCCGAACCCAGCATGGGCGCGGCAGTTGTGACCTTGGCGGGATTGGTAATGGCCACACTCAGTCCTGACGCGCCATTGGCCGTCGGACGAATCGAAAAATTGTCCCCGGCATTCATCGTGCCGGAAACGGTAAAACCAAAACCGTCACCCGCAGCGGCAGTCTGCAACGCTGTCAAAGTGGGAGATGTCCATTTTGTATTGTCAGAAATACGTGTGAGGGTGTAATCCGTACCATCAAAAGAAAGGTTGTAATCGCTTGTTGTCAACAATTTGGCGTCAACAATCGTTCCAGCGACGGTGGCTGTTGAGGTATTGAATCGGCTCGGCGTCACGAGCGGCGCAGCGACATTAAAGAAATCGCTGCCTGGTGTAGGCATGATGGTGAAGCTGTCACCGCTCAACATGGGAGCGGTTTCTGCCAGACTGAAACCTTCCAAGAGCGAAGCAGCCTGTGCGGCAGCCAGCGTGGTATTGGAGAGAACGGCGCTGTCAGAAAGTCGCGTCAAGGTGTAATTGGTGCCATCGTACGTAATCTGGTAGCCGCTCGTTGTCAGCAAATCTGCGTTGCTGATCGCGACAGAAAGTGCTGCCGTTGTGGTGTTGTTGGCAGTGGCGGTAATGCCGGAAAAACTTCTGCCCATATCGCCATTCAAATCCTGCCCCAGACGGTGCTGTTCATTGAAGGTGCTTGCGAGCACGGTGGCGATGCGACCGACAGAATTTCGCGCAACATCCAGGGTCTCGGAACGAAACTCCAGCAATCCCGCCAGACTGCCGCCACTCACCGCCGTCGCAGACATCACCGAGGTCGAACCATCCTGATTTTGATACGCCACTTCTGTGCGGAGCGGATCGGTTGGTGACACAATGCCCACCAGATTAAAATTCGATCCCCCCACCACAATGGGCTGTCCGTTGCCGATGTACACGTCGTAGCTGTTGCCTTGCTGTACGACGGAAACGCTGATTTCCTTGCTGAGCTCAGCCAGTAATTGATCCCGTTGATCGAACAAATCGTTCGGCACGGAATCCTGCACACTTCCCATCACTTTCTCAATCGCCTTGTTCAAGTCAGATATCTGGGTCGCGTAGGAGTTAATTTTCGTAATGCTGGCAGTGATTTGACTGTTTAGCCCCTGGTTAATCTCACCGAGTTGCTCATCAATGCTTTGAAAAGTAGATGCTAGTGATTCAGCTGAGGACAGCAGCGACTGGCGCATCACTGTCGAACTGGGATTGGTGGCCACATCCTGAAGGCTGCTGAAAAATGACTGCAGACTCGGCGACAAACCCACTGTGTTATCGGCCAACAAGCTGTCAATTTGCTGAATTTGCGAGTAGTAGCTGTCGAGACTGCTAAACGATGACTGGGAAGTGCGCAGGTGAGAGCCCAAATAGTCGCTATAGATCCGCCGAACCTCCAGCACTTCTGTACCCTTGCCAACAAAACCATATCCCATGTTTTGTCCCGGGAGTGCGCCTTGCACGATGATCTGTCGGCTATACCCAACCGTTGACGCATTGGCTATATTCTGACCCGTGACATCGATGCCGACTTGCGCCGAAATCAATGCACTTTTACCAATGCTAAGGATATTTGTCATACCACTCCTCCGTAAACCACATGTTTAGATCATCGGCAAAATGCGGGAAAACTTGAAACATGATCGCATTCTCGCGCCAGATTCTCACTTTCATTGTTATGCAGACAGCGTTCCTTGAATAATGCGCGTTAATTTGTCGGCATATTGCGGATCCGTGGCATACCCTGCACTTTGCAAACTCTCCGCAAAACGCCTAGCATCCTGACCGCTTGACAACACTTCCTTGTAACGTGGGCTGGACTGCAAAAGATTCGCGTAATCCCTGAATGAATCCGCGTATGAGTCATAGGCACGGAATTTTTCCGTTTTCTTGTATGCGATCCCATTCACGTACTCGGTCGTCACTGACTCGACGACTTTGCCTTTCCACCCACCCGTCGCTTTGATGCCAAACAGGTTATGACTGGACGTACCATCTGCACACACCATCACGCTTTTGCCCCAACCCGTTTCCAGCGCCGCCTGCCCCAACATGAATTTGGCAGGGATGCCGGATTCACGACTGACGACTTGCGCGTCAGCGGCAAATTTTTTCTGGAATGCCTGTACATGTGCCGGCCTGGATTCGTGAGTCGCTTGCCTGTCCGCATTCGTCGTCAAGGCCGATGCCTCGCGTCCCGGATTCTTGTTCATCAAAACTTCCAATGCTTGCTCCGACAAGGGCGTTTGACCGTTAACGCTTGTCATCTGACGAACCAGTGCATCGGCCAAGCCCATGCCGCGCTTTGCAAAATTCTGGCTGATTTGCTGATCCAGCAAAGACATGTAAAGTCGTGTTTGCTCGCTTTCGAACAACCCGCTTTTTGGCGTGGCTTCGCGCATGCTTTTCATCATCATGTTCAAAAGCAACGCTTCAAATTGTTGCGCGACTGCCTTGATGGCTTCGGGAGAGTTTTCCCGCGCCGCGCGACGCAAAACCCCCATGTCGGCACCACCGACTGGAAGTTGTGCATTCATGTTCGCAGGATTGACCATCGCCTTGCGCTTTCAAAAGAATCAGATAATTTCCAGCTCGGCGCGCAAAGAACCTGCCGCCTTCATCGCCTGCAAAATGGCCACCAAATCATGCGGTGTGGCGCCCAATGAATTCAGCGCCTTCACCACATCCGACAGCGAAACAGATTGGTTCACCAAAAACACCGCCGGGCCGCGCTTGGCACCCCCTGCCGCAGCCTCCGCCTGCTCGGCCGCAGCACCTGCTTCATCGGAAGTCACCACAACGGATAAATTGCCATGCGCAATGGCGCACGGTTCAACGGTGACGTTTCGGTTGACGACAATGGATCCGGTTCTGGAATTCAAAATCACTTTTGCGCTAGCTTCGGTCACAACGACGTCAATGTTTTCCACGGCCGCAAGGAAACTCACGCGCTCATCAATACCGGAAGGCGCGCGCACCCGAATCACGCGACCATTTTGCGCAGACGCCGTGTTCGCCCCAAAACGCTTGTTGATGGCGGCCGCCACTAGGCTGGCGTTGGAAAAATTATTGTCGTTAAGCTCCAAATGAACCAGATTACCTTCCCCCAGCGTCGTCATGACCGGACGCTCAACTGTCGCACCGCTTGAAATTCTGCCGACACTCAAATGATTGGGCTGACCGCGCGCGCCGCTCGTCGGTGCGCTGGCAATGTTCACAGAAACATTGCCTTGTGCAATCGCATAAATCTTGCCGTCCGCACCTTTCAAGGGCGTCATCACTAAGGTTCCGCCACGCAAACTTTTTGCGTTACCGATCGATGAAACGGTCACATCTACCGTCTGACCTGGTTGGGAAAATGGCGGCAGTGAAGCAGTGACCATCACCGCAGCGACATTTTTCAATTGCAAGCTGTTGCTTGATGGCAGGTTGATCCCCATTTGCTGCAACATGCTGACAATGCTTTGAACGGTAAACGGCGTTTGCGTCGTCTGGTCACCACTCCCATCCAAGCCCACGACCAAACCATAACCAACCAATTGGTTATGCCGCACGCCTTGTATGCTAACCAAATCCTTGATGCGTTCTGCGTGAACGACATTGCTCGCGAACAGCGCAAAACAGCACAAGGCGAGACAGAAAATTCTTTGAATGAATGGCGTCGGAGTTAATTTTTGAATAAATGGGGTCAGAGTTTTATTTTTGCGCAGCAAAAATTTACTCTGACCCCATTTATTCTGACCCCATTTATTCATTGTCGTTTGGCTTTTCATGCGATCATCCTGTCAAATCAATCAAATGGGAGAGACGCTCAAGAAGAAGCGTGCGAGAATTGACATCAGATCAGCCATGTCCAGACGCATGTTGGAGCGATACTCCACGCGTGCATCCGCCACAAGCGATGATGAAATCAGGTTGCCTGAGGTGATGTTTTTCGGATCGACAATCCCTGAAATGCGGATAAATTCGGTTCCGCGATCCATCGCAATCTGCTTTTCTCCCTTGACCAGCAAATTACCGTTCGGGAGCACATCGGCAACAACGGCACTGATCGTACCGGTAAAATTGTTGCTGGAACTGGTCGCACCTTTGTCTTCAAATTTATTGGCTGTAGAAGTGGAAACGCCGAGCTTTTCCAAATCCCGGTTGGCTATATTAAAAACTTGCAACATGGAGTTGGATGCGCTCCCCGTATGACTGGCTGAACCGGCGCCTTGCTTAGCTGCGCTGGTTTTTTCATTGATGACGATGGTGATTGTGTCACCGACGTACATGGCGCGGCGATCTTCATACATCGGTCGGAAACTGCCAGACTGGAAGATTGCACCGTTGCTTGCCGGGGCAACGGGGGCAACTTTCGGTTTGGCCGGTATGTCGTGCGTAATCGTGTCAGGTGTCATAGCACACCCGCCCAACACTGCAAGCGTCATCAAAACGGCGAGCCATTTTCTGGAACGTGCCCTAAAAAATGAGCTTGTTTTTTTCATTGTCCACCCGCTTTCTATGCTTTCAGATCTTCAATTGCATTTCACGCAAACACGATATCGCTTCATTACAACTGCGCGAGTTTTTGAAGCATTTGATCGGAGGCGGTAATCGCCTTGCTGTTAATTTCATATGCTCGCTGCGTTTGAATCATGTTCACCAATTCCTCGGCCACATTCACGTTCGAGGTTTCGATATAACCCTGTATCAGCAAACCGGCACCGTTCGTGCCTGGCGTATTGGTGCTGGGCGTACCGGAGGCGGTGGTTTCCACATACAAATTTTCGCCACGGCTTTCGAGGCCGGTCGGATTGACAAACGTGGCCAGTTGCAGGGTGCCGACCTGTGAAGGCGTTACCGAACCCGCCTGAAGCACTGAAACCGTCCCGTCACGACCAATGGTGATGCTGGTGGCATCCGCAGGAATGGTGATGGCCGGTTGCACGGTAAAACCACTCGATGTCACCAATTGTCCTTGACTGTCTGTCTGAAACGAACCGTCACGTGTATAAGCGGTTGTGCCATCCGGCAGCAATACTTGGAAAAATCCCGTTCCTTGAATCGCAACGTCTTTGCTGTTGCTTGTCTGCGTCAGATTGCCTTGCGTATGGATGCGCTCGGTTGCCACGGGACGCACACCGGTGCCGATTTGCAAACCGGAAGGCAGTTCCGTTTGTTGCGAGGTTTTTGCCCCGGGCTGACGTATGGTCTGATACAGCAAATCCTCGAATATAGCGCGCGACTTTTTGAACCCCGTCGTGCTGACGTTAGCGAGATTGTTGGAAATAATATCCATCTGGGTCTGTTGTGCATCGAGACCGGTTTTGGCAATCCAAAGTGAGCGAAGCATCTTGTCCTCCTGATCATCTATTTAAATGCACTACCCAAGCGAAAGAATCTGATTTGCTCTGTCCGCATTGCTCTCGGCATTCTTCAGCAAATTCATGTGTAACTCGAAATTTCTCGCCAGCGTAATCATGTTCACCATGGCTTCCGCCATGTTGACGTTGCTGCTTTCAATCGCCCCGCCTACCACCACCACATTTTCATCCACTTCAAAGGGATTGCCATCTTGTGAACGAAACAAGCCATCCGCGCCGCGCACCAGTTCCGCTTCTGCCGGATTGACGAGTTTCAGACGCCCCAGCGCCGTCACAATATTGGGCGTGGTATTGCGAGAAATGCCGGAAACGGTTCCATCTTTCGCAATGGCCAGCTCTGTATCCGGTGGAACGGTGATGGGGCCGCCATCGCCCATCACGCTCAAACCACTTTGGGTTTGCAACTGACCATTTTCATCCAGCTTGAGATTGCCGCTGCGCGTATAGGCTTCCGTACCATCAGCAAGCTGCACGGCAATCCAGCCTTTGCCATGCACAGCCACATCCATCGGATTGCCGGTCTGATGAATCACGCCTGATTCAAAGTTGGTTCCAACCGTGGCATCCACGACAAATGTACGTGTCGGCAAACCTTCGCTGATCACGGGCACTGCGCGAAAAGAATCGATTTGCGCACGAAACCCGCTCGTCGTCACATTGGCCAGGTTATTCGCAACAGTCGACTGTTGCTCCAGGATGTGCTTGGCGCCGGTCATGGCGGTATATATCAGTCGATCCATCTTTTACTCCTCCTTACCCAAAACAATGCAACCCCTCCTGCGCTTACAGGTTCACCAGCGTTTGCATGATTTCGTCTTGCGTCTTGATGGTTTGCGCGTTGGCCTGGTAGTAGCGTTGCGCCGTGATCATGTTCACCAGCTCACCCGTTAAATCCACGTTGGAATCTTCCACCGCATTGGATTGCAACACCCCGGAGTTTCCGGCGCCTGGCGCATTGACCAGCGGCTGACCGGAAGTAGATGTTTCTGCCCAAAGATTATTGCCGAGTGGTTGCAAACCGTTGGGATTGGTGAACGATGCCAACACCACTTGACCCAGCGTCGCGGTTTGACCGTTCGTGTAACGTCCATTGATCATGCCGTCATCACCAATCGTGAACCCCGCCAAGCTACCGGAGGTGAAACCATCCTGAACCAGCGAGTTGACGCTAAATGCGGAACCGAATTGTGTGGTGCCACTAAAGTCCAGCGAAATGCCGATAGGCGTTGCCGCGCCGGTCCACACAGGAACACCAAGCGTGATGGGAAGCGCGGTGATCAATGCCCCGGAAGCATTGAAATTCAGTGTCCCCAACACAGGGGTGTGTGCCTGCGAACCAACTTGTGCGGCACTTAATCCAGTTTGCGTCAAAAATGTGGCTCGATTGGCTGTTGCATCGGCAAGATCGTCGCCAACGCCAAGCAGCGCAACCGTAATACTGCCTCCCGTTGGCGTTGTATCGAGCGTGATGATACCGGCACCATCTGCCGTCGCCGTCACCCCGGTTGCTGCGGTTTGAAGATTGATGGCTGCGGCAATATTAGCGCCCTGGGCGGCGGCCGTTCCACCCGCTGCGATGGCGGTAGAAATCGTGACACCGTTGATCGAAAAGGTATTGGCAGGAATGGCGGTCAATGAAGTGGGCGCGCCGGGTGCCACGACAGGTGCCGTTGATGTGGCAGGCACAACGGCTGTCGCACCTAACTGAACACCATCGGAAACGCTATACACATCCCATTCATTCGCGCTCGTTTTCACAAAATAGGTTTGCAGCACGTGAGAATTCCCCAGCGAGTCATATACCGTTACCGCAGTAGAACTGTTGAATGTGGTCGAATCGTTCGGGTTAAATGGCGAATTCGTCGGAACGGTTTGCGTGGAATTAAGATTCAGCACAGCATTCACTTCCGTCGTCGGGGAAGGGGTCAGGTCTGAGGTATTGATGTTGATTTCCGTCGGCGCACCCACTGAGAGAACCCCGCCAGCATCCGCCATGTACCCTGTCAAGCGACTGCCGGTTGAGTTAATGATGTAACCGCCGTTATCCAGTTGGAACTGGCCGTTACGCGTATAGGTGATCGTGCCGCCATCACTCATCCGGAAAAAGCCGTTACCGTTGATCGCCACGTCCAGTGTATTGTTGGATGTCGTGATATTGCCTTGTGTGAATTGCTGCGCCACCTGCGCCACCTTCACGCCAATACCCACCGACGTACCACCAGCGCCGGAAAGCGCATTCGCATACACATCCGCGAAAATGGTTTGCCCCGATTTAAAACCGACCGTACTGGAGTTCGCGACATTGTTGCCAATCGAATCCAAATATGTCGATGCTGCATTCAATCCGCTTAAGCCGTGCTGGAAGCTCATAGTGTTCTCCTTACCCGAAAATCATCAATAAATTTGCACAACATCGGCCGTGCTGACGGCACCGATGTTCTCTACATTCAGTTCGATACCTGATGCGCCAGTGCTCACGCTCAATACTTCACCAAAGGAAAGTGTCGTGGCCTTGACCGCTTCACCAGCGCTGGTAGCGGCAACCTCAAAACTGTATATGCCTGCCTTGGCCGTGTCGCCACCGGAAGTTTTGCCATCCCAGGAATAAGTCATCATGCCTGCACTTTTCGCACCCAGGTTTTCCGTATAGACAGCCACACCTGATGAATCGCGTATCGTCAACACGACACTGTCCGCCGCACCGCTTAAATTCGCCGCGAGTACGCCTTGGGAAGTCGTTGTGCCGCTGGTGTCCGTGGCGCTGTACAGCGCGATGCTTGAGCCTGTCACAAACACGCCGCGTCCGATCATGTCTGCCGCTTGAAGTGATTGGCTTGTCTGGAAGCTGGCCTGCAAATTCTCAAGCGACACTTGCAATTTGTTGATACCTGTCACCGTCGAGAGTTGCGCCAACTGGCTGGTGATTTCGGCATTATCGAGCGGGTTCAGCGGATCCTGATTACGCATTTGCGCGATCAGAATTTTCATGAACCGATCCTCTGCCTCCTTCACAGAATCAGTCGTACTCGCCGTGGAAGATGTGCCGTTCACGATAGATTGTAGGGATGAGATGGAAGTCATAATTTATCCTTTCGCTGAGACAAAATTGCCGTCCCGATTGCTTGTCTTTTTAATTGTTTCTACTGTCCAATGGTAAGTGTCTTCATCAGCATTGCCTTGGCAGCGTTCATGGTTTCGACGTTGGTTTGGTAAGCGCGCGTCGCGGAAATCATGTTCACCATCTCTTCTGCAACATTCACGTTGGGCATGTTCACGTATCCCGCTGCATCGGCTTGCGGGTGCCTGGGGTCATATATTTTTTTCGGCGGAGAAGCATCTTCCACCACCTGCGTCACCTTGACGCCGCTTGACACGGAACCCGCAATCGGCGTTTCTTGAAATACCACCTGCTTTGCCCGATAGGTTTCACCGTTGGCACTGGTCGTGCTGTCGACGTTGGCGATGTTGCTGGCAACAGCATTAAGTCGTTGCCCCTGTGCACTCATGCCAGAACCTGCGATATTGAAAATGTTAAAGAGTGACATGATGATTATCCTTGCACGGCGGTCAACAAAGTTTTCAACTGCCCGTTCGCCAGCGTCACGCCAGCTTCATAACGCAAAGCGTTGTCAACAAACTGGTTACGCTCAACATCCATATCGACCGTATTGCCATCGACACTTCCCTGGGTAACCGTGCGATACAACAATGGCGTACCGCCCAGCATGGAAGCCGTCTTGTTACCATCAAGATGCGCCTTGGCAGTTTTAGCAACGCCCAGATTGTTGTTTGCCCCCTGCTCGTTCAGCGCGTTTTGCAGTGCCTGGGCAAAATCAATGTCACGCGCCTTGTAGTTGGGCGTATCGGCATTGGCGATATTTGACGCCAGAACCTGCTGGCGCTGCGCACGCACAGCCAGTGCGATCTGGTGGTACGTCAACACATCGTTCGTTTTTCCGAACATCGGCATCCTCCTCATGTCCCGGCAAATGCAGCCGTAGTCAGATTTATATAGCTTCAATCATATAAATACGGGGGGGCTTTCCATGCCTCGATAAGCGTTGAAAACGCCGTGCTATTCGCCGCTTTGATTGGAGAAGATGTGCGTAATATTGACGCTGAGACAAACTCTTCATGGTCAATATGAAACGGTTTATTCAACCCCAGCTTGCGCTTATGACACTGTTTGTGGCACTGTTTGCCGCGAGCGCATCCTTTGCGCAAACGGCCGGGCCACGCCAGGATCTGGAGGTGCTCCGCAGCAAAGTCGAGCAACTTCTGAAGGCGCAATCGGCCGGCATGCCCGGAGAAATCAAGGTCGTCGTTCATCCCCTTGATCCGCGAACCAGTCTTGCGGCATGCGACGCGCCCGAAGCATTCATGCTGCCCGGCAGACGTGCGTGGGGGAAAACATCCGTGGGGGTTCGTTGCAACGCCCCGGCAAAGTGGACGGCTTATGTGAAAGCCACGGTGAAGGTCACGGGCGAGTACCTTGTCGCTGCCAAACCCTTGGCACAAGGTCATATCGTTTCTCAGGATGATCTGGTCAAAATCAAGGGCGATTTGGCAACGCTTCAACCCGGCGTAATGACCAATTCGAAGGAAATTCTGGGACAAAAGGTCTCCATGTCGATACCTTTGGGTGCCCCCATACGCAAGAGCTGGCTTCGGCCGCAACTGGCCGTACAATCCGGTCAAACCGTCCGCTTGGTTTCACTCGGTTCTGGCTTTCGGGTAACCGCCGAAGGGCGGGCACTCGGCAGTGCCAACGAAGGACAACTGGTGCAAACTCGCACCCCCTCCGGGCAAACTGTGAGCGGCATTGCAAGATCAGGAGGGGTCGTTGAAGTCACTTTTTAAAAATGACCCTTGCTGGCTTGCCAAAAGACTCAAGTTATTGAAAATTGCTCCGATAAGTAATCAGGGTTAAAGTATCTTGACCAGTTACAAAGGACAATCCCGTGAAAATTAATGACCCTCTTAAAAAAACTGCAGGACTGACAACCGGTGGCACGACCCCTGCTGCGTCAGGTGCGTCGGCCACGATAGGCAAAGGCGGCGAAAAGACCGAGGCGGTCGATTCTGGCCAAACCTCCGCCGTTAATGTTCAGTTGTCATCACAGGCACAATCGCTGGCCTCTCAGGTTGCGAGCGCAAGTGCGTTTGATGCCGGCAAAGTCGAAGAAATCAAGGCTGCCATTGCCAGCGGCACATTCAAGGTGGATGCTGAAAAGGTGGCAGAAGGTTTGATCGATACAGTGCGCGATTTGATACAAAGCCGCAAAGGATAAAAAAGGATAATCATGGCTGTTTTCGCCCCGAATCCAACGGAAAAACTCGATCAGGAACTGGATACGGCACGTCAATTGATGACTGTGCTGAAAGAAGAACAAAGCCAGTTAATCAAAGCCAATATCGATTCCCTGGAGCCTTTGGTGGGCAAAAAATCGGCCTTGATCGCGCGCATGTCAGAGCTGGCAAAAGCGCGCCTGACCGTCCTGACGCAAATGGGTTATCCCGCAGAAGAAGCCAGCATGCAAAAATGGCTGGACAGTCCTGCTGCTCAGTCCATCAAGAAGGCGCCCATCAAAAAAACCTGGGATGAGTTGCGCGCGATCATTCGCTCTTCCAAAGCATTGAACCGCACCAACGGTTTGCTGATCAGCACCCATATGTCACGCAGCCAAGCCGCTTTGCAGGTTTTACAAGGCAACCAGGGTGGCGCACAAGTCTATGGCCGAAACGGTCAAACCAGCGTGCAAACCACCAGTCGCAGTCTTGTCGTTGGCTGATTACACGGGCACATCCCTCATCGTCTTTTACCCTCAGCCAAGGCGCCCGACTCCCCTGCATCAAGGGCGAAAGTTGCGCCCGTATCTTGCGCGAGTACCGAAACGAGATAGGGCATAACTTCCTTGAGCATGCTCAACAAAGTCCACGGCGGATTCAGGATAAACATGCCGCTACTGCGCAAACCGAACCCATCCGGGACAGGCTCCGAAACGGACAGCGTCACCTCCAGCCATTGCGCGCCCGGCAAACGCTTCAATCGCTGCGGCAATTGCCTTGATTCATTGCGGTTCAACACCGGATACCAAATCGCATACGTGCCCGTGGGGAAGCGCTTTAAAGCATCCGTGAGCGTATCAAGCACACTGCGGTAATCTGTTTTCACTTCGTAAGGAGGATCGATCAGCACCAGGGCGCGGCGCGTTGGTGGCGGCAGCAAGGCCTTCAGGGCTGCAAACCCGTCTCCTCGCTCAATCTTCACGCGCATGCCTCTTCCGCGAGGCATGGTCTGCTCTTTCTCTAGTTCACGAAAATTATTGCTGAGTGCTTTGATATCGGCCGGATGCAGTTCAAACAGCCGCAGGCGATCCTGTTCGCGCAAAAGCGTGTTGGCAATCCATGGCGAACCAGGATAATGTCGCAAATTGCGACCCGGATTGATGGATTTCACCACATTCACATAATCTGCTAATGGTGCAGGCAAATCGTTGCGCATCCACAAACGGGCAATGCCGCTTTCGAATTCCCCGCTTTTAACGGCGTAGCCCTGATCGAGCGCGTACAAACCCGCTCCCGCATGGGTGTCGATAAAGTGAAATGGCGTGTCCTTCTGTTGCAAGTATTGGATCAATTGCACCAGCACAAAGTGCTTGAGTACATCGGCATGGTTGCCTGCATGGAAGGCGTGACGGTAACTCAGCATGAAAAGTCTTTTCAGGAAAATCGTTAAGAGGTCTGCATTGTACCTGTTGGCTTAAACATCTCCAGAAAAAGACGTGCGGCGGCAGACAGCCTTCGTTCCCTGAGCCATATCACGGCAACGGATGATTCAAGCTGACAATCCGCGATCTCCATCGCATGAAACGCGTCCGGTCGTAAACGCAAGGTCGAGCGCGGCATAATGGCAATCCCCAAATCACGCTCTGCCAGCGATAGGAGCGCCAGCACATTATCACTCTCGCAAAAAATGACTGGCGACAGTCCGACGCTCGCAAACGCATCCAGCACCATGTCGTGCGCGCGAATGCCACTTTGACGATGCATCAGCAGCAAAGGCGACTGTGCCAATTGCGATAAGATGATCGATTTCGGCAAACGTTTTTTCTTGGGAACAATCGCCACCCAAGGCTCGGTCAGCAAGGGGATCATGTCGAATGCGCCTTCCCGCACGGGCAAGCGCACGATGCCAAATTCAATGACATTCGCGTCCAGCAATTCCAGAATGCGGAAAGTGTTCCCTTCGCGCCACTGAAAGCGGATCTCGGGATAGTGGGTGTGGAAGGCCTGAATGCGTTCTGGCATAAACAAGCTTCCCAGCGCCGGTGGACTGCCCATGGCCAGCACGCCGCGCATGGCACCATCCTGTTCGCGCACTTCTTTCGAAGCTGCATCGATCAAACTGACAATTTGTTCCGCGCGTTGATACAAGGCATGGCCAGCCTGCGTCGGCTGCAAGCTGCGTGTGTTGCGCTCAATGAGTTGTACGCCCAGTTCTGCTTCCAGTAACTTGAGTTGCAGGCTGAGTGGGGGCTGTGCAATGTGCAAGCGCCTGGCTGCACGGCTGATTTGGCCTTCCTCGACGATTGCCATGAAGTAGCGTAATTGCCGAATATCCATGCCTCCTCCATTTATATTTATAAAGTATGAATTATAAATACAAAAAGTATTTTTCTTATAATTCATCACGCATTACACTAGGCGGGAACGTGACACGATCAGGAGGGACATCATGAAATTCTGCATATTCGGTGCTGGCGCCATTGGTGGTTATCTGGCTGTCGAGCTGGCCTTGTCCGGTCAGGAAGTCTGCGTTATCGCACGCGGCGAACATCTCGAAGCGATCAAGAAAAACGGGCTAAAACTGCTCATCGGCGGTCAGGAAAAAGTGGCACGCGTTCCCGCAAGCGATAACCCGGCCGATTTCGGCCATCAGGATTACGTGCTTTGCGCATTGAAGGCACACCAGTCCCATGAAAGCGCTGCGGCTTTCAAACCGTTGCTCGGTTCCCATACCGCCATGGTCACCGCCATGAACGGCATTCCCTGGTGGTACTTCTACAAGGAAGGCGGACAATTCGAGGGGCGCAAACTGGATTCAGTCGATCCCGGCGGCTTGCAATGGGATTTGATTGGGCCGGAACGTGCAATTGGCTGCGTGGTCGATCCGGCTTGCGAAGTCATTGCCCCCGGCGTCATCGAGCATCATGAGTTCAATCGTTTCATCATCGGCGAACCGGATGGTAGTCGTTCCGAACGTGTGGTCAAACTGGCAGAAGCGCTCACCACCGCAAATTTCGATGCGCCGATCCGCGATGCGATTCGCTGGAACGTCTGGCTGAAACTCTGGGGCAATGTCTGCTTCAATCCGATCAGTGCCCTCACCAAAGCAACGCTGGATCGCATCACCTCCGAGCCCGCCTTGCGCGCTGTGTGCATGACAGCCATGAAAGAAACGAAAGCCGTTACCGAAGCGCTGAATGTCGTGATTCCGGAAGACATGCTGGAACGACGCTTGAATGTCGCAGGTCAGGCCGTTGGACACAAAATGTCGATGCTGCAGGATTTGGAGCGCCATCGCTCAATGGAAATTGATGCACTGGTCACCGCCGTGCAGGAACTCGGCAAACTGACTGGCGTGCCAACGCCGACAGTGGATGTATTGCTCGCGCTGGTGCAGGAAGAAGGCAGACAGGCTGGTTTGTATTGACGGAGACAGCCGCAGACCAACACGTCAAGGTATTACTTCTTAGCCGAAGAGCTCAATGTCGCCCGATGTTGGACGTGAGGTGAGACGGTTGGCGTAATCCATTTCTCGGTTCACGATGGTGTTGTTATGCAATTGCTTGAGCTTCTTGACCAAAACTTTGCCTGAGCGTGGGAAGTAATACACCTTTCGCGGATAAATATCCTCCAGATCCTCAGCGATAACCCGGATTTTTTCCGCCTGAAGGTATTCCCTTACAAACCGGGAATTGCGCTCACCAACATTGATCGCATTGAAATTTTGCAAAACGGCACCACCACCAAACACTTTGGCTTCAAGATTTTCTCGCTTCGCGCCAGATTTCAGCAACTCGTTGATCAGTATTTCCATCGCATACGTTCCGTAGCGCATGGAGGCAGAGACAATATCATTTGCACTGTTATCATTCGGCAGCATGAAATGGTTCATGCCACCGATGCCCGAAACGCGATCACGAATGCACGCGGATACACACGACCCCAGCACCGTAACAATCACCATGTCTTTCGGGGTGTAGTAGTACTCGCCGGGAAGTATTTTGGCCGCATCCATGTCGAAGTTGCGGTCATAATAAACATTCGTCGCAAAATGTTTGTCGAATGTAGATTTCATGGTTATGACCTGTTCGTGGACACGCTACCCATGGCAGGATTGGCGAGATGATACACCGTCTTGCCTCGCAGTTTAAATGCGTTCGACACGTACTGAAAATTCTCTGAGTGACCAGCAAACAACAGGCCATCCGGCTTCAAGAGGTTGACGAACTTCGACAGGATTTTACCCTGCGTCGGCTTGTCGAAATAAATCATGACGTTTCTACAAAAAATCACATCGAACCCCCCGCGAAGCGGCCAAGTTTCATCCAGCAAATTCAGCTGGCGATAAGTGATCATATCCCGCAATTCCTTGCGAACGCGCGCCATCCCTTCATTGTTTCCCGTGCCTTTTTGAAAAAAGCGTCGCACCCTTTCCGGTGGCATTTTTTCAAGCTTCTCCGTGGAATATACCCCTCGTTCCGCTACAGCAAGCACATTGGTGTCGATATCGGTAGCAACCACTTTCGCTTTTGGCGTGAGCGTGTTGAACGCTTCACACAGTGTCATGGCGATCGAATAGGGCTCTTCGCCGGTGGACGATGCGCAGCACCAAACTTCCACTGGCCCAGGTCGCGTTTTGACAAACTCCTTCAAAATCGGGAAATGGTGATCTTCGCGAAAAAACGAAGTGAGATTCGTTGTCAGCGCGTTGACGAATGACTCCCACTCTTCGTTCATTTTGCCGCCTTCAAGCGAATCGAGGTAATCCTCAAAGGAATGGAACCCCAAAGCACGCAAGCGCCGGGCAACGCGGCTGTATACCATTTCCTGCTTCGAGCTCGCGAGCGATATCCCGGCCTGACGATAAATCAGCGAACGTACCCGCTCAAAATCAGCAACAGTAAAATCAAATTCTTTATTTTTGGTTTGGCTCATGTCTGGCAAGTCTCATCTCAAAGCTGAATTGGAAACACAATACACGCCTCTCATAAAAAGTGCTTGCGATGCGTCATGAAATTCCCAGCTCCGTTTTTGACTCCATTGTATTGTCACACTCACTTTATTGTCACACTCACCCTCTGCGTACAAGCATGTTCCGACTAATGCCCTGTCAAAGAGAAAATCTCCGGGGCAAGGCTTGTTCCCCGGTAAAGAAATGGCTCATGGTGCAAGCATACCTATAGCAGTTAGCCAACAAGACCTCGAGTAACCCTGCTTTTCCCCGCCTATTCTTCATGTAAGCATCAATTCACCCCGAAAAATCGGCTTTTCCATTGAACAACACTCTTCCTTCGGTTATTCTGTCACACCAATACTGCAAGGCACTTTCCAGGCAAACAGATTATGATGCAAGCACAATGGCTTCCCATCATCATGGAAGCTACCTTCACCCCTGTTTTCGTTATCGAATGCGATACGCTTCAGTTGTTGCACGTTAATGAAGCAGCCTGCCAACACCTTCAGGCGTCCTTAACCGATCTCGGTACGCTGCCCTTCTCTGATCTCCTGGACAGCAGCAGCAGGGAAATCCTGCACCAAAAAATTCAGTCCCTGACAGCCTTTCCTGAGCAACGTATCGAGATGACGGCGAACCTGCTGCGCGCAGATGGCGCCATCCTTCCGGTCGCCTTGCGCCTCTGCGCAGCCCCTCACGGTGCCAAGCACGTATGCATCGCCTTCGCAGCAAGCATCACCCGACCAAAGGACAATGGACATCTCGACATCCCCCAATCGCTCTTTCGCGGTATTGTCTCCAGTACACCAGGGCTCGTATATCAATTCCAACTCACCCCCGATGACAAAACCGCTTTCACCTATTTGAGTGATGCTTGCCAGGCTTTACTGGGATTGTCCGCTGAAAAATTGCGCACCCACCCCAACATGTTCCTGGACTTGATTCTTCCGGATGATCGCCCCTCCTACCTCAAGTCAATGACGGCATCCGCCAACGATCTGAAAAGCTGGAACTGGGAAGGACGCATCTGGATCGATGCCTGGAAAGACATCAAGTGGATCAACTTGCGCGCCACCCCGCACATACTCCCGAACAAGTCGGTGCAATGGAGCGGCATCATGACCAACATCACGCAAAGCAAGCTTGAGGAATTCGAAATAAAACGTTCTCGCGCACGTCTTGCCGAACTCTCCGCACACATCGAACAGGTGAAAGAACAGGAACGCACGCAACTCGCAAGAGAAGTGCATGATGATCTGGGTGGCAACCTCACTGCCATCAAAATGGCTCTGGCTCTCCTGGCGCAACGACTACCCTCTGACGACTCTTTTTTGACGGAGAAAGCGCAATATGTCGATTCCCTGGTTGATCGCACCATTGAATCAGCACACCGCATCGCCAGCGACCTGCGACCAAGCATACTGGATTTGGGCATCGTCGCAGCACTTCAATGGCAAACAGAAGAGTTTGAGAAACAGCTTGGCATTCCTTGCAATTTTTCCAGCACGAACAAGGAAATCGAGCTCTCCGCAAACCATGCCACGGCCATTTTCCGCATCTTCCAGGAAGCCCTGACCAACATCGCCAAGCATGCCAATGCCACCCGCGTTACCGTCAAACTGTCGGCAAGTCGCGGCAGTCTCAACCTGAAAATTATCGACAATGGAAAAGGCATCGAACCCGCCGATCGGATGAAATCGCAATCCTTCGGCATTCGAGGAATGACCGAACGTGCCCATTCGCTGGGCGGCAAATTGACAATCACGACAACCGATGGCGGCGGCAGCACTGTCACCATAAAAATTCCGCAAAAGTAAACGAGAGTACCCCAATGACTTCCTCTGCAAAATCCCCTATTCGTGTCTTGATCGCTGACGATCATGCCATCGTACGCGAAGGGCTCAAACAAATTCTGGCCGATAACAAAGACATCATGGTGGCGGGTGAAGCCAGGAATGGCGCTGAAGCGGTCAAGCTCGCACGCGAAGGGGATTGCGACGTGGTGCTCATGGACATCTCCATGCCGGATCGCAGCGGCATTGAAGTACTCAAGCAAATCAAGAAGGAAATCCCGCAATTGTGCGTGTTGATGCTCTCCATGCACCGTGAAGATTTATACGCTATTCGCTCACTGAAGGCAGGTGCAGCCGGTTATCTCAACAAGCAAAGTGCCCCCAATGAACTGGTAAACGCCATACGCATGGTCGCCAGTGGGATGAAATACATCAGCCCAGAATTGGCGCAGGTACTCGCAAGACAAATTGGCGAAGACCAGGATGCCCCGCTGCATGAAGCGCTCTCAGATCGTGAATATCAAACCCTGACCATGATTGCATCGGGAAAATCCGTCAGCGATATTGCAGAAGAACTCTCTCTCTCGGTCAAAACCGTCAGCGAATATCGTGCAAGACTGCTGGCAAAGATGAAACTCAAAAACAGCGCCGAACTTACCCACTACGCCATCAAACACCGTTTGGTCGAATGAGCCGAAATTCCGACAGCAAAGCAAAAGAAAAGCCCTCTCTGGCTCGCTCAAAGGCAGAAAAGCAGCGTTTTATTACCATTGATCAAACCTTCAAAATTGAAGGAAGTAATATATTCTTGCTGCGGCCTGACAAAGATGCAAGACCATGAAGAAAACCCCGCCACCACAAGACCAAAACCCCGCCCTGATCGCTAGGGAGGTTTTTCGCTTGTTGGGTCAAAGACGCATTTCTCCCACGCCGGAAGCCTATCGCGCCCTCTACCACGAAATCGCAGGCACGCAGGATCCTGACAAAACCACAGCAGACAAGCCCGGCAAAGAGCCCCTCACGCCAGAGATCGACCAAGGCACCTTGATGCTGCTTTCTGGGTTTGCGCGAAAAATGTCAGGCGCACCTGGCGATGCAGCAGAACTCGGCTATCGCTTTCAGCGTGCGGTGAAATCACAGGACTGGGAAGATTACACCAAGACACTGAACCACTTGTTTGACAAATATGTTCGGCCAGCGGCTTCTGCGCCCCTCAAACCCACCCGCCTGGTGGAGATGCCAACAGAAAGTCAACAACTGCACTATTTGCGCGATTTGCTGGTGCGCACGCTGACCTTTACGGTCGTTTCACTATTGCAGGACGCCCCCGACCTAGCGGGTGAAGCCGAGGAACTGGGCGCGCTACTCAAAAGCGCTCAGGCACACGACGACTTTGAAAAGGCCGGCGCGCGTCTCAAACGCATCGCTTACAAGATCGAAATGAAAACCGGCAACACCGCGGAACAGCAGGAATTGCTGGTACGCCTGTTTAACCTGTTACTCGACAATATCGGCGAACTACTCGAAGATGACAGCTGGTTGCGCGGTCAAATCACCGTCATCCAAAACCTCATCTCCGGCCCCCTGAATTACCGCATGCTGGAAGATGCCGAAACGCGGCTCAAGGAAGTCATCTACAAGCAAGGCATCCTCAAACACAGTCTTACCGAAGCAAAAGACACGCTCAAAAACATGATGATCACCTTTGTTGATCGCATGGGAGATTTGGCTGCGAGCACCACGCAATACCAACAAAAGATGGAGACTTACTCCCAGAAAATCAGCAAGGCCAAACACATCACCGAACTCAGCAGCGTCATGGAAGACGTGTTGCGAGAAACCAGACTGATCCAGGAAGAAGCGCGCCACTCCCGCGACAAAATTCTGGCTGCACGCAGAGAAGCCAATGACGCGGAAAGCCGCATCAAAGAGCTCGAAAACAAACTTGAACGCATGAGCGAATTGGTGCGAGAAGACCAACTCACCGGCAGCCTGAACAGACGTGGTCTCGACGATGTATATGAACGTGAGGCCGCACGAGCCGATCGACGCAACTCCCCGATTTGCGTGGCGCTGCTTGATCTCGATAATTTCAAGATGCTGAATGACACCTACGGCCACTTTGCCGGCGATGAAGCGCTCATCCATCTTGTTCGTGTCGTAAAAGAAACCTTGCGTCCGACGGATGTGATTGCCCGATTTGGCGGGGAAGAGTTTTTACTCGTGCTCCCTGACACGAAAATTGAGGATGCGACGCAAACCATGATGCGCGTTCAGCGTGCCTTGACCAAACATTTTTTCATGTACAAAAACGAACAAATCCTCATCACCTTCAGCGCAGGTGTAGCACAACGTTTGCCAGGAGAAGATCAGGATGCCGTCACCAATCGCGCCGATGCCGCCATGTATCGCGCCAAAAAGGCTGGCAAAAATCGCGTATTCGCAGCAGAATAGTCGCACGACAGTTCTCCAGCCATTCACCATCGCACGATTTTCCCCTATCATTCGGGGTATTCAGATATTTCCCCCGTTTCCCCTGCTGGGCATTTATGGCTGTCGATCATTACGAAAACTTTCCCGTCGCGTCCTTTTTGCTTCCCAAGCATTTGCGTCCTGCCGTTCAGGCGATTTATGCCTTTGCACGCAGCGCCGACGATATCGCCGATGAGGGAGCGGCTTCTGATGAAGCGCGACTTGCAGCGCTGCGTGACTACGATGCGGCGTTGAATCGTATTGCGAATGGTGAACCGTCACAATCATCACTGTTTCTATCGCTTGAAAAAGTCATTCATGCATATCGCCTCCCACTGCAACCGTTTCACGATCTCCTTTCCGCATTCATGCAAGACGTGACGACAAAACGTTACCCCAACTTCGATACGCTGATTGATTATTGCCGACGCTCTGCCAATCCGGTTGGCACGCTGATGCTGCATCTCTATGGCGAAGCCTCGGAAAGAAACCTGCGCGATTCAGATGCGATTTGCACGTCACTGCAACTGATCAACTTTTGGCAGGATGTAGCAATTGACTGGCAAAAAAATCGGGTGTACCTGCCACAGGAAGACCTTTTGAAATTTCAGGTTTCTGAATCGCTCATCGATCACGCTACAGTGAATGACGATTTCCGCAATCTGATGCGATTTGAAGTGCACCGTGCGCGCGATCTGATGCACTCAGGTGCAGCGCTACCGCACCGATTGCCGGGACGCATCGGATGGGAATTGCGACTGGTTGTGCAAGGTGGTTTTCGCATCCTGGAGAAAATTGAAAGCGTAAATTATGACATTTTTAGAAATCGACCAAAACTTAAACCGCGCGACTGGTGCGTGATGGGCTGGCGCACCATGAAGCCTTGATCGCACAAAAAATACTCAAAAAAGCATTCACAAACAATTAACTGTTCTCTTTCGCAAAAAACACACAAAAAATCCATTCCCTCAAAGTATTTTTTGCTGTTTCAACACCACAATTAAACGCATTTTTTTGATCGTCATCAGGCATTCCGCGAGTTTGTCACCGTGCGTACCACGCTTTCACTAAAATCCCATTAGGATCACACATAACAATATCGTTAACGTCATGAAACTCAACCAGATCGGGATACCACCATGACACGCACATTCCTTCGCCACCCTCGCATTCGCCAATGCGCATTCATCGCCATGCTCGCCGGTGCCTGCGTCGCTTTTTCCACACTCTGGCGCATCCCCTACATTTACACGCTCATTGGATTTTCTGTCTGGACATTGGCAAATGAGCTCGTACTTGATGAAGATGAACTGATCAGCGGTGGCATCCACCCAGAAGAAATCGCTCACCTCTCTTTTCGCACGCTTGGCATCAAGGCGTTTCTTCTCATATCGCTTTGTTACCTTGCACTGCAATTTCCTGGCATTCGTAATATAGGAGCCATCTAGGCGCGCGAATGCGAGCGATTGCGTTTGATTCTGTTGAATTCACGACAGAATGTAAATCGACAATAAATCCTCCGCATTGTTGTGAAAGCATGACAAAAAAACGACGTCTGCAGGCATAAATCCGCTTGAATCACCGATTCAAAACCCCGTTCTTCGTGATTTACGAAGGCTGGTGATATCATTTTTCCGTTTTCAACATCAATAGTGTTGGCGACAAGAAATAATTAAAAGGATAAGGAGAGAAGAATGAAACGTATTATTATTTTGGCCACCATGTTCTTCGCGAGCACACTTGCCATCGCTGCTGGAACACCTTGCGAAGAAGTAAAGGCTCAAATTGCCAAAAAGATTGACGCCAACGGCGTCAAAGCCTATTCGCTCGACATCGTCGATAAGGACGTCGATGAAAAGGGTAAAAAAGTAGTGGGAACCTGTGAAGGCGGTACAAAAAAAATTCTTTATACCCGTCGCTGATCGCTTCATGCAAGTCGCAGCACACAGTGTGTCTGCGCTAAAAAAACAGGGCGCAAAACGCGCCCTGTTTTTTATTCTCCCGAACATTAGTCCATCGGCGGCATTCGCACTTCAAGGTCATCAGGCAGCGGCGCATCTCCCGAATGCATGTTGGGAACATTGTGCATATCGGCCTTGTCTTGTGTCATGATTTTCCCGGGAGGCTGGCGCTCCTCGCCTTGTTCCAGTTGCTGACGTATTGTGAGAAGTTCAGCTGCGTTTCCCACAGCAGCATTGCTGCTTGTCTGCGGTGCTGCGAACGCAGGATCTCGCGACGAAGATTCGCCATTCTGCTTGTCTTGCCCCACGCCTTGTGCTTCCATCGATTGGAACGATACGGCTCTTGTCGTTGCACCATCGATGTTGAGCGGTAATTCGTCGGCGATCTCTTCGGCGCGCTGCATTATTTCCTTTACTTTTTCGCGCACGGCATTTATTTTCTCCTTCGCCTCCCCGTTCGACACCGCCTCTGGCACCACGACTGCAGGTGGCGTAACAGTTTTTGCGGTGCTCGCAGGTTGCGGTGCAGGCGCAAGCTTGGCAGGCGGTGCATCTGTCAT
>QZKY01000014.1 GCA_003605115.1 Oxalobacter sp.
GGCGCCCACCATCAAGGCGACAAGTATCCCCATCAGCACCAACAGCACCAGCAACGCAAATCCCAAAGTCAGCTTGTGGAATAAAAAATCTTGCCAGCGATGTCCGTGAGTTTGATGCTTTCTCATAACGCCTGCCTCTGTTGCGCACGATTCATTTTGACGTGTCGCCACAGTCATGATGGTGCGCGTTGCTGCTTGTGTGTTCATATGCCCATCTCAATCCCATGCGATCTGGGACATCCGGGTTCCGGAAAATGTGTTACTTCAATTGACGCAAGTCGCAAAAGTGCAGCGGATCACGCTCTATTACACAAACTGCATGGCTTGACGAAAGCGTCTGTAAGAAAAAATCGCCACCCCAAAATGCGGGGTGGCGATGGTCAGGTATTACCACACGGCCTTGCCGGCGTTATCCTTGATTTGCTTCTTCCATACAGCCTGCACTTGCTTGACAACGGCAGGCGGCATCGCAACATAATCCAGCTCGGTCGCCATGGCGCCACCGTTCTTGAAGGACCAGTCGAAGAACTTCAAGACTTCTTTACCGCGCGCTGCATCCGCTTGTTTCTTGTACACCAGAATGAAGGACGCACCAGCAATCGGCCAGCTCTTGGCGCCAGGTTGATCCGTCAACACCACACCGAAGCCCGGGGTCTTGCTCCATTGCGCACCGGCTGCGGTGGCCTTGAAGCTGGCATCACTCGGTTGTACGAATTTGCCATTCCTGTTTTGCAATTGGGTGTGCGGGATATTGTTTTTCTTGGCGTAGGCATATTCAACATAACCAATGGCGCCTTTGATGCGCTGCACGTTTGCGGCAACACCTTCGTTACCCTTGCCACCCACACCGGTTGGCCACTTCACTGCGGTACCCGAACCGACCGTGCTCTTGAACGCCGGGCTGACTTTGGAAAGATAGTCTGTCCACAGGAACGATGTGCCGGACCCGTCCGCACGATGTACGACGGTAATGTCCTGGCTTGGGAGCGTGATGCCTTTGTTGAGGCTCACAATTTTCGGGTCATTCCACTGCTTGATTTTGCCAAGATAAATATCCGCCAATATCTTGCCGGTCATCTTCAGTTGACCTGGTTTGACACCCTCCACGTTCACCACAGGCACCACGCCACCCATAATCGCAGGAAACTGGATCAAACCAGACTTCTCCAGGTCTTCTGCTTTCAGCGGCATGTCCGATGCGCCGAAATCAACGGTCTTGGCCTTGATTTGCTTGATGCCACCACCGGAACCGATGGATTGGTAATTCATGCTATTGCCCGACACATCCTTGTACGCTTGCGCCCACTTGGCGTAAATCGGGTAAGGGAAAGTCGCGCCTGCACCGGTAATTTCTGCTGCCATTACAGAAGAAGCGACTACTGATGTTGCCAATACTGCTGTTGCAAATAATTTATGAAATTTCATATGAGTCTCCTTTTTATCCACAATGGATAGCACGGACTTTACACACGGCATGTGACAGTTTTATGACAGACGCATATTCAAAAGCATTTTTTCTATCTGACGCAAAACCTGCACACCCCAGGCCTGTCATCGCATTGTCATAATTGCTTAATAGAATCAAATAAAATTATCAATACATTGCGCATGACAAACAAAAGGGTTCTCTTTCTCAGCGTATCCGCAGGTGCAGGACATGTACGCGCTGCAGAAGCACTCCGCGCTTATGTCAGCCTGAACACTCCAGAAGTAAGCGTTGTTCACATGGATGCCATGCATTTTGTTTCATGGTGTCTGCGCAAGCTTTACGTTGATCTGTATATTTTTCTTGTCAAATCGGCGCCCGCACTTTGGGGGCAGGTATATCGTCTGACCAACCGCATCAAGCCTGATGCCGCTTTGGATAAATGTCGCCGCTGGATTGAAAGACTGAATAGCAAGCGTTTCATCAAGGCTATTCTGGATTTCAAGCCGGACGTCATTGTTTGCACTCATTTCTTTCCTGCAGAAATTCTTTCACAGTTAATCGCAGATGGCCTGCTGCATTGTCCGGTATGGGTACAGGTTACGGATTTTGACTTGCATCGCATGTGGGTGCAAAAAAACATGACCGGGTATTTGGTTCCCAATTCAGAAATTGCGCATCTGGTACACATGCATGGTGTTGCGCCTGATGCCATTCACATCACGGGCATTCCTCTGATGCCGGCATTCACGGAAGCGGCACGTCGCGACGTGTGCGCGAAAGACTTTGACATGAATCGCACATCCATCACTCTGTTGCTCATGGGCGGCGGAGCGGGGATCGGCCAGTTAAGCACAGCAGCAGAACAATTGCTCAACATGCAAAGCGACATTCAGATCATTGCCGTCGCCGGGAAAAACCTGTCCTTGCTGAATGAGCTGAATCTCCTTGCCGCACAGTATCCAGGACGCTTAAAAGCGGTGGGATACACCAATGAAATTGAACGCTTGATGCACTCTGCCGATTTGGCGATAACCAAACCCGGCGGCTTGACGGTCTCCGAATGTCTTGCCATGGGATTGCCCATGATCGTGATATCCCCCGTCCCAGGTCAAGAAGAGCACAACGCCAATTATTTGCTTGAACAAGGCGTCGCGCTGAAAGCTTTTGATATGCATGCCTTGAAATACCGCGTGCACTTCTTGCTCACGCACCCTGAAAAATTACACGAGATGCGAGCCAATGCCAAATTGCTGGGACGTCCTACAGCCACAGGCAGCGTCATCAACACCATCATGAAAGGTTTGTAAAAGCAAATGGCATCACATGACTCCTTACAGCTCGCCTTGACAATAGCTTGCGTCATTGTCTTGGCGTTCTTTTTTGCACAAGTCGAAATACACATTGAAGGAGATGCGGGCTGGGCAGAAAACTTGCCAACCTGGCGCATAGAAAATCATTGGGCGCTCGATCTTTTTTGGGGAGGCCGCCCCATGACAGGCTACCACGCGTGGGTATTCGTATTCATCACCATTTTTTTTCACTACCCCCTTTTCTTCGCAGCGCAGTGGTCGTTGCAACTGGAGGCGCGCGTCATCGCAACCATCATGCTGTTTTGGTTGCTGGAGGATTTTTTGTGGTTTGTTTTAAACCCTGCATTTGGGTGGCAGCGATTTCGCCAGGAGTTTGTTTCCTGGCACAAGCACTGGGTTTGCGGCGCCCCCATTGAATACTGGATTTTTTCAGTAATTTGCACACTGCTGTTTTGGTATTCGCACTGATCTTTTATGCGCGCAACTATCTCCCCAAGAAAAGCCGTCATGCGCCGCACTAGACGTGCGCCGTTCGCACGTCTGCGGGAACACTCCTCCTGCTGTGCGCAACTTTCCCGCCCAGTTGAAGTGCGTGACGCACTCGTTCGCAAAGCTCTGCGGGTGTTCGAGAAATCAACTCGCTCGGGATTTCGTATTTTCCGGTCAACCTGTCAAAGTTTTCAAAGCCATAAGACACCATGAATGGATGCATGCCTGTTTGGACAGCCGATAAAAAATCCTTGTGCTCATCCCCGCACATGTATGACAAAGCAGGATTAACACTGAACTGCTCTCTCAGCAGACGAAATTGCGCCGTCTTGGTATCACTCAGCGGGACGTGCGCAAAAAAATCCAACTTGCTGACGTCCACATCATGTCGCTTGAAAAGCTGGTTGAGCGTTTCCAGTGGTTCATTGGTGATGTTACGCGTCACCAAACCGACAATGACATTGGGTGCGGCAATCAGACTTTTAATCAGATCAGCCACGCCTGGATACAGCTTTGCCTCCTTTCGATACACCTCCGTCAGCGAATCCACGATTTTTCTGCGGCTCTTCTGGCTGAGGTTTCTTTTGATAAAGGAGGGGAATTCCTTTAGCCCCCCAAGATATTTGAACAAATGGTGACGCTTTTGAAAACTTTCCTCATCCCCAAGGGACAAGCCATGCAGGGAGAATGCCTCTTCAATCGCCGGGTAGGCATCAATCGTCGTGCCATCTGCGTCAAAAATAATCAGCCGCTTATTGCTTTTGTACATAGTCTCCTTTTCCAGATCATCAATCATTTTCATCGGCTTGTAGCGCCTTGGTTCAATCATAAAATTGCATTGCTACAGAAATGTGACATGCGGTGGAAAGTTGAAACAGACAAGCTGGCGGACATTCCTGTCGCCATGGCGCAGCGAAACGGGCGTTGTTGAACATTTCAATGAAGGAAATATTTATCGGTAAGCGATGAGATATGCGAGAAAAAACAACCAAAACCCCTAAAGTTCACTTTAGAAGTATTTTTATCAGTGACGTGCATCTGGGGTCAAAAGCCTGCCAGGCTGAGTTACTCAACAATTTTTTAAAGCGTCATTCCTGTGACAATTTGTATTTGCTCGGTGACATCATCGATGGATGGCGCTTAAAGAAGCGCTTTTACTGGCCAGAATCACATAACCACGTCATCCGACAACTGATCAACAAGCAACGACACAAAGCCAATATTGTCTACGTGCTCGGCAATCACGATGGCTTTCTGAAACGCTGGACGGCAGACATCATGATGGACGGGATTACGCTCTGCAATGAAGCCACGCATATCGGCGTGGATGGGAAGAGGTATCTACTGATTCACGGCGACGTGTTTGATACCGCCTTAAACGTCTCTCGATGGATGACGCATATTGGCGATTCCGCTTACGATCTGCTCATCTTCGTTAATAGAATCATCAACAGAATCCGCCGCTTTTTCAGAATGCGCCACTACAGCTTGAGCATGCGCATCAAGCAAAACGTGAGACAGGCAGTCAACTTTGTGCGGCGATATGAATCCATACTGCTTAACTACTGTGCATCCAGGCAATATGATGGCGTGATATGTGGACACATCCACCACGCCAACATCGTTCAAGACGGGCATCTTTGCTACATGAATCCTGGCGACTGGCAGGAAAGCTGCTCTGCACTGGTGGAGCATGTGGACGGCACATTTGAACTGGTTTACTGGAACGAACGGCGGTAATTTACGATGTACCATTTCCTTCATTTTTACTACACCCCAAGAATTTTTTACTGCACTTACTGAATTGACCGCGGCCAATCCCTGATGTCATCACCCAGTCATACTCAACTGTCAACATGCCAATAAAAACATTGGACAACATTTGAATATGAAACGGGAGGGGTGCATGAGTACGAGCAAAACAGGCATTTGTATTAACACAGAGAACTGCACGCTTGCCAGGCAGGAGAAACCTATTCGCCTCCGTTCCGGACAAATTGAACCTTGTCCTGAGTGTGGTGTTGCTGTATGCGTTTTCGAGAAAAAATCCATTGGCGCTTTCAAACCCGCAAGACTCGCTGCATACGCTACGGCATTGTGTGCCGTATTTTTTGTAGCGATCTGGGTTATATCCTCGCCCCCGGCAGCGGCGACGCGGTCTGCCAATGCTGTAGCGCAAAAATCGGACAAGATGTTGCGTTTTGCAGGATCCAATACCATCGGCAGTGAGTTGATGCCTGCACTTGCAGAGGCATACATGAAACAACATGGCATAACAGAAGTGAAGCGGATCCAGGGCGCTTCATCAGATGAAGTGACCCTGATCGACGCCAAAAATCCCTCTCCAAACACCACGATCGACATCGCATCGCACGGCTCCACCACAGCTTTCATAGAACTGTCCAAGTACTCGGCAGACATTGGCATGGCTTCACGAAAAATCAAGCTGGGCGAGGTGAAGACGGTGACGTCGCTCGGTGACATGACATCACCCGCCAACGAACACATTCTGGCACTGGATGGCGTCGCCGTCATCGTCAACCGGAATAACGCGATCAGATCACTTGCCAAAGAACAGATTGCCGCCATTTTCGCGGGAGTGATTACGGATTGGGTTGAATTAGGTGGTCGGCCAGGAAAAATCACGTTGTATGCGCGCGACCACAAGTCCGGCACTTTTGATACCTTTCAAAGCCTCGTGCTTGAAAATCTGAAGCTCAGCGAAGAAGCACGACGTTTTGAAGACAGCACCTTGCTTTCCGAAAGAGTGGCGCAGGATGAGTCTGGCATTGGATTCGTTGGCTTGCCATTTGTCAAGAACGCGCGCGCGCTGGCCGTATCGGAAAGGGGCACGACGCCATTACTCCCGAACAGGTTAACGATTGGAACGGAAGACTATCCGCTGGCAAGACGATTGTATCTGTACACGCCGACAGCGCGTGAGAATCCGCACATTCGCAAATTTACCGACTTTGTTTTGTCGAGAGCGGGACAGGAGATTGTCAAACAATATGGCTTTGTCGAACAAAACCTGCTGCTCACAAAGACCAATTCCCTGCCGGACGCGCCGATCGAATACACCCAACTTACCTCTGGTGCCCAACGTTTGACGCTGAACTTCCGCTTTTTGCCTGGCTCACACAAACTCGACAATAAAGCCGTGCGCGACATTGATCGCGTCATTGAATTTGTTGAAAACGCAAAGGCCGCTGACAAACCTATCATGTTGTTTGGCTTTTCCGATGCATTGGGCGACGATTCGATCAATCTGAAGTTGTCCCAGGATCGTGCGAAAGCGGTAGCCGATGAATTGACCCGGCGAGGCGTGAAGTTGGCACATGTCATCGGTTACGGCGCCAAGCTTCCGGTGGCCAGCAACAACTCAAAGGAAGGTCGCGAACGGAACCGGCGCGTGGAAATCTGGGTCAAAAATTAAGCGGCACTGTTTGCATCACACATCAAAAAAACGGCAGCCTCATCGGCTGCCGTTTTTTGTGCCTCAAGACACGTTGTAACGATTTAACCACGCAACCTAATGCGGTATCTCGTGCAGCATTTCATGCAGGAACTCGTAGGTGAAGTAACCTACCATCAAGGTAAGGGCAACAATGACAATCGTTGCCACAACATGTCCTGCCATCCAGTGTGCTGCACGCATGCTTTGTTGCTGCGCCATGCGACAAAACGCGTATTCCTCGACTGGTTGAGGATCTTTCACGATTCCCGGACGGTCATACGCAACGGCAACGTATCCAAACTTTTTATACGCAACCCAGAAAAATACGCCGCTTGCGATAACCATCGGAACCGACAGCATCTGCCCCGCAGAAATCGAGATGCCGGCAAATGACACCACATAATCCGGCTCACGAAAATATTCGGTGATGAAACGCGCGCTGCCATAGAGCAACAAAAACATCCCGCACACGCTCCAGCGCGGGCGCGCCTTGCGCGAGAATAGCCAGAACAGCACGAAGAACAGCAAGCCATCCACCAGTGCCTGATACAGCGGCGAGGGATGGCGCGGCAGATTATCCACGTTCGGCCAGATCATCGCCCACGGCAAGGATGCATCTGCAACGCGTCCGTGCAATTCGGCGTTGATGAAATTGCCGATACGCCCAAACGCATGCCCCAGCGGCACCATGGGCGCAATGAAATCCAGCGTATCAAACGGATGACGGCCATTCTTGCGACCCCACAACCACATCGCCACAACAACACCTAAAAAGCCGCCATGGAAGGACATGCCGCCTTGCCATATCGCGAAGATTTCCAGTGGATGCGACAAAAAATAGAGGGGTTGATAGAAAAGCACTTCCCCCAAACGCGCGCCGATGAAGACGCCCCACACACCATAGAACAAGATGGAATCGAGATCGTCTGAAGTCCATTTCATCGCAGCCATGTGCGGCTGCTTGATGCGCAGCTTCCCCAACAAAATAAATTGTGCGAAAGCGGCTATGTACATCAATCCATACCAATGGAGGGACAACGGCCCGATCACGATCGCCACTGGATCGGGCATGGGGTGAATCAACATGATGGGAACTCTTGATGCAGGATAGAAAAATGCGCTTACTGCGCGAGCAGGACAAGAGGCGGATTATACGCCTGCATAAATCAGAAAGCGACGCTTGTCTTTCCGTCCATTTCAATATCCACGCAACATCATGCCTATTTTCTACGCCATCTGCTATGCCAATCCGTATAATGAGCGCCAGAAAAATACCCCTCTCATGCATGTGTCTTTTGTGTGATTGTTGTGCGCCTTTTCGCTTTTCTTGCTTCTTCGCTGCAGTCAATCTGCTTAAAAACAAGGCTATTTATGGAATCGATTGTTCGCTTCGTCACCATCGTCAACGATATTGTCTGGGGTCCCCCCATGCTGGTGCTGATTCTCGGCACAGGGTTTTTTCTGCAAGTGCGCCTCAAGTTCATGCCGATTTTTCGCATTGGTACAGGCTTTGCCATGATTTGGAAAGGTCGCCACACCGAAGCCGGCGCAAAGGGTGAAATCACGCCCTTTGCTGCCTTGATGACCGCGCTGGCGGCGACGGTTGGTACGGGCAACATCGTTGGCGTGGCAACCGCCATCTCGATGGGTGGCCCCGGCGCCTTATTCTGGATGTGGATGACGGCGCTCGTTGGCATGGCTACCAAATATGCCGAAGTCGTACTCGCCGTGCACTACCGCGAAACGGATGACAAAGGTGAACAAGCTGGTGGCCCGATGTTCGCCATCAAAAACGGCCTTGGCAAGCACTGGCGCTGGCTCGGCACCTTGTTTGCGATCTTCGGTGGACTGGCTGGCTTTGGCATCGGCAACATGGTGCAGGCGAATGGTGTTGCGGATGTCTTGAAAGTGACCTTTGGCGTCAGCCCCTGGATTTCTGGCGTGGTGATGATGGTGTTAACCGGATTGGTACTGCTCGGCGGCATTCGCCGCATCGGCTCTGTCGCTGAAAAACTGGTGCCATTCATGTGCGTGGTTTACATCGTCGTTGCTTTCGTTATTTTTGCTTTGTATATAGATCGCATCCCTGACGCGCTTGCGCTCGTCTTCAGCCACGCCTTCACGCCAGCCGCGGCCACGGGTGGGTTCTCCGGCGCGGCTGTCATGCTGGCGATGCGTTATGGCGTGGCGCGCGGCGTGTTCTCCAACGAAGCAGGCATGGGTACTGCCGGCATTGCGCAAGCAGCGGGGATGACGAAAAGTTCTGTCGAATCCGGCTTGATCGGGATGATGGGGACGTTCATCGATACCCTTATCGTTTGCACCATGACCGGACTGGTGATCATTGTCACCGGGGTGTGGAGCAGCGGCGCAAACGGCGCTGCCTTGAGTTCCAGTGCTTTTGAAACGGCACTGCCCGGTTTTGGTCAATATATTCTGGCGATTTCGCTGGTGCTCTTTGCCTACACCACCATTCTCGGCTGGGCGTATTACGGCGAGAAATGCTGGGAGTATTTGGTTGGCTCAGCCGTTGAAATACCTTATCGCATACTGTGGACGATTTTCGTGATGGTCGGCGCTGTCACGCATCTGAACTTTGTGTGGTTGGTTGCGGACACGCTCAACGCATTGATGGCGATTCCCAACTTGATTTCCTTGCTGCTGCTTTCCCCCGTGGTGGCGAGTTTGACGAAGACGTATTTTGAGAAGCACAAGCCTTCTTGAGTCATCCCAATAAAAAACCGCCCCAGTCTAAGTTGGGGCGGTTGCTGGAAGTACCTCTGTTCGCGTCTACTCGTAAAACGGAGCGCGCCGAAACGATCCCGACTTATTTACGTTTTGATTTGGACGAATGGTGTTTGCTCTCATGCGTTGGTTTCTTCGTCTGCGCCAACTCGTGGCTTGATACAGCGGGCGCCGCATGCGGTGCCGTCGTCTGCCCTGACGAAGCTCCCGACCCTGTGCACCCATAAGAGACACCAGCGCACAACTTCGTCGGAACGCCTGACAGTCCATTCGGTGCCAATTCACTCATGCGTTTTTTGATGGCGCTTAAATCGATGATTTGACCACCGAAATGCAGCGACGGCGCGTCAGGTGAAAAATCAGGCATGTTGATAGCGAAATCAAACGGGAAGTGCACAATCGCAGTATTGATATTGCCGAAAACACCCTCGATCTTTGCCAGCTCTGGGATGCGCAAACTTTGGTTCAAGTGCAATCGTTTCTCGATGGCTGCCAACTCTTTCTCGCCTTGCCGCTTGATGGAATCGACCAGTTTGCCAACGCCAAATACCTTGGCGGCTTTCCATAAAGTCTTGCTGAGCGCGTGCTCAATGGCGTCTTCAATGGCCTTGCCGCCATTAAGAATCGTTTGCATGCTCACCTTGACTTCGTAGTGAGAAATTCTCACTGGGTTTTTCCAGGTTGGATCAGGATAAGGAAAGGAGGCGCCAAATTTTTTACCAAGTAGCGAGTGCAAATCACGCAAAGCCTCCGTCGACTCCTGAATACGCTTCACCAATGCTTCCACTTTGTCGCTGATGGCTTCGAGCGTCTCAAAATCCGCATCCAGTTTTTTGAGGGCTCCGATGTCCGGCGCATTCGTCAAAGCAAGTTTGACGACTTTGTCAAGATCTCTCACACCAGCATCCAATGTATCTGCCTTGCTGTCCGCAGCATGTTGCATACAGACCATTCTGTCCTGCACAGCATTGCTCACACAGGTCTGCGCAACGCTGGTGTAAGTGGGCATGGGTTCCGCAAAAATTTTCCGGAAGCGCTCGGCATCGGTGTCGATTTTCTGGATCTGCGTATCGGCCTTTTCGATGCGCGGTTTGTAAGGTTCCACCGCATGTTCAACTTCTTCCGCTTTGGCGCGCGCCGCAGAAACTTCCTTGAGTGCCACATCGATTTGTTGCTTGGCTTTTTTGGCATCTGCCCGGAATTGCGGCACAGCTTGGGCCGTGTTCAGCAAGCTATCGAGTAACTTGAGTTCTGTCTCCAGTTTTTTCAAATCGGATGCCAGAATGCCTGGCACTGCGAGCAACTTTTTCGTCGTCCAGAGTATTTTGTGAATGTCTTGCAGCCTCGTGTGCAGCGCCATCATGTCCTTGTTGAGCTGCGTGGCGTCCGCATCCAGACGGGCTAGGTTGGGAGATTTTTGGGGGGTGGCTGCCATCCCATCACGCATGATGCCTGTCGTCAAAACGACGGCCATCAACATGCAAACTACGAAAGATTTTTTTATGCCTTTTTCATTCATCGTCATCCCCTTCGAATGGTCATATCCAATTGGTGCACATCCTCGTGGATTCTACAGCGAAGAAGCGCCCTTTATGACAGCTTGACGGTTTTTTTGCCCGCAATGACGCATCTTAGGCTTTGATTTCCGGCGCGTAGCGCTCAATCTTTGTCCCCGCCAGAGCCGCACCATGTCGCATCAAAACGCTTATTTCCTTGTGACTAAGCTTTTTTAAGATGCGTCGGCATAGAAAAACACCACCATCCTCCAACCTTTTCCACACACCGCCTGCGCGTGATTGCTTGTCATTTTTACGCCATAAAAACCTGCAACGCCAATGATTCCTTGACCCGAGTTGTCAAGGTGCTCACTTTTTTCTTACGCAAAATCCCTTCGCATCCGGTCTCCCGCGTGAGCACCTTTTCGCGCCTTCATAAGAATGCGTCGATTTATAACAAATGTAATACTTTGTTTCCCCTTCTCTTGCGAAATCCATTCCTCCCTATAGTGCAGACAAAGGTCAAACAAAACGTTTCACATCCCGCACAGGAGATCATTATGAAACTCGCTAAAAAAATCATTGCTGTCACCGTTATTTCCACCGCCGCGTTTGGCGTCTCCGGCAAGGCGTCTGCCCACAGCGGCGCCGCAATCGCCGCCATTGCTGTTGGCGGCTTAATTGTTGGCTCCGCGCTGTCCGCTCATGCAGCTCCGGCACCTGTCGTCCAGCCTGCCCCTGTGGTTTACGCGCCCCAACCCGTTTATTACACTGCCCCGGTTTACTACCGTGGCGCGCCGTCTGTGCATTACCGCCACCATCCACGCCATTACAGCGGCTATTACCATCGCGATCACGGATATCACCGTTAAGATTCTTTCAGCCCGCCCTTCCGCGCCGCAGTTCACCTTTTTTACCCTGCTCTCCTTCGGGGTTCTTCGCTGGAGGCGGTGATGTGAAAGGAATCATGCCTCCTTTCGCTTTGCCGTTCTCCCAGCGCCTTCCCCCATCCCGCAATTTGCTTAATTCACGGGCAAAATACAGCGCGAGAGTCTTCTCTCGTCTTATAATTCACGCATATCCGATTTAACCTTGTTGTTTTGAAAGCCTATCTATATGCCAACCATCAATGTTCAACTTTTTGAGGGTCGCACTGTCGAACAAAAGCGTGCGTTTGTTAAAGCCATTACAGAAGCGACCTGCACCACATTAAATGTCAGCCCTGACAGCGTGGAAATCATCATGCAGGAAGTGAAGCGTGAAAATTGGGCAACCGCCGGAAAATTGTGGAGCGATTAGCCAAAACGCAAATCGCGGTATCATGGCGCACGGCTGGAGCAGTGCCCGGGAGGCGCCTGGATATTTCGCCCTTATTTCATAAGTAATTAACTTCGTTGCGATCCACTATGCAAGACTCTTACGCTCTTCAAGGTCTGGATTCCCGTCCGGAAGCCCATTACGGGATTTCGATCGACATGCCCACCGTCATCGTCAAGGCAGCCAAAGCGCTTTTTGCCCAGGCTGAATGGGTGCAAGCCATTCCCAATCACCTGCTCCTGCGCGACGACAACCAGATCAGCGTTTACTTTTACGAACTCGATGAAGAAGCCAGAAACTGGGTTTACGACCAGATGCTTGCGATCGGACATAAATCCTCCGCCAACCAACTGGCCGCCCTGCGTGAAGCCGAAAAAGATCCCAGCAGTGCCATCATCACGGATCTTGCCGTTTTCGCGCAGGCGCTCACTGCTTTCGTCAAACGCGACCCGATTGATGGCTGGATATATGCCATCGGTGAAGATGGCGAATCGCTTCCCTGGCTGGTACGCAATATCTCGCTTGAGGAAATGTCCAACGGTCGCGAATGCGTGATGATGGCGCTCACGGCCAATTCGGTAGCGATGAATAATAACGATTATTCGAAACCGAATGACAGAACCTACTTCTTCATGTCCGATGATCTCAAGCGCGGAACCGTGGCTGAAATCCTGGCGCTCAAGGGCTTCATGAAGGAAACCCCGACCCTGAAACATGCCTACGTGGAATCGCTTGCGCGTTTCATGCGCTTTACACCACAAGTCAACGAGCAATTCATCGCGCGCGGACACGCTTTGGAAGTCAACCTCGCACAGCAGTATCACAACCCCGAACGTCTTCGCCTTTCTGCACCGATGCGGGTAGTCAATGACGAGGCGATGGTTAATCGCAAGTTTTTTACAAGAACCGACTCGCCTTTCTGGAAATATCAAGGGCGCGATTTTTCTGCGATCCCCATCCACCCCATGATTCTGTGTTTTAACCTGGAAACCCACTCGAGCATGTGGGTGCACGTGGACAATCTCACGGAGTACACATACGATCCTGGTTTGCGCGAAAAACTGATTTTGCCGCCTCATCACCGCGACTTGATCGATATTCTGACGCAAGACATGGATGTGCTGATGGAAGACATCATTGCGGGCAAATCCGGCGGCACCACCATTCTGTGCAAAGGCGCGCCGGGGCTGGGCAAAACGCTAACGGCGGAAGTGTACGCCGAAGTCGTCGGCAGACCGCTTTACCGCGTTCACTCTGGTCAGTTGGGTATCAATTCGGCAGAAGTGGAAAAGAATCTCGAAACCATACTCAAGCGCGCGCAACGCTGGGGCGCTGTCTTGCTGATTGATGAGGCTGACGTATATATCCGCACGCGTGGCAACGACATTGATCATAACGCCGTGGTCGCTTCATTCCTGCGCACATTGGAATACTTTCACGGTCTGTTATTCATGACCACCAACCGCACGCAGGATGTGGACGACGCCATTGCCTCGCGCTGCATCGCTACCATTGTGTATGAAGCGCCTGCCGCCGAAGACGCCAAACGTATCTGGCGTGTGCTCTCCACGCAATTTGAATTCCCGCTTGAAGATCAACTGGTCGATGAGCTGGTGGGTCATTTCACCGCTGTCTCAGGACGCGACATCAAGGAACTGCTGAAGCTGACTGCCAAATGGTGTCGTCGAAAAGAAGTGCCGCCTTCCCTGGACGTCTTCCGTTCTTGCGCACAATTCCGCGGACTCTAAACAATGTCGTCGCCAACACGGCGGCATTTTTTTGTGTTTTCCTATTGCGCTTTTTTAGGCAAAGACTTCGCTGGCACGTCCTGCAAAAACTTCAATAGGGTTTGAAGAACGTGAACAATCGTTTGTTGACGCACCGCTTGCCTGTCGCCAGAAAAAACATTGCGGTCACTGTACATTCTGTTATTGGCAGCGCAGGCAATGCACACCGTCCCCACGGGCTTGCCCGGCACCGCACCTGTTGGGCCAGCAATGCCGGTCGTTGCAATCGCAACGTCGGCTTGTGTGTTGGCCAGCGCACCGCTCGCCATCGCTGAAGCAATCTCTTCGCTCACGGCACCATATTTGGCAATTTCGGCTGCGACAACACTCAGCATCTCAGTTTTGCATGCGTTTGAATAAGCAATAAATCCGCCATCAAACCACTCGGATGATCCGGGGATCTCAGTAATGGCTTGCGCCACACCGCCACCAGTGCAGGATTCCGCCGTAGCAAGCATCAGACCTTTTTCGCGCAATGTTTTCCCAACCTGGGTCGCCAAATCGAGGATGTCGTGCATGTCACCTCCTTTTAAACACTTAGCTTGCGAGTTTAGTTTGCCAGTGTGCGCCAAAACGCCATGATGAGAAGCGTGTAGAACGCAGCAAGAATGTCATCCCACATCACACCGAAGCCGCCTTTGAGTTGCTGATCGAAGTAGCGAATGGGCGGTGGCTTCACCATGTCAAAAAAACGGAACAGAATAAACGCAACAAACTGTTCTATCGCGCCTGCTGGCGTCACAAACAGCAACACCAGCCAGAATGCCACCATCTCATCCCACACCATGCTGCCGTGATCGGGTTTGCCCATGTCGCGACCAGTACGCTCGCACGCCCAAACCCCGATCAAAAAACCTGCCCCGATAATGATATGCCACACCAGCGGCGTAAATATCTCCGGCCACAAGGTGAGCAGAAAATAATGCATCCCCCAGGCGATCAAGGTGCCCATCGTGCCGGGCATGATGGCGAGCATGCCACCACCGAATCCCAAAGCAATGAAATGCGCCGGATGGGAAAACAAAAAACGAAACGTGGGGACAAGCACCGTGTTGTCACCGCCTTCTATTTTGATGGTCGTCATTTTTTATTGAAATGATCAAAGGAAATCGCGTCGATGCCCACCGGTTCACCATGCGCATCGACCAAGCGCACCCCGGCAACCGCTTCGATAGCTCCCACGCGTGTTACTGGCACGTTCGAACGTTTGCCTGCATTCTCCACTTCACTGCGCTTTTCGGGGGGTGCCGTAAAACACAGTTCATAATCGTCGCCCCCCGCCAGCGCAAAGCGTCGACGCAAATCTTGCGACTGTGCTGCCAACATTGCTCCCGCCGGCAGCGCATCCACATCCAGCCTTGCCCCTTTGGCGGAGCGCTTCAGAATATGGCCGAGGTCACCGATCAAGCCATCCGAGATATCGATTGCTGCGCGTGCGATGCCGCGCAAGGCCATGCCGAGTGCCACGCGCGGTGTTGGCAGATGCAGGCGATTCGCCGCATTCAGATGCGTTGCTTCATCGAGGGACATTTCCTTCAAATAAGCTGCCAGTCCCAGCCGCGCATCGCCGAGCGTACCGGACACCCAGATATCGTCGCCGACTTGCGCGGCATCGCGCCGCAAGGCTTGGCCAATCGGCACTTCGCCAAACACCGTCACGCAAATGTTCAAGGAGCCACGCGTCGTGTCACCACCAATGAGCTCGCATCCATGCTGATCCGCCAATGCGAAAAACCCTTCTGAAAATGCTTTCAACCAAGTCTCATCGGGTGCGGGCAAAGCCAAGGCCATTGTGCAGGCAAACGGTTTCGCCCCCATCGCCGCCAGATCGGAAAGATTCACTGCCAGACTTTTGTGTCCGAGCATTCTCGGATCGGCATCCGCAAAGAAATGCGTGCCTGACACCAGCATGTCGCAGGAAATGGCGATGTGCATGCCGGGCGCGGGTGTCATCAGGGCACAATCGTCACCGACGCCCAGCGTCACATTAGGCGTCGGGCGCGTGAAATATTTGGCGATCAAATCGAATTCTGAAAGCATGGAATCATTCTACGTGAAATTATGCTGCCATTTAGAATTTGCCTGGCGAAAAAAAACCTGCCGGGCTGTTGCACGGCAGGTTTAATGTTGAAACACTGCGGAACCACGTCGTGCCAAGCAGACACGGTTCCCAGCTGATGATAATTACTTCTTCCAAGCCGCCATCAAAGTCTTGGCCATTTCGCCCGGGTTACGCGCCACCATGATGCCGCATGCTTCCATGACAGCAATCTTTTCTTGCGCCGTGCCCTTGCCGCCGGAAATAATCGCACCGGCGTGACCCATGCGTTTGCCTTCCGGAGCCGTTGCACCCGCGATGAAGCCAACCACTGGCTTCTTCATGTTGGCTTTGACCCATTCGGCTGCGGTTTCTTCGTCGTTACCGCCGATTTCACCGACCATGATCACGGCTTCGGTTTGCGGATCGTCGTTGAACATCTTGAGCACGTCAATGTGCTTTAAGCCGTTCACGGGATCGCCACCCACGCCGACCACCGTTGACGTGCCCACGCCCAGCGCACCCAATTGACCCGCTGCTTCATAGGTCAGCGTACCGGACTTGGAAACCACACCAATCGGACCCTTCTTGAAAATGTGACCCGGCATAATGCCGATTTTGATTTCGTCAGAAGTGATGATGCCAGGGCAGTTCGGCCCAAGCAAAATGGTCTTCTTGCCTTGCATCTTGTGGCGGGTACGAATCATGTCGCGCACCGGAATGCCTTCGGTAATGCAGATGACCATTTCCATGCCAGCGTCAACCGCTTCGTCAATGGCTGCAGCAGCGAACGGCGGCGGAACATAAATGACGGAAACGTTCGCACCCGTTTGCGCTTTGGCTTCTGCGACATTATTAAATACCGGCATATCCAGGAAGGTGGTGCCACCTTTTTTCGGGGTCACACCGCCGACATAGCACTGCTTGCCGAACGCATAAGCTTGCGACATTTCAGCATGGAAAGCACCTGTCTTGCCGGTGATGCCCTGCACAATGACGCGGGTATTTTTATTGATGAGAATAGACATGATTATTGACCCTTTGCAGCGTTAATCGCCTTCTGCGCGGCATCGCTCATGCCATCTGCAGAGATGATTGGCAGGCCAGACTTGGCCAGAATTTCCTTACCCTTATCGACATTGGTGCCTTCGAGACGCACCACCAGCGGTACGGTGAGTTCCACTTGACGCGCCGCTTCGACAATGCCGTTTGCAATGATGTCGCACTTCATGATGCCGCCGAAAATGTTCACCAGAATGCACTTGACCTTCGGGTTCGCCAGCATGATCTTGAATGCTTCGGTGACTTTCTCGGTCGTCGCACCACCGCCAACGTCGAGGAAGTTGGCCGGAGCACCACCGAACAGCTTGATGGTATCCATCGTTGCCATCGCCAGACCTGCGCCGTTCACCATGCAACCAATGTTGCCGTCGAGTGCGATGTAGGTAAGGTCGAACTTGGAGGCTGCAATTTCATCCGGATCTTCTTCATCCAGATCGCGCATCGCAACAATAGCGGGTTGACGATACAGTCCGTTGGAATCGAAATTGAATTTGGCATCCAGCGCGATCACTTTATCGTCGCCTGTCAGAATCAAGGGATTGATTTCTGCCAGTGAAGCGTCCGTCTCATCGAATGCCTTGTAAAGACTTTGCATGAACTTGCAAGCATCTTTGACGGCTACTTCCGGCACACCAATTTTGCGTGCAACGTCTTCGCCTTCGGCATCGGTCAAACCCGTGTCCGGATTAACAAACACTTTGTGAATCAACTCGGGGGTGTCGTGCGCCACATCTTCAATGTTCATCCCGCCTTCTGAGGAGGCCATCAAACACACGCGCTGCGTGCCACGATCCACCACCATGCCAACATACAATTCTTTCTTGATGTCTGCGCCTTCTTCAACCAGCAAGCGCTTGACCAAACGGCCTTCCGGACCCGTTTGATGCGTCACTAGCGTCATGCCGAGAATCTCGGATGCAAACTTTTTAACTTCGTCGATTGACTTGGCGACTTTCACACCGCCGCCTTTTCCGCGTCCGCCTGCGTGAATCTGCGCTTTTACGACCCAAACTTTGCCGCCGAGACTCTCTGCCGCCTTGACCGCTTCGTCAACGCTGAAACACGGAACACCGCGCGGCGTCGTTACGCCGTACTTGCGCAGTATCTCTTTGCCTTGATATTCATGAATATTCATACTCGTCCTTAGTGTTGAGAGCTCAGGTAGCCCGCCGGATAGCTTTTCCCGGCAATGCATGTACTGCTCTTAAAAGGTAGATGGGCGACTTTCGTCGCCCATCTTGCTACATTAAAACATTACTGCTGATGAGACTGGCAGTATTATTTCTTGCGACGCTCTGGTACGGAGAAGCCACCGTCTTCGGTCATGGCTTTGATCTTCTCATCCGAGAAGCCGCAAACGTTCTTCAAGATGTCCTCGGTGTGCTCGCCGAGCAGCGGAGCGCGGGTGATTTCCGGCACCAGACCATCGGAGAGTTTGACCGGCATACCAACAGTCCAGTAGTTGCCACGAACTTCGTCCTTGACTTCCACCCACATCTTGCGATGTGCAACGTGCGGGTCTTTGGAGTTGTCTTCGGTGGTCATGACCGGACCGCAAGGGAAGTCCTTGTCGTTGAACAGTTTGGTCAGTTCGAACTTGGTGTAGTCCTTCGCGAAGTCTGCGATGATCTTCCACAGTTCGTTCTGGTTTTTGCGGCGGTCACCGATCTTCAGGAAGCGCGGGTCATTCTTGAGCGCTTCGCCACCGATCATTTCGCACAATTGCGGGAAGATGGCTTCTTGCAGAACCATGTAGCAATAGTCGTTCGCGCCGAAAGGTTTGCAAGGAATGCAGTTACCGAGCTGGCCACCACCGGAGTCGAGACCTGCACGCGGTACGTAGGTCATGCCCAGGGTCGGACGGCTGTACTCGGACAATTCGCCCTTGCCACCCATCAAACGGCCATGGTCACGATATTTCACGCGGCACAGGTTCATGACGCCGTCGGTCATCGCAACTTCAACGATTTGACCCTTGCCGCCATTGTGGGTACGCTGATACAGCGCAGCGCAGATACCGATACACAGATGCAGACCGGTACCGGTGTCACCCACTTGCGAGCCGGTGATCATCGGAGGACCTTCCGGGAAACCCGTGGTGGACATGGAGCCCGACATAGCTTGAGCGATTGGCTCGTAAGCCTTGAAGTTCGAATACGGGCCAGTTGCGCCGAAGCCTTTCAGCGTCGCATAGATCAGGCCAGGATTCAGTTCAGCCAGCTTTTCATACGGATAACCGAAACGATCCAGAACGCCAGGACCAAAGTTTTCCATAACAACGTCGGACTTCTTGATCAGCGCTTCGAAAGCTTCGCAACCAGATTTGCTCTTCATGTTAACAGTGATGGAGCGCTTGTTGCTGTTCAGCATTGTGAAGTACAAGCTGTCGATCCACTTGCCATCTTTGTCTTTCTCATGGCACAACTGAACGCGGGTGATGTCACCCGTGCCCGGCGGCTCAAACTTGACAACGTCAGCGCCCAGCCAAGCGAGCAACTGAGCAGCCGTCGGGCCTGCCTGTACGTGGGTCATATCCAGAATCCGGACGCCCTCTAATGCATATTTACCCATAATTAACTTCCTCCAATGAATCAGTTAGTTGTAACTTAAAGCGTTTTTAGACGCCATTTTAATTTAACAACAAAGGGAACCCTTCCCCGGTTGATCCTGCATGCTTCTATCTTCATTACAGCACATCGACACACAAAAGTGTTTCCAAAGTGAAACGATGCTTATAACCTATCCATACCCCCCTTTTTTGCCTTGTCGCCATGCGGCAGAAACACAATTCAAAAGGCAGGACATTTTTAAGCTAATCGTCATCATAGCGGTTCTGCCACCCTTACATTCTTGACCGTCGTCAATTTTCAAAATCAGTTTCCTTTTTCTTGACCTTAGTCAATTTTCTGGATACCCTTACGCACTGCACCCTGTTTACGTAAGGTTTTATGGCGCTCATTTCAAACCATCCAGAAAAGAATATTATTCGTGTTCAGTTGACGCAGACGGCGATCCTGAAAGACATGACGCCCAGTGAACTCGCGGATCTGGAACCCTATTTAGCCGTGGAGGATTACGTCAAAGGTGATTGTCTCTTGCACCAGGGGGATCGCGATCTGGACGTCATTTTCGTTTTGGACGGTATTTTGAAGCGCGCCGTGGCCAATCAAAATGCAAAAGAAATGATCCTGCGCTTTACCAGCGAGCGCAACATGGAAGCCACTTATGCCTCCTGGCGACTGAACCGCTCCGCACCGTTCAGTTTGTATGCCGTCACGAAAACCCGGGTCGCCAAGCTCCCTTTGCCACAGTGGGTTGCCTTTATCGAGAGTTACCCCAAGATCAAGCAGCGTTTTGAAATGGAAGTGCTCAACATCATGAGCAGCATCATGGCTCATACCATCACCTTGCATTTGCTGGATGCCCCAGGTCGCGTACACCGTTTTTTGCGCAAACACCCTGAACTCTATGACCGGATGCCCAAGAAGGAACTGGCTTCCTATTTGAACCTGTCGGCGGAAACCCTTAGCCGCCTGAAAAATCAGGGCAAGATTTAGCGGCGAACCCCGTAAGCACATACACTCATGCTGCACATGACCTTACTTGATTCCTACAAATCACCATGAATATAGTCATCCTCGCTGCCGGCATGGGAAAACGCATGCATTCCGATTTACCCAAGGTACTACATCCCTTGGCGGGCAAACCTCTGTTGGCGCATGTGATTGAGACGGCACGCTCACTCTCCCCGACCAGATTGTGTGTCGTCTATGGTCATGGCGGTGATCAGGTTCCCCAGGCTGTAAAAGCAAATGACATTGCCTTTGCGCTCCAGAACCCCCAATTGGGAACAGGTCATGCTGTCATGCAAGCCTTACCCCACCTGGATAGCACCGCCCCGACGCTGGTGCTGTACGGCGATGTCCCCCTTACCTCCGCAGCCACCTTGCGCCAATTGCTTAAGGTGGCCGGCCAGGACAATCTGGCCATCCTGACGGTCAATCTCGATGACCCCACTGGTTACGGTCGCATCATTCGCCAGGACGGTCAGATTGCTCGGATTGTCGAGCAAAAGGATGCCAGCGCGGCAGAAAAGGCCGTCACCGAAATCAACACGGGGATCATGGTCATCCCCACGCCCAAACTCAAGGAATGGCTTGCTGCGCTCTCAAACAACAATGCCCAAAAAGAGTATTACCTCACGGACATTGTTGCGATGGCCGTGCGCGATGGCGTTTCCGTCGTCTCAGCGCAGCCTGGCGCTATTTGGGAAACCCTGGGTGTGAACAGCAAAGTGCAACTGGCTGAACTGGAACGCATCCACCAGCGCAGTGTCGCCAACAGTCTGCTGGAACAGGGTGTCACGCTGGCGGATCCCGCCCGCATCGATGTGCGTGGCACGCTCACTTGCGGGCGCGACGTTTTCATCGACGTCAACTGTATTTTTATCGGACAGGTCACGCTGGGCAATGGCGTCACGATTAACGCGAACTGCGTGATCAAGGATGCGATGATCATGAATGGAACGCTGGTTCGCGAGTTCAGTCACATCGATGAAGCTGAAGTGGGTTCCCATTCCATCATCGGCCCCTACGCCCGCTTGCGTCCCGGCGCCTGTTTGGGCGAAGAGGTTCACATCGGCAACTTCGTGGAAATCAAGAACAGCACCATCGCCGCCGGATCCAAAGCCAATCATTTGGCTTATGTGGGCGATTCCACTGTCGGCGCACGCGTCAACATCGGGGCAGGTGCCATCACCTGTAATTTCGACGGGGCGAACAAGCACGAAACCATCATTGAGGACGACGCTTTCATTGGCACCAATGTCGAACTGGTTGCCCCCTTGCGCGTCGGCAAAGGCGCCACCATTGGCGCAGGAACGACCCTCACACGTGATGCGCCAGATGGCGCACTGGTCGTCACGCGCGCCAAAGCCACCATGCGGGAAGGCTGGAAGCGCCCTGAAAAAATCAAAAAGTAACGCCCTCTCCAACAGGCTGTTGAATTCCCGCGTCAACCAGCCTCGCTATTGAAAATAGCCTTCACAAGCTTTAACCCATATCAATCCGAAAACCTTTCCCCATTGCATGATTGCCATGCAATGGTGTATTGTCTGTAAACAGTAGTTTCTCTTTGCTCCACCAGGCGAGTTGTCTGCTGTTTCATGGCTTGTACGCAGCGCTTCACAACTTAGGCTTGGCTTGAGTTGCTTCACTTATGTTGCCTCACTTAACCGGCGCATCGCACCGTCTCGCACCCTGCGCTGGCTTTTCAACTTGAAAAGGAACAGGAAGATGAATTCAATAGCGAAAAAGACAAAAACAACGCCCCCCGCGACGAAGAACACCCCGCTCTCACCGGATATGTTGAAAAAAATGGACGCCTACTTTAGAGCGGCCAACTACCTGTCCGTTGGGCAGATCTATTTGCTGGATAACGCGATGCTCAGAAAACCTTTGCGCATCGAGCACGTCAAGCCGCGCTTGCTCGGGCACTGGGGAACCGTGCCGGGATTGAACTTCATCTATGTCCACTGCAATCGCGTGATCAAAGAACATGATCTGAACATGATCTACATCACGGGCCCCGGTCACGGCGGCCCCGGCCTGGTTGCCAACACTTATCTTGAAGGCTCTTACAGCGAGTTTTATCCAAATGTGTCACAAGACGAAGAGGGCATGCAAAAACTGTTTAAGCAGTTTTCCTTCCCCGGTGGTATTCCCAGTCACGTCGCTGCCGAAACGCCAGGCTCGATCCATGAGGGTGGCGAACTCGGCTACGCGCTGTCTCACGCCTACGGCGCCGCTTTCGACAATCCGGATCTGATTGTGACCTGCGTCGTCGGTGACGGCGAAGCAGAAACGGGCCCGCTGGCAACCAGCTGGCATTCAAACAAATTCCTGAACCCTGTGCATGATGGCGCGGTTCTCCCCATCTTGCATCTCAACGATGGCAAAATCGCTGGCCCGTGCATTCTGGCGCGGATCTCTCATGAAGAACTCGATGCCCTGTTCAAAGGCTACGGCCACAAGGTGTATTACGTCGAAGGCGATGACCCAGTGGAAATGCATCAAAAGATGGCCGCCACAATGGATGCCATCATCGCTGAAATCAAGCACATCCAGCAGGAAGCACGCACCAAGGGATTCAAGCAACGTCCCATCTGGCCAATGATTGTCTTGCGCTCCCCCAAGGGTTGGACCGGTCCGAAAGTGGTCGATGGCAAAAAAGTGGAGGGCACCTTCCGCTCCCATCAAGTACCGCTCTCCGAACTCGCGAAAGTGCCGAGCCACTTGAGGCAGCTCGAACAGTGGATGAAGAGTTACAAGCATAACGAACTCTTCGATAAAAACGGTGCTCTGCTCCCTGAGTTGGCGGAGCTTGCGCCCAAAGGCCAACGACGCATGGGCGCGAACCCGCACGCCAACGGCGGCATTCTGATGCGCGACTTGAAAATGCCGGACTTCCGCAAATACGAATTCAAGTTCGACAAACCCGGCACGGTAGAAGCCGAAGCCACGCGCATCCAGGGTGCCTTCATTCGCGATGTGATGAAGCAGAATATGAGCAACTTCCGCGTGTTCAGTCCCGACGAAAACAATTCCCAGCGCTGGAATGCGGTCATGGAAGTGACCAAACGCACTTGGACAGAGTCCATCTATCCATTTGACGACAGCCTCGCTCCGGATGGTCGCGTAATGGAAATGTTGAGCGAACACCAGTGCCAGGGCTGGCTCGAGGGTTATCTGCTGACCGGCCGCCACGGGTTCTTCTCCTGCTATGAAGCATTCATTCACGTTGTCGACTCGATGTTCAACCAGCATGCGAAGTGGCTGGAAATCTCGCGCCGCATCTCGTGGCGTCGCCCGATTCCATCACTGAACTATCTCTTGTCCTCACACGTCTGGCGCCAGGATCACAATGGCTTGAGTCACCAAAATCCGGGCTTCCTGGATCACGTGATGAACAAAAAGGCGAGCATTACCCGCGTTTATCTTCCGCCGGATGCCAATACCTTGCTGTCGGTCACGGATCATTGCTTGCGCAGTCGCCATTACGTCAACGTGGTGGTCGCCGGCAAGCAGCCTGCACTGCAATACCTGACGATGGATGAAGCCATCAAGCATTGCACGGTCGGCGTCGGCATCTGGGATTGGGCAAGCAACGACCACGGCGGTGAGCCCGATGTCGTCATGGCATGCTGCGGTGATGTGCCCACCCTGGAAACCCTGGCTGCAACCGAAATCATGCGCGAGCACATGCCGGGTTTGAAGGTGCGCGTCGTCAATGTCGTTGACTTGATGACCTTGCAGCCGCAAAGCGAACATCCTCACGGTTTGTCTGACAAGGATTTCGACATGATCTTCACCAAGGACAAACCCATCGTTTTCGCTTTTCATGGCTATCCGTGGCTGATCCACCGCCTGACTTACCGTCGCACCAATCACGGCAACCTGCATGTGCGCGGCTACAAGGAAGAAGGCACCACCACCACGCCGTTCGATATGGTGGTGATGAATGATCTGGATCGCTACCATCTGGTCATGGATGTCATTGACCGTCTGCCACAACTCGGTTCCAGTGCCGCGTATCTGCAAAAAATGTTGCGCGACAAGCTCCTGGATCACAAAGCCTACGTCGCGGAACACGGCGAAGACATGCCGGAAATCCAGAACTGGAAATGGGGTGCGGGAAGTTCGCTGATTAGCGCTCCGAGGAAAAAGTCACGTCGCAAATAACGCTACATAGCCAAAATTTGTACGCTTGGCTGCAAGAAAAAACAGGTTCGGTTCTTGATTGGAACCGAACCTGTTCTGTTTTTTGAACTGTTCATTGTCACCCTCAACCAGCCGCGCTTCGGACAAAGCGTCTGCGTTCACAACAGCTTTTCAAGATTCCTTCACAGCTGCCTGCCATCTTTGAGCGTAATTACCGTATCGGCCATCGCCATCACATCCGGATCGTGGGTCGCGATAATCAAGGTGGTGCCATTGTTGCGGCACAGCGAGAACGTCAATTCAATCAACTGTTTGCCGTTCCCGGAATCCAGGCTGGCCGTGGGCTCGTCTGCCAGCAGAATGGCGGGGGAGTGAGCGATAGCGCGTGCAAAAGCAATGCGCTGCGATTCACCGGCAGAAAGCTCCACTGGCATCGCCTTGTCGTAACCGGCAAGGCCAAATGTCTCCAGCAAAACGGCGATGCGTCTCCCTTGTTCGCTTCCCCGGATATTGTTCAGCTCAAGCGGCACTTGCAAATTTTCCGCCACCGTCAGCCAGGGCAGCAAATTGCTTGCCTGAAAAACAAACCCGACTTCGCGTTTTCTGAACTGCGCGCGCTTGCTTGCGCTGAGCGCTCCAATGTTGATGCCGTTGAAAAGGATCGCTCCGCTGTCCGGCGTTTCCAATGTGCCGATACAGTTGAGCAGGGTCGTTTTCCCCGAGCCGGAACGTCCCGCGAGAATCACGCCTTCCCCTTTCTGCACTGAAAATGAAATGCCCGAAATCGCAGCAACGTGGCCACGCCCTGAAAGGAATTGTTTGGAGACGTTTTGCAATTGAATCATGATCAGACGCTCCTCAGGATATCCGCCGGATTCTTCCGCAGCACGTAAACCATCGGCCACACCGCCGCCAGCAAACCAAACAGCACGGCAACCAGTGGTGGCGCGAATAGCGTGAATCCCGTAAGTCGCGGGATGAGAATACTGGAGACGGCAAAGTACTGGTTATGTGAGATGTAAGCGCTCATGTCAATCCCGACGCTCGCAAAAATATTCACAAACACCGCACCGATGAGCGCGCCCAAGACTGCGGCACAAAACGTCAGCAAGCCAATTTGCATGAGCAGGAGTAGTGCTGTGTCGCGTGACGTGAAGCCCATCGCTTTCATGATGCCATGTTCGCGTAGATTCTTCAGCGTGAAAATCAGAAAGGCGCAGGCCGTGCCAATGGAAACGATGGCGAATACCAGAAAGATGACGATACGCATGCAGAAATCGTTCATGTCGATCAATTCCTTCAGATCAGGCATGAATTCGTTCCATGTGGCAAAAGTAGCCGAAGGCAATACACTTCGGTATTGCATGACGATGGCTTCAGGCGAAGCATCCGCTTCCAGAAAAACGGCGACGGAAAGTTTGTCTTCACGCGATGGCAAGGCTCGCGCGGGAATGAACGCAACGCCATGATCGAGCACAGTCACGCCTGTCTTGTAAGCGCCGACTATCTTCAGATTTGTCAGGCGCACGCCCTGTCGATCCATCACGCTGACACTGTCACCAACACCTGCCTGAAGTCGCTTGAGAATGCTTTCGCTGAGAAAAATCGTTTCTTCACCTTGCTTTGTTTCGTCAGCAAGGTAAGCGCCTTGCGCCGTTTTTTTCCAGTACGCGGCTACCCGCTTTTCCTGATCGGGATGCACGCCAATCAGATCGACGGGTTCCATACCTTTTCCAAAACGCAACAGCACGGGCAAGCGCTGTCGCACCAGCACCTGCTTGACGCCCGGCACACTGAGTAGCGGCACATCTGTCGCTGCAATGTCGTTGCCCGCGATGTGCCCTGCATACAGTCCGGTCGAATTGCGGATCATCGCATCGTTCGTCCCCACCGCCAGCGCCAACAGAAATACCAGCGCCGCCACCGCTGAAACAATCATGAAGGAGAGCACGACCGTCGCCCGCCAGGAACGCCAAAGAATCAACCCGGATAATTTGAACAGAAAGGAGGCTCTCATATTTTTAGTATGGACATGTTTCAGTCCATTTTAACGCCGATGCGATTCGCAATAAAACTGGCAGCGGGTCGCACAAACGACTGGTGCTCATCGAGAAACAACTGCCGCAAACCGCTTTCCAGCGTCGTCATGGCCAGCGTTTTCATTCGGACGAACAATTCCGGGCAAGATGCATAGAAGCGATCGATCGTTTGTTCGCACGAAACGCCATTCCGCATCTGCTCACAAAGCGACGCCGACTCCTGATGAACGATGACAGACGCTACATAATTGTGTCGCTGTTCATGCACATCAATGAAAAGATCGACGATATCATCGAATATCTGACAACCAATGCCAATTTGGTGAAGCGCCTCCTGTACTGATTGAACCTCCGCTTGCGCTTTGTTGGTGATTTCCTTTTCGAAAAGCGCGGGAATCGCCCAAGTGGACTGGAAGAGTATGCCGGTTTTGAGATGGTGAATCTTGCTCAGAATAACGTCGGGCGCCAGGCGTTCCTCCTGCGCTCCGATACCGCCCTCTTCCGACGCTTCCTGCACGCCGCTTCGCGTCAGCGCTTGCAGAGATGCGGTGCTTGCCTGCAGCGCGAGGTCAACAGAAAAATCATGCGCGCGGCAATAGTCTTGCAAGATGGCGAACAAAACGCGATCCGCAACCATGATGTCGAGCACGGAACGAAAGCGATGCGCCTGTGGCGGCAGATCAGTTTCAAGTGTGACTTTATATTCATCATCCAGAAGATTGTCGCAACCCGTCACCATGCCGCGCAAACATTGATTGACCGCCGCGTAAAGAATGCGTCGCTCTGAAGGAATGCCAGTACGATAGTAGGAATAGAGAAAAAGCGTCGAGAAAAAATTGCGCGGCAGCGAAAAGCTCGCCTGATCCGTCGGCACCAATTGAATCGCGCTCCCATTGAGTATCGTTCCCGCCGTTCTCCAGAAACGCTCCAGCCCGGCGCGAAGCTCGGATTCCAACGTGCTGATCACGCCGTAGTGTTGTGCGAAAAGGGTAAATGGATTGGTCATGCGGGCTTTGTTGTTGAAAACACGGCGATATAGCCGAAATATTCGGCGACGATTTTTGGCGGCATGAAGCCCGCTGCTTCAATCAAACCCGGCAACACGCCGCGAATGTTTTCACCGATCTGCGGCTGCATGAGCACCCAGCGTGACGCGTGTGAAATCAGCAAGCCGAAAAACGTCGTGGGCTTGTGCATGTCCGCAATCATCAATCTGCCGCCGGGCTTCAGCACACGAAATGCTTCCTGCAAACTTTGCTGTTTCAAATCCAGCGGCACATGATGATAGAAGAGACTGGAGATCACGGCATCGAAAGACGCGTCGGGGAAATGAAGATTTTCTGCAGCCATCGCTTCAAAACGGCAGTGCGGCGCGCCGCGCTTTTCGCGTGCCGCCGCGATCATCCTGCCAGCGGCGTCAATGCCGACAATATAGCCGCCCTTGTCAGGATCCAGCAATTGACTGATCTTGTGGCAAAGCAGGCCGGTGCCGCAACCCAGATCGAGAATGGCATCGGACGGTTGAGGGGCAATCGCCCGAATCAATGTATCGTCGTACTCCGCTTGCTTGCTGAAAAGGCATAGCGGTTCCAGCACGTCGTAAACCGACGCAGCATAATCAAGCGTACGACCTTTGGTTGGTATGGATGAAATCGTCATGTGAACCTTTCCTTAGTGCTTCCTGAGCGCGTTCTTAACATGTTCTTAACGCACGCTTAACACTTTCTTAAACTTTGCAGCATATTTACGTTGAACCCGTGAAATGCGTTCGACGATTGTAATTCACTTCAAGCTTTTTTGTAGATGCTGGTCAATGGACATGTGTGTGCGTCAGCGAGATCGGTATTTTTGCAGTATCATCACTGCACAGTTTGTAGTCCATATAGGAGTTCGGCGCTGTATGTTATTGAGAACAACCGCAAGGAGAAGTTATGACACAAGTAATACAATCCATTAAAAATGTTGCGCTGTTTCTGTTCGGTGTAAGCGTAATTGTGGCTGGCGCTAAAGTGAACGATGCCAACGCACAAGCAAAGGAAGAAGCGGCACAGGCGAGAGCGGCAGAAGTCGCTGAAAAGGCAAAGGCACAGGTAGCCGCCGAACGTGCAAGGTCTGCGAAATCCACAACTACAGTAGAAAAGGCAAAGCCAGAAAAGGCAAGCGCCTCCAAACATAAAGTAAAAGTTGACTCCAAATTCAAATTTGATTCCGACCCAAAATAAACATATTGCGACGGCAAGATGAACGATTTTTTGTACAAGGTACAAACGCGCTTCTTGTTTCACGCGGATGTGCGCATCAAGATTCCAGCGGCATGTACGGACGACCACTTCGACGCACTCTTTGACATCCTTGAGCGCATCGACAAACGCTACAACTCTTACCAAAAGGGGTCTTATTTCGATTTGATCAATCAGCACGCGGGAAATTTCGTCACAGTCGATGACGAAGTGATTCGCATGCTCAAACAGGTAAAAGAATTTTCTGCTTTCTTTGATGGGCGCTATGCCATTACGGTTATGCCCCTCATTCGCCTCTGGGGGTTTTACAAGGGCAATGTACGGCGTGTGCCTACCCCTGACGAAATAGCGCACGTGTTGCCACTGGTAGATGACGACAAGATTGATATTCTCGGCAACGATGTTCGCATTGCAAAAGGGCAGGAAATCGTCACGGGTTCCTTCATCAAGTCTTATGCGGTGGATCAGTTGATGAAGAAGATGCGCGAGATGCGGATCAGCGATGCAATTGTGAATGCCGGTGGCAGTACGATCATGGCACTCAATAATACCAGTCATCCTTTCTGGCAAACGAGTGTCGATATACCCGGAAAGAACGATCCGCTATTTCTGCTCAACATCGCCAACCAGGCTTACTCCACCTCCGCGCAAGGGGACAGTTTTGTTGAAATTGACGGTAAACGCTATGGGCATATACTGAACCCCAAAACGGGATATCCTTCAATAAATCGGATGGTGGGCGTTGTCACCGATAGTGCGATGTTGGGTGATATGCTGTCGACTGGGCTCTTCAATGAAACGCGAACCGAGTTTCTGCAAAAAATGCAGCAACTCCAGCAGCACTATCCGAACTTGGCCATTGAAGGGTTTCTGATGGATGAAGCAGGACAGCTTATACAGACGGCGGGATTTGAGGCGCATAAAGAACCCGCGTAAAGGAGCGCATGCATGTTGCAATTTGCATCCACCAAAATCGTCACAAAAGCGAAGCCGATCGAAACGCTGGCGGAGTCTGCGTTTTTGCACCTGCCACTCTCTGCTTATCATGGCCACTTTGCCCACCCGGTTGTGCAAGCCGGCGACATGGTATTGAAATACCAGTTGATCGCCAAAGCCGGCGATCCTTTCTCTGCCAATGTTCACGCACCAGTTTCGGGGCGTGTGGTCGGGGTGCAGAAATTTCCAGATTGTGGCGGAGGCATGACGTCGATGCTGGTCCTGCAAAACGATTTTGCGGGGGCGTGCATCGACTTCCCTGCGATTCCATCAGACGATCCGCCCGCAGACACCATCCTGGATTTGCTGTCAGCCGCTGGCGTGATCGGCGCGGGCGGCGCACAGTTTCCGACAGCGCTGAAATATCGCGCTGCTGGACAACACATTCAGGCCTTCATCATTAACGGTACGGAATGCGAGCCTTATCTGACGGCAGATTACGTGCTGATGCGCGAACGCACTGCGTCGTTGTTCGAAGGCATTCGCCTCGTCAACACGTTTTTGCAAGCCAAGGAAGTCGTGATCGTGATCGAAGATCACAATCATGAACTGCTCACCGTATTTGCGCCCTATCTCGCGCAAGCGCGCTATGCAGGCATTCGCATGCAGGTGGTGATGGAAGAATATCCGCAGGGCAGTGAACGGCAGATCGTTTTTGCCGTCACTGGTCGCGAAATGGCGCCGCCGCTGCATCCTTCCCGTGAAGGGTTTGTGGTCAGCAATGCAGGCACTGTCGTCGCAGCGTACCACGCACTGGCAGAACGCTTGCCAGTGGTGAATCGCATTGTCACCGTTTCCGGCGACGGCCTCCAGCAGGCCGGTAATTATGAAGTCCCCATCGGGACGCCCGTCGGCTATCTGCTCAATCAGCTCGGGATTACGCCGGAACATTACACCATTGTGTTGGGCGGGCCGATGATGGGTCGACATGTGACAGACTGGGCGTCACCTGTCACCAAAGGTAGCGGGGGTATTCTTGTTTTGCCGCGTGATCCCGTCAAACGAGAAAACTGCATTGGCTGTAGCAGATGTGTTGAAGCCTGTCCGATGCGTTTGATGCCGCTGAAATACGACGAGGGATGGCGGCGCAGCAATCTCGCCATGCTGAAAAATTATCAGCTCCCTGTGTGTATCGAGTGTGGCGCATGTGAATATGTGTGCCCGTCCAATGTGCCGCTGGTGGCTTCCATCAAGGCCGGCAAGCTACTGCTTAGAAAAGAGGGGTGATCATGAAAGCGCTCATCACCCCGCCCTTTATCAGACAGTCGGATTCCGTCACCAAAATCATGGCGGATGTCCTTTTTGCGCTGCTACCATGCTGCGTGATGGCATGGGTCGCTTTCGGTTGGACACCTGTCATCGTTATTCTGGTCGCTTGCGGTAGTGCGGTGCTGACCGAACTCTTGTTTTTTCGTTTGTGTTCATGCTTTGGTTTCGGTAATACCGATGCCGTTGCTGATGGTTCATCACTCGTGACCGGCACTTTGCTGGCATGTACGCTGGCGCCCTTCACGCCGCTGTATGTGGTGGCGTTCGGTGGCGTGATGGCGGTGCTCTTCGGCAAGCTGCTGCATGGCGGACTTGGCCGAAATCGCTTCAACCCCGCCTTGGTCGGCAGAGAATTCATGACGGTGTTTTTCCCGGCGGTGATGACATCAGGTGCTATCTGGTACAACGAAGAAGCGGTGAAATTTTCCAGCCTGAATGTACTGCACAATGAATTTTTTGACGCGCTCATTTTCAAAGGCAGTGGCGCAGTCGGCGAGTACTCCCCACTATTGTTGGTGCTGGGTGGCCTCTATCTGCTGCTGCGTAATCGCATTAGCTGGCATATCCCCACCGCGCTCACGGTGACTTTTACGCTACTTTTTGTGGCCGTTTCACAAGGGGATTACAGTTTTTCGCTGGGGGGGGTGCTACTGGGCGCCATCTATATGGCGACGGATATGCCTTCCAGTGCTTCCACACGCACAGGCCAGATTTACTACGGTGCGATGATTGGCGCGGTGGCCGTGCTGTGCATCGCCTGTGACGTGCAGCATGCTTACATGTCCTATGCCATTTTGCTGCTCAATGCATTCGTCGTACCAATCAATTGGGTCTTCAGGACGCGTGTCTGGGGAGAAAAGGTGCATTGGCCGCAGCGTCTGGTGCAAGGTGCCGGGCTGACCCTTGCCATTCTGGGCGCAGCATGGGGGCTCACCTGGCTGCACGCCAAAGACTGGATGATCCATCTAATCTTGCTCTATATTGTCTGGAGCATAGGGGGGTTCATTTTCCGCCAATTCCGGCCGGACGCCGCTGCCCCATAAGCTTCCACGCCCGAACCTCCAACCCGCAAGCACAAAGCCCCTAAAATTCAGACATTTGACGGTAGAATAGCGGGCTTGCCCTGCCGTTTCGAGAATTGGGGCAATTATTACTCTGTCCATTACCTCAAAAGACTACTTTTATGTGCGGCATTGTCGGCGCGATTGCGCAACGCAACATCACTCCTGTCCTGATTGAAGGTCTCAAACGCCTGGAATACCGTGGCTACGACTCTTGCGGTCTGGCGCTACGCATCGATGGCGAATTGCAGCGCGCCCGCAGCACCTCCCGCGTAGCCGACCTGGAAAAACAAGTCGCGGACACCCAGCAAAGCGGCGTGCTCGGCATCGCCCACACACGCTGGGCGACCCACGGCGCACCGACCTCGAACAATGCCCACCCGCATTTTTCCCGTGGCCGTATCGCGCTGGTGCATAACGGCATCATCGAAAATCACGATGAATTGCGCGCTGAATTAAAAACACTTGGCTTTACGTTTGAAAGCCAAACCGACACCGAAGTCATCGCACATCTCGTTGAACACCTCTATGCTGGCGACCTGTGTGAGGCCGTCAAGCAAGCCATCAAGCGCCTGACGGGTGCTTATGCCATTGCCGTTATTTGCCGCGATGAGCCGAACCGCATGGTGGGGGCACGCGCTGGGTCACCCCTGATCGTTGGCGTGGGCAAAGGTGAAAACTTCCTCGCCTCCGACGCGATGGCGCTCGCCGGCACCACGGACCAAATCATTTATCTGGAAGAAGGCGATGTCGTCGATCTGAATTTGAACGACTACCACATCACCGACGTGTATGGCAAACCGGTCAAACGCGAAGTTCGCTCCGTGCAAGCCTATACCGCCGCTGCGGAACTCGGCCCGTACCGCCATTACATGCAAAAAGAAATTTTTGAGCAACCGCGCGCCATCGCGGACACGCTCGAAGGCGTGGAAGGCATCGTGCCGGATTTGTTCGGCGATCAAGCAGCGGTTGTTTTCAAAAAAATAGACTCCTTGTTGATCCTGGCCTGCGGCACCAGTTATTACGCTGGCCTCACTGCAAAATATTGGCTGGAATCCATCGCGAAAATTCCGGTCAATGTCGAAATTGCCAGCGAATATCGCTATCGCGACAGCGTGCCCAACCCCAACACCCTGGTCGTCACCATCACCCAAAGCGGCGAAACGGCGGACACGCTGGCCGCCTTGCGCCATGCCAGCGAACAAGGCATGAAGCATACGCTGACCATTTGCAACGTTGCCACCAGTGCGATGGTGCGCGAATGCGCACTCGCCTACATCACCCGCGCCGGCATTGAAGTCGGCGTGGCTTCCACCAAAGCTTTCACCACGCAATTGGCCGCACTGTTCTTGCTGACCCTCACGCTAGCCAAGATGAAAGGTCGCCTCACCGCAGAACAGGAAACCGAACATTTGCGCGCGATGCGCCATTTGCCTGTTGCGATTTCGGCTGCACTTGCGCTGGAACCGCAAATCATCGCTTGGGCAGAAAGTTTCGCCCGGATGGAAAATGCACTGTTCCTGGGACGCGGCGTGCATTATCCGATTGCACTGGAAGGTGCGCTCAAGCTCAAGGAAATCTCGTATATTCACGCCGAAGCGTATCCGGCGGGCGAATTGAAACATGGCCCGCTGGCGCTGGTCACCGAAGAAATGCCGGTCGTGACCATTGCCCCCAACGATGACTTGATCGACAAACTCAAATCCAACATGCAGGAAGTGCGCGCGCGTGGCGGGCAGCTCTTCGTGTTTGCCGATGCCGATTCGCGCATCATGCCGAGCGAAGGCATCCATGTGATCCGTTTGCCAGAACATTACGGCATGCTCTCGCCAATCTTGCATGTCGTTCCGCTGCAATTGCTGGCTTATCACACGGCGCTGGTGCGCGGTACCGATGTGGACAAGCCGCGCAATCTGGCGAAATCCGTCACCGTGGAATGATGACCGGCAATAACGGTAACGCGCCCATCTTGTCGGTCGTCTCCGACATGGCATCTGTTGATCGCATCATCCGCGAGCAATTGCACTCGGATGTAGCGCTTATCAATCAGATTGGCGAATACATTGTTAACGCCGGTGGCAAACGAATCCGCCCCTCTCTCTTGCTCCTCTTTGCCAAGGCTTTGGGTTATTCAGGCGAGCATCATCACACGCTCGCTGCGATGATAGAGCTCATTCACACCTCGACGCTGCTGCATGACGACGTCGTCGATGAATCTTCCCTGCGGCGCGGTCAGCCCACCGCGAATGCGCTTTTTGGCAACGCCGCTTCGGTGCTGGTCGGGGATTTCATTTATACCCGCACCTTCCAAATGATGCTTGCAGTAGAAAACATGCGCATCATGCACATCATGGCTAACGCCACCAATATCATTGCCGAGGGCGAAGTCATGCAGTTGATGAGCCTTCGGGATGCGAGCGTCACCGAAGCGCAGTACATGCAGGTCATCCACGCAAAAACGGCCGCACTTTTCGAGGCTGCCACTACCATTGGCGCCCTGATCGCAGGCGCACCCGAACCCACCATTACCGCAGCCGCTGAGTATGGCAAACAGTTTGGCATTGCCTTTCAATTGGTCGACGATGCCCTAGATTACACCGGCAATGCCGACGATATTGGCAAGAGCCTGGGCGACGATTTACGTGAAGGCAAAATGACCTTGCCCTTGATACGCCTGATGCAAACCGGTACCGACAAACAAGCTCAGCTCGTCAGACAATGCATCGAAAACGGCAACAACGACAACTTTGATGCTATCGTTGAAGCACTATCATCGTCTGACAGCATCCAGTACGCCCGAGGGCTCGCGCAGCATGCTGCACAGGCCGCTGCGCGCGCCATCACGCCGCTTCCCCATAGCCAATTCAAGGAAACTTTGCTAGAATTGGCGGCTTTCGCGGCGGATCGAAATCACTGACCCGCCCAAGCGGGGTGTAGCTTAGCCTGGTAGAGCGCTACGTTCGGGACGTAGAGGCCGGAGGTTCGAATCCTCTCACCCCGACCATCAAATCGCTCCCCCTTTTCCCATTATCAATACCGGCCATTCAGACCGATATGTACAGCAGCTTCTATTTTCCCGACCGGGTAAAGTACGACTCGCCGGAACGCGCTGGGCTGGCGTTCGAGCCATTGTTCTTCAACAGCGCCGACGGCACACTACTGTCTGGCTGGTTCATACCGGCGCAAGAAGTGGGCAACCCGCTGGAAGCAAAAGGCACGGTGCTGCACATGCATGGCAATGCGCACAACATGACGATGCAGTGGCAGTATGTGCAATGGGTACCGGAGCACGGTTATAACGTCTTTGTATTCGACTATCGTGGCTATGGTCAGTCGCACGGCACACCGGAACCGAAGGGCGTGTTTGAAGATGCCGTTGCTGCCCTTGATTATGTCCGCTCGCGTGCCGACATCGACACAGACAAACTCTTCGTATTCGGCCAAAGCCTGGGCGGCATGATCGCCATTGCTTCCGTCGGTGCCAGCCCGCAAGGCGTGCGTGCGGTACTGGCCGAGGCACCCTTCCATTCTTACACGGCACTGGCTGACGACAGGACGCCGGGCGAGGGTGCAATCGTGGACGAAACCTGGAGCGCAAGCACACATGTCGCCAAACTGGCGCCAATTCCATTGCTACTCATCCATGGCACGAGCGACAGAGTGGTGCCTTATTCACATTCGGAAATGCTGCTGGCCGAAGCGCATGAGCCGAAGCAGTTGGTAACGGTCGCGGGCGGCGACCACCTCGACATTATGACCGACCGTTACGGCACGACGTATCAGGACATGATGGTCGACTTCTTTGCGCGCGCACTGCAAAAAACCTGAACCTCTCGTATCATCGTACACAGCGCATGCGGATTTCCTTCCCTGCCAATAGCCCAATACCGTATTTTGAGATGCTACAATTCGCAGGTTATCGACCATAGCAAGCTATGCCATACACGCCGTAAGGCCATTTGCTCTGCCGTTTTTTCACCTTTTTTCTTCATCGACATTATGTATAGACGCATCTTTTACCCTGACAACATCCAAGCGACCACGCCGGAAAAATTTGGTCTTGATTATGAGCGTGTCTACTTCAACAGCGAAGATGGCACGCGTTTGATTGGCTGGTTTATTCCTGCGACAACGGTTTCCAGTCCGAAAGAAGCCAAGGGCACGGTCATCCACATGCACAACTACTCGGGCAATATCTCGTCGAACTGGCACTTTGCCGGCTGGCTGCCCGACCAAGGCTATAACCTGTTCACCTTTGACTATCGCGGCTTTGGCAAATCCATGGGCACCACCGAACCCAAAGGCGTTCTGGAAGACGCGGTTGCCGCCATCACTTATCTGCGTTCGCGCACCGATATCGACACCAGCAAAATTTGTATCTTCGGGCAAGGCCTTGGCGGTACCCTGGCCATTGCAGCAACAGTCCTCAACCCACAAGGCATACGCGCGGTTGCCGCGGAATCTACCTTTTATTCCTATTCCTCAGTGGTTGACGACCGGCGCCCCGGCGAAGGTTACGGCTACGAGAAGGACGACATCTACAGCGGCGGCCATTACGTGTCGAAACTTGCTGTTCCGCTGCTGCTCATCCACGGCGAGCGCGATGAAATTACTTATCCCTCCCACTCCGAGCGCCTGCTGGCAGAAGCAACCTGCCCCAAGGAACTGTTATTGATTGCTCACGGACGCCACCTGGCTGCCATGACGGAGCACTATAACGGCTGGTATCAGACGCGTATTCTGGAACTGTATGAGAATGCGCTGAAGAAGTAAGCCTCTTCAGGAATAAAAAACCGGCACTTGTGTGCCGGTTTTTTTATGCTCAAACACAATCATCGACCCAAGGAAACGCTGAGAACCGTCGTGAGCGGTTGGAGGGCAAGGCGCACGGCGCGCAGGAACCGGAGTGTACTTAGACGTACATGAGGATTCCGAGCACCGCGCAACGCAGCCATCCGACCGCACAACAGGTTGTCAGCGTTTCCGTAAAAAAGAAATGCCCCTTGAATTGACATTCAAGGGGCATCACCTGCAAGTCGGAAGCTGCCTGGTCAGACCAGTTCAGCTTCCTGTTGCGTATTGCTTAGGCCTTCTTCTTGCGCTCGATGTTCAAGCCAGAAATACGGCCAGACTCAACGCCTGAATCCGGATCCAGAACTGCATTGATCACGGTCGGCTTGCGGGACTTGAGCGAAGCTTCCAGAGCAGCGGTCAACTCTTCCGGGGTGGTGGCTTGTACACCAACGCCGCCGAAAGCGGTTGCCATCATGTCGTAACGAGCGCCAGGAACGAATGCGGTCGGGGACGGATCGTCGTAGCCGCCAGCATTGGGTTCGTTACCCTTGTAGATACCGCCGTTGTTCATGATGATAACGGTGATCGGCAGGTTGTAACGGCACATGGTTTCAACTTCCATGCCGGAGAAGCCGAATGCGGAGTCGCCTTCGATCGCCACAACCGGCTCGCCGGTCGAAATCGCTGCGCCGATAGAACCACCCATACCGATACCCATGATGCCCCAGGTGCCGGAGTCAACACGCTTGCGTGGCAGGTATTGGTCGATGATCATACGGCCGTTATCCAGTGCGTTAGCACCTTCGTTCACGAGCACAACGTTCGGGTTTTTCGCCAGAACGTCACGCACAGCGCCCAGAGAATTGCGATAGTTCATCATGCCAGGAGCGGTTTGAGCCTTCAGGGTCGGTGCCAGCTTGTCCTTGCTACCTTGAACGCGTTCAGCGATACCGCCCATCCATGCTGCGTCGGCTTTTGGCATGCCTTTGAGTGCAGCGCGCAATTGACCAACAACCGAAGCGATGTCACCAACAACCGGTGCAGCGATCGGTACGTTGCTGTCGATTTCGTTCGGCAGGATATCGACTTGGATGAATTTCTTCAGCTGGTTACCCCAGGTCGGGCCAGAGCCGTTGCCGAGCAGCCAGTTCAGACGTGCACCGAGAATCAAGCAAACGTCGCATTCTGGCAGAACGTAGGAACGTGCCGGGCCAGCATTTTGCGGGTGGTTGTCGGACAGCAAGCCTTTTGCCATGGACATCGGCAGGAAAGGAATGCCAGTTTCTTCAACCAGTGCCTTGATGTCAGCGTCGCACTGAGCGTAAGCAGCACCCTTGCCCAACAGGATCAGCGGCTTCTTCGCGCCCTTGAGCAGGTCAGCAGCGCGCTTGATAGCAGCTGCATCAGCAGGTTGCTTCGGCGTCGGATCAACCGGTGAAAACATCAGTTTTGCTGCGTCAGCAGCTGGCATGGTGCCGGTGAGCGCTTCATGCGACAGATCGATATAGACTGCGCCCGGACGGCCGGAAACGGCGGTACGGTATGCGCGGGCGATAGCAACCGGGAAATCGCGGAGATTGTTCACACGGAAAGCTGCCTTAACGTGTTGACGTGCGGCCCACAGTTGATCCATTTCTTCGAAGGCACCTTGTTGCAGGTCGGTGTTACGGCGGCCAGCAGCACCGCTCATCAGAATCATCGGCCAGCCGTTGGTGGTGGCGTTCGCAGCACCAGCCAGACCGTTCAAGCAGCCAGGCGCCGGGGTGGTGATACAAACACCTGGCACGCCAGTCAGATAACCAGAAACACCTGCTGCCATAGCGGCATTCGTTTCATGACGGAAGCCAAACCACTTTCCGCCATCTGCCTGCCAGGAACGTACCAGTGCCGTGATTGGAATGCCGGGGATGCCATACAGGTTCTTGATGCCGTTGTTCTTTAGGCTCTCAATCATCATATAAAATGCATCAACCAATTCTACTTCTTTCTCATTACTCATAAGAGGGTCCTCTTCTTCGGTTATTGATGGAACGCAGGGTGCTTTTATTAATAAAATGCATAGTGCTTCGTAAGTATGCCGTATAGAACGCAAAAGCTTGGTTGACTTAGGTCAAGTTGCCAGATTTTCGGCAATCGGAAATCAGAAAAGCCCGCTTGTTTCACCACAATCAACATTAACCCTGTCAGCCGCAATGAAGAACCAAGCGTCTTGTGTTGCCGGAAAATCTGTGTGATCTGCCCATAGTTTTTGCACCCGTTTGAAGGCAGGTTGAGGGTTTGGCATATGAATCCATGACCGACGCCAGCAAATCAGGAAACCGTACGCTTAAAATCTTTGAGTCGGAATCCCATCACCAGCAAGGCACCAAAGTAGGCGACGCCGCAAGCAATCAGTAATACGCATACTGCACCAACGCGCTTCATCGGTGCCGATTGCAGCGCCATCCAGTCAAAAAGCCCTCCTACCCACAGGGATACTCCCGCGAGCAAAAACAAGGCGCCGCCAAGTTTGACCAGAAATAATTCCCATCCGGGCAAGGGTCTGTAAATGCCGCGTCGCCGCAAGCCCCAAAACAGAAATCCGGCATTGATGCACGCCCCCAAACCAATGGCGAGCGACAGTCCTGCGTGATCGATCAAGGGCACAAACAAGAGGTTCATCAACTGCGTCGCGATGAGCACGCCGACCGCAATTTTCACCGGGGTCTTGATATCTTGCTTCGCATAATAGCCAGGGGCGAGGATGCGCACCAGAATCAGGCCGATCAAGCCCACACCATAGGCAACCACCGCGTTGCTCGTCATCTGTACGTCATGCGCGTTGAATTTGCCGTAATGAAAGAGCACAGACGTCAGTGGTGTCGCTATCGTCAGCAGCATCACTGCTGCCGGGAGCGCCAGCATAAATGTCAGACGCAATCCCCAATCGAGCAAGGAAGAGTATTCCTCCATGTCGCCATCGGCATTCGCCTTGGAGAGGCTGGGCAGCAAAATGGTTCCCAGTGCCACGCCCAGGAGCGCCGAGGGGAATTCCATCAAGCGATCTGCGTAGGAGAGCCAGGACACGCTGCCCTGATCGAGGCGCGAGGCAATGTTCGTGTTAATCATCAGACTGATTTGCGCGACCGACACAGCAAAGGTCGCGGGGAGCATTTGCTTCAGCACGCGTTGTACGCCTGCATCGCGGAACGGCACCAGCGGGTTGACAGTAAAACGGGGCAGCATCCCAATTTTGGCCAGCGCCGGAAGCTGTATTCCCAATTGCAACATCCCACCGATCAAGACCGCAATCGCCAGGGCATACACTGGCTGTGCCATGCGTGGCGCCAAGAAGAGTGCCGCCACAATAAAAGACAGGTTCAGCAACACGGGCGTAAACGCAGGTATCTTGAACTCGCGCCAGGTGTTCAGTACCCCGCCCGACAAGGCGACGAGTGACATAAACAGGATGTACGGAAACATGACGCGCGTCATCCAGACGGCGGCGGAAAAGGCTTGCGGATCGGATTTCAATCCGGTCGCAATCGCATAGACAACCCAGGAAGCGCCCACTATCCCCACAACGCAGGTTAGCAACAATACCCAGACCAGTGCCGAGGCAACATGGTCAATGAGCGTGCGCGCCGCCTTCTCACCTTGCTGGTTTTTGTACTCGGCCAGAATGGGGACAAAGGCTTGCGAAAATGCGCCCTCGGCAAAAAGACGGCGCAACAAGTTGGGAATGCGAAAGGCAACAAAAAACGCGTCCGTAAAAACCGAGGCGCCAAAAGCCCGCGCTATCAGGAACTCGCGGATCAGCCCCGTGATGCGCGACAACATTGTCAAACCGGAAATTGTCGCGAGCGTCTTTAGGAGGTTCATGCTGCCGGATTATCGCGGATTTTTGCCAAAGGAACCACTGATTTCATCTGTGCCCAAGCTCCCACGCTCATACGTAGGCAATTTTCTCTCCTTTTGCGCTATCTCCAAGCGCTTTTTGGTATTTCAGGCAACAATCCCAGCCTCTGGCTCACATTACTTGCTTTCACCCCCATGTGGGCACCCCAGACGCTTTTGACTCCCTTGCCAAGTGTCTGTATAATTTGGGGTTTTCCCGTTTCGGGTCGCAGATTGCGAAAGGGGCGGGGAAAGAAATTTTCTTTCATTCATTTTCGATGAGGTTTCTCATGTACGCGGTCATAAAAACCGGCGGCAAACAATACAAAGTTGCTGCTGGTGAAAAATTAAAAATAGAACAGATACCGGCAGACATTGGATCCGAAATCACGCTCGATCAGGTTCTCGCAGTGGGAGCCGGTGATACCATTAAATTTGGTACGCCTTTGGTTGCAGGTGCTACGGTTCAAGCTACGGTGTTGGCGCAAGGTCGCCATGACAAGGTAAAGATTTTCAAGATGCGCCGTCGCAAGCACTATCAAAAGCGTCAAGGTCATCGCCAAAACTATACCGAATTGCAAATCGTGTCGATCAACGCTTAAGCGCGATCAAACACACTTAGCGAACCCACTGGAACACAGGAGTCAGACATGGCACACAAAAAAGGCGGCGGCACTACGCGCAACGGCCGGGATTCACAGGCAAAGCGTTTGGGCACCAAGGTTTATGGCGGTGAAGCTATCAATGCAGGCGGCATTATCGTTCGTCAACGCGGCACCAAAATTGCAGCTGGCGAGAACGTTGGTATTGGCAAAGACCATACCTTGTTCGCGCTGATTGACGGCAAGGTAAAATTCGTCGTCAAAGGCGAAGCTGGCAAGCGTTTCGCAACCGTTGTCCCCGCATAAGCATCACATTTTTTGAAGGCGCAAGCCTTTTAAGACAAAAGGCTCTGCCTGAATCGGTAGAGCCTTTTTTATTTTTAATTGTTGGGGATAGCGTTGCAACACTGTCCCCAACCAGGAAACATTATGAAATTCATTGACGAAGCGCGAATTGAAGTCATTGCCGGCGATGGAGGCAATGGCGTGGCTTCGTTCAATCGCGAGAAATTCCGCCCCTTCGGCGGCCCGGATGGCGGCGACGGCGGCAAAGGCGGCAGCGTCTGGGCTGTAGCGGATCGCAACATCAACACCTTGATCGACTATCGTTTTTCAAAACGCCATGAGGCGCGGCGCGGCGAGAATGGCCGCGGCTCCGACTGCTACGGCAAGGGCGCCGACGATATTTTGCTGCGCATGCCCGTCGGCACGGTCATCACGGATCGCAATACCGATGAAATCGTCGCGGATCTCACCGAACATGGCCAGGTGGAATTACTTGCCAAAGGGGGTGATGGTGGCTGGGGCAATATCCATTTCAAAAGCTCCACCAATCGCGCACCGCGCAAGAAAACCGATGGCCAAACCGGCGAGCGCAGAGAACTCCACCTTGAACTCAAAGTGCTGGCCGATGTTGGCTTGCTCGGCATGCCGAACGCAGGCAAATCGACTTTCATCACGGCTGTCTCGAATGCGCGTCCTAAAATTGCAGATTACCCCTTCACCACGCTCCACCCGAATCTCGGTGTCGTGCGTGTAGGCAGCGAAAAAAGTTTCGTTATTGCGGACATTCCGGGTTTGATCGAAGGCGCGGCAGAAGGCGCAGGTCTCGGCCATCAGTTTTTGCGCCACTTGCAACGCACGGGGCTGTTACTGCACATTGTCGATTTCTCGCCCTTCGAAGATACGGTCGATCCGGTGAAGGAAGCGCAAGCATTGATCAAGGAACTTGAGAAATACGATCCGGAGTTAGTCAACAAGCCCCGCTGGCTGGTGCTGAACAAACTCGATATCGTGCCGGAAGAGGAGCGCAAGAAGCGTGTGGCCAGTTTCGTCAGGCGCATGAAATGGAAAGGTCCTGTCTTTGAGATTTCCGCGCTTAATCGTGATGGCTGCGAATCACTGATTGTGGAAATTTTCAGACACATCGAACAACGAAAACAGGCAGAACTCCGTGCGCAAGAAACGCGTGTCACAGAAGCTGCGCGTGCGATAGAATCCATAGACGCGGACGATCCGCGATTCAAAGTCATCGAATAGCGCCATTTCCCACCACTGCCATGAAATCGGTTATCCAGAAAGCGAAGCGCGTCATCATCAAGGTTGGCTCGACCCTGGTGACCAACGATGGCAAAGGTCTTGATCATGCCGCCATCGCCAAATGGGCGGAGCAAATTGCTCACTTGCGCACCCTCGGCAAGGAAGTCGTGCTCGTCAGTTCCGGCGCCATTGCGGAAGGAATGCAACGGCTGGGATTTGAAAAACGCCCTACCGGCGTCCATGAATTGCAAGCTTGCGCCGCTGTCGGTCAAATGGGGCTCGTGCAAATTTACGAAACCAGTTTTCGGGTTCATGGCATTCGCACTGCGCAAGTCTTGCTGACACACGCGGATCTCGCTGATCGCGAGCGTTATCTGAATGCGCGCTCAACGCTTTTCACGCTTTTGCAACTCGGCGTCGTGCCAATCATCAATGAAAACGACACGGTCGTGACCGATGAAATCAAGTTCGGTGACAACGACACGCTGGGCGCGCTCGTCGCCAATCTTATCGAAGCGGATGCCCTCATCATTCTCACCGATCAACGCGGCCTGTACAGCGCAGACCCACGCAAAGACCCGAACGCGACGCTCATTCAGAATGCAAAGGCTGGCGATACGGCACTGGAAGCCATGGCGGGCGGCAGCGGCTCGAACATCGGTCGTGGCGGCATGCTCACGAAAGTGCTGGCCGCGAAACGCGCGGCGAGTTCCGGCGCACATACCGTCATTGCCTGGGGACGCGAAGAAAATGTCCTGTCTCGTCTTGCAGCGGGTGAAATCATCGGATCGCAACTCCTTGCGCAAACCGGCCACTTGACAGCCCGTAAGCAATGGATGGCGGATCATCTGCACACGGCTGGTCGCGTTGCGCTCGACCCGGGAGCGACACGTAAAGTTTCCGAAGAAGGCAAATCGCTACTGCCGATTGGTGTGGCCGCCATCGAAGGCGAATTCGGCCGCGGCGAAGTCATTACCCTGACCGATGAAAATGGTCGGGAAATTGCGCGTGGCTTGACCAACTACTCCAGCGATGAAGCGCGACGCATCATGCGTCATCAATCCGCTGAAATCGAATCGATTCTGGGCTATGTCGGCGAAGAAGAATTGATCCATCGCGACAACATGGTCTTGCTCTAAGCTTCGCTACCACTATTTTTCGGCGGCGTTTTTTCTGCCAGATACACAGCAAAATTATCTGCGCTCATCGGCCTGGCGAAATGATATCCCTGCCCCTCGTCGCATTCATGTTCGCGTAACCACGCGACGGCCATCTCGTTTTCAACGCCCTCCGCAATGGTTTTCAGCCCCAGGCTTTTCGCCATCTGAATAATGGCGCGCACAATCGCCGCATCGTCAAAATTGGAAATAAGGTTTCGCGTAAACGAACGATCAATCTTTAATTTATTCACGGCAAATCGTTTTAAATACGACAAGCTCGAGTACCCTGTGCCGAAATCGTCAATTGAGAGACTAACGCCAAGCTGCTTGAGGCGCCTCACGGTTTCCAGCGTGCTTTCCGCATTGGTCAACAAAATGGTTTCCGTCAATTCAAGCTCCACCCGCGCGGGATCGATCCCCGATAAATCAATGGCGCTTTTAACGGATTTTTCCAGTTCATGCCTGCGAAACTGAACCGCCGACAAGTTGACTGCTATTTGAAAATCAGGATAGCCATTTTTCTGCCACACCGCCCCTTGCTGACAAGCCTCATGCAGCACCCATTCGCCGATCGGCACGATCAATCCGGTATCTTCGGCCAAGGGTATAAAACGCCCCGGATCCAGCATACCGAGTTCGGGATGATTCCATCGCAACAAAGCTTCAGCACCCAGCACGTCACCCGTATGCAAATCCACGAGCGGCTGGTAATGCAACACCAGTTCGTTACGCTCCACTGCTCGTCGCAAACGACTGCCGAGATTCAGCCATTCGTACGCCTTCGTGTGCATGTCTTCGTCGAAAAAGCAAAATCCGTTTCGACCCATTGCCTTCGCCTGATACATAGCAATATCCGCGTTTCGCATCAGTCTGTCGAAGTCTCTTCCATCTTCCGGGTACATGGCAACACCCGCAGAGACGGAGGTCGTCAACTCGTTCCCTTCAATTTCAAATGGCTCCTGCATGGCCAGCATGACCTGAGACAGAATTTTGTCAACGGTCTCCGCATTCTTCAGCCCGGGAATGACAATCAAAAACTCATCGCCACCTTGCCGACTGATGGTCACCTCTCTTGCCAGAGCCCCCTTGAGTCGTTTTGCAGTGGCTTTCAGCAAACCATCTCCGGCGGCATGTCCGAGAGAGTCGTTAATGCTTTTAAAATTATCCAGATCCAGTAAAAGCAACGCAACTTTCGACGCTTCATCCTCGCTGTAATCAACCGCCTGCGCAAATCGCTCTTGCGCATACAGGCGATTGGGCAACCCCGTCAGAGGATCGTGATACGCCAGGAATTGTATTCGCGCCTCGGCCTCTTTTCTTGAAGTGACATCTTCAACACTGGAAAGAATGTAGCGTTCACCAGAACGCTCGATCAAACTTCCAATAATCCGAACGGTAATACGCTCTCCTGTCTTCCTGATGAACTCCTTTTCACAAGGATCCATTTCGCCAGTTTCCAGCAACTTTTCCCGCTGCGCCAATTCTTGAACTTCACTCTCCTGCACGGCAATCGCTTTCGTGGAAAGCCGCGTGACTTCCTGCGTGGTATACCCCAAGATGTCAGCGAATGCCTGATTCGCATCAATGATGTTGTCGTCCAGCGTGCACAACATCAAGCCCACAGTCGTGCTTTCAAACAGCATTCTGTTGTAACGTTCGCTGGTACGCAAAGCTTCCAGCGTCGCGGAAAGCTCTGCTGTCTTGGACTGCACTTTTCTTCTGAGCGTCCAACTCACCAGCCCCAGCGTTCCCGCCACACACAGCACAGCGAACAGCGAATACAGCATGTATTTCGCATAGCGCATTTCAGGTCGCGCACTCAAAGGAACGCCCTTCCATCGCTCATCAATGGCGTTTTGCTCTCCCTTGGAAATTTTTTCGAACCCCTGTTCTATGTACAAACGCAGGGCCTTGTCACCTTTGCGTGTCCCCCAGTGAAACTGTCCCGAATACAGCGTCGCAGTGTGTCGATACTCACCTTCCAGATTTTTCTTGAACAAGAAATACAGCGCCGGAGGTTTTTCCATGCAAAAGACGCGAATTTCGTCACGCGCCGCCGCATCGATGATGGATTCATAGCTCGGATATTGACGCAGATTGGTAATGCCCTGCGATTTCAGCCACGCAGTAGTGGCGCCGCCATCCTTGACGCCTATTGCAAATCCGCGCAAATCATTCAAGCCGTGGATGCCGCTGATGGTGTTATGAAAAAAAACGACCGTTTCAAGCGGCGCGTAGGGTTTGGAAAATTCCAGCAACTTTTCCCGCTCAGGTGTTTTGAAAGCCGTATCCATGACATCGGCCTGCCCCGTATACATGGTTTGCTGCGCAAGGTGCCAATCCATCGCGTGGATGTGCACAGGCACGCCTGTTTTTTTGGACCACAATTCCCATTTGTCTTTCAGTATGCCCTGCAACACACCTTCCTTGTTGCGGAAAATATAGGGCGGGTAATTGTCGTCCATCACGACCTTGATGACAGCAGGCCGCTCCGGTCGAAGATCAGATGAAAATTCGGGATCAATGCCAGTTTGGGCGAGAGCGCTGTGCGAAAGAGCGCTTGCCATGAACAGGCATACCATCCCTGCACACCACTTGGTGATTGCGTTGATCGACAATGAGAAGGAATCGGAGTGAGCCATGCAAACGCGATCCTGCAACAGTGGTGTTTCAGCCCATGCAGACTGGTCTGATGGAACTATAAAGGAATTGCCGCTAATTGCATCGTTGTTGCAGGTCGAATCTTCATGTCTTTGATTTTGGATAAATCTAGAGCCTCATCAAGTACTCAAATGCACTCAATGATGCTTTTGCACCATCGCCCATCGCGATGATGATTTGCTTGAAATGAGAATTTGTTGCATCGCCCGCTGCAAACACGCCTGGCACTGAGGTGCAACCGCGACTGTCCACAATAATTTCACCCCTCTCGCTTAACGCCACACTGTTTTGCAGCCAGGCAGTATTGGGTGTTAATCCAATTTGCACAAAAACACCTTCCAGATCCAAACGCGCATCCTCGTTTGTCTGTCCATCGCTATATTTGAATCCGTTCACTTTTCCTTCGTCACCCGTGATTTCGCGGAAGGTCGCATTTTTGACCAGCCTGACATTGGGTAATGTCAGCATTTTTTCGCGCAACACCTTGTCTGCACGCAGTTCGTCGCCACGAATCATCACCGTGACATGTTCTACGATACCCGCCAGATCGATTGCGGCTTCAACAGCAGAATTGCCGCCTCCCACCACCGCAACGCGCTTGCCTTTGAACAGCGGCCCATCGCAATGCGGGCAATACGCAACACCTTTGCCGCGATATTCGCGTTCCCCCGGAATCGCCAACTCGCGCCAACGCGCCCCGGGTGCCAGAATCACGGTCTTTGATTTGAGCGACGCACCATTTTCAAGTTTTATTTCAATCAATTCGCCGGGCACCAGCGCAACGGCACGCTGCACATTCATGACATCGACACCCAGGCTTTTCACATTGTGTTCAAGCGTCGCCGCCAGTTTGGCACCATCGGTTTCTTTGATCGCAATCAGGTTTTCAATCGCCAGCGTATCCAGCACTTGTCCGCCGAATCGTTCGGCGATCAATCCTGTACGTATGCCTTTTCGTGCTGCATAAATCGCAGCCGATGCGCCTGCGGGTCCGCCGCCGACAATCAGCACATCGTAAGGCGCTTTTGCTGCCAAATCCTGTGCGGCACGCGCTGTTGCACCGGTATCGACTTTGGCCAGTATTTCGTCAACCGTCATGCGACCTTGCCCAAACAGTTCACCGTTCAAAAAAATGGCTGGCACGGCCATGATGCTGCGTTGCTTGACTTCTTCCTGAAACAAAGCGCCGTCGATCATCACGTTCGATATCGCCGGATTCAGCGCCGCCATCGTGTTGAGCGCCTGCACCACTTCAGGACAGTTGTGACATGAGAGGGAAATGTAGGTTTCAAAATTCAATGGGCCTGGCAGCGCACGAATTTGCTCGATCACTTGCGTTTCCACCTTGGGAGGATGGCCGCCGATATGCAGCAGACCCAACACCAGCGAGGTGAACTCATGCCCCATTGGAATGCCGGCAAAGCTTGCGCCCTTCCCGCCACCGGCATGTGTCAAACGAAACGACGGCGTTCGCTCCGTAACATCACGTTTTTGCGTGATGCTGATCTTGTCGGTCAACCCCGCGATGTCATTCAACATCGAAAGCATTTCGCGTGATTTTTCACCCTCGTCCACAAACACCGTAATGTCCACCGAACGCTTGAGGTTTGCGAGATAGGTTTGGAGTTGTGCTTTTAAATTGTTATCCAGCATGCGGGGCTTTCATGACGCGAAAATTTCCCGGAGCGCTCCCGGAAAAATCTTGTTTTTGTTGTAGGGAATGCCAAGAACCCCGCGTGTACAAAAACACACTTGAGGATTCGAAGCGCCCTGCAACGCAGCCATGCGACCACGCAGCAGGTTCGTCAGCGTTTTCTTAGATCTTGCCGACCAGCTCGAGTGAGGGCGCCAGTGTCGCATCGCCCTCTTTCCACTTCGCCGGACAAACTTCGCCCGGATGGTTTGCGACATACTGCGCGGCTTTTACTTTGCGCAACAGTTCAGAGGCATCACGGCCAATGCCGCCCGCATTGATTTCAATGATCTGAATTTTTCCGTTCGGGTCAATCACGAAAGTGCCGCGCTCAGCCATACCCGCACTTTCAATCATCACGCCGAAATTACGGGAGATGATGCCGGTAGGATCGCCCACCATCGGGAATTTGATTTTTTTGATGGTATCCGAGGTGTCGTGCCATGCCTTGTGGGTGAAGTGCGTATCCGTCGATACGGAATAAACTTCCACACCCATCTTCTGAAATTCCGGATAACAATCGGCCACATCACCCAGTTCGGTCGGACACACAAACGTAAAGTCAGCCGGATAGAAAAAAACGATAGACCACTTTCCTTTCAAATCAGCATCGCTCACTTTGATGAATTGACCATTGTGGAATGCAGTGGCTTTAAAAGGTTTCACTTCGGTATTGATGAGAGACGTCATTTTATTCTCCTGTTTTTTGAAATGCCGGAGGTGTTCTGGCAATGTTTTTCATGTTCTATTCCAGTAGCGGCGTCGTGCATGGTGACAACGGCTGCTGTACATATCGAAAAACGATCAACGATTTTTGTTACTCTCCAAAATCTTTTTTACGTTGAACGTCGATTGCGATTTCATTTAAACACAATTCCAAAAAACCTGCTTTCCCCCACCTCATGTAGGGATTTATCCCTTTATCGCCGATGGCGGCGCACTTAAACATCTCAAACAGCGACGCCACATCGTCGCACTGATTTGCCTGAAAAATTATTTCGCCCCTGAGCAACATGGGGAAGGAAGCGAGCGCCCAAACCCGACCGGCCCGACAGTGCCCGACCCCACATTTCATTATTTTTTAGCCATTACCCCCCTCCCTTTTTCAGCCCTTCCCTCAAAATGACAGGCTTTCCCACCCCTAATCCATTCATGGCCACCCAAGCGATCTGGGTAGCATCTGATTATCAGGAGAAAGGCTTGCCGTATATCAAGCGAAAGAACCTGCCCCCCCCTATAATCGTCTGGAGCGCCGCCGTTTAGATGACGGCAGGCAAGTCGTACCCGGTGACGTTTAATGCAGCATGCGACATCATGGAGGAGTTACCATGTTCGATGGAAAATCGTTTCAGCAAGAAGTCGATGAGCGCACCAATCTCACCGGCACGAACAAATTTGAGATGCTGCTTTTCCGCCTTGGCAGGGCGCCGGACAGCGACGTGGCCGAACTTTTTGGCATCAACGTCTTCAAGGTGCGCGAAATCATCGCCATGCCCGAAGTCACCGCAATTGCTGGCTCCTTGCCCCACATGCTGGGTGTCGTCAATATTCGAGGGCTCGTCCTCCCCGTCATCGATCTTCCGGCCGTTGTGGGCTGCTCTCCCAGAACCGGCTTGAACATCATGCTGGTCACGGAATTTGCGCAAACCGCCCAGGCATTTGCCGTCGAATCGGTGGAAGACATCATCCGCCTCGACTGGAATCAAGTCCTCCCCGCCGAATCCGGTGTCGCCCACGGCATGGTCACCAGCATCGCTCGCCTGGACACCAATATCGACAGCCCTAGACTCGTGCAGGTTTTGGACGTCGAAGCCATTCTGCGGCAAATGTCGCCGGGATCCGTCAACGCCATCGAGGCAGAACAGGCCGGCGCCACCGTCAAGATGACCCCTGGCTCCGTCATTCTCGCTGCCGACGATTCACATGTCGCACGCACCATGCTTGATCAAGGTTTGACCGCGATGGGACTCCCCTTCATCATGACCAAGAGCGGCAAGGAAGCCTGGGAGAAATTGCAGTCCCTTTTCAAAGAAACGACGGCTGAAGGCAAAAACATTATGGACAGAGTCGCGCTGGTGCTCACCGATCTGGAAATGCCGGAGATGGATGGTTTTACGCTCACACGCAACATCAAGAGCGACAATCGTTTCAGCAAAATCCCCGTCGTGATTCACTCCTCACTCACCGGAACGGCCAACGAAGCGCACGTTCGAAATGTTGGCGCCGATGCCTATGTCGCCAAATTCGATGCGCCCGAACTAGCAAAAGCCTTGCGCACGGCCTTAAAGCAACCCGAACCCACGTAAGCTTTGGGGCGTAAAAAAACCGCCCATGGTTGACGCCACGGGCGGTTTTTATTTGAGACGTGCTATTACAAGCCCAATTTTTCCGACACAAAATCTGCGTCTTTGTCACCGCGACCGGAGAGGTTCACCAGAATCGCGGTTTCCTTCGGCAAACCTTTTGCAATTTTCATGGCGTATGCGACTGCGTGCGAGCTTTCCAGCGCCGGAATGATGCCTTCGGTGCGCGACAGTGTGATGAACGCATCCAGACATTCATCGTCGGTGATCGATTCGTACTGCACACGACCGATGTCCTTCAGGTAGCAGTGCTGGGGCCCCACGCCCGGATAATCCAACCCGGATGCGATGGAATGCACGGGCAAGGGCACACCGTTAGCATCTTGCAACGTGTAACACTTGAAGCCGTGAATCGTGCCTTTGGTTCCCAGCGTCATCGTTGCAGCATGATCCGGCGTATCCAGCCCCTTGCCCGCAGGCTCCACGCCGATCAGCTTCACCTTCTCATCCTGCAAAAATTCCGTGAACATGCCAATGGCATTCGAGCCACCGCCGACGCACGCCGTCACGATATCGGGCAAGCGCCCTTCCTGCGCGAGAAATTGCGCGCGCGCTTCCTTGCCCACGACGCTCTGGAAATCGCGCACCATCTTCGGAAAAGGATGCGGGCCAACGACCGAACCAATCGCATAGAGGAAATTCACCGGGTCTTTCATGTATTCATCGAAAGCGCTATCCACAGCATCCTTCAATGTCTTCGTGCCGCGCGAGACGGGAATCACATTGCAACCGAGGATTTTCATCTTCGTGACGTTCGGGTGTTCCTTCTTGATGTCGATTTCACCCATGTGAATTTCGCATGGCAGTCCAACCAATGCGCACGCCGTTGCCAGCGCCACGCCATGCTGCCCCGCGCCGGTTTCCGCCAGCACCTTGGTCTTGCCCATGTACTTCGCAAGCAGCGCTTGGCCGAGGCAGTGATTGATCTTGTGCGCGCCAGTGTGGTTCAAATCTTCGCGCTTCAAGAAAATGCGCGCGCCGCCCTGACGTGCCGTCAGGCGTCTGGCGAAATAAAGCGGGCTGGGACGGCCGACATAATATTTGTACAATTCCGCCAACTCGTTCTGAAAATCCTTGGTCTGCCGAACGGTTTCATAGGCATCGCTGATTTGATCCATGATGGCTTTCAACTCTGGCGGCACGATCTGGCCACCGTATTCACCGAAGTAGCCGTCCTTGTCCGGCATTTCCAAAAAGGGGTACGTCATGATGTCTCCTTGTGCTGCATGTTTGAAAAGGCAAGCGCGTCATAATCACGCGAAACCGCTATTTTATTGCATTACGGAGGGGTTTTAACCTGATCCGCATGTATTCGCCCCAAATCATTATCTTTTCCACCATAATCGCTTGACTTTGGTCGTCTCGTAAATACAATGTATTTATGGTTAAATTTGAATGGACTTCTGCCAAAGCCAGCACCAACCTCAGAAAGCATGGCGTTTCCTTCGAAGAAGCGGAGACCGTTTTTTACGACGAATTTGCCGTCCAGTTTTTTGACGAGCAGCATTCGGCGGACGAGGAAAGATTCCTGCTGCTTGGCATGAGCGCACAAGCCAGACTCCTTCTGGTTTGTCACTGCGAACGGGGCAACGGCGATGTCATCCGAATCATTTCGGCAAGACGTGCCACCAAACGTGAGCGTGCATTTTACGGAGGCGGAAAAACATGAAAACAGAATACGATTTGTCAAAAATGAAGTCGCGCAAGAATCCTTACGCGTCCAAACTCAAAAAGCCCGTCACGATGCGACTATCGGAAGATGTCATCAGCTATTTCAAAAGCATGGCAGATGAAGCGGGCGTGCCATACCAGAGCCTCATCAACCTTTACCTGCGCGATTGCGTGATGCAGCACCGGAAGGTTCACATCGCATGGCAATCGGAATGACGACCAGCCCACGCCGACACTTGATGCACTATTTTTGCAGCACCTTTTTATACCAACCCTATAATCTTGAGATGAACGATGAGTAAATTACCAAACTGCCCCAAATGCCAATCCACCCTGACCTATGAAGACGGCAGCAACTTCGTTTGCCCGGAATGCGGCCATGAATGGTCGGCCACCGCCACCGCGCCCGCAGAAGAAGTCGCGAAAGTGTACAAAGATGCGAGCGGCAACGTGCTGCAGGACGGCGACACCATCACCGTCATCAAGGATTTGAAAATCAAAGGCACCTCGCAAGTGGTGAAGGTCGGCACCAAGGTGCGCAACATTCGTCTAGTCGAAGGCGACCACGACATCGACTGCAAGATTGATGGGATTGGCCCGATGAAGCTGAAATCGGAGTTTGTGAGGAAGGCGTAGGGTACTAATGGATTTTCGTACACTCTTTGAAAAGACGATCTCCGAAGCATTAAAGCTTTTGCAAAATCCAACTTGGACTGCAAAAGACTTCTGCCACTACACGAGTCTTCAAGGACTAATAGGCATTTTAGAAAGCAATGAAATCTGGCTTTCTGACCATAGATTTGTCAATGACAAGCATGAGTATGAGTATGGGAGAGCGCTAGCTATTTCGGTAATATCTGAAGCCATGCAAACTGAGGCGGATGATGATTTTAGGAAATTCCTCATAGAATTGAGTAACTCCTTCACCAAAACAAGCCCAATCGGCATCTATATTGCATCAATGTCTTTTTCCCCTGATAAATTAGATCAGTGGAAAGGCTACGGAAATAGCAACGAGAGTGTCTGCATTAAGTTTGCTGGTGATTTTGAGTTATGGAATACAGGACATACACACCCAACACATATAAGGCAACAAACCATTATCTACGACGAAAAACAGCAGATTCAATTGATCAAAAAAATCATCCAACCCTACAAAGAAAATTTCGAAGCATTTAAGAATTTCACCTACCCTTTTTTGATCGATTTGAGTGGGCTAATCCAAAGTCAATTTATTCTGTTTAAACATAGAGAATACGCATCCGAGAACGAACTGAGAATAACCATTGCTAACTTAGGCCAGATTCTTAGAAAAAAGAAGCCTATGCATCGAATCGCAAAGGGCATGATTGTTCCGTACATTACAACCAAGTACATATCAACAGAAGCCGACCCACCGCTCAACAAATTGCCTATAAAAGAAATAGTGGTAAGCCCAACGTCTAACCCTGATTTATTGGAAAGTCTAAAAGTTTTCGTTACTAATATGGGCTACACAGATATTAAAGTAGTTGAATCAGCAATAAAGTTTCGCGGTTGAAAGAAAATTGAAGGGGCAGCGTCAAATTTATTTTTGACCTCATCACATGCCGCGCAAAATCCATCCGCTTAGACGCTGCCGCTGGCAGAAAGCAAAAGCGGAATAGAAACAAAATTTGTCCGAGCGCAGCGAGTTTATTTTGTTTCCCGCTTTTGCGCACTGACAGCGGGCGAAGCCCCAAAGGGCGCGTCTCGCGGTCGCTTTCTTTGGCTTACCTTTCTTGGCGAGACAAGAAAGGTAAGTAGCTGCCGGGCTACCCCCGGCAAGCTCGATTCACAGTAAAGCTCATTTCACTTCGAGAACGGAAAAATTCGGGGTCAGAGTCAAAATTCGCTGCGCGATATTTGACTGCTGACCCCGGTTTTTCCTGCACCCACTTTATTTCGAACGCTGCACCCCCAACCCTTTTGACTCCGGCCGCTTCGCTTAACATTCGCTACGCTCATGTTAGCCTACGCCGCAATGGGCTACCGCCCATTGTCTCTCCACGGCGCGACCTTCGGCAACAACAACATCCCCGGCAATGCCAGCACAAAGCAAATATTGAAAAACATGAACCATCCCGTCACGTCCACAATATACCCGGCAGAGGCATTGATGAAAGTGCGGGGCACGGCCATCAAACTGGTGAAGAGCGCAAACTGCGTCGCCGTGTAACGCGGATCCGTGGTGCGCGCCATGTAAGCGACGAAAGCCGTTGTGCCCAAGCCCACGCCGAAAGCTTCGACGCCAATCACGATAGCCAGCAGCAACGGATCTGCGCCGACGGTCGCTAGCCAGGAAAATCCGAGAATCGCGACCGCCTGCACGACACCGAACACCCACAGTGCGCGATTGATGCCGAGGTTGATCATCCATACGCCGCCGAGCAAGCCGCCGATGAGACTCGCCCAGAATCCGGTTGTCTTCGCGATGACTCCAATTTGCGTCATCGAAAAACCCATGTCGAGATAAAACTTGGTCGCGAGCGATGTCGCCAGACTGTCGCCGAGTTTGTAAAAGAAGATGAACCCCAGCACCAGGCACACGCCTTTCCATCCGTCTCGTCCGAGAAATTCTTTGAACGGCAAGACCACGGCTTCGCGCATGGTGGCGGGCGGCTTGCCGTAAACCTGCGGCTCGCTCACCACGAAAGTACAGGCGAGACCCGGCAGCATGAAGGCGGCCGTAATCCAGAACACCATCGCCCAAGGCATCATGTCGGCCAGGATTAAGGACAGCGCCCCCGGCACGAGACTGGCCACCTTGTACGCATTGACAAACACCGCACTCCCCAGACCTTGCTCGTTGTCCGGCAAGAGTTCGCGACGATAGGCGTCGATCACAATATCCTGACTCGCTGACAAAAACGAAATGACGGAGGCCATCACCACAATCAGCGTCAGGTTTTCCAGCGGGTCAAACATGCCCATCGCGCCAATCGACAGCAACAGGATAACTTGCGTTAACGCCATCCAGCCGCGCCGCCGACCCATCTTGCCGAAGCTGAAGCGATCCATCAGCGGCGACCACAGAAATTTCCACGTATAGGGAAACATCACGAGCGTCATCAGACCAAGCGTCTTCACGTTCAAGCCGGCCTTGGCAAGCCAGGCTTGCAGCAAAGTCAGGAGAACAAATAAGGGGAGGCCGGAGGTGAACCCGAGAAAGACACAAATCAGGGTTCGACGATTGAGCGCAGCGCGCCAGGGCAATTTATTTTTTGCAGTGTTGGCCGTCTTGTCGGACATGAGGGTCGTTATTTCCGCAACCTGAAAACCGCCAGCGTGCCGCGCATGTTCGGTAGAAAATGTACCGGCTGACCTTCATGCAAGGCCACGCACTCCAGCACTTTCAAGCCCACATGATTGGCGAGCTCGGTGAAATCCCGAATGGTGGCGCATCGCACGTTCGGCGTGTCGTACCATTCGTAGGGCAATTCGCTGGAGACCGGCATGCGCCCGCAGAGCAAGGACATACGGTGCGGCCAATAGGCAAAATTCGGGAAGGAGACGATGGTTTCGCGCCCCACGCGCGCGAACTCGGCGAGCAGACCTTCGACGTTTTTCATCATTTGCAGCGAAGACAAACACAAGACCGTGTCGAAAGCGTCATCTGCAAACAGACTCAAGCCTTTTTCCATGTTGTGCTCGATGACATTGATGCCGCGCCGCGCACAGGCCTTGATTCTTTCTGCGTCGATTTCGATGCCGTATCCCGTGCAGCCTTTGGTGGTGTGCAAATAATCCAGCATGGTGCCGTCGCCACAACCGATGTCCAGCACGTGCGCATTGGGCGCAATGCGCTTGGAAACGAATGCCAGATCCGCGCGTAGGGATGTTTTTTTCATGCCTTGACCTCCACCTGCACTCGCGTGGCAATGTCGTCATACACGCGGTCATACCAGGCACGCAATAACTTGTGGTAGCGCACATCGTCGAGCAAGAACGCATCGTGTCCGTGTGGCGCGTCAACCTCTGCGTAAGTCACGTCACGACGACTTTGCAACAGGGCTTGCACAACCGCGCGACTGCACTCCGGCGAGAAGCGCCAATCCGTCGTAAACGATACCAGCAAAAACCTGGCTGTCACATTTTCAAACGCCTTCGCCAGATCGCCACCGTGACTGGCGGCCGGATCGAAGTAATCCAGCGCCTTGGTGATCAGCAGGTAAGTGTTTGCGTCGAAATACTCGGAAAATTTTTCGCCCTGATAGCGCAGATAAGATTCGATCTCAAAGTCGACGCCAAAATCGTATTGATATTTTCCGGTACGCAGCTCGCGACCGAATTTTTCCGCCATCACGTCGTTGGATAAATAGGTGATGTGCCCGATCATGCGCGCAACCGTCAAGCCGCGCTTGGGCACCACGCCGTGCGCATAAAAATCACCGCCGTGAAAATCGGGGTCGGTCAAAATCGCTTGGCGCGCCACATCGTTGAAGGCTATGTTTTGCGCGGACAGTTTGTCGGTGGCGGCAATCACCACGCAGTTGCGCACGCGATCCGGGTACAGCATGCTCCAACTGAGCGCCTGCATGCCGCCCAGCGAGCCGCCCATCACGGCAGCGAGTTGCGTAATGCCCAGTGCGGCGATCAGCCGTGCTTGCGCATTGACCCAATCCTCCACCGTCACGACCGGGAAGTCTGCGCCATAGGGTTTGCCCGTTTGGGGATTCGTGTGCATGGGGCCCGTCGAACCGAAGCAAGACCCCAGGTTGTTGATACCGATGACAAAAAACCGATCCGTATCCAGCGTTTTGCCCGGGCCAACCATGTTGTCCCACCAGCCGATTTTGTTTGAATTATCGGCGTAGACGCCCGCAACATGATGCGAGGCATTCAAGGCATGACAGACCAGCACCGCGTTCGATTTGTCCGCATTGAGCGTGCCGTAGGTTTCATACATCAAGCTGTAATCGGCAATCGACTCGCCGCTCTGCAAGATGAGCGGGTCGGCAAAATGCATGGTTTGTGCCTGAACAATTCCGACGGAAGTCATGGTTACTGATTGGTTGAAAAATAAAAAGCCCGATTGCGGCAGGCAAATCGGGCTTATTTTCAAGCTCGCTTTAGCCGCATTTATTCGGGAAACCCCTGCGCCCGCAAGCTGAAGGAAATGCCTTTCCTCGGTTCAAATCGGCGCACTGCATTGTACCGCAAAACGGCTCGTCCGGAAGTGGCTACATCGCCCGAAGCTTGTACACCTCATGCTCTATGGCCGCAGGCTCGGTCATATTGAGCACCCTTTTTGCCTTGGTGGCAATCAGCGCCAAATCACTGTTCAGCACCTCCTGTTTTACGGCCAAAATTTGTGAGGGCTGCATGGAAAACTCTCGCAAACCCATTCCCAGCAAGAGTTTGGTATATCGCGGTTCCCCCGCCATCTCGCCGCAAATGGACACCGGCGTGCCGCTTTTTTCGCCAGCACGTATCGTCATGGCCAGCATTTGCAATACGGCGGGGTGTAAAGGATTGTACAAATGTGCCACCTCGCGATCTGCACGGTCAATGGCCAGTGAATATTGAATCAGGTCATTGGTGCCAATCGAGAGAAAATCCATGCGGCTGATAAACATCGGCAAGGCCAGTACCGCAGCGGGGATTTCTATCATCGCGCCCACTTCAACATCCGGGTCGAAATTTTTGTTCGTGTTGCGCAATTGCGTCTTGGCCTGTTCAATCATCGCCAGGGTTTGGTCAATTTCAAACGCGTGAGCAATCATCGGGATCAGCAACTTCACCTTGCCGTATGCCGAGGCGCGCAAAATCGCGCGTAATTGCGTCAGAAAGAGTTTTGGCTCTGCCAGACAGTAACGTATCGCGCGCAAGCCCAGAGCCGGATTCAATTCCGTCTGCTCGCCCGGATCGAGCTGCTTGTCCGCGCCGATATCGAGCGTGCGGATTGTCACGGGTCTGCCGCGCATCATTTCTACGGCTTTTCGATAGGCTTCGAACTGTTCTTCTTCGCCCGGCGTGTTGTTGGAGCCGCCCTGGCGCCCCAAAAACAGAAACTCGGAGCGAAACAGCCCCACGCCATTGGCACCGACATCCATCGCCGCCGTGCAGTCATTCGGCAATTCAATATTCGCCATCAGCGCGACAGGGGTACCATCCAGCGTCACTGCTGCGCTTTTTTTCAGTTTCTTGAGTTTTTTCTTGGCTTTTTGCAGCGTGGCTTGTCGCGTGCGATAGTACTCCAGCACCAGCGGCGAAGGATCCACAATCACCACGCCTGCATCGCCATCGATGACCACCCAGTCATCCTGCTCGATGAGTGAGGAAGCATTGTTCAAGCCCACCACCGCAGGAATGTCCATGCTGCGCGCCACAATGGCCGTGTGCGATTGCTGCGCGCCCAAATCGGTCAGAAATCCGTTGAACATGTGATCGCGGAACTGCATCATGTCCGCCGGGGAAATGTCGTGCGCCACCACCACCATCTGTACCTGCTCTGCTTCATCGAGGGCAACGGGCAGCAGCGGTTTGGCCGTACCGCGCAACACTTTCAGCACGCGCTCGGCAATTTGCTGAACGTCTGCCTTCCGTTCGCGGAGATAAGGTTCCTCCATTTCTTCAAACTGCGCGACCAACTCGTCAACTTGCGTCACCAGCGCCCATTCCGCGTTATAGCGTCGCTCCCGTATGATATTGAGCGGCACTTGAGAAATCTGCGGATCCGACAGGATCATGGCATGCACATCCAGGAACGCGCGCAACTCCGTCGGCGCGTCTTTGGGCATGTCGGTCCAGATGGTTTCCAGTTCGCGGTGTACTGTCGTGATGGCATTTTCCAGACGCTGTACTTCCGCCTCTGCTTCTTCCTGCGCAATCAGGTAATGCTGCACGTCCAGCGCGGCAGACGTGATCAGGTGCGCCCGCCCGATGGCGACGCCGCCTGAGACTGGTATGCCGTGGAGTGTGAAGGAAGCCATGATGAATTATTGCTTATTCGTCTTCGTCAAATCGGTTATTGATCAGCGCGAGCAAAGCCTCAATGCATTCTTTTTCATCTTCGCCGTTTGCTTCAAGCTCAAGTTTCGCGCCTTTGCCTGCCGCGAGCATCATGACACCCATGATGGATTTGGCATTGATGCGCTGCTTGTTGCGCGTCAGCCAGACGTCGCTCTTGAATTTGGCAGCCAGTTGGGTAAATTTGGCAGAGGCGCGGGCATGCAAGCCCAGCTTGTTGATAATTTCGATTTCTTTGCTGATCATTTTTTTCTTCGTCTATGGCTTACCAATGTTTGACCTTGACGGCACCGCTGATCGCGCCAGACAAGGCTTTTTCAACGACGGTACTCAAATCGTTTTGACGGTAGGTAATCGCCCGCAACAACATCGGCAGACTGATGCCCGCAATCACTTCTATGCGACTGCTTACTGGCAGCGCGTTGCAACAATTTGATGGCGTGCCTCCCATCACATCCGTCATGACCAGCACACCAGAACCATCGTCCAGCCGCGCAATAGCCTCCAGCGCAAGCGCATTCACTTCACAGGGATCCTGATCGGCGATCACGTCAATCACCTCCAGACGCTCCTGTTTTTCGGAAAACATGTGCGCCGCCGTGGTCATGAAAGCACTGCCCAGCGGAGCGTGTGTAATGAGAAGTATGCCTACCATAACAATTCAACTGCCTCTGTTTTACTGTACGGGAACCAAGGCTCCATCTTAGTGGTTAAGCAAGAATCAAGCATTGATCTAATCGTGCAATGTTAACCGTTGATTCTATCGTGACCGCCTCATGCTTGCTTTTCCAGCGCATCCATGAACATCCCTGCAACATTGAACCCCGTTTGCTGCGTAATTTCACGAAAACAGGTCGGGCTGGTGACATTGACTTCAGTCAGCCAATCGCCGATCACATCCAGCCCCACCAACAACAAACCGCGCTTGGCCAGGATCGGCGCGAGCGTCTCGGCAATTTCACGATCTCGCGCTGACAGGGCTTGCGCCACGCCTGTGCCACCTGCTGCGAGGTTGCCGCGCACTTCTCCCGCCTGCGGTATCCGCGCCAAGGCATACGGCACAACTTGGCCATCGATCAGCAAAATGCGTTTGTCGCCTAAAGCAATCTCCGGAATGTAGCGTTGCGCCATGATGGTTTTGCTGCCGTTACACGTCAGCGTTTCGATGACCGCGCCCAGGTTCATGCCATCTTCTTTCACGCGAAACACGCCTGTGCCACCCATGCCATCCAGTGGTTTCAAAATAATGTCACGATGCAGGACGTGAAAATCACGCAATCTTTCTTCGTCGCTTGTCACCAGCGTCGGCGCAATGAACTGCGGAAACTGCGCGATGGCGAGCTTTTCATTGTGGTTGCGAATCGCCACCGGTTTGTTGAACACGCGCGCGCCTTGCAATTCCGCCAACTCCAGCAAATACGTCGCGTAGACATACTCCATGTCGAAGGGCGGATCCTTGCGTTTGACGATGGCGTTGAACGCTGTCAGCGGCTGGGCGACGGGTGCATCGGCGGTGTACCACTGATGAGGGTCGCTGTCGGTCGGCGCCAAATGGATGCGAGATACCTTCGCAACAATCCCGCCATTATCCATCGCCATGTCTTGCTGCTCAAACGCATACACTGCATGTCCGAGCTTCGCCGCTTCGACCATCATGGCATAGGTTGAGTCTTTCCAGATTTTGAAGCTCCCCAGCGGATCAGCGAGAAATGCTATTTTCATTTGGAATCATTTCAAGCGAAGTTTGTTTTTGCTTCTTTTGAAATTCTGGGGTCAGCGTAATTTTCGCTGCGCAAAAAAACTGCTGACCCCGAATTTCAAAAAAACACTATTTTCATCAAAAATCTTCCGGATTCGGATCGGTCTTTTCCAATTCCACAGAAGCCGCAAGCAAGGCAAGCCTCGCCACGACGCCATACATATAGAAGCGATTTGGCGCAGTGGTGCCGGGCGTGGCGCGGAAATCGGGAATCGCATGTTGTTGCGCAAAAGCGAGCGGCACGAAGTGCGCACCGGGGGCATTCAGGTTTTCATTGATGTCACGCTCGGCATGCACCCGATAAAAGCCGCCCACCACATAGCGATCCATCATGTACACCACAGGCTCGGCAACGGCATCGTTGATCCGTTCAAAGGAATGCACGCCTTCCTGCACAATCACTTCGTTCACTTCCAGCCCATCTTTCACCACCGCCATCTTGTTGCGCTGCTTACGATTGAGATCCTTAATTTCATTGGCATCGGTCACCGTCATGATACCCATGCCATAGGTTCCCGCGTCCGCTTTGACAATCACAAAAGGCGTTTCGGTTATTTTGTATTCCTTGTATTTGCGCCGAATGCGCATCAGCACTGAATTGACACTGTCGGCCAGACACTCCTCGCCTTCGCTATCGGCAAAATTGATTTGGCCGCACTTGGCAAAGAAGGGGTTCAACATCCATTGATCGACTCCCACCAAACGTGCGAAGCGCCGCACCACATCGTCGTACGCGGCAAAATGGTTGCTTTTGCGTCGCACGGTCCAGCCAGCGTGCAGCGGCGGCAGCAAAGTCTGTTCATGCAAATCTTCCAGTATGCCTGGCACACCCGCGCTTAAATCGTTGTTCAGTAAAATCGTGCAGGGATCAAAATCTTTCAAACCAAGGCGACGGCCATTTTTCGAGCGCACCAGCGGTTCCAGCACCAACATGTTCCCGTTCGGCAGTGCCACGGGTGTGGGCGCCTTGATTTCCGGCATCAAGGAACCGAGTCGCACGTTCAATCCGGTTTGCCGGAAAATCTTGATGAGCCGCGCAATGTTTTGCAAATAAAAAGTGTTGCGCGTATGGTTTTCGGGAATGAGTAAGAGGTTTTTCGCGTCCGGACAATACTTGTCGATCGCTGCCATCGCCGCCTGCACAATCAGGGGCAGCATGTCGTTCGAGAGATTGTTGAATCCGCCCGGGAAAAGATTGGTATCGACTGGCGCGAGCTTGAACCCTGCATTGCGCAAATCGACTGAGCAATAAAAAGGAGGCGTGTGATCTTGCCATTCCAGACGAAACCAGCGTTCGATGCCGGGGGTCGCCTCCAATATCTTTTTTTCCAGATCGAGCAGCGGCCCATTCAGAGCGGTAATGAGATGTGGAACCATAATTTCCTTTTTTAGTGGGGCGTTCTTTTATTGGATTCTAGCGTTTCTCCGCCTAATTTCGGTCTTTTTTCGCACAAATAATCCGGGAGGTTCGTTTATATCAATGGCCATGCCACACCATTGTCGCTCTGTATCCACGCGTCCCAGCACTATCATGCCCCTCTGATCAACCCTGTGAGCAAAAAAAAGCGCCTCCGAAGAGGCGCTTGAGGTGACCGCTTTCGCAGCTAAGGACTTACAAAGCTTGCTTCTCTTACAGGTGGTACGCCGATTCGCCGTGGGTCGTAATGTCCAGACCTTCGCGCTCTTCCTCTTCCGGCACACGCAAGCCAATCACCAAATCCACCAGCTTGTAGGCAATGAAGGAAACAATCGCGGACCAGATAATGCAGACACCGACTGCCTGCGTTTGCACCCACACTTGACCGAGGATGGAATACGGGTCAGCAGAGGCCGCATTCGTTACGTAGTCAAAGAGGCCTTGTCCGCCCAGGGATGGGGAGGCAAACACGCCTGTCAACAAGGCGCCGAGGATACCGCCAACGCCATGCACACCGAACACGTCAAGCGAGTCGTCCGCACCCAAAAGTTTCTTGAGCCCGGTCACACCCCACAGGCAGATGGCGCCTGCCAGCAAACCAATCACGAGAGCGCCCATCGGACCGATGAACCCGCAAGCTGGTGTCACTGCAACCAGACCCGCAACCGCACCGGATGCTGCCCCCAGCAGGGAGGGTTTACGCTTGATGATCCATTCCGCGCCCACCCAGCTTACGGTAGCTGCCGCCGTTGCGAGCAAGGTATTGATGAAGGCGAGCGTTGAGATATCGTTCGCTTCCAGCGCAGACCCGGCGTTGAAACCAAACCAGCCGACCCACAGCAAAGCGGCGCCAATCATAGTCATCGTCAAGGAGTGCGGTGCCATGGAATCCTTGCCCAAACCGACGCGCTTGCCGATCAAATATGCGCCAACCAAACCCGCCACCGCGGCATTGATGTGCACAACCGTGCCACCCGCAAAGTCCAGGGCACCTTTTTGGAACAGAAAGCCCGCCTTGGCCGTTTCGGTTGCCAGCGCGTCAGCACTGGTGATGGCATCGGGACCTGTCCAGAACCAGACCATATGTGCCATCGGAACATACGAGAGCGTGAACCAGATGATCATGAACACCATCAACGCAGAGAACTTGATACGTTCTGCAAACGAGCCGATGATCAGACAGCAGGTAATCGCGGCAAAGGCGCCTTGGAAGGCAACAAACACGAACTCCGGAATCACCACGCCCTTGCTGAAGGTAGCGCCGTAGCTGAATGAGCCTTTGGCCGAATCGTAGATACCACTCAGTAGAGCGCGATCAAACCCGCCGAAGAAACTGTTTCCTTCAGTGAAGGCCAGTGAGTACCCATAGAGGCACCACAAGACAATGACCACTGCAAAGACCGATATGGTTTGCATGAGTACTGACGCCATGTTTTTCGATCGGACAAGGCCGCCGTAGAACAAGGCAATGCCTGGCAAACTCATCAGAATGACCAGAATCGTACACACCATGATCCATGAAGTGTCTGCCTTGACGGGCGTTGGTGCCGGTTTGGCCGCTTCGGCTGCCGGCTGCGCTACCGCAGCGGGCGCAGAAGCCGAAGCAGACACCACAGCAGATGCTGTAGCGGAAGCGTCTGCCGCAAGCGCTGGCGTGGATACCCCTAGCGCTGCCACGAGTGCCATCACGCCCAAAATGCTAGCTATAAACTTTTTCATAACGCTCTCCTAAATGGCCTCGGTGCCAGTTTCACCGGTGCGAATGCGCACCACTTGCTCCAGATTGCTGACGAAAATTTTCCCGTCGCCAATCTTCCCGGTACGCGCCGCGCCGATAATGGCTTCGATGGCACGCTCAAGAATGGCATCGTCCACTGCCGCTTCAATCTTGGTTTTCGGCAAGAAATCCACGACGTATTCAGCGCCACGGTACAACTCTGTATGACCTTTTTGACGGCCGAAACCTTTAACATCGGTCACGGTCACGCCGGTCACGCCTACCGCTGACAAAGCCTCTCGGACTTCGTCAAGCTTGAAAGGCTTGATGATGGCTGTAATCATTTTCATGTCCGAACCCCTTAGAATGTTTTGGTTGCCGTCAACACAATCGTTGAGTTGCCGGTACCCTTGGCACCGCCCGATGGTGTTGAATAGTAGTAAGCAGAGCTCTCAGCATCGGTGGTGATGTATGCCAGACTGAAGCCGACACCGTAAAATTCCTTTGAAACCCCGATCTTGTAGTCGGTGTAGTCCGTATTCCTCGAACCTGTGATTTCCTGATGACCGACGTGCAGGTTCAGCGTGTATCCGCTACCCAGATCGTGGTCGTAGCCGACGTCTACATAATTGCTGTTTTTGGAATCGACCCAGCCGAAGGTGTCCGTCAAGGAATGTGAATATTTGACGTATGCCGCGCCATAACTGATCTTGCCGTACAACTCAAAGGTGTTGGCATTTTCGAAGCCAGCCACCTTATCCAGATCGTTGCCCGGGTACCAGTAGTACAGGCCGCCTACGTCGTAGCCAAATCCTTTACCGAGGTCACCTTTCTTGCCGCCGTAAAGATCGACTTCGACATTTTTGGCGCCGCCACCAGCGTCATCGATCCATTTGATGGTGGATGCCCACGTCCCGGCATACAGCCCGGTCGGATTGTTCGTGTAATCTGCGCCGCCCGACAGAGCAGGCTCACCACGCGATTGCATAATGCCGCGATAGCGGTATTCGCTGGCTGCGCCAATATTGAAGCTAAACTCGTTGTCAGGCTTTTTCTCCTGCGCCAAAGCTGCGCCAGAAGCAAAAATTGCGGTGATAGCGGAAGCCAGAATCAGTTTTTTCATGACAGTATCCTTTGGTTGTGATCATTCGTTGGGTTAAACAGCAAGCCAAGCGGCTTTCACTTCCTATTAAGCAGAACCCGTGCCAGCTCCTCTTTTATGCCTTTTAGGGAACTTTTCCTGTCGCATTTCTTTTCAAACGACTATGATTTGCCATGTGACATCCGCGTGACACCCGGATAAATGCACCGATCCGGTGTTTTAACCATACGCACCAAATTGGTGTTTGATATGACTTGCCTCAAATCAGTGCAAAGGAACCGCATGGATCCCAAACAATTCTTTGAACAACTTCAAACTCAAATCAACCAGATCCTGGAAACCTCGCCGGCCAAGGACATTGAAAAAAACATTCGCGCCTTGCTCACGCAAGGCCTCGCCAAGCTGGATGTGGTCACGCGAGAGGAGTTTGATGCGCAATCGCTTCAACTGGCGCGCATCCGGGAGCGGCTGGAGGTGTTGGAAAAGCGAGTGGCCGAGCTGGAAACAATATTGACGTCCGGGCAAACCTACCAGCGTTCATGATTGAATCGACGCGATGTCCTCTAACAGGCTGTCAGGCGTACCGTTTTCGATACTAAAGAAATGCCCCAGGCGAACAGCATGCTGCCTTCCCCATTAATGGAACGACAATCACGCCATTCGCTCGGATGCCGTACGAATGACATTGCGACCCGCTCTTTTTGCCTCATATAGCGCCCGATCGGCCTGTTGAACCAAGCTTGCAGGGTTTTCATGTTTCGAGGGAATGCGACTGGCAATGCCGATGCTGATGGTCACGGTGCCAGGCAATAGATGAACGCCCGGAATGTCCAGCGACAGCACGGCCTCTTGAATGCGGCGCCCAATCTCCACCGCGTCGCGTTCTGCCGCATCGGGCAAAAGCATGACAAATTCTTCGCCACCATATCGCGCCGCCAGTTCGCCGCCACGCCGCGCCACTTTCGCCATTTCTTGCGCGAAGGTTTGCAGACACGCGTCGCCCGCCAAGTGTCCGTAATTATCGTTGAAGCGCTTGAAGTGATCCACGTCGATCATGAGAAGCGAGATGGTATGCCCCGCGCGCTTTGCACGGTTCCATTCTTGCTGCAAGATCCGATCAAAGTAACGACGGTTGGCAATCCCTGTCAATCCATCCGTGTTGCTGAGTTCTTCGAGCTTTCGGTTTGCCCGTTCTAATGCTTGCGTCCGCTCGGCAACGATGGCTTCCAGATCATGATTGCGTTGTTGCATGCTTTTAATCGGATAGATCTCACCATCTTCTGCCCTACGATACGGAACCGATATGCCGCTATGCGCAATTTTCCAGTCCGCGCCTTCGCGCTGGAAAACCAGCACCAGACGCGCCGTCTCGTTCGACAAGAACTTGTCCGGCAAGGGTAAATGAATGTGGAAAAAAGCGGTGACTATCGCGCAGTTGTCTCCGATTTCCTGCATCGACAGATCCAGCATTTCAACGCCCAGGCGTTCCGGCACTTGCGCAAAATCCTGCCGGGTAATCTTGATCCATTCCTCACGATCCTTGACCAGAACGCTGCTGCTGCCAGCGTAGCCACTGAAATTTTCGCTGAATCGTGTCGTCAGTCTGTCGTCGCGAGACGCATACATTTCGATGTATTCATCGAACAAAGCGCGAATCATCTGTTGTCGTTCAGGGCTCATGGCTCATTTTCTGATGGGATGGCATAAGCCACATCGCACTCAACACCAGATAAGTAAAAAATGTTGAGGCACAGAAACTATTCTATCGCAGCACTGCCCAATATGTCAGCACATATCTATTCCCAAGAAGCGCTTTGGATCGTTTGCTTTTCATCTTCGCCCTCGAATTGAGACCACGCTACCACGTAAGCCCGCCCATCACACAGCAACGATTGCCAAAACAACATTTTTCATTCAAGCTTGCTGGCATTGCCCTTTAATACATAGCGACCCGTTCAACTGAAAAGGCATACGCCATGAGCCTCGCCATCCTCAAAAGCCGCGCACTCTCCGGCATGCATGCGCCGGAAGTGGCCGTCGAAGTTCACCTGGCAAACGGGTTGCCGGGCATGACCATCGTCGGCCTGCCCGAAACCGAAGTGAAGGAAGCGCGGGATCGCGTGCGTGCCGCCATTCAGAATTCTCGCTTTGAATTTCCCGCACGACGCATGACAGTCAATCTCGCCCCCGCAGACTTGCCGAAGGAATCCGGTCGATTCGACCTGCCGATTGCGCTGGGCATCTTGGCCGCGTCGGGACAAATTCCTTCCGACACTTTTAGCCAGTACGAGTTTGCAGGCGAACTCTCGCTGTCCGGCGAGCTGCGCCCGATTCGCGGTGCCCTTGCGATGACGTATGCGATGCAGCAATCTGGCGCAGCGCTGGGGCGCTCGTTCATTTTGCCGCGCGCGAATGCGGATGAAGCGGCGCTCGTCACCGATGCCGCGATTTTCCCAGCCGGATCATTGCTGGACGTTTGCGCACACTTTGCCGCCATCGCGCCAGAAACAAGACTGTCGCGCCACAAGCCGGACACCCCGCTTGTTCAAGCGGGCTATCCCGATTTTGCTGACGTCAAAGGGCAACAACAAGCCAAACGCGCGCTTGAAGTGGCAGCCGCAGGCAATCACAGTGTGTTGATGGTGGGGCCGCCCGGCACAGGCAAAACCATGCTGGCGTCACGCTTTGCAGGCATCCTGCCGCCGATGACAGATGAAGAAGCACTGGAATCCGCCGCCGTGCAATCACTCACAGGGGGCTTTGACGTGTCGCGCTGGAAGGCGCGCCCCTATCGCGCACCACATCACACGGCTTCCGGCGTCGCCTTGGTGGGTGGTGGTGGCACGCCGCGCCCCGGCGAAATTTCGTTGGCACATTGTGGCGTGCTGTTTTTAGATGAGTTGCCGGAGTTTGAGCGAAAGGTGCTGGAAGTTTTGCGCGAGCCGCTGGAATCCGGTCACATCACCATTTCGCGCGCTGCGCGGCAGGCGGATTTTCCTGCGCGCTTTCAATTGCTGGCGGCGATGAATCCCTGTCCCTGCGGATATCTCGGCCATCACGCGGGGAAATGCCGCTGTACGCCAGACAATGTGGCGCGCTATCAAGATCGCATTTCGGGCCCCATGCTGGATCGCATCGACATGCAAATACAAGTCGGCGCATTGTCGCAAGATGAGTTGATGCTGCAGGCAGACGGCGAATCTTCCAGTGTGATTGCGCAACGCGTGCGCCGCGCTTTTGAAGTGCAGTACGCTCGCCAGAACAAGCCGAACAGCCAGCTCACGCCCAAGGAAATCGACCGGCACTGCAAACCGGATTTGTCTGGCGAACAGTTATTGCGCAGCGCCATGACACGATTGAACTGGTCTGCGCGCGCGTATCACCGCGTGCTCAAGCTGGCGCGCACAATTGCCGATCTGGGCGATTCGAAAAGCGTCACGCAGGCACACGTGGCGGAAGCGATTCAGTACCGGCGGGCGCTAAGGGAGCGTTAATTATGGGAGCGTTAAGACTGGGCGAAGCAGTCGCCCAGACTAAAACTGCGTCAACGCTGGCAGCATCCAGCTCCACTCTGCCGCCTCGGCAAATACAAAACCGAAACCCGCCAAACTGCTGACGCCGCTTTGTGTTTTAAAGATCTTGGTTTCTTTGCCTTCGCTTGCGCCGCGTCGCGCCAATCCTTCGGGCCCCATCGACTTGAGCAGCGCCAGCGACAGCAATTCATCGTTCACTTCGCCATCCGCAGAAAAAAGCTGCTGCACATGGCCATCGCCACAACCGACCTGACGCAAACGCGGGGTAAACACCTGACTCATGGTAGACACCATGCAACTGGTTGGCGCAACATTCAGGATCAAATTGGCTCCCTGACGCAAGCTCCCAATGACTTCGCCGAGATACGGCGCGAGCTCGCCAAATGGTCGAAGCGTCGGCAAGACTTCCTGCGCCGTGATCATGTGTTCATTCGCGGAGGTGGGCATGGTCAGGCCTGCTGCATCGTAAACCGGTTTCGCTATCAGGTTGCGCAATACCCAGCGCAATCTTGTGATGCGTTTGCGGCGATTTTTTGCTGCTTTTAAATCCGCTTGAGGCGTTGTACGAATTTCAGCGTCGGCTTGCTCCACCAGATAATCAAGGTAAGACCACACCGGCGCAACATGCATCTTGAAGCGGCCAAACCCCAGCATGGAGAGCAATGACGTAAAAATCGCTTCGGCTTGTGCCACGCGCATGTAAACTTCGCCGGTCGCAAGGATATCCAGGGGCTTGCCCTCCGGTTTACGCTGCGGCCATCGTGCAGCAAATTTTCGGAATGGTTCCACCAGATCACGCCCATCCAGCCGGTACGCCCAGTACTTCGCCGGCGTGCCGAAGACTTTGCACAGCATCCGTGCGACAGAGCCGGGTCCTGAAAACTTTTCATACGCTGCGAGCAACTCTTCTTTGAGCGCTGCGTAGTCCACCAGGAAGCGCCCATATTCTTCTGCATCCCGGCACACCATGGACGCCGTGAACAGAAGGTCGTGCAGCGCCCCTTGCACAATCGTTGCCTGGTACATGCGCAGAAGCGTCCATTCCTCCAGCCCGATGTTATAACCATCACGCTCACGCGCAATCAAGAAACGAAATACGCCTTCGCCTTTGCATTCCTGACTTTCTCGTTGCATGTCCTTGTGCGCCATCAGCTTGTGCACATGCACGTATTGCCCCTGGCGGCAAGGTCCCGTACCGGCATTGTCGAAAAACAGCAAGCGCGTTTTTCCGGCTACGACCGGATCGTTTTGTGCGCGTCGTCGTGCAAAATCTGCTTTCGCACGTTCCAGATCGGCATACACTGCAGCCAGCGGTGCGCATACCGCATCCCCCACACTGCGCCGTCCGGATTTGATCAAGCCTTGCAAATCTCTGTCGCTACGATACAGATCAACGCAGGCAAACCCGGCGCCGCGCATGATGCTGCTCAAGGGGCGGCTGTCTGACAAGGTCGGAAAATAAATGACGTCGCGCGCCGGATCGATCCCTTCATTGCTTTCCAAATCATCCAGTGCTTTGACGTCAAAGGCTTCTTCATTCTCCGGTTTGAGCTTGGCGTGCAAACCCATGTTCAACTGATTCACATAGGTATTGACACGGTTTTCCAAATGCGCCAGTTCCTTGATCACCGCATCGGACTGTATCAACAAGAAGGGGCGCTGCTTCATCAATTCGGCGCCGAGCGGCAGCGTCACGCTGTCCGGGCCGCAACAGAAAGTCGAGACCTGCACCACAGGCAATAATTCCGTAGAGGCTTCCAGTTCTTCAAACAATGCAGCCAAACGCGGTTGACGAATGCGCTGATGCAAGCTGCGATCCGCCACTGCCGCAAGGATGGTCGTGATTAAGTGCGGGTTGCGCCAGTAAATGTGGGCAAAATCTTCGTTCAATTCCACATCGAGCACGTAAGAGGGAATTGCCACCATCGCCTTGTCACGCAAAAGCCTGCGCACGTGGCTGTCGTATATACCGGGATTCAACAGGTACTCTCGCCCCACAACCAAGGCCACTTTTTGTCCGGCAGCATTCGCCTGCTCGATCATGTCGCCGGCCAATTCCGCCGTTTTGACGCGCAGCGCCCGGTGATCGTTGAGCGCACCGGCCAATGCCGCCACCAATTCCCTGCGCGACGGCGCCATGCCATACGCCGCAAAGACAGGGGCGAATTGTTCTTGCAACTGATCTGCCAAGTTTTCCGCATTTTGCTTTGACAAATCGATGTGAAACAAATGAAACCGCGCGTCTTGATGCACCGCTTCGGCTACGCCTTTCGCGACGGCAAAGCCACCCTGATTCAAGGTGCAGGTGCGACCCATGCTCTTGCCATCCGTCTGCAACAGTTCGATTTGCGGCGCGAGAATCATGCCATGCGGCGCTTGCGCCAGACGCAAGAATTGCCCCACCGCACCCATGTGCGGCGCGCAACTATCTACATCGAAATACGGTTGTGCATCCACGAGATCGGTATCGCACACATTGTCGACATGCACGGGAATGTCAAAGCGTTCGAAAATCCGCGAAAGGAAATACGCCCACTCTGAAACAATGAAACCGCGCGGAATCACCAGGCGCCTGGCATTCTCGGTGCGGGGGTGATGGCTATCGATAAAACTCCAGATTTCCATGTATGTGTCGCGAGGGGGCGCCGTCAACTCCATCGCAACGCCATGCTCTTTGCGCGCAACGTACTTCGCCAGCATTTCGTTGACCGCCGAACAGCCGCCTAATGTAAAGGCGAACAAATTGCCATCGCTTCCGTGACACCTAAGACCCGTGCGATTGCATGCCGCACTGGGGTCTTCGCAAGCAATGCCCCGGCACTTGATGATCACTTTTTCAAATTTCGCATCCAGCAAAGCGCTGAATGGCACGGTGACCGCGCCCGCCGGTGCCGTCACGGACAGGGTGCGAATCAATCCCAGACAAGCACGATGCCCTGGATAGGTGGGCACCAAGCAATATGCCGGTTCGCCCAAATAGCTTTCCAGACGATGGCTCACGGCCAGCGGCAAGGGATCAGAAAGCATGGTTTGCCCATGCAACAGCACGACCGTACGACCAGGTAACTCCACCTGACTCCACAAGGTGCGCGCCATATTTTCAACGATGGCCCAACTCGCTGATGCCAGAATCTCGCCGCGCGGGACACCTTGCGCTTGCAATTTTTGCGCATTCTCGATCAGAAACACGGCGCATGTCGCGTTGATCTCCAGACCGCGCTCAGCCTCAAACGCCAATCTGCTGGCTTCCCCCGCACCTGGTATGCCAAACAATGCGGACAGCGTGTCCATCAAGCTGCCGGTTCCTGCCGAGCACTTGATATTCATCGCATTACTGAACAGTTCCGCTTCACGCATGGCGATGGTGGAAATCTTGGTATCTTCGCCGCCGATATCAACCAGGATGCAAAAGTCTTCATTGAGGTCTGTTACACCCGCCGTTTTCAGGCGCACCAGATGCTCGCGTGCCTGATCGATGGAACCGCGTGCGTGCGCGTAGTTTTCTACCAGTACCGCGAGGCGCGAGGTGAGTTGCGGATAAATCCGCGCCAGCGCTTCTCGCACTTGATAACGGGCGGAACCTGTCACACCGATCGAGCGTACCTGCAAGCTGCTCAAGCCTTGTTCCTGCAAATCGCTGAATACGCGCTTGACCGTCTCGATGGTGTCTCCCGCATTGCTGTAAGCATCGAGGAAAACGATTTCACCTGCATCGTCCGTCATCACCACTTTCGCCATCGTGGATCCAACGTCCATACCGATATGCACGGGGCGCGTTGCCAAATCGCGCGGCGCAGGGACTGAAAACACGCCCGTGGGTTCGCGTCGGTAACGCAGGTTGCCTTCCATTGTCGTCAGCAACGCTGCGAATGAGGGATATTCATTCAGCTTCGGCTCAGGGAAGGCGATGCCTTCGAGCGATCCCCTCTCGTCCACACCTGCATGTTCAGCCAAATCGTGCAGGGCGTCCAGCATCAAGGTGTTGTCCGGATCGTATTCGATATGCTTGACACCCAACTCACGCAAAAAATCTTCTGCGCAATCGCGCACGAATTGCCAGTTGAAAAAGCGGCCAACCAGCATTACCGTATTGAACCCTTCTGGCAGCTTGGTGATGACTTTTTGCAGTTCGGATTTAAACGTCGTAGCGAGTGCCACGGATAATGGAATACCCTGGTTCTTGTCGGAGATGGTCGCAGATGCACCAAACACGCCACAACGATCAACGCGCGTGCCAATTCTGTCGCGCAACGCTCGCCCAGCATAACCAAGATAGTCTGCGAGGATGACATCCACGTCATCCCGTTTCATGCCCAGTTTTTGCAACACGCGGTCGATATTCACGCCGGTTCCCGCGCCACAACGCGGATTCGTCACCAGCAAATCTTCGCGCAAACGCCCCTGGCCATCGACCCCAACCAAAGTAAAGCCGGAAGCGGAAATTTCGACAAGCGCCAACGCGTCTTCGTTCTTTAGTTTTGCGCGTGTTTTGGCAGCCATCCATAAAGCAGACGCTTGCAGGAAAGTGTGCCCGCCGCCGAGCGCCTGCTTCACCAAGGATGCGAGTTTGCCGGTAATGATTGCCTGTGCGCCTGCCGCCATGCGTTTGTCCAGGCGATATTCAGCAATCACATCGCGCAAATCGCGATTGCTGGAGATGACGTGGTTTTCTATCTCATGACCATTGCTATCGCACACGCGCATGCGCAAGTACGCCACACCAGCGTCGATGTACAACCGCTCCCCGGAGGAAACTACCGCATGCGCCTGAACCATTCACACCCCTAATTGGCTGTCTCGGATTCCCGCAGACAGCGGCCCGAAAATGTTGTAAGTGTTATCAAAAAATAAACGCTGAATAATCGATGAGTCTAGCCAAGCCATTGGAAATGTCAACCCTAAAAACCAGTCAGGTTTTATTCTTAATGACGCGCTGAATCGTCATGGTGTGATGCCGAACTTGCTATACTGATGAAACTACATTTTTCATCGATTTTTACTCCACTGAGGGCACATGCTGGTTATTTTCAAATGTAAAGCCGCTGGCAACATCATCATGTACGAGGAAAACGCAAAACCCATCCTCGACTTGCTGGGTAAAGAAGTCAAACAAGGCATCATCCTGGCTGCAGAAACAGGTAACGCCATCGTCAAGCTGGAAGAAGAGATAGCGCGTCGATCGGTCATCGAAGAACAGGAAAAAGCCGAGCGTGAAGCGTCGCTCGGCGACAACCCGAAACGCGAAATTGTTGAGCCTGTGAGTTTCGCTGCGCGCGTCTATCCTCTCATGGATATGCTTAAGCGAGCACAGAAAAAGAATAAGGACATCGTCTGGGGGGTGTGAAAGCGTTGTTTTAATCATTTTGCTTAACTTTTACGGTCTCAGATTTTCAATCATGTCCATTCGCCTCATCGTCGGCCTCGGCAATCCCGGCGCTGAATACGAACAAACCCGCCACAATGCCGGATTCTGGCTGGTGGATAATCTCGCCAGCACCCTGCCCAATTGTCGTTTGCAACGTGAGTCGCGTTTCCAGGCACTCGCTGCCAAAGCGCGCCTCGGCGGGCATGACGTATGGCTGTTACAGCCGCAAACCTTCATGAATTTGTCCGGCAAGGCTGTTGGCGCAATTGCCAACTTTTTCAAGATCACCCCGCAAGAAGTGCTCGTGGTGCATGACGAACTTGATCTGCCGCCTGGCAGCGCCAAGCTCAAGAAAGGCGGCTCTACCGGCGGACACAACGGCTTGAGAGACATCGCATCCGCCCTCGGCACGCAGGACTTCTGGCGACTGCGCCTCGGCATCGGTCACCCGCGTGAATTAGGATTGAAGTCCCAAGTGATCGACTTTGTCCTCCACCGCCCGCGCGCGGAAGAACAAAAATTGATTGAAGACGCCATCGCCCAAAGCCTGTCGATCATCCCGCTGCTCTGCGAAGGGAAATTTGATCTGGCGATGAAGGAATTGCATACGGCGAAATGAAAAATGGGTCAGCGAAAACCAGGGAAAAATGGGGTCAGAGTAATTTAAGCTTCGCTTAAAAAAACTCTGACCCCATTTTTCCCTGCCAACTCCATTTTTTGCGCGCCATCATCCCGAAACGTCGTCAGCCCCTTTCGGCTCGAATAAATGCAAGGCATGCATCGCGCTTACGGCATGTGCGCCCCAATGTGCAGCAAAACGGTGTCGCCACTCAAAAACCGCCGCCTCGATGTGTCCTTGCTCGTAATGCCATAGCCCCACCACAAGATCGGCATAGATATCCTGAATATCTTCCAGCAAATCGGCGCATATGGGAATTGCCTCGCCTTCCATTTTGGATGGCGTCAAAATTTCCCAGTAATACTGAAACGGCATGACCTTGAAATTTTCCGTTAGCGCCTGACGATGCTCCGGTACGATGCCGGGGGCTTCGGGCAAGGACGTCCGCGATTCCTCTTGCGGCAACATCCACGCTGTCGCGTACAAAATCGACAGCATGGACAAGGCCTCTAACTGAAACGTCTGCGGGTCTTTGCTGTCGTGCGAGACCTGACACCAAACGGCGAATTCTTTTGCGCGGTCGGCGAAATAAATAACTTCTGGTGGGGTAGACATAGACGAATGGTTTGTTGGGGTTTGGATATTTTATAACGAACGATTCGATCATCTTATCGGAAAAATTCGGGGTCAGAGTAATTTTTGCTGCGCAAAAATAAACTGCTGACCCCGGTTTTTCCTCGCGCTCCGTTGTTACTTCTGTCCGTGGTTTTCTACCCACAAAAAAACCGCCCTGTCGGGCGGTTTTTTGCGAGGCGCGTTACCTTGCGTTTTTTACTTCGCTACGGTTGCAATCGCCACGGCCAACTTCGGATTGTCGCTCGCAACCACACCGTCTGGCATCTTCACGTCGGAAAGATGGATGGTTTGACCCGGGCTCAATGCAGCCAGATCGACCGTGATGTATTCCGGCAAATCTTTCGGCAAACAATTGATGTTAACGGTATTGATGGCGTGGCTGATGTTGGAACCGCCCACCTTGGAGGCTGGGCAAATGTCGGCGTTGATAAAATGCAGCGGAACGCGAATCGAGATTTTTTGATCCGGCACGACGCGCTGGAAATCGATATGCATCACGATCGGTTTGAACGCGTGCATCTGAAAATCGCGCAAAACAACCGGTTCGCTAACGCCATCGATTTCAAGATCCAGAATCGAGGAGTGGAAAACTTCGCGGTTGATGGCGTGATACAGCGGATTGTGATCCAGCTTGATGTTGGCAGCAGGTTTCCCGCCGCCGTAAACGATGCCTGGGGTGGTGTTCGCATTGCGCAGGCGGCGGCTCGCTCCGGTCCCCTGTTCTGTGCGGTTGAATGCAATAACTTTCATGTTGTGACTCCTGTTTTGCAAGTTGCCTTGCGGTTGTGAATTCCCCGCGACCAGGGATTCGAAAATGAACGCAGCAATCGCTGCGTCCTCAAACTTGTCGTTCTGCCCCGCCTTCGTCCGACTCTGCAAACAGCGACATGACGGAATCGCCAGTGCTGATGCGCTTCATCGTTTCTGCAAGCAGCGGTGCGCACGTCAATTGACGGATCTTGGCGCACGCTTTGGCTTTTTCTGTCAGTGGGATCGTATCGGTAACCACCAGTTCATCGAGCGGCGAATGGGTAATGCGCTCGATTGCCGGACCCGACAGCACCGCGTGCGTGCAATAAGCGAGCACTTTCAAGGCACCGCATTCTTTTAGTACCGCAGCGGCCGTCGTCAGCGTGCCAGCGGTATCGACCATGTCATCCATGATCACGCAGTTGCGGCCTTTCACTTCACCGATGACGTTCATCACTTCGGAAACGTTGGCTTTCGGACGGCGCTTGTCGATGATGGCGAGATCGCAACCCAGCCATTTCGCCAAGGCACGCGCGCGCACCACGCCACCCACGTCTGGCGAGACCACCAGCACATTGTCCGGGTGTTTCTTTTGCAAATCGCGCAACAACACTGGCGATGCGTAAATGTTATCGACGGGGATATCGAAAAAGCCTTGAATCTGATCGGCGTGGACATCCATGATCAACACACGCTCAACGCCAACGTCTTCGAGCATGTTCGCCACCACACGCGCGGAAATCGCCACACGTGCCGAACGCGGACGACGATCCTGACGGGCATAACCAAAATACGGGATGACGGCACTGATGCGGCCAGCCGATGCGCGCTTGAGTGCGTCCACCATCAGCATGAGCTCCATCAAGTTATCGTTGGTTGGTGCACAGGTGGACTGCACCACAAAGACGTCGCTGCCCCGCACGTTTTCATTGATTTCAACCGTGATTTCGCCATCGGAAAACTTGCTGACTCTGGCACGTCCCAGCGGAATACCAAGGTTTTGCGCAATTTTTTCTGCGAGCTCGGGATTAGCATTCCCGGTGAAAACCATCATGTCTTTGTCGGCGGCCATGGGAATAATGAGAGGTTAGTCAGCAATGATGCGGGATATTTCAAGCCTGCTGCCCATGTACATCCTTTGGCTGCAACGGCATGTTAATCCGTGTGTGAGTACGAAATAGATACCAATGTCATGTGGCAGGGGAAGAAGGATTCGAACCTTCGCATGCTGGAATCAAAATCCAGTGCCTTAACCAGCTTGGCGATTCCCCTACTTCATTCAAATCGCGCGCAACCTATGTTGTGAGCAAGGCGTGCATGGGATGGCGCGCCAGTGCGCGTGCTTTCCAGGCTTTCCAGTGCTGCGGCACGTTCCGGAGGGCTTTTTCAGCCGATTGCTCGTCGGGAAACGCACAGAATACGCAGGCGCCTGAGCCGGTCATCCTCGCTTCGCCATACTGCGCCAGCCATTTCAGCGCGGCTGCTATGGGTTCGAAGTGCCTTGCGACAACAGGTTGCAAATCATTCCTTCCAAAGCATCCAGATGCGGCAATGCCCTCGGAAAAGTCCGTAATTCTGACGGGTTTCGTATTCCTTGTCAAATCCGGCGCCCTGAAAGCGGCACTGGTCGAAACGACCACACCGGGCTCGATGACGACATACCAACAGTCTGGGGTTTCAACCGGCGTGAGCACTTCGCCTATCCCTTCGGCAAAGGCGTTTTGTCCAAAAATAAAGACGGGTACATCCGCTCCCAACTGCAAGCCCAAGGCCATCAATTCTGCGCGTGAAAATCCCGCGTCCCAAAGTCGGTTCAAGGCGATCAGGGTGGTCGCCGCGTCCGATGATCCGCCCCCCAACCCACCGCCCATCGGAAGACGCTTTTCGATGGCGATATCCACCCCGCACACTTTGGTACCCTCGCGCTCATTCGCCGCCGCGCGCAACAGCATGGCCGCGCGCACCGTCAAATCCTCATCCGGCGCAACCCCCGGTACATCTGTCGTACGCAGAATTTTCCCGTCGTCCCGCAAAGCAAAATGCAGCATGTCGCCATACTCGATGAGCTGAAACACGGTTTGCAACATGTGATAGCCATCTGCCCGACGCCCCACGATATGCAAAAAAAGGTTGAGCTTGGCGGGCGCAGGACAATTGCGTAATTCGACCACGGAAAGACTCATGGATGCGGCATCCATTCGTCGATGACCAGACGCACGGAAAGCACGATTCTTTCGTTTGCAATGTGCTGCACGTCGATCCGCTTGGGTCTTCTTCGGCCACGATCATCTTCTTCCCACACCGGATAAGTAATGCGCCATCCATCTGAGGTGGTCAACTCCCGACTTTCGGGCGTTACGATGACGCGTCGGCCGCGTGCATCACGCATGCATGCCTGAATCCAGTCGCGCAACCCGGATACCGGTAATGGCCAGCCGAGCGATTCCAGCACCAGCGCATCCACATCTTCTGCGGTGTGTGATTCCTTTTCGGAATCGATCAAGGTTGCCGATTCTGGCGTCACATCAATCGTCGCCAACGTCTGTCCCATCGGCGATATCAATACAATGCGCATGTGGCTATTGTTTTGTCCCCAACGAAAATTGCCATGCGCCGATTCTTCTTTGTCGTCCTTCCTGTACTGCACGGAAAAGCGTCCGACCAGCGCGATCCGCGCATGACAGGTTCGCGCTGCACGGCTTGTCGTCGCTTCACGACGCGCCGGAGCGAGATCCGCGCATCCAGCCAGCGCCAACACCGCCAGCAAGGTACACAAAAAATAAAGGCGGCGAGCGATCATCAGAGTTTGACTTTTAATCGCTTGAGCGTGTTTTTCAGGGTGTCGTTTTTGGGCTCTTTCCCTGCCGCTTCACGCCAAAACTTCATTGCTTCCGTTTTTCTCCCCGTCACCCACAACAGTTCGCCAAGGTGCACAGCAATCTCTGCTTCTGCGCGCTTCTGATAAGCACGTCTCAACCATTTTTCCGCCTCTTTCATGTTTTTGAGTCGGAAATGCACCCAGCCCATGCTGTCCATGATGTGCGCGTCATCGGGAGACAACTTATTGGCCTTTTCAATGAGCTCGCGCGCTTCCTTCAGGCGTATGTTGCGATCAGCGAGCGAGTACCCCAGTGCGTTGTATGCCAGTTGGTTGCCAGGCTCGATGGTCATGATCTTGCGCAGCGACTCTTCCATCACTGCCAGCTTGTCGAGTTTTTCTGCTGCCATCGCATAGTCGTACAGCAGGCTGGTGTTTTTCGGGAAACGCTTCAAGGCCGCTGCCAGCAAGGTGGCGGCTTCTTCTGTGTTTTCTGCCTCGCGCAAAAGATGGGATTCCGCAAGAATAAGCTGTACCTTCTCCTCATCTTCGTGCGCATCAGCGTTTCTCAGCTTGGCTCGCGCTTCAGGAAGCTGCCCCTGCTTGGCGAGTATCTGCGCCATCCGGATTTGCGCCGTGAGATACACGGCGTTGCGTCCTGGCCGCGATTCAATTTGTGACAACCATTTGATGGCATCGTTGGTGTCGCCGCGCTCATCCGCCAACTGTCCCAGCAAGAGGATAATGCGCGCCGGATCGTGTTCATTGTCGGGCTGATTATCCAGCGCTTCGAGATACTGGGTCAGGTAGCGCTCGGCACTCTGGGGGTCTTTCGCCTGAGCGGACAAAACCCCCAACGAGTACAGCGTGGTGGTGTCTTGCGGCTGCAACTGGAGCAAGGCTTCAAATGCCTTGCGGGCTTCGTCGTATTTTTTTTGTGTGATCAACATGCGCGCATAAGCCAGCCGCACCTCCCGTGACTCCGGATATTCCGCGATGAATGCCTCCAGCGATTGCATTGCTTTTTCAAGGTTATCGTAAGTCTGCGCGCGCGTGAGTGCTGCCATTTCAAAATCCGGCTTGATGGCCAGGGATTTTGTCGCTTCTTCCTGCGCTCGCGCACGATCGCCCTTCGCCAGCGCCCCTTGCGCCAGCGCCACATGTGCTTCGGCGGTATTCAGGTAGGGCGTCACCAATTCTTCCAGTAGCTGGAATGCCGCCACCTTGTCCTTGGTGCCTGCCAACAAACGCTGAATCTGGAACATCAAGACGCTACGCACTTTTGGCGTGGCTTCCTTCAAACGTTGTTCCAGTATGGGTTTGGCTTCTTTCAGATTATCGCTAATGAGGACGAAGCCAAGATAGTACTTGGTCGCCTCCTCGGATTGCGGCGACATTTCATGCCACAGTTTCACGGCCGCCATGGCTGCATCGGGCTGCTTGGCGCCAATCGCCATTTCTGCCGCACGCCGCGCTAGGCGGGGATCGCGGGTATGCAAAGCGAGCTTCATCGTCACTTCATAAGCGGTTTCCCACTGTCCGCGCTGATAGGCAAGATCCGCTGCAAGCAGGCGGTACAAAATTTCTCTGCTCAGCGGCACGTTTGGCAAAGTGTCGCCTTTGTCCGTCACGGTTGTGCTCACAGGTGTCGGACTCCCGTTTTGCGCTTTTACCGGCTCTTCCATGGGCGCCCGCAGCATGGACAAAGGGGTGCAGGAAACGCCTGTCAACAAAATGACCGACAACGGCACTATCAAGAATGAAGGTTTCAATCGCATCCCTATCGCGAATCTGGCAATGGCGTGATTGTACGCTTAACCAGCTAGCCTTGTGAATGCCATCAGGACACCCATGAAAGCGTCCGTGCGGACAATAACTGACTGATTCTGTATCAAAAATGCCGCAAATCCCTGACAAACTACCGTTCAACGCCATTCACTATGGCAATCAGAACCTTCGTTGGTAAGATACGCCTTGCCCGTGCTTTCCCCTGCGTGAAGCCAAGAAAAGTGGCCGGACAGCGCTTGATTTCAAGCTTGGTCATGTGCATCGCGGTCAGCAGAGACTTTTTGACAACTTTTGTCTTCTCTGAAACGCATTCACCACACCGCAGCCGCGTGAGGAAAATCAAGGAGCAAACCTTTGGTGGCTTTTTTGCAGCACTTGAGACGACGAGTCTTTGAGGCTGGTGTAATATCCAAGAGGCATCGAACCGTGGCCGCCCCCTCCACCATTCAGGGGGCTGTTTTGTCATATATGTAGCCGAAAGCGTGGAGATATTGTGAGCAATCTGGTCCAACAATTTAAGGAATACAGTGATTGGCGCAGAAGCCTGGTCGCGGCCTTGGAACAGTACCGCAAAGGCCTGGAGGAAAATGGCTTGTCCGATCCTGCCAGTAACCAGCGTTTCCAAAATATGTTGTCGCGACTCACCGATGACAAGCTGTCCATCGCTTTTGTTTCCGAATTCTCGCGCGGGAAATCTGAGCTGATCAATGCGATTTTCTTTGCCGATTACGGGCAACGCATTGTGCCCTCTTCTGCCGGACGCACAACCATGTGCCCGACCGAACTGATGTATGACGAGACGCTTCCACCTTCGATCCGCCTGCTGCCGATTGAAACCCGCGCGGGCAATGAATCCACCAGCGATTTCAAGTCCCTGAGTCATGCCTGGACCGTTTTCCCGCTGAACACCAATTCAGCCGATGGCATGATGGAAGCCTTCAGCCAAGTCAGTCAGACCAAGCGCGTCCCGATGGAAGACGCAAAGCGTTACGGCTTGTACAACGAAGATGATCCGGATGCCTCTTTTTCGGTCGACGACAACGGCTTGGTTGAAATCTCGATGTGGCGTCACGCCATTGTCAACTTCCCGCATCCCTTGCTCAAGGAAGGCTTGGTCATTCTCGACACGCCTGGCTTGAACGCCATCGGTACTGAGCCAGAATTGACGCTGAACCTGATCCCGAACGCACATGCCGTGCTGTTCATTCTTGCTGCCGACACCGGCGTGACGAAGAGTGACATCGACGTGTGGAAAGATCACATCGGTTCTGGCGCTGGACGTATGGTGGTGCTGAACAAGATCGACAGCATGTGGGACGAGTTGCGCACTGAAGAAGAAGTCGAGCGTCAAATCAAGAGCCAGGTCACCAGCGTAGCGAGCATGCTCGGTCTGAAGGAGCGTCAGGTTTTCCCGATTTCCGCACAAAAAGGTCTGGTGGCGAAAGTCAATCACGATGACGCCTTGCTCACCAAGAGCCGTCTGCAAGATCTCGAAAGCGCATTGTCCTCTGAACTCATTCCGGCGAAAAAGGACATCATCCGCATGCAATTGGCGTCTGAAATTTCGGCGCTGATTGATTCCAAACATTCCGTGCTCTCCAGCCGTTCGCGCGGCGCGGTGGAACAATTGTTTGAGTTGAAGAGCCTGCGCGGCAAAAACTCGAATGTCATCGAGCACATGATGAAGCGTCTCGACGCTGAGAAGAAAGATTTCGACAGCAGCTTGATGAAACTTCAGGGCACACGCGGTGTGTTCGCGCGCCTCTCCGCCGAAGTGTTCACCAGTCTGGGCATGGAAGTGTTGAAGGAAACCATCAACCAGACGCGCGATGCCATGAACAGCAGCAGCTTCTCTGGCGGCATTCGCAGTGCAATCAAAAAGTTTTTCGATCTGGCACGTCAAAATCTGGAAATTTCAGATAAGAAAATTGCTGAAATTTCAGAAATGATGTCCGTCATGTACCGCAAGTTTTCCAGCGAACATGGCTTGGCCGTCACAGCGCCCATGCCGTTTTCCATGGAAAAATACCGCAAAGAACTCGACATGATCGAAAGTGTCTATCAAAAGCAGTTTGGCACCGCAACCGTGCTGACGACATCGCGCGCCGTGCTGATGCAAAAATTCTTTGATTCGATTGCTTCGCGCGTACGTCACAGCTTTCTCCAATCGAACCGCGATGTGGAAGCCTGGATGAAAGTCATCATCGCGCCACTCGAAGCACAAATCAAGGAACACAAAGATCAACTCAAGCACCGTCAACAATCGGTGCAACGTATCCACGGTGCGATTGACAGTCTTGAAGAGAAGATTGATGCACTGGAGCAGGTCAAGAATAGCGTTGAGGCACAGCGTCGCAACCTGGCTGCATTGGAAGAGCCGCTCAAGCAAGCCATCTCTGCTGAGCAGGATATGGGGGTCGCGGCCTAGGTGTGCTCATAAGTGTCGCCTCATTCCTCCTCCGCCAAAGACAAACCAAACGTCGGCAAAGAATCTTTTGCCGACGTTTTGATTTTTTGGCAGCGTCATCAAGGACGCCACAATCTTCCCTGGCAAGGCACGCGCGATCCCTACCGCATCTGGCTATCTGAAGTGATGCTGCAACAGACGCAGGTTACCACCGTCATCCCGTATTACACGCGTTTTCTTGAACGGTTTCCTGATGTGACTTCGCTCGCTGCAGCACCCGTTGCCGAGGTGATGGCATTGTGGAGCGGCCTGGGTTATTACAGCCGCGCGCGCAATCTGCATCGCTGCGCACAACAGGTTCTTGCAGATCACGGTGGCAACTTCCCAACCGACCCAGCACTACTGGAAAAACTGCCGGGGATCGGACGATCAACTGCTTCGGCGATTGCCGTTTTTGCCAGCGGCGCGATTGCGCCTATTCTTGACGGCAATGTAAAGCGCGTGCTCACGCGCGTGTTTGGCATTGAGGGCTATCCCGGCGAAAAATCGGTTGAACAAACACTGTGGTTGCTGGCCGAATCCCTGCTGCCCGAAAAAAATGTCGAGGCCTATACACAAGGCTTGATGGATTTGGGCGCGACGCTTTGTTCGCGAACCAAACCGCTGTGTGCGTCCTGCCCGATGAACGCACTGTGCGTCGCGCGCGCCACAAATCGCACCAGCGAACTCCCCACGCGCAAAGCAACAGCGCCTATCCCGCAAAGGCAAGTGGCGATGCTAGTAATTGTTCATCGCAAACAGATTTTGCTGGAACAGCGGCCGGATGCCGGTATTTGGGGTGGATTGCTGTCGCTACCGGAAGTCGACTCGGATGAACTCAAACGCATTCGCCGTGCTGCGGCCAAGTTTGGTAAAGTTGACGCATGTGAAGCACTCTCCTCTTTCTCGCATACCTTCACACACTTTAAACTACAGATTCATCCGTATGCCATATCACTCAAGCAGCGCAAACCGCTTGATAAAAGCGCGCCGTTTGCGTGGCACAAACTAGAGAATCTTGAGAAGCTGGGTTTGCCCGCGCCGGTGAAAAAGCTTTTGCAAAAACTTGTGTGAAAATTCGAAGGAAAACCGGGGTCAGTAGTTTTATTTCGCGAAGCGAAATTTACTCTGACCCCGAATTTTCCGGCACAGAATTTTCACACAAGTTTTACATCAACCCGCGATGATGCACGACCACGCTTTCGTTTTTTCGGAAGTGTTTCGCGAGTTTTTCCACCATGTACACCGAACGATGCTGCCCGCCGGTGCAGCCAATGGCCACGGTGACGTAACTGCGATTATCTTGCTTAAACGAAGGCAACCATTTATCAACAAAGGCCGTGATGTCAGCCAGCATGTCCGCCACTTCGGGTTGCGCTTCCAGATAAGTGGCCACGCGACTGTCCAATCCACTGAAAGGACGCAACTCAGGATCGTAATGCGGGTTCGGCAAGGAACGCACGTCAAACACCAGCGAGGCATCACGCGGCGCACCTTGCCGAAACGCGAAAGACTCGATGTACAAAGTCAAGGGTGCGCGATCCGTCTCAACAAATTCTTTCACCCAGTTGCGCAACTGATTGGCGCTGGTGTTGGTCGTGTCAATGTTATGGCCGAGCTTTTCTAGCGGCGTGAGCAGTTCGCGTTCCGCGCGAATGGCGTCAACAAGTGATCGTGGCTCGGAACTGCCGTCGGAACTGAGGCGATGCGAAAGCGGATGGTTCCGCCGTGTTTCGGAAAACCGCCCCACCAGCGTGCGTGTATCTGCGGTCAAAAAAAGGGCTTTGATGTCGTGACCCTCTTTGCGTATGGTTTCGATGGTTTTCGGCACCTCTTCCAGCGATATGCCACTGCGGGAATCAATCGCAACCGCCACGCGATTTCTGCCCTCACTATCGAAAGTGGCCACCAACTCGCTTAGTAGTGAGGGTGGCAGATTGTCCACGCACACATAACCCAGGTCTTCCAGCATGTTCAAAGCCACCGACTTGCCGGAACCGGAAATGCCAGAAATCAGGACGATTTTCATAAGGACACCTAATCGTGGGTCAGTGCTTTGCGTTGACGCTCAATGAAATCTTCCAGCGTGTTAATGCCGCGCAGTTCCAGTATGGTGTTACGAACTGCCGCTTCGGTCAAGACGGCCAAGTTGCGCCCCGCTGCAACCGGGATGATAACCTTGCGGATCGGCAGCCCCAACACGTCTTGCGTCATACTCGCGATTTTCAGTCGATCTTCATTCTCGCCAGGACCTTGATAACGCTGCAGGTGCGCGATGAGGCGCAGGCGCATCCGGCGACGCACCGCCGCTTCGCCAAAAATCGCTTTGATATCCAACAGCCCAAGGCCGCGCACTTCCAGCATATTTTGCAAGAGCGGCGGACACCGCCCTTCAACCACCGTCGGTGCAATGCGGGAAAACTCGACCGCATCGTCCGCAACCAGCCCGTGATTGCGCGTGATCAACTCCAGTCCCAACTCGCTTTTGCCCAAGCCGGAATCGCCCGTGATCAGCACCCCCAGCCCCAGCACATCCATAAATACGCCGTGCATGATGGTGCGTTGCGCCAGCTTCTTGGACAAAAAAATGCGTAGAAAGTCGATCACTTCGGCCGCAGAAAGCGGCGTGGAAAACACCGGAATATCGTTTTCGTCGCAAATCGACAGCAAATCCGGCGGCACTTCCAAATCGCGCGCCACGATAATAGCGGGCGGATTACCATTCATCAGTTCGTGAATTTGATACGCGCGGGATTCCGGCGTCAGACGATTGTAGTAAGTAATTTCCTGACGGCCGTAGACGTGGATGCGTTCAGGGTGAATCAAATTCAGGTGCCCCACCTGATCGGCAGCAGAAATGGCGCTGGCCGACACTTGCCGCCCCCCTCCTTGATGCCCTCCCACCCAAGTCAGCTTCAGCGTCTCGCCATTTTGCTCAAAAAGCTGCTGGATAGTCAGCGTGGAGATGATGGTCATTTTAGGCTTTCGGTTCAGGCGGCTTGCCGGCCGGGTTTCCAGTTCACTATCTTGGTGTGGACGACTTCAGGATCAGGTTCCGTTATCAGAATTGACCGGAATGCCTCGTTGGAAAACATTTCAGCAACCTCGGAGAGAATTTCCAAATGTTGTTGGGTGACATTATCGGGAATGAGTACAACAATCAGTATTTTCACCGGTTGCTGATCCGGAGCGTCAAACGGAATGGGGTCTTTCATTCGGACGAAGGCAGCCATGGCACCCTTCAATCCTTTCACGCGACCATGCGGCACGGCCACGCCACGCCCCAATCCCGTCGATCCCACCAACTCGCGCGCCTGCAAACTTTCCAACACCGTGGTTTTGCTGATAACGCAGTGACTTTCCAGCACCCCGGCGACTCGCTCGAATAGCTCCTGCTTGCTCGATGCGTCTACATCGAGCAAAACGTTAGATTGCGGCAAAATCTCGGCTAGGTGTGGCATGGACTCCTTAAAATCCAAACGAAAATCCGTGCTGAATTATAAGCTGGTTTTTTGGGCGTGCAAGACTCGATTTGATGCTTAATATGTAATCAAACGCCCCCGTGCCAATTCGGCAACATCTTTGCTGCTCCGCGCACCGTCTGCCAAATCCGCTATCGCTACTGAAATCTCATTGTGTGAATGCTGCATATCTTCCGCTTGAGGCACTGCCGCTGGTAGAAAGCTACTGCCTCGCATTCCGCGCATTCGAAGGCCTGCCACCAATCGTGAAGTTCGTGCGCCAGGGGTTAATGTCCACACCGCCGCGCCGCGTGAAGCGGCCATACACTGCTAGCTTGGTCGGCTTGCATTGCGTCAGAATGTCCATAAAGATGCGCTCGATGCATTGTTCATGAAAGCCATTGTGCGTACGCAAGCTGATCAGATATTTCAACAAATACTCCTGATTGATCGCAAAGCCCACGTAGTGAATTTGCACGCTCGCCCAATCAGGCTGACCCGTCACCGGGCAATTGGTGCGTAACAAATGCGACACCAGTTTTTCTTCCACCGGCGGTTCTTCTGTGATCGTGCGCAACAGCGAGGCGTTCGGCGAATATTCGTCGGCATCTATGTCAAGCCGATCCAGCAGCAGGCCTTCCATCTCGCCAAGCGCGAGCGTGGCAAAAGCATCTTGCGGCGTGAGCGACACGGACACGAACGCGCCAAACGCTGCCGACAAATCCGCGCGCAGCAATTCGATCATCGCCTCCGGCCCACCGACCTTGGTTTGACTGAAGGAATTGATATACAGCTTGAACGATTTCGATTCGACGATGTTCGGCGAATCGGCGGGCACGGTCACACTGAGCAGCGCGACTTGCGGTTTGCCGCGCATGTTGAGCCAGGAAAGTTCGTAAGCGTTCCAGATATCGATGCCAAAAAACGGCGTCGTTTTGCCGAGGTTGAATTCTTCGCGCGTCGTCGCGCGCAGAATCGGGAACAGCAGCGATGGATCGTAAGCGCCGTCGTAAGAGGCCGGTTTGCCGAGGGGAGATTCGTGGGGGGTGGATTCGTTGGTCATGGTGTGCAAATTTTCTCGAGCCTCCTGCAACGATAAGCTTGCGGAAAATTCGGGGTCAGAATCGAAGTTTTGCATGCAAAATTCGACTGCCGACCCCGGTTTTCCGCGCGGGAGGCGTCCTACGTTCGATAGCTGGAAAATTGGGGTCAGTAGTTTTTTTACGCGCAGCGTAAATTACTCTGACCCCAATTTTAATCAACATCACTTTTTATCTTACTTAGTTACCCAAAAACAGTTTATAAACAGGATTGTCCGTTTCGTTCCAATGGCGATACCCCAGGGTCGCGAGGAAAGCACGGAAATCTTTCATTTCTTTTTTCGGCACTTGCAAACCCACCAGAATGCGGCCGTAATCCGCACCGTGATTGCGGTAATGGAAGAGGCTGATATTCCAGTTCGGCGACATGCTTTGCAAGAAGCGCATCAGCGCGCCCGGACGTTCCGGAAACTCGAAGCGATACAGCAATTCGTCTTTCGCGAGCAAACTCTTTCCGCCCACCATGTGACGCACATGCGTTTGACCGAGTTCATCGTCCGTCAAGTTCAGTGTCTTGAAATTATTTTTCTCGAAATGCCGTACGATTTTCGCCGGTTCATCATGGTTCTCAACTTCCATGCCAACAAACACATAGGCTTGGCGCTCGTCGCTGATGCGATAGTTGAATTCAGTGACGTTACGTGGCCCGACCAATTCGCAAAAACGGCGGAAGCTGCCGCGTTCTTCCGGAATCGTTACGGCAAACAAGGCTTCGCGCGCTTCGCCCAAAGCCGCCTGTTCTGCCACAAAACGCAGCCGATCAAAATTCATGTTGGCACCGCTGGCAATGGCCACGAGCGTTTGGTTTTTCAGCGCCTGCTTGTTTTTCTTTGCACGCTCCACGTAGACTTTCGCGCCGGCAATCGCGAGCGCACCGGCCGGCTCCAGAATGCTGCGTGTATCCTGGAACACATCCTTGATGGCCGCGCAAATGGCATCGGTATCGACCAGAATCATGTCATCGACATATTCGCGCGCGAGTCGGAACGTCTCCTTCCCCACCAACTTGACCGCCGTACCATCCGAAAACAATCCAACGTCAGGCAGCGTAATGCGCCGCTTCAGCGCAAGACTGCGATCCATCGCGTCCGCATCAACGGTTTCCACACCAATGATTTTGATTTCGGGTCGCACCTGCTTGACGTAAGCGGCAATCCCGGCGATCAACCCACCGCCACCCACCGGCACGAATATCGCATGAATCGGTTCGGCATGTTGCCGCAGGATTTCCATCCCTATCGTGCCTTGCCCGGCAATGACATCCGGGTCATCGAACGGATGCACAAAATTCATCCCGTTTTTTTTCTCCAGCGTCAGCGCATGTTCGTAAGCGTCTGTGAACGAATCGCCGAACATCACCACTTGCGCGCCCCGCGCGCGCACCGCATCCACCTTCAAGGGCGGCGTGGTGACAGGCATCACAATTATGGCCTTGCAGCCCAGACGTTGCGCACCGAGCGCCACACCTTGTGCGTGATTGCCTGCCGATGCGCAAATGACACCGCGCTTCAATTGCTCGGGTGACAGGTGCGCCATCTTGTTGTACGCGCCACGCAATTTGAAACTGAACACGCTTTGCATGTCTTCGCGCTTCAACAACAAGCGATTGCCAAGCCGTGCAGACAGCAAAGGGGCTGGCTCCAGCGGGGATTCGGTGGCCACATCGTACACGCGCGCAGTGAGTATTTTTTTGAGATAGTCCGTCATAAATTCGTGGGGATTGTCCTTGATGACAATCCGAACATTATAATGGACAAACCTTTTTAACCTTATGAAGGCAACATGATCGAATCTGCAGTCCTGTGGCTGCTTGCCCGCCTGGCGATCCCAAAAATCGGGCTGACTGCGGTATTCCTGATCAGCTTCATCTCGGCAACCTTGTTGCCCATGGGCTCAGAACCTGCCGTTTTTGCTGTTGTCAAAGCCGATGTCGGCATGTTCTGGATAGTGATTCTGGTAGCCACTTTCGGCAACACTCTTGGGGGCATGGTCAATTACTGGTTGGGCTACGGTGCACATGAAACCTTTGCCAAGGAAAAGAAAACGCGCTGGTTCAGTTGGCTGGAACGCTTCGGCCCCAAGGCCATGTTCATGACCTGGCTGCCGGGTGTGGGCGATCCGATCAGTACGCTCGGCGGCTGGTTAAAATTACCTTTTTGGCCCTGCGTGGGATACATGGCGCTGGGCAAACTCTTGCGTTATGTGCTGATGACCTGGGCTTTGATGCACGTACCCGATCACATCTGGCGACAAATTGCCGGGTGGGTGGGGTGAAGAAATCCAAGCGGCAGTCGAATATTAAACCCCTTCCCCCTGTGAGGGGGAAGGCTGGGATGGGGGTGTGCAGCATGTTCGAGAGCAGCGCTTGAATTTTGGCGCAACACCCCCACCCTCCCCCTCCCCCTCATAGGGGGAGGGGATAATTTTTATGCATCGTACAAATCTGTGATACCAATGAACACTCCCTGCGAACTCTGTCAGCAAAATGGCGGCGAACTTATCATCCGCACCACGCAATGGCGCATCATTCTTGTCAATGACGCCAACTACCCCGGCTTTTGCCGCGTGATCTGGAACGATCACGTGCGCGAGATGACCGATCTTTCTTCCGCTGATCGTGCGGAGTTGATGCGTGTCGTGCTTGAGGTGGAGTCCGTTGTGCGCGAGATCATGCAACCGGAAAAAATCAACCTCGCTTCTCTGGGCAATGTGGTGCCGCATCTGCATTGGCACGTGATTCCACGCTATCTTGATGATGCGCATTTCCCCGCACCGGTGTGGGCCGAAGTCAAGCGCGTCGCCTCACCCGAATCACTGGCAACACGATCTGCACGTTTGCCAGCGCTTCGCGCGGCCATGATTGAACGGATTCGCGCAACATGACGAAGCAAACGCATTTTGGTTTTGAAACCGTCGGCGAAGCGGAAAAAGCCCGACGCGTAGCAGGCGTGTTCGATTCAGTCGCCGGCAAATACGACCTCATGAACGATTTGATGTCCGGCGGATTGCACCGCTTGTGGAAAGCGTTCACCATCGCACAGGCAGGCATTCGCCCCGGCTTTCGTGTGCTGGAGATCGCGGGTGGCACCGGTGATCTGGCCAGTGCATTTGCAAAGCAAGTCGGCTCGGAAGGCCAGGTCTGGCTCACCGACATCAACGAGTCCATGTTGCGCGTGGGGCGTGACAAGCTCTTGAATACCGGCGCGATCGTCCCCATTTTGGTCTGCGATGCTGAAGCGCTGCCGTTTCCTGACAACTATTTCGACCGTGTAACGGTGGCATTCGGTTTACGCAATATGACGCACAAGGATGTCGCTCTCTCTGAAATGCATCGTGTCCTGAAGCCGGGCGGGAAATTGCTGGTGCTGGAGTTCTCCAAAGTGTGGGAACCCTTGCAAAAACCATATGATGCTTTTTCGTTTTCTTTTTTGCCCTGGCTGGGGAAACATATTACGGGCGATGCGGATAGTTACCGCTATCTGGCCGAATCCATCCGCATGCACCCCGATCAGGAGACTCTGAAGAAAATCATGCATAATGCGGGATTCGACTGTGTGGACTATTTCAATTTGACGGCCGGCGTAGCAGCCTTGCACACCGGCATCAAAACATAGCAACTTACCTATAACAACTTATTACAGGTGCTTATGAAAAAAATATTGACAGCCTTTTTGTTGGTTACTGCCACAACTTTCATGTTCATTGCCGACGCTGATGCTGCGCGGTTGGGCGGCGGGCGCTCCTTCGGCAGACAATCCCCGGCTGCCGCACGGCAAGCGCCAGTGCAAAGGCAGGCTGCACCACAAACCGCACAAAGCCCAGGGGCTGCGGCTCCCCGCCCGAGCCCATGGCGCGGCCTCTTGGGTGGTGCTTTGCTGGGGCTGGGCTTGGGTGCCCTGCTGGGTCATCTTGGCATCGGTGCCGGCATGGCCAGCATCATTGGTACGGTGCTGACTTTCGCCTTGATTTTCTTCGCCATCCGCTTCGTGTTGAATATGTTTGCACGGAAAAAACAAGCAGAAGCGCACGTAACGGCCTATTCTGGCAGCACGGGAGGGAACTTCGGCGGAAATAACGGTGGCGTGTTTGGTGGCTTCCCCGGCGGACAATCTGGTTCATCCACGCCCGCCATCGGATCTGGGCTGCAACAAGCCGCGAGTGCTGAATATCAGCCCTACGGCGTACCTGGCGATTTCGATGTGCCGGCTTTCCTCCGCAGCGCCAAAACCCACTTCATTCGTCTGCAAGCTTCCTGGGATCGCGCCGATATCGACGATATTCGCGAATTCACGTCGCCGGAAATGTTTGCCGAACTGAGAATGCAATTGCAGGAACGTGGTGCTTCGCCGAATGTCACCGACGTGGTCACGATTGATGCTGCACTGCTCGGCATTGAAACCATCAACAACCAGCAAATGGCGAGTGTGCGATTCACGGGCACCCTCCGTGAAGGCGCGAATGCACCGGCCGAGCCAATTGATGAGATTTGGAATTTGGTGCGTCCTTTGTCGAGTTCGGGCGGTTGGGTTTTGGCTGGCATTCAGCAAACGGCTTAAGGAAAATAGCGTCATGCCAGCGCAAGTTGGCGTCCGGTGTCGTTAAACGCACCAAAAAATGGGGTCAGAGTAATTTACGTTCCGCGTAAAAAAACTCTGACCCCATTTTTGCGCTGCTGGTTCCTGTTTTCTTTTCCCGCGTGCTGAAACTGCTAAACTGCACATCACGCCCCCCCCAAAACTCACCATCATGCTGAAAGTGCTCCGCCTGCTGAAAATCCTGCGCATCGTCCTGCGCTATGGACTGGATGAATTTGTTTCTTCCAGCCTCGGCGCTTCGCATACGGCTCGCACGCTGAAAGCCCTGCTGTTCTGGCGCGATTTGTCCGCGCCGCGCGCAGAGCGTTTGCGCAAAGCACTGGAAGCGCTCGGCCCCATTTTCGTGAAGTTCGGTCAAGTGCTTTCCACACGACGCGATTTACTGCCGGAAGACATCGCCAACGAGCTCGCCAAGCTGCAAGATCAAGTCCCGCCATTTTCTTCTGACTTGGCTATTGCGCAAATCACGCAGGCGCTGGGCAAGCATCCCGACGAACTTTTTGCACGTTTTGATCGTGAGCCGGTGGCTTCCGCTTCGATTGCGCAAGTGCATTTCGCTGTGCTGAAAGATGGTCGCGAAGTCGCTGTCAAGGTGTTGCGCCCCGGCGTACTAAAAATGATCGAAGACGATCTCGCACTGATGCATGCCGCTGCCGCCTGGGTTGAAAAATTGTGGGAGGATGGTCGCCGCCTGAAGCCGAAGGAAGTCGTCGCGGAATTCGACAAATATCTGCACGATGAAATCGATTTAATGCGCGAAGCAGCCAATGGCAGCCAATTGCGCCACAACTTCGCCGATTCGGATTTGATTTTGATTCCGGAAATGTTTTGGGATTACTGCTCCAGCAATGTGATCACCATGCAATGGATGCGCGGCATTCCGATTTCGCAACAGGAGCGCTTGATTGAAGCGGGCATTGATCTCGGCAAGCTTTCTCAAACGGGCGTGGAGATTTTCTTTACTCAAGTCTTTCGCGACGGTTTCTTTCATGCAGATATGCATCCCGGGAATATTCTGGTTTCCACTGAACCGGCAACTTTTGGGCGCTACATCGCACTGGACTTCGGCATCGTCGGCATCTTGAATCGTTCTGACAAACACTATCTTGCACAAAACCTTATCGCGTTTTTTCAGCGCGATTACAAGCGCGTCGCCGAAGTCCATATTGAATCAGGCTGGGTACCCGCCGGAACGCGCGTGGATGAACTGGAGTCGGCGGTGCGTGCCTGCTGTGAACCCATCTTCGCCAAACCCTTGAAAGACATCTCTTTTGGCCAGGTACTCCTGCGCCTGTTTCAGACATCACGCCAGTTCAACGTGGAAATCCAGCCGCAACTGGTCTTGCTGCAAAAAACACTGTTGAATGTGGAAGGTCTGGGTCGCCAGCTCGATCCCGAACTCGACCTCTGGAAAACCGCCAAGCCTTATCTGGAACGCTGGATGAGTGAACAAATCGGTTGGCGCGGCTTGCTGGCGCATCTGAAAACCGAAGCCCCCCGCTACGCAGAACTGCTCCCCCAACTGCCCCGCCTTATCCAGCAAGCGCTGGAGCGCACCCCTCAACCACCCGCGCAGCAACAAGCCTTGTTGAACACCTTGCTGGAAGAGCAACGCCGCACCACACGTTTACTGGGCATCCTGGTCTATGGCGGCGGCGGATTGATCATCGGCATTCTCCTTGCGCGCGTTTATGCCGTCTTGCGGCACTATTTTTAAGACGTTTTTCTCAACTGTCATATCGCACAAGTGAACCGCAGCGTGAGCCTCACGCAACCACGCCATCCACTGCCTTTTTGCCAATATTTTGCTGCTGTGCTGGGCAGCAACAAGGCACGCAATTTAACGTGAATAAACGGCGCATCCCGGTATAATTCCGGTTCTTTTTTCAGCAATTTTCGAGCAAGAGGGCTATGGGCACGCTTATCTGGTTTGTCATTCTGTACTGGATTATTTCCGTCGGCATCGGCATTTACGCCGCACGCTTCGTGAACAATTCCAAAGACTTCGCTGTTGCGGGTCGCGCTTTGCCCATGTATGTCGTCACCGCCACCGTGTTTGCAACCTGGTTCGGTGCCGAAGCCGTGCTCGGCATTCCCGCTACCTTCTTGAAAGAGGGTTTGCACGGTGTGGTCTCGGATCCATTCGGATCATCGCTCTGCCTGATTTTTGTCGGCATGTTTTTCGCGCGCAGGCTTTATCGAATGAACCTGCTGACGATTGGCGACTACTACCGCAACCGTTTTGGCCGCAAGGTTGAAGTGCTGGTCACCATCTGCATCGTCATTTCCTATCTGGGATGGGTGGCGGCGCAAATCAAGGCGCTCGGACTGGTATTCAATGTCGTTTCCGGCGGCTACATTTCTACTGAAATGGGCATGCTCATCGGTGCCGCCAGCATTTTGGTGTACACCTTAATGGGCGGCATGTGGTCTGTTGCGATCACCGATTTTCTGCAAATGATCATCATTGTTATCGGCATGCTGTATATCGGCTGGGAAGTGTCGGGTCTGGTCGGTGGCGCAAGCGCCGTCATCGAACATGCCTCGGCATCGGGCAAACTGGCCTTCTGGCCTACACCGACACCGAGGGAAATGCTCTGGTTCCTTGCAGCGGCAATCACGATGATGCTGGGCTCAATTCCACAACAAGACGTTTTCCAGCGCGTGGCTTCCTCGGAAAGTGAAAAAGTTGCGCGCAACGCCTCGATACTGGGTGGTGTGCTGTATTTCATTTTCGCTTTCGTGCCGATGTTCCTCGCCTATTCGGCAACCATGATCGACCCAGAGATGGTTGCGGGTCTGCTCGAAAAGGATTCACAACTCATCCTGCCAACACTGATCCTGACCAAGGTGCCGGTTCTGGCGCAAGTGATGTTCTTCGGCGCACTGCTCTCCGCCATCAAGAGCTGTGCCAGTGCAACACTCCTTGCCCCTTCGGTCACTTTTTCGGAAAACATCCTGAAAGAATTTTTCCCCAACCAGAGCGACAAGCAATTCCTGCTCATGATGCGCGGCGTAGTGCTGGTTTTCACGGCGGTCGTCACGCTGTTCGCGCTGAATTCAGATTCCAGTATTTTTCAGATGGTTGAGAACGCCTACAAAATCACGCTGGTTGCAGCTTTCGTCCCATTGACCTTCGGCCTCTTCTGGAAGCGCTCGACCAGCCGAGGCGCCATGACATCGATGATTCTTGGATTGTCTTCCTGGATATTGCTGGAAATCTTTGCGTCGGAAGGTTTCTGGCCGCCACAACTGGTGGGCGTTCTCTTTGGCCTGGCCGGGATGCTGATCGGCTCACTCACACAAGGGTTGACACCCACGCCGTCTGAAGCCACATCCTGACCCCCCCTACGAAACGGGTCAGGATTGCCTTGGCTGGTGATATTTGATACAAACCCTATATAATTCGTCGTTCTATAGGTGTTTTTGGAGGTAAACCATGCCAATTTATGCTTATCGCTGTGAAGACTGCGGTTTTACGCAAGATGTTTTGCAAAAGCTTTCCGACCCCGTTCTGACGGAGTGCCCGTCCTGCGGGAAGTCCGCTTTCAAAAAACAATTAACTGCTGCTGGCATCAGTGGCGGCGCTGCTTCCGGGTCATCCTTTGGCGGCGGCATGCCCCCGTGCATGATGGGCGGAGGCTGCATGGGCGGCCCCTGCGGCTGAACCCAACCCCTCACCCATAAGCGACACATGCGCAAATACTTCGTCACCGGACTGCTTGTCCTTATCCCGCTCACCATCACGGCGTGGATATTGTCGAAGTTTATCTACATCGTGGATCATTCGCTGCTGTTGCTGCCCGCCTCCTGGCGTCCCGATGCGCTGCTGGGATTTCACATTCACGGCTCCGGCCTCATCCTGTCAGTTATCATCGTTTTTCTGACAGGTTTGTTGGTGCGCAATGTCATCGGGACGTATCTGCACGACTTGTGGGAAGCCCTGCTGCGCAAAATTCCGTTTGTCAGTTCGCTGTATTTCAGCGTCAAACAGATTTCGGACACACTGTTTTCACCCTCCGGCAATGCGTTTCGCCAAGCCGTACTGGTGCAGTACCCGCGTGAGGGAATGTGGTCAATCGCTTTTTTGACAGGCATCCCCGATGGGGAGGTTCGTCAACACTTGCCCGACGATTACGTGAGCATTTATGTGCCAACGACGCCCAACCCGACGTCAGGATTTTTTTTGGTGCTGCGCCGCGCCGAAGTCATTGAACTCAACATGAGCGTTGATGCAGCCTTGAAGTACATTATTTCGATGGGAGTGGTGCCACCCCCTTCCTGATTGCTTTTCAATCGCGCTTCAATTTGTGCATTCGTTTGCTGATTCAGCACACTGCGTTTTATTTATTTTTTAGACACTACTGGTAACAATCATGTCCATGCGAACCAACTACTGCGGTCTCACTACTGAGGCGCTTCTCGGCAAAACCGTCAACCTCTGCGGCTGGGTACATCGTCGTCGCGACCACGGCGGCATCATCTTCATCGACTTGCGCGACCGTGAGGGTCTGGTGCAAATCGTGTGCGATCCGGATCGTCAGGAGATGTTCAAAGTTGCCGAATCCATTCGCAATGAATTTTGTTTGCGTGTGACTGGCGTCGTGCGCGCCCGCCCGGATGGCACCGTCAATTCCAACCTCACCTCAGGCAAGGTGGAAGTGCTTTGCGATCAACTTGAAGTCCTGAACCCCTCCGTCACGCCACCCTTCCAGTTGGACGACGATCACCTCTCGGAGACGACACGCCTGACACATCGTGTGCTCGACCTGCGTCGCCCCCAGATGCAAAACAATCTGCGCCTGCGCTACAAGGTCACGATGGAAGTGCGCAAGTTTCTCGACGAAAACGGCTTCATCGACATTGAAACACCGATGCTGACCAAGTCCACGCCGGAAGGTGCGCGCGATTACCTGGTGCCATCACGCGTCAACGCAGGCAACTTTTTCGCACTGCCGCAATCTCCTCAACTTTTCAAGCAGTTGCTGATGGTCGCCAACTTTGACCGCTACTATCAAATCACCAAGTGCTTCCGCGATGAAGACTTGCGCGCGGACAGGCAGCCGGAATTTACGCAAATCGACTGTGAAACCTCGTTCATGAATGAAGAAGAAATCCGCGCGATGTTTGAAAACCTGCTGCGCACCGTCTTCAAAAAAGCCATTCACGTTGATTTGCCAAACCCCTTCCCGGTGATGGATTACGCCACGGCGATGGCAAAATACGGTTCCGACAAGCCGGATATGCGCGTCAAACTGGCATTCACTGAACTCACTGATGTGATGAAGGATGTGCCTTTCAAGGTATTCAGCGGTGCCGCGAACATGGAAGGCGGCCGCGTGGTGGCCTTGCTGGTGCCGGGCGGTGCAAAGGAAGGTTCCGGCATGCCGCGTTCGGAAATTGATGCTTACACCCAGTTTGTTGCCATCTATGGCGCGAAGGGTCTCGCCTACATTCGTGTGAATGAAAAAGCCAAAGGCGCCGCCGGACTGCAATCACCCATCGTCAAAAATCTGCACGACGCATCGCTTGCCGCCATTCTGGAGCGCACCGGCGCACAAGACGGCGACCTGATTTTCTTTGGCGCAGACAAAGCCAAAGTGGTTAACGACGCGATGGGTGCGCTACGCGCAAAGATCGGTCATTCTGAATTCGGTCAAAAGAACGGCTTGCTCGAAGATACCTGGAAGCCGCTCTGGGTGGTGGATTTCCCGATGTTCGAACACGATGAGGAAGGCGACCGCTGGGTGGCTTGCCATCATCCGTTCACCTCACCCAAAGACGGTCACGAAGATTTACTGGAAACCGCGCCGGGAAAATGTATCGCAAAAGCCTACGATCTGGTGCTGAACGGTTGGGAACTCGGCGGCGGGTCGGTGCGGATTCACAAAGAGACTGTGCAAAGCAAAGTCTTCCGTGCATTGAAGATCGACGCAGAAGAAGCGCAAGAAAAATTTGGTTTCCTGCTGGACGCGCTGCAATATGGCGCGCCGCCACACGGCGGTATTGCGTTTGGTCTGGATCGCATCGTTACCATGATGACTGGCGCAGAATCCATCCGCGACGTAATTGCCTTCCCGAAGACACAGCGTGCGCAATGTTTGCTCACGCATGCCCCTTCGCAAGTCGATGAACGACAGTTGCGCGAGCTGCATATTCGCCTGCGTGCAACAGAACCGGTTGTGAAAACCTAAATCAAAGGAACAAAGGGGAGCAGTGACGCTCCCCTTTTTTACGCCATGAGCCACAAAATTCCTGAATCGATCCTTGTTGTTATCTACACGCCCGATCTGGAAGTCTTGCTGATCAACCGCGCCGACAAACCGGGTTATTGGCAATCCGTGACGGGCGCTAAAAATACCATTGACGAGCCACTGTTCGAAACGGCGCGCCGCGAAGTCCTGGAAGAAACCGGTATTCGCGTGGCGGCCAACCCTACCGGTGATAACGTACCGGAAAAGAATCTACGCGACTGGGGCATCGCCAACATTTTCGAGATTTATCCTGAATGGCGTTACCGCTATGCCCCCGGCGTCACCCAAAACACCGAGCACGTTTTTGGCCTGCTCGTCCCGCGCAACACGCCTGTGATCCTCGCTCCCCGTGAGCATTTGCAATATCTCTGGCTACCTTACCGCGAAGCGGCAGATAAATGCTTTTCACCGTCGAACGCTGAAGCGATTTTGCAGTTGCCGAACTTTATTTGAATTGCACCCTGGCTATTTGATAGATCGCGCTGCAAATCGAAGCCTCACAAAAAATAGGGTCAGCAGTTTTATTTCGCACAACAGCAGGCACTGCTGTTGCGGCGAAGGCTAACATGAGCAAAGCGAATGTTAAGCGGAGCGGCCGAAGCCAAAGCAAAATTTACGCTGACCCTATTTTTTGAACCGTCCCCCAAAGACTCCTTCGGGCACTACGCTACTTTCCGCGTTTTTTTCTGATTCGCCACTGACGCATAGTAACGATTCAAGCAAGCAACAGCAGATCGTCCAATTTCCTCTGCCAAATTAACGGGAACCGCATTGCCTATTTGCCTGTATTGCGACGAAAGCGACCCTGCGAACTGCCACTGATCTGGGAAGGTTTGAATCCTCGCATATTCCCTGATCGTGAAGGGTCTCGTCTCTTCTGGATGGCATCGCTCAGTTTGCTTCTGCGCGGGATTGCATGTCAGTGTTAAGCATGGTTCGTCCCAACTCATTCTGCGAGCCATCCCAGTTTTTCCGCCCCCCAGGTAAAACGATTTCATCATGTATTCTTTTTGAAGGGCGAGTGGTAAATTTCTCCAGTATCCACCTTGTGGAACCTTTGCCATGATTTCTCGCTTGCGCTTAGGGTAGGCTTGCCCCGGCGAATCTGGAACGTCACAATCGAATAGAACGCCTTTCTTCAATGCGTCTCCTACCGTGAACAGCGTTTTATGCTGCTTGGGAAAGTCGAACTTTAGTCCTAACCCCTTTTTTAGCCCCACCAGCAGCACACGCTCTCTTTTTTGTGGCACGCGATGAAAGATCGCTTTCAACACCTGGGGGGGCAAAACCTCGTAACCCAACTCACCCAGAATAGACACCATGCCGCTTATTGTCTTGCCGTTGTCATGGGTAAGCAGCCCCCTGACATTCTCGCCAATAGCTATCAAAGGTTTCGTTTCTTTAATGGCTCGCGCAAACTCGTAAAATAGGGTTCCTCGCGCATCCTCAAAGCCCAATTTTTTCCCTGCATAACTAAACGCCTGACAGGGAAAGCCGCCCGTCACCACATCCACCTTCGCTTTGTATGGTTTGAAATTAACCTCTCTCACATCCCCCTGAATAACGTTCCAGTGCGGCCTGTTGTACCTGAGCGTTTGGCAAGCGTCTTTGTCAATTTCGTTCAGAAGCGCACACTTCAGCCCTGCTTTCTCCAGCCCCAAAGCAAGACCTCCTGCTCCTGCAAACAACTCGATTGCCTTGTATTCCTGAGCAGGAATGACTTTTTCGTTCGATGCCGCATCCTCATTAAACAAAAAACCTATCGATTCAAATTGCTTCAAGGACTGCGCAGGATAAACGCGATAACCGTTCATCGGGTGCCTTACGGGAACCAGCTTCCCTGATTTGTCCCAACGTCTCAGGGTTTCTTTTGAGACCGACAACATGTCAGCCACCTCCGAGAGGGAATAGAAGTCCTTCATTTGTAACCACCTTACACAACGTTATCATTGGTTACTATATTTATGCACCAAGCCTTTGTCAACGCCTTTCACGATGCAATAATCGAACATTCCCCTTTCGCTGAAAGAACCTATGGCGTACCTGAATTGGATTTCTGATGCCGCGCTTGAAGCTGAGGTCGGCAAGATCATGAACACCGCCCAAGGCGCGCTCAAAAAATCTTCGGCTAGCTTCGGCAAGAACGTCATCGATCCATTCGCCGTCATGTTTGAGATGTCTGGCTTTAACATACAAACTGTCAGCGCGTGGGAGAGCAGCGAAAAGTCCAGACAAGCTCAGAAAACCCTCAGCAATGCCTTTGGCATTTTTCACCAAAGCGTTCTGGGGCATGTCACTGGATGGGTTGATTTGGGAACAGGGAAAAACGCTGACCTCGAGAACGCCTCAAGCAGAATCATTGCTGAGGTCAAGAACAAATTCAATACCCTCAAGGGATCCGGGCAGGTCACTGTCTATGACGATTTACATAATCTCGTCATGCCAATCGCGTCCAGATACCACGGGTACACGGCATATTACGTGGAAATCATCCCAAAGCCGCAGAGGGGGCGCCCTCAGATGTATGACGAAGCATTTACGCCATCTGACAGAGCCACCAAGACACGACGCAATCCAAACCCCCTCATCAGACGAATTGACGGAAAATCTTTCTACGCGCTGGTTACAGGCGTTCCTGATGCGCTAAACCAACTCCACGGCGTTCTTCCGGATGTTATTAAAAACGTCTCCGGAAACGAGATCAACGAAGGTGAAATTACGCATATTCGGCATTATTTCGGCAAAGCCTTTGCGTAAATTTTGCTTCATCAAAAGTACGTTGCTCCCGACTTCTTATTTCTCCAGCGCCGTTTTCACCGCTTCTACCCGTGCCTGATGTATGGCTTCGGGTATGCGGCTCGGTTTGTCTGCAGTGGCTTGCGCAATCTTTCCGGCATCAACACGCTGCGCCGCCGCTAATGCTTTTTCCCAATGCACAGCTTGTGGATAGGGTTTGTCGGCAAAACTTTTCTCGCCTTGTCCCCGCCCACGAAAATCGCACTCTGCTGCAGCAATTAACTCTGCAAACCGTTTTGGACGTCTGAATGCATCGCAGCGTTCCAATACATTGACGATGCCGCGCGGCGTCATTTCCAGCCCGCGCCCGATATTGCCATGTTCGCGCGCCATCATCACAGCCAGATCGCGACACTCGTTCGGCACGCGCAGCCTTTCGCAGGCTGCTTCAACCAGCGGCACGCCGAGCGCTTCATGGCCGTGATGACGCGGCCATTCCGCCGATGGCGTTTTGCCCTTTCCCAAATCGTGCATCAGCGCGGCAAAGCGAATGGGCAATGGATGATTTTTTTCTGCGGCGAGATCCAGCACAATCATCGTGTGGATGCCGGTATCGATTTCCGGATGATGGACTTCGGGTTGTGGCACACCCCAGAGCGCATCCAGCTCCGGCAAAATGCGCTCGAGCGCGCCACAGCCACGCAGCACCGTGAACATACGTGAGGGTTTCTGTTCCATCAAGCCGCGCGCGAGTTCTTGCCACACACGCTCAGACACAAGCGCATCAGTTTCGCCAACGATAACCATCTGGCGCATCAGCTTGCCCGTTTCCGGTGCCAGGCTAAATTCCGGGAATCGCGCCGCGAAACGTGCGATGCGCAAGACGCGCACCGGGTCTTCGGCGAAGGCTTCAGAAACATGACGGAATATTTTTGCCTGCAAATCTTTTTGCCCACCAAAGGGGTCGATGACATTTCCCTTTTCATCCATCGCCATGGCGTTGATGGTGAGGTCGCGTCGCTGCAAATCTTCTTCGAGCGTCACATCTTCTGAAGTGTGAAAGACAAATCCGCGATAGCCGGGGGCGGTTTTGCGCTCAGTGCGCGCAAGCGCATATTCTTCTCCGGTCTTGGGATGCAAAAAAACCGGAAAGTCTTTTCCGACTGGCTTGAACCCCAGCGCCAGCATTTTCTTTGGGGTCGCGCCGACGACGACGTAGTCCCGATCCTGCACGGGCAAGCCCAGCAATTGATCCCGCACTGCACCACCGACAACATAGGTTTTCATCCTTCCCCCACACGGTAGCCATGCGATGCGAAGACGTGCTTCAAATTCGCGCTTTGCCATGATGCGGGATCGGTGATGATTTTGCTGGCATCTTCTGCCAGCATGGCCAACAAGGTCGCGGGGGTGAACGATGCGCCGTGCGTGGCAAAACCGTCGCCAATGGCGCAACAACTGCTGCACCGCACCGATAGCTGCTGCAAGGCCTCGGCAATTTCTTGCGTCACTTCAACGGCAATCACGGTGCGGGACATGCTTTTTCCTTTCATTCTCCCTACGGCAAATTGGTGTTCCCGTTATTTTTTGGTGCTATGGTTCCCAATCGCGTCTTAAGCGACTGGGAGCGGCTTTCAAACAACGCCGAGTAGTAAGTGGCATTCGACATCACATGTTTCACATAGCCGCGCGTTTCTGAAAAGGGAATGGTTTCTGCAAAAATAGCGCCTTCCATCGGTGCGGTCAACATGGCGCGCCAGGCACGGACTCGGTTTGGTCCCGCATTGTACGCAGCCGTGGCCAGCACTTGCGAACCATCGAGATCATTCAACACCATTTTCAAATAATGCGTCCCCAGCGTGATATTGATTTTCGTATCGTCGAGTTGATTCTTGTTGTATTCCTGCATCTTGATTTTTCTTGCGACAAACTTGGCCGTATTGGGCATCACTTGCATCAATCCGGTCGCGCCAGCGCTTGAGCGAATCTTCGGTATGAATCGCGACTCTTGCCGAACCACACCATACACCCATGCGAGATCCAAACCAAGCTGCTGTGTCACATCACGCATCATGTCGCGATACGGAGTCGGATACCGCTGAGCGAAATCAAAATCATGTCGTGTACGCGATGAGGCATTGATCATTCTGTCCAAAAGCTGATGCTGCCGCGCATATTCTGCTGCTGCAAACAGTTCTCGATCACGCATCTTGAGCAATTCCCAGCTCCATTCCCGCATGCCCTCCAGACGCAAACCGATGGAAAAGAATTTGAGCCCACGCGCCAATCCGGCATTTGTTTCCATCGGCCATAGTTCGGCTTCGGTAGTGGCATCGGCCTGGTTCGGAATGGCTGTCTTGTGCCCTAATTCCTCCAAAGCCAACTGCCCGTAATAATGATATTCGTCTGAAATGGATTCATATAATTTTTTTGCAGCCCTTGCCTCCCCTTGGGCTGCCTGGGCGCGTCCGAGCCAGTACACCCACGCGGGCTCGCTCCTGAGGAACGGCGGCATGGCTTCGATGGCATCCTTGACCATTTGCCAGTCCCCCGCACGCAAGGCCGTACGTACCTTCCACTCATGACCCTCTATCGACAACGGCGCCTTGCCTGCCTTGCGCCAATAATCGATCGCCTCGGGGGCATGCAACATTGACGACGGCAAGGCTATTTGTGCCCAGGCGATGCCCTGCTCTGCTTCCGTCAATTTTCGAGAAAGGTGTTTCAGAACATAAGCCGCCGCTTTTTCGTGGTTTTTCTTGGCCAGACGTCCGAGCGCGATGGCAAAAGTTTCATGCGCATCACGCCCCTTTCCCAAACCGCGCGCCAATCGCAGCAACGGGAGATCTACCGCACGTGCCACCTGCTTTTTGGGAGTGCCAACCACTCCCGCCAATTGTTCTGCGAGCGATCCCAGTCCGTATTCGCCCGCCAACCGAATCTGCCGCCAAACGTCGTCCTCGTTGAATTGGCCATTTTTTGCCAGTCCGCCAATCAGTGCCTTGCAACCTTCTCCATATTTGGTGGGCTGCCACAACAAATTGCGCGCCTGTTCTGCAACATTTTTCCCCTTGGCCGCTGCCGACATCAATTCATAGCATTTCACCTGAAGGTCGTCTTTCAGAACAAACAACGGCGCATGGCGGTCAAACGCCGTCCAGTCGCGCCGCCGCCCCAGCTCAAGCAACCAGTCGTTGCGCATGCGATCCGCGATAGCGGTGCCACTGTATCGCGTCAAAAAAGCATCGACCTCACTGGCACCGGCTTTCCATAAACGCGGCTTTAACTTGTAATAATCAACGTACGAGGGTATGGCATAATCTTTCAGTTGGTCTGCCAAAGCAGCAGCCTTTTCTTCCCGATCCTTGGTTGCCGCTTCCTGGAGCGCGATGAATGTTTTGTCTGCTTCGGACAGTTCAACCGGCTGGCTGTGTACGCTCTGGCAAACAAGCAGCGCCGCACTGAGCGCCAGGCCAAACAATTTTATGCGATGCAACACGATACGTCTCTTTACATGAATGTATTGCCATGAGTTTACCATCAAGCACCATCGACAAGACAGCGCTGCGCAAGGCGCTGCTGGATCGCAGACAGCATCTTGATGAAGCCGGTCGTGCACGCAAGGATGCCGCGATTGCTTCGCATCTGGAACGTTATCTGAGCGCGCATCCTCTGAAAACTTTGGGCGTTTTCTGGCCTATACGCAATGAGCCGGATTTGGTGGATTTCTATCGAAGACTGGTGGCAGAACACATACAACTCGCGCTCCCGGTCGTCACGGAGAAAAATGCGCCGCTCAGCTTCGCGGCGTGGTCGCCTGGCGACCGCATGACCAAAGATGCTTTTGGCGTACCCGTTCCCGAAAAGCAAAATTTCCTGAAAATGCCGGAAGCCCTGCTTGTGCCTTGCGTGGGATTCAATTCGAGTCGTTACCGTATCGGATATGGCGGTGGGTTTTATGACCGCACCCTGGCGCTCGCCCCCAAACCGCTGGCTATCGGTATCGCATATTCATTTCAGCTTGTGAAATTTGAAACCAGCGAGCACGATGTCCCGCTGGATTTGATTGTCACCGAAGTGTCTTACTGAGATAAGCAAAGCGCGATAAGCCCAGGCGACTCCGGCACGGCATGATCGTGCGCTAAATCCTTGACTTATCAAACCTTGTCAGACAGGGACAGGCGCTGCCAAATCGCTGCGGTGGGTCCCGCACGATTCAGCGTGTAGAAATGAAAGCCGGGCGCACCGCCTGCCAGCAAACGTTGGCAAAGTTCCGCAACGACATCCAGACCAAAATCGCGAATCGCATCCAGATCTTCACCGTAGCTTTCCAGTTTCAAGCGTATCCAGCGCGGAATTTCCGCGCCGCACATCGATGAAAAACGGGCGAGTTGTGCGTAATTGGTGATCGGCATGATGCCGGGCACAATGGGGATCGTCACGCCAGCCTTGCGTACATCGTCCACAAAACGAAAATAGGCATCCGCATTGTAGAAGTACTGCGTGATGGCCATGTCGGCGCCTGCCTTGACCTTGCGAACAAAATTGTTCATGTCATCCGGCAGCGATTTGGCTTGCGGATGCATTTCCGGATACGCAGCCACATCAATCTTGAACCAGTCGCCCGTTTCCTGACGGATGAATGCCACCAACTCGTTCGCGTAGTGAAACTCACCATGCACGTCGTCACTACCTGACTGCAAATCGCCACGCAAGGCCACCAGATGTTTGATGCCCTGCGTCTTGTATTCCTGCAAGCGCTTGCTGACCGATTCGCGCGTGGAGCCAATGCACAAGAAGTGCGGCGCCGCTTCAAGTCCTTCTTTCTGAATTTCAGCGACGGTATCGTTATTGCCATACATCGCCGAACCGCCCGCACCGACTGTCACAGAATAATATTTTGCGCCGAGCGCGGCCAGTTCGGCGCGTTCTGTTCGCAGCTTTTCTACTCCCTCCGGTGTTTTCGGAGGAAAAAATTCGATGCTGAAATAAGCTTGACTCATTTATTTTCCATAATCAACGTATTCAACGCCCACGAGATGATGCTGTAGAGCAGCGCGCCCCCCACCGCGGACCAGAATCCCGCAACGTAAAAACCACTCACCATTTGCGCTACCAGCCAAAATAACAGGCCGTTGATGACAAAGACAAAAAGCCCCAAAGTAAAAAATGTCACGGGCAAAGTCAACGCCAGAAGCACGGGACGGATCAAGGTATTCACCAATCCCAGTATGGCCGCTGCGATCAACGCGGACCACACATTTTTCAGCTGCACCGAATCCATCAGATACGGTATCGCCAGCAGTGCGGCAGCGTTGATCACCCAAGTGATCAACAGCCGTAGGTTGAAGATTTTTGGATCGATCATCTCTTGATAACGATATGGGAAACCGGGGTCAGCGTTTTTTAAACGAAGCGTAAATTGCTCTGACCCCGAATTTTCCGGGTTTTAATAACGATAGTGATTCGGCTTGTACGGCCCGTTGACGGATACCCCAATGTAGGCTGCCTGCTCATCAGTCAGACGCGTTAATTGCGCATTCAGTTTCTTCAACTGCAGCACCGCCACTTTTTCATCCAGATGCTTCGGCAAGGTGTACACACCAATCGGATACGACTTGGTGTTGCTGTACAACTCAATCTGCGCAATGGTCTGATTTGCAAACGACGAACTCATCACGTAAGACGGATGGCCGGTGCCACAACCCAGATTCACGAGACGGCCTTCCGCCAGCAGGATGATGCGTTTCCCATCGGGGAAAATAATATGGTCAACTTGCGGCTTGATGTTTTCCCAAGTGTATTGCTTGAGCGACGCGACATCAATTTCATTGTCGAAGTGACCGATGTTACAAACGATGGCATTATTCTTCATCTTTTTCATGTGCTCGTGCGTGATCACATGATAGTTGCCGGTCGCCGTCACGAAAATGTCGGCGTGCTCGACCGCATAATCCATGGTCACCACACGATAGCCTTCCATCGCCGCTTGCAGTGCGCAAATCGGATCGATTTCCGTCACCCACACTTGCGCAGACAGTGCGCGCAGCGCTTGCGCAGACCCCTTGCCCACGTCGCCGTAACCTGCGACCACAGCCACTTTACCCGCCACCATCACGTCGGTGGCGCGCTTAATGCCATCCACCAGCGATTCGCGGCAGCCGTAGAGGTTGTCGAATTTCGATTTCGTCACCGAGTCATTCACGTTGATCGCCGGGAATGCAAGACGACCTTCCTTGTGCATCTGGTACAAACGATTCACGCCGGTCGTGGTTTCTTCGGTCACGCCCTTGATTTCTTTCAGCCGGCGCGAATACCAGGCACCGTCTTGCGCGAGTTTTTTCTTGATCGAGTTGAACAGGCACACTTCTTCTTCGGAACCCGGATTGTTCAGGACAGATTTATCTGTTTCCGCCTTGGTGCCGATATGCAGCAGCAGCGTCGCGTCGCCACCGTCGTCCAGAATCATGTTGGAGTAACCGCCGTCCGGCCATTCGAAAATGCGGTGCGTGTAATCCCAGTATTCATCCAGCGTTTCGCCCTTGTACGCAAACACTGGCGTACCGCACGCAGCAATCGCGGCGGCAGCATGATCTTGCGTCGAGAAAATATTGCACGATGCCCATCGCACTTGCGCACCCAGCGCTTCGAGCGTCTGGATCAATACGGCAGTCTGAATCGTCATGTGCAGCGAACCGGTAATGCGCGCGCCCTTGAGCGGCTGGATCGCAGCGAATTCATCACGAATCGCCATTAAACCCGGCATTTCGGTTTCTGCAATTTTGATTTCTTTGTCGCCCCAGGATGCGAGGCTCAGGTCGGCAACAACATAGTCTTGTTTAGCGGCAGCGTTCATCACGCTCTCCTTTCGTTAAAAATCAGAAAAAAGTAACGTGAGCGCCGTTGAGGTGTTGATTTCTCCGAGCCTGGCATCGTCCGATGATTCATACCTTGAATCACTCAGTGGACGTGTCGCAACGCTCCTCGAAGAAACGGCATCATACCATTTTCTAAAGAAACCCATGAACCGGGCTAATTTCTTCTGTAACGAACCAGCCTGGGGGCTCTTGCTTGTTTGACCGCATTGCCCAAGGCCACTACCGACATGGCATAGAAATAACTGCGGTTATATTTAGTGATAGCAAAGAAGTTCTCGGTTGCAAGCCAGTATTCCGTAGGGTTTTCGCCATTTTGCAAATCTATCAACCCATATTTCTGCTCTGTGCTCACATCTTCTTCGATTTGCACGCCATCTTGCAGCAACTCGGCAATTGAGAATTTTGCCTCCAGGCCTTGCCCCAAAAAGTGTTTCAACTGTTCCGGCGTGACGCTTTCCACTCGAGCCTGCACGACGATCTCCTCACCGCCCACCCAGCCGTGTTTTTTCAGGTAATTTGCAACGCTGCCAATGGCATCCTTGGGCGACTCTCCCAAATCCACCATTTCATCCTGGTCATAATCCACCCCGAACTGTCGGATGCAACCCGGCATGAATTGAGGAAAGCCGATGGCGCCAGCATAGGAACCATTGAGAGAAAGCGGATCGAGCTCCGCGTCGCGCGCAAACAGCAAAGCCTGCTCCAGTTCATGGCGGAAAAAAGCCATGCGCGCTTCGCGTCTGGGATGCTCCGGATATTCAACCGACAAGGTCGTCAAGACATCGATGACCCGAAAGTTGCCTTTGGTTTTGCCATAAAACGATTCAACGCCAATAATCCCGACAATGATCTCCGCTGGCACACCGTACTCTTTTTCTGCTTTTTTCAACTCTCTACGGTGTTTTTTCCAGAAGTTCACGCCTGCCTTGATGCGGCTAGAATCGATGATGCGCTCCCGGTAAGCCTCCCAATTCTTGGGCTTGCTGACCGGATCCGGCGTTATCAGTTGCAGCGCCCTTTCAGAACGGTTGACCTCCCGGAATACCGCTTCCAGAGCAAGCTTGTCGAAACCATGTTTTTCTGCCATCTGATTGGTGAAGGCCGCTATCGCAACGGTCTGGTCAGGCAGGAAATCTTTCCCGGGTCGAATTTTCGAGACAGGAGAAGATTGCGTCATCAAGCCGCAACCCACCTGAAATAACACCAGCGCCACAGATAACAGCTTCAAAAAAAATCGCAATATCGCCATGAAATCGTTTGCTCTCAAAATCTTAAAACTGCGCGTGCGCCAAGAAGGCACTATTGTAGTGTGTCGCGCCAGGAAATACAGCACGCCATCACGAATAATCTGGACAGGCGTTTTCCGCTAAACTGTCGTATTCCCGTACACCCTATAACGCTTCCCGCCGGAATTGCGTCATGACTACTGCCATTTATTCCCACCCGCTATGCAAGTTGCACGAAATGGGCTCCTACCATCCGGAATCCCCGGCACGCGTGCAACGCATTGAAGATTTGATTGTTGCTTGTGGAATGGATGCGCAACTTGATTTGCGCACGCCGCCCGAAGCTTCCGTGGATGATCTGCGCCGCATTCACACGGAGAATGCCGTCGTGCTCGTGCGCGACAATGTGCCGGAATGGGAAGGCAATTACTTCGCGGTGGATGCGGACACATCAATCAACCGGCATAGCTGGAAAGCGGCCTTACGCGCTGCGGGCGCAGGCATTGCCGCTGTCGATGCGCTGATGGCAGGCGAAATCAACAACGCCTTTTGTCTGGTACGTCCCATCGGTCACCATGCCACACCCAAGGGCGCAATGGGATTCTGTCTTTTCAATAATGTGGCGATTGCCGCCCGCTACGCGCTGGATGTATGCGGACTGGAACGCGTCGCCATCGTAGATATCGATGTGCATCACGGCAATGGCACCGAAGATGCTTTTCTGGATGACCCCCGCGCCATGATGGTCAGCTTTTATCAAAGCCCGTTTTATCCCTACCAGCGCCCGCGCGATCCACGTGAACACATGGTGAACGTGCCGGTGCCTGAAGGCTCGGATGGCGCCTTCATCCGGAATATTGTCATGAGAAAATGGTTGCCCGCCTTGCATGCACACAAGCCGCAAATGATTTTCTTTTCTGCGGGTTTCGATTCGCATCGCGACGATCCCATTGGCGGCCTGAATCTTCTTGAAGAAGATTTTGCCTGGATCACGCAACAGATCATGGACGTTACCGATCTTTACGCACAGGGTCGGCTCGTCAGTTTTCTGGAAGGCGGCTACAATCTCTCAGCACTCGCGCGCAGTGCCGTTGCCCATATTCGCACTTTAGCTCAACTGGATGGAGCGCCTGCATGACCACCGCGATTTACACCCACCCGCTATCGAAACTGCATCAGTTGGCCGAACACCATTGTGAATGTCCGGCGCGCATCGTTGCGATTGAAAACGCGCTGGTTGCCGCTGGGCTCGACACTGTACTGGATTACCGCACACCACCCGAAGCGACCGTTGCCGATTTGCGCCGCGTCCACACCGCGGACTACATTGACACAATTCGCGAAAACACGCCCTTGCGACCCGACGTATATTGGCCCGTGGATGAAATCATGCTCAACATGCACTCGTGGAATGCAGCCTTGCGCGCGGCCGGTGCGGGCATCGCTGCCGTCGACGCCTGCCTTGCCGGTGAAATCCGCAACGCGTTTTGCCTGATGCGCCCCATCGGCCATCACTCCAACGCCGCCACCGCAATGGGCTTTTGCGTCTTCAACAATGTCGCGATTGCAGCCATGCATGCGTTGAAAGTGCGCGGGCTGGAACGCGTGGCAATCGTGGATATCGACGTGCATCATGGCAACGGCACGGAAGACATTTTTGCAAACGAGCCGCGAGCGATGATGGTCAGCTTTTATCAACAATTCCTCTATCCGTTTTGCGGCGGCGAACGTCGACACAAACACATGATCAACGTGCCCATGAAAGCGGGTCAAGGCGGCGAAACCATGCGCACCCTCGTCACCGAAGACTGGCTCCCTGCGTTGCATGAATACCAGCCGCAATTCATCTTTTTTTCTGCGGGGTTCGATTCGCATCGCGATGATCCGATTGGCGGCCTGAATCTTGTTGAAGATGACTATGCGTGGGTCACGAAGGAAATCATGGCCGTGGCGGATCAATATGCGCAAGGCCGCATCGTGAGCTTTCTGGAAGGCGGCTACAATCTCACATCGCTCGCCACCAGCGCCGTTGCACACATTCAAACACTGGCGCAGCATACCAACAACGTATAAGGGTTCCTGTCATGATGAAAACAGCACTTTATACCCACCCACTCTGCAAGCTGCATCAAATTTCGCACTCGCATCCGGAATGCCCCGCGCGCATCGATGCGATTGAAAACGCCTTGATCGCCGCCGGATTGGATCGCGTGCTGGATTACCGTATTCCACCGGAAGCCACGGTAGCGGATTTGTGTCGGGTGCATGACCCCAAGCTCGTTGAAAAAGTGCGCGCCAACATCCCCAGCAACCCGAATGAATACAGCAGCGTGGGCGGCATGTCCTTCAACATGTATGGCTGGGATGCGGCCTTGCGTGCCGCAGGAGCCGGTATTGACGCCACCAACGCCGTCATTGACGGCAAGATCAAAAATGCTTTTTGCCTTGTGCGCCCCATCGGACATCACGCCAATGTCGATACGCCGATGGGCTTCTGCCTGTTCAACAATGCCGCCATCGCCGCGAAGTATGCAATGGAAGTGCGCGGTCTGGAGCGCGTGGCGATTGTAGACATTGATGTGCACCACGGTAATGGCACCGAAGATATTTTCGCCGATGAGCCGCGCATGATGATGGTCAGCTTTTATCAGTCTTTCCTGTATCCCATGGCAGGCGGCCGGTTCCAGCGAGACCATCTGGTGAACATCGGTCTGCAGGCTCGCGCCGATGGCACCAAAGTGCGCGAAGTGGTGAACGAACACTGGCTGCCTGCGCTGCATCGTCACAAGCCGCAACTGATTTATTTTTCCGCCGGATTCGATGCGCACCGCAATGACACGCTGGGCAATCTGGCGCTGGTGGAAGCGGATTACGCCTGGATCACGCAACAGATGATGGACGTTGCCGATCAATATGCTAACGGCCGTGTCGTGAGTTTTCTGGAAGGCGGCTACAACCTCGTCTCTCTGGCGAACAGCGCCGTCGCACACATCGGCACGCTGGCTGGACAAATTTAAAGAAAGTTAAAGAAAGCGCACATGGCCATCCAATGGTTCCCGGGACACATGAATGCCGCCCGCAAAAAGGCGGAGGAAACCATGAAGATCACCGATCTGGTGATCGAAGTGCTGGATGCACGCATTCCGCAAGCCAGCTCAAACCCGATGGTTGATGAGCTGCGCAAACATCGACAGCGCCCCTGTCTGAAAATATTGAACAAAAGCGATCTTGCTGACCCCGTCGCCACGCAGGAATGGCTGGCTTATTACAATGCCCAACCGGGCGTCACCGCCATCGCCATTACCACGCGCATACCCGCAGAGGTTGCGAAAATTCCAGCCGTTTGCAAAACCCTCGCGCCGCACCGTGCCCAACCGACCAAACCCTTGCGCATGATGATCATGGGCATTCCCAACGTCGGCAAATCCACGCTGATGAATGCGCTGTTGAAAAAGCGCGTCGCCAAAGTCGGCGATGAGCCCGCTGTCACCAAATCCCAGCAGCGCCTGATGTTGAACAAGGATATTTATCTGACCGACACGCCCGGCATGCTCTGGCCAAAAATTGAATATCCGACCGATGGTTTAATGCTTGCCATCTGTCATGCGGTGGGCGTAAACGCGCTCATTGAAGAAGAAATCGCCGTCTTCCTCGCCGAGCAATTGCTTGTGCATTACCCGCAAATGCTTAACGCGCGTTACGGCCTCGACCCCGTCAAGGTCGATGGCGTGGGCGTACTGGAAGCGGTGGCGCAAAAACGCAGCTTGCGAATGCGCGGTGGCGATCTCGATCTAGAGCGCGCAGCGCACCATCTTTTGCAGGATTTCCGCACGGGCGCGCTGGGTCGCATCAGTCTGGAAACGCCTGCGCGTCGGGCAGAATTGTTGAAGCATCAGCCAGACATATCGCCCTACGCCGCGCCGCATTCTGACAACGACGATATAAAATAATTTTTCATTTTTTCCCATCGCCCACATGAAACCCATCGCCCCCGGCACGCTTGTCTTTCACCGCTTTCGCGGGTATGGCGTGCTCACGGCTGTCAATCTCTTGACGGGCTGGGTATCCGCGCGCTTTGGCAGCGAAGCCAAGGTGCTCGATCTGAATTTATCTTCCGACGAACTCGAACATGCCGATGGCGAGCCGATTCGTTTTCGGCTTGCTGCACCGGACCGCACACCGCATGCGCGCCTGATGGCCATGGTGCGCGAATTGCACGCTGCGGGCTACGAAAGATTATATTTACATTCCTGGCCGCGCCCTTCCGGCATGCACTGGCGCTGGCATTTGTTTACCGGCACACGCAACTGGATTTATCGTCCCTGGCGCGAAGGCTGGTACGGCTCTGGCTCCGATTACATTTTCAATCCCGTGATGGGTTGGGGCGACAGTCCCGGCGCTGACACCGATGAACTCGTTCACAGTCTGGCAAAGTTTGACCCGGAAGGATTGGCACAAGCACTCGGGCGCGACGACGATCACACAAACTGGTTCAAGGCCGTGTGCAATGCGCTGCTACCGAACTACATGTACAGCCTCGATCTCGGTGATCGCGATCCGCTCGCGCCCGGACCGCTTCCTGTGCATCCCGTGCGCAACAATGTCCCGGATTACGCTGGCCTTGACTTGCCCTGGCCGCCGGGATGGAACCAGATGTGGCACCATTCGCGTGCCACGCGCAAGAAGGCGTTTATTTGAGAGATAATTGGTCAGCGTTTTATAAACCGCGGCGTAAATTACTCAACAATTGGGGTCAGAGTTTTATTTTTCGAAGAAAAATTTACTCTGACCCCAATTGTTGAAAACCGCGCCGCTTTTCAACACGAGGAGTTTTATGACTCTCCGCATCATCGCCACCGGCGGTACGCTCGACAAACACTACCACGCCCTTGCAGGCGAACTCACGTTTGCCGAAACCCATCTGCCGCAAATGCTCACGCAAGCACGCGTCACCGTACCTTACATCATTGAACCCTTGATGCTGCTCGATTCGCTCCACATGCAAGACGCAGATCGCAAGAAAGTGCTTGCCGCCTGCCAACTCGCCATCGAATCACACATCGTCATCACCCACGGCACCGACACCATGCCCGAAACTGCGCAAGTGCTCGGCGCAGCCAAACTCAACAAGACGATTGTGCTCACCGGCGCGATGATTCCATTTGAAATGAAGGATTCCGATGCGCTGTTTAATTTAGGATTCGCCTGCGCCGCCGCGCAAACTTTGCCGCAGGGGGTTTATGTCGCGATGAATGGGCAGGTGTTTGTGTGGGATAAGGTGCAGAAGAATAAGGTGGTGGGGAGGTTTGAGAAACCTTAACTAGAAACCGTGGTCTGTCCCCTATTATTAAATCAGAAATAAATTCTTTATGCCGAGTGGCTATTACAGAAAATATTTCAAGGCAGTTGCTGATCCCATTTTTCCCTCAATTCTGAACTTTCCGCTGAGATTTCCATCTCAGCGCCATTTCTTTTGCAAGTTGCAACTGAGCTGCTGACATTTCCTGCTCAAGTTGTTTAGCTCTTTTCTTGGCATCGCCATTTTCTACTCCCGCTAAACTGAGCCATTTATGTGCTTGAACCAAATCCTTTTCTACCCCATCCCCCTTTTGATGCGCAATACCAAGAACTCTTTGAGCATCTATGTAACCTTGCTCTGCAGCTTTTCGATTCCACCCCATTGCTTTTCTATAATCCCGCTCAACCCCCACAGCATGTATATACGCCGCCCCCATGAAGTATTGCGCCTTGGGTAATCCCTTTTCTGCAGAAGCCAATATCAACTGCATTCCATGCCCGACGTCCTTCGAAACACCTCGCCCCTTTACATATGCCGAACCGAGATCACATTGCGCATCTAAATCACCTTGATCAGCCCCCTTCTTAAACCAGCTTGCCGCTTGCGAATCATTTTTTTCAACGCCTAATCCATACTTATACATCCAGCCTAAAACGTACTGCGCTCCAGCTCTTCCTTGATCTGCAGATTTCTGACACCATGAAAAAGCTTTGTGATAGTCCACCGTTCCACCATACCCAGACACATAGTTCCTGCACATCAACTCTTGTGCTTCAGCATTGCCGTCTTCTGCTGCTCGACGAACAACTGCGATCTTATTTTGCTCAATTTTTTCAACATGCGCCTTATCCACCGATGCCACTCTCTGAGCTGATTGGCTTTGCTGAACGACGGATGCTGAATGCGATATCTCATCCGACTTACTCTTTGACTTATCACACGCCGTAGTAATCGCAATCAAACAAGATATGCATAGAATGAAAATTATTTTCTTGGGCACTCCTCGCATCAGCATTTCCCTTCTATTTTTAGAATAATAGAGAATAACAGCAATAGGGGACAGACCACGGTTTCACCTGCCACCAAGCCACATCCAGTACACCCAACCTACAACAAAATCTATTCTGCTTCGAACCCGGAAAAATTCGGGGTCAGAGTCCGAAGTTTTGACTCCGGCCACTTCGCTTAACATTCGCTATGCTCATGTTAGCATTCGCCGCAACAGCCTAAATCGGCTGTTGTGCTGCGCAAAATAAAACTGCTGACCACGGTTTTTCCTTTGGCACGGCAAAGTTTGCGATACAACCCCTCTCCCCAACCCTCTCCCACAAGGGGAGAGGGGGAGAGAAATTTTAACGCCGAGCCTTCAACTCAAAATTT
>QZKY01000006.1 GCA_003605115.1 Oxalobacter sp.
ATGATTGGCCGCACTATTGAGACCGATTGCGTTGCTAGCTGGCAAGTGGAAATAATAGCAAGAAAATGTCGCAAAAAACACGAAATTTTAACTGATTGCATCAGCCACGCCAATTCATGCATTTATTGGACATCACCAAGAAAATCTTCCTAGGAACAACACGCAAAGCGCGGATTGTGTCATCCATCGGCCTTTTTTTGGCCGTGTGTGCGTTTGGTGCCGTTGCGGTAGCACCGGGAGCGGCAGAAGAAGAGGACTTGCCTACGCGGATTGTTACACAAGAGTTGGCTTTGCCGGACATTTCCAATCAGATTGCAGAATTCGAAACGCAATTGGGACAAGAGTATGTGCGGGAGGAGCGCGTGCTCTCCGGTGACACGCTGTGGGCCTTACTGGCGCGTATGGGCGTCAGCGATCCTGCCGCAATGACCTTTATTCGATCTGATCGCACGGCCAGCCAACTGTTGCGCTTGAAGGCGGGGCGGGTCGTCCAAGCAAAAGTTTCTGGCGTGGGCGAGCTGCTCTGGCTGAGCATGGAAGTGTCAGAAGGCAGAGCGGGGGAGGCGAAGGATATCGTTGTGACGCGCAACGAAAATGGTTTCATCGCCGCAGACGCTTCGACAGCCCTCGAAAAGCGCATCGAAATGCGCACGGGCGTGATTCAATCCTCATTGTTTGGCGCAACTGATGCTGCACGCGTACCGGATCCGGTGACCAGTCGCTTTGTCGATATATTTGCGACACAGATCGACTTCCGTTCCGATTTGCGTCGCGGCGATAGCTTCAGTGTGGTGTACGAAACTTTCTGGCAAAACGGCACTTACATTCGTTCGGGGCGCATTCTGGCTGCAGAATATGTGAATGCAGGCAGACCTCATCAAGCGGTCTGGTACGAATCGCAAGATGGGAAGCTGGGCGGTTACTACGACTTCAATGGCAAGCCGCAGAAAAAAGCTTTCCTCAAATCGCCCGTAGCCTTCACGCGCATTTCATCCGGCTTTGGCGTACGCCGCCATCCGGTGTACGGATATAGTCGAGCGCACAAGGGCATCGATTTTGCGGCACCGTCGGGCACGCCCATCAAAGCGGCTGCCGATGGTTCGGTAGCGTTCTCGGGGTGGAAAGGCGGCTACGGCAAAATGATTGTGCTCAAGCACTGGGGTTCTTACTCGACTGCGTACGGTCACATGAGTCGGATTGTCAGCAGCATGCGAAGAGGTGCAAAGGTTCGGCAGGGTGACATCATCGGTTATGTCGGTTCGACGGGCGTATCGACAGGCCCGCATCTTCATTACGAATTCCGCGTCGGGAAAGCACAGGTAAATCCCAGGGCAATCGTGATGCCAGAAGCGCCACCACTGAGATCTGCAGAGCTGGAAAAATTCCGCAAGGCGGCCGAAGAAATGGAACATCGCTTTGCCGTACTCAACCCAGATTTCAAACCGGTGAAAGTCGCGAAAAAATGATGAGGTGCGGTGACTGCACCAGCATCATCGCATTTTCACCGTTTTACACCTTGTGCCGACTGCGTGATGGGGAAACGGTATGAGCGTTCAGGCAAAATCCACCCACTTCTACATTGGGCTGATGTCCGGCACCAGCGTGGATGGTGTCGATGGTACTTTGCTTGCCATTCCCGACGACTATTCCGGTGGCGCGCTGATCATGCGCGCGTCTGCTTACGTTCCCTTCCCTTCCGAATTGCGCACCAGCTTGATGGCTTTGCAAACGCCCGGCGATCATGAAATTGAACGTGAGGCGCGCGCAGCGAATGCCTTGGTGCATCACTATGCAGAATGTGTTTCACGAATACTGGAGCAGTCGAAGGGTGATCGAAAAAAAGTGCGCGCGATTGGTGCGCATGGGCAAACGATTCGGCATCGTCCCGATCTGGGGTTTACGCGCCAAATCAATAATCCCGCATTGCTCGCAGAGATGACGGGCATCGACGTGATTGCGGATTTCCGCAGCCGCGATATCGCAGCGGGCGGGCAAGGTGCGCCGTTGGTGCCTGCCTTTCATCAGGCGGTGTTTGCCTCTTCCAAAGAAACGCGTGTTGTGGTCAACATCGGTGGCATGGCGAACATCAGTGTGCTGCATGCGGGCGGCACGGTTGCGGGATATGACACGGGTCCGGGCAATGTGTTGATGGATGCGTGGATGATGCGGCAGCGTGGCGCAAGCTACGATGTTGATGGCGCATGGGCGGCGAGCGGCAAGATCATCCCCGCGCTGTTGGCGGCGATGCAGCAAGAACCATTTTTTACGCTACCGCCGCCGAAGAGCACCGGACGTGATCTTTTTCACGAGGCATGGCTGCACGCAAAGGTGCAGGATTTTGTCGACGCACGCCCTGAAGATGTGCAAGCCACGCTGGCGGCATTGACGGCGACAACCATTGCGGACGCGATTGTCGTTGCTGCGCCGGACGTCGCTGCCGTGTATGTCTGTGGTGGCGGCGCACACAACACACATTTGGTGCGGCAGTTGCAAATGGCATTGCACGCACGCAAGCGCAAGGCCTTGGTTGCATCAACAGTTGAACTGGGGGTTTCGCCCAATCATGTCGAAGCCATGGCCTTTGCGTGGCTTGCCCACCGGTTTTGCATTCGTCAGCCCGGCAATTTGCCGGAGGTCACGGGGGCGAAAGGGGCGCGCGTGCTGGGAGCGTGGCATCCCGCTTAAAGGCGAGCATCTCGTGGACATAAAAAAGGGCGCTGCCCAAAGCGCCCTTTTTTAATCTGAACCGAAAATTTACGGCGCGAACGAAGAACCGCAGCCGCAAGTGGTGGAGACGTTGGGGTTTTTGATGACAAATTGCGCACCGTCCAGACCTTCGCGGTAATCAATTTCAGCGCCGACCAGGTACTGGTAGCTCATGGAATCGATCAGCAGCTTGACGCCGTTTTTGACCATCGTGGTATCGTCATCATTGACAGTTTCGTCAAAGGTGAAGCCGTACTGGAAGCCGGAACAACCGCCGCCTTGTACAAATACCCTTAATTTCAATTCGGGATTGCCTTCTTCGGCAATGAGTTCAGCAACCTTATTGGCAGCACTGTCAGTAAAGTTGATCGGGGCAGGGCTTTCGATCACTGCATTCATAATGGCTCCTGTGGGGTAAAGAATGACACCATTATAAAACTGAAGCCAAAATTATGCTTTGGAGGCCATTGCCAACTGGAGGATGGGTTCCGGCGATTGCTCGTGTGAGAGTTTGCCCGATACCAAGGCACCCGCGTGCATTTCCAGTTTTTTGTAATTCACGTCGCCGGTAATGCGCGCGCGAGGCTGCATTTCAAGCATTTCGGAAGAAAAAACAGAACCGTTGATTTCGCCGTTGGTGACAAGGTGCGCCACACGGACTTCGCCTTCAATGCGGGCATTTTCCGAAATGACTAACAGGCTCAATTCGCCTGATTCAGCAACGACATTGCCTTTAACGTGGCCGTCGATGCGCATGCCGCCCGAAAAGCGAATATCTCCCTGGATACGGGTAGTGGCACCAATAAGCGTATCGATGGAGTTTTTGGGTTTGCGGTTAAACATTGTTTCTCCCTCACTTATAAACTGGCCGATTGTTGTGCACGAACTTGGCCTCTTTCCAGAATTTTGGCTTGCACCGATTTGATAATCGCGCCTGCCGGCAAAGTTAAGGTGCCTTCCAGTCGTTGGTAATGCTTGAAACGGAAGTTGTACTTTTCTGCATCAGCCGTTCTGTCTTTTGGGAAGGTAATCATAGCACTATTTCCCTCCTGCAAAACAGTGACAACCAGCTGGAGCTGGCCATAGAATTCGCGTTTGTCTCTTTTACCACCACCCTGTGTCACCAAGATACGGTAGCGAACCTGGTTCGGGTTGACCAGTTCCAGAGAAAGGCTCTGGATGCTGATGCCTTTGGCACCGGTGTTGGTAGGCAATAAACTTTCAAAGAATGACAAGTCTTCTTTCAGCTTCGTATTTTCCAGTTCCAGCGCTTTGATTTGGTCTTGAAAAGGTTTTTGCGTCGCGCGCTCAATGTTGATTTCAGAAGCGGCAGCATTGAGTTCGCTAATCAGTCGCTCCCGATCCAGTTCCAGCTGTTTGACGCGCGTATCCAAGGCATCAACCTGACCGTTAGCGGTGGGGCCAAGGCCAGCAAAGCTTCTCCCCATGTCATACGCCCACAGTGCGGCGGCACCGGCCACGGCCAAGACAAGCACCCAAAAGACGAAGCGGATCGGCAGCGGCAATTGGCTGCGAATTTGCATCTTGGGTGCTGAAATGGACATGCGGCGAAGCAAAAGGTTTTTTTTCATAGAAAAGCCTTATGGAATGATGGGGGTATGTTGCAGCCCGGTCGTTTCATCGAGGCCAAACATCAGATTCATGCATTGGACGCCTTGACCAGCGGCGCCTTTGACAAGGTTATCTTCGACAACCAGAATCACCAGCGTATCGCCACCGCCCGGCCGGTGGACGGCGATACGCACAAAGTTGGATGCGCGTACCGTGCGAGTTTCGGGATGGCTGCCAGCAGGCATGACATCGACGAAAAAAGCATCGCGATAATAGTTTTCATACAGCGCCTGGAAGTCAATGTGACGTGCTTCCGGCAAGATGGTCGCATACAGAGTCGAATGAATGCCGCGGATCATCGGCACAAGGTGTGGCACGAAAGTCAGGCCGATGGGGCGGCCTTCCGCAATGGCTTGCAAGCCTTGCACGGTTTCAGGCAAATGGCGGTGTCCGGCAACGCCATATGCGTGAAAATTGTCCCCCGCTTCCGCGAAAAGGGTGTGCACTTCGGGGTTGCGGCCAGCACCGGAGACGCCTGATTTGGAGTCCGATACCAAGGCCGATTCATTCACGAGCAGTTTTCCTTGCGCCAGCAAGGGCGCATAGCCCAACTGGATGGAGGTTGGATAACAGCCGGGCAAGCCGATGACACGCGCTTTTTTGATGGCTTCGCGGTTGATTTCTGGCAGGCCGTATACCGCTTCTTCCAGAATATCTGGACAGATGTGCTGCATCTTGTACCACTTTTCAAAATCTGCCGTGTTTTTCAGGCGGAAATCCGCAGCCAGATCGATGATTTTGATATTGGCCGCAACGAGTTTTGGGGCTTGCGTCATGGCGACGCCGTGGGGCGTCGCAAAAAAGACGACATCGCAAGCCGTCAAATCAGCACAATCCGGCATGACGTATTTCAGGTCAACGCGGCCACGCAGGGAGGGAAACATGTCTGAGACGGCAATGCCATCTTCCTTGCGCGAAGTGATGCAGACCAATTGAACGTGAGGGTGGGCAGAGAGCAGGCGCAATAATTCGACGCCCGTGTAACCTGTTCCGCCAACGATGCCAACTTTTATCATTACTCCCCTTTGGTACAGATACCCATCAGCCTGTCATTGTACCAGTGTGAAAAGGCTACGAGTCAAAAAAGCAAAAAGCCGTGTGGCATATGCCAAACGGCTTTTTGTTTGCTCGGACGAACCGTGCGGAAGCGATTAGCGCTTGGAGAACTGCTTGGCGCGGCGAGCTTTGCGCAAACCAACCTTTTTACGTTCCACTTCACGTGCATCGCGGGTCACCAGACCCGCTTTGGAGAGGGTAGGCTTGAGGGTTGCATCGTAGTCAATCAGGGCGCGGGTGATCCCGTGACGTACAGCGCCAGCCTGGCCGGATTCGCCGCCACCATGTACGTTGACCTTGATGTCAAAGCGTTCCATGTTGTTGGTCAGTGCCAGGGGCTGGCGGATGACCATCAGACCGGTTTCGCGGGAAAAATATTCATTAGCGGGCTTGCCGTTAACGACGATTTGGCCGGTGCCGACCTTGATGAACACGCGCGCAACAGCACTCTTGCGACGGCCGGTTCCGTAATTATAGTTACCGATCATGTCTGCTCCTTACAGTTCAAGTGCTTTGGGTTGCTGCGCAGTGTGCGGATGGGTGCCATCTGCATAGACTTTCAGCTTTTTGATCATCGCATAGCCAAGCGGGCCTTTCGGCAGCATGCCTTTGACGGCTTTTTCCAGCGCACGACCCGGAAAACGCTCTTGCATTTTCTGGAAAGTGGTTTCTTTGATGCCACCCGGATAACCGGTATGGCGATAGTATTTTTTGTCGTTATCTTTGGTACCGGTAACGCGCAGCTTGCTCGCATTGACGACGATAATGAAATCGCCGGTATCGACGTGCGGAGTGAATTCCGGTTTGTGTTTGCCGCGAAGACGGCGTGCCACTTCGCTGGCGACACGGCCGAGAATTTTATCCGTCGCGTCAATCACGAACCACTCGCGCTGGACTTCGTGTCCCTTAGCGGAAAAGGTTTTCATGTTGACTTCCTAAGTGTGTAAACGCCCTTAATTAACAAAATGGTGGTTCCGTGCATTGCGGACGCATCCTTATTATGGGTTCCCGGGCGAATGGGAGCCTGAGATTATAGCTTGTTCAAGCTTGCAGCGTCAAACTGATCACGTCGGCGGGGGCGGGAGCCTAATCCGGAAAGAAAACCGGAAAATTGTCAAAGGCACACAAAAAGAGTGTGCTTTAATGGGAATGCAAGTGGCCGGTTAACAAAAACACGATGAGAACACCAAGGGCAATCAGCATCACTTGTGTGCCGGATTCCCTCCAGGAGATATGGCGTTGCATTTGTGGCATCAGATCGCTGACAGCGATGTAGATGAAGCCACTGGAAGCCAGCACCAGTGCGTAAGGAATGAGGCCGCTGGCATTGGCCAAGGCGAAATAACCGAGCAAACCGCCAAGGAGCGCCATCAGGCTGGAGATCAAGTTATAAACATAAGCCCTTTTTCTGGAAAACCCCGCATTTTGCAGCACGATGAAATCGCCCACTTCCTGCGGGATTTCGTGGGCAAACACCGCAAGACTGGTCATGATGCCCAGCTTCGTGTCGACTAAAAAAGCGGCAGCGATCAGAATGCCATCGGTGAAATTATGAAAACCGTCCCCGATCAAAATCATCCAGCCGGATTTGCCTGCCTGGCGGGCGTCATGTCCATGATGATGGTGGCAGCAGTCATGTTCATGGTGATGGCAATGCCGCAGGATCGCCAGTTTCTCCAGCAGAAAAAAACCGAGTAAGCCAGCCAAAAGCGTCAAAAAGAGGCGGTGCGGGTCGACCTGGGATTCAAAGGCTTCCGGGAGCGAATGCAAAAAAGCGGTTGAAAGCATGATGCCGACCGACAGGCTGACCATGCGCTCGACTATTTTTGTGAGCAGGGCAAATGAAAAAAGTGCCGCCGCCGTCAGGCTGACCACGCCCGAAATGAAAGCGGCAAGCAAAATGTAAAAAAGAACCGGATCCATGGCGCGCCTTATGCAACACAGTTGCAATCGAAAAGCAGTGTAGCACTTTGTTGTGGCGTGCGTTAAAGGCCGTCAGCAAAACCATTTTGTCGCCAGGCTTCATACACGACAACCGCTACGGCATTGGAGAGGTTGAGGCTGCGATTGTCCGGGCGCATCGGCAAGCGAATGCGCTGCGCTGCCGGAAAGCTGTCCCGCAAGTCGGTGGGCAAGCCCTTCGTTTCCGAGCCAAAAACAAAAACATCGCCCGGGCGAAATGTGACGCTGGCAAAAGACGTTGCGCCATGCGTGGTGAGCGCAAACACGCGATCCGGATCGGGCGCTTCACTCAGGATGAACGCATCCCAGTTGCGATGCACTTTCATGGTGGCGTATTCGTGATAGTCCAGTCCTGCGCGGCGCATCTTCGCATCTTCCAGCGGAAAGCCTAGAGGTTCGATCAAATGCAATTGTGCGCCAGTGTTCGCGCACAAGCGGATGATGTTGCCGGTATTCGGCGGAATTTCGGGTTCGACCAGCACAACGTGAAACACAATATTCTCCTTGCTGAGATTTATATACTTCTGCGATGCTCAAAATATTATTCCCCTCCCCCTATCAGGGGGAGGGCTAGGGTGGGGGTGTTGTATCAGATTTTATGTGCTCATCTTGAACGAGCAGCGCACCTCCACACCAACCTTCCTTCCTAAAAAAAGGGGAGGAAAGGAGATGGAGACAAATATTTCTCTGCCATATTATTTTGTGACACTCAAACTTACAATGGGGCGCGCGCAAAAACAAAATTGGTAACGCGCGCCGCGCCGCCTTTTTTGAGGGTGGCCGCCAGCTCATGCAAAGTTTCACCCGTGGTCATGACATCGTCGACCACACCGACATGCTCGCCTTTGATATGTGCGGCAGCCTCATTCGAGAGGGTAAAAGCGCGACGGACATTCTTTCGTCGTTCTTCAGGTGGCAGTGAAGATTGCGCCACGGTTTCGCGCACGCGGGAAACGAGTTGCGGCAGTAGCGGAAGTGCCAAGGCGCGCCCGAGCGGGCGCGCAATTTCAAGCGCCTGGTTAAAGCCGCGCTGAATCAATCTTTCTGAACCCAGTGGCACAATCGTCAGCAGTGAAGGAAGCGCGTCGCGCTGTTCACGCTGCCATGAAGCGTGCAGCAGATTCGCAAAAAGGGGAGCGAGCGCCAGCTGGCCAGCGAATTTGAGCGAGAGAACCAATTGATCAATGGGTGCAGTGTAATTGGCAGCAACGATGGTGGCATCAAACGCGGGCGGGTCGTTCAGGCACGAACCGCAGACGTGGCTGTCATGCGCGAGGGCGTGTGGCAGTGTGTTGGCGCATTGCACGCAGCGCGCGGGGTGTTCGCGCAAGAACTGCAATTGGCAGCCTTCGCAGAGGGCTTCTTTTGCATCCACGCCACAAAGCGCGCAAGACGATGGCATCGCGGCAGCAATGCCATGGTGAAGTTGGCGGGTTAAGCGGTTGAATGAAGAAAGCATCAAAAAGTGGCGTTCGGGAAGTAAACTGTCGAAATTATCGCACTTGTCGAGCATACCGTGCCATCTGTTCACTTATCTGAGCCAACGCAGAACGCCATCGATCCGGCGCGCGTCGCCAAACTTTTTGCCCATCCCTTGCGTGTGGCGGGTTCCGAATTTTTGCGGCGCGAAATATCAGGCCGGATGCAAGAGCGACTGGATGTATTGCGTATCGTGCCGCAGGTGGTGCTCGATGCAGGGTGTGGAGAAGGCGACGATCTGCTGGCTTTGCAACAGCGTTACGCGAAAGCCAGGATGATCGGTCTGGACGTCTCCGCCGCCATGCTCGCCTTAGCGAAAGCGCTGGCGGCCGTGAAGTCGCCGTGGCAGCGGTGGATTGGTCAGTTCTTCAGGAAGGATCGCACAAGCTTGTTCCAGGCGGATTTTGCTGCAACGTCCTTGCCGAATGACAGCGTGGATTTACTTTGGTCGAACCTGGCCTTGCAATGGCATCCACAGCCTTTTAGCGTTTTTCAGGAATGGTATCGCATCATGCGGCCTGAAGGCGCGTTGATGTTTTCGTGCTTCGGCATCGACACGTTCAAAGAATTGCGGGATGCTTTTGCTTTGATTGACGATGCCCCGCACACACTGGCCTTTGCCGACATGCACGATGTAGGCGATCAATTGTTGGCCGCAGGTTTTCCTTCGCCGGTGATGGATCGCGAAACGATCACGCTGACGTATGAAAACGCGAAAGATCTTGTCGCTGATGTGCGCGCCTTCGGCGGCAATCCGTTGATACAGCGGCGGCGCGGATTATTGAGTCGTGCTCAAGGGGCGCGTGTGATGCAGGCGCTGGAAACGATGCGCGATCCGAATGGCTTCATGCCGCTTACGGTTGAAGTGGTGTATGGGCATGCGTTCAAGTTTGCATCGACGCGCGGGGTTAAGGACGAGGCGGTGGTGCGGTTTGTGAAGCGTGGATAAACAAACGCAGCAAGCGCGCTTTGTGACTGGGTAAGTGGAGGCATGAGCTATACTTGAAGCCAGTACGTATGCAGGTTTCAGGGGTTTTGGTTTGTTACGTCGTTAAGCGTACAACGATGTTATTATGACACCCTAAGTTCTAAAACAAGTATCAGACCCTCTTGTTCTTAATCCCAACCTCGGCGAGCTTTAAATTTCTTACATACACTAATGCCGGAACAGTTTCTCACTTGGGAGGCAGTCAAAAATTTTGCCAACTCTGCCTTTACTACATCTCTGCTCGGCGCCCTCGCTGGTGCCTTCGGCGGTGCTTATGCGGCACAATTGATTGCAAAGCGCACAAAGCGGCGGGACGACCTTCTTGCCGAGATACGTAACGTAAATGCAGCGATCTCGGTTGCCTTCTCTATCGTCAACTCCTTGTTGGCTTTAAAGAAGCAGCATGTGCGCTCTTTACTTGAGCGCCATACAGAGGAGGAGGCCAAGTTGCGCGAGTACAAGCTTAAGCGAGATGCAGGCTTCATTCAAGGTGATGCGCAACATCGCTTCCAAGCAGATTTCCAAACGCTAGAACCCGTTTCTCTCCCTGTGGCACAACTTATCGAGTTGGTGCTAACGAAACTCTCCACTGCAGGACGTCCACTCAACCTAGTCATATCTCTAACGGGAACAGTTGATCGGCTCAATGCTCTCATCGCCAAACGCAACACACTTATTTCGGAGTTCCGTGCCAGCACGTTTCCTGAAGGTGCTAATTTGGTTTGCATGTACTTCGGGCTGTCGTATGGTGATGGTCACTTGAACCAAGAGTATCCCGATGCCGTTCGCGGTATCGCCTCTTACTTGGACGATCTGATCTTCTTCTCGCACCTGCTGTGCAACGACCTGAGGGAACATGGAGAAATACTGGTTAAACGTTTCAAATCAGAGGTGGGCGGCTCTGCGCCGCGAATCAGCCAGGTTCGGTTCGATACGCCTGAGGCGAAGGATCTAATACCCCCCGATGCCAACTACGCGAGTCTACTAGGCGCCTTCTTGAAACGACCAGAGGAAGAGAAGGTGCGTTGGTGGAAGCGCTGATTTCCAAAAGCAAAAGGGGGGAGTACTCAAATTTTTTCGAAAGTAAAAGCGCCACGGAAAATTCGGGGTCAGAGTAATTTACGCTACGCGTAAAAAAACTCTGACCCCGGTTTTCCTTCCAACAAAAAAAGCGCTGAATCAGCGCCTTTTTTGTTTTGCCTATTGCAGATTTATACGTAAGCTGCGAGCGCACCTTTCATTTTCTTGAGTGCAGCCACTTCAATTTGGCGAATGCGTTCGGCAGACACGCCAAACTCTTCAGCGAGGTCGTGCAGCGTGGCACCCGAACCCTCGTCTTTCGCCAGCCAGCGGGCTTCGACGATGCGTCGTGAACGGGCATCCAGTTTTTCCAGCGCACATTCCAACCCTTCCGTTTGCAGCTTGTCGTGTTCGCGCGCTTCGAGCACTTGCGTCGGCTCGCTGGCATCCGTGGAGAGGTAAGCGATGGGCGCAAAGTGATCGTCCTCGTCATCGGTGGGCGCTTCCAATGCGATGTCGCGACCGGAAAGGCGCGTTTCCATTTCGATGACTTCTTCGCGCTTGACGTTCAGTTTTTTGGCGAGATCCTCCACCTGCGTCGGTGACATGGTTTCAGTATCGCCCTTGAAGCTGCGCAAATTGAAGAAGAGCTTGCGATGCGCTTTGGTGGTGGCGACTTTGACCATCCGCCAGTTTTTGAGGATGAATTCGTGGATTTCAGCCTTGATCCAGTGCACGGCGTAAGAAACCAGTCGCACGCCTTGCTCGGGGTCGAAGCGTTTGACCGCTTTCATCAGGCCGACATTGCCTTCCTGAATCAGATCTGCGTGGGGCAAGCCGTAGCCCAAATAGCCACGCGCCACGGAAACCACGACGCGAAGGTGGGACAGAATTAATTGCTGCGCTGCGGCGAGATCGTTATCGTCGCGCAGGCGGCGTGCCAACGAGGATTCTTCTTCCTGGCTCAACATGGGTAAACGGTTGACGACAGAAATATAGGCGTCAATATTGCCAATTTGGCCAGAAAAACCAAGCGTCAAAGCTTGACGACTCGTCGGCATCAGTGCTGATGTTGCGGACGCGGCGCTCATTCGTTGATTTCCTTTCAAAAATGCTATGGCTTGCCCAATGAGTTGCAAAATGGGTTGCCAGTAGATTACCAATGGCCGCATTCTAGCACTCTCTAATAAAGAGTGCTAATCGAAAAAATCAAACAATTGCGAAGCGTTTTTGCTGAAAAATCGAATAAAGGAGGGGTTTTCTGAAAAATAAGTGGGGGAGACCAGCCATTTGGCGTGTGTGGTTATTGAATTGGGTGGGGGCAGGTCGTTGCCGAGCGTGCCTGGCTCGCATATCATCCTAGTCAGACTGTAAATACGCCCCAATGACAAGGCTTGCCCAAAAACATGACGAACCACGCGCTGCCGGAAGAGTATGAGTTGAAAACGCCGGAAGCGACGGCGGCGGGTCGGCGCAGCACCTGGGTGAGCGTGTGGGTGAATGTGGTGCTCACGACGGGGCAGCTGGCCGCCGGACTTTTTGCGCAGTCCCAGGCATTGGTGGCGGATGCGATTCACTCGCTGTCTGATCTGATGGCGGATTTTGTGGTGCTGATTGCCGGACACCACAGCCAGAAAGAAGCGGATGACGATCATCACTACGGTCATCATCGTTATGAGAATGCGGCGTCGCTGGTGCTGGGGGTGCTCCTGCTTTTTGTGGCGGGCGGGATGTTATGGGCGGCGGTGCGAAAGCTGCAAGAGCCGGACCTGATTCCTACCGTGCACCAGGCGGCGCTTTGGGTGGCCTTGCTCGCATTGATTTCCAAAGAAGTTTTGTTCCGTTACATGCTGAAGGTGGCGACGCGCATTCGTTCCTCCATGCTGGTGGCCAATGCCTGGCATGCGCGCTCGGATGCCTTGTCTTCGCTGGTGGTGGCGCTGGGGATTATCGGCAACATGTTTGGTTACCCCTTGCTCGATCCAATTGCTGCGCTGGTCGTGGGATTGTTAGTCGGCAAGATGGGCTGGGGATTCAGTTGGTCAGCGCTGCATGATTTGATGGATCGCGCTGTATCCGAAGAAGAAACCGCCGCCATACGCGAGACGGTGATCGCAACGCCTGGCGTGCGCGGCGTGCATGATTTGCGCACACGGCGTGTCGGCGATTTCGCGATCGTTGACGTGCATCTTGAAGTCGATGCAAAAATCACTGTGCTGCAAGGACATGACATCGCAGTCGCGGCGCGTCGTCGTATTATGGAAAAACACAAGGTGCTGGATGTGATGACGCATCTTGATCCGCACGGACATGCCGATCTGGGGTAGAAAACGCTGAAAACCTACTGCGCAGTCGTGTGCTTTACCAACCACGCCTTCGCCTCACCCTCCACATGTGGCAGCAGCCGCGCACGCACGGTAGCGTGATAGTCGTTTAACCAAGCACGTTCACGCGGTTCCAACAGGGCGACATCGATGCAGCGCGTATCAATCGGGCATAAGGTCAAAGTTTCAAAACGCAAGTAATCACCCTCATCCGTTTCCTGGGTGAGCGCGAGGTTTTCAATGCGCACACCCCATTGACCCGGACGATACAAGGCCGGTTCAACAGATGTGATCATGCCGGGTTCCAGCGCGGTATGCGGCTCTGGCGGTGTGTGGAAAGAAATCGATTGCGGCCCTTCATGCACGCCGAGAAAATAGCCAACGCCATGTCCAGTGCCATGGCCGTAATCCAGTCCTTCCGCCCACAGCGGCGCACGCGCCAGCGAATCCAGCAGCGGCGCGCGTACCCCGCGGGGGAATTGCGCGGCTAGCAGCGCAATCGCGCCTTTCAATACCAGCGTGAAATCACGTTTTTGTTCTGCGCTCACGTCGCCAATCGCAATGGTGCGAGTGATGTCAGTCGTGCCGCCAAAATACTGACCGCCAGAATCGATCAAGAGTAACCCGTTTCCGGTGATGGCGGTGTGGCGACCCTTCGTTGCGTGATAATGCGGGAGCGCGCCGTTGGCGTTAAAGCCTGCAATCGTGCCAAAACTCGGTGAAACAAAATGCGGACGCTTTGCGCGTGCAGCGGTAATGCGTTCGTCAATGGTGAGTTCGGCAATGGTTTCAGCAGGATTGGACAGCGCAGATTCAAGCCATGCAAAAAATTCGCAGAGTGCTGCGCCATCCTGTTCCATGGTTGCGCGCACATGCGCGATTTGCCCATCCGTCTTGCGTGACTTGGAAAAAATCGTCGGATTGATGGCATCGACAATTTTTTCAGCCGAAGGGATGCATTGGCGTAGCCCGAGCGTGACGCGGCGTGGGTCAAGCAGCAGGGGGGCATCCGGTGGCAAGGCGGCGAGCGCGGCGGCGGCTTGGTCATACGCTGCCAGTTCAACGCCATCGTTGGCAAGCGTTCTTTGCAAATCCGGCGGGACTTTCCCCGCCGTGACAAACAGGGTCGCGCGTTCATGGCCGATCAATGCGTGCGCGATGAAGTAGGGGCTGTAATTCAAATCGCTGCCGCGTAAATTGAAAAGCCAGGCGATGTCATCCAGCGTGGAAAGAAAATGCCAATCGGTATTATGCTGGCGCATCGCATGGCGCGTGGCAGCGAGTTTGGCGGCGCGACTGACGTCGGCAAACGGCATGGGGTGTTCATACACGGGTGTGGTCGGCAGCGCGGGACGGTCAGCCCAAATGTCTGCCAGCAAGTCGATATCGGTGCGCAGCAATATGAGCGAGGGGGTGAAGGCATCCGTCATCTGGCGCGCAAGCGACCAGCTCAGCACCATGCCATCGACAGCGACGGTTTGCCCCGCACGCAAATTTTCAGCAAGCCAGGTGATGTATGGCGTTTGGTTGGCACCGGCCAGCTTCATCAGTTCAATGCCGCTTCCTGCCAGTTGGGTTTCGGCTTGTTCCCAGTAGCGGCTGTCAGTCCAGAGACCGGCGAATCGCGCCGTCACGACCAAGGTGCCTGCCGACCCCGTAAAGCCGGACAGCCACTCGCGACTTTGCCAGGGCGGCGGCAAATACTCCGACAAGTGCGGATCAGCGCTGAGGATCACGCAGGCATCGATGTGATGGCGCTGCATGGCCTGACGTAAACCTTGAATGCGGGAGACAGAAGGGGGGGGCATGATCGGTCAAGCGTGGGAAAGCAGTGGGCAATGGCGCAATGATACAGGAGAGCTTCAGCGGTCAGGACAATCACGATGCAGGAAATGTCACAAAACAGCGACACGGCAAGCGCGATGGATCAGCCGCATGCATGTCGCAATGGCATAAGAAAGTCCGATGGTGGTACGATAAACGCTGAAAAACACAGGAGGCATCATGTTTGCACAACACAGGCAGCGCGCAAAAGAGATACTCAAAAAGACCGAACTGATTCACGACACGCAGGCAGTTCAGGCAGCCGTCTCACGTGTTGCCGCCGAACTGAATCGGCGGTTTGATCAACCGGATGAGACAGCGTTTCCGCTGGTGCTGGGGGTGATGGGCGGTGCGGTCATTTTTACGGGGCAGTTATTGCCGCAACTGACCTTCCCGCTGGAATACGATTACATCCATGTATCGCGTTATGGCGATGATGACAAGGGCGGACAACTGCAATGGAAAGTGATCCCGCGCCAGAATGTGAGAGATCGAACGGTCATTGTACTGGACGATATTCTGGATGAAGGCGAGACGCTGGCAGAGGTCAAGCAGCGGCTGCTGTCAATGGGTGCGCGGGACGTTGTTTTAGCCGTTTTTGCGGACAAGCAAATTGATAAAAAGAAAGCGGTTGAAGCCGACGTGGTGGGCTTGACCGTGCCTAACAAGTTCGTGATTGGCTTCGGGATGGATACGCACGGCTACTGGCGGAATTTACCGGAGATTCGTGCGGTCAAATCAGTGGGCTAACGGAGAAGACGCGGTTCACTCGAGCAAGGTGTTTCTTGCGAGAGACGGTGCTATTGCTAGGGTTTGCCGCCGGGGATGGCCGATAAAAGCGTCTTCGTATAGACGTGCTGCGGATGACGATACAGATCATCTGAATTAGCCATCTCTACGACTTCACCTTGATGCATGACCATGACCTGGTCGGCCATGTAGCGGACAACTGACAGGTCGTGCGAGATAAAAATGTAACTGATGCCAAAATCGTCCTGTAAGTCTTGCAGTAGATTCAGCACTTGTGCTTGCACCGAGACATCGAGCGCGGAAACGGATTCGTCGCACACCAGAATTTCCGGCTGCAAGGTCAGGCAGCGTGCAATCGCAATGCGCTGACGCTGGCCGCCGGAGAATTCGTGCGGATAGCGATGAAACGCTTCCACCGGCAAGCCAACGCGTTCGAGCCATTTAAAACACAGCGCCGTGCGTTCTCGGTCGTCTTCGCCGATGCCGTGAATGCGCATCGGTTCGCGCAGAATGTCGGCAACGGTGAAGCGCGGATTCAAGGAGGCAAACGGGTTTTGAAAAACGATTTGCATACGCCGCTTGATGTCAAAGAAATGACGATAAGGCATCGTCAGAATATTCTCGCCGTTGAACAGCACTTCGCCGCCCGTGGGTTCATGCAGACGCAACAATGTCATGCCGATAGTAGTTTTGCCGGAGCCGGATTCACCGACAATGCCCAGCGTTTTGCCGCGCGGCAGCGTGAACGAGACATCCTTCACCGCCTGAAATTCCCGCTGGCCGAAAAATCCTTCACGCATATAAAAGCTTTTTTGCAGGTGTTTGACGACGAGCAAAGGGGTGTCGTCATGTGCATAGCCGCGTATACGATGTGCTGAGTGTTCAATCGGTGCGTTGGTGGCCGAAGCGGCATCGTCTCGCATCACATCTTCAATTGTAAGGAGCCGCATGGGACGCGTATCGTGCGGTGGGCGGCACAGCATCAGCGCTTTGGTATAAGGGTGGGTGGGTTGTTCGAATATTTGCTGCGCATCGCCTTGTTCCTGAATGCTGCCTTCGCGCATCACAATGACGTGATCGGCAATTTCGGCAACCAGCGTCAGATCATGCGTGATGAACAAAATCGACATTTGTCGTCGCACCTGAAGGGATTGAAGCAAATCGATGATTTGTTTTTGAATCGTGACATCCAGCGCCGTGGTGGGTTCATCGGCAATCAAGAGTTGCGGTTCACATGCGATCGCCATCGCGATCATCACGCGCTGTTGCTGACCGCCAGATAGTTGACCGGGATAGTAATCGACACGAATCGCCGGATCCGGAATGCCGACTTCGTCAAGTAATGCGACGGTACGGCTGCGAGCTTCATTTGCAGTCATCCCGAGATGAACGCGCAAAACTTCCGCGATTTGCCAGCCCACAGTAAAAACGGGATTAAGCGAAGACATCGGTTCCTGAAAAATCATTGAGATGCGCTTGCCACACAATGCGCGTCGTTGCGCGGACGGCATGACGAACAGGTCTTGCTCATCAAAAAAGACGGAGGAACGGGAATCAATGACGGCTGTTTCCTGGGGGAGTAATCCCATTACAGCCAGGGCACTGACAGATTTGCCGCTGCCGGATTCACCGACGAGTGCAACCGTTTTGTTGCGCGGGATGTCAAACGAAACGCCCTTCACTGCATCGACAGAATTTTTCTTGTCGATGCGAAAAGCGACGCGCAGGTTGCGGACGCTGAGGAGAGGTTGTGTTTCGGTTGAATTCATAATTACTTCATTGTTTGAAAATTCCAGTGCGCAGTAAGTGCGGTTCGGAAAATTCAGGGTCAGAGTCAAAATTCGCTTCGCGATATTTGACTGCTGACCCCGGTTTTCCTCACTGCTCCGCGGTGCAGCACAGTAAATAAGTTACTTAATCTTGGGATCAATCGCATCTCGCAAGGCATCCGTGAACAGCGAAAACGCTGTGACGAGTACGGCCATCGCGAGGGTTGCTGCCGTCAGTTGCCACCACATTCCAAGAACCAATTCATTTTGCGCTTCATTCAACATGCTGCCCCATGACACGACGCCGACCGGTACACCAAAACCCAGGAAGCTGAGAATAACTTCCGATTTGATGAAGCCGACAGCCAGCAGCGACATTTGCACCAGGGCGACATGGCTGATGTTTGGAAAGATATGGATAAACATCCGTCCGACATGCGATGCGCCAATCGCATCGGCGGCCAGTACATATTCGCGTTCCTTGTGTTTCATGTATTCGGCACGCACCAAACGGAAGACGCCGGTCCAGCCGGTCAGACCGAGAATCAGGATGATGGTTGTCACCCCTTTCTGTTGGAGCGCGGCAGCGACTGCCAGAATCAGGAGCAGATATGGAATGGATGTGAAAATGTTGTAGAACCAGTTGAAGAAATCATCCACGCGGCGTCCAAAGTAGCCCGCAAATGCGCCGAACAAGGTGCCGAGAAAAGTCGCCAGGAATGCCGCAACAAAGCCAACGAGGATCGAGGTTTCCGCTCCTTTGATCGTTTTCTTGACGATGTCGTGCCCCCATTTGTCTGCGCCAAATGGCAGCGTTTGTTTTTTGGAAATGCTGGCGTCGTCGAGGTAGGGGTGATTTCCGCGAATTTCCTTAAGCTCCTTTTCAAGCGGATCGGTGATGCCATAACGGTTGAGGGCACCGGTTGCAGCAGATTGCTCTGCAGCGATCTCGGCGCGCAGGGTGCGAATCACATCTTTGAGCGGATCGACCGGGTTTTCCGGGGGCGGCGCTTCTTTGATGAAAAGGTCTGGGGCTTGCTCAGGGGCGCTGGCAGATGGCGCGCCGATGAAGCTGGGCGGCGCATAATTGACGGCAACTTCATCTGCCCAATCGTTGGCAATCAGTCCGCTCATGGAGAAGGCAATCATCGCCATGAATGAAAGCACGATGATGAGCGATACCATCGCCACACGATCCGTGCGCAATCGCCGCCATGCGAGCGTCCACAGACCGGGGGAGAGGTGTTGAGGGGAGCCGAACATGATCACCGAAGTTTGACGCGCGGATCGATGACTTGATACAGCCAGTCCGCCAGCAGGTTAAACAACATGGTTGCGAAAGCCACATAAACGGTGATGGCCTTGATCACAGGAAAATCGCTGCGCTCAACCGCGAGAATGATTTCTCGTCCAATACCCGGAATGGAAAAGAAACGCTCGACCAGAAACGCGCCGATCAGAAGCGCCGGCAGATTCGACATCACATGCGTGACGATGGGGATGCCGGCATTGCGCAAGACGTGTACCCACAGGATGCGCGATTCGCTCAAGCCTTTTGCACGCGCTGTGCGCACATAATCCTGATTGACTTCATCGAGCATGAACGTGCGGAAGAGACGCAAGTTCGGTGCGAGACTGACCGCCAGCAAAATCAGGATGGGGAGTGCGGCATAACGAAACAGGTTTTCTGAAAAACCCTCTCCCCAGCCCTGCACAGGAAAGAGGCCGAGTTTGTGGGCGAGGCCATATTGAAAGACAATGATGTATACCAGAATGCTGATCGACATCCCGATGGTGCAGACGATCATCACCGTGCGATCAGTGAGCGAGCCGCGCAAACGTGCGACGGCCAGCGCGAGTGCTATCGCGATAGTGGTTTCCAGGATCGTCAAGGGAATCAACAGGGTCAACGAGGGTCCCAGACGTGTGGCCAGAATGCGTGAGACCGGTTCACCGGTACTCCAGCTCGTGCCAAAGTCAAAAGTCAGAATTTGTTTAATGAAGATCCAGAGTTGTACAAAGATCGGTTCGTCGATGCCCAACTGCTTGCGGATGTTTGCAATCTGCTCCGGGTTCGACATTTTGCCGGCCAAAATATAGGCGGGATCACCCGCGACCCAATTGAAGAGCAAAAAGACCAGCAAAATGACCCCCAGCATCGTGGGGATCATTTGCCACAGTCTTCTGATCAAGTAGGTGGACATGCAATCAATCCCGTTCTACAAAATGCAATGTTGAGCGGCTTTTTGCGAAATTTTGCCCGTCAGACAGGATGCTCATGGCTTAGAAAGTGATGCAGGTACACCACTGATCTCGTTGAAGAATGCCTGACTGCTGGGTTCACGGCCAAGGAAACTGCGCACAAGTGCTCTGCCACGCAATTCGCCGCCGCGCTCCAGGATGGTTTTGCGGTACAGCATGCCGATGTCCGTGTTCATTAAATTGTCGCCAAAGCGCGAGACCATGTCCATCGCCAGCACTTCGGACCACATGTAACCGTAGTATCCCGCTGCATAGCCTCCCATCAAGTGATTGAACTGCCCCGGGAATTCGGTTCCTTTGACGTATCCGAGCGGTGTCGCGCCTTCCATTTTTTGCCAGGTTGTGAGGGGATCGCTTTCGTCGCTCTGGTGGAGTGCCATGTCAAACGTCGCATATAAATGTTGTCGTGCATAACGGTTGCCAAGGCCGAAATGATGTGCGGCTTTCAGACGCAGCAACAAATCGTTGTCAACCTGCGGGCATGGTGTTGTGCAAAATTGCGGGATCATCGCCAGGGTTTCCTTGCGACGCGCCCATTCTTCAAACATTTGCGACGGCGCTTCCACAAAGTCTTGTTCGACGCTGGTGCCCGCGTGATCGACAAAGCGTGTTTTGGAGAGTGCGCCGTGCATCAGATGACCAAACTCGTGTAGGAGGGTTTCGAGTTCGTTGCTATCCAGACCCTCGCGATTGAAGTTGGCGACCATGACGGATATGGGGGTGCGCTTTGCCAGTGTACTGGATCCGCGCACGCCGAAGACGGCGGCGTGACCGTATTTTCCTTTGCGCGGGAATAAATCGAAATAAATTCCACCAATGCGCGCCAGGGTCTTGCTATCGTAAATGTCGTAGTACGTGACATCCTTGTGCCACAGCGGCACTTTTGCGGGCTTGAATTGCACACCATACAGAATGCCGGACATGGCCATCACCCATTTGACAGAAGCCTGTGTCGGAAAATATTTGCGCAAGGCATTTTGATCGATATGATGAATCGCCTGTTTCATTTTTTCCTGCCAGTAAGCGATGTCCCAGCGTTCAATGACCGTTTCTTCCAGCGGCGTGCCGAGCGCTCTGGATTTGAAGATGCGCATGTCGGCGAGTTCCTGCTTTTCCAGATCGGTTACAGCGGTTTGTACATCAGCCAGAAAACCATTGACGGCATCCGGCTTGCCCGCCATGCGACGACGCAAAACAAATTCAGCGTAATTATTAAAGCCGAACAGTTGCGCCATTTCTTGACGTAGCGCGATGGCTTCTTTCATCAGTGCCAGGTTTTTTGGTGTGCCGCGATTGACAAAGGCAAACTGGTAACGCTTGCGCGCATCGCTGCTGTTGGCGGATTGCATGAAAGGCATGTAGTCGGTGTAATCGAATCCGAGCTGATAATTGCCTTTGGCATCGCGTTTGGCTTTGGCCAGAAAATTCTCCGGCAAGCCTTGCATTTCCTCCGGCGTGAAACTTAGCTTCTGCGGGTTGTCGCGGATGTTGCGCGCGAAAGTTTGTTTCAGTTCCGTGAGTCTCACGAGGATTTTTTTCATGCGCTTTTGTTTTTCGGGCGGGAGCGAGACGCCGGTATCGTCAAAACTGTCGAGGATGTCTTGCTTTAGTTTCTTTTCAATGGCATCCGTAGGTTGTGTGGCTTTGATCTTGTTGTAGAGTTTGGCGTTCTGGAAAAGATCGGTGGCGAATTTCGTAATGCTGATCTGACAGGGTTCGGCGCTTTTCCGAACCGCTGGGTTAGGAGAGACGTGATTCAGCAGGCCGACCGGGCCATGCAAGTCTTCCAGCGCGATTTGCAGCGCGTTCCATTCTTTAAAGACGAGGCTGCTTGAGGAGCGCTTCCCCGCGACAGGCGCCTCCAGTTTTTTTACCATCGCGCGCAAATCATCCAGGCCATCTTCGCAGCGCGTGGCCAGCTCACGCGCTTTCAGAATGGGAATATGCGGACGGTTCCCGGATCGCTCAGCCGAGAAAGCGATGACGGGAATCAGCAAGGATAAAAGAAGCAGGAGACTGGTGCTGAAGTTGTGGCGAACGGGGTTCATGGTCAAAGAGATCCTGACAAGAGAAAGGGGATTTTGCCTGAAATGGAGAGGAGGATGCATTATTTTCGCTTCTTGATGTCGATATACACCCACTCTGTATGCAAGATGGGATGTTTTTTGTATCCCACAACATGGGCTTGCGTAAGCATGTTGCGATAGCGCGCATAAGCGATCAAGGTCGGCGCATAGACTTCGATGAGTCGCGCCATCTTGTGATAGAGCAGATCGCGCTCAGCTCCGTGCGGTAATTTTTGGGATTGTTCGTAATAGCCGTCGAATTCTGCGATTCGCATGCAGCCATTGTTGCTTTGCCCGATATTTTTTCCATAAAAAAGTTGCATGAAATTGTCGCCATCGGGGTAGTCCGCAATCCACGGGCTGCTGCGCATCATCAGCTTGCATTGCTTTTCCGCTTTGAGCATCTCGGGGAAGAGTCGCTTGTCGCTTTCCATGCGGATGGCCAGCGAATCGAAAGTTCTTTTCCACATCTCTGCCTGTTGCTGGCCGGTGGAATCAGGGCGCGTTGTGAGGCGAATGGTGAGCGGCAATCCGGTTGGGAGGGTACGCCAACCGTCCGCTCCTTTTTTGTAGCCGAATCTGTCTAGCAATGCGTTCGCGGTTTTTGGGTCGAAGCGCACGCTGCTACGGTATGCCGGATCGTGACCAACGACGCCGGGCGGAATCGGAAAGTGAAGTCGAACAGCCTGACCGTTCCAGATGACGGCGATCTCTTCATCCACATTGTGCGCCATGGCAATCGCACGGCGGAGGGCAATTTTTTCTTTCGTCAAACCGCCCAGGATCGGATCTTGCAGATTGAAATAATAGTGGCTGAGTTCGGGTTCGATTTGTCGCGAAAGAGAGATGCCCTTGGCAGCGAGGGCTGGACGCAGTCGCCCATTGTCGATGGCCTTGGGTGCCAAGGGGCCATCCAGATTGAAAAGATCAATTTCGCCATTCTGGAATGCGAGCCAACGCGATTGATCTTCCGGCACGACACTGATTTCCACCCGGCCAATTTGCGGCATCGTTTTGCCTTGCATGGCCGCGACGATTTTCTGATCTTCCGGATCATGAGCAGATTCAAAGTTCCAGATGAATCCTCTGTACGACGGGCTCGCGGCGAGCACAATTTTGGCACCCCGCTTCCAGCTTGAGAGGAGGTATGGTCCGGTGCCGACTGGGTGTGCCATCGCATGGCCGTTGGTATCTCGATAGGCTTCGATGACTTCGCGTGCGACAGCGCCAGTCGGCGAGTGCGCCAGGATGTGTCCCAGGTTGTAATCGGGTCGAGTCAGGCGGATGCGCAAGGTGTAGCGATCCAACAGTTCCAGTCCTGCGATTTTGGCATCGTAATCGAATTGCCCAGAGGCTTTGGCGTTGAGAGCGAGGGCATCCAGCCCGACAAGTTTGCCCTCCAGCAGCCAGCTCCAAGGGGAGCGCAGCTTGGGATCCATGAGACGCTTGAGGGAATAAACATAGTCGGCCATGGACAATTCGCGACGATTGCCACCGAAAGCGGGGTCATCGGCAAAATAAATGCCACGTTTTAAACGAATGATCCAGGTTTTTCCGCCATCGGTGATAACCGGCAATCCGTCAGCCGTTTGCGGGACAAGTTTGGCGGGGCGCGCCAGGTAATCGTAGGTGTACAGTGTCTCGAAGATCGAGGCCACTACTTGCGAAGAATACAGATCATGCACGGCCACGGGGTCGAATCCCGTTTCGGCCGACGGGATCACCGTGCGCAAGACTTTGTTGGGGTCGGCAGCAATGGCGGGTCGCCCCAGGGCGCAGGCAAAGAAGATGACGAACAGCCAGCGAAAAAAAGACAAGGGCATGGCTCCCAAGGTTCAGAAAGACGGTTTTCGCATTGTACGATGCTATTCTCCCCGGAGACGCTTACCGCGCTCCATTTTCTGGCGTAGAATGAGCCGTTCTCGGGAACCCGGAAGGCGTAGGCTGTTAGGCAAGCGTATGCGCATTTCTGTGACATGCTCCCCGGAATGTGGAGGGGTCGCTGGGGAATCGGCGGTAGGCAGGATTCTTTCGGGCGCATTGAATGATTTTGTTACCCAGAAAAAGGATACACACCATGAACCTACGTATTGTCCGTTTGTTGGCGGCTTCATGCGCTTTTTTGACGCTGCCTGTTTTGGCGCAAACCCTTGCAACCGTCAACGGCAAAGCCATTCCGGCGTCCCGCGCGAACGCGATTATCAAGCAACTGGTGGCACACGGCCAGAAGGACACTCCGGAATTGCGCAACATGATCAAGAATGAATTGGTTATGCGAGAAGTGTTGATGCAGGAAGCCAATCGCAAAAAAATTGCCAGCAAGCCCGATGTGAAGATGCAGATCGATAGCACACGTGAGACGATCATCATCAATGCACTGCGTGCAGATTTCGCCAAAAAGCATCCCGTGACAGACGACGACATTAGCAAGGAATATGACCGCTATAAAAAAGCGGCTGGCGATACGGATTACCGCATACGCCACATTTTGCTGGCCAATGAAGCCGATGCCAAGGACGTGATTGCCAAGCTCAAGGATGGCGGCAACTTTGAAGATTTGGCCAAGGAAAAATCCAAAGACACGGTTTCAGCGCAAAAAGGTGGCGACATTGACTGGGGTAATCCCAGCAAGTATGTCAAACCGTTTTCTGATGCGATGGTCAAGCTTTCGAAAGGACAGTACACCGAAACCCCTGTCCAGACTGACTTTGGTTATCACGTAATCAAACTGGAAGACACCCGCCCCAGTGCTTTCCCGGCACTGGAAGAAGTGAAGCCACAGGTTGCCAAAGCCGTGACGGAGCGTCGTCTCAAGGAATATTTTGATGGGCTCTTCAAAAAAGCAAAAGTGAAGTAGCTTGGAATGGTCGGGCAGCTTGTCCGGCCATCAACAAAAAAACACGCGCACGGTAACCATGCGCGTGTTTTGTTTTGTAGGAATTATTCTGATGGCTTGTAGGATGATTCTTATGATTCTGGTGCAGCAAAGAGCGAGATTTTTCCTGTGGCTGGCGCCATGGCTCTGGTGGCATCCATTCGGATCTCCCGCATTTTTTCTGCCTTGGCCAAGCGTACCAGGTTGCGCATCGACTCTCTGAAGTAGTACTTTTCCCTGGGGTCTGAAAATTTGGCAAAGCTGACTGCGATTAACTCATCGATAGTCTTCTCCGTAAGGTTCATTGCGATTCATCCTGTGGTTGTAGGGTTGAAGAAACTGCAGGTCACATTTTGGAAGATGGGCTCCCCGAACTCGTTGAGAAAGATCAAGCGCTCTTCGCGTTATTAACTGCTGAACAATAAGAAAATTCTTACAAATGACAATGTTTTTTTAGTGAAACATTCCTGCAAAAAAGTGGCATTTTGTACATGAGGGGTATGCGGGCAAATAGTGTTGCGGCTCCCTGCACAGCATGGGTGATGAAATTTTTTGTGGGGGAGTATGTGAGACGAAACAGCCCGCTTATTTTTTTAAGCGGGCTGTTTGAAGTGATGGGTGAAGTGAGGCGTGAGGCAATTATTTTGCAAGGAGCTTGCGCAGCCAATTACCGATATCAATGATTTCCGGCATGCAGAGTGTGTGCGGCATTTCGTATTCATGCCACGTGACATTTTGACCGAGTTCCTGCATCACTTTCAGCGCAGCTTCTGCGCGGAAAATCGGTACAACATCATCGTGCGTACCGTGAGCATAGAAAACAGGGACATCCTTGTTGGCGGGGTTGTAGCGCTCCTTGAATTTTCCGAGCATGGGAATGTAGCCGGAAAGACCAATCACACCAGCGAGTTTTTCTGGATAGCAGAGCGCGGTCTCGAGCGCCATCGCGCAGCCTTGCGAAAAGCCTGCGAGGAAAATCTGGTTTGCCGGAATGCCGCGTTCTTTCTCTTGCGCGATCAATTCCTCGATCCATTCTTTTGATTGGTTGACGCCGTCGCTGTCTTCGTTCCTGTCGTCTGCGAAATCGCCGAAGATGTCGAACCACGCGCTCATTTCATAGCCGCCGTTGGCGGTGACGGGGCGTTCGATTGCATGCGGAAAGATGAAGCGAATTGGTGGACAATCGGAAAGATCAAACTCTGGTACCAGCGGGACAAAGCTGGAACCGTGATCGCCGATACCGTGCATCCAGATAATCGAAACGGTGGGGTTTTCTGCGGTTTCGACTACATCGTATTCGAGAAAAGGTGTCGTCATGTGGCCTTTCAAATAAAGTGGAAAAGAAAAATTATTCTCGGGGTTATTTTCGAGCGGCTGCCTTCGGCCGGAATATCTTGCAAAACGCCTCATGCGTTTCGATAGTGGCGCCGCCAATCAAGTCGATGCAGTATGGTACTGCAGCAAAGATGCCCGCCACAAGTTGTTGGCCATGCGCATCTTTTACGCCGCCAAGTGTTTCACGAATGGCGTTTGGTTGTCCCGGCAGATTCAGAATGAGTGCTGCGTGGGTAGGGGTTTCACGAATGACTGCCACCTGGCGCGAGAGCACTGCAGTTGGTACGAAGTGCAAGCTGATTTGGCGCATCTGTTCGCCGAAGCCCGGCATTTCTTTTGTGGCGATAGCGCGTGTGGCTTCGGGGGTGACATCGCGGCGTGTCGGCCCCGTGCCGCCGGTGGTGATAACGAGATCACAGCCAAGCGTATCGACCAGTTCAATCAGAGTCGATTCAATCTCTGCGCGTTCATCGGGGATGAGGCGTGACACACTGCGCCAGGGGGTGGAGATGGCTTGATCGAACCATTCCTGCAAGGCGGGAATGCCCTTGTCTTCGTAGCGTCCATCGGAGGCGCGATCCGAGATCGAAACGAAGCCAATTAAAGCTTCATCAGGACGCATCTTCGCTGAGGGTGTGTTCGCTGAGGTCATCATCGTTCTCCGGCACAGATGGCTGCAAATCTTTCAGAATTTGAAAAATTTCACGATAGGCTTTGGGTGGCTTGTTCTGTTCCTGTTCTTTGCGGGCATTGCGAATCAGGGTACGCAAGTGTTGCGCATCGGCGCTCGGATGTTGTGCAATCAAATCCGTCAGCGCTTGATCATCAGTCAGTAATCTGTCGCGCTGACGTTCCAGTGCGTGCAAAGCGGCGGTTTGCGCTTTGGAGAGACCTTTCCAGCCATCGACGGTTTTTTGTATGGCGGCGACCTGTTCAGGCGTCAAGCCACGCATTTGCTTGCCAATGAACTGCATTTGGCGACGACGTCCTTCATGTGCCTTGACGCGTTGACATGCCAGGATTGCGTCACGCAAATCATCCGGCATGGGGACACGCATGATGCGGTCTTTAGGCTCGGCAACGAGCTGTTCTCCCAGTTTCTGGAGTGCGGTCATTTCACGCTTGAGTTGGGATTTGGACGGACCATCGTATTCCTGGTCGAATTCGTTAGACTTGAAGCCCGTAGCCCCTCGGTTGGCATTAACCATCGTAAATTAGAAAAAAAGTGGTATCGGCTGCTATGATAACCGTTTTACAAACAATTGATGGAAAGGGCATGCCAATGAGCGATTCTGTCTTTACCCACACCCAGAACCAGCTAAAGGAATTCGTTGACGACATGCTCATGTACGCCCGCAACCTGGGGGCGACGGACGCAGCAGCCGAGGTATCGGAAAGCAATGGACTCTCGGTCAGCGTACGTAAGGGCAAGGTTGAAACCATCGAGCAGAATAACGACAAAGGCGCAGGAGTGACTGTTTACATTGGCCACAAGCGCGGTAATGCGAGCACGTCGGATTTTTCGTCCCAATCCTTGCGCACAACGGTTGAGGCGGCTTACAACATTGCGCGTTTCACTGCCGAAGACGACGCAGCGGGCTTGCCGGATGTGCATATGCTGGAGCGTCAGCCACAGGATTTGGCACTGTATTACCCGTGGCAACCGTCTGTTGCCGAAGCCATTGAAATGGCGGCGCGCTGCGAAGCAGCCGCTTTTGCCGTGGACAAGCGCATCGCCAACAGTGACGGCGCGAACGTGTATGCGCAACAGTCGCACTTCATCTCCGGCAACACGCGGGGCTTCATGGGGGGCTATCCGTATTCAAGACACATGATGTCCGTCGCACCGATCGCTGGCAAGGGCGCGAACATGCAGCGTGACGACTGGTATTCTTCCAGCCGCAACGCACAGCATTTGGCAGCGCCGGAAGCCATCGGACGCTACGCTGCGGAGCGCGCACTGTCTCGTCTGAAAGCGCGACAGATCAGCACGCGTCAATGCCCGGTGCTATTCGAAGCGCCGCTGGCAACCGGTTTGCTGGGCGCGTTCGTGCAAGCAACATCCGGTGGCGCGCTCTATCGCAATGCAAGCTTCCTCGTCGGTTCAATGGGCATGCTGCTGTTCCCGCAACATATTCGCATTACGGAAGACCCGCACGTGCCCGGCGCGATGGGATCGGCGCCGTTCGATGATGAAGGGGTGCGCACAAGCCAGCGAGATGTCGTCACCAATGGTGAAATTCGCGGGTATTTTCTTTCCACTTATTCAGCGCGCAAACTGGGCATGCAAACCACCGGCAACGCGGGTGGTGCGCATAATTTGAAGCTGCTGTCTTCCCACACACAAGCAGAAGATGATTTCGAAGGGATGTTGAAAAAAATGGGAACGGGGTTGCTCGTGACGGATTTGATGGGTCAAGGCGTCAATTACGTTACAGGCGATTACTCGCGCGGCGCTTCCGGCTTTTGGGTGGAGCATGGTGTCATCCAATACCCGGTAGAAGAAATCACGATTGCAGGGAACCTGAAAAGCATGTTTCGCAGTATTGTTGCGGTTGGCAACGACACGCTCGTGCGCGGGACGATCGAGACGGGATCGATATTGATCGATAATATGACGGTGGCAGGAAGCTGAAGTAGAAGCTGAAGCAGTGAAAGTGCAGTGAAAATGGGGTCAGGGTAAATGTTTCTTCGAGAAATAAAACGCTGTCCCCATTTTTATTCAAGGTTCAACAGGAAAGTTCGGATCGATGAAGGCAAAGAAATCCCTGTCTGAGTCCAGAAAGTGCCTTGCAATCATATCGTGCGCCAGATATCGGTAAAGCGCTTCAACATGCAATCGATCGCGCGTAAATTTCTGTATGAGCGTCGTCGCCTCGTTGTGGAGCAGGACATGAATGTCATGGTGCTCTCGGACGTGTGTGTACCCCACTTGTTGCATAATGCTTTCCTCATCGCGAAAATGTTGCGAGAGTTCAGCCATCAGCGTCGTCATGAGTTGCAAAATCTCAATCTTCGGGACATCGGTGACGACGGCTCTCAGTATGCGGTTCGACAAATCAAACAGTTCTCGGTGCTGCCGATCGAGCGTTGGGTTGCCGGATTCGTAGGTGCTTCGCCAGATAAGCTGTCCCAATCCCGGTTTGGTTTTTTGGGAGGGAGGCGGAGGGCTGCTATGCAGGACTGTTTGTTCGCGCGCACGCAGCAACAGGTCGCGCTGCTTGTCGGTCGGGGCGCTGCCTTCCGGGATATCAATGGCGACAAAACCGCTGCCAGCGAGCTTACCATTCAGATCGCGGAAAGGAAAACGAATGGTTTCCCAAATGTGGGGGCGACCTCGGATAATCAGGCGTTCAATAAAATGCGCCGGTTTGCCATCATGGATGATGGCATCTTCCTTTGCATGAATTTCCGCAACGTGCTGCGGCAGAACGTAGGCTTCCGAACTGTTTCCGATCAAAGCACCATGTGTCACACCATACAAAGATTCTAGCTCCGGATTGGCGTACAGGTAGCGGTGATTCAAATCCTTGAGACCAACGAGGGAAGACGATCCATCCAGCAGCAATCCGAGCAATTTGGCTTGCTCCATCGGTGACGCTAGTTGTTCGCTGAGTGGGGGGACAGTCTTGTCTAGCATAATGACACGCTCCTTTTGTTCAATACGGCCGTTACTCGTTACGTTCTGTTCATGGTTCAAGATGCACGGTCTTCTCTGGCGATAATCAGCTTGCGGTGCGGGAATGGGATCTCAATGCCGGCGGCATCGAAAGCCTGTTTGATGCGACGCAGGAATTCACGACGCACATTCCATTGTTCAAGGGGCGCCACTTGGAAACGGCATCGGATGATGACGGATGAATCGGCCAAATTGTCCACGCCTGCGATTTCAAGCTTGTCCAGAATTTTTGGCGCGAAAGCGACATCCTCACGCATGGATTGGCCAACAGAATGGATGACGCTGACAACATGATCCGTGTTTTCGCTATAGGCAACCCCAATATCCATGACGGCAAACGCAAAGCCCATGCTCATGTTGGTGACAGTGGAGATAGTGCCATTGGGGATGTAATGCACGTTGCCGGAATAATCGCGTAAACGCACATAGCGCAAGGTCACCTCTTCGACCAAGCCGCTTTTCCCGCCGGCTTCGACTACATCGCCCACGCGCAACTGGTTTTCCATGAGGAGAAAAAATCCCGTGAAATAATCTTTCACGAGACTTTGTGCGCCAAATCCCAAGGCAACGCCCACAACACCTGCAGCGCCTAGAATCGGTGCAACGGAAATGCCCAACTCGCTCAGAAGCAAGATGCCAGCGACAACAAAAATGCTTACGTTGGTGATGTAGCGGATGACTTGAGACAGGGTGTGAATACGTTGCCCCCCGCCATTGGCAGCCTGCTTTTCGGCGAGCGTTTCAAAAACGTGCCGGATAGCACGATGAACCAGGTGCAGCCCGATAAAGGTAAGCACCAGGATCAGGGAAATCCTGATGGGGGTTGCAAGGTTATGGAAGAGCCAGTCGGTCAATTTTGTCACCAGGTTGTTCATGGCAGGGGGAGGCGTGCTATGAGGCATTGCCGATTACGTGAGTCCACTTGAGGATAACCCAAGACGTGCAAACAGCCAAGTTTGTGGCGCATACGGGTATTGAAAGTGCGGCACATATTGATAAATGTAGTCACTTCGACGCAACGTGTGGACTGGTTGAGAAGTCCGCGCTTGCGTTTCAGGCTGTCGGTTCTGCAGAGGCTTTCTCGCGTCGGTTGAATCCCGCCACCATATCGAATCGGAACAATCGACATTCAATCGCCCCGTTATACAGCGGCGTCTTGCGCGATTCCTTGAGGCGCAGCATTTTAGGGGCGCTGAGGTCGGCGGTGAACAAAAAGATTTTCCATCCCGGGAAACGCTGCTTGAGCGTGTTGCCGAATGCCTGGTAAAAACTTTGGGTTCTGTCGTCAGCAGGCAGGGCTTTTTCACCACGCACGCCAATACGCTCGCCGTAGGGGGGGTTGGTCAGCAGGATGCCAGGGGTGTCGCAGGGTGGGCGAACTTCTTGCGCTTCGATTTGTTTGAGCGGGACGTCAAATCGCACGCCAGCGCGTTCCAGATTGTGCTGCGTGATCGCGACCATGTCGCCGGAAATGTCGCTGCCGAAAATGCTGGGTTCGCTTGGGATGGGGTTGAGTTTGACGTTGGTCTTCATCGCATCCCATGCAGTTGCATCGAATTGTTTGAATTTTTCAAAAGCAAAGCTGCGACGCAAGCCGGGGGGCATGCCCAGCACCATTTGCGCGGCTTCAGCGAGAATGGTGCCAGAGCCACACATGGGATCGAAAAGCGGGATGCCCGGTTTCCAGCCTGCTGCGCGCAGCAAACCGGCGGCGAGATTTTCGCGCAAAGGCGCATCGCCTTTTTCTTCGCGCCAGCCGCGTTTGAAAAGCGATTCGCCGGAGGTATCCAGATACAGCGTGAAATTGCTGGCATCGACAAAACCAAAAATGCGCATGTCCGGGTTGCGCGTATTGACCGAAGGACGTTTGCCGAATTTTTCACGGAAATGATCGCAGGTGCCATCCTTGATTTTGAGCGTTGCAAAGTCGAGACTTTTCAGGGGCGACTTAATCGCGGTGAGATCCACGCGTATGGTGCAATCCACGTCAAACCAATTGTCCCAGGTTTGCGCCAAAGCCAGATCGTAAATGTCGTTTTCGTTGGTGTAGCGTCCCTGTGCAATGCGTAGCAAGACGCGCGAAGCGATGCGGGAATACAGATTGATGCGCCATGCATCTGGCAGCACGCCAGAGCAGTGCACGCCGCCTGGAACCGGATTGTGAATTTTCAGCGTGGGGCTTTGCTGCGCAATCTCGTTCAGTTCTTCGGCGAGAAAGGTTTCCAGCCCGCGCGGGCAGGGGCAGAAGTAGGAATATGTTTTATTGTTCATGTCGGGGTACCTTTTGTCCGTTATAAAAATCCCCTCCCCCTTGGAGTGGGAGGGTCAGGGTGGGGGTGTAGTGCCTGAGTGGGACAAGCGTTGATGACAGACGCCGCACCCCCATCCTCACCTTCCCCCTCACAGGGGGAAGGAATTATTTTCTCACTTCACCATGCCCGAGCACGATATATTTTAGCGAGGTCAGCCCTTCCAGCCCTACCGGGCCACGCGCATGCAGCTTGTCGTTTGAAATGCCGATTTCTGCGCCCAAACCGTATTCAAAGCCATCCGCAAAACGCGTGGACGCATTCACCATCACCGATGCCGAATCGACTTCGCGCAAAAAGCGCATGGCGCGCGAGTAATCTTCCGTGATGATTGCATCGGTGTGCTGCGATGAGTAAGTGTTGATATGATCAATCGCTTGATCGATGCCTTCCACGACCCGCACGGCAAGGATGGGGGCGAGGTACTCAGTCGTCCAATCTTCTTCGGTCGCTGGTTTGAGGAAGGGATAGCTCGCGAGAATGCGGGCGCTGGCGTCGTCACAGCGCAATTCCACTTTTTCGTTCAGGTAGGCTTTCGCCAGTTTCGGCAAAATGGTCGGCGCAACACCTTTTGCCACGAGCAGTGTTTCCATGGTGTTGCAGGTGCCGTAACGTTGACACTTCGCGTTGAAGCAAACAGTCACCGCTTTATCGAGATCGGCATCCTCATCGACATAGACATGGCAAATGCCGTCCAGATGCTTGATCATCGGGACTTTCGATTCCTTCATCAGACGCTCAATCAGCCCTTTCCCGCCACGTGGCACAATGACATCCACGTATTCTGGCATGGAGACCAGCGCACCGACGGCGGCGCGATCTGTGGTTTCCACGACTTGCACCGCCTGTTCTGGTAGGCCGGCACCTGCCAGCCCTTCGCGAACGAGTTTGGCCAGCGCTTGATTGCAGTGAATGGCTTCGGAGCCGCCGCGCAAAATAGTGGCGTTCCCGCTCTTGATGCACAGTCCGGCTGCATCCACCGTCACGTTGGGGCGCGCTTCATAAATGATGCCGATGACGCCCAGTGGCACGCGCATCTGACCCACCTGGATGCCGGTCGGGCGGTAGCGCAAGTTGGTTATTTCGCCAATGGGATCGGGTAAGGCGGCGATTTGTTCCAGGCCGACAGCCATCGTGGCAATACCTGCATCGGTCAAGGTCAGGCGGTCGATCATGGCCGGCTCAAGTTTGTTGGCGCGTGCCGCAGCGAGATCTTTTTCATTGGCATCACGCAGCAGGGCGGCATCACGCCGGATCGCGGCGGCGATGCGTTCCAAGGCGCGATTCCTGGTGTTGGTGTCGGCGCGTGCCATCACACGTGATGCTGCGCGTGCCTGCTGCCCGACTTTGGTCATGTAAGTATGAACGTCCATGGATGCAAAAAGAGTTGTTATAAATGAAGGTCAAAAAAACCGGATACAAGTTCGCCAAAATGAGACCGCGCAGACACCCTCTGAGAATGTTCTGCGCGGACGTTTTTGTCTTTGTTAAACGACACTGTTCAATTGAACCAGCCCATGTGATCGCAAAGTTTGAACAAACCGTATAGCGCAACACCAAGAATGGCGAACATGATACCGACGAACTTGAAATAAAACATGCGGTTTCCCGCAGGCATCCCTGCCGCACAGGCTGCGCTGAAGTCCTGATATTCCTCTGGCTGACTGATTGGACCACCACTGATCGGGCTGTTGACAATAGGGGAATTCACAATCGGGGAATTTACGATTGGTGAGTTAGAGTTTGGCGTACTCATGGGCGACCTCTTTTTATATGCAATGGAATAGGCAACAAACGATGATATCCGGTTGTTCCGGGGCGCTTCAGCAAGACATACCCTGCTAGAAAAATATCAATTTTGGATTGTAACCTGATTTGGGTTAGGGATAGTCAACCCTTGGCGACGCGTAAACCGAGTTGCAACAGTGCGTCCCAGGCATCACCGACGTGATGGGTCGCCCGCAAACCCTTAGCCATTTTGTCAATTTGTGCTGCTTCCTGCTGCGCGCTCACCAGGGTGTTCAGAGAAAGACGTTGCAGCGCGGTACCCATTAACCTTTCTCGCTGGTTCCAGATGCGGTTTTCCTTGCACAGCACGGCCAGCGGTCGTCCCTGATCCAGACCCGTGCGTAACTTCAGCAAGGTGCGGATTTCTTCAGAAACGGCCCAGAGGGCGAGGGGCAGGGGTTCACCTTCGCCTTTCAAGCCTTCTACCATGCGCACCAGGCGTTCGACATCGCCCGCGAGCATTGCCTCATTGAGCTTGAAAATATCGTAGCGCGCAACATTGAGCACGGCGTCACGCACTTGCTCAAAACTGAGTTGACCCTCTGGGTGGAGTAGGCCGAGCTTTTGAATTTCCTGATGCGCCGCCAGCAAATTGCCTTCGACGCGATTCACGATGAAATCAATCGCCTGGCGGTCAGCCCGTTGTTTTTGCATGGCCAGACGTGCGCCAATCCAGGCGGGCAGTTGGGTGCGTTCGACAAGCGGGATATCAATGTAAACAGCGGATTTTTGCAGGGCATTCACCCAGGCTGCTTTTTGCGTTTGCCAATCGAGTTTAGGCAAGGTAATCAGCGTAACCGTATCTGGTGGCGCATCGCCAGCATATGATTGCAAGGCTTGCCCGCCCTCGCGACCGGGTTTACCAGTAGGGATGCGAAGCTCGAGTAATTTTTTGTCGCCAAAGAGCGACATGGATTGACCAGACGCATGCAGTTCGCCCCATTTGAAATGACGGTCAACCGTCAAAACGCCGCGTTCAGTGTAACCTTGTGCGCGCGCAGTCTTGCGAATTTTGTCTGCCGTTTCCAGCGCCAACAGGTGTTCGTCGCTGGCGATCACATACAAAGGTGCCAGCGCTTGAGCGAGATGCGCATCCAGCGCGTCAGGGCGCAGTTGCATTCGGCTCCTTGAGGGGCGAGTCTGGCGTGTGGTGCGCTTTTTTCTGCTCCTGTGAGGGAAGCTTTATTGTCGCTAGGCGCCTCAAAATTTGTTGTACCAGATCCGTTTGCATCTCTCGATAGAGAGAATCTTCTTCTTGCTCTCGACCAAGAGCCAGCAGTTCGTTATATACCAGTGTGCGGCTGGCTGCGAGGCGGGTTACACCCAGCAGTTCAGCGTTATTGTTGTCACGCACACGAAAAAGGACTTGATAGCTTAGTGAATATTCGCGGGCGCGCCCCTGCACATTTAGCGAAAGGAAAGACCGTGTTTTCTTCTCGTCTACAATTTCCAGAATAACTTTCGCCTCATTGGCGTTGGCCACAACCTTGGTTTTGTTGCTAGCGCGCAAGTTGCGCAGGAGTTCGCGTCCAAAAACGGAGGCTTCAGGAAGGGCGACATAAACTGTTTCGAAGGGTAAATTATTATAAAAGGCTGTGCCACGCAAATGAAAACCGCAAGCGGATAGCAGTAAGGTCGTTAGCAGCAGAGCCAGAGCAGCATAAGGTTTCATCGATTCTCCCGTTCTCGGTAGGCGTATTTTTTAAACGACGATGTTGACCAATTTTCCGGGCACGATGATGATTTTCTTCGGCGTGCCGGTAATGAATTTTTGCGCATCTTCACAAGCCAGCGCCGCGTCTTCGATGGCAGCCTTGTCGGCGGTTTTCGCAATCTTGAAGCTGCCACGCAACTTGCCGTTGACCTGTACCACCATGTCGATCTCCGATTGTTCCAGCGCCACCGGGTCGACTTGTGGCCACGGAGCGTTAAGGACGTCACCCATTGTCTTTGCAAATCCCAATTCTTGCCACAGGACGTGCGTGATATGTGGCGCAATCGGGTTGAGCGTGCGCAGGAAAATCGATACGCTTTCGCTGATCACGGCCTTCGATTCTGCGGAGGCGTCGAGTTTTGCGCCTTCCAGCGTGTTCAGCATGATCATGCAGGCGGAGACGACCGTGTTGTACTGGATGCGACGCAAGTCGCTGTCCGCCTGTTGCAGGGTGCGATGCATGGTGCGACGCATCGCCTTTTGCGCATCGTTGAGTGTGGCGAGATCTACTTTTGCAGCGGGATCGATGTTTTGAGATTGCGCGAGTGCGTAAGCCCAGACGCGGCGCATGAAGCGGCTCGCGCCTTCCACGCCGGTGCACGACCATTCGAGCGTGTGTTCCGGTGGCGAAGCGAACATGGTGAACATGCGCGCCGTGTCTGCGCCATATTGCTGGATGATGGCTTCGGGGTCGATGCCGTTGTTTTTTGACTTCGACATTTTTTCGATGCCGCCGATTTCGACGGGCTGGCCATCACTGGTGAGTTTGGCGGACACCGGACGACCGCGATCATCGGTCGTGAGTTCGACTTCTTCCGGATTGAACCAAGTGATCTTGCCGGAAGTATCTTCGCGGTAATAGGTTTCGTTGAGCACCATGCCTTGCGTGAGCAGCTTGGTGAAGGGTTCGCTAAAGCTCACGAGACCGAGATCGCGCATCACCTTTGTCCAGAAACGCGCATACAACAAGTGCAAGACTGCATGTTCAATCCCGCCGATGTACTGATCCATCGGCATCCAGTAATCGTTGCGCGCATCAACCATGGCATCGGTCACACCCGGTGAACAGTAGCGCATGTAATACCAGCACGAATCGACGAAGGTGTCCATGGTGTCGGTTTCGCGACGCGCCGGTTTGCCGCAGATCGGGCATGGCACATTCAGGAAGGCCTCGTGCTTGTTGAGCGGGTTGCCGGAACCATCTGGCACGCAATCTTCGGGCAGCACCACGGGCAAATCTTTTTCCGGCACGGGGACGGCACCGCAGGACTCGCAGTGGATGATCGGAATCGGTGTGCCCCAGTAACGCTGACGGGAAATGCCCCAGTCGCGCAGGCGATAAGTAATTTTCTTTTCGCCCAGACCCATTGCGGACAGATCGGCGGCGATGGCGTCGATTGCCGTTCGGTAATCCATGCCGTCGTATTTGCCGGAAGCGATGCAGCGTCCATTTTCGTCGTCGGCGTACCAGCTTTCCCAGGCATCGGTGGAGAACGGTTTGCCTTGTACGTCGATGACTTGCTTGATCGGCAGATCGTATTTTTTCGCGAATTCAAAATCACGTTCGTCATGTGCCGGCACCGCCATCACCGCGCCATCACCGTAAGACATCAGCACGTAATTGCCGACCCACACTTCTACTTTTTCATCGGTCAGAGGATGCGTGACGAAAAGACCCGTGCGTACGCCTTTCTTTTCCATGGTCGCCATGTCCGCTTCGATGACGCTGCCGAGTTTGCATTCGGCGATGAAGGCGGCGAGTGCGGGATTGTTTTGCGCGGCATGTGTGGCCAGCGGATGTTCGGCGGCGACCGCACAGAACGTGACGCCCATGATGGTGTCCGCGCGCGTGGTGAAGACCCATAATTTGCCGTCGTCGATCAGTTTGCCATCCGTGCCTTTGATGTCATGCGGGAACGCGAAGCGCACACCGGTAGATTTGCCGATCCAGTTGGATTGCATGATGCGCACGCGTTCGGGCCAGCCGGGCAAGCCGTTGTCGACTTCGCCCAAGAGTTCTTCGGCGTAATCTGTGATCTTCGCGTAATACATCGGGATTTCGCGTTTTTCAATCAGCGCGCCCGAACGCCAGCCGCGTCCGTCAATGACTTGCTCGTTCGCGAGCACGGTTTGATCGACCGGATCCCAGTTCACGGTGCCGGTGCGCAGGTAGATGATGCCTTTCTCCAGCATCTTCAGGAACATCCACTGGTTCCATTTATAGTATTCGGGCTTGCACGCGGTCATCTCGCGCGACCAGTCTATGCCCAGCCCCATGGAGTCCATTTGCTGACGCATGTGCGCGATGTTGGAATACGTCCATTCCGCAGGCGGCACATTGTTTGCCATCGCGGCGTTTTCGGCGGGCATGCCGAAGGCATCCCAGCCCATGGGCATCAGCACGTTGTAGCCGTTCATCCGCAGGAAGCGGTACATCACGTCATTGATTGTGTAGTTGCGCACGTGACCCATGTGCAGGCGACCCGAGGGGTAAGGCAGCATGGAGCAAGCGTAAAACTTGCCTTTTGGGAAACGCGGATCGTTTTCGACGGTTTTGAAGGCGTCGGTGGCTTTCCAGTGGTCTTGCGCCGATTTTTCAACGTCGAGCGGGATGTATTTTTCTTGCATGACAGCTAAAGTTGGAGAGGATAGAGTAGCCGCTCATTATACCGGCAGGCACTGTCCCGTAGGTGACGGGTCGGTGGGCGGGGAGAAAAATGTGCCCCACTTAACTTGCTCAACTTACTCCAGCCGAAATGGAATGGCCAGTAGATACCACTCGGAGACGGGTTGAAAACTGATGGTGGCGGGGTGAAAGCGCCATTGTTTGACTGCGGCGAGGGCGGATTCATCGAGGAGGGGATATCCGCTGGATTGCTTGATCTGGACCGTTTCTGCAGTTCCGTCTGCCTTCACCAGAATGTGCAGCAAGACGGTGCCCTCTTCTCCCTGGCGCCGCGAGAGTAGCGGGTAAACTGGTTTGCGATTGCTGGTGGCGTAGCCTGCGGGGAGGGATACCCCGGCGTTGCCAGCGGTCGCAAATGCGTCGCGCGAATCGGACGCGTTGAGTGGGTTTGACTGGGTCGCAGTGTGCGCGCGCGGCTGCGGTGGCGCGGTTGAATGGTTGTCAGCGAGGTGAGACGCATCTTGTCGCATGACAGATGACGCGGCTTCGGCGGAGGATGATTTCCCCGATGCCAAAACGACGGAGAGTGCAGATTGTCCATTCTGGGTTGCAGAACTGCCGACGCCAGCATACAAAACGATGCCAAACGCGACCGCATGGAACAAAAGAGACGCACCAATGGCTGTGCGATTGAGGGGACGCCTTTGCAGCCAGGTCGGCGCAGAAGCGGGCTGGACGTCAGCGTCCCGGTTCTGCGATGAAGGCTTAGGGGCGCAAACCGAGCACATCCTGCATGTCATACAGACCAACCTTCTTGTCCGAGAGGAATTGCGCAGCACGCAAACTACCCGTGGCGTAACTGAGGCGACTCGACGATTTGTGTGAAATCTCGATGCGCTCGCCAATGCCGGCAAACAGCACCGTGTGATCACCGACGATATCACCACCGCGAATGGTCGCAAAACCGATTGACGAGGGATCGCGTTCGCCGGTCACGCCTTCGCGGGCGTAGACTGCACAATCCTTGAGATTGCGCCCGATGGCATCGGCAATCACTTCCCCCATCTTGAGCGCGGTGCCGGAAGGCGCGTCGATTTTGTGACGGTGATGCGCTTCGATGATTTCAATGTCGTAACCAGTCGAGAAATTTTTCGCGGCCATTTCCAGCAGCTTCATCGTGACGTTCACGCCCACGCTCATGTTGGGCGCGAATACGACAGCGGTTTTTTTTGCGAATTCGGCGATGGCAGCTTTGCCCGCATCTTCAAAGCCGGTGGTGCCGATGATGACCTTGATGCCGCGCTTCGCGCAATAGGCAAGGTGCTCCAGCGTGCCTTCGGGACGCGTGAAATCGATCAGGTAATCAGCATTCGCCAAACCTTTGGCGAGTTCGTTCTCCACTTTGACACCGCAGGGTTTGCCGAGAAATTGGGCGGCATCGGTTCCAATGGCTGGAGAACCCGGGACGTCCAGCGCACCCGTCAGCACGACGTCAGGAGATTGCGTGATAGTTTCAATCAGCATGCGGCCCATGCGTCCGCTGGCACCAGCAACGGCGATTCTTAGTTTTCTCATGCGCTATCTAATAGTGGGGTTGATCCGGTGTCAGGATTTGTTTTTATCCTGGTCTTTCTTTTGAGCCTTGTCTTTTTCCTGCTTGGGCGTTTTGCCAGACATGTGCAACAGGTATTCGGCTTCGTTTGGTAAGGGTGTGCTTTCAAAGCGTGCCAGGCGATTGTCGCTGAAGAAAACGGTGAGCCGGTTTGCAGTGAGCGTCCCATCGCCTTTCAGGAGGCGGAAAATATAGTCCCAGCGCTCGGCATGAAACATATCGTTGAGCAAGGGCGCACCCAGCAGAAAACGTACTTGTTCTTTGGTCATGCCTTCGCGCAGCTTAGAAGCCATTTCTTGCGAAACAAAGTTGCCTTGCTGGATGTCGATTTTGTAGGGTGTGAAAATACCGAACCAGCGCTTGGGCGCAGGTGGCGGCGTGTTTTTTGAGTCCATGACCGCTCCCGAAGGCGAAATGGTCTCAACCTGGGGTTCTGGGGTCGATGAGCAAGCGCTTAGCGCTGTTGCAACAGCAATCACCGAGGAAAGCACAGCAGCGTGGCGCCAGGAAAAGCGTGAACGCTTGTGAAAAAGTGACATCGACATGGGTAAAGGGAATCCAAAAAGGGAATCGTAGGGAAATCAGTGAAGCCAAAGGTCGAAACATTATATGATAAAGGACTTGTCGCTAATACGACCAACTGCTGTTTTCTCTACCTCACTTCTTCACCCTACGCAAAATGGACGATAAATCGCTCGGATTCAAGGCAAGTGGCCTTAAGGCAACGCTCCCCCGGTTGAAAATCCTCGAAATCTTTCAGAAAAATCAGGATCGGCACCTGGCGGCGGAAGATATTTACAAAATTCTGCTCGCCGAGAATATGGAAGTGGGCTTGGCTACGGTTTATCGGGTATTGACGCAATTTGAGCAGGCTGGCTTGCTGAGACGGAATTTCTTTGAAACTGGCAAGGCCATTTACGAACTCAATGAAGGCGAGCACCATGACCACATTATTTGTCTGGATTGCGGGCAGGTCGAAGAATTCCATGATGCGGAAATCGAGCAACTCAAGCAGAAAATTGCGCGGGAGCGCGGGTTTGAATTGGTGGATCACTCGCTTGTCCTGTACGGCACTTGTCTGAAAGACGATTGCCCGCATCGCAAGAAATAAACTTTTGAAGTGAGCGTGCCATGAATGTGTACACCGCAGACTTGCTTGAAACAATCCGTCGTACTTCACCGCTGATTCACAACATCACCAATTACGTGGTGATGAACAGCTCCGCCAACATCCTGCTCGCAGCAGGCGCATCGCCGGTGATGGCGCATTGCCAGGCTGAAGTGGAAGAAATGGTGTCTTTCGCCGGCGCGCTGGTGCTGAATATCGGCACGTTGCAAGAGGATTGGGTGGCGTCGATGATCCTTGCTGCAAAAGCGGCTAACCAGAAAGGCATTCCGGTCGTGCTCGATCCGGTCGGATCGGGGGCAACGAGGTTGCGCACCGAAGCCGTCAAGCGCATCTTGCGCGAAAGTCGCGTCACGGTGTTGCGCGGCAATGCGTCGGAAATTTTTTCCCTCCAGTCTGCGGACGTCAAAACAAAAGGCGTGGATTCGTCACTCGATTTTTCCGACGAGATGATCGAAGCGGCGAAGGCGATGGCGAGCGACTTGCAATGCGTGGTCGCGATCTCCGGAGCCGTGGATTGCATTACGGATGGTGCGCGCGTGTTTCGTGTGGCGAATGGTCATCCGTTGATGACGAAAGTGACGGGGATGGGCTGCGGCTTGTCTTCTATTGTCGGGGCATTTTGCGCAGTCGATCCTTCTGATCCTGCGAAAGCGACAGCGGCAGCGTTTGGGTATTACGGTTTGTGCGGCGATTTGGCCGTGAAAGTAAGCGACACTCCCGGCAGTTTCGCAGTGGCATTTGTCGATCAGCTTTACATGGTTGGCAGATCCGAAATCACGCAGCTGTTGAAGCTCAAGCAAAGCGCTTAGGAAAACAAGCGCGGGAATGGGAGAAACAAAAAAGAGACGCTCATTGCTTTTGCGCCCCTTTTGCTGTTACGCATTGCGGCATCCTTACCGTACCCACACGGTCAAGTCTTCCAGCGATTGACGCGTCTTTTGGGGTTGCGGTTTATTGCGGTAGCCGAAAGCCACCATCACCGCCAAGCCGAAATTTTTCCTGTCCAACACACTGGCGTTGGCGAGCACGGTTTCCGTTGCTTCCTGATCGTAGCCTTCAATGGCGCAAGAGTCGATGCCGATCATGGCCGCGACGGTCATCATGTTGCCGAGCGCGATGTAAGCTTGTTTGCAGGCCCAGTCGAACAGTGAGCGTGGACTTTCCAGCAGGCGCAGGTCATGCTCCTGAAACTTCTGGTAGCGATCGCGTTTCATTTTGATGACATCTTCCGGAAGTTTTTGCACGTCGCGCATGAAATGATCGACGTAAGCGGAATCAAAGCGCATGTCGTCTTTTCGGCAGAGGATCGCCACATAGTGGCTGGCAGTTGGCAAGTGGCCTTGCGCGCCCCACGTCACCGCTTTGAGCTTCGCGCGCAGTTCCGGATTTTGAATGACGACAAAGCGCCAAGGTTCAAATCCGAAAGAACTGGGGGAAAGTCGCCCCGCTTCCAGGATGAATTGAAAATCTTCATCGGAAATTTTTTTGTCCGGGTCGAATTGCTTGCAAGCGTGACGAAATTGAAAAGCACCAAGAATGGCTTCTTTGGTCAGCATGGGTGTCTCCAGTCGATGTTGAAAAAGGCAGGCGGGGACGATCAGCCTACTTGAAAATATTTCTCATGATATCGCGCCAACTGAGAATGCCGACAGGCTTGAAATCTTTATCGACGATGGGAATGCAGGAAATGCGGTGTGTGTTGAAAAGATTCACCGCATCTTTAACGGTGGCCGTGAGGGGGAGGGTGATCGGTTTGCGGGTCATGATTTGATGCACCCGCTTGTTCAGGGTCGCGGCATCCTTGTAGGTTTCCGTCATCGTGCCAATGTTGGGACTGACGGCTTTCAACAGGTCACGATCCGAGACCACCCCGAAAAGCTTCCCCCCCTCAACGACCAACAAATGATGGAACTTCGAGTTTTCGAAAATATCCTTGACCACAGACAGCTTGTCATCCATCTCGACGGTGACAACCCGTTTGGTCATGATGTCCTGGATGAGCATGGTGAACTCCTTTCTGGAGAGTTTTTGCGATTCTTCTGACTAAATTATATGCACAAATGGAATTATTTCCTAAGGGAATTTTTCCATAAGGGAACCCATCGTGTCCGAGGCGCATCTGATGATTTCTTTGCTTCGGAGGCATGGTTTTCAGGGGAATTTGAAAAGTCCCTCACACACAATGCTGGACAGGGGTTTGCGCTCGTTGGGGAATTCTCGTATCTGCAGCGCTTCGGGCAAGTTTTCGATTTTGCCGGGCTTGCCAATGGCGGCCATCGCCTCTACGGCGAAGCCGTCAGGGATGTTCAGTTCCGCTTTGGCACGGGTATAGTTGAACCCCTGCATGCCATGCATAACGTAGCCCTTGAGGAATCCCTGAAGCGCCAGGTTTTCCCAGGCGGCTCCGGTGTCGAAAGAATGGGTGATCGAAGCTTTGCCGTTATGGTCGAAAGTGGTCTTCGACACAAAAACGAGCAGCGCCGCGGCATGTTGTGCCCAGACGCGGTTGGCATCTACCAGCAAGTCGAGAAACAGCGGCCAGTCGGCGCTTTCGCGCGTCGCATATAGGATGCGCCAGGGCTGATTGTTGTTTGAGGAAGGTGCCCAGCGCGCCGCTTCGAATAAAACCATGAGATCGCTCATCGGGATGGATTCCCCAGACATGGCGCGCGGCGACCAGCGATCAGCAAAGAGGCTGTCGACAGGATGTTCAACGGTGCGGCGCAGGCTTCCTTTCATCATGGTGATCCTTTCAGAATGTGTGCATAAAGGGTAGGGCGTGCTGGGGTGGCGGGTGACTAATCATATCGCTTCTGTTGGCAGGGTAGGAAAACTGAATTTTGTCGTGCACACGGGCGTATCGAAACCGCATCATTAAAAAACAGGAAAGGGCAGCAAGGACAGTGGTATATTGACACGGTTTTATTGTCGGTTCGAGGATGTCATGAAGGTTGCACTGATAGGACAACAGGATTTTGGCAAGGCAGTGATGGAGGCTTTTCTGGCGCGAGGCGATGAAGTCGTCGGCGTGTTTGTTGCACCGGAAAAGGAAGGTGCCAAGGCTGATCCGCTGAGGGTGGCAGCACAGCAGAAGGGGATCAAGGTATTCCAGTTACCCAACCTGACGGGTGATGCGGCGAAAGAATTGTTAAGAAACCTGAATGCCGACATCGGTATCATGGCTTACGTGCTGCAATTTGCCCCGCAAGATTTCGTGAACATCCCGAAGCACGGTTCGATTCAATATCACCCTTCCCTGTTACCGAAATACCGTGGGCCAAGTTCGATCAATTGGCCCATTGTGTGCGGAGAAGCAGAAACGGGCATTACCATTTTCAGGCCAGTGGATGGACTGGATGAAGGCCCCGTGGTGCTGCAAAAAGCCATTCCGATTCAGCCGGACGATACACTCGGGAGCGTTTATTTTGAAAAGCTTTTCCCGATGGGCGTACAAGCTTTGCTGGAGGCGGCCGATCTAGTGGTGGCGGGCAGGCATACTGAGCATGTACAGGACGAGAATCGTGCAAGTTACGAAGGCTGGCTGCGTTCTGCGGAAGCCAAAATTAACTGGAGCAATCACGTTAACCATGTGTACAACCTGATTCGGGGTTGCAACCCCGTTCCTGGCGCGTGGACGACATTGAACGGAAAAAAGCTGAACATCATGGAGTCGAAAAAACATTTGTTTCGAACCTTTGCTGGAGTAAAAGGCAAGGTTGGAACGATATCCGAAATCGGCGACAAGAGTATTTTTGTAACGGCGCAAGGCGGACAAATCGAAATTTTTACGATTCGCGTAGATGAAGGTAGAAAAATGCCTGCTGCCGATTACGCGCGGCAGGAAGGGTTAAGCGTTGGCACACAGCTGGGAAGCTGAAGGCGGACGGCGGAACCCACTTCGGATAAAACTTAGGCCACTGAATCACCCCATCACACTGCGATTTCAGAAACAAAAAAACCAGCGCTTTGCAAGGCTGCATTGCGCTGGTTCCGCAGTTGCGGCAAGGCTCACCGCTCTGGTGTTCTAATTATCGCGCGCAGACCCAACCCAATCGTAAATTTCAATCGTCTCTGGTCGGCATTGGCAACACCCGCCGCCGCACGGTGTACCCGAAGGCAGTCGCTGCACCAAGCCTTTGCGTTCCAGGATTGCCAGCATGTTGCGCAGTGCGTCAGGCGAGGTGTTAAGCGTTTGCGCCATGTCATGAATGCTGTCACGACGGCGTTGTTTGAGATGGTCGCTGATGCGCTGAAGAATCATCTTAAGCCCTCTGCGGTTCGGGGTGAAGTAAAGCGACTTCGGCTTGCCCCATGCGTCGCATGACAAACAATGTGGTCGCGAAAGCGGCGCTCACCAGGCCGAGCCAGAACAACGATTGCACGGGATGCGCCGAGAAAGTGGCGAGTTGATAGCAGAGCGTTGCAATGCCATAAGCCAGACCGGTTGTCCAGAGAGACACGAAAATTGTCCAGCGTACCCCGCTTTCCTGATACACCGCAGCAACCGCAGCAGCGCAGGGAAAGTACAGCAGGATGAAGACCATGTAGGCAAATGCGCCCGCTGCGCCATCAAAGCGTGCCTGCATGGCGCCAAAGGTGGCTGTGGAAACTTCCAGTTCCTTAGCTGCGCCGGTGGGGTCATTGAGATCGGCCACCACAATGCCAACCGGGTCGCGCCACTTGCCGAAGGCTTCACTCAACTTTTCCGGAATGGTGGCAAACGCAGCCGATACTTTTTGGGCGAGGCTGAAGGCTTCTTCTTTCTTTTCAAGATCGTCGGCAGCCGCGCTGTTCTCTGCCAGCGATTTGTACGTGGCATTGAGGGTGCCTACCGTCGCTTCCTTGGCCAGGATGCCGGTGAAGATGCCTACGGCAGCAGGCCAGTTTTCTTGCGTGAGTCCCAATGGCGAAAAAGCGGGCGCGATGCTGCGGCCGATTGACGCCAGCACCGAACGATCGCTGTCTTCATTGCCGAAGCTGCCATTCGTTCCCACCGAGTTTAAGACGTTCAGCACCAGTACCATTGGGACGATGATACGTCCCGCACGGAAAATGAAGCTCTTGAGACGATCCCAGGTGTGGCGCAATACGCCTTTCAGGGTGGGAAGATGGTAGGGCGGGAGTTCCATGATGAATGGGGTGATCTCACCTTTCAGCAAAGTACGCTTGAGTGCCAGACCCGTGATGATGGCGGCGGCAAAGCCCATCAAATACAGGGCGAACACGGCGTTTTGCGCGTGCTGCGGGAAAAAGGCGGCAGCGAACAATAAATAAACGGGCAGTCGCGCACCGCAAGACATGAACGGTGCCATCGCAATCGCCATCAACCTGTCGCGTCGGTGTTCCAGGGTGCGGGTCGCCATGACGGCGGGGACATTGCAGCCGAAGCCGACAATCAGGGGGACAAAGGATTTTCCTGGCAAACCGATCCACCGCATGAATCTGTCCATCACGAAGGCCGCGCGTGCCATGTATCCCGAGTCTTCCAGGAAAGATAGAAAAAGATAAAGAAAACCGATAATCGGAATAAAGGTGGCCACCGTTTGAATGCCACCGCCGATGCCTTTTGCGAGCAAGAAGGTCAACCATTGCGGCAAACCGAGGGCACCCAGCCATTCCGTGAGGCCATCGACCAGGAAAGCGCCGACGAACTGTTCAAAGAAATCGATGAATGCCCCGCCAAGCTGAATGGTGAACATGAACATGCCATACATCATGAGCAAGAAAATTGGGATGCCAAGAAAGCGGTTGAGCACGATGCGATCAATGCGATCGGTTACATCCCGTTTCACAAGGCGCTTGCCGGTGACGGCCATATTGGCAAGGCGATTGGCCAGCGTGTAGCGGGCGTCCGCCACCATGATGTCGAGATCTTCTCCGATCGTGACCGTGTATTGTGCGGCGATATCGACAGTGGACGGGTCGCAGGCCTGTTGCACCAGCTTGTCTCCTTCAATCAATCGCGTTGCCAGCCAACGCGGCGAGATGCGCGAGGCAAGCGGAAGGGGTTGCAGACGTTGAGACAATTCGGTGATGGCGGACTCCAGCGGGTCGGGATACATGACACGCAGCGTGGGGCGAGCCAGATTCTGCGCCGCCTTGACTACTGTAGATTTTAATTCGCTCAACCCTTTTTCTTTGGACGCCACGACGGACACGACTGGGCAACCCAATTGCGCAGCCAGCGATTCGGTGTTGACTTGCAAGCCTTTGGATTCGGCCACGTCGATCATGTTGAGCGCCACCACAACAGGAACGCCCATTTCCAGCAGTTGAATTGTGAGAAAGAGGTTGCGCTCGAGATTGGAGGCATCAACAATGTTGACGAAGAGCGTTGCAACACCACTGTGAATGGTATCGCGCGCAATTTTCTCATCAACGGAGGTTGCTTCATCCACGACGTCGAGCGAATAAATGCCAGGCAAATCGACGATCTCAATTTGCATGTTATCGACGCGGAGTTCACCGCTCTTTTTTTCAACAGTGACGCCAGGCCAGTTGCCGACGCGTTGCTTCGAGCCAGTCAGTGCGTTAAACAGCGTTGTTTTGCCACTGTTGGGATTTCCCACCAGGCCAATCGTAAAATTTTGTTTCATCATAATTTCTCCACATGCATCGCGGCTGCTTCTTCCTTTCGCAGCGTCAGCGAAAATCCGCGCACACGGATTTCTACCGGGTCGCCCATTGGCGCAACACGCGTGATCTGAAATTCAACGCCGGGGGTGAGTCCCATCGTGAGCAATTTTCGGCGATAGGCACTGTTTGTCTCGGCAAAGTTTTTAATTTTTGCGCGGTCACCGATTTTGAGTTGTTCGATGCTCGTCATGTGATGTCTTTCAAAAAAGTTTTCAAGGTTCGACCGGGCTAACAGCAATTTTGTGCGCCATGCCGAAGCCAATGGCAATGCGCGCGTTGCCACGCATGAGCACCATGCCACCGCACTGGCATTGACGCACGATGAGTTCGGCGCCGATGTTGATGCCGATTTCTGTTAGGCGCCGGTTGAATGCGCCGCCATTTACAAAGGAAACGACCCGCACGCGCGCGCCTTCGCTTGCCATGCTCAGTGGGAAAACCGGCTGAGTGGGAAGCGAAGGGTTTGTCTGCAAGTGCGCGGGGGATTTCATTTCAATTGTGTATTCAGGTGAATTGTTTCAAAGGGTCGGTTCAGAATTCCCATGCAAAGCCGGCTTGACCAAAATGACGATCATTTCCTTGACCGATGGCAGCGGAGACTTTGAGCCCCTCCTTGATGGTGTAACGCAAGCCAATGGCGCGATCAGGCCCGGAATGTTCTTCACCGTAGGTTTCCAGCGTCAGTTGGAGTTTGTCGACCAGCGGGAGTTCATAACCAATGCTCCAGGTGCCAACGGTATCGCTGTCATCATCTGTTTTTGTTTTGACGCCACCGAGATTCAGGTGCGCCGTGTGACCATTTTGGAAGCGGTACGATGCCAGTCCCGTCACCGCATATTCTTTTTCGGTGGTGCGATCGGAGGTATGATCGTCTGTGATGCGCGTGCGGCCAAAGTCAAAACGTGCGCCGAGTGACCAGCCAGTTTCATTTTGATAGGGCACCCACTTTGCGCCGAATCCGACGCCGCGCAACTTGTCGTCGGCACCGTCGGCGGTGTCCTTGGCACGAGAGCCGCTGACTTCCAGTTCCAGATTTTTGAGTGGGCTGAAGCCGAACAAGAGTTCACCACCGCGCTCACCGTCGTCGCGGTGCCAGACGCCCTCAATTTTCATCTTGCCAACATCAAGCGTGCCAGCATCATCGGTGTTCATCGGGGCTTCGGCGTAGGCGGCCGATGAGAAAAGCAGGCAAATCGAGAAGAGCAAGGCGGTACGCATTTTGGTGGTTGTGCGAGTGTGAGTTGGTACGGAGGTCATAGCAGGTCCTTTTTAATTTGAAATGTTCGCTTGCTATGCAATTGTGCAGTGGCTGGCTGATGAATGAAAAATTGTGACGTGTGTTTATTTGGTCAGGAGCAGTCGGTTTTGGCGTGTCAGTTTCAAGCGATAAAAATCGTTTCCATGCTGGATAAGTACCTCATTGTTACCAGAAAGCAACTCGTCCGCATTCAAAATGGTGGGTTCAGGGGGAAGCCCGCTTATTTGTTCCCGTGTATCACGCGGGGGTTCGTGCCCAAGGGGTAGTAGTGATTTTTTGTGCGCCATACCAATTTCCAAAACATGGCGCGATTTTAAATGATAATCGTTCTCATTGGCAAGAAAAATTGCAGAATGCTTTCTATGTTTTTTTGACAATTCCATAAAAACAAGAAGGGCGGCTAAGGGGGGCGCAAGCGGGGTTACAGCACGGTGCGCGCATTTGCCAGAGAGGCGCGCAGGCCAGCAAGGTGTATGCACACCCCGCTGGCTTGTTGAGACGTCAATAAAAGCGTGTTGGTGCTAGACCACCGAGCCAAGCTTGAAGATGGGCAGGTACATCGCGATGACCATACCGCCAATCAGGACGCCCAGTACCACCATGATGAGGGGTTCCATCAAGCTGGATAAAGAGGCGACGGCGTCGTCCACCTCGGCTTCATAAAAATCGGCGACTTTGGTGAGCATGTTGTCCAGCGAACCGGATTCTTCGCCGATGGAGACCATTTGCGTCACCATATTGGGAAAAATGTCTGTGTTTTGCATCGCGACGGTCAAGCTGGTACCGGTACTGACTTCTGTCTGGATGCGCTTCGTTGCATCAGCATACAGAATGTTGCCCGATGCGCCCCCGACAGAGTCCAGGGATTCGACGAGGGGCACACCTGCAGCAAACATGGTGGCGAGGGTACGCGTCCAGCGGGCTATGGTGGCCTTGCGGATGACTTCACCAAATACTGGAATCTTTAACAGCAGCTTATCCATGAATCGCTGCATGTTGGCAGAGCGCTTCCACGACTGGAAAAAGAAATAAAGGCCACCAAAAAGCGCGCCGAAGATGATGTACCAGTATTTAACAAAGACATCCGAGATGGCGATCACCATCAGCGTGGGGGCAGGCAAATCCGCGCCAAAGCTCTTGAAAACGTCCTTGAAAGCGGGCACCACCCAAATCATGATTACGGCGGTGACGATGAAAGCTACTGCCATGATGGCGAGTGGGTAAAACATGGCCGACTTGATTTTGGACTTGATGGCCAAGGTTTTTTCTTTATACGTCGCGAGGCGATCCAGCAGATCTTCCAGAATGCCGGCCTGTTCGCCAGCGGCAACGAGGTTGCAAAACAGCGGGTCAAAGTGCAGCGGAAACTTGCGGAATGCTTGATTCAAGCTGGTACCCGTTTCCACATCGGCGCGAATATCATTGACGAGCTTGGAGACCGCCGGATTGGCGTGACCACGGGCAAGGATGTCAAAAGATTGCAGGAGGGGGACACCCGCCTTCATCATCGTCGACATTTGGCGGGTAAACAGGGCAATGTCTTTTTCTTTGACTTTTTTCCGGCTGCTAAAAGATTTTTGCTTGATCTTGGTAACCGAAATGCCCTGGCGTCGCAAGCTGGTGCTGACCACGGCTTCGCCCGCCGCGCGCATTTCACCCTTCATGATTTTGCCTGTCCGGTCCTTCCCTTCCCACGCAAAGATGCCGTCCTTGGCTTGCGCTGCTTTCTTGGGGGCACGACTTGCGGTGACCATGTTGCTTCTCCTATTCGTTGGTGCAACCCAGCACTTCTTCGAGGCTGGTTAAACCTTGTTTGACTTTGAGCAGTCCGGATTGACGCAAGGATTTCACGCCATCTTTGCGCGCTTGCGTTTCGATTTCCATTGCAGAGCCGTGGTTCAAGATAATGCGTTCGATTGATTCGGTAATGGGCATGATTTCATAAATGCCTACGCGACCGCGATAACCCGTGTTGGTGCAGCGCTCACAGCCTGCAGGTTCGAAGGGTGTCCAGGAACCATCCAGTTCTTCCTTGCGAAAGCCAGCCTGGAGCAAAACGGCATCCAGAATTTGCGCAGGTCGCTTGCAGGTACACAGGCGACGTGCCAAACGCTGCGCCGTGATCAGAATGACGGAGGAGGCGATATTAAATGGCGCGACTCCCATGTTCATCAAGCGTGTCAGGGTGGATGCGGCATCGTTCGTGTGCAAGGTCGAGAACACCATGTGACCGGTTTGCGCGGCTTTGATGGCAATGTCTGCCGTCTCCAGATCGCGAATTTCACCTACCATCACTACATCGGGGTCTTGACGCAAAAAAGCGCGCAATGCGACGGCGAAAGTGAGCCCCGCTCTTTCATTTACGTTCACCTGATTCACGCCCGGCAGGTTGATTTCAGCCGGATCTTCAGCCGTGGCGATATTGATGCCGGGTTTGTTGAGAATATTGAGGCAGGTATACAGCGACACTGTTTTGCCGGAACCGGTCGGCCCCGTAACCAGCACCATGCCATAAGGCCGCTGGATGGCATTGAGCATAATCTCGCGTTGGTCAGGTTCATAACCGAGCGCATCAATACCGAGTTGAGCCGAAGAGGCATCCAGGATACGCAAGACAAGTTTTTCACCGAAAAGCGTGGGCAAGGTGCTGACACGAAAATCAATCGCTCGCGTTGGCGAGAGTGCCAGTTTCATGCGGCCATCCTGGGGGACGCGTTTTTCGGAAATGTCCAGCCGGGACAAGACTTTAATGCGGGCAGACAGCTTTTCCTTGATGGCCACAGGGGGTTGCGCATGTTCGATCAACTCGCCATCGACACGCAAGCGGATACGGTAAAATTTTTCGAAAGGTTCAAAGTGAATATCGGAAGCGCCAACGTTAATGGCATCCAGCAGAATTTTTTGCAGGAAGCGTACGACAGGCGCATCGTCTATCTCACTGGTATCGGCTTCACTGGTGCTTTGGGTATCATCTGACAGTAAATCGACATCAAAACTGTCGTCTACCATGTCATTAAGACTTTGTTCCGTCGATCTGCCTAGGCCATCAAGAATTTGCATGAGCGCATCATGCTGGACAATGACGGGCTCCACCGTAGAGGCAGTCTGAAACTGGATCTGGTCGAGGGATTGAACCTGGGTCGGATCCGAAATGGCTACGGCAACCCGGTTGCCGCGTTGCGACAATGGCAAGGCGCGCAAACGCAGCATGAGTTTGGTATCGACAAGCTTTTCCGGGCGCGTTGAAAGGTCAAATTCGCGCAAATCAAAAACCGGAAAGCCGAAGGCTTCCGAACAAAACCCCGCAAGTTCTGAAGACGAGATGTGGCCGCTTTTCAATAACACCTCAATGAATGGGGATTTATCCAATGAGGACTGTCTTTGTGCCGCTTGTAGCACAGAAGTTGGCAAACGCCCCGCCTGCATCAAGGCGCGCGCCAGACCCGTAAGTGACGCGGCGGCACTGCTTGGTTCGGATTGGGCAACGGCCATAAGAAAGAAAGCGTACGCAGGTTAATGTCAAGAAACCAAAATCACATTGGATAATGCAACCGAGAAATTGATTTGTAAAGAATTATTGGCGTGTTTGTTGCGGGGATGTTCTTTGCGTTTGTTGGAAGTCAATCTTGACTTTCATTGTCTTCTTGCAAAGAATGTCTGGTGAGTTTGATGGTTTTGATCGACTGATTTTGAACCTGCACGATTTCAACGATGCAGCCCGGCATCTTCAGACTGACGTTCGCTTCTGGAATATCTTGCAAACATTCCAGCAACAAACCGTTTAGCGTTTTGGGGCCATCGACCGGGAAGTGCAGTCCCAAGCGGCGGTTGATAGCGCGAAGCGTCGTTCCTGCTTCCAGCATGCACTCGCCGTGCGCGTTCCACACCAAGGCATCTGCGCGTCCCGGGCTCGGCAGGCTGGTCGTAAATTCCCCAATCATCTCTTCGATGATATCTTCCAGGGTCACCAAGCCCTGCACTTCGCCGTATTCATCCACGATGATACCCAGGCGTTCGCGATTTTCTTGAAAGTATTGCAATTGCGTAAAAACGCCCGTTTCTTGCGGGATGAAATAAGCTGGGGTCAGCAAGGCGCGGAAATGCTCTGCGGTGAGCGCTTCTTCCTGGTTGAGCAAGGAAACGGTTTTGCGTACATGCAAAATGCCGATGATTTTGTTGATTTCGCCTTCATAAACAGGCAGTTTGTTGTGGTAGCAGGTCGTCAGTTGGCGCTGGACATCTTCAATCGGCACCGCCAGATTCAAGGCTTCGACTTGCGCGCGCGGCGTCATGATGTCTTCGACGGTGATCGTCTCCAGATCGAAAAGATTAAGCAAAATGCTCTTGTGTTTGTGCGGGATAAAACTGCCGCTTTCGAGCACGATGGTGCGCAATTCTTCGGGAGAGAGGCGTTGTTGATGCGCATCCTTTCCTGTTTTGATGCCCATGATGCGCAGCAAAAAATTGACAAACAAATTGACAAACCAGATCGCTGGCGTGGCAAGCAGCATGATCGGTTTAAGAATGGGGCTGGCTTTGAGTGCAATGCGATCCGGGTACGTCGCGCCGATAATTTTTGGGGTGATTTCGGCGAAAACGATCAGCAGGAAAGCAATCGCACCGGTTGCAATCGTCAAGACTTTTTGGTTGCTGCCGAAGGATTCAATGGCAATTGCCGTGACTAGCGCGGTGACCAGCGCGTTGAGCAAGGTTTGTGCAATCAGAACCAGCGAGAGCAGGCGGTCGGTGCGCTGCAGTAGCCACAAGGTCACTTGCGCACGCTTGCTTCCCTGTTTCGCGAGGTGTTTGACGCGGTAGGCGTTCAGCGCGATCAGCGCTGTCTCGGAAATCGAGAAAAAGGCCGAGCAACAAATGAGCAAGACCAGCGCAAGAATTTGCGCCCAAAGCGGTACGGTATTCAAAGCATTGCCATCATATCCGTTGAAAAAAGCTGAAGGTGCGAAAAATTATCAGCGCCGTGTGCGTAACCAATTTGCGGCTACCGGGTTGCCAGGCATGCGTTACATCGAACGCGCCCAGCCATACCGCGCGAATCCATTCTATGGCATACGACACAAAGGAACAAGCGACGTGTGGCAGCTTGTCTGATAGCGGTTAGGTCTTATTTTTTTTGGCGGAAATTTCTAGGGCGCGTTGATACAGTGCATTTTTCTTTTGGCCTGAAATGCGCGCCGCCAGCGCTGCTGCTTGGCTAACGGGCAGCTCGGCCAGCAAAATTTCCAGCATGTGGTTGGCATCGGCCAACGTAGAGTTGCTTGTTGCAGGCGCGCCCTCCAGCAGCAAGACGAATTCGCCCCTGCTCCGATTGGGATCCGCTTTCATCCAGGGAATCGCTTCCGACAACGGGCAGCGATGAATTTCCTCAAACAATTTTGTCAGCTCGCGCGCGATCACAATTTGACGGTTCGGCTCAAAGGCTTGTGCCAAAGCTTCAAGCGTCTCTGCGATACGATGTGGCGACTCCAGAAAAACCAGCGTCGCGGTCTGATGGCGCAGTGCTGCAAGCGCTTGTTTACGTTGCGAAGCGGTCGAGGGAAGAAAGCCGAAGAAAAGAAATTGATCGTTCACCAGGCCGCTGGCGGAGAGTGCTGCAACCGGCGAGGCTGCGCCGGGCAAAGGGATAACGCGCAAGCCTGCAGTCCGAACGGCGTCGACGATGCGCCCCCCGGGATCAGAGATTCCTGGCGTGCCAGCATCGGAAACCAAAGCAATGCGCGCTCCTGCCTGCATGCGGGTGATGAGGCGTTGTGCCACGTCGCGTTCGTTATGTTCGTGCGCTGCCACGAGGGGCTTCGATAACCCGTAACGCGACAGCAACAAGCCAGTGTTGCGTGTATCCTCGCAGGCAACTGCATCGACAATGGACAAAACATGCAAAGCGCGCAAACTGATGTCCGCGATGTTACCGATGGGCGTCGCCACGATATACAGGGCGCCGGAAGGATAGTTTTGTTGCGCAATTTCTTCGGCAAGAACGGGTATCATAGGGGTTCCAATAACGGCCAGTCCTTCCTATTGTGTCGCAGGAACGCAAGAAAGCAAAGGTTTTCCTCACTCGTTTCATCAGTTGAATCATGACCGCTTCTTTATCAGGCAAACGCCCCCGGGTTGAAGGGAGCGTGCGAACAGCGAAACAGCAGGCAGGCGATGCCGCAGAGGCTCAGGCGCTGGCGTATCTCCAGGCGCGGGCACTCAAACTGGTGGCGAGAAATTTTCGCGCGCACACAGGAGAAATCGACTTGATTATGCAAGACCGCGACACCCTGGTTTTTGTGGAAGTCAGAAAGCGCAAAAACAAACATCATGGCGGCGCAGCGGCCAGTGTGACACCCGCCAAACAGGCCAAGCTGGTATCGGCGGCACGCTTTTTCCTTAAACGCTACGCGACACTGCCGCCATGCCGCTTCGATGTCATCGCCGTGGAAGGCGAGGAGATTCATTGGCTCAAAAACGCCATTGAAACCTGAGTGAAACATGTTGCGATAAGATCCACAGACAGCATTCATCATAAGAGACAGGGAACCAGCCGACGGGGCGTAAACCGACGGAATCCAGGTCGATAACGATATAATCCGCACATTATGAAAACACAACGCATTCTTGACCATTTCAACGACAGCGCGGAAGTCAAGCGCAAATCAGCCGACGTGCTGGTGCAACCCATTGCACAGGCCATCGACATGATGTTTACGGCGCTCTCACAAGGCAACAAAATTCTGGCATGCGGGAACGGTGGTTCGGCGGCAGATTGCCAACATTTCGCCGCCGAACTTGTTGGGCGTTTCGAACGGGAGCGCTTGCCTTTACCAGCCATTGCATTGACGACCGACACCTCCATTCTCACGGCGGTAGGAAACGATTACGGTTATCGCGAAGTATTCAGTCGTCAGGTGCGCGCGCTCGGGCAATCGGGAGACGTGCTGCTCGCCATTTCCACTTCTGGCAATTCCGGCAACGTCATGGCGGCAATGGAGGCGGCCAGAGAACGTGACATGCACATCGTGGCGCTGACAGGTCGGGACGGTGGACAGATGGCAAGCATGCTAAGCGAAACAGACGTTCATATCTGCGTGCCGCACGAACGTACGGCGCGGATCCAGGAAGTACATTTGCTGGTCATCCATTGCTTGTGCGATGGGATAGACACGGCATTATTTGGAGGAGAGTGAAATGATGAAACAGATAAAATGGCGTCGCACCGCAGGCGCATGCCTGCTGGCAGCTTCTGTCATCGGCCTTGCCGGGTGTGGCATTGAAACAATTGTGGGGGCGACGGTTTTGGGCACGTTTGCGACCGTAGATCGCCGCACATTGGGGGCGCAAGCGGAAGATAAAACTATTACCCTCAGAGGGGAGTCGCGCGTTTCGGAACTGGTGGGCGAGCATGGACACGTCAATGTGACCAGCTACAATCGCCGGGTTTTACTCACTGGGGAAGTTCGGGATCAGCAGATGAAGGAGCAGGTCGAGCGTACGGTTTCGAAGATTGAGAATGTGCAATCTGTGGTCAATGAACTCGAAGTGACGTTTGTGTCCAGCGTGGCGTCGCGCACCAACGATTCCTACATCACGAGCAAGGTCATCGCAAGCTTTATCGATGCCAAGGATGTTTTCGGGAGCGCCATCAAGGTCGTCACGGAGCGCGGCAATGTCTATTTGTTAGGGCGTGTGACCTACCGAGAAGGTGAGCGCGCGGCGGAAATCGCGAGTCATGTCGGTGGCGTCAACAAGGTCGTCAAAGTGTTTGACTACATTACCGAAGAAGAATTGAAGCGACTGCCTGGATTGTCACCACGTGAGGGGGTGGCCAAAGATGCTGCTGCACCGACTACGGCCACACCCGTAGCGGCACCGGCAAGTGCGCCATCACCCGCAACCGTTCCCGCGCCAATAGAACCAGCGCCGACGGTCACGCCATCGCCCGTTTATCCGCGATAAAAATGCCCGCGCCCACCGAAGCGGTGGGCGCGGCATTTCCCATCAAAACTTTCTAGATTTCCACTTGCGTGCCCAGCTCAATTACCTGATTGGGTGGGATCTGATAGTAATCGGCAGCCCCGCGCGCGTTACGCGAGAGTGTGACGAAGAGATGTTCGCGCCAGGTACTCATGCCAGCGCCTGGCGTCGAAATGATGGTTTGACGCGAAATGAAGAATGAAGTCGACAGCATGTCGAATTCCAAGCCCAGCGGCTTGCACAATTCCAGGACGTATGGGATATCGGGCGCATCCTTGAAACCGTAATGTACGCGAATTTGGTAACACTCGTTTCCGAAATTTTGCAACTGGATGCGTTCTGCAATCGGTATCCAGGGCACTTCATGCATGTGAATGGTGAGAAAAATGACACGCTCATGCAAGATGCGATTGTGTTTGAGGTTATGCAGCATCGCGTGGGGGACGCCATCGTTTTCACCGCGCAGGAAAATCGCGGTACCCGGCACGCGCGTTGGTGGTACCAAAAAGAGTGACTCCAGAAAACCATCCAGCGGGATCGCATGTTTCTTCAGGTTTTCACCAACGAGTTGTCGCCCGCGTCGCCAAGTCAGCATGATGGTGAAAAGGACGAGGCCGAGCAGCAAAGGGAACCAGCCGCCGCTCATCAGCTTGAGGGTGTTTGAGGAAAACAGAGCGATGTCAATCACAAGAAACAAGGAGCACAGACTTGAGGCCGCCGCAAGGCTATATTTCCAGTGGTAGCGAATGACGAAAAACGCCAGGATGGTTGTCATCGTCATGGTGGCGGTGACGGCAATGCCGTAGGCTGCCGCCAGTTCGTCCGAAGAACCGAATTCAATCACGGCCAGGATGACCGCAGCCAGTTGCAAGCCGTTGATAACGGGGATGAAAATTTGCCCCATCTCCTTGTCGGAGGTGAAAACAATTTTCATGCGCGGCAAAAGTCCTAGCGAAATCGCTTGCTTGGCCATGGAAAAGCTGCCGGAAATGGTGGCCTGCGACGCAATGACGGTGGCGAGTGTGGATAACATGACCAGCGGATAAATGCTCCAGGATTCCAGTTGCTGGAAAAAAGGATTGGAAATGGCCGCAGGGTTGGACAATAACAAGGCGCCCTGTCCGAGATAGTTGATGGCTAGCGAAGGGAAAACCACGAAAGACCATGCCACCCGGATCGGTTTGGCGCCAAAGTGCCCCATGTCAGCATATAACGCTTCCACGCCAGTGAATGCCAGCACGATGGCGCCAAGGGCGATGAAAGCAATCATGCGGTTTTTCAGCATGAAATTGACCGCGTGCCATGGATTAAGTGCAGCCAGAATTTCCGGGGATCGAAAAACATTGATCAACCCCAGAATGGCCAAAGTGGTAAACCACAAAATCATGACGGGGCCGAACCATTTTCCAATGCCAGAAGTGCCACGTGACTGAACGGCATAGAGCCCCAGCAAAACCACAACGGTGATGGGAACGACATAGGGCTTGAGTCCTGGCGCCGCAACTTCCAGACCCTCGATGGCAGAAAGCACCGAGATAGCGGGGGTAATGACACTCTCGCCAAAAAAGAGTGTTGAGCCGAAAATCCCGATCAGCATCAAGGGGAAATGCCAACGCGAACCTTTTGGCAAGGAGGACAGCGCAAGCGACATCAGCGCCATGACGCCACCCTCACCCCGGTTATCGGCACGCAAAACCATCGTCACGTACTTCAGCGAAACGATGATGATCAAGCCCCAGACGATAAGCGATACTGTGCCAAGGAGATTTGGGGTATTGAGCGTCAGGCCGTGTTCTGGAGAGAACACAGCCTTCATCGTATACAAAGGGCTGGTACCGATATCGCCGTAGACGATGCCAATGGCGGCGATAGTCAGCGCAGCAATACTGCTGTTATGAGTCGGACGGGCTGCCACGATTAACCTTTTTGTGAGGTGCGGATTGGACGATAGGCCAAAGCTCCCCAAAACGCAAGCCCCTTTGCCAAGGGATCTGCGCCAAGTGGAAGGAGGTGAAGGCGGAGGAGAAAAAACAACAATTTATCGAGAGATTAAGGCTGAATTCCTCGACGCAACAGGTATGTTGTGCTATCGCGTTTTGGCGCCATCAGTTATCCTTGCACTTTGTTTTTTACGGCTCTCTTACTCTGACTGAACTATGTCTCAATACGTATACACCATGAATGGCGTGGGCAAAATCGTCCCGCCCAAACGTCAAATCCTCAAGGATATTTATCTTTCTTTCTTTCCCGGCGCCAAGATTGGCGTGTTGGGCTTGAACGGCTCCGGCAAATCCACCTTGTTGCGCATCATGGCCGGCATTGACAAAGACATCATCGGCGAAGCGCGCCCGATGCCGAATTTGAAAATCGGTTACATGTCGCAGGAACCCGAACTCGATCCGGAGCACACGGTGCGTCAGGCCGTCGAAAGCGGTCTGGGCGAAGCGTTCGAGGCACGTGCCAAGCTGGACGCGGTGTATGCAGCTTACGCCGAGCCAGACGCCGATTTTGATGCACTGGCCACTGAGCAAGCCAGACTGGAAGCGATATTAGCAGCCAGCGACGGCGGCAATCTGGAACAGCAACTTGAAATGGCCGCCGATGCGCTACGCCTGCCGCCCTGGGACATGAAAATCAGCGTGCTCTCCGGCGGTGAAAAACGTCGCGTTGCACTCTGCCGTTTGCTGCTCTCTCGCCCCGATATGTTGTTGCTGGACGAACCAACCAACCATCTGGACGCCGAATCGGTGGAATGGCTTGAACAGTTCCTGCTCCGCTTTCCCGGCACCGTCGTTGCGATTACCCATGACCGCTACTTCCTCGACAATGCCGCTGAATGGATTCTCGAACTGGATCGGGGTCACGGCATTCCGTGGAAAGGCAATTACAGCTCCTGGCTGGATCAAAAGGGCGCGCGCTTGAAGCAGGAAGAGTCGTCAGAATCGGCTCGCCAAAAAGCGATGGCGAAAGAACTGGAGTGGGTACGACAAAATCCCAAAGGTCGTCAGGCGAAAAGCAAGGCGCGTTTGGCACGTTTCAATGAGCTCTCCGAATACGAATATCAAAAACGAAATGAAACGCAGGAAATTTTCATTCCCGTATCAGAGCGTCTCGGCAATGAAGTCATCGAATTCAAGAATGTCTCCAAAGCGTTTGGTGATCGCCTGCTGATGGATAACGTGAGCTTCCGCGTGCCCGCAGGGGCGATTGTCGGGATCATTGGCTCCAACGGTGCAGGTAAATCCACGCTGTTCCGCATGATTACCGGACAGGAAAAACCGGATAGCGGTGAAGTCGTCATCGGGTCGACCGCAAGAATTTCGATGGTCGATCAGTCACGCGACAATCTCGACGGCAGCAAGACCGTGTTCGAAGATGTTTCCGGCGGTGCGGATATTCTGACGGTGGGTCGTTTCGAAATGCCTTCGCGTGCGTATCTCGGGCGCTTCAACTTCAAAGGTTCCGATCAGCAGAAAAATGTTGGTACGCTCTCCGGCGGTGAACGCGGTCGTTTGCATCTCGCCAAAACGCTGCTCAAGGGCGGCAACGTGCTGCTGCTCGACGAACCGTCCAACGATCTCGACGTCGAAACCCTGCGAGCACTCGAAGAAGCGCTGCTCGAATTCGCTGGCAGCGTGCTGGTGATCTCGCATGATCGCTGGTTCCTTGATCGCATCGCCACGCACATTCTTGCGTTCGAAGGCAATTCGCAAGTGGTTTTCTTTGATGGAAACTATCAGGAATACGAAGCGGACAAGAAGAAGCGATTGGGTGAGGAAGGTGCGAAGCCGAAGCGGTTGAGGTATAAGCCGGTGACAAGATGATTTAAAAATAGGGAGGCTAAATGCTTCCCTATTTTTTTGTGATGGTGTTGTCACCCCAGCGGAGGCTGGGATCCAGTGACATTATTCCTTCCCCTTGTGAGGGGGAAGGTTAGGTAGGGGGTGCGGCGTTCGGAATTTTCGCCCCCTCTCCCCTCGCGGGAGAGGGATGGGGTGAGGGGGCATGAGCGAACGTTGCAGTAGATTGAACTTGCCGGGGGTAGCCCGGCGGCTACCCACCTTTTTTGTGTCGCCAAAAAAGGTGGGCCAAAAAAAGCGACCGCGGCGCCGCTGAATTCCCGCTGCCAGTGCAGCAAAAGCGGGAAGCGAAAAAACTCGCTTCGCTCAAACAGTTTTCGCTTCTGATCCGCTTTTGCTTTCTGTCAGCGGCAGCGTCGCAAGCGGTTGAGCTTGAAATAAACAAAGTAGACCGAAAATTTGAGGCTGACTACGCAGCAGATATCTAGCAGGAGGGAATATGGTTCCAATCGCAAAACGACTACTAAACATCCTTTCAATCATTTGTACTTTGTATTTGCTAACGCTTATATTCACTATGGTGACTGGTAGCGTAGCTAATTGGAGCCAGTTCATCGGCATTAACTTTGGTCTTTTAGCTGTCGGATACACCATCATTGCGGCAATAAACTACATTGTTTTTGGTGAAGTCAGGCTATGGCATAAAAAGCCATCACAGTGAAAATAAGGCCAGTCGTTTTTTAAGTGATGTGTAAATTACTTTTGTTCAATTTCCAGTTTCAAAGATATCGAAAAGGAATTTTCAAACATGGCGAATTGGGTATCGATAGTAATCGCGGTGGCGGCATTAGGTGTGACTTTTTGGCAAGTCAGTGTTGCTCGTCGTCATAACAAACTTAGCGTTCTGCCGATGATCGTGCATCACAACAAAAAAAACATCACCAATCAAGGAACCACGTTTAGTTATGTGATCAAAAACGTTGGTATAGGTCCGGCGCTAATTACTGATCGCTATTTTGAGATCCAAAGCAATAGATTTATACCCAATGAAACTGGACATTTAATCAAGGAGTTGTGTGATAAATTGATTGGGCGCTCACACGAATACCATGTTCTTTCGTCAGGGATGTTCGGAGCCAAGGCTAAAATTCCTGCGGGTGCGGAGTTCACTCTAGCTGAGATTCTTTTCCCAAGAATTGTTCGCGAAGATCAGGTGCAAATTATTGAAGCACTGTTTGAGAAAGCAGCTTTTGTAATCAAGTATGAGTCAATTTATGGCGAGCAGTTTTCTTATCACACAGATGAGTGAACGACACATGAGTCTTAACTTATGCGGAATCGTTGGTGGCTGTTTTTCAATCCGCTTGCGACGCTGCCGATGGCGGGGAGGCAAAAGCGGATCAAGAAGCAAAAACTGTTTGAGCGAAGCGAGTTTTTTTGCTTCCCGCTTTGGCCTTCACGACAGCGGGGAAGTCAGCGGCGCCGCGGTCGCCTTTTTTGGCTTACCTTTTTTGGCGAAACAAAAAAGGTAAGTAGCCGCCGGGCTACCCCCGGCAAGTTCGACCTACTGCAACGTTTGATTATGTCCCCCTCACCCCAACCCTCTCCCGCGAGGGGAGAGGGGGTAAGTTAAATATCCACCGGATCCACTTCCAGCGTCCACTTCACTCTCGTCTTCATCCCCCGCAATTCTGTCATCCACATTTTCAAAAACGCTTGCAGCGCAGGACGGGACGACGATTCAATCAGCAGTTGCGCGCGGTGGACATTGGCGACGCGTGTCATCGCCGCAGGCATGGCGGGATTGAGCGTGACGTCGGGATGCGCAAGACCATCCACCGCTTCTTCCAGAAACGCAATCGCCGCCTCCAGCGTGCGGGCTTCGGCGCGAAGCAGAGCTTGATACTGAAAGGGCGGCAGTTGGGCTTGCTCGCGCTCTGCGAGCAGACTTGCGGCAAATTGATCGTAATTGTGCGCGATGAGCGCTGCATACATCGGATGATCGGGATAGCGCGTTTGGATAAGCACTTCGCTTACGCTGCCGCCATCTTTTTGCGCGGTGCGTCCGGCGCGCCCGGCGACTTGCATCAGTTGCGCGAACAGGCGCTCACTCGCGCGGTAGTCGTGTGAAAAGAGTGCGGTGTCGGGATTGAGTACGCCGACCAGCGTGAGGTTTTGAAAATCGTGTCCTTTGCCGACCATTTGCGTGCCGATCAAAATGTCCACCTCGCCGCGATGCACGGCATCGAAAGCTTCTTGCGCGCTGCCTTTGCGACGTGTGGAGTCGGCATCGATGCGCAACAGGCGTGCGTCCGGGAATTGGTGTTGGATGCTTTCTTCAATGCGTTGTGTGCCGCGTCCGAGGGGTTGCAGGTCGACGTTGCCGCAGGTCGGACAGGATTTCGGAATGCGCAATTCCAGCGCGCAGTGATGGCAGCGCAAACGTTTTTCGGATTTATGCAGCACCATGAAGGCGGTGCAGCGTGTACAGTGGCTGACCCAGCCGCAGGCATCGCAGGCAATCACGGGCGCATAGCCGCGTCGGTTCAGAAACAACAGCGATTGTTCGCCGCGATCAAGTCGTTGTTGCAGCGCGTGCGTGAGTCCAGCGGTTAGACCTTCCACGGGTTTGTCGCGTTCCATGTTGATGAGGCGGATGGCTGGCAGGGCTGCATCCTGCACTGCGCGCGCTTTGAGTGCGAGTTTGCGATAGCGCCCCGATTGTGCGTGTTGCCAGCTTTCCAGCGAGGGTGTGGCCGAACCGAGTACGACCGGAATGTCGAGTTGTTGCGCCCGCCAGATGGCGAGATCGCGCGCCGAATAGCGCAAGCCTTCTTGTTGTTTGTATGAGGGGTCGTGTTCTTCATCGATGACGATCAGCTTCAGTTTGGGCATCGAGGCGAAAATGGCGAGGCGTGTGCCGAGCACGATGCGTGCCTGTCCGAGATGGGCGGCAAGCCAGTGGCGTAAGCGTTCACCCTCAGCCAAACCGCTATGCAGCGTGGCGACTGGCACATTGCCAAAGCGTGCGCGCACATTGTTTTCCAATTGCGGCGTGAGGTTAATTTCTGGCACCAGGATCAGGATTTGCGCGTCGCTCGATGTGTTGAGCAATTGCGCGGCGGCGTGCAAATAAACTTCGGTTTTGCCGCTACCGGTGATGCCATGCAGCAGAAACGGCGCAAACTTCTGTGTGGAGACGATGGCGTCCACCGCCTGTTGTTGTTCGGCATTCAGTGCAGGTGCGGCGGCTGGGGCTGAAGCGGTATCAGGTGGTGTAGATATCTTTTTCAGTGCCCGATTGATCGATACGGGATTCTCGCTGCGCAACATTTTGGGCAGCGAGGGGAGCATGATTTCGCCAAGCGGACGCTGGTAGTAGCCGGCAGCGAAGCGGCAAAGCGCAAGCCAGTCGTCGGAAAGCGGCGAAAGTTGATCGCGCACCGCGATCACGTTGCGAATTTTGTTGTCATCGATCTCGGATTCATCTTTGACGTGAACGATCAAGCCCATGACCTCGCGCTTTCCAAATGGAACAAGCGCGAGTTGCCCTGAGAGCGGTAAAGAGGCGGGCAAAGATTCGGTATTTGAATTGGAAACCCAGCGATAATCAAAAAGCTTGTCAAGGGGGGTGTCCAGCGCAATTTGTAGGATACGACGCAACATGTACTTAATGTAAAACCTTAAGAATTGAGCTAAGCGACCGTTGTGAAAGCATTTTTTGTCTATCCACAAAATGTGTGGATAACTTTGTGGGCAAAAAGCGCTTGACAGGCGTTGAAGCTAGATTTGACGCGGGTTTCAACAAACTGCACATTCCCGATGCAAAAAATAAGTTCTTAAAAATCAATAAGTTATAAATTTCATTCAGGGCGCAAAAAAATTTTTTAAAAAATACGACAACGCAATAAATTTGTGCATAAAGGTTTGTTTGAATGAAATTTTTGCAATCAAAAATGATCCTAGAAGGCAACATTATCGACGGATTTGGGTTCTGGGCGGGAGTGAAATGAGCCGCTATTTTGTGTTCTTATGCAAACGCTTGCCGAGGTTGGATGCCGCGATGTTTAAGCAATAATAACTAAACGATAATGCTGTCGCAGTGTAAATGTTCGTACGGAAATGACCCGCAGCATGAAACACCTAAATGCCCATGCGTCCCAGCGTTTCGGCGATTTCCCGAAGCGTACCTTCTATCGTGGGGTGTTGGGCGGCGAATCGCGCGGCATGTTCTCTGATGCGCTCGGCCAGCTCGCTGGCCTGCGACGGTGCCTCCTGCTTGTCGAGCAAAGCGCGAATGTCGCGATCAAGTATTTCCAGCAGGCTTTTCAATTCCTGATCGAGACGATCGGTTGATTGAAGTTCGGCATGAAGGGTCGCCAGGGTTTTCTTGAGATCGGTGGGGTTCATGATGTTACCTCCGTGTGAAAACGGGGATGAAGAAGGCCGCGTAGCCAAGCATAACTCATACGTGCCAAAGAAACGAAGAGACGCGCTGGCCTTAATGTACTTCGCGCCATCATCGTATGGTTTGCGTTGCGACAGACGATTTTGGGCGTAGCACCCACAGTGTAACGCGTTGCTTGGTTTTTCCCGCCACTTCGCCAGCCTCCGTGCCAAATCCCCAGAAATAATCGACGCGCGCACTGCCTTTGATGGCGCTGCCGGTATCTTGCGCCAGTGTCAGGCGTTGCAAGGGCATATTGCTCGCAGGATGTGTGGAGGCGATAAAAACGGGTGCCCCCAGCGGAATAAAACTCGGATCGACTGCGACCGAGCGTCCGGCAGACAGGGGGATGCCCATTGCGCCTTTCGGGCCTTGCGCGGGGTTCGAAATTTTTTCTTCCCTGAAGAAGATGTAGCTGGGATTCGCGTTCAGCAATTCATCTTTGCGCCCAGGATTTTTGACCAGCCATTCTTTGATGCGTTGTGCGGAGGCTTGTTCGAGCGGGATTTCGCCGCGATCTGCCAGATAGCGACCAATGGATTTGTAGGGATGCCCGTTTTGTTCGGCGTAAGCGAGGCGAACGGTTTCCTGCGTTTCAGCCAATTGCACGCGACCTGAGCCTTGGACTTGCAGGAAGAAGGCTTCAACCGGATCGTCTACCCACAGGAGCACCTTGCCATTGAATGTATCAGAGGAGGTGATTTCCGCGCGCGAGGGGTAAGGGATAATCTGGTTGCCGACGCGTTTGCCGCGCATGCGCGTACCCTTCAATTCTGGGTGGGTGCTGCTCAGATCTACAGACAGCAAGTCATCAGGTTTGGCGTACAGCGGTGTTTGAAAGGCGCCGCCACGTTGTCTGGAGCCGCGCAGCAGCGGTTCGTAGTAGCCGGTCATCAAGCCAGCATCGGTGGGGTTCTCTTCCGGGCTGTCGCTGCTGAGGGCGCGATAAGGGATGAAATACGATTCAAAAAAAGTGCGAATGGCGGTTGTATCGCTTGCATCGACCAAGTGCGCAGCGCCGCAAGGCGTTTTCCAGGTAACTTGCTTCTTCAATTTTTCGCAAGAGGCGAGAAAGGCAGGCCATGCTTCACGCAGGTCGTCATTCTCCCAGCCGTTAATGGCTGTGAAACGATCTTCAACGAGCAGATCAGCAGGTAAAGAAGCGGTACGCAAGAAAGAGCAGCCGGCGAGCAAAGTGACGACGCACAGTAAAAGCACAGTAAGGAAGCGAGAAAACATGTCCGATCAGCCAAAAAGAGGGGCATTAAAAAGAGGATGGCGCACAAGACCGCCATTTTTACGCAAAACCGCCAACAGTATAAAATAACGGCTGGATAGAAAGAACCCTATGACTACGTACCGCATTGCTCCCAGTATTTTGTCCGCCGACTTCGCCCGCTTGGGTGAAGAAGTGAAAAACGTCGTTGCCGCAGGCGCCGACATCATACACTTCGACGTGATGGATAACCACTATGTTCCGAACCTCACGGTGGGACCGCTTGTCTGTCAGGCGATTCGCCCGCACGTGCAAGTACCGATTGACGTGCATTTGATGATCAAGCCCGTGGATCGCATCATTCCTGATTTTGCGAAGGCGGGTGCCAACATCATTACTTTCCACCCGGAAGCCTCCGAACACATTGATCGCACCTTGCAATTGATTCGCGATCAAGGCTGCAAGGCAGGACTGGTGTTTAATCCTGCGACGCCGCTCCATTATCTGAAACATGTGATGGACAAAATCGACATCATCCTGATTATGTCGGTTAATCCCGGTTTTGGCGGGCAGTCCTTCATTTCGGAAGCGCTGAAAAAACTGGCGGAAGCGCGGAAGATGATTGACGCATCGGGACGCGACATCATGCTCGAAGTGGATGGTGGGGTGAACATCGATAACATTGCTGCCATCGCGCAAGCTGGTGCCGATACGTTTGTGGCGGGGTCTGCCATTTTTAGCAAGCCAGATTACAAAGCCGTGATCAGCGCCATGCGGAATCAATTGGCCTCGGTTTCAAAATAAGGTGGCAGAGAAGGCGGCAGCAAAAAATGAATCCGCAGCAAGCAGTAAAACTGAGCGGCATACGTGCCGCGATCATCGATCTGGATGGCACGATGGTGGATACCGCGCTGGATTTTCATGCGGCGGTTAACCGGATGCGCGAAGAATTGTCGCTTGCACCGCAAGACATCGAACTGATCCGCACGTTTGTCGGGAAAGGTTTTGTGCATCTTGTGCGCAGTTCACTCGGTGTGGATTTGAGTGAGGCGGCGCTTGAGCGAATTTTCCCGAAAGCACGCGACTCTTTTTTGCGTCACTACGAAACGGTGAACGGCGAGTGGAGCAGATTGTACCCAGAGGTCATGCAAGGTCTGGAAGCGATGCGCGAAAAGGGACTCAAGCTCGCCTGCGTGACCAACAAGCAGGCGGTATTTGCTTTGCCGCTCCTGGAAAAAATGGGTGTGCACACGATGTTCGATGTCATTTATCCCGGCGATGCCCTGCCACAGAAAAAACCGGACCCCATGCCCATGCTGGCCGTGTTTGAGCGGTTTGGGCTGCAGCCTAGGGAAGTGGTGGCGATTGGCGATTCCATTAACGATTCGGAAGCCGCCCGTGCGGCGGGCTGTTGGGTTCTGGCCGTGTCTTATGGGTACAACCACGGTCGGCCTGTACAGGAAGTGGAATCCGATGGTATAGTTCATTCGCTGATGGAAGCGGCCAATTATTTGGCATGAAGCTTGTCCTGATTAAAACAAACCATTCAATTTGCATCAACATGTCTCTCAATCAAAAACTCATCGTCGTGGAAAAAGACGGGCTTGAGGCCTGGCCTTGGCGACGCTGGCAATCCTGGTCTGGCTTGAATAGCTGACCCAATGATTGGCTGCCTACTGCATCAAGTTGGCAAGTTTTTTGAACACGTCGCCGCGCCTTTTCTAGCGGCATGGAGAGCAACATGACAGAACTCGAATTCAAATCCCTCGTCTCACAAGGCTATAACCGCATTCCCATCATCGCGGAAGCGTTTGCCGATCTCGAAACACCGCTGTCGCTTTATTTGAAACTGACGCAGCAAGACAGCCACGGCAAAAACTCTTTCCTGCTGGAATCCGTCGTTGGCGGCGAACGCTTCGGTCGCTATTCCTTTATCGGTTTGCCAGCCACGACACTGCTGCGTTCACACGGCATGCGCACCGAAGTCGTGAAAAACGATCAGGTTGTTGAATTGGATGAAGGCAATCCACTCGATTTCATTCCGCGCTATCAATCGCGTTTCAAGGTAGCCCTGACGCCGGGGCTACCGCGTTTTTGCGGCGGTTTGGCGGGCTATTTCGGTTACGATGCGGTGCGCTACATCGAGCCGCGCTTGACCAACACGAAACAAATCGACGATCTGGGTTTACCCGATATTCAATTGCTGCTGACGGAAGAGTTGGCGGTGATCGATAATTTGTCCGGCAAGTTGTATTTGATTGTGTATGTGGATCCGACTTTGCCAGAAGCTTATTTCCGGGCGCGCCAGCGCATACGGGAATTGCGTAAGTTGTTGGCGAAACCGTTTGTGGCGCCGCCAGCAGGTGGGAGCGCGCCGACGGAAATCCTGCGCGAGACGCGCAAGGAAGATTTTTTCCAGGCTGTTCACAAGTGCAAGGAATACATCGCGGCGGGCGATTGCATGCAGGTGGTAATCGGCCAGCGCCTGAAAAAACCCTTCACTGATTCGCCGCTGTCGCTGTATCGCGCCTTGCGTGCCTTGAACCCGTCGCCGTACATGTTCTTTTACGACTTCGGCGACATGCAGATCGTGGGTTCATCGCCGGAGATTCTGGTGCGCCAAGAGCGAATGGATGATGGACAAAAAGTGATTCTGCGTCCCATTGCAGGGACGCGTCCGCGGGGATCGACGCCGGAAAAAGATGCGCAGCTTGCGAAAGAATTGCTCGCCGATCCGAAAGAAATCGCCGAACATGTGATGCTCATCGATCTCGCGCGTAACGATGTCGGGCGCATTGCACAAACGGGAACGGTGCAAGTCACCGAGCGCATGATCATTGAAAAGTATTCGCATGTGCAGCACATCGTCTCCAACGTCGAGGGAAAATTGAAGGAAGGTTTGTCGAATATGGATGTGCTCCGAGCGACCTTTCCGGCAGGCACGCTCTCCGGCGCACCCAAAGTGCGAGCCATGGAAATCATTGACGAAGTGGAGCCGACCAAGCGCGGCGTGTATGGCGGCGCCTGCGGCTATCTGTCGTTCAGTGGCGAGATGGATGTGGCCATTGCGATTCGCACCGGCATCATCAAGGATGGCATGTTGTACGTTCAGGCGGGTGCGGGCATTGTCGCGGATTCGGTGCCTGAATCCGAATGGCAGGAAACCGAGAACAAGGCGCGCGCCGTGATGCGTGCGGCGGAGCAGGTTCAGGATGGACTCGATAGAGAAACATTCTGATGGATAAGCGCCCGCTCATTACGGTAAAAAAGAAGGCTTCCAAAGAAAAAGTTTTCAAAGGCAAGACGCCAAGAGCGGACGCACCGCGTGAACTCAAAGCGGCAACAGCACCCACAGCGCAACTTGATCTGAAATCGGATTCGCTCGCTTATGCATTGCTCGGCGCAGCAGATGCCGTGGCGCGCGTCAAGCAAGGCACGGCGTTGCCGGAAGCACTGACGCAAGTTTTTTCAAAAGCTGAGATGACTCCGCAAGCACGCGGAGCCATTCAGGATCTTGCTTATCGCACGATGCGTCAGCTCGGTATGGCAGAAACGCTGTTGTCGATCTTGGCCAGCAAAGCACCTGAACCCATGCTGCTGCACGGCTTGTTGTGTTGCGCCTTAACTTTGCTGCTGGAGTCAAAAAATGCAGAAGAAGGCAAGGGCTATGAATCATTCACGGTAGTGGATCAGGCAGTGACGGCGGCGGGTGATCCAAACATCGTACATGCCAAAGGCATGGTGAATGCAGTGCTGCGCCGTTTCTTGCGTGAACGTGAAAGTTTGATCGGCGAAGCGCAAAAAAATCCGGTGGCGAAGTGGAATTATCCGTTATGGTGGATTGAAGATGTGCGCGCAGCGTATCCGCGTAACTGGGAGGCGATTCTCGCAGCGGGCAATGCGCCGCCACCACTGACTTTGCGGGTGAATGTTCGCATGACAAGCGTAGCGGCGTATCTGCAAACGCTGTCGATAAACGGCATGACCGCCACGCAAGTAGGACAGACCGCTGTTCGTTTGCATGATCCGGTGCCGGTCTCGCAGATACCGGGTTTTTCGGAAGGCTGGGTGTCTGTGCAGGATGCAGCGGCACAATTAGCCGCACCCTTGCTCGATATTCAGGAAGGCATGCGCGTACTGGATGCTTGCGCTGCGCCTGGCGGAAAAACGGGGCACATTATGGAGGTCGCTCAGGTGGATTTGCTGGCATTGGATGCGGATGCCGCGCGGCTGGAACGCATTGAAGAAAACTTGCGACGCCTGCAACTCTCTGCGCAAGTGCAGGTTGGCGACGCGACTGATGCGCGTTGGTGGGACAAGCAGCACTTCGACCGTATTTTGGCGGATGTTCCGTGTACGGCGTCAGGAATTGTCCGACGGCACCCCGACATACGGTGGTTGCGTCGAAAATCAGATATGCACCGACTTGCAACACTTTCGGCGCAAATTCTCGACAATCTTTGGCAGATGTTGCGCCCTGGTGGTAAATTGCTTTTCGTGACCTGTTCTCTCTGGCCGCAGGAATCTGAGGGTCAGGCGGCGGCATTTGCCGTTCGACATAATGCCATTCGTTTGGAAGCGCCGGGGCAGTTGTTGCCGGTAGCCGGGATGGATCTGGATCATGATGGTTTGTTTTTTGCACTCTTTCAAAAACAGAAGGAGTGATAACGTGTTTATTTCTTGTGTGAGCGATGAAGCGATTTTTTTACGTGTTGGCGTGTGGGCTGATTGCATTGTTGGTGCAAGCGCCATCCGTGGCTGCACAAAACAGCATTGAAATCGAAACAGCCAGAATTGAGAAAAATCGCGAAGACTACGTGCTTTTTGCCAAGGTGACCTTGAATTTGACGCGTGGCCTGGAGAATGCCTTGATGAGTGGCGTGCCGATATATTTCACGACGGATGTGGAAATGGCGCGGCCACGCTGGTACTGGTTCAATGAAAAAGCGGCTGATACCAAGCAAACGGTTCGCATCGCCTACAATGTCCTGACGCGTCAATTCGTAGGGGCGATTGGCGAGGGGTTGCAAAGGAATTTCAGGACGCTGGACGAGGCCTTGTCCCTGGTGCGGTCGCCACCGCGCTGGGTGGTTGCGGAGAAAAAAGAGTTGAGTGTCGGTCAAACCTACGAGGTGGCGGTACGCGTGAGACTCGACATTTCACAGTTGCCGAAACCATTCCAGATCAACGCGATCAACAACCGCGATTGGCGGCTTTCATCGGACTGGAAGCGTTTTTCATACACCGCACAATAAAGGCGTCAGAGACGTTCCGACTTCCACCATGTTTGTACTACGCAACGGGCTGCCGCGAAATGTCATGGTGATGCGCAACGGTGATCGCCACGGCATATTTTTTGAGGGAGCGCTGTGACACGAATCCTCCGCTACATGCTGGCTGTGGGATGCGGCATTATGGGCATCCTGTTGTTCCTGCTGGCATCGGCTTCCGAAAATTCGGATTTTCTCGAAGAACATTACCCCTGGCTGCTCGGCTTGAACGTGATTGTTGCGCTGGCTTTGCTGGTGCTGATCCTGGTGATGGTGGTGCGCTTGTTCCGGCGCTATCGTCGCGGGAAATTCGGTTCGCGTCTCATGGCCAGACTGGTGGTGTTGTTTGGCATGATTGGCATTTTGCCCGGGATTGTGATTTACGGCATGTCGATGCAGTTTGTGTCGCGTTCGATTGAATCATGGTTCGACGTGCATGTGGAATCGGCATTGCATGCCGGCGTCAAGCTCGGCCAGGTGGTGCTCGATTCCGCTTTGGGCGAATTGAATGCCCGCGCACACCACGTTGCGAAAGAATTGGCAGATCTGACACCGGCAGAACAAGTGACCCGACTCAGCAAATTGCGCGAGCAGGGCATGCTACAAGAAGCCATGATCGTGACATCCTCGGGACAGGCGCTGGCCAACATCAGCGCGCATGCCGCCGCAAAGCGCACACGATTTACGTCAGACATGCCTACGCAGGCCATGCTTTTGCAGGCGCGGCTGACTTCAGGATATTCCGCGATCGAGGGGGGATCTGATCCGGATGGCATGGGGCCGCAGTCAGCCCCGCCCATTCGCTTGCGGGTGGTGGTGGCGATTCCAGTGGGGAGCGCGGCGCTTTCCATTCAGGGCGAATCGTATTTTCTGCAAATGCTGCAACCCTTGCCGAAAAATATTGGCAGCCATGCCGAATCGCTGAGCCTTGCATACAGCGAATACAAAACGCGTTCGCTGGGGCGAACCGGTTTGCGCAAGATGTATCTGGTGACATTGTCCCTGACGCTTTTGCTGGCGATTTTTGGCGCGATTGCCAGTGCCTTCATGATCGCCAACAATTTGGCGCGCCCCTTGCTGTTGCTCGCGCAGGGTACCAAGGCGGTTGCCGAAGGCGATCTTTCTCCGCGTCCGATTATTGCCAGTCCGGATGAATTGGGTTTGCTGACGCAATCGTTCAATGCGATGACGAAGCAGTTATCGGAGGCGCGCTCAACGACGGAAAGGAGTCGCGCCGAGCTGGAAAACGCCAAAATCTATCTGGAATCCGTGTTGGGGAACATGTCCGCAGGTGTCATGGTGCTCGATGCCGAGTTCAAGCTGGTGAGCTGCAACGAATCCGTGGAGCGCATTTTGCAGCATGAAATACAACCCCAGATCGGTCGATCCTTATCTGAAATCGAAGCGCTAGCACCGTTTGCCACGGCGATTGCCAAGGCGTTTTCCGAGCAAAGCGCGCAAGCGGCTGCCGGTGATGGCAAGCGCGAATCGCCTTACTGGCAACAGCAGATCGAAATTCCACGTTTGGCGGAAGATCCGGAAGAGGCCAGCCATGTCATTACCTTGTTGGCGCGGGGCTCCACACTGCCGGTGCGAAATGGCGTGGGAAGCATTGTTGTGTTCGACGACATTTCAGACGTAATTTCCGCGCAGCGCTCTATTGCCTGGGGTGAAGTGGCGCGCCGCCTGGCGCATGAAATCAAAAATCCGTTGACGCCCATTCAGCTTGCGGCCGAGCGCCTCCAGATGAAACTGGAAAGCAAGCTGGATCAGCAAGAAGTAGCGCTGTTGAAAAGGGGTACTGCGACCATTGTGAACCAGGTAGAGTCAATGAAGCGCATGGTGGATGATTTCCGTGATTACGCCAAATTGCCCACGCCGGTTCTGGAAGCGCTGGATTTGAATGCCCTGATCGAAGAAGTGCTGTATTTGTACACGGGCGGTGAGCGTCATGATGTCATCAGTTGCAGACTGACCCCAAATTTGCCCAAGGTGATGGGGGATGCGACGCAATTGCGCCAGATTATCCACAATTTGCTGCAAAACGCACAAGATGCGGTTCGTGATCGCGGGGACGATGCGCTTGAGCCCAAGATCGAAGTGGTGACCGAGGTCATCGGCTATCAGGACGCAGACGGCAAAAATTGTGAAGCTGTGCGCCTTTCCGTTGCGGATAACGGCCCCGGGTTTTCTCAACGCATCCTTGCGCGAGCGTTTGAGCCCTATGTCACCTCCAAATCGCGTGGAACGGGTCTGGGGCTGGCCATGGTCAAGAAAATCGTTGATGAACATGCTGGGCGGATTGATATTCAAAACAGAACAGATGGTTCTGGTGCAAAAGTTTCTATTTTATTGTTAAAGTTGGCCAAAATTTGATAGATAATGTCGAATGTTGCATCATGATTGTGAGGGGTCGGTAAAGATGGCGAATATCCTCGTAGTAGACGATGAAATAGGCATCCGCGAGTTGCTCTTGGAGATATTGAGCGATGAAGGGCACGTAGTTGCTACTGCAGAAAACGCGCGAGAGGCGCGCCGCTTCCGCGCAGAACAGGCTCCGGATCTGGTTTTGCTGGATATCTGGATGCCCGACACGGACGGGGTCACGCTGCTGAAAGAATGGCAACGCGATGGCCTATTGACGATGCCGGTGATCATGATGTCGGGTCATGCCACCATCGACACGGCTGTTGAAGCCACCCGCATCGGCGCACTGAATTTCCTGGAAAAGCCGATTGCCCTGCAAAAATTGCTCAAAGCGGTTCAGCAAGGATTGACGAGGGGGCTAGATTCCATGCGTCATGCTGCGCCACTTCGCATGATGACGCAAACCCTGGATGAGCGAACAGGGAACCATTCTGTTTCGTCTGCATCGCTCGGAGCGGTTTCTGCCGGACAGAACGCGCAACAAGTTTCCGGTTTGGCTTCCCAGGCTGCATCGTCGATCCACTCTTTCTCTCTTTCCTTCGATTTACCCTTGCGCGAGGCGCGCGATGCCTTCGAGCGGGTCTATTTCGAACATCATCTGGCGCGTGAAGGTGGCAGCATGACACGCGTGGCTGAAAAAACGGGTCTGGAACGCACCCACCTTTATCGCAAGCTCAAGCAACTGGGCGTTGAACCAGTCAAGGCGACCAGAAAAAGCGAATGACCGTGGTGACGCGCGTGACTCTCGTTGCGGGCGGTGATGCCGGCGCACGTGAGCGCGCGATCGCAAACCGTTTGCCCGCATTGGAACAGGCCGGTGCGTCACTGGCGGTCATTCTGGAAGGGGGAAGCGAGATAAGCGGCCTCTTCGATTCCGCGATACCCGTCACCCGATTATCACCTGCTTGCCCTTGCTGCGTCGGCAATCTGGCCATGCGCGTGACCTTGAATCGTATTTTGCGCAATCCTCCATCACAGCTATTTATCAGCATCGCCCAGGCGGCGCATCTGGAAGCGGTACGTGACGCGTTGATGCAAGCGCCATATGATCAGCATTTGACGTTGACTGAAAATCTTATCGTTTAATTGAGAATCAGAAGAAAGGAAAAGCATGCAATACGTGAATCTTGGCGCAACCGGGCTCAAAGTTTCCCGCATTTGCCTCGGCATGATGACCTACGGCACCCCGCTCTGGCGTCCTTGGGTTTTGGATGAGGCCGCCTCGCGCCCCTTTATCAAGCGTGCCGTCGAAGCGGGCATCAATTTTTTCGACACCGCCAATATGTATTCGAACGGTGTGTCCGAAATCCTCACCGGAAAATTACTGAAAGAGTTTGGAAAACGCGAAGAAGTCGTGATCGCGACCAAAGTTTTCTGGCCGGTTTCAGACGACTTGAGCGTTGACGCGCCCACCGCGAAAGCCGGCGCACGACCCAATGCCAGTGGTCTCTCACGCAAGCACTTGATGCATGCGGTAGATGCCTCTTTGCAGCGCTTGGGTACGGACTACATTGATTTGTATCAGATTCATCGCTGGGATCGCGCCACCCCGATCGAGGAAACCATGGAAACGCTGCACGACCTCGTTAAGGCGGGCAAGGTGCGCTACATCGGCGCCTCCAGCATGTGGGCGTGGCAATTCGCCAAGGCGCAGCAAGTGGCGAAAGAAAACGGCTGGACGCGATTCGTCTCCATGCAAAATCACTACAACCTTGCGTATCGCGAAGAAGAGCGCGAGATGATTCCACTGTGTCAGGATCAGAATGTTGCGTTGATTCCCTGGAGTCCGCTTGCGCGCGGTTTCCTTGCTGGCAATCGCAAGATCGAAGATAAAGATGCCGCATCGAATGCGTCGGCCACCTCGCGTGCGAAGACGGATGATCTCGCGCAACGTTATTATTATTCAGAAGGAGACTTTGGGATCGTCGAAGCGCTGACGAAAGTCGCGCAGGCGAAAGGGATTTCCAATGCGCAGGTCGCGTATGCATGGTTGCTGCACAAGGGCGTGACGGCACCGATTGTCGGGACATCCAAGATGCCGCAACTCGAAGAGGCGATTGCCGCGACGCGGGTGAGATTGACGGGGGAGGAAATGCGGGCGCTGGAGGCGCCGTATAAGCCGAGAGCAATCGCAGGTCACGTGTGATTGGTTGGCGCAAGAAACAGGGGTTGCCAGAAAAATGGGGTCAGAGTTTTTTTACGCGAAGCGTAAATTACTCTGACCCCATTTTTTCCGGATGTGCTGATTGCAGGTTTTGTTGTGTACATTGCCGATCTATAATCTACTGTGGCCTATGGGAACGGACGTGCATCTCTTGAAAGCCATCGATGAAGCCAATTTGTTTGCGGAAAGACTTCATCGAAGAAGATTTAGAAACGATTTGCGGTCGAGGACTGTAGCTGCATGCTTGGCTGTATCTCAGCAGCATCACAACGCTATTTTGATCCTACTTTCCAGAAACCCTCCACTGGAAGCGACTAGTTTTGCGCTGCTTCGTCCATTGGTCGAATCCGTGATTCGTGGCCTATGGTTGTCCCATGCGGCTACTGACGCTCAAATTAATGAGTATGTGCGCTCAGGAACAAAGTTGGACATGGCAAGCATGATGAAAAGTCTAGATGAGGAAATTGGATTAAATTCGTACAAAGGCCTCTATCAGAAGAATTGGTCCATCTTATCAGCCTACACGCATACGGGGGAGTTACAAGTTCAACGTTGGCTGACAACTGCTCACGTCGAGCCGAAATATTCTGAGCAAGCAGTTTCAGAGCTAGTTGAATTGTCTGGCTTGGTGGCAAAATTGGCATGTGAAGCATTGCTGGAAATTTCACTAGAGCCGGAGAATAGGTTCTAATTTTTCGCTACGGGTTCAGCAGCCTTGTTGAGGCAAGGCCTGGGCTCAAACATTGTGCACATCAACGAACGGAGGTGGAAATGAACGTGAAAACTAGTTGGGTGATTCGCAGTTTTTTTTTGCTGTTTTATTGACTTGTACTACGGTTGCCTTTGCCTACGATCCCCTTGATTGTCTCAATGATATAGCGAAAGTAGATGCGAAAATTAGCGTTGGATTGGCTACGAGACTCTGCTCAGGGGCTTGGACATCGGAGCCCGTCAAGTGCTACCAAGGTGCATCTAAGGTAGATAGTGGCATAAACCGTGGCATCACCATAGATCTTTGTGCGGGTTCAACTAATGCCGAAAAGACTCTTGATTGTTACCGTCAAGCTGGTACTAGGCGAAAGTTGAACCGTGGCCTGTCAACGACATTGTGCGGTGCAAAGAAGCCCGAAAAATAGTTTTTGCTGATGCTCGTGTCGCAAATTTGATTCCAATTCAAATCCGGAAAAATTCGGGGTCAGAGTCAAAATTCGCTTCGCGATATTTGACTCTGACCCCGGTTTTTCCTGCTGTGCGGCAAATTCACTTTCGGCGCTGATTAAACCATGCGCTACGCGAACCTCACTTCAACGCCCCAAACACTGTACTAATAATCTTGCTCCCTGACCCCACCGGATCTTTGCGAATTTTCTTTTCTTCTTCCGCGATCATGAGGAAAAGCCCATCCAGTGCTTTTTCCGTCACATGTTCTTCTACCGTCTTTGATTTCTTGGTGATGCCGAAGCTGGCGGCTTGACTGACGGCGGAGTTATATTTTGCGGAGAGGTTGGAGCGGTCAGTGACGCCTTTGACGATTGGCAAAAATTGAACCTTCAGTTTTGCCGAGGTTTTTTTGCGGAAAAATTCCGTGACAGCAGTGTCGCCGCCTTTGAGAATTTTTTTGGCATCATCGACCGACATGGATTTCACGGCGTTGATGAATAAGGGCTTCGCGAGCGGTACGGCGGATTCCGCCGCGCGGTTCATGGAGACTTCCAGGTCATCCAGTTGCTTTTCCTTGCCCACCATCTTGAGTGCAGGACGTGCTTTCTTTAGAACGGGGGGTAAGGGAATTCTGACCTTGCTGTTTTTCAGAAAACCATCTTTGACGCCCAGTTTTGCGACGGCGGCAGATGATCCTTTTTGCATGGCGGCTTTGAGACCAGCGGTGGCATCGGCGTTAGAGAGATCGCCGAGCGAGGCGGCGCAGGACGATGCAACAATAAACAGGGAAAAGAGCAGCGACGTGGCAAGGCGCAAGGTGGACATGGCACACTCTCCGTGTGTGGTTGACATGAAAAAGGGCTGATCGTGTCAGCCCTTATGAGATTACTTTTTCGCAGCAGCTTTTTTGGCTGGCGCTTTCTTCGCCGCGACTTTCTTTGCTGTTGTTTTGGCGGGCGCTTTGGATGTCTTGCTTGCCAACTTGATTCCAGACTTCGCGGTCGTCTTCTTTGCAGCCGGTTTAACGGCAACTTTTTTTGTTGCAGTTTTGGGCGCAGTTTTCTTCTCGGTCTTCGTCACGGTTTTTGATGCCGCTTTGGTTGTTTTGCTCGCTGGCTTTGTCGCTTTCTTGACGACAGCTTGCGGCGCAGCTTGCACTTCAGCTTTTGCGGCAGTCTTGGCGGCCGTTTTTGTCGCAGATTTCACCGCAGTTTTTGACGCGGCTTTTACCGCGGTTTTTGCAGCGGGCTTTTCCGTCGCTGCGGCCTTGGCTGTTTTTGCGGCAGAAGATTTGGCAGAAGCTTTTTCGTCTTCCCCTTCTTTCACTTTTGTTTTGCGCGGTTCAAATTCAAACGCGGTTTTTCCGTCTTTGCCGCGCACGAGGTAAGCCTTGAACGGGCGGCGCGTGCGTTGCGAGACGAAGCCGGGCAACAAATCTGTTCTGCCATTGACAAGGAGTTTGGTCATTTGTTCCGGCAAAATTTCCTGTTGCAGGATCACGCGGCCGCTGCGGAAATCGCACCCCTTGGGTTTAGCGACGGTTTTTTCACACACATACGCGAGGCCGAGTTCGTACACATTGCCGCCGCATTTTGGACAAGTGCCGAGGGGCGTTTTGTCGGAGAAATCAACCGCTTCGCCGCCCTCATCTTCGCCCAGCGTCTGGCCGAAATCGAATTCGAGGCGATAATTTTTGTCTTCATCGTCGCGCGTGATTTTGAGAATGGCAGCAAACGGTCTTCCCATCTTGGAGCGGAAGCCTTGCAGCGGGCCGAGCGTGCGATTCGTGAGTAATTCTTCGACTTCCGGGATTTCGAATTGCCGTCCGGCCGGTGTTTTGGAAATCGAGAATTCGCATTTTGTGCAGGCAAAGCGGCGATAGTTTTCCTTGACCACGCCACCGCAATTCGGGCACGGCGTTTTCAAGGTGGCGTAGTCGCCGGGGATGGTGTCTTCGTCGTATTCCTTGGCGCGTTTGACAATGGTTTGCGTCATTTGCGCGATTTCTTCCATGAACTGATCGCGCGTGATTTTGCCCTTTTCCATTTGCGAGAGTTTGTATTCCCATTCGCCGGTCAATTCTGGCAGCGTCAATTCGTTCACGCCGAGTCCGTGCAGAAGCGTCATGAGCTGGAAGGCTTTCGCGGTGGGAACCAGTTCCCGTCCTTCGCGGTACATATATTTTTCGCTCAGGAGACCTTCGATGATCGCTGCGCGCGTCGCCGGCGTGCCGAGGCCTTTACCGGCCATCGCTTCGCGCAATTCATCTTCTTCGACTTGTTTGCCCGCGCCTTCCATTGCGGTCAGCAAGGTCGCTTCCGAGTAGCGCGCAGGCGGGCGAGTGACCAATTCGTTGACGTTGATCTTGTCGGTCTTGACCGCTTCGTTCTTGCCAACGGGTGCGAGGATGGCGCTATCGGTGCCGGCCTCCATCGCTTCTTTGCCGTAAACTGTGAGCCACCCAGGATTGGTCATCACGCGGCCTTCGCTGCGAAACTGGTGACCGGAGACTTCGGTGAAGCGCGTGGTGACCTGAAATTCGGCTGCAGGGAAAAACACCGCGAGGAACCGGCGTGTGACGAGGTCGTAGAGTTTTTGTTCCGGTTCAGACAGGTTTTTTGGTGCTTGCGTGGTCGGGATGATCGCAAAGTGATCGGAAATTTTCGTGTTGTCAAAAATCCGTTTGTTCGGCTTCACCCATTTGTTCTTGATGATTTGCGAAGCAAAGGGTTGGTAGTTGTTGCTGTCGGTGAGCGCATCCATCGTCTGCTGCACCGTCGCCATGTAATCTTCCGGCAGGTGACGGGAATCGGTACGCGGGTAAGTGAGAACCTTGTGACGTTCATAGAGCGCTTGCGCCAGACCGAGCGTATTTCGCGCGGAGAAGCCAAAACGTGAGTTGGCTTCGCGTTGCAGGCTGGTCAGATCAAAGAGCGCGGGCGACATCGAGGTGGAAGGACGCGATTCTTCCGTGACTTTGCCGGGTTTGCCAGTGCAGGCCATGGCGATTGTTTCGGCTGCGGCTTTGCTCCACAAACGTTCAATGCGCTTTTCCGGGTCGGTTTCGTCTTTTTTGTATTTCGGATCTTGCCAGCGCCCTTCGTAGATGCCAGCGGCACAGACGAATTCCGCGCGTACTTCCCAGTAATTCCGCGGCACGAATTTTTTGATCGCTTCTTCGCGTTCCACCACGATAGACAGCGTTGGCGTCTGCACGCGTCCGACTGTCGTCAGGAAAAAGCCACCTTCCTTGGAATTGAAAGCGGTCATCGCGCGTGTGCCGTTGATGCCGATCAGCCAGTCTGCTTCGGAGCGGCAGCGCGCGGCATCGGCGAGTGGCAGCATTTCTTTGTCGCTGCGCAAATGCTGGAAGCCGTCGCGGATTGCCGTTGGGGTCATCGATTGCAGCCACAGGCGCTTGACGGGTTGCTTGGCATTGGCATGTTGCGTGATCAAACGGAAGATGAGCTCGCCTTCGCGTCCCGCGTCGCAGGCATTGATAATGGCGGTGACGTCCTTGCGCTTGATCAGTTTGTTCAGCAGCTTCAGCCGCGTTTCCGTTTTTGCGATGGGGTTGATTGCAAAATGCGGCGGGATGACGGGCAAATGATTGAAACTCCATTTGCCGCGTTTGACTTCGAATTCTTCCGGTGCGCTGATTTGAAGCAGATGGCCGACGGCGGACGATATGACGTATTTGTCCGACTCAAAATAATCATCATGCTTGGTGAAACCGCCGAGCGATTTGGCGATGTCGTTCGCTACCGAAGGTTTTTCCGCAATGATGAGCGTTTTGGACATGATGCGTGTCTAAAATAAAAGGCGTCAGTTTACGCGATTACAGGATCGCTTGGGTTGGCAATTCGGGGCAAAGCATACACGGAACGAATCGCAAGGAGCTTGATTTCAGTCGGACATTCTTACACAAGCTTGGCAGGCTGTGCGCGGCGTGTTGTATTTGCCCCGGCTATGTGGCGGCTAATGATAAGCGCGTTGCGTGAGAGTCGCAAGCGCCGGGGGTGGGGGGGTGATGTAAAAAAGGAAATATTTCGAGGCTCAATGCAACAATACGTCTTGCCGAGCTTCAATATCGGAAAAGGCGGGGTGCAGTAAGGTGATGTCGGTATCCTCGCCCTGGCTCCATAAAATAAACAAAACAATAAGGCGAAGTTGTTCAATTGGCATTGGTGAAATGCCAGAAGCCAGCGATCGTTCTATGACGATTTCCCGCAATACTGGATCCAGAATGCCGGCGGCCTCCAGTGAGTGAATAAAGCCGATGGCCTCATGGCCGAGAAGGGCTGTTTCTTGAGGGGCATAAATTCGCTGGGCGCGCGAAAAGCTGCCACGCTCAGGATGGCGTTCGGCAAAAGTTTCGGTCGTTTCGGCCAGATGATTTAGCCAGACAAGTGCGTCGGCGATTTCTGTTTCCTTAAAGCCAACATCGGACAGGGTTCTGGTCAGCGTGGCGGGTTCGGGAAACGTTTCAGGTCCGTAATACGTTTCGTAAAGGTAGGCGAGTACATCAAGCATCCGGGCATTATAGCTGGGATCCAAAAAACGATCAGATGAGCGATTTTATTGATTTTTAGGAAATTTTGCGGTATTGACCGTCGTTCAAACGCTCGACTTTGCCTTCGAGCTCAAGCGTCAGCAGTTGCGCGTTGAGCTCGGCGGCGGAGATTTGCGTACGTTCGGCGAGCAAATCAATGCTTACTGGATCAAATCCGATTGTTTGAAGCAAGGGATGGGAGGTGCTTGGCGGTGCGTTCGGCGCTGTGGGGATCGGTTTGGCGGCGGCAGGGTAGGACAAGCGCAATTCTTCGAGCACGTCTTGCGCGGATTCGACCAGTTTGGCGCCCTGTTTGATCAGCAAATGACAGCCTTTGGATAAGGGCGAGTGGATTGAACCTGGGATTGCAAAGACTTCCTTGCCTTGTTCGGCACCGACGCGTGCGGTGATGAGCGATCCGGATTGTGCGGCAGCTTCAATGACCAGTACGCCCCGTGCAAGGCCGCTGATGATGCGGTTGCGGCGCGGGAAGTTGGCGGCGATGGCGGGCGTGCCAAGCGGGTACTCACTGACAATGCAGCCCTCTTCAGCAATTTGGTGCGCCAGCGCATGATTGCGCGCAGGGTAAACGATGTCGGCACCGGTGCCAATGACGGCAATCGTGCGCCCCGCTCCCTGTAGTCCGCCGCGATGCGCCCCTGCATCGACGCCGAGCGCCAGACCAGAAACAATGGTCAGTCCTGCCTGACTCAAGGCTTTGGCGAAATTTTCAGCATTTGCCGCTCCTTGGGCGGTGGCGTTACGGCTGCCGACGATGGCGAGCGCGGGTTGAGCAAGCAGTGCTAAACGACCTTTGACGTAGAGCAGAATGGGGGGATCGGGGATGTCCAGCAAGGCACGGGGATAGGCATCGTCCGCCAGGGTCAAGAGATGGTTGTCAGGCACTTGAGCCCAGGCCAGCGCCTTTTCGATTTGCAATTGTGCTGTTTCATCGGGTTGTTGCGTTAGAGCCTGGGCAATACGATCCGGAACCAGCTTTTGAAGACGTCCATAACCAGCTGCAAAAATATTGTGCGGAAGACCGAATTCCGTGAGGAGTTTGCGGGCGATGATAGCGCCCACGCCCGACGTTTGCTCCAGTCGAACCCAAGCCGCCAAATCTTCAGCTTGGGTTGACATGGGGGCACGCAATCAGATGTTGCTGCGCGGGGTTATTCGGGCGAACGGGCGGCGTCGCCGACTTCTACGACGTCTTTGGCCTCCATGATAAGCGCATAGGAAACATCTTTGAAAACCCTGAATACGAAGGCAGTACCGCTTTCTTCATCTGGAAGCTTCACTTTGGAACTGCTAAACCAACTCGTGGAGGTTTTGTCAGAGATGGTTTCTCCTAAACGATAAAGCTTTAGAACTGTTCCAACATTTAGACCATTAGTCTGACCACGATTGAGGGAGACGACCTGCCCTTGTCCGGCGTGTGTAACACCGCTATAGATTGATAAAACGCGCGCATCAATGGGTTTCTCAGGTGGGTGGGGCACATAATTCATGACGGCATGAGGTGGTTTAGTTATCAAGCGATCTCCAACGCCCATTTCCTTGTTTGCTTCACGAACGATGAAAGCATGCGCTTCACGTTCATTTGCGGCTTTGCGAGTGAGTTCGACCGTACCAAGATGCACAGCTTCGTAAGCAATGGTTTTCTTGGTTTCGGGGTCTTTCAATTCTCTGACAGGCTCAAAAACATTGAATACTCCGTGCTCCTTAAGGTTGCCGCGCACATAGGCGCGATCCCCTTCTCCCAGCTTTACGCGCCCTTCCATGGAGCCGACAATTCGCGGCGCATTTTCAAGCGCATCTTCATCCACTATTAGAGCCTGTGAAAGGAAGGGTTCTATAACTCTTGGATCAATCGAGGGCAAGGCTTCTTGACTCATTGGCGTGATGCGTGCGGCGGGTTTGAGTCGCGCATCGGTCGGCGCTTTCAGGGGTTCAGCGGTAGCCACATAGGGAACCTTGGTGGTATCTCCAGTCGGTGAAGCAAGTCGCAGTTTGCCGGTAGCATGATCCAGATAAATAATCTGCCCCGGGAAAATCCAGTGCGGGTTGCGAATTTGCTCACGATTCATGCCCCAGACTTCCGGCCAGCACCAAGGGCGTTCCAGAAACAGGCTCGAAATGCCCCACAAGGTGTTGCCTTTGACAACGACATGCTTGTCAGGCGCATCCTTGCGGAGGGCGCATTTTTTCTTTTCCTCGGCAGAGGCTTGGAAGGTCGTCGTTGCAAGCAAAGCGAGAATCAGGGTGGCTGTGCTAAACTTTTTCATGGTCGTTCCAGTGAAGGTGTTGTCGCATAAGGCGATAACACAAGTGAAGGTGCCAAAGCGCATGCGCACTGCTATTGCCAAACTGACTCAAATTCTGCACATAAAACCCTGAACTAGCAAGAGAAACGCACCCGAAAGCGCTCTTCTTGTTGCTTAAACGTATGACTTTACTCACTATATTGCGTTATCCGGACGCGCGCCTGCACAAAATCGCCAAACCGGTCACTGTTTTCGACGAGAGATTAAAAAAGCTGATCGCTGACATGGCGGAAACCATGTACGACGCGCCCGGCATAGGCTTGGCGGCGACGCAAGTCGATGTCCATGAGCGAGTTGTTGTGATCGATTCGTCAGAAACGCACGACGATTTACGGGTATTCATCAATCCAGAAATTCTTTGGGCGAGTCCGGAAAAAAAACTGTGCCAGGAAGGCTGCTTGTCCGTGCCTGGCATTTACGATGAGGTTGAGCGTCCCGCTCAGGTCAAGGTGCGTGCGCAGGATGTGCACGGAAAATCTTTTGAACTATCAGCAGATGGCATGTTGGCGGTCTGTTTGCAACACGAAATAGATCACCTGAATGGTTTTGTGTTTGTGGAATATCTCTCGCCACTCAAGCGTAACCGTATCAAAACCAAAATGATCAAGGAAGAACGCGAAATGCAGCGCAGCGAGCCAACAGACAAACCGCGTAAGGCGCGTCGAGGTAGCGCGCGATGAAGGTGGTGTTCGCCGGCACACCGGAATTTGCCGCAACGGCGCTTGAAGCGCTGCTGGCAGCAGGCGTCGATGTGACGCTGGTGTTGACGCAGCCGGATCGTCCGGCCGGGCGCGGCATGCAATTGCAAGCCTCTCCGGTCAAACAACTGGCGCAACAGCACGGCATCCGCGTGGCGCAGCCGGAATCGTTGCGGCTGGATGGCAAGCATGCTGATGCGGCTGCCGACGCACACGCGCAAATCAAAGCGGCTGACTGCGATGTGATGGTGGTTGTGGCGTATGGTTTGATTTTGCCGCAGTCGGTGCTCGCGCTCCCACGACGCGTGTGCGTGAACATCCACGCTTCCCTGCTCCCCCGTTGGCGCGGCGCGGCACCGATTCAACGTGCGATTGAAGCGGGCGATGCCGAAACAGGCGTGACCATCATGCAGATGGATGAGGGATTGGATACAGGGGCGATTCTGGCGATGCAGGCCATTCCCATCGCATCCAGCGACACAGCTGCCACGCTGCATGACAAACTGGCTGCGCTGGGGTCGACAATGATCGTGGAAACATTGCGTCAAATGGCGCAAGGCGAAGTGGCGGCGATACCGCAACCATCGATCGGTGTTAATTACGCTGCAAAAATTTCCAAGGACGAGGCGGCGCTCGATTTCTCGCAACCGGCAAATAAGGTTGCACGACGCATCCATGCATTCAATCCATTTCCTGGTGCGAGCGCGGGGGTGAACGGGGTGGTGCTCAAGATATGGCAGGCAGAAGCGCTGATGGAACCAACCGCCGGAAAACCGGGTGAAGTGCTGGTTGCCAATGCGCACGATGGCGTGCTGGTGGCGTGTGGTGATGGCGTGCTACGTTTGACTGAACTTCAAAAGCCCGGGGGCAAGCGCTTGCCAGCGACGGAATTCATCAAAGGGTTTCCGCTGGAAACGGGGCGTTTTACAAGCGGAAAACCGGTATGAAATTTGAACATTTGGTAGAAATCAACAGCCCAGGCAATCCGGCGATTGCGCCGCTCACGCGCTTGCAGTTATGGCGCGGGCTGGTGATGCGTGCTGAAAATCCTACCTTGTTTGTGCCGCATCTGGATGACTGCGATATTCTTGAGCGCACAGAGGCCGCTGTGATGCGCAAGCTGACTTATGGCAATCTCGTGATTCACGATCGTGTAACCTATCTGGAACACCATCAGGTGCGTTACCACATTGCAGCGCAGGAGGAATTTTCCGATTCAACCTTGACGATGACCATCGAAGAACCGCGCCCCACTTATCTCTTCGTGCGTTTTGAATATGAAGATGCTTCATCGGATGAAGGTGCGGATGCAATGTACAACAGCTTTCGCCGATCTGCTTACAAAGAATCGGATATCGACACGATACAGATGATTCGCGAATTGGCGGCGCAAGGCCGCATTTAGTCAGCGTGCATACTCGCGCGGTGCCGACTCAAAGAATATCCAGCGACACCTTTTTGCTTGGAGGTGGAAAAGCCTGATCCAGCTTTTTCAGAATTTCCGGCGATAGCGTGATATCCCATGCTTTCCGGTTTTCTTCAATGCGCTTGAAGTTTGAGGATTTTGGAATGGGGATCGTCTTTTGATGCAGCAGCCAGGAAAGAGCGAGTTGCGCGGGGGTGATACCGAGCTCCTTGGCGATGGTTTGCATGGCGCCACGCTTGAGCAAATGTGTTTGATGCAGGGGTGAATAGGCCATCGTCGCAATATTGCGTTCTTTTTGCCAGGGGAGTAAATCCCACTCAATGCCGCGCGACCCCAGGTTGTACAGCAGCTGGTTCACGCAATTATTGCCGTCATCGATTTTGGCAGCGCGTTTCACATCGGATGTATCAAAGTTGGAGACGCCCCACGCGCGAATTTTGCCGGCGTGCTGCAATGCATTGAGTGCACCAAACGTTTCTTCCAGCGGATAACTGCCGGGCCAGTGCAACAAATAAAGATCAATCACCTCCGTCTTCATGCGACGCAGGCTGCGCTCGCACGCAGAGACAGTCCCATTGCGACTGGCGTTGGAGGGCAGTACTTTGCTCACCAAAAACACTTCACTGCGTCGTCCGGCAATGGCTTCGCCGACAACTTCTTCTGCGCCGCCGCTGCCATACATTTCCGCCGTGTCGATGAGTGTCAAGCCCAGTGAAATGCCATGCTGGAGTGCGGCCACTTCATTCTTGCGCTCGGCGCGGGACTCGCCCATGAACCAGGTGCCTTGTCCGAGCGTGGGCATGGTCACGCCATTTTTTAATGTCAGCATTTGCGGGTGCATGGTCATGGTCGATTAGGTGGAGACGGGAACATCCTGTTCGATTGTATAGCAGCGGAATTGGTTGCGGCCTGATTTCTTGGCTTCGTACAGCGCAAGATCAGCCGTTTTGATGATTTGATCAAGATCGGAAATATTTTTAAGTGAAGGGTAGCTCGCAATGCCAAGGCTGATCGAAACGTGCTCACAGGTCAGGGAGAGTGCGTGATCAATGCGCAGTTGCGCCACCGCCTCAAGCATGTTGGCAGCCACTTTTTGCGCGCCATGCTCCGGGGTTTCAGGCAAGAGGGCAATAAATTCTTCTCCACCCCAACGCGCCACCATGTCCAGCGGTCTTTGGGGAACTTTGGCGATGGCGTTGGCCACTTCGCTCAGGCACTGGTCGCCGGTCAAGTGTCCATAACGGTCATTGAATTGTTTGAAAAAATCAATGTCGATCATGAGCAGTGACAAGGCGGTGTTATTGCGTTTGGCATGACGTAGTACTTCCGTAGCATGCTCGTTAAAGCGCCGCCGGTTCGGAATGCCGGTCAAACCATCGGTATAGGTTTTGGAGCGCAGCTCGACAGCTTGCTGGCGCAGGATGCTCTCGCGGTTCACCGCCAGACTGACGTCTGAGATTTGCACCAAGCAATGCACGGCCAAACCTGGAGGAAGGATCGGGATGACTTGAATCGCCTGCTGCATGCGTTGACGCTCCTGAAAATCTTTTTGCGTCAAATAAAGTGGCAAGGGTGATTTGTTCAGGGTTTGTGAAAGCAAGGATGGTAAGCGGTTGGTGAGTGCACTTTGGATGGCGTTCGTCAGTCTGCCAGCTTGCAATTCCGGGAAAAGTTCAGCCAGGGACTTGCCAATGGCTTCCGCTTCGGGGATGAAGGAATAATTTTCCATCCATTCGTTCCAGACGACGATTTTCAGTTCCGCGTCCAGAACCATCGTGCCGATGTTGACGGCACGTAAAACGGATCGATAGAGATCGAAAGGGTTTTCCATGAGCGGCTTGCGTTATAAGAGGCTTGCGCTAAGCGAATCCCGCGAGATAGTGGTCGATCTGATCGCGAAGGTCGTGCATTGCAGACATGTCAAGCAAAAAGGCGACATGCCCGTGAATTTTATGTTTTTCCAAGGCGAAGTCAATGTGCAAAAGCATGACAACGTCGTCAGAAGAATTGTCGTCCACGGCCAGGATGTCACTGCTGCTGCCGACGTGGTAGCTTGGCAGCGATCCATGTAATTCCTGTTTGAAGATGTTGGCGAGTATGCCTACGCAGGCATTCAGGATGATATTGCCGATTTCGCTCATGGCTTCCTGCTCCATCTCGGTCAATTCTTCCGTGGAGACGGATTCGCCCACCATCAAGCGTACAATTTCGAGGCTCTGCTCTTCCGGGAACATGAGGATGGCGTCAGTGTTGAATGCCCCTTTGTATTGCTGACTAACGCCGCAGATTTTGCGAGATTCGTCGTTGCCAAGGAATGCGGCTGCGGCGCTGCGCTTTTCGAAAGTTATGGTGGGAACTGACATCGTCACTTCTTCGTTGACGATGCTGCTCATGGCTTTTGCGGCGCTGCCAACGCCCATATTGAAAATCTCAACCAGAGCGTCTCGCTGAAGCTCGGTCAATTCAAACATCAGTTCCCCCACAGTTCGTCGAGGAATTTATGGATGCGCGTTTCGTTGACAGGTTTTTCGATGAAGGTGATGCCCAATTCCGCAGCCTTGTTGCGAATGGCATCTTGTACGTTTGCTGTTTGCAAGGCGATGGTCAGCGATGGATAGAGTTCAAGCAGTTTCTCCGAGGCGGCAATGCCGCCCATGCCGGGCATGTTGACATCCATCATCACGAGAACAGGTGTGATCCCGTGAATTTTGTCAATGGCTTCCTCACCCGTAGCGGCTTCGACGATTTCCCAGTTCGGATATTTGTTCAGTATGAATTGCCGCGTCATCATGCGGGAGACGCGACTGTCATCGACGATCAAAACGGTTCTTTGCTTAGGCATGTGGGGCAAAAGGGTATTGTTGGAGGGGGTGACTACCAAAAAAAATTAGACACCGCGTGACTTTCGTATGATGCTTACTCTTAAGCAATCTTTCAATAATTATTTTGTAGAAGATTAACAAACCGCAAAATTTGTGGGAAAGTTGCAATATTGCCGCAAAATCAATACCCGTTTTTGCGGTTGACGATGCCCGAGATGGCTTCTCCCCGCTCAAGGGCGTGAAGTTTTTCAACCACTTGACGAACGGTGTCATCGCGAAACGTTTCGCCTGCCATATGCGGGGTAATGGCGATGCGCGGGTCAGACCAGAAGGGATGCCCAGGCGGCAGGGGCTCTTCCTGGAAGACGTCGAGCGTTGCGCCAGCGATGCGTCCCGAAGAGAGCGCTGCGAGCAAGTCGTCCTCAACGAGGTGTTTGCCGCGAGCGATGTTGATGAGGTAGGCACCAAAGGCCAGTTTGTTGAAAGTCTTTTGATTGAGAATGCTTGTGGTTTCAGCGGTCAAAGGCAGTACGCAAATCAAGGCGCGAACGTCCTGCAAAAAGTCTTCCAGCCCATCGGTGCCAGCAAAGCAGTGCACGCCCTGGATGGCTTTCCGGGTGCGGCTCCAGCCGCGCACAGGAAAGCCAAAGTGCAACAGGGATTGTGCAATACGCTTGCCGATGGCGCCCAGCCCCATGATGCCGACGGTAAAGTCACGCTTGTTGTTTGAAGGTAAAAATTGCCATTCGTGCCGCTGAGCCTGGCGGTCATATTCGTCGAATCGACGGAAATGACGCAAGACGGCATAGGTAGCGTACTCGGCCATCTGCACGGCCATGCCGGCATCTTCCAGGCGAAGAATCGGCACGTCGGGGAGGGCATCACCCATCTGGAGTAACTTATCGACTCCCGCTCCCAGGTTGACAATCGCTTTTAAGCCTTTTCTTCCCGCCAGCATATTCTTTGGCGGATCCCAGACGAGTGCATAGTCAGCTGGCGCCTCATCGCCGGGAAGCCAAAGGCGGAATTCGGCTTGGGGCAGCGCGGCGCGCAAGCCAGCGAGCCAGAAAGCGTTGTCTTCTCCCTCGTTGTAATAGATGACTTTCACGCGCCTATTTCTGCATGTCGGCGTATTTGGCCTTGACCTCGGTTTTTTCGCGCGGCTTCAACCCGAGCTTGGCGAGCAGGGCGAGATCGGCGGCGGCTTCGATATTGTCGGTGGTCAGCAATCTTTCGCCATAATGAATCGAGTTCGCCCCCGCCAGATAACACAGCGTTTGAACGACTTCGGTCAATTGCTGTCGACCGCCGGACAGGCGCACGCGAGCGTTCGGCATGGTGATACGCGCGACGGCAATCGTGCGGACGAATTCCAGCGGGTCGAGCGGTGTGGCATGTTCCATCGGCGTCCCTTCGATGGGCACCAGATGGTTGACGGGCACGGCTTCCGGGTACGGATTCATGTTCGCAATTTGCGCGATCAGCTCCGCGCGATGCTGGCGGGTTTCGCCCATGCCGAGGATGCCGCCGCAGCAGACTTTCAAGCCGGCCTTGCGCACGTGGCCGAGCGTATCGAGGCGATCCTGATAGGTGCGCGTGGTGACAACGCTGCCGTAATAGTTTGGCGATGTGTCGAGATTGTGGTTGTAGTAATCGAGACCGGCTTCTTTGAGCTGTTTGGCTTGATCTTCCTGCAGCATGCCAAGCGTCGCACAGGTTTCCAGACCGAGATCTTTTACGGCGCGTACGATGTCCTGATATTTCTCCATGTCGCGGTCTTTCGGTGCGCGACCGGAAGCGCCCATGCAAAAGCGGGTTGCACCATTGGCTTTGGCGATGCGCGCCGCTTCGATTACGGCTTCCAGCTCGAGAATTTTGCTGGCTTTCAAGCCAGTGTCGTTATGCACCGATTGCGCGCAATAGCCGCAATCTTCTTCGCAGGCGCCGGTTTTCAGCGAAATGAGTGTCGCGAGCTCCACGTCGTTTTCCGGGAAACTGGCGTGGTGAACCTCCTGTGCGCGCCGCATCAGTTCGTTGAACGGCAGATCAAACAGTGCCATGATTTCCGAGACCGGCCAGGTCAGGTTGGCAGGTTCGCTGCCCGGTTCGGTGATCTGGAGTAAGTTGGGATGAAACGAAATGACTTGCGACATGGTTCAAAATCCTTTGTTACGGTTCTCTGTTACGACTGTTTGCCAGGCCAGCCTGGCAAACAGGAAAAATCAAGATGGCTTGCAGCGCTTGCTGCAGATACATCCGGCAAATGTGGAATAACACCGATCAAAGGCGCGGACAGCATGGCCTTGAGCGTTGAGACGTTTTCCACGAAATAGGGCATGGTAGTGTCCAGTGTGTTTGCGACCCATCCAGCCAGCTTCAATCCTCGTGCAGTAATCGACTCGGCGGTCAGTAAGGCATGGTTCAGGCAACCAAGACGGACACCGACTACCAGCACAATCGGAAGGCCGAATTGTACAGCCATATCGGCTGTGTCGTAGTGCTGCGCCAGCGGAACCCGAAACCCGCCGACGCCTTCAACAACGACGGCATCCGTTTGGGCGCAAATCTTACGGTAGGCAGCGGCAATAGATGCAGCGTCGATAGTAAGGTTATCGATGCTGGCGGCGATATGCGGGGAAGCAGGCGTGCGCAGCAAAAAGGGCGTGACAAGGTCTGGCGGCAGCTTGACCGAAGCGGCCGCTGCCAGGCTTTCAGCATCGTTGTTGCGCCAGGTGCCATCCCGCAGGGTTGCGCCGGCAGCAACCGGTTTCATGCCGGCGCAACGCACGCCTTGTTGCGTGAGCGTATGCAGCAAGGCGGCGGACACCAAGGTTTTGCCCACATCGGTATCGGTGCCGGTGATGAAGCAGTCAAAGCGAGCGTTCATGGCGTGATAATTTCTTCGAACACGGCAATGGTTCGATCAGCCAGCAGGGCGATCTCATCCTCGCTGAGGATGTAGGGGGGCATCAGGTATACGGTATTGCCGATTGGACGGAGCAGGATTTCTTGTTTGAGTGCAGCGGCAAAAAATCGGCGCGAAAAAGTGGCCAATTGATGGGGGTCGTCGATGAGCGCATCGAATGCCCAAATCATGCCGCGCGGTCTGAAGTGCCGCACTTTGTCGTGTGTGGCTAACGGTTGTAGGGCTTGCGTGAGGCAAGCCGCGCGAGCACGATTGGTTTGCAGCACCGTGTCCGCTTCGAAAATCTCGAGCGTGGCAAGTGCCGCACGACAGGCAAGCGGATTGCCCGTATACGAATGGGAATGCAAAAAAGCGCGCGTCACATCTTCGCTGTAGAAGGCTTGAAAAATTTCTTCGCGTGTCATCACCAGCGACAGCGGCAGATAGCCGCCGCTGATGCCCTTGGAAAGGCACAGAAAATCTGGCCAGATATTGGCTTGTTCGCACGCAAAGAAAGTGCCGGTACGCCCGCAGCCGACGGCGATTTCATCGGCGATCAGATGCACGGAATAGCGATCACATAATTGCCGCAGCAACTTTAGATACAGAGGATCATGCATCGCCATGCCGGTCGCGCATTGCACCAGCGGTTCGACGATGACGGCGGCGATGTTGTCGGCGCGTTCTTGCAGCAAGGTTTCCAGTGCATCGGCGGCGCGGCGTGCAACATCTTCTGCGGTTTCACCAGCTTGCGCTTGACGGGCGTCAGGCGACATAACCACATGCGCATTGCGTAGCAAAGATCCGTAGGCATCGCGAAAAATCGCGACGTCGGTGACCGCCAGTGCGCCAATCGTTTCGCCGTGATAACTCCCTTTTAAGCAAATGAATTCCTGCTTTTTCGTCTCTCCGGCATTGCGCCACGCATGAAAGCTCATCTTGAGTGCAATCTCGACCGCGGACGCGCCGTCGGAGGCATAGAAGCAATGACCGAGTGCGTTGCCGGTGAGTGTAGACAGTCGTTCGGAAAGTTGAATGACGGGCTCATGCGTGAAACCAGCGAGCATCGCATGTTCCAGTCGGTCGAGCTGATCTTTGAGCGCGGCGTTGATGCGCGGGTTGGCATGGCCGAATAAATTGACCCACCATGAACTGATCGCATCCAGATAGCGTTTGCCATCAGGATCGTAAAGCCAGACACCTTTGCCGTGGCTCACGGGGATCAGTGGCACGGTTTCATGGTGCTGCATTTGTGTGCAGGGGTGCCAGACGCTATGCAGGCTGCGCGTCACCCAATCTGAAGTAGGCATGGACGTCACTTGAGAAATTGACATTTGCTGAGCGCACTAGTCTAACAGGATGTGTCAGGCTGAAGGGCGGAAGACTATGTCTTAGGCTTATCGAGAGATTTGTTATCAGGGGAGCGACTATCAGGAAATCGGCCATCAAGGTAAAACCACCGACCATCTTCACGGACAAAACGGCTGATTTCGTGCAGTTTTTGCGCACGCCCATTCACTTTATAGCGGGCGACGAATTCAATCACGCCATCATGTTCGTCTTCGTGGTGGCTCAGAATTTCAAGCGAGAGCCATTTAATGGGCTCATTCTCTGCGAAGAGGGGAGGGGTTGGGCGGGTGGCGCTGAACCAGGTTTGCATCAGATAACGCTCGTTTTGGAGGGCATAAGCGGCGTAACGGGAGCGCATCAGTTCCAGCGATGTTTCAGGCGCGTGCGTGCTGTTCAGAAAGCGCCCACAGCATTCCGCCCATTTCTCCTTGCCGCAAAGACAAGGGGCAGAGGCTTCTGGCTTGCGGTGCTTGTTGGCAGTAGGCATGCGTACAACTTTTCAAGTCAATGCAAGAGGACGTAAAACAGGCGTAAAAAAACCCCACAATTGCGGGGTTTTGTATTACACACGAAGCGACTTAGCCGGCAGACTGAATGTTCGAGGCTTGCTTGCCTTTTGGGCCTTGCGTGATTTCAAACTGAACTTTTTGACCTTCTTTGAGCGTCTTGAATCCGTTCATGTTGATAGCAGAAAAGTGTGCAAACAAATCTTCGCCACCACCATCAGGTGTAATGAACCCGAAACCCTTGGAATCATTGAACCACTTTACAGTACCTGTTGCCATAAAAACTTTCATTTAAATAAATTCATCATAAGAGCAAAAAAGGAAGAACCAGTATTGAAGCACAGTCCGCCAGACCTGCCCGCCACAAATAATGCAAGAAAAACAAAAAACGCATTACCGAACCCTGTCATTTTGAGGCAATGATGCTTAATGTCAAGCGGTTTTGTAGGGGTTTGGGCAACATTGCCCATTTTTGGCCAGATTTTTTATCGCGAAAGCGTGGGTGTGACGGTCATCGAGGGGGCTTGCTGCATAGGCCTCAGAATTCGCGTAGGATTTAGACTATATAATTTGCTCAGTTTGGCGTATTGGGACGCTTTACGGACGATACAATACAAAACAGAAAAAGATACATGGGAACCAGGCGGGAAAGTGACGTTGTTTTGGAGCGCAAGCCGGAGGCGCTGAAGTTGCCACCGATGTATCAGGTGGTCTTGTTGAACGACGACTACACGCCCATGGATTTTGTCGTGAATGTGTTGCAGGAGTACTTTAACAAGGATCGCCAGGAAGCGACTCAGATCATGCTAAAGGTGCATAATGAGGGCAAAGGCGTCTGCGGTATATTTTCGAGGGATATAGCGGCCACAAAAGTCGAATTGGTTATGATGCATGCGCATGCGGCGGGGCACCCCTTGCAGTGTGTAATGGAGGAAGTATGATTGCGCAGGAACTGGAAGTTAGTCTGCACTTGGCCTTTGTCGAAGCCAGGCAGGCGCGATACGAATTCATTACAGTGGAACATTTGTTGCTGGCCTTGCTGGATAACCCGTCAGCGGCTGAGGTATTGAATGCCTGTGGCGTCAATATTCCGGATCTGCGCAAGACTTTGACGAATTTTGTTTCGGACAATACGCCGATCGTCCCTGGCTCAGGTGAAGTCGATACGCAGCCGACGCTCGGTTTTCAGCGCGTTATTCAGCGCGCCATCATGCACGTGCAATCCTCTTCGAACGGCAAGAAAGAGGTGAATGGCGCCAATGTGCTGGTGGCCATTTTTGGCGAAAAGGATTCCCATGCGGTGTACTACCTGCATCAGCAAGGTGTGACGCGGCTGGATGTGGTGAATTACATTTCTCACGGGGTTCGCAAGATACCGCAACCGGAGCCGCAGAAAGCGCCCGAAGGTGCTGAAGAGTCGCAGGCGGAGGCGCAGCCAAAAGAAACGCCGCTGGATCAGTTCACTCTGAACTTAAACAAGCAGGCGAAAGAGGGGCGCATCGACCCCCTGATTGGTCGCGACAACGAAGTCGATCGCGTTATCCAGATATTATGTCGTCGCCGCAAAAACAATCCGCTGCTGGTTGGCGAAACTGGTGTTGGCAAAACGGCGATTGCTGAAGGTTTGGCTTGGCGCGTGACGAAAGGCGAAGTGCCGGACATCTTGAAAAAAGCAAGTGTGTTTTCGTTGGACATGGGAGCATTGCTGGCGGGGACGAAGTATCGTGGCGATTTTGAGCAACGCTTGAAGGCTGTGCTCAAACAACTCAAAGACAATGCTGACTCGATTCTGTTTATCGACGAGATCCATACGATTATCGGCGCAGGATCCGCTTCGGGCGGCACGCTGGACGCATCCAATTTGCTGAAGCCGGCATTGGCGAATGGCCAGTTGAAATGCATTGGCGCGACGACTTACACGGAATTCCGCGGCGTGTTTGAAAAAGATCACGCACTGGCGCGTCGTTTCCAGAAAGTGGATATCAACGAACCTACGGTTGAGCAAACTGTGCAGATTTTGCGTGGGTTGAAGTCGCGATTCGAAGATCATCACAACGTTAAGTATTCAGCTTCGGCATTGACAAGTGCTGCAGAACTCTCGGCGCGCTACATCAATGATCGGCACTTGCCGGATAAGGCCATCGATGTGATTGACGAAGCAGGTGCGGCGCAGCGCATTTTGCCGAAGTCGAAACAAAAGCGCATGATTGGCAAAGCAGAAATCGAAGAAATCATCTCGAAGATTGCGCGTATTCCGCCGCAAACAGTCAATCAGGATGACCGCAGCAAGTTGCGTAATCTGGATCGCGATCTCAAAAATGTGGTGTTTGGGCAGGAGCCGGCCATTGATGCGCTGGCGGCGTCTATCAAGATGGCGCGTGCGGGTTTAGGTAAAACAGATAAGCCAATCGGCGCTTTTCTGTTTTCCGGCCCCACAGGTGTTGGGAAAACTGAAGTGGCCAAACAGCTTGCCTTTTTGCTGGGGATCGATCTGGTGCGCTTCGACATGTCCGAATACATGGAGCGCCATACGGTCAGTCGCATGATTGGCGCGCCGCCTGGATATGTCGGGTTTGATCAGGGCGGTCTGTTGACGGAGGCAATCACCAAAAAACCGCATGCCGTATTGTTGTTAGACGAAATTGAAAAAGCGCATCCTGATGTGTTCAACATTTTGCTGCAAGTGCTGGATCACGGCACGCTGACGGATAACAATGGCCGCAAGGCGGATTTCCGCAACATCATCATTATCATGACAACGAATGCGGGTGCAGAGAATTTGCAAAAGCCCTCCATTGGCTTTACAGAGTCGAAGCAGGCCGGTGATGAAATGGTGGATATCAAGCGCATGTTTTCGCCTGAATTCCGCAACCGGCTGGATGCCATCATCAGCTTCAAATCATTGAGCGAAGATATCATCGAGCGGGTAGTTGATAAATTCCTGATGCAGCTTGAAGAGCAGTTGCAGGAGAAGAAGGTTGATGCGATCTTTACCGAAAAACTCCGCAAGTTTTTGGCGAAAAAAGGGTTTGATCCCATTATGGGCGCGCGACCGATGGCGCGTCTGATTCAGGACATGATTCGCAAAGCGCTCGCGGATGAGTTGCTGTTTGGTCGATTGGCTTTGGGCGGTGCCGTCACCGTCGATCTGGATGAGGCTGAACAGGTCAAGCTTGAATTTATTTCCTCCGGCGACGCGCCGCCGACAACTTCGCTGGAAGTTGCTGAAGTCGAATAGGTTGAGGCTGCCGGATAAAGCCCGCGCGGAGGAAGTCGCGCGGGCTTTTTTTATGCGGAGAGTTTTTCTACCCAGACGCTGACAATCAGTACAACGGCTGTGGCAAAGCAAAGCAAGGCGCAGTATTGCCGGAGTGATCGTTGAGACGTCAGCAGTTTTGCGCCCAGCCACAACGAGAAAAAGCTGCTGCCCAACAACAGGCCGTGCTGGACGATGGGTGCCCACGTCAAATCCAATCCTTCGCGACGCAAGAGGCTTACAGTAAACGAAGCCAAGCCCAGAAATATGCCGATGCCGCCTACCGGTGTCAAAGCCAGTGATAGTTTTTGCCAGGACAGAGACGGGATTGCGGCGATACGTGTGGCTAATGTCAAAAAAGTCAGCAGCAGCAGACCGAACAATATTCCCCCGCCAAAAATGTACAGCACGATGGACAAGCCGTCGAGCAAGGAAAAGACATGATTGTCGGCAGGATGGTTGGCGAGTATCCACCACGGCGCAGTGTATTGATCAAGTGCTGCCAGTGCGGAGTGGTTCAATGCGGAGTTGAGCATTACAAACAGATTGCTCTCACGCCACCGAATCGCCATCGTGCAAACGCCGAGTAAACCAAAAACAAGCGTGGCGGCTTCTGCGGTACGTAAGGGGTTGCTGGGGGCGGTTAAAATTTCGCGGCTCGGTGAGCGGCTGTCGAGTTCTACAGCGTTCAGATAACCCGCGCAGCGCCCGCACATATGACATGGTGAGTTGCTTTTCATGTGGCGGATGTCGATGAGTGTCGGGCAGTCGATGCGCGGCAGTGGGGGCGGATGCTGCTTCCATTTTTTTTCATCAACGTGAAAATGAAGCGGGGCAATTTTGGCAAGCAAGCTAAATGAGCCATTTGCTGGACACAAGTACATGCACCAGATGCGCTTACCGTTGCCGTAGGCGTAGCCACACCAGGTCGCGCCCAGCGTGGGCAAGCCCAACAGCAGCAGCGTGCCCCAGTGCAGATCGTAGACGCCGACCAACTGACCATACACTGTCGCGACAATCAACATGGTGCAAGGCCAGCCGGACCAGCGTATCCAGCGAGGGATCGATTGTTTGCGGCCATGTCGGCTGATGTATTCCGTTACGGTTCCATCCGGACAGAACAAGCCGCACCACACGCGACCGAAGAGCATCATGCTTAAAAAAATTAAGGGCCAGCCAATGCCCCAAAAAAGAAATTGTGAAAACAAGCGCGGATGCGTGAGGATGCCATCGTCCGGATGGGGAGCGGAAAAAAAGAGCGGCACAACTAATAACAAAACATACAAGCTGACGAGACACCATTGAACAATGGAGACGCTGCGCTGGTGTCGGCGCATTGCGTGACCGAGGCGAGCCAGGTAGCCCAAAGTGGTGTTGGAAATGTTCTGTGCGGACATGGTGCAATTATCGCGGAAAGCGCAAGGAGCGTTTTCATGGCGAGCGGTAAACGTCGCTTAATCAATGCAGGAACAAAAAAGCGGTTGCATGTGGATGCAACCGCTTGGAAAGGAGCCCCGCCTGTGCCGCTATGTCAGCATCCCGAACCTGTGGTTCAGGTGGTCGTAGTTAGTTCAATTTCGGGTTCATCGGACTAGCGACGCGCACACCCATCAAACAAATTTCCACGACCGGTGCGAGTGAATGGTTCAAGGAATATTAGACATTCACGAACACGGCAGGGTAGTTTCAGTCTACGCTAACCGTGGGGTATGTCAACCGATAAACCGAAAAATTATTTTTGAAATCTTGCGTCGCGTCAAAACAGGTTTTCCTGCGGTGCCAATGCATTGTCAAGCATGGTATGCATGGAAGCAAGGCGCTGTTTGATTTCGGAAATAGTCATGCCCGAAAAGGGTCCATCGGTCGATTTTGTCAGCAATAACTCTGCTGCAATGGCTATGGATGCCATGACAGCGATGCGGTCATTGCCCTTTATTTTCCCTGCATCACGAATGGCAGACATTTTGTTGTCAAGATACGCGACTGCCTCACGCAGCGTGGCTTCCTCTTCTTTGCCGCAGGTTAGTGCGTAGTTCTGACCCATGATGGTGACGTCCAGGCGGATTGTCATACATGCTCCTCGCCCGTGGTTGTGGCTGGGTAGCGCGTCATTAGCGCGCCCACTTTTTGTCTGGCCAGTTGCAGCTTTTGAGACATCTCGGTGTTTTCGGATGTCAGCGCGGCAACGCGAAGACGCAAATCGGCGTTTTCGCGGCGCAATTGCCGGGTTAAATCAGCCAAGCGAGAAACTTTTTCTGAAAGCGCGCTAAAGTCAGTGTCCATAACAAAAAAGGTGACGCTGTTTAATGAGCGTCAATAGATCAATTGGTTGCTTATGATATTTCAGAATCTGCTTGATGTTTAATGTGCGCAAAAATATTTTTGCACCCTGGTTGACGAGAAATAGGAAGTGGTACATAATCTCGTTTCTGTGCTGCTGACAAACACAACGCTTTGTTGGCTTAGGCGAGTTGAGAGACTGGTCGTG
>QZKY01000012.1 GCA_003605115.1 Oxalobacter sp.
CACTGGCAGCGGGAACCCGAAGGGCTGCGTCTCGCGGTCGCCTTCTTTTGCCTTCTTTTCTTGGCGAGACAAGAAAAGAAGGTAGCCGCCGGGCTACCCCCGGCAAGTCTAATCTACTGCGATGTTCATTCCAGCGATGTCGGCCTGAAGGCCGACCTACACACCCCTCACCCTAACCCTCTCCCGCAAGGGGAGAGGGGATTTTTTCTGCCAACTTCCTCAACACATGCGCCGCCGCCACCAATCCAAAACTCGCGGTCACCACCATCGATGACCCAAACCCTGCGCAGTTGAGCCCCGTCACACCCGTGCGATCATCGGCATCCAGCGAACAGGCTTCGCCACCTTCCGGATATTTCAACGGCTCCATCGAGTACACCGCATCGATACCGAATTTGTTTTTGGTGCCACGCGGGAAGCCATGCCTCGCACGCAATTGTTTGCGCACCTTCGCGAGCAGCGGTTCTTGTTCTGTGCGACAGAGATCGATGACTTCAATTTTCGTCGGGTCAGTCTGCCCCCCTGCGCCGCCGATGGTGACGAGCGGCACCCCATGTTCCCGACAGTACGCGATAAGTGCCGTTTTTGCCTTCACGCTGTCGATGGCATCAATCACATAGTCGTAGCGCTGATGGCCAATCAGTTGCGTTAGGTTATCCGGTGCAATGAATTCTTCGATTGCATTCACCTTGCACCAGGGATTGATTTGCGCAATACGCTCCGACAATGCCGTCACCTTGGCTTTGCCGAGCGTCTCGTCCAGCGCCTGAATTTGTCGATTGATGTTGGATTCGGCCACATTGTCCAAATCAATCAGGGTCAACTCCCCGATGGCGCTGCGGGCGAGTGCTTCTACGACCCAGGATCCCACGCCGCCAACGCCAATAACGCACACGTGTGCCGCACAAAAACGCTCTATCGCCTGGCGGCCATAGAGACGCGCCACCCCGCCGAAGCGCCGCTCGAAATCAGCATGCTCTATGGAAACTTTGTTATCGAAATTTGTCTGATCTGTTTTCATGTCGGCATTGTACTGGAGCAAGCCCGTCAGCTTGCCGAGAAATGTGCAACACCCGTGGCAGTGCAAACGAAAAATTCATCCCCTCCGTCGGAATTGTTCGACAGGCACTAAAAGTTGGAGTACGATTCAAAACTGTACGTGCAGTTATTCAAAAACGCATTGGGAATTTGGACGCAGCAGCGAACGATTCATGGCGTATCCGATATGGCCACGACGGATCTTAGACACAGCCGCAAATGCACCATGCGGTCTCTTCGTCAGACTGCATTGCAGCCCTTTTTTTGTCTTCTGACACCGCGTTCAAGCGCATTCAAGCACCTTCCCCCTGCGTTTTTACAGCCTGACTTTGCTCGGGTCTGTTTTTCGTCCCACGCAGATCAACTTTTGGCAAGGGTGGTTCCCCCGCTTCCATGGCTACGCCTTGCTCATACCGACAATCAGTGGAGGCTGGCAATACAAGAGGCGACAACCCCAACATAAAAATTAAAGTTTCGGCTGTCGGGCATTCAGTACCTATTCAAATCAACGGAGGATATTGTGGTTTGGGAAAGAAAACTGACAACTTGGGTCGAGGACGTTCGAAAAAAAGCAGCCTTGCCGCTGCGTTTGGAACTCTGGAATGGAAAAAAATTCGACTTCAGCAATGAAACCCCCTGTGTCACCGTCAAGGTACCTGGGGCATCCGCACTGACTTACCTGCTCACCCCCTCACTATCCAATCTGGGGACGGCGTATGTGGAAGGTAAGATCGATGTCAAAGGCAGACTGACCGACATCATCAATCTCGCACACGGACTGGCGCAAAAAACGCTGGAACCAGAAGGGAAACTGGCGCGCTTCGCGCGAAAATTCACGCACACCAAGGAAAAAGACGCCGAAGCGATTCAGTATCACTACGATGTTTCCAACGATTTTTATTCTCTCTGGCTCGACCCTAACATGGTGTATTCGTGCGCTTACTTTGAAAATGACGATGAAGATCTGGCTACTGCGCAAATCAAAAAAATTGATCACATCCTGAACAAAATTCAGGTTAAGCCTGGCCAACGGCTGTTGGATATCGGCTGCGGCTGGGGTGCTTTGGTCATGCGTGCAGCCGAAAAATACGGCGCAGAATGCGTTGGCATTACCCTCTCGGAAAAACAGTACGAACTGGCGCGTGAGCGTGTCAGAGCTGCTGGCCTGTCAAACAAAATTGACATACGCATTGAAGATTACCGGGATGTAAAAGGCACCTTCGATCGCATCACCAGCGTCGGCATGTTCGAGCACGTGGGTCTCCGACATTTGCCAGCATACTTTGGCAAGATAAGCTCCCTGCTTTCAGAGAACGGCATTGCGATGAATCACGGCATCACTTCCACCGATCCTGAAAGCGGCGGTACTCCCTACGGTGGCGGAGAATTCATCGGCAAATACGTTTTCCCACATGGTGAATTGCCGCACATCGGCCTGGTGCTCAAGACGATGCAGGAAGGCGGGCTGGAGGCACTTGACGTGGAAAATCTCCGCTTCCACTACGCCAAGACCTGTGCAACCTGGGCCGACAATTTCGAAGCTCAAACCGATGCCATCAAGCGTATGGTCGATGAAAAGCGCTATCGCATCTGGCGCGTCTATCTGGCCGGATCATCGTATTCGTTTGCAAACGACTTGATCGCGCTGTATCAGGTCGTCTGCGTAAAATCCGGGAGAAGAGCGCCATTGTTGCCCATGTCAAGGCGGTATATGTATTCTTGAAGTCAGGTGCAATGCCGTAAAAAAATAGGGGCAGCGCAAAAACGCTGACCCTATTTTTGTGCGCCTGCCCTATTTTCGCTACGTCCCATCCTTCAAGCGATGTGCAAAGCTTTTTCGGAAGTGGCTGACCTTCGGCGCAACCACAAACGCGCAATAGCTTTGGTAGGGATTCCGTCGGAAAAAATTCTGGTGATTTTCTTCGGCCTTGTAGTAGGTCGTGGCCGGGCTCAATTCCGTCACAATCGGGGCATCCCACACATGCGCCATCGCTGCAATCACTTGCTTTGCCATCGCCTCTTGTTCGGGCGAGTGGTAGTAGATGACGGAGCGGTACTGGGTGCCAACGTCGTTGCCCTGACGATTCAGCGTAGTGGGATCATGAATGGTAAAAAAAACTTCCAGAATGTCGCGGTAAGAAACAATATCGGGGTCAAACGTCAGGCGCACCACTTCCGCGTGGCCAGAGGCACCTGAACAAACCATTTCATAGGTCGGATGGGCATACTTACCGCCGGTATAGCCGGATTCGACGGCTTCCACGCCCTTGAGTTGCTGATAAACAGCCTCAAGACACCAAAAACATCCTCCGCCCAGCGTTGCAATTTCCGTTGTCATCGCCCCTCCCGTGCCATTGCCTATTTTTCCCGCATTTTGATCGCGCGTCTCTACTCAGTTTGCCCGCATCATTATGCACCTATTTTCTAAACGAATCTCGCAAAGCCATCGGGGATTCCAATGTGTGGCATTCACGCATCTACGTTTGCTATTCATCAATATGCTGTTATCGTTAAGTTGACCCTGAGAAATATTTACTGAAGAATGAAGGTGCGGAAACGGCGAATCGGCAACCGTTGAAAACCAGCCCCGCAACGAGGTCTAAAAATCGATATCCACAACTCCTCATACAGGTGACATTATGTTTACAAAAATACTCATCCCTACTGATGGCTCCACAGTCGGAACATTGTCCGCGCTAGAGGGCGTCGCGATGGCTGAAAAGCACGGTGCAGAAGTCGTGGGCGTTTTTGTGGCACGCGAATTACAAAATCCCGCCTTCGATTTTTCCGATCTCCGGCCGAAAAATTTCCCCACCAGAGAAGAATATGGTGAGTCGGTTATCGCCGCAGGCCAAACGATTATGAAGCCACTGGAAGACGCAGCAAAAAATTTAGGCATCAAGTTCAGCAGCATCACGAAAATTTCCAACGCTACCGCACGCACCATCGTGGAAACCGCCAAGGAAACCAACTGCACCTTGATTTTCATGGGCTCCCACGGTTGCGCAGGCTGGGGACATAACCTGCTGGGCAGCGTGGCAACCAAAGTGCTTGCCACCACGCAAATCCCCACGCTGATCTACCGCCTCAAAAAAGAGCCAGGGCCCGAAGCAGAAAAGGTCATCGGCTTTAAGCCAAAGTTGGGAGCATGAGCGAGTAGAATGACTGCTTGTTTTGCGCAATGAAAAACCGCACTTGAAGGTGCGGTTTTTTCATTTATTCTAAAGTGGCGCCAAAATTTAAATCCGGACGGGGCGCTTCAGTTAGGTTCCTTGGATTTCACGTGGATTGCACGCCATGCGCCGCGCGACGCAAGCGATCATTCACCCCATGCCATGCCGCATTTTGCGGCGGCAGTTCAACAGCAATGAGATCAGCGCCCACACCATCCAGTGCGCGCAAACTCGCATACAAATGATGCGCGTAACCGTCTGCTACAGCTGGCAATGCGCGGTGCACAATAGCACCAGTGTCCCCTACAGCGGTGTAATGAATCAGTGCGATGCGCTTGCCAGCAGCGACCCATTGTTTCATATTGGTTGCCAATTCACTGGACGACACCAGCACCACTGGCGTGCGGGGCGCGTAGTGCGATTCCAGCGTGCCAGAGGCACGCGGCGCAGCAATATCCGGCGCACACGGCATGACGCCAATAACTTCCGCAATGCGTTCAACTGAAATATGCCCTGGTCGAAGCAGTACCGCGCCCTTTTTCTCCCAACGCGATAAATCGAGAATCGTGGATTCGATGCCGACCTCGCTTTGACCGCCATCGAGAATCATGCCGAGTCGTGCGTCCAGTTTTTCGCCATCCTTAAATTCATCGCGCACATGCTGCGCAGTTGTGGGGCTCACATGACCAAAGCGATTGGCCGACGGCGCAGCAACACCGCCTTTTCCTTTTTTGAATGTGCGCAGTAAGGCCATCGCAACCGGATGCGATGGACAACGCAACCCGACTGAATCTTGCCCCCCCGTGACCGCATTCGACACGTGTGCAGCTTTTTTGAGAATAAGCGTCAACGGCCCCGGCCAAAAAGCGGTGACAAGTTTGTGTGCGGCTTCAGGAATGTTGACTGCCCATTGCGCAAGCTCTGCTTCAGGGGGTAGATGCACAATCAAAGGGTGATCGGTCGGGCGGTCTTTCAATGCAAAAATTTTTGCAAGCGCTTGAGAATTTTCTGCATCCGCGCCCAAGCCGTAAACCGTCTCCGTCGGAAAAGCAACGAGACCGCCGGATTCGAGGATCAGGGCGGCCTGGCGGATTTCTTGAGATGTTGCAGTCATGTGGATTAAAAATACGAAGCGTCGATAAAAATGGGCTTCCAGTTTTGCTTCGCAAAACAAGCTGCTGACATTATTTCAAAAATTTCCAAGTTGTTCTTGTTCGTGAAAATTCGGGGTCAGAGTAATTTTCGCATCGCGAAAAAAAACTACTGACCCCATTTTCACTCATCAACCCGCTGTATCACGCTGCTTCAACATGTCAGCAGCTTCAGTGCCTCGGCATATTTTTCGGCCGTCTTTTCTGCAACTTCCAACGGCAGCTTCGGTGCGGGCGCTTGCTTGTTCCAGGGTTGCGTTTCCAGCCAGTCGCGCACGAATTGCTTGTCGAAGGACGGTGGCGAACTGCCGACCTGATAGCTGGCAGTCGGCCAAAAGCGCGAAGAATCCGGCGTGAGAATTTCGTCGATCAAATGCACCTTGCCGTTTGCATCCACGCCAAATTCAAATTTTGTGTCGGCAATAATGATGCCCTTCGTTGCGGCGTATTCAGCTGCGGCGGTGTAGAGCTTGATCGCGTAATCGCGTACTTGCTTCGCGAGATCAGCACCGATATTTTTTTCCATCTGCTCGAACGAAATATTTTCATCGTGCTGCCCGACGGCCGCCTTCGTTGATGGCGTAAAAATCACTTCCGGCAATTTCTGCGCTTCCTGCAAACCGCTCGGCAAAGTAATGCCGCAAATCGCGCCGGTTTTTTTGTAATCTTTCCAGCCGGTGCCAATGATATAGCCGCGCACAATCGCTTCAATCGGCAAAGCCTTGAGCTTTTTCACAATGATCGCGCGCCCTTCGACCTGACTGCGTTCTTCCGGTGCGACCACGGTTGTCGGGTCAATGTCGGTCATGTGATTCGGCATCAGGTTGGCGAATTTTTTGAACCAGAAATTCGACATCGCCGTGAGTATCTTCCCCTTTTCTGGAATCGGATCGTCGAGCACCACGTCGAAGGCCGACAAACGATCCGTCTGAATCACCAGCAGTTTGTCGTCACCCACCGCATAAATATCGCGCACCTTGCCGCGATGCACGAAGGGCAGCGATTTGATATTCGTTTCCAGCAAACCTGACATGCTTATCCTTAACTCAGTTCGGGCAACGAAGCGTTGCTTACTTTTTCCGATTGTGTTGCGCGGAATGTGATCAGCTTTTCTCTCATCGCCGGATCATTTAGCGCCAGCATCGCAATCACGGCCAGCGCCGCGTTGGCCGCGCCGGCTTCACCAATCGCCAGGGTGGGCACCGGAATGCCTTTCGGCATCTGAACCGTCGCCAACAAGGAATCCAATCCCTTCATGTATTTGGATGGCATCGGCACGCCAAATGTCGGCAAAATCGTCTGCGCTGCAACGACACCTGCCAAATGTGCCGCACCGCCTGCACCGGCAATGAAGGCCTGACAACCGTTGGCTTCCATCTTCGCGATCCACTCTTCCAGCTCGGCGGGTGAACGATGCGCTGACAAGGCGCGTGCCTCGTAGCTCACACCAAAATCCTTGCACATCTGGGCCGCTTCTTTCATCACTTCCCAGTCGGAAGTGGAGCCCATCACAATGCCTACCAGTTTCTTTTCTGACATGTATCCTCACTGAATGATAATTTCCCCCTCTCCCCAACCCTCTCCCGCCGGGGGAGAGGGGGAAAGCGGAGACGGAATTATTTCACAAGTTGCGACAGTTCGCCCTTACGATAACGCTCAGCCATCTTGTCCAATGCAATCGGTTTGATCTTCGCCGCCTGACCTTCGCACCCAAATGCCAGATAACGCGCCACGCATACCTGCTTGGCCGCTTCGCGCGCCGGCACCATGAATTCGCGCGGGTCGAACTTTCCCGGGTTCTGCACGAAGAAGCGGCGAATCGCCGCCGTCATCGCCAATCGAATGTCGGTGTCGATATTGATTTTCCGTACGCCGAACTTGATGCCTTGTTGAATTTCTTCCACCGGCACACCGTAAGTTTCTTTCATGTCGCCGCCGAATTCGCGGATTTCTGCGAGCAATTCCTGCGGTACCGACGACGAACCATGCATCACCAGGTGCGTGTTCGGGATGCGCGCATGAATTTCCTTGATGCGCTCAATCGCGAGAATGTCGCCCGTCGGCTTGCGCGAAAATTTGTACGCCCCGTGCGACGTACCAATGGCAATCGCCAACGCGTCGCACTGCGTGCGCTGCACGAAATCGGCAGCCTGATTCACATCAGTGAGCAGTTGCTCGCGCGTCATCTTGCCTTCTGCGCCATGACCATCTTCCTTGTCGCCCTGCATGGTTTCCAGCGAGCCAAGCACGCCGAGCTCACCTTCGACCGTCACGCCAATCGCGTGCGAAAACTTCACGACTTCGCTCGTCACCTGCACATTGTATTCGTAGCTCGCAAGGCTCTTGCCATCTTCCATCAGCGAACCGTCCATCATCACCGAGCTGAAGCCGGAACGAATCGCCGCCATGCACACGGCGGGCGATTGGCCATGATCCTGATGCATCACGACCGGAATGTGCGGATAAGCTTCCACTGCCGCTTCAATCAGGTGACGCAAGAATGCTTCGCCTGCATAACGGCGCGCACCTGCAGACGCCTGCATGATCACGGGCGCACCGACCTGGTCGGCGGCCATCATGATGGCCTGCACCTGTTCGAGATTGTTGACGTTAAACGCGGGCAAACCGTAGCCATTTTCTGCTGCGTGGTCGAGCAGTTGGCGCATCGATACGATGGGCATTTCTTCTCCTTGATTCGTTTTGGTTATGTTCGTATTTACTTTTCTTCAGGCACGCTGTATCAGCACATCGACCGCCGGAAGCAACTTGCCTTCCAAAAATTCCAGGAACGCACCACCGCCTGTTGAAATGTAGCCGATCTTGTCGGTGATGCCGTACTTCGCAATCGCCGCCAGCGTGTCGCCTCCTCCTGCTATTGAAAACGCTTTTGAATTCGCGACAGCCATTGAAATGATTTTCGTGCCGCTGCCGAATTGCTCGAATTCGAAGACCCCTACTGGTCCGTTCCAGACGATGGTACCAGCGGATGCAATTTTCTCGGCCAGCATTGCCGCCGTTTTCGGCCCAATGTCGAGAATCATGTCATCGTCTTCCACTTGCGACACATCCTTCACGGACGCAGGCGCGCTTTCGGAAAAACTCTTCGCGCAAATCACATCCACCGGCAAGGGCACGGAAGCACCGCGCTTGGCCATCATCTCCATGATGATCTTGGCTTCGCCCAGCAACTCCGGCTCGACCAGGGATTTTCCGATCTTCATGCCCGCCGCTTGCAGGAAAGTATTGGCAATGCCGCCGCCGACAATCATGTTGTCCACTTTGTCGGCCAGCGTTTTGAGAATCGTCAGCTTGCCCGATACTTTTGCACCACCCACTATGGCCACCAGTGGGCGCGTGGGGTGTTGCAAGGCTTTGCCGAGCGCATCGAGTTCCGCCGCCATCAGCGGCCCCGCACAAGCGATCGGCGCAAACTTCGCAATGCCGTGGGTCGTCGCTTCTGCGCGATGCGCGGTGCCGAAAGCATCGTTCACGAACACATCACACAACCCCGCCATTTTTTTCGACAAGTCGTCGCTGTTTTTCTTTTCGCCCTTGTTGACACGGCAATTTTCCAGCAACACAACCTGCCCCGGTGCGACGTTCACGCCCTCCAGCCAATTCTGCTTCAGTTCAACTGGCTGCCCGAGCAGTTCGGACATGCGTTTGGCAATCGGTGCCAGCGAATCTTCCAACTTGAGTTCGCCTTCGGTTGGCCGCCCCAAATGCGAGGTGACCATCACGGCTGCGCCAGCCTTGAGCGCCATCTGGATGGCGGGGACGGAAGCGCGAATGCGGGTATCTTCGGTGATATTGCCCGCATCGTCTTGCGGGACGTTCAAATCGGATCGAATGAAGACGCGTTTACCCTTGAGTTCATTGCGTTCGGCCAGTTCGGAGAGGCGCTTGAATTTTAGTGCGGTTTGCATGGTGTGATTCATCCTCTTGTTGAATAACCTGCGCATTTTACCCTAGCGCGCGCACTCCCAAAACCGTTTTTGTAGCTCGAATGACAAGCATCAAAGCACCCTCCACGCATCATTTTTTTGCCCGCCCGCCAGAATCCGCTAAAATCACTTTTTTGGATCGTTTTTGGAGACTGCATTATGGGAATGGCTAATCGCGAAGGCAAGATATGGATGGATGGCAAGCTGATTGACTGGCGCGACGCCACGATCCATGTATTGACTCATACGCTGCACTACGGCATGGGCGTATTTGAGGGCGTACGCGCCTATAACACGGTGAATGGCACAGCCATTTTCCGTCTCCAGGAACATACTCAGCGCCTCCTGAACTCAGCCAAGATTTTCCAAATGCCGGTGGTTTATGATTTGAACACCTTGATGGAAGCGCAAAAAGAGGTCGTTCGCGCTAACAGGCTGGAATCCTGCTATATCCGCCCCATCCTCTGGATTGGCTCGCAAAAGCTCGGCATCGGCGCCAAGGAAAACATGGTTCACACCGCGATTGCGGCATGGACTTGGGGCGCTTATCTTGGCGAAGAAGGCATCAACAATGGCATTCGTGTAAAAACCTCCTCATTTACCCGCCACCATGTCAATGTCTCCATGGTGCGCGCCAAGGCCAGCGGTTATTACATCAACTCGATCCTGGCAAATCAGGAAGCCACTTCCGATGGTTACGATGAAGCCATGCTCTTGGACACCGAAGGTTACGTTTCCGAAGGCGCTGGCGAAAACATCTTCATCATCAACAAAGGCAAGATTTACACGCCGGATCTAGCAAGCTGTCTGGATGGCATCACCCGTGATTCGGTCATCACGATCGCACGCGATCTGGGCATGGAAGTGATTGAAAAACGCATCACGCGCGATGAAGTCTATTGCGCTGACGAAGCCTTCTTCACCGGCACGGCCGCTGAAGTCACACCCATCCGTGAACTCGACAGGCGCCCAATCGGCTCCGGCACACGCGGCCCAATCACCCAAAAGCTGCAATCCATCTTCTTTGATGTGGTCGCAGGCAAAGTGCCGAAATATCAGCATTGGCTCACCCCGGTGAAGTAATTTTTTCGATTCATGATCTAAAACAGCGATCGTCTGATCGCTGTTTTTATTTTTAAACCACATGTCCAAACCCCGCCTCGTTCTCGACACCAACGTTTGCCTGGATTTGTTCGTCTTCCGCGATCCGCATTGTGCGCATTTGCACGCGGCCTTATTGGCTGGAACCATTGAAGCGGTCACACGCGAGGATTGCCGAAACGAATGGCTGCGCGTACTTGATTATCCGAATCTGCCGCTGGATGAGGCATCGAAGCAAGGCGCACGAAACGAATTTGATTCGCTTATCTCGTGCATCGCGCCAGAATCGCATATCATCCTGCTGCCGCAATGCACCGATAAAGACGATCAAAAATTCCTGGAACTCGCGCGTGACGCAAAAGCAAAATGCCTTGTCACCAAGGACAAGGCATTGCTGAAACTGGCGAGAAAAACCGCCCGCGCAGGATTATTTGAAATCAAACGCCCCCAAGTTTGGGCAGCATGATCTTGTTGTCGTTACTGAATTGATAGTCTTTAAAAATGTGTTCCGCACTCAAGCGCTGGTAACTGCCATCCGGCAGTCTGTTGGTCGTGTCCTTCAAGCGGTAAGTGGTGTGCCCGCAAGTCCAGACTTGATCGTTGCGCATGTATGTGCACAGACAGGTTTTGTCCGTCACAAAAACTTTGCGTTCATTCGGCTGCCGCTTTAATTCGCGCTCGTACGCGGTAATGTACTGACACTTGCCGTCTTCGAGCAAATAACCGTAGGGTTCGCAATTCGGGCGCACGGCAGAAAAGCGCGCTGGCGATTTTTTCAGCATCCGCATGGGGTAACCTGTCGGCGATATTTCGTTGACTTCGATGTCGTCTTCGCTTGCCTTGAAGTATTCCTGCTTGGTCGCGTCCGGCAAACCGCATTCGTTGGCTACTGTAAAACGTGTGGCGACCTGCACCGCAGCTGCGCCTTTCTCCAGAAAAGCAACAGCGTCCGAGCCGGTGAAAATGCCTCCCGCCGGGATCACCGGAATATCCAGATTCTCGCCCTTCAGATATTCCATGACTTCCGCCACGATGGTGGCAAGATCGTAGTTCGCCCAATCCATGCCAAAACCAAGATGCCCGCCGGCCAAGGGACCCTCGACAACGATGAAATCGGGAAGGCGATTCAAACGCGCATTGCGGCGCAAGAAAATGTGCAAAGCACGATGCGAGGACACAATGATGCCCAACTTCGCATCGCGGAAACGCGGGTGATCTTCAATCAGCCTGAATGAATTTTGATGCAAACCGGCGCTCAGGGTAATGCCATCAATGCCTTCATCGAGCGCCGCCGTCAAACGTGCTTGCAGCGTTTCCTTCGGCGCGTTCATGGTCAGCTTTTCCATGCAGTTCGTGAACACGAGGCCGTCGCCACGCTTGGCGCTCATTGCACTGCGCACCTGACGGCGCGTTGCCTCAATGATCCAGTCAAGATTGAACTTGATATCTGTCTTGTCGAAATTCTTGGTGTACTGACGATATTGACGTGCTTTTTGCTTGGTGTAATTCGTACCGTACAGTCTGTCGGAAACATCCACAATCATGGCGTCAGAAATAGTTCCAATGCCGCCAAGGCGCGCCGCTTCCAGTGCCAATGCTTCGGTCGAAATGTCCACACCCATTCCGCCAATCACAATCGGCACCAATTCTTTTTTGCCAAGCCGAAGGCGGAAATCATCTACACGTTTCATACTGTCCTTGCACTGCCAAACTTCATCAAAAAATGCCCGTCCGACACCTACTGAACGCACACCGCTCTTTATTTCATTGTCTTAACCCCGGTGTGCTCCGAGCGCTCGGGAATTCGGGATTTTAACCCAGAGTTTTGCTTTTCGGGAAGAGAAGTCAATGTGTCATCATGACGGGCACCGTCATGTCTGACAGCACGGAGCGTGTCACACCGCCCAGCAGCATTTGTCGTATGCGCGAGTGCCCATACCCACCCATGACGATCAAATCAGATGACGCCTCTTTGGCAATCGCCAAAAGTGACGCGCCAATGTCCTTGACGGTGCGCGGTTTCATAACCTCAACCTGGACGCCATGACGCGCCAAATACAAGGCCAAGTCGGCTCCGGGCTCATCGCCATGCATTGTTGATTTTGCTTCTGCATTGAAGACAACGATTTGGACAAGTTCTGCGCGCTGAAGCAAGGGGATCGCATCGGTCACGGCGCGTATTGCGCCGCGACTGGCGTCCCAGGATATCAGCGCTCTTTTTCCCACCGTTGCAAACTCGCCTTGCTTGGGCACAATCAAGATCGGGCGTCCTGCCTGCATCACCACATGATGCGCAAAATCGGGCGGAACCGATGGCGCAGGTTCATCCGGATCAGACTGCCCCACCACCACCAGATCGCAGTATCGCGCTTGCAACCCCAAGCCCTCAGTGGCTTCCCCATCCACCACGCGTCCTTCATAGGATGCTACGCCTGTGCTTTTGGCGGTTTCTTCAAATTGCAAGACAGCTTTCATGGCGCGGTTGCGCAAAAACTCAATGTGTTTTGCCAGATTCGGGTCTCGTTCCGTAAGGTAGGTTTTTTCGTACATTTGCGTGGCAATTCCGATCATGGAAACCCCCAACAGGTGGGCGTTATTGGCCATGGCAATGCGCGATGCGATCTTGATGCGCTCTTGCGCGCGCTTGGATTCATCCAGGTGCACCAGTATGGTTTTGTAGGGCATGTCACGCTCCTCCTTCCGTAATAAGCGGATTATAGAGGGTGAACCATCAAACAACAAAGCCCCGCTGTCGGGGCTTTGATGGGGGGTAGCGAGTTGAGCACAGGGCAGGGGAAGTCTCCACACCCCGTCAAACCATCAGATTTTTTCCAGTTCGAAAGCCTTGTGAAGCGCACGCACGGCCAGCTCCATGTATTTTTCATCGATCAGAACTGAAATCTTGATCTCGGAAGTGGAAATCATCTGGATGTTGATGCCTTCGTCAAACAAGGTCTTGAACATTTGCGCGGCAATACCCACATGGCTGCGCATGCCGACACCAATCACGGACACTTTGGAAACATGGTTGTCTCCGATGATTTCTATGGCGCCAATCTGGGCTTTCACCTTGGTGTTCAAAATGTCCATTGCGCGCGCGTAGTCGTTGCGCGGCACAGTCAGGGAAAAATCCGTCTTGCCATCCAAGGACTGATTTTGAATGATCATGTCGACTTCGATGTTCCCGTCTGCGATGGCACCCACGATTTGGAAGGCAATGCCCGGACGATCCGGCACACCGCGAACCGTAATCTTCGCTTCGTCGCGACTCGATGCAATCCCTGAAATAACAGCTTGTTCCATATTGTTCTCTTCCTCAAACGAAATCAATGTTCCGGATTGGGCTTCTTCTTCCAACGACATCATCGGATCGGTCAGCGACGACAATACACGTGTCGGCACTTTGTAATTACCAGCAAATTCGACCGAACGGATTTGCAACACCTTGGAGCCGAGCGATGCCATTTCCAGCATTTCTTCAAAGGTGATCCGCTTCAGGCGACGCGCTTCCGACACAATGCGCGGGTCAGTTGTGTACACGCCGTCCACGTCCGTGTAAATCAGGCATTCGTCTGCATTGATGGCGGCCGCCACGGCCACCGCCGACGTGTCCGAGCCTCCACGTCCCAAGGTGGTGATGTTGTTTTGCTCATCCACCCCTTGAAATCCCGTGATGATGACAATCTTGCCAGCATCCAGATCGCTTTTGATTCTGGCATCGTCAATCGACTGGATACGCGCCTTGGTAAACGCCGAATCGGTCTTGATTGGCACTTGCCAGCCGGCGTAGGAAACAGCTTCCTTGCCAATCGCTTTCAAAGCCATCGACAACAAGCCAACCGAAACTTGCTCGCCCGTCGCGGCAATCATGTCCAGTTCACGTTGATCCGGTTCCGGCATGATTTCACGCGCCAAGCCAATCAATCGATTGGTTTCCCCTGACATGGCCGACGGCACGACGACGATCTTGTGACCGGCGTCATGCCATTTCGCGACCCGTTTGGCGACGTTCTTGATGCGCTCGGTCGAGCCCATCGACGTCCCACCATATTTGTGGACAATTAATCCCATATTACTCATTAACAAATTTAAAATCGGCTCAGCACTTTACCTCTGGTGTCACAAAATGACAAGGGGGTGGCAACCCACCCCCGAACCGGCTCACCTTTCCCTGACGCCACGTTCATCCACTCGTTCCAGCCGCCTCACCCAGCCACATTGCGCCAACAAATTTGCCCCCATTCACTTCCCCGGAGCCGCACTACGCTTTTCCGCAGAAGCCTTTGGCGTCAGTTTGATGCGTATTTTCTTTTTGCCCGCCTTGGCTTTGGCTTTCTTTTCTTTTTTCTTTTTGGGTGTTGGTGATTTTTTGCGGCTTTTCTTCTCTTCCGCTTTTTCTTTTTTCAGACGCTCTTTTTCCAATGCTTCCGCCTGCGTCTTTTCAAACGCAACCCGCTCTTCTGATGTCATGGCGGCTTGCGTCTGACCATTGGGTGATTCGACCTTAAGCGCAATGGGCTTGCTTTCGCCGATGCCACAAGGCTTGTCGCTGTAAATCACTTGCCCACCTGATTCGCACTTGTACGTCTCCGCCCACGACGGCAATGAAATTATCCCGAGGATAACCAACAGCATCCTGATTCGCACCTTGCCCTCCTTTGAATGTTGCCAATTCAAAAACACTTTACCAAACAAATTCGGATGTTGTCAAAACTTCACTTTACTGCAAGCGATTGGCAAGGGGGAAGCTGCTTAGAACGTTTAATTGCCGAACCAGCGTAGCACCACGCCAGGGGAAGCTTCGGGAAGGCGGCAATCCTGGCCGATACCCGCCGCAAACAACAAGGTATCGCCCGCATACACCAGCGGCAGCTGCGGCCGCTCCCAGGCTGGGATAGCGCGTTCCTGATACCACTCTTTCAAAGCTTTGGCGGGACGATTGGACTGGAGCTTCAGTTTTGGGTTTGGCTTTGATTGCGTACTGCCTGCCCGATATTGCAGGCGCAAAGATTGACCTCGCAACCACGCTGGATCCAGTCCCCGCTCGACCATATCGAGATGCAGGTTGCCAGTGAAGCCCGGAAATGACAAACTGGTTTCGCCTTGCCACCGAAAAACAATGGGCTCAACGTGAGTATGTGCTCGCACACTCGTTATTACAATGCGATCACGGTAGCATCGTACTGCCTGCCCATCCAAAATAACGCAGGCTTGGCTGTCTTCGCGAGAATGGAGCAATTGCGCAAGTGCTTCATCCAGCCACGCAGTCGATGGCGGGCGCATACCTTGCTCAAGTAGCCAGTGCCGCAACAAATTGGCTGCCCGATCCTTGCTCATGCTTTCCAGAAGCGATGCCTTGAGCCCGGCAACAGATCCATCATCGCGCGCCTCGTCCCACCCTTGGGTATCCGCACAAGCTGCCATATCCTGGATTGCCAACTCGTTCAGCAACCGTTGCGCCGCCTGGGCGTGCTGGGCGCCACGCACCAGGCAATCTCGGTAAGCCGGGAAATGTGTGGCCAGCACGGGCAGCACTTTCTTGCGCAGGGCATTGCGCGGGTGATGGAGGTTCAGGTTGGATTCATCCTCGATATGTGCAATCCCTAGCTTCTCGGCAAAAGCGGCGAGTTCAGCACGAGGCACGGACAACAAGGGGCGTGCAATGAGGGGAGCCGTGTCTCCCAATAAATCCGGTGCAGAATTAACCTCGTCCATCCCGGACATGCCCGCGAGTCCCGCTCCGCGCAACATCTGAAGCAGCACTGTTTCGACTTGATCGTCCTGATGGTGCGCCGTCAGCAAGAGCGATGCGCGATGTTCACGACACATCTCTCCCAGCGCAGCGTAACGCGCCATGCGCGCTGCGGCCTCCATTCCCATTCCGTCTTCTTTCGCGACCAGCACTTTGCGCGAATCGAATGCGATCTGTAGCTTTTCACAGACCAACTGGCAGTGCGCCAGCCAGGCGTCGGCATTGGCGCTGAGTCCGTGATGCACGTGAAAGGCGTGCAGCCTGATGCCATGATCGTCTGCGTAATCGCGCGCGAGGTGAAGCAAAACGGAGGAATCGAGTCCGCCACTGTAGCCAATCGCCATCGATGACACGGGCGGCTGCGACGCACAAACAAAAACGCGCGCCAGAATCGAGTCCAGCGCGCGCTTGAATGTTTCAGTCAATTGGTCAGTTTCTGCGTGAGACATTGGCGATTCCGTTTCCAGACGGCGTGTGGCGCGACGACAAAGCGGTGACAGCACGAATTGTACGGCAACGCAACATCAGCGACGTCACGAGCAATCTGGAGAAGGAATCAGGGGGTCAAATCTTTGTATTGACCATACGCCATAATCTTTTGCATGCGTGCCGCCAGCAAATCTTTGGTCTTCACGCCTTGGAACTGACGCAGCGTATCAGCCAATGCGCGCTTGAGCATGGCTGCCATCTGCTTCGGATCGCGATGCGCGCCACCCAGCGGTTCGTTAATGATTTTGTCGATCAAACCCATGGACTTGATGCGATGCGCCGTCAAACCCAGTGCGTCGGCGGCGTCGGAAGCGCGCTCAGCGGTCTTCCACAAGATGGACGCACAGCCTTCCGGTGAAATGACAGAGTAAATGGAATATTGCAGCATCAAGATCGAATCGCCGACGGCAATGGCCAGTGCACCGCCGGAGCCGCCTTCGCCAATCACGGTCGTGATAATCGGTACCTTGAGTTCCGCCATCACGTAGAGGTTATGGCCAATCGCTTCGGACTGACCGCGCTCTTCGGCGTCAATGCCGGGAAACGCCCCCGGGGTATCTACAAAAGTGAAAATCGGCAAGCCAAATTTTTCTGCCAGCTTCATCATGCGCATCGCCTTGCGGTAGCCTTCCGGCTTCGGCATGCCGTAATTACGGTACACGCGCTCTTTGGTATCGCGACCTTTTTGGTGACCAATCACCATGCAAGCCTGACCGTTGAAGCGCGCCAAGCCAGCGACGATAGCCGTGTCATCCGAGAAAGTGCGATCACCGTGCAACTCATGAAAATCGGTAAAAATTTCGTTGACGTAGTCAAGCGTGTACGGACGCTGCGGATGACGCGCGATCTGCGACACTTGCCACGGGGTCAGCTTCGAATAGATATCCTTGGTGAGCTGCTGACTCTTTTTCGCGAGGCGCTCGATTTCTTCGGAGATATCAACGGCAGAGTCATCCTGCACGAAACGCAATTCCTCAATCTTGGAATCGAGCTCCGCAATCGGTTGCTCAAAATTCAAAAAAAATGTTGTCTTGCCCACGGTGTGTTCCTTTCTCACCATCATGCGGCGCAGCGGTTTGCGCCATGATTACGCCATACCTCGCCCGTGTGAGGCGCGGATGAAAACAAGGGGGTGGTTAAAAAATTATCAAAATGCTCACCCTCTTGTTACCGGTCAGTATTCTACCGGAACTGGATCCAAACTGCGCCACAAATACCAGGTTGCCACTGTGCGCCATGGATCCCAGTTTGCCGCCACTTCACGCGCATCACTACGCGAAACTGGCTCGCCGGAAAAATAGCAGGTACTGATGCCTTTCAGCAACCCCAAATCATCCAAAGGCAAAACATTGGGGCGAAGCAGATTAAATATCAAAAACATCTCCGCTGTCCAGCGTCCAATGCCACGAATGCTTGTCAATTCTGCAATCACTTCTTCATCCGGCATGGCTGACCACTTGTTGGAATGAACACGACCGTTCTTGAAATGATCAGCCAAATCAATGAGATATTCCACCTTCCGCTTGGAAAGCCCACACTCACTCAAGCCTTCCTTGCCGGCAGTTAAAACATGCGTCGGTGTGCATTTTGGACACGCTTGCAAAAAACGTTGCCAAACTGACTCTGCCGCCTTCACTGAAATCTGTTGCCCAACGATGGAACGCGCCAAGGTCAAAAAGGGATCGCCTCGCCCGACCAGTTGCATGTCGCCAAATTGCGGAATCAGTTTTTTCATCACGCGGTCGCGCTTCATCAAATCGGCCTTGGCGTCCTCCCAGTAGGGGGGAACCGTGATAACCGGCTTGGTTCTCTTGATCATGCGCGCCGCCACTCCGTGACATTGCCGGGTTTGTCTTCCAGCACAATGCCCTTCTCCAGCAAGGCCTTGCGAATGCGATCCGCTTCGGCGAAATTTTTCTCTTGCTTGGCTTGCTTGCGCGCTTCGATCATTTGCGTGACCATCGCATCGTCAACATCCGCGCCACCTTGCAAAAACGCTTGCGGATCACGCTGCAGCAAACCGAGGACGCCCGCCAGCGATTTCAATTGCCCCGCCAGACGCGGCGATTTCGTGCGATTGACTTCCGTCACCAATTCAAACAGCACGGAAATGGCAACCGGCGTATTGAAGTCATCATTCATCGCTTCCATGAAACGCGCCGCATGCGGTTCGTTCCAATCCAGCGGTAAATTATCGGCAATCACATCCTTGCAAGCTGTGTACAGGCGCGTGAGCGCATTCTTCGCATCGTCGAGATGCGCGTCGGAATAATTGAGCGGGCTGCGATAATGCGCGCGAATGATGAAAAAACGCACCACTTCCGCATCGTAACGCTCCAGCACTTCGCGGATCGTGAAAAAGTTACCGAGCGATTTGGACATTTTTTCATCGTCCACACGCACAAAACCATTGTGCATCCAGTAATTCACAAAGGTGTGCTGGCACGCCCCTTCAGATTGCGCGATTTCGTTTTCATGATGCGGGAATTGCAGATCCGCGCCACCGCCGTGAATGTCGAAATGTTCGCCCAGCAGCGCGCTCGACATCGCCGAGCATTCAATGTGCCAGCCAGGACGGCCATTGCCCCACTTCGATAACCATTTCACTTCCTGCGGCTCGGCGTCCTTGGACGCTTTCCACAACACAAAGTCCAGCGGATCGCGCTTGCCGGTGTTGACATCCACGCGCTCGCCTGCGCGCAAATCGTCCAGCGATTTTCCCGACAACTTGCCATAACCCCTGAAATCGCGCACGGAAAAATTCACGTCACCATCAGATGACTTGTACGCCAGTCCATTGGCTTCCAGTTTTTCGATAATGCCCAGCATTTGCGGAACAAACTCCGTCGCTTTCGGCTCGTGGTCAGGTGGCAGAATACCGAGTGCATCGGTATCTTCATGCATGTACTGGATAAAGCGCGCGGTCAGATCCGAAATGGTTTCGCCATTTTCCACTGCACGCGCAATGATCTTGTCGTCAATATCGGTGATATTGCGCACATAAGTCACGTCATAACCCAAGGCTTTCAGCCAGCGGTACACCACATCGAACACGGTCATCATCCGGGCATGGCCGATGTGACAGTAGTCATACACCGTCATGCCGCACACATACATGCGCACTTTTCCTGGCTCGATGGGCTTAAATTCTTGCCTTTCTCGCGCCATCGTGTTGTAAATCTGCAATCTACTCATGGGAATTCGTCTTGCGCTGGTGGATTATTGGGTGGTGTTTGGTGAATAACGCCTGATAATGTGCCTCGACCCCGGTTTCATATCATGCGCAAATCGTGTCGCCTCTTTTTTGACCCTCTTGTCATGCTTCCGCTCTTTCATTCTCTGTTGAGGAAGCGAATTTGATAGAATCGAAAATTGAGGCGCAAAGTATAACATTTGCGCTCGTAAATTTTCTCATTCTCTTTTTTATGAATCGCTCCCTTCGCTACCCGCCACTTTTTCACACGCTTCTCGTCTGCATCCTTCTTGCCTTACTGCCGTTTCATTCCGCGCAGGCCGATGATCGGGCTGAGGCGCGCGCACTTGCCAGCAGCGGCAAACTTCCTGAAGCCTTGCGTACCGCCGACAAATACCTGGCACAACACCCCAACGATCCCAGTATGCTTTTTTTGAAAGGGATGATCCTGACGCAGCAAGGACAACGCGAGAAAGCGATTACGACGCTCACAAGACTGACAGAGAAACACCCGGCTTTGCCCGAACCTTATAACAATCTTGCTGCACTGTACGCCGCCACCGGCCAGTACGACAAGGCGCGCGCTACGCTGGAAGCCGGCATGCGCACACACCCGGCTTATGCCAACCTTTATGAAAACCTGGGCGCCGTCTATGCCAAACTCGCCAGCCAGGCGTATGACAAAGCGCTCCAGACCAAGGCCGTCTCCGGTACTGATCAAACCAGGCTGGCGCTTGTCCATTCGCTGAGTACTGACGCGCCCAGCACAAAAGTGCAAGGGATGATCGTGGCAGTAACGCCCACGGCGGTTGAACCGACGCCTGTCGCCCCAATCAAAACCGAAGCCCCCAAGACTGAAACCCAAGCGCCTGAAACAAGTAACACGACAGTCGTCCGTGATGCCGTCGTTCAAACCCTTGACGACTGGGCTGCGGCCTGGAGCAATCAGGACGTGAAAAAATATTTGGGGTTTTATGCCAGCGATTTCAGAACGCCCAGAGGCAAATCCCGCAAAGCGTGGGCGGAAGATCGCCGGGCACGCATCGTTGGCAAAAAACGTATCAGCGTAAAAGTCGAATCACCGCAGATTACTGTCTCAGGCAACACCGCAACGGCAAAATTCAAACAGGCATATTCCTCAGATCGTTTGTCGGTATCGAGCAGAAAAACCATCGTGTTCGTAAAATCGAATGGCGAGTGGAAAATCCGCCAAGAGCAATCCAATTAAATAATTACGATAAAAAGATAACGGTGATTTAGTTTCATGCTGCCTCTCCTTGACCACAACGCGTCCATCGCCGCAACACGTGCGCCCTTGCAAACAGGGTGTGTTTTGACTTTACCCGCTCAATGCTGCCGTTCCTTATGCATTGCACTTGTCGCACTGTTTGCGCTGACGTGCTTTTTCGCGACAACGCCGTCACACGCCAAGTCGAAAAATCGCACCAGTCAACGCGCCAGCCACAACCTTCCCAACCCCGACAAGCTGCTGGCTGGCATCTATATGGATCTGGCGACAGGCCAACTTCGCGCAGCGCTAAACAAAGCAGACAAACTGGTTGAGGCTTACCCCAAATTCCATCTTGCGCATCTGGTGCGCGGCGATTTGTTGATGATGCACGCGCATCCCATCAGGACTTTCGGTGCCGCGCCAAACCATACAAGCACTAACAAGCTCGAGGAACTCCGCGCCGAAGCGATGGTAAGGCTGAAAACCCTGCACTATAAACCCGACCCGAATCTCTACCCACGCGCCTTTTTGCAACTGCGTGAAGGGCACCGATACGTCGTGCTGGTCGACACAAAAAAATCGCGCCTCTTTGTTTACAAAAACAGGGGCGACAAACTGTCCTTGCTGAACCATTACTACATCTCACAAGGCAAATTGGGCGTACACAAAACACGTGAAGGCGATCAAAAAACACCCATCGGCATTTATCGCATCACCAGCCGCATACCCGGTGCCAAACTTCCGGATTTTTACGGCACGGGCGCACTACCCTTGAATTATCCGAACGACTGGGAAAAGGTGTTAGGGCGTGGTGGTTCCGGCATCTGGTTGCATGGCATGCCTTCCGAAAGTTTTAGTCGCCCACCGCTGGCTTCCGATGGCTGTGTTGCACTCACTAACCCTGACATGGCAGATCTGGCCAGTACCCTGGATATATACAAGACGCTTGTCGTCATCAGCGATGACGTTGAAATGGTCAATGAAACGGTTTTGAAAAAGGATCGCGTATTTGCCAATAGTTTGCTTGAGAAATGGCGTCGCGATATGGAATACGGAAATCGCACCTATCTGTTGAAGCACTACTCAACCCAATTTCGCTCCAATACGAACGAGGACTTGAGCACCTGGTTCGACAAGCAGCACCCCGCACACGCCAAATCAACAAGCACTTACACCGTGAGAAATCTGAGTCTGCTGCGCTATCCCGGCTACGAAAACATGATCGCCGCCGCCTTCAATCTGGATGTGCGGCACGGCAGCGTGACTTCACAAACCCGGCGCTTCCAGCTATGGACAAAAGAAGGTGCGCATTGGAAAATCGTTTATGAAAACACCATTAAGGACTTTTTGTGATGAACAAAACACTGCGCCGTTTCGCTGCGATTATTTCCGGCATCGCACTCACACTCACCTGCCTGACCACGTGGGCGGCGGATAACCCACGCGTGCTGATGAGGACCAGCATGGGAGATATCACGCTAGAACTCTATCCCCAACAAGCGCCCAAAAGCGTGGCCAATTTTCTGCAATATGTGAAAGAGGGACACTATAACGACACCATCTTCCATCGCGTGATCGACAACTTCATGGTGCAGGGTGGGGGCTTTGACAAAAACATGCACCAGAAACCCACGCGCGCGCCCATCGAGAACGAAGCCAAAAACGGGCTTTCAAACGCGCCTTACACGCTGGCCATGGCGCGCACCCCGGATCCGCATTCAGCAACCGCCCAGTTTTTCATCAATGTCAAACACAATATCTTCCTCGACTATCCGGGACAAGATGGCTGGGGCTATGCGGTTTTTGGCAAAGTCGTCAAGGGAATGCACATCGTGGATAAAATCAAACAAGTTCCCACTGGCCGAATGAATGTTCCAGTGCAGCAAGTTGTTATCGAATCTGTCACACTCGTGAAATAAACTGATAAACTCTCGCTTAATCTCTCTTCTTGCAAGCAATTTTACTTACCAACAAGGAAAAACATGGCGGTTCTTTTCACTACCAATTTCGGCGATTTCAAAATCGAACTCGATTCGGCCAAGGCACCCCAAACGGTTGAAAACTTCCTGAGCTACGTTCGCTCCGGCCACTACGATGGCACGATTTTTCATCGCGTCATCCCGGGCTTCATGATTCAGGGTGGCGGTTTCGAATCGGGTATGAAGCAAAAACCAACACAATCGCCCGTTAAAAATGAGGCAAACAACGGCCTGGTTAATGACACCTATACCATTGCAATGGCACGCACGTCTGACCCACACTCAGCTACTGCGCAATTCTTCATCAACGTCAACGATAACAACTTCCTCAACTATCCGGGACAAGACGGCTGGGGCTACTGCGTATTCGGCAAGGTATCGGAGGGCACAGACGTCGTCGACAAGATCAAGACTGTCCGCACAACGCGCGCTGGCATGCATGCCGACGTGCCGGTTGAAGATGTGATCATCCAAAAAGCGACCGTCGTCTGATCGCGCCGCAAACGTCTCACGGTCTTTCGTTATGCTAACGATATCGGCGCAACCCCAAACGGTTGCGCTGTTTGTTTCCGATCTTCACCTCAGCCCCTCGTGTCCGAAAACCACGCAAGCGTTTTTTGAATTCCTGCGTACCCGCGCAGCGCAAGCGCAACGCCTGTATCTATTGGGTGACATCTTTGAAGCCTGGGCGGGTGACGATGACCTTTCTGCGCCATTCAACCAATCCGTCGTACAAGCCATTCGTGCTGCGGTCGAATCTGGCGTACAGGTGTTCTGGATCAGCGGCAATCGCGATGTGCTGGTCGGTCAGGCTTTTGCGCAAGCAACAGGCTGCACCTTATTGCCCGATCTGTGCGTCGTTGATCTGGCAAACAAACGGATTGTCATCGCGCACGGTGACGCGCAATGCACGCACGATCATGCCTACATGGCCTTCCGCGCCAAAACGCATCACCCGATCTGGCAAAAGCTATTCCTGACTTTACCGCTCAGTTTGCGACAATGGATCATCGGTAAGCTGCGAAAAAACAGTGCGCGCACCAAACAAACCAAATCGCAAATGATGATGGACGTCAATCAAGCTGCCATCGATGCCATCTTTGATTCAACGGGTGCAAGCGTCATGATCCACGGCCACACGCACCAGCCGCAACGACATGACTCCGCTGATGGAAAACGCTCGCGTTATGTTTTACCGGACTGGGATTGCGAAACCAAACCCGAACGCGGCGGATGGGTTACCTTGTATGCAGACGGATCGCTACGCCGTTTCGATATTCAGGGAAGGATTGTGACGACGTACCCACAACAGCATTTCCCTGCTGGAACGCGGTAGCATGATCTAACCGCAGCGCGAGGAAAAACCGGGGTCAGAGTTTTTTTACGCGCAGCGTAAATTACTCTGACCCCGAATTTTTCCGACTAAAAAACTTGATGCCGACTCTTCGCATTACATCGTTACTCGCGTCAGTTTTACGCTATGCCAACATCCACCCCACCAACCCAACAAGCGCTCCGCCTGCAATCAACCACGTTGTGTTGATTTTGTAGCGCACCAGCAGCACCAGACTCGCGATGGCCGTTGCGGCTGTCACGACATCCACCACCGAGGCCACACCGAGTTGCCACGTCACCGCCGCCATCAAGGCCAGCGACGCCACATTCAAACCGTCGAGCAAACTGCTGAACCAGGCAGAGTTGCGCATGCGCGGAATGAACGGATTTGAAATCGCCACAAAGATAAATGATGGGGAAAATATCGCGACTGTCGCGGCCACCGCGCCCGCCGCGCCGCCGAGCACATAGCCAATAAACGTTGCCGTGGTAAAGACGGGCCCTGGCGTCACTTGCCCGATAGCGATCGCATCCAGCAATTGTTTTTCCGTGAGCCAGCCGAAATGCGCCACCAGATCGGCATGCAAAAATGCGAGCAACACATAGCCGCTGCCGTACAGGATGGCACCTATCTTGAAAAAGGTGAGTGAGAGTTGCCACAAACTGTAGGCAACGGGGGTAAGGGGAGAAGTGGTATCGCCAGCGCTCGTCATGATAGGCAGCGCAGCGACCGACATCATCCCACTTCGAATGCGGTGTGCATTGACCACCAGCATCGTGAGTAATCCCGCGCCAAACAGCAAGGCTATTTCATTCAAGCCCATCGCATAGCCCGCCAGCACCGCGAGTCCTGTCACGATGGTCAACTTGCCTTTGAGTGCTTTGCTGCCCAGCACCCACAGGGCTTGCGCAATGATCGCAATCACCACCGGCTTCACGCCCACCATCAACCATTGCACTTGGGGCAAGCTGCCATACGCAACGTACAACATTGCCAGCGCCAGCACGATCAGCATCGCCGGAAAAATGAAACACACACCCGCAAGGATCAATCCTCGCCACCCGGCGCGCAGGTAGCCGATGTGAATCGCCATCTCGGTGGAGTTGGGTCCCGGAATCAGATTGGTGGCACCAACCAGATCGAGAAAGGCTTGATCGCTCAACCATTGACGACGCTGGACCACTTCTTCATGCATCATCGCAATGTGCGCAGCCGGACCACCAAAGGCAGTGAACCCAAGCCTCAAAAAAAGACGGGCGACTTCGGATAGAGAAGAATGGTGTGACGCAGAAAGATTAACGTCAGGATCTGGCATCCGCCGCTATTCCACCAACTTGCGGAATTTTTCCAGATCGAACTTGGCCGACTCAGGCAGGCTTTCATGTGAAATGCCGGCTTTGTCGAGCGCAGCGGTCAACACGCGAATTTGCTGATCCTGCGCAGCCGCATGATTGATCAGTCCTTGCAAGGCTTTGATCAAGGGATCGGCGAGATCCGGCGTAATACCGTAGGATGAGAAAACGCGTGTGGCAGCATCCGCCTCGGCATCCACCTGTTCTTCCTTGAGAATAATGCGCGCGGGATTGCCCACCGCCGTTGCGCAGGGCGGCACTTCCTTGAACACCACCGCGTTCGAACCGACTTTGGCATCGTCGCCAACCGTAAACGCGCCCAGCACTTTCGCGCCCGCACCAATAATCACGCCCTTGCCAAGCGTGGGGTGACGCTTCATCCCTTTGGAAAGCGAGGTGCCGCCAAGCGTAACGCCTTGGTAAATCGTGCAATCGTCACCCACTTCTGCGGTTTCACCGATCACCACGCCAAAGCCGTGATCGATGAACACGCGCCGCCCGATGGTCGCACCCGGATGGATCTCGATCCCGGTCAAGATTCGGCCCATATGGGAAATGAAGCGCCCCAGCCATTTCAGGCCACGCGTCCAGCACCAGCGCGCAAGGCGGTGCATGACAATCGCATGCAATCCCGGATAGCAGGTCAGCACTTCCCACGCGCTGCGGGCTGCAGGATCGCGCTTGATAATATTGGCAATGTCTTCGCGAAGTCTGGGGAACATGGTGAAGATCGTGTGGTTCGGTTCTAAAGTTTAATGATAGCGGAGAAAATAGGAACAGCGTTTTTTCGGGAAAATCGGGGTCAGCGTAAATTTTTCTTCGAAAAATAAAACTCTGACCCCGGTTTCCCTCTTACCCCTAAATATGTATGCTTTACACCCCCTACCCAAGCTTCCCCCTCAAAGGGGGAAGGGGGTTTACTGCTTTGCTGTTCGCTGCCGTTTCGCTTCGTACAAGCACACCCCCGAAGCCACCGATACGTTCAAGCTTTCCACCGCGCCCGCCATCGGAATGCTGACCAGGATGTCGCAGGTTTCGCGCGTCAGGCGCCGCATGCCTTCGCCTTCCGAACCCATCACAATCGCAACACCGCCAGTGAAGTCTGCCTCGTACAAACTTTTTTCCGAATCATCGGTGGTGCCAATCACCCAGATGTCGCGTTCTTTCAAATCGCGCAAGGTGCGCGCCAGATTCGTGACGGTAATGTACGGCACGGTATCCGCCGCGCCGCTCGACACCTTGATGACTGTCGCATTCAAGCCCACCGCCTTGTCGCGCGGGGCGATCACCGCATGCGCACCTGCACCATCGGCCACACGCAAGCATGCACCGAGATTATGCGGATCGGTAATACTGTCCAGCACCAGTAATAGCGGCGGCCCTTCAATCGCATCGAGCAGTTCATCTAGGTTACGCGCCAGCGACAGCGGCACAGCTTTGGCGACCACACCTTGATGGCGGCGCGTGCCCACCATGCCGTCCAGACGTTGACCCGCCGTCGGAATCACGCGCACGTTCGCGGCCTTCGCGACCTGCAATAAATCCTGCATCCGCCTGTCGCTTCGCTCAGCGTCGACATAAATTTCTTCGACGGACGAGGCTTCATGCCGCAAACGCGAGGTCACGGCATGAAATCCGAAAATGAATTTACTTTTCGCGGTTTCCGTCTTTTCTTTCATTATTTTTTCTTCTTTCCAGATTTAACAGCAGGTTTTGCTGCTTTAGGTTTTTTGCCCGCCCGCGAGACAATCGGCGCATGCCGATTCCTGTTCTTCTCTCTTTCCACTTCCAATTGCTTGTCAATCGGCTTGATGGACGACGCAGTCTTGACAGGCTTCGCAGGAGCTGGCGTGCTTTCCAGCGGTGTAAAGGGGGTGCGATGCACATCGCCTTTCGGCGCAGGGCGTCCTTTCTGGCTACGTCCAAGCTCTTCGACAAGTCGCAAATCGATGCGACGTGCATCCAGATCCACTCGACTGACTTGTACGGTCACGCGATTCGTCAACTGGTAGCGCTTGCCGGTACGCTCGCCGCGCAATTCGTGACGCGCTTCGTCAAACTCGAAATAGTCAGTGCCGAGATCGCTGATGTGCACCATGCCTTCGATGAAGATATCGTCCAGCTGCACAAAAATACCAAACGGCGTAACGCCGGAAATCGTGCCGGTAAAATGCTCGCCGAGCTTGTCGCGAATGAAGTAACACTTGAGCCAGGCTTCCACATCACGCGAGGCTTCGTCCGCACGGCGTTCATTGGCTGAACAATGGATGCCAAGCGCATCCCAAATCGTCATGCTCGATTCCGGTTTCGCTTTGCCTTCAGCTTTGTCTTTCAAATGCTGCTTATGCACAGCAGGTGACACCATCGTGTTTAAGGCGCTGCTATCGATACCCTTGGGTTCGTAACGCTGTCCTTGCAAAATGGCCTTGATCACCCGATGCGTCAGCAAATCCGGATAGCGCCGAATGGGACTGGTGAAATGCGTGTAGGCATCGTAAGCCAGACCGAAGTGACCGATATTGTCCGGGCTGTACACCGCTTGCTGCATCGAACGGAGCATCATTGTTTGAATCATGATTGAATCCGGTCGTGCCTTCACCTTATCCATCACCGCCGCATAATCCCCAGGCGCAGGCGAATCGCCACCGCCCAATGACAAGCCAGCCTGCTTCAGGAAGGAGCGCAACTTGCCCAGCTTTTCTTCCGTAGGCCCCGCGTGAATCCGGTAAGTGCCCGGATGCTTGTGTCGCGCCAACAAATCGGCCGCACAAACGTTCGCCGCCAGCATGCATTCTTCGATCACGCGATGGGCATCGTTGCGCACACGCGGCACGATTTTTTCGATCTTGCCTTGCTCGTTGCTGACGATATAAGTTTCGACCATCTCGAAATCAATCGCACCGCGTTTTTCGCGTGCCTTGTTCAGGACGCGGAAGATTTCATACAAATTCAACAGATGCGGCACCAGTTCCTTGCGCTTCGCCGCTTCCAATCCCTTCGTATTGCCAAGAATCGCAGCCACTTCGGTATAGGTCAAACGCGCCGCAGAATGCATCACTGCAGGGTAGAACTGGTAAGCGGATATTTCCCCCTCGGCAGTGATCACGGCATCGCATACCAAGGTCAGGCGGTCAACTGCCGGATTGAGCGAGCACAATCCGTTCGAGAGTTTTTCCGGCAACATCGGAATGACGCGACGCGGAAAATAGACCGAGGTACTGCGATTCAATGCTTCCACGTCGATCGCATCGTTCGGTTTCACGTAATAGCTGACATCCGCGATCGCGACGATCAAACGGTAAGCCATTGTTTTGCCATCTTTGATGGGTTCGCAGTAAACCGCATCGTCAAAGTCGCGCGCATCTTCGCCATCGATCGTCACCAGCGGGATGTCGCGGAGATCCACACGATCTGCCAAATCTTCGTCGCGCACTTCAGACGGTAGCTTGGCTGCCAGCGCCTTGGTTTCTTCCGGAAATTCATGCGGCACGCCGAATTTTCGCACTGCGATTTCAATTTCAATCCCGGGATCGTCAATGGTACCCAGCACTTCCACCACTTTGCCGACGGGCTGCGTGTAGCGGGACGGTTGTTCTATCAATTCGACACTGACTATCTGCCCCGCCTCGGCCTTGCCGGGCGACCCGGAAATAATAATGTCCTGATTGATACGCCGGTCTTCCGGCGCCACAACCCAGGCGCCATGCTCATTCACCAAACGACCAATCACATACTTATTGGCTCGACTCACCACTTCGACAATCGCACCCTCGGAACGCCCGCGCTTGTCCACGCCGACAATGCGTACATTCACGCGATCGCCATGCAACACCTTGCGCATTTCGTTTTCCGGCAGGAAGATATCGTCACCGCCTTCATCCCGAATCAGGAATCCATAGCCATCTATGTGACTGGTGACGCGCCCCACAATAAAGTCGCTCTGGTTGAGCAACTGGTAACGCCCGCCCGCATCCAGACGAATTTGGCCATCACGCTCCATTGCGGTCAGGCGACGCATCAAACCTTCCATTTCCTTGCTTTTAACACTGAGCGCACCGGCAATAGTGTGGAGGTCGTGCCGCCCTGGGGCTTTCCGTAATAATGCGAGAATGTCCTCGCGACTGGGGATGGGATAGGGATATTGTTTCAACGGTATTCCGGTAAGGCCTATTGAACTTGGAAAGTAAATTGACTAATCAGGTTTTGCCGCTATAATACTCGTTTTTGCGGTGTCTGTATTGCATCATCAACAGTCACACAGCAATGCCCACGTGGCGGAATTGGTAGACGCGCATGGTTCAGGTCCATGTGCCGCGAGGTGTGGGGGTTCAAATCCCTCCGTGGGCACCACAAAATAATCCCTAGCAAAAACTGGTTTGCAGCCCTTTGGGCTGCGCCGTTTTCTTCTGATCTTTCGGCAACCGATGTTATGATTCCCCTTCGGGTAGCATGTTCGTTGTTTGACTGACGCTGATATTGACGGAGATGAAATGAAAATTGCAGTTTTGCTTGGTTCTTTTGTGATCGCTGCAATACTTGCAGGCATTCCTGTTTTCAGAGAGGGGTTCTCGACCTCTAATCTGGGTGAGTGGTTTGTCAACACCCTCTTCATTGCGGCTTTTCTGAGCTTCATCGGCATAAAGTTCATCCTGAGTGAACCCGTCCGTACCCCTTCTTCTGCCAAGAAGAAGAAAACCAAAAAGAAATGACATGGCGCGCTCAATGAAGCGATTGCTTTTACTCGTTCTCCTTGCACTATTAAGCCTCGCTGCCACCGGGCAGACGGTTTCCTATCTAGGTGTTCGGCAAGATATTATCGTCGACGTTCGCACACCAGCAGAATTCCGTGCTGGGCATATCGCCAACGCAGTGAATATCCCGCTGGACAGGTTGGGCTCTGGCATCCACGCCATTCCCGGAATTAAAAAAAATAGCCACATTTTGCTGTATTGTCGGAGTGGAAGACGCTCTGCCATCGCCCGAGACACGCTCATCAAACAAGGCTTCCTATACGTTCAAGACGGCGGCGGCATGACCGCTCTCGAGCCTCAGTTGAAAGCATGCAGCACCCTTCGCTGCTAAGTCGTATAATCGGTTCACTATCTAACTCAAGCACCTTTTTTATCATGAGCTCACCAAAAAATTTCCTGCCCGAGGCGCAACTGAACGACATGAGCGATTTTTTGAACCCAACCACCCCTAAAAAGTCAGGTTTGGAGGATAAGAAAATTGATAAGGTTCAGGAGTTTCTGGATGCGACACCAGGCGCCATGAACTTCGAGCATATCGATGGCTTTTTTAACGCGCTGATCTGCGGTCCTGAGCCAATCCCTCCTACTGAATTTTTACCCTATATTTTCGGTGGAAAAATGCCCGTCTTCACTTCGAAGGAGCAGGCTGACGAAATTATGGAAATTCTGCTGGAGCACTGGAATTTTATTGCCGAGGCTTTTGCTGGGGGCATTTCCTATTATCCTTTTCTGTACGCGGATCAGAACGAAAAGTGCGCGGCCAATGACTGGGCCGACGGATTCATGCTGGGGGTTCAATTACGTGAATCCGCCTGGTCAGATCTTCTTACTGAGGAAAGTGAAACACCCTTGCTGCATGAGATCATCGAGCTGCGCAATGAAATCAGCGACTTGCGTGAAGGGCGGGGGCACACCATTGGCGGCCAGGAACGCGACGATATGCTGGGGAAAATCATTGGAAAGCTGCAGCTGATTTTCAATCACTACGCCACCCTGCGAGAGCAAGCTCAGGCCTAAGCCAACCCCTTGCTTCTCAAACGTTCCGCGATAAGCGGGGCGTTAAATGGGGATCTTCTCGCGCATCAAAACCTGTCGTGCCGACGGCTTTTGAAAATCATGCTGGTAACGCTTCTGCGTCACCGGCTAAAGCAATGCTTTTCGTTCCGCCTCATCCACGGATCCAGCCGTCCCGCGCACAACCAACACATCGCCCGCCTGCAAAACCAAATCCGACGCCATCCCGAGTCGCTCTTTGCCGCGACGAACCATGATTACTTCCGTGCCTGCTGAAGACAGGTCGATCGCGCCCAAATTCTTGCCAACCGCCTGCGCACCTTCTGGCAAGGTAATCGAATGCAGGCGCACCAATTCTTCACTGTCCGGCTCACTTTCTGAACCGCGAAAGTAGCTGCGAAGCGAGGCATAACGTTCTTTACGCGTATCCTGAATAATACGTAAAACCCGTTTAGTGGACATCCCCATGGCACGTATTGTGAAGAGTGCCAGCACCATGCTGCTTTCAATGGCTTCTGGAACAATCTCGGTAGCACCCGCTTTTTTCAATCTGTCAAAGTCGCTGCCGTCAAAACTGCGCACAATGATTGGCAAAACGGGGGCTATCTCGTGCGCGAAATGCATGACCCGCTCTGCCGCCGGCGCTTCGGCAAAAGTAATCACCAGCACTGCCGCACGATGTATGCCGGCCGCAACCAGACTCTCTCGACGCGACGCGTCACCGTACGACACTTGTGCGCCCGCTGCGCTCGCTTCGTGCACACGTTCCGGATCAAGATCCAGCGCATGATAGGGAATGTGCTGCTCCTCCAGCAACTTGGCAAGGCTTTGACCTGTGCGGCCGAACCCGGCAATGATGACGTGTTTTTCTGTAGCTATCGTGCGGCTGGCGGTATTGGTGAGCGCCAGTGACTGCATCATCCATTCGTTTGCGCAAAGCTTCATCACAATCGCATCCGATTTGGCAATCAGAAATGGCGCCGCAAACATCGACAAGACCATTGACACCAAAATCAGCTGCACAAACACTGGGTGCAGGAGCTGCAAACCGTCCGCCTGGTTCAGCAGCACGAAACCAAACTCACCTGCCTGCGCCAGCGCAATCCCCGTTCGTATGCTTGTTCCCGGAGAAGCACCAAAAAACCGGCTCAAGGATGCGACCAATGCAAATTTGAATAATATCGAACCAAGCAGCAAAGGCAACATCAGCCACCAGTACTCCATCAAAATCCGAAAATCGAGCAACATCCCGATGGTCACAAAAAACAAGCCCATCAACACATCGCGAAATGACTGGATATCGACTTCGACCTGATGCTTGTACTGCGTTTCCGAGATGAGCATGCCTGCCATGAATGCCCCCAATTCAAGCGACAAACCAGCTTCTTTGGTAATCCATGCCGAGCCCAAGGTCAGGAGAAGCAAGTTGAGCATGAAAAGTTCTTGCGATCGACGGCGCACAACCAGGTTGAGCCACCACCGAATGAGCTTTTGACCAATAAACAGAAGCAGCGCCATCACAACGATACCTTTGACAAAGGCCATGCCCAAGGTCCAAGCCACATTCTCCGATCGATGGGTTAATGCCGGCACCAAAATCAAGAGTGGCACCAGCGCAAGATCCTGAAACAAAAGCACCCCGAAAATGCGTCGCCCATGCTCGGTTTCCAGCTCCATCCGCTCACTTAATAATTTGGAAACAATTGCAGTGGAGGACATGGCCAGCGCGCCGCCAATGGCAAAACCCGCTTGCCAACTGACCGCTGCCAACTTTGGCACAAAATACGCCCCGAGGAAGCACAGTGCCATGACGAAGACAATGGACAACACCACCTGGCTCATTCCCAGCCCGAAGACGATACGCCGCATGGCTTTTAGCTTGGGATAGGAAAACTCCAGTCCGATAGAAAACATTAAAAACACCACGCCGAACTCAGAAAGCGCATGCAGGGTTTCTCTTTCAACAACCACCCCAGGCGTGTGGGGTCCCACAAGAAGCCCCACCACCAAATAGCCCAAAATGGGGGGCAGTTGCAGCAAACGGAAAAGCGCCACACCGATGACGGCGAGCCCCAGTAACAACAAGACGAGTTCAAGAGAAGTATGCATGCGTGTTAGAAGTATAGTTAAAACCATTTTACCGTCTGACAACACTGCATGAAAGCAATTTCAGGCTGGCAAGCTTATTGCTTTTCAATTTCGTTTATACTTCTCCCCATTGCTCATTTTTCCCCTTGGTCACTTCTAACCAAACATCATGTCTGAGAACTTTAACGCGCAGCGCTCGCTCCAGCTCGCCGCGCAAACGCTACAAATTGAAGCTGATGCACTGCTAGCACTCAAACAGCGGCTCGCTGGAGAAAGTGGCCACAGCTTTTCCAAAGCGGTAGCCATGCTACTGCAATGTGAGGGTCGTATCGTTGTATCGGGCGTCGGAAAATCCGGTCATGTCGCACGTAAAATTGCAGCGACCTTGGCTTCCACGGGTTCCCCGGCGCTGTTCATCCATCCTGCTGAAGCGGCACATGGCGACTTAGGCATGATCAAATCCATCGATGCCTTCATTGCCATTTCCTATTCAGGAGAAGCAGAAGAGCTCACAGCGATTGTCCCCATCATCAAACGTATGGGCTCGCCACTGATTGCAATGACTGGCAAACCAAGCTCCAGCCTCGCACAACTGGCGAACGTCCACCTTGACATTAGCGTTGAGAAGGAAGCGTGCCCGCTGAACCTTGCCCCCACCGCCAGTACCACTGCAACGCTTGCACTCGGAGACGCATTGGCTGTTGCACTGCTGGACGCCAAAGGTTTCCGTGAAGAGGATTTCGCTCGTTCGCATCCGGGTGGCGCCCTCGGCCGTCGCCTCCTCACCCTGGTAAGAGACGTGATGCGCAGTGGCGATGCCGTGCCGCGCGTCACCTCTGATCAGTCACTCACCGCCGCCTTGCTTGAAATTTCGCGCAAAGGGATGGGCATGACCACCGTCGTGGATAACACCGGGAAATCCATCGGCATTTTCACCGATGGCGATTTGCGCCGTCTGATTGAAGCGGGACGCAGTCTCAACGGGCTAACTATCGGTGAAGTGATGCACAAAAATCCGCGCAGCATCCACTCCAATCAAATGGCCGTAGAGGCAGCGCGCATCATGGAAGAAAATCGCATCAACCAACTCACGGTAACCGATCCTGATGGCATGCTGATCGGTGCCCTGCACATTCATGATCTGACGCGCGCCAAGGTGATCTGATGCATACCGAAGCATTCTCCCGTGCAGCACGCATCAAACTGATGATTTTTGATGTGGATGGGGTTCTCACTGACGGCGGCTTGCATTACGGTCACGAATGCGAAATCATCAAGCGATTCCACGTTCAGGACGGACTCGGCCTGCGTCTGCTTCAGGAGTTTGGTGTCCAGACGGCCATCATCACAGCCCGCCAGTCTCCCATCGTTGCCCGACGCGCCGCCGACTTGGGCATACACCACGTTCACCAGGGTGTGCATAATAAGGCTGCCGCTTTCGACAAATTGCTCGCCGAGACAAAACTCACAGATGAAGACTGCGGCTTCGCTGGCGATGACATCATCGACTTACCTGTGCTTACGCGCGTCGGTTTTGCCGCAAGCGTCCCCAATGGTCACTCAGAAGTGATTTCTCGCGTTCACTTTGTCACGCAAGCTTACGGCGGCAATGGTGCTGTACGCAACATATGTGACTTTATTTTGCGCGCACAAGGCAAGTACAACAAAGCTATTGCAAATTATTTGTCATGAGCAATTTTCAATCCGCCCTAAAATTTCGACTCGCCGTCATTCTGGCGCTTTCGGCTTTTATGGCTTTAAGCAGTTTTTGGCTTACCGTGGTAATCAAGCGCACGCCTTCTGATGCAGCCTCTCTGGGACCAAGATCTGAGCCGGATTATTTTGTCTTCGACTTTAACTACGTGAAGATGCTTCCCCAAGGAAAACCGCACTACCACCTGACAGGCAAAAAACTGTCTCACTATCCGCTTGACGATTCTTTCCTCATTGATATGCCTGTTTATACCAGCCTTGATCCGCAAAACCCGCCACAAACTGCGCGCGCTGATCAAGCAATACTCAAAGAGGACAATACCAAAGTGCACATGCATGGTAATGTCGTGGGGAATCGGAAAGCCACCAAAACGACCGACTCCTTATCGCTTAAAACAGAATACTTGCTGGTCTATCCGGATGAAGACACCATGGAAACAGATAAACCTGTAACCATCCTGCGCGGCAACGCCACCATAGAAGGTGTCGGCATGTACGCTAACAATGCAACCGGGGAATTCCGTCTGCACCATCAAGCGACCGTTACCCTTGCCCCTCAGGGTAAAACCATCGCCCCGCTCCCATGAATAAACTGCTTGGCGTGTTCATCGTTGCTTTATGCCTGATTTCTACAGGATCCGCTTGGGGAGAACAGGCTGACTCCGCACAACCGACAAAGATCACGTCTAACCAGATGAAATATGATGATGTCAATCAGGTCAACACCTTCATCGGTAATGTGCGCTTAACCCGCGGGACACTGATCATGCGCGGAGAAAAAATGATCATGCGCCAGGATCCCGCTGGCAATCAGCACGGAACGCTGTACGGACGAGGAGAAGAACTTGCCACGTTTCGCCAGAAGCGGGACGGGGGACCTAACCTTTGGGTGGAAGGTTATGCGGAACGCATGGAATATGACAGCAACACTGAAGTGTCCAAACTGTTCTACCGCGCCAAGCTCATACGCCTGGATGGGAAAAAAATTATTGATGAAGTGAATGGCAATTTCATTTCATATGACAGCAAGACAGAAACCTATACTGTTAGCAATGTGGTGGAAGGGGATCCGAAAACCAAGGGAGAACGGATCAAAATCATTTTGCCGCCGCGTGAAGACAAAAAGCATACCAAAGATACCCCCGTCATCTCAGGCGACGCGCCTGTGCGCACCATACCCCTGAAGGAAAAATAGTCATGACACAAAGCACATTGGTCGTTCGAGGTTTGGAGAAATCATACGGCAAACGACGTGTCGTGCAGGATGTTTCTCTGGACGTAAAAAGCGGCGAAGTGGTGGGTCTGCTCGGCCCAAACGGAGCCGGCAAAACGACGTCGTTCTACATGATCGTGGGACTGGTTCCCTCCGATGGTGGCACCATTCAGCTGGATGGTACGGACATTTCCCGTTTGCCCATACACCAGCGCGCCAGACTGGGGTTGTCTTATCTTCCCCAAGAAGCGTCCGTTTTCCGCAAGCTGAATGTTGAAGATAACATTCGAGCCGTGCTGGAGTTGCAGCAACAAGACGACAAACCGCTCTCTGATGAGGAAGTCAACAATCGCCTGAATCGTCTCCTGGCTGAATTGCAAATTGAGAAAATTCGCGACAGTCAAGCCATGTCGCTGTCCGGCGGCGAAAGGAGGCGGGTTGAAATCGCGCGATCATTAGCCACCAATCCCCGCTTCATTTTGCTGGATGAGCCTTTCGCTGGCATCGACCCGATCGCGGTGATTGAAATCCAGCGCATCGTCCGCTTCTTGAAAGAACGCGGCATCGGCGTCCTCATCACGGATCACAACGTACGTGAAACTTTGGGTATCTGCGACCGCGCCTACATCATCAATCAAGGCGCTGTTTTGGCAAGCGGCGACCCGGAAGACATCATTACCGACGAGTCGGTGCGTCGTGTCTATTTGGGCGAACACTTCAGAATGTAATACGGCGAACCATGAAACCTTCCTTGCAACTCCGAACGTCCCAGCATCTTGCGCTGACGCCGCAGTTGCAACAATCCATTCGTCTGCTTCAACTTTCAACCCTTGAGTTGCAGAACGAAGTGGATCAAATCATTCAGCAAAATCCGCTACTCGAACGTCTTGATGACCCCCTCGACAATTCCCTGCGCCTGTTGGCTGATGGCGCGCTGAACCCCACCTCCCCGAACACCGCCTCGCCTGAGCCAACAACAACAGAGCCAGCTTCTATTCCCTCGTCCGATGAATCGGATGGGGCTCCTGAGACAGACCAGTTGCCCCACAGCGATGCTGAAACCATCAGCGCGGACTGGAATTATGATGAGTCAAGCAAAACCAACAAGTCTTCAGATGATGAAGATTCCCGACCCCAAATCGAATCGCCGCCGGAAACGCTTCGCGAGCATTTGATGGAGCAAGTACGCCTCTCCTCATATGATCAACGCAAGCTTGCCTTGCTCACACTTATGGTGGATGCTATCGATGAAAATGGCTTTCTCATTGAGTCACTGGATGAAATTCTGAGCTGGCTGCCGTCGGAGCTCAATGTATCGCTTGCTGAATTAACTGAGTCACTCGCCATCCTGCAGAGTCTGGATCCGCCCGGCATCGGTGCGCGCAGCTTGTCTGAGTGTCTTTCACTCCAGATCAAATTACTGGCGAACGTGCCCTTCGTCACGCGCAGAACCGCATTGGCGATCGTGGAAAATCACCTTGGCCTCTTCGCGCAACGCGATTTTACAAAACTTAAAAAGGCACTGGACTGCGATGATGAAGATTTGCGCGAGGCGCAAGTCATCATCAAACGCTGCAACCCGCGTCCAGGTGCTGTTTTTGCAAATGATGCAGCCGATGCCGTCCAGCCAGATGTGATTGTCAAGCGTGCCGCCAATGGCTGGAGCGTAGAACTCAACCAGGATGTCGTTCCCAGACTCCAGCTGAATGCCATGTACGCTGGCATATTGAAGAACAATAAGGGTGGTGCCAGGCTGTCTACACAACTCCAGGAAGCCAAATGGCTTATCAAAAACTTACGTCATCGATTCGATACGATTTTGCGTGTGGCACAAGCCATTGTTGAGCGTCAAAAAAACTTCTTTTCGCATGGTGCAGTTGCCATGCGACCACTTGTGCTCAGAGAAATAGCTGATACACTGAACCTGCACGAGAGTACTATTTCGCGTGTTACCACTCAGAAATATATGCTGACCCCGCACGGCATGTTCGAATTGAAATATTTCTTTGGTAGCCACATCGGTACAGAAGCGGGAGGAGAGGCTTCCTCGACAGCCATACGAGAATTGATCAAACAACTAATAGGAGCCGAAGACCAAAAAAGTCCCTTTTCCGATAGCAAAATAGCAGAAATATTGGGGGAACAGGGAATCGTTATTGCGCGCCGAACAGTCGCCAAATATCGAGAATCCATGAAAATACCACCAGTCAACCTGCGAAAATCCTTGTAGTCGTTTTATTTATTTGCATGCAAATTGTCTTTGTATTCAGGGCATTATGTAAGCAAACAGCATTTCAGACAGGAGAAGCGTATGAATCTCACCATTAGTGGGCATCATCTTGAAGTTACTCCCGCTATCAGGGAATATGTCAAAAACAAACTTGAACGAGTGAACCGTCATTTTGACAATGTCATCGATTTAACGGTCACACTGAGTATTGAAACCCTCCCGGAAAAGGAAAAACGACAAAAAGCAGAAATCAATTTAAATCTGTCTGGCAAAACCATACACGTTGAAAGTGTTTCACAAGACCTGTATGCAGCCATCGATAGCTTGATTGATAAACTGGACAGACAAGTCCTGAAACATAAAGGCAAGCTCAAAGACTATTCACGCGAATCCATTAAACACTTACCTGATGAACCCACCTCTCCAACCAGTGCCTGAAATGGCGTATGAATAGAAAAAAGGCGCGAACTTTCGCGCCTTTTTTGTTCGGAAGGCATTTTTCAATTTTCACTCATGTCAAAAATCCGCCGGTGCTCACTAATAGCGTAGCGATCTGTCATGCCAGCGATGTAATCAGCAATTCTTCTCGCCTGTTCGTTTTGGTCACCGCCTTTTACCTGATACTCAGGCGGCAGCAGCCCCGGAGCATGGCTGAATGCCTCGAATAGTTCTGCAATCATCCGCCGCGCTTTGCTGGTCATGCGATTTACACGATAGTGACGATAGAGATTCTCGAATAAAAAATCTTTCAGCTCAATCGTTTGCGCGCGCATGCTTTCCGAAAAACTGATCAATGGCAGCGCGCGTCGAACATCATCCACACTATTAGGCTTGGCATCATCAATCTGCGTCATCGAGGTGCGAATGGCATCTTCGATTTGTGCATTGATCATTCGCCGAACGGTTTCGTGTATCGCACGTCTTGCACCAATACCCGGCATTAGCGCTTCCACCTCTCGCCTGTGTCGCGCATACAAACCGACTTGCTCCAACTGCGCTGTATTCAGTAAGCCGGAACGAAGGCCATCATCAATATCATGATTACTGTAAGCAATCTCATCTGCCAAATTGGTCAGCTGCGCTTCCAGCGACGCTTGCTGGTTTTTCAGAAATCGTTCCCCCAGCGCCCCCAACCTCTCAGCCGCTTCGCGTTTGCATCGCTTTAAAATGCCTTCGCGGGTCTCAAACATCAAGTTCAATCCATCAAATGCACCATAGCGTTCCTCGAGCAGGTCAACCACCCGCAAACTTTGCAAATTGTGCTCAAATCCGCCGAAATCCTGCATGCGCTCATCCAAGGCATCCTGTCCCGCGTGCCCGAATGGCGTATGACCAAGGTCGTGCGCCAAAGCAATGGCTTCAACAAGATCCTCGTTGAGACGCAAACTGCGCGCCATCGAACGTGCTATTTGCGACACTTCCAAGCTGTGCGTCAATCGCGTGCGAAACAAATCGCCTTCGTGATTCAAGAATACCTGGGTCTTGTATTCAAGCCGCCGAAAAGCGGCGCTGTGTATGATGCGGTCGCGATCCCGCTGGAATTCGGTACGCGCAACGGGTGGCGCTTCAGGATGAACCCGCCCATTCGAATATGCTGCGCGAACGGCATAGGGCGCGAGATGCGTCTCTTTATCCATCACGCTTCACGCATGCCGCCAGAGTGGCCTCCAGCATAACCTGAGGAACCGTCGTGATAACGGGAAATCCTAAGGGTTTCAATAAAATGAATTGGATTTCCCCATCGGTGGCTTTTTTGTCGACCTGCATCAACTCAATCCAGCGTTGCACACCCAAATCCGGGGCAACGACAGGCAAGCCTGCCGCTTTCACCAGTTTTCTTATCCGATCACTGCTCGCTTCATCCATGAATCCCATTCTGCATGACAAATCGGCTGCCATGACCATGCCGCACCCAACCGCCTCACCATGCAGCCATTCGCCGTATCCCAGACCTGCCTCAATCGCATGGCCGAACGTGTGGCCGAAATTAAGAATGGCGCGCAAACCGCCTTCGCGCTCATCCTGCCGCACAACTTCTGCCTTGATTTCACACGAGCGCTGAATGGCGTAAGCCAATGCGGCCGGATCTTTGGCGACAAGCTTTTCCATGTTGGTTTCAATCCATGTAAAAAAATCGCCGCTGGTGATCGCCCCATGCTTGATCACTTCCGCCAGACCCGCAGCCAACTCTTGCTGCGGCAGCGTGTTGAGTGCTGCGGTGTCCGCTATGACGCACTGCGGCTGATAAAACGCGCCGATCATGTTTTTGCCCAACGGATGATTGATGCCCGTCTTGCCACCAACAGATGAATCAACTTGCGCCAACAAGGTTGTGGGCACCTGGATGAAGGGAACCCCACGCATGTAGCTGGCGGCGGCGTAACCTGTCAAATCGCCGATGACCCCACCACCCAGTGCCACCAAGGTTGTTTGCCGATCGCATTTTTCAGCAAGCAATACGTCAAAGACTTTCATCAGGCTTTCCCAGTTTTTTTCCTGCTCGCCATCAGGAAGAATGATCGGTATCACCTGCTTGCCGGCGGCCTCCAATGATGTTTTCAATGCTTCCAGATACAAGGGCGCAACGACCGTATTGGTAATGATTGCTACCCGCTTCCCCGCGACATGACGCGCCAGCAGATTGCTGTCCCCCAAAATATTTTGCCCGATTTCGATTGGATAACTACGCTCTCCAAGCTCCACCTGCAAGTGCGTAATCTGCGCCTTATGGTTCATTGCTGTGTCTTCCCAGAATTTTCGGTTTGAGACGAATCGACGTTGGTCTGCCTGTCGGCTCTCTTCTCCAGCGCCCTCAGTTTATCAATAATATTTTGCATCATGGAATGCACATTCGGGCGTCCCGTGTCGATTGTAATATGAGCGACCTCCCGGTACAGCGGTTCACGCTGTTTGGCCAACTCTTCAATTGTTTTGCGCGGGTCGGCTGTCTGCAACAAAGGGCGGCTTTTATCCATGCTGGTGCGGTGCAAGATACTGTTCACTGAGGCACGCAGATAAACCACCGTGCCGCGCGTCTTTAAGTATTCTCGATTTTGCGGATCCAGGATCGCACCACCGCCTGTTGCCAGCACAACCCCTTGACGTGCCGTGAGATCCCGAATGACTTCGGCTTCGCGACGCCGAAAACCCGCCTCTCCTTCTATTTCAAAAATCATGGAAATGGTCGTGCCAGTACGGGATTCAATCTCATGATCCGCATCGACAAAAGGCATTCCCATGCGTTTGGCCAAGGCACGTCCCACCGTGGTTTTGCCGGAACCCATCAAGCCCACAAGAAAAATATTTTTATGTTTCATCACCTGAAATTATAAAGCCGGGAAACCCCGGCTTTATAACTTTCTACTGGCAGTATGCTTTTATTTTGCCTGTACGCCTGACATGATCTTGGGCGTCAGGAAAACGAGAAGCTCCGTTTTGTTGTCGGTTATCTCTTTGGACTTGAAGAGCCATCCAAGGAATGGAATGTCCCCCAATAACGGAACTTGAGCCTTTGTCTCCAACTTCGTTAGCTCAAATATCCCCCCAATCACCACAGTTCCGCCATTCTCCACCAGCACTTCTGTCTGCACCTTTTTGGTGTCAATGGCGACAATCTCTGTGCTGCCTTCAAATACCGACTTATCAGGTTTATCTTTATGCACGAGAACGGTGAGTATGACTTTCCCATCCGGCGTAATCTGAGGGGTTACCTCCAGCTTTAACACCGCTTTCTTGAACGAAATTGTCACCGCACCACTTGATGAGGCTTCTTTGTAGGGTATTTCTGTTCCCTGTTCGATCAAGGCCTTGACGTTGTCCGCCGTTACGACCCGCGGGCTTGAAATAACCTTACCCCTGTTTTCGGCTTCCAGCGCCGACAATTCCAGGTTCAGATAACGTGTGGCTGAAGAATTAAACAGACTGAGTCCTAGGCTGGCTGCCGAAAAACCACTCACTGTACCGGCGGGCAAGTTCAACCCAGTCCCGCTGACAGTGCTAGTATCACCCGTTGTCGACGGCAAGGAACTATACCCGGAACCCACAGCAAGGTTACGACTTACACGATTGCCAAACATTCCCAGTCGAACGCCGAGATTCCGCCCAAACGAATCTTCAGCTTCGACAATGCGCGCCTCTATCATTACCTGCCTTTGGGGGATATCCGTTTTTTCGATCATAACGCGCAGCTCTTCCAGTTTGCTCGGGATATCCGTGACAAAAATCTGGTTTGTTCTCGGATCAATAACGACACTGCCACGCTTAGAAAGAATGCGGTTCTTATTGGCCGGATCCGACGTACCGTCTTCTTTGATGCCAAAAATCTTGGACATCGCCATAGCCTTGAAATAATTCAGCTGAAAAATTTCCAGCCGGAGCGGCTCCAACTCTGCGATTTGTGCCTTTTGCTCCAATTCCAATTTTTCCTTTGTCAGCAATTCATCCCTCGGCGCAATCCACACCACATTGCCATTCCTGCGCATATCCAACCCTTTGGCGCGCATCACGATATCGAGCGCCTGATCCCACGGCACATCTTTTAAACGCAAGGTAAGATTGCCGCCCACCGTATCGCTTGTAATGATATTGAAACCGGTAAAATCCGCTATAACCTGCAGCACCGCGCGCACTTCAATATTCTGGAAATTCAGCGACAACTTCTCGCCTTTGTATCCCTGGTTGCCTTGCGCCAGCTTGTTGGGGTCTTCCTTGATAGGCTTGACTTCAATCACTAACTGAGCATCGCTTTGGTAAGCGCTGTACTCCCACACGCCTGCGGCCTCAATCAGCATCTTGATATTCTTCCCTTGCTGCTTCGTCGTAATTTTCGTAACAGGCGTTCCAAAGTCCGTCACATCCATGATGCGCCTTAACGCTTCAGGCAAATTCGCCTTCATGAAATCCACTTCAATCGATCGACCTTTGTGTTTCACATCCACAGCGACATCACTATGCGGCAGGTCAATAACGACACGACCTTCGCCAATGGTGCCGCGACGGAAATCAATGTTTCTCAAGGCATTGTCCCCATTAACCTGTTGAGGGAGCTTGTCGCCTGCCGAAGTCGATACTTTTGCTGCTGCGGGCAATCCAGGAGAGCGATCAATCGTGACCGTGACCACATTTCCGCTCACCTCCGTCGCAAAGTTCATCGTCTTTTTCAGGTTGAACACCAGTCGAGAACGCTCTCCGGTATCGACAATATTCACGGTGCGCACGTCGCCGAGATTGATATCCTGAAGGCTTTTGCCGGTCGCATTAGCTGTCTTGTTGAAATCGATTGCCACCCGCGCCGGATTGGTAATGGCAAAACCGATCGGTTGCGTCGCCGGCGGTGCCTTGAGCGTTACCTTGACGACCACGCCTGCGCCTTTTTGGGTTGCCTCAATGGATTGGATAGCGTTCTCTTGTGCACGTGAGACGCCGCACAACACCGAAAGACACAGTGCCATGCAAGTCCATTTGCTCAGCCGCGACAGAAGCATTGCGCTCATCCCAAATCCTTTGCTTTGCGTATTGTTTGATGATGTCATTTTTTGCTCTCCTGCAGTTCCAGTCTGGCCTTGCGCTCAACCCACTCACCGGAAGCGTCCTGAACAATTTCCTTCAGTTCCACCGCATCCTCTGTAATCCCCGTTACCATGCCGAAATTCTGTCCCACGTAGTTGCCAACCTTTACCTGAAATATTGCCTTGTCAACCTGCAAGATTGCATATGCCAGTCCTGGCCTTTCCAGCGTTCCCACCATTCTGACGGTGTCGAGGGGGAATTGCTCCAAAGGCTCACGGCGCCGTTCCATATCCGGCCTTAAACCCTTTCCAGATTGCGCCCTCAGCTTCGCCAACGCCATCGACAGTTTGACTGAATTAAATGGATCGATCGCATCCTTGCGGGTATAGGTGAAAGGAGCATACGTCTTCGGCTCGGGGATTTTAGGAACCGACACAGGGGTTTGCCGCTTGGTCTGTTCCATCCAGTCCCGAATCTGAGCCTCCTGACTACACCCCATCAAGGCAAACGTCACAATCACTATCAAGCCCAAACCAACTTTTCGAGAGCATTTCATTTCTTGCCCCCTTTCTTGGCCGGAACCTTCGATTTCGCTTTGCGTTGCGCCTCAATTTCAACTTGATCCAGATAACGGAAAGTCTTGGCAATAGCATCCAGCCCCAACTTGCCATCTTTATTCACAACAATATTGAGGTTGTTTAAAGTAACGATACGCGGCAAATTTGCAATGTCACTCATGAACGACGCAATATCGTGGTAGCCCCCAGAGACTTTGATCTGAATAGGAAGCTCTGCGTAGTACTCCTTTACCACAACCTGACCTGGCTTAAACAATTCAAATTGCAAACCCCGACCCACACCAGCTTGGTTAATATCTGACAGCAGAGCATCCATTTCCGCTTTGCTGGGCAATTGTTTTTCCATCGTCAAAACGTACTGATTCACCAGATCTTTTTGCTTACTCAAAGCCTCAAGGTTAACGGCCTGCTGAATCTTGATTTTGTAAGCGTCTTTTAATTTGCTTTCTTCTTGCACACCCCGATCCAAAGACTCCATTTGGCTACTAACGTAACCAAACCATCCCGCTGCCAACACGAGCGACAGCACCCCAAATGCACAGAAAAGTTGGGGGATGATCGGCCATTGCTCCGGCGGACGACCCTTCAGCCCAGTGAACTGTGCAGTAAAAGAGTGGGAAATATTCTTTAACTTAGTAGCCATGGCGCATCTTCCAGTCTCAATGTTTGGTTGCCCCGGCACCTACAGGAGACGGTGCCATCGAACGAACAGGCGTAGCCGACTGTACGCCCCCAACCGGTGTTGCTCCGCCTGGCACCTTACTTGAAACCAGTTCCTTATCTCGTGGGCGCTTTATCCCAACGTCAACAGTGAAATCAAAAATTCTTTTCGCTTGCTTGCCCTGCCCCAAGGTTACTGCCTTAATCTCTTTCAAGTCAGGGCGCTCTAACCACTGCGAGTTATTGCCAAGATTACGCAAATATTCTGATACCCTTTCATTTGACTGCGCATAACCAACCAGCACGACCCGCTGGCCGTCTTGTTTCAATGACTTCAGGTAAATCCCTTCAGGCGTCTGCATCACCAGCTCGTCCATCAGGTAGACTGGCTGATTACGATCACCCTGCAAGTCTTCAACGGCTTGCTGCCGCGCACGCAAAGATTCGATTTCCTGCTTCAGTGTGGCAACTTTCTTGATTTCGCCATCCAGGCGTTTGTTTTCCTGCCTGAGCACATTGTTGCGCTGCTCCTGACGGTGCATCAAGCCTTCCAGCAAACCGGCACCAACAATCACGATACCGACACCAACAAGCGCGCCTAAAACCAACAAAGCATAAAATGCCTTCCCCCGCTGTTTGCGTGTCTCTTCGCGATGAGGCAGAAGATTTATCTTAACCATCAGTCAAACCTCCGCATCGCCAGCCCGCATGCCACCAGATAGGCGGGCTCTTCCTGCTGCAATTGCGCCTCCCTGATTTTCGAGGAAAGCCGCATCCCACGGAACGTATTCACCACAGACGTTTTGACTCTGGTGCGGCTCGCCACAATTTCATCGAGCCCATGAAGGATCGCCGTACCGCCTGCCAGAAAAATATGATCGACCCGCGTATGGTGGGAAGATGTGAAGAAAAACTGAATGGCACGCGTCACCTCTTGCGCGATGCTTTCCATAAACGGCAGCAGAACGTTTTGCTCGTAATCTCCGGGCAAATCTCCGGAGCGTTTTTTCAGCTCTGCTTCTTCGAAAGACATTCCGTACGCCCGCACAATATCTTGCGTCAATTGGTTCCCCCCGATCGGTTGTTCCCGTTCGTACACTGTTTCGCGATCGACCAGCACTGCAAAATTGGCTGTTTGGGCACCTATTCGAAACAAGGCCACCACCTGACCACGATCTGCAGCAGGAGATCCCAACAACATCACGCGCGCCACGGCTGCGCGCGCGGCATGCATGTCAATGTCCATCACCATGGGTTTTAAACCTGCCGCCTCAGCCACCGCAACCCGATCTTCCACTTTTTCACGGCGCGCTGCGGCCAACATGACTTCCACGTCATCACCAGAACCCGGCGACGGCCCGATCACGTCAAAGTCGAGATTCACTTCATCAAGCGCAAAGGGGATGTACTGACTCGCCTCAGATTCCACTTGGGCTTCCATTTCATCTTCCGTCAGCCCGGCCCGCAACAAAATCTTTCGGGTAATCACCGCACCAGAAGGCATGCCCAGCACCACAGCTCTGGCACTCGTGCCGCTTTTCCGCCAGACACGCCGAACCGCTTCTGCAACGTTGTCAATGTTATCAATGTTGCCATCTGTAATGGCGCCTCGCGGCAAGGTCTCGGACGCGTAGCACTCCAGCGTGTAATCGCCCTTGTCGTTCCTTGACAATTCAACAAGCCTAACTCCTGACGTGCTGATGTCCAAACCAACCATCGGCGGCTTTTTTTTGGAAAACGAAAATAGTGACCCAAAATCGAGTTTCAAGTGCAAATCTCCCTTGCAGGCGTACGCCGCCGTTATTCAGGCTGAATTAGGTACATTGCATCGTAGCAATAAGCTTCCATCAATGTACAGACATTCATCATATGCATCAAAAATTTCGTTGTTTAAATCCCACGCAATTGACATAACTCATGCTCGCTCGTCAGCCGCCTACGTCGACATCCGCTGAGCGCCCGTCTCATGTCGACCGGTATAATGCGACCTTTTGTGTGCTTTTCGGTAAAATCCCCGCATGTCTTCAACCCCTCTGCCCCCAATGTTGCCCTTGCTTCCCCAACGCCCCTCCAAAAAAACCCAGCGCTTTCTCGTCGGTGTGCTGGCTGTCCTACTTGGCTTGCCAATTATCGGCGCACTGCTACTCACATTCGTTCTGACCGTCACCGTTCCCACGCTTCCGCCACTCGATTCGTTAACGGACTACCAGCCCAAAATGCCACTACGGATTTACACGGCAGATAACGTGCTGATCGGAGAATTTGGCGAAGAGCGGCGCAATTTGGTTCGTATTCAGGATGTACCGGACGTGATGAAAAAAGCCGTTCTGGCCATTGAAGACAATCGTTTTTACAAGCATAGCGGCGTGGACTACATCGGCATCATGCGTGCAGCACTCCGCAATCTGACCGGGAGAAGTCGGCAAGGCGCATCGACCATCACACAGCAAGTCGCTCGCAATTTCTTCTTATCCAGCGAACAGACCTACAAACGAAAATTGTATGAAGTGCTCCTGGCCTGGAAGATTGAAAACCAACTCTCAAAAGACCAGATTCTGGAAATCTACATGAACCAGATCTACTTGGGACAACGTGCTTTTGGTTTTTCATCAGCAGCACAGATTTATTTTGGCAAGCCCATTAAGGATCTCACTATCGCAGAAGCCGCGATGCTCGCCGGCCTGGCAAAAGCACCCTCGGCCTTCAATCCGGTCGCCAATCCTGCCAGAGCCAAAATACGCCAGCAGTACATCCTGCAACGCATGCTGGCGTCGAATTACATTACGAACGAACAGTACGAACAAGCAAAAAATGAAAGCTTGAAAATCAAAACAGATAGCAGCAAGTTTGCCATCCACGCAGAATACGTTGCGGAAATGGCGCGCATGCTGATCTATGACATGTACAAGGAAGACACTTACACCCACGGCTTGAACGTCTACACTACTGTTCTCAAGGATGAACAGGTCGCCGCCTATCAGGCGCTACGCAAAGGCGTTCTCGACTATGAAAAACGCTATGGTTATCGTGGCCCCGAAGGTTACATGCGCATTCCCCAGGCCAAGGAAGAAGAAGCAGACGCCATCGAATCCGAATTGGCGGAATATCAGGAAAGCGACGAACTGGTTCCCGCTGTCGTTCTGGATGCCTCGCCCAAGGAGGTGCGCGCAGTCCTTTCTTCGGGTGAAGAAATCGTCATTACGGGGGCTGGGCTGGATCTAGCGAAATCGTCTCTTGCGAAAAATACCACGTCAAACCGAAGGATTCGTCGTGGTGCCATCGTGCGCGTCACCAACGATGGGAAAAAATGGCTCATTACGCAAATGCCACAAGTTGAAGCAGCGTTTGTCGCCATCAACACCAATGATGGTGCCATTCGAGCGCTGGTCGGTGGGTTCGACTTCAATCGCAACAAATTCAACCATGTCACACAAGCCTGGCGTCAACCAGGTTCATCGTTCAAGCCATTCATCTACTCAGCCGCCCTGGAAAAAGCACTGTCTCCCGCCACCATCGTGAGCGATTCGCCGGTTCTGTTTTCGGCAGAACAAACGGGGGGGCAACCGTGGGAGCCCAAGAATTACGACAACAAATATTCTGGCTTGATGACCATGCGCAGTGGCTTGACGCATTCCAAAAACATGGTGTCTATCCGCATCCTGAACAGCATCGGCCCGCGGTATGCACAGGAATACATTTCCCGCTTTGGTTTTTCACCAGACAAGAACCCGCCCTTCCTGACGCTCGCGCTTGGTGCAGGCGCAGCAACGCCGCTGCAAATGGTGGCGGGTTATTCCGTTTTTGCAAACGGCGGCTACAAGGTGAATCCCTTCCTGATCGCCAAGGTTACGGATACCTCAGGCAAAGTGCTTTCTACTGCTCAACCCGGCAAGGCCGACAATGAAACCCTGCGCGTCATCGATAAGCGCAATGCCTTCATCATGGACAGCATGATGAGAGACGTCATCAAACGCGGCACGGCTGCACGTGCCGGGCAAATACTTGCACGCCCCGACATCGCCGGCAAAACTGGCACGACCAATGATTCGCACGATGCATGGTTCGCCGGTTACCAATACAAGGTTGCAGGCGTCGCTTGGATCGGTTACGACCAGCCGAGAAATCTGGGTGCGCGGGAAACAGGCGGCGGCTTGGCGCTACCCATCTGGATCGGCTACATGCAGAAAGTATTGCCGGACATTCCTGTCGAAACGCGCACGCCCCCCAAGGGACTGGTCTTGGTGGAAGGCGAATATCATTACGTCGAAAATCCACCGGAGGCCGGCATACGTTTCATCGCAGGCGACGAGCGTCAATTACCGCCATCCAGCGAAGGAACGAGTAGCCCCGCCCCATGGGGGGGCGTCATCAACCGTGTATTGCCCTCGAACAATGGCCAAGACAAACCGGAAGAAAAGAAGCGCCCGGATCCTATGCCCTGGCGATCCTTATTGCCTGACCCGTTGCAGCGCTAGCGGCTCGCGACAACACGGTGTAAAGCTCGCCTCCACCGCGCGTATCGACCCATTGATGCCCGTCATGTTTAAAGTGGAAGCCGCCAGTTTTGGCGGCAAGCCACAACTCCCGCATGGGCGTCTGAATGTTGATGATGATTTTCGCGCCGCTCTCAAAAAATTCGATATCCAGCACATTCCCGTGCCGAGCGCATTCAATATCAATGTCCGTGACATGAGCGACATTTTCCACGGCAGACTCAATTTCCCGCAAAGCCGCCTCGGCAAGCAAAAGGAATTCCGATTCAGTCATGCTACACTCCAATGGCTTTCAACATCGCCATTCTAAACGTGAAACCGTATTCTCTACTCAGACCCCTTGCCGTCTTCATTCTTTCCATCAGCCTCCTGGCCGCCTGTGGACAGCGAGGTCCACTCTATCTGCCCGAAAAAGGCAAGCCGAAAAAGACCAAGTCATCCGTTGCGCGAAAGGCTGCTGCCGTAAACCCTAACGCGCCGCCGCAGACCACCCCTGGTGCCGTAAAACCTGAGAAAGCTGACGCCGCTTCCCCACCCGTTACTGACGAAACAGCAACCGAGACTGTTGACGACCATAACACTGACAAATAACCATGCCCTATTTCTCATACAAAGATGGCATATTGCATACCGAGAATGTGCCGCTGAACGAGGTTGCCAAACAGTTCGGCACGCCTGTTTATGTTTATTCGAAGGCCGCACTCACCGAAAACTATACTGCGTATGCCAGCGCTTGCCAGCAATTCGGTCAAGGTGACGATCCAGCATTGATCTGCTTCTCCGTCAAATCAAATTCCAACCTGGCTATCCTCCGTCATCTTAGCCAACTCGGCGCAGGGTTCGACATCGTGTCGGGCGGCGAATTGCAACGCGTCATACGCGCAGGCGGCGATCCAAGCAAAGTTATTTTTTCAGGCGTTGGAAAAACAAGCAATGAAATCCGTCTTGCACTGAAACACAACATTCTCTGCTTCAATGTCGAATCGCTCCCCGAACTGCATCGCATCAACGATGTCGCGAAGGAAATGGGCAAGCAAGCGCCCATCTCTTTCCGCGTCAACCCCGATGTCGATGCCATGACGCATCCTTACATCTCCACTGGCCTCAAGGAAAACAAGTTCGGGGTAGATTACTTGGCCGCGCTCGACTGTTACCGGGTTGCAGCTGGCTTGCAAAACATCCGCGTGGTAGGCATAGACTGCCACATCGGCTCGCAATTGCTGGACGATGCGCCTTTACTTGCCGCGCTCGACAAAATGATCGAACTCGTTGATCGTCTCGCACACGAAGGCATTCGCCTGCATCATCTTGATATTGGTGGCGGCCTGGGGATTACCTACAACGATGAACAACCCGTCAAAATCGCCCACTACCTCCAACGCCTGTTCACCCGCGTCAACCACTGGCGGCTGCACGAACATCAGGGTCGCCCGATAAAAATGATGTTTGAACCGGGTCGTTCCATCGTTGGCAATGCTGGCTTGCTGCTGACAGAAATTCAGTATCTGAAAGACGGCCCCGTCAAAAATTTTGCGATCGTTGATGCAGCGATGAACGACCTGATGCGCCCAGCCATGTATGAAGCCTGGCATCGTGTTTTGCCGGTTAAGGAACGTAACGCCCCCGCAAAAACCTGGGATATCGTTGGCCCGGTATGCGAATCGGGCGACTGGCTGGCACGCGAGCGCCAACTGGCTATACAACAAGGCGACTTGCTGGCCGTGATGTCGGCAGGCGCTTACGGCATGACGATGTCATCCAACTACAACTCGCGTACACGTGCCGCCGAAGTCATGGTGGATGGCGACAAATTTCACTTGATTCGCCAGCGTGAAAAGGTGCAAGACTTGTATGCGCTGGAATCTTTCCTGCCTTAAAAACAAAAGCGGGTATCTTCCACTTTTTAAAACACAATAAAACATAAACTATCCTGAACTGCCTGTACGATGATCGCACCCGGAATAACGTACAATGCAGAATAGTTACTTGCATTACTAGCGAATTTTTTGCTCACCATTATGTCGAAGCTGTGGCAAGCACGTTTTTTTACCACTGTAAATCATTTACGCGATTTGCCGGTTACGCACGTGCCAGAAGTGGCTTTCGCGGGTCGCTCCAACGCAGGAAAATCCAGCGCCCTCAACGTATTGTGCAATCAAAAAAATCTGGCTTTTTCCTCCAAAACGCCGGGGCGAACGCAACATATCAATTTCTTTTCCATTGGCGGCGCACGTGTCAATCAGCACCGACACGACCCCATCAACGTTGATGAAATCCAGGCCATGCTCGTGGATTTGCCTGGCTACGGGTATGCCCAGGTATCCGGTTCTGCCAAGCTGCATTGGCAGGAATTGCTGGGCGACTATGTTCAGCAGCGCGAACAACTGGCAGCGTTGATACTGGTCATGGATACACGCCGCCCCTTCACAGAGCTCGACATCCAGATGCTTGAATGGTTCGCCCCCACCGGCAAACCCATTCACTGCTTGCTCACCAAAGCAGATAAATTCAATCGTAGCGAGGCCATGAATGCCTTGAATCGTGTTGAAACCCTGCTGGCCAGTTATGTCGATGCACAGGGTCAACCCTTTCCCTTTACCGCACAACTCTTTTCCGCCACCAAACGCCTTGGGCTGGAAGAAGCCGACGCCAAAATTCAATCACTGATTGGCTTATAAACAACTTAGCGGCTTGCGACTGTTCGGCTCGCCATTGCCCCAGACAACCCGATTCATGCTGTTGCCGTCCAGCTTGGGGCGCACATTCAAACACAGCACCACTTGATTCTCCTCAACCCGCCACCCGGGAGCAAATCAGGTGCCGATGACGTCTTGTCGCCAAAAAACTTTTTTACATTCAATATGTTGCTATTCCATGCGAATGCTTCCAGAAACACCCCCTCACCTTATTTCATGCACGACAAACTGCTTCAAGTTTGATTATTCTCAAATTTCCCCTTTCCCCACACAAGCGCGATCTTCAGGACTTGCTAAAATGCAAGAGTTCCCAAACCCCGTCGGGGTCGTGCCCCCCTAAGTCCAGGACGCGCACCACCCTGACGCGTACGACCCTGCAGAAAAACCCATCGCATAGACACCACGTTGAAGAGGCTCGCTCAAGGTAATCCCCTGACTAATCATTAAGCGGTTCGTTTTCGGTTTGGAACACCCCTGATTTGTGTTTCGTTTAGAGAAGGAATCGCTTTGACTCCCTTCAATCTATCCTACCGGCGCAACGACATCCCTCGCATGGTCGGCGTGGCGCTTGCCTACGCGGCGCTCGCCGCGATCAGCGTTTCGTTTGTGATGATTGACGGTTTACACCTGCTTCTTTGTCTGCCTGTCGGCATGGCATTGGCAGCCTTGCTTATTTTCGGCATCCGCTACTGGCCGTGCATCCTCGTGGGAGCCTTTCTGTCCGGCTTAGTCAAGGGCTATCCTTCCCAAACGTCCCTTGTATTAGGTGGTTTGCTGACCCTGCAAACCGTGTCCGGCGTCTGGCTTTTGAAAAGCGTCGATTTTGACACCCATATGTCGCGCGCCCGCGACTTCTTTTTTCTCTTTCTTCTTGCCGGTTTGCTCGCCAGTGGCATCACGGCGCTGGGCGCCAGCAAGCTCTTGCTTTTCACAACCGACAAGGCACTCAACATCTGGTTGAGCAACACACTTGGTGTCTCCTTTGTTGCGCCCCTTATCCTGATTTGGCGTCAGCCATTCTGGCTCCCGCCCATCAGAAAAAATCTCCTCGGCCTTCTCAAAAAAAAGCGTGCGCCAGAATTTTTTATTTTGCTTGCCTGTTCCCTTGTCGCCGGACAGATTGTATTCCTCAATCTTTTCTCCGATGTCATTGGTCTCTTTTCGCTGGAATACATTGCATTCATTTTCGTTGTATGGGCGGCTTTACGCTTCGGACGACATGGTGTCCTGTTCATACTCGGCATCCTCCTCACTCAGGCAATGCTCAGCGTCAAATTGGGCACCGGTTATTTTGGGCAGGAAATTCTCAACGGAAGTCTCTTGAATTTTTCACTGTATTGCACTGAACTGCTGGTCATCGGAATGCTGCTCGCATGTGTCATGCGCGAGCGCAACACGTCAATTGCCATTGCAGCAGGAAGCGAAGCCCGCTTGCGCAGTCTCTCACGCCTTTACCAAATGCTCAGTCATATCAGTCAAGGCAGCCTGCGGCTGGAAAACGACACTGAGCTTTTCCCCTTTGCCTGTAGAGCGCTTGTCACGCATGGCGACATGAAAATGGCATGGGTCGGGGTCGCCCATGCACCAGGGCACCTGCTTGATCCTGTTGCGTGTTATGGAGAAGAGGCTTCGTTCCTGGATCACATCACAGTTCATCACGGGGATCATTCCGGTATTCGCGGATCTGCCGCTATTGCCTTCCGCCAAAACCGCTCCGTTGTTATCAACCATCTTTCTCAGCACCCAAACCGTGCACGCGCTGCATATGCAGCGGCCTACCATTACCAGGCTACCGCCTCTTTCCCTGTTCACAGAGCAGGCAAACCCTATGCCGTAATTTCCGTTTACAGCGACAGAGAAAATGCGTTTGACGATGAAGTCGTCACCTTATTAAAAGAAATGGCGGGAGACCTTTCCTTTGTCCTGGATAATTTTGACCGTGAGCACCAGCGACGGTTTGCAGAACAAGCCGTTCTCAATAGCGAACAACGCTTCCGTGCGTTTTTCTCGCGCTCCATGATCGGCATGGCCACATGCGCGCCTGAGGGTCAATGGCTGGAAGTCAATGATGCGCTCTGCTTGATGCTAGGGTATGAGCGCGATGAACTGGTGAAACTCACCTGGAACCAGATCACCCACCCCGACGATGCGCCTGCCTCCAACGCGCTTCTCAACCGCGCACTGCGCGGCAAAATTGACGAATTCGAACTTGATCCGCGTTACATCAGAAAAGACGGTCAAATCGTGTACGCACACTTGGCGGTTCGCTGTCTTCGCAAGGAAGACGGCAGCATCAACTACATTGCCTGCCTCATTCAGGATGTTACCGAATCAAAAAAATCGGCCGACCTCATCTGGAAGCAAGCCAATTTCGACCAATTGACGGGGCTCATCAACCGCAATCTCTTTCATGATCGATTGCAGCATGCGATTAAAAAATCCAACCGGACAAGAGTGCCTTTGGCGTTGGTGTATGTTGATCTTGACCGCTTCAAGGAAGTGAACGATACACTTGGTCACGCCATCGGCGATACGGCACTCGTTGAAGCCGCCAGGCGCATTGAATCCTGCATACGCGCTTCGGACACCCTGGCGCGCCTCGGGGGAGACGAGTTTGTCATTATCATTGCGCAGTGTCCGGATCGCGCGCCAGTCAATCAAATCGCACAAAAAATTATCGAACGACTGGGTGAGCCCTTTCTTCTTGGGCAAAAAAACATTTTCATTACTGCCAGCATTGGCATTGCATTTTATCCTGACGATGCAGCCGATATGGAGAGTCTTCTGAGCCACGCCGATCAAGCCATGTACGCCTCGAAAAATCAAGGGCGCAGTCGCCTGAACTACTTCACGCGCTCCATGCGTGAAGCTTCGCAAACACGGCAGGTCATGGTTAACGATTTGCGCAAAGCACTTGGCGCCAATCAGTTTCAACTTTATTTTCAACCCATCGTGGAATTGCCAAGCAATCGGATTGTAAAAGCAGAAGCCCTGCTACGCTGGCACCACCCGACTTGCGGGATGATCGCGCCTAGCCATTTCATCCCGATCGCAGAAGAGACGGGGATGATTTTCAATATTGGAGACTGGGTATTCCGCGAAGCTGCCGCTTGGGCGCAGCGCTGGCAGCGCTACAACAAGCATGGTGTTCAGGTCAGCATCAACAAGTCACCCATGCAATTCATGGTTCAAGGCGCTGACCCCGTTCAATTGATCAATCATCTGCATGCCCTCAACCTGCCGGGTCACAGTATTGCAATTGAAATTACCGAAGGCTTGCTAATGCATTCAGAACCGGCCGTCATGGAAAAACTCCTCCGATTCCGTGATGCCGGCATTCAAGTCGCCATCGATGATTTCGGCACTGGCTATTCTGCCCTTTCTTATTTAAACAAATTTGATATCGACTATCTCAAAATCGACCAGTCATTCATCCAGAATGTCGTGAGCGATCCTTACGATAAAGCGCTCTCAGAAGCCATCATTGTCATGGCGCACACCCTGGGTCTTGGCGTGATTGCTGAAGGCGTTGAAACTGCGGCTCAAAGAGATTTCCTGGCCGCAACCGGATGCGACTTCGCACAAGGCTATCTTTTCTCTCCACCTGTCACCGGCGCGGAATTCGAAGCGATGTTGCAGTGATTCCGCACTATTCAGGTGCTTTAACCTCTCAAATAATTTTTCAGGGTTCAAGTCGTCTCGCCAAAATAGTGGCGCGAGCACTTACTTACTCGCGCATATTTTTCTAAAAATCTTCCCGATTCTTTCTCCAATCGCATGCAAGGTTCATCAGCCAGCAATTTGTCAGCATTCGTTCTCGCAAAATATTTAAATATTCCATGCGGCAATGTTTTTTCAGCGCAACTTTCTCTTCGTGTGTGCTATTATTTTGTGCAGACAATTTCCCCTGTCGACGCACCTATTTTTTCGTAAGTACGGCAGCAAACCTACCCTTATCGCTTAATCCTGGAGAATCATCGTGCACACTCACACTCGGGGCTGGTTAATACCAAGCCTATTTTTTATTCTGGCCATCACACTAAGTGCCTGCGGCAAAAGCAATAAAACAGAACTCAAGGAAATTAAAATTGAGGATGAAGTCATTACCCAAACGCCCACCCCGGCCAAAGCAATCGTCGTTACGGAGTTTCTGGAGTCCAAGAAAAAGACAGTCTCCAAACTATCTCAAGAATTTGCCAGCCATTTTCGAGGGGGCTTCACCATTGATAACGCCCAAACAAACAAAATTGGTCAACTCTCTGTCCCAACACTTAAGCACAATGGGCAATCGCTCTACGCTGATCATACGATCCCTGACAAGATCAGTGCCCAACATATGGCTGTTGCCACCGTTTTTGTGAAGTCTGGGGACGATTACGTCCGCATCGCCACCTCCGTAAAAAAAGAGGATGGTGGACGCGCGTTTGGCACGACTCTTGATCGCAGGCACCCTGGATACAAAAAGGTCTTGCTTGGAGAACCCTATAGTGGCACCGCCACCCTGTTTGGCATGATCTACATGACCGAATACTCGCCCATCAAAGATGCAGCGGGCAATCTTGTTGGGATACTTTTTGTCGGCATGGATATCACGGCTGACCTCATTCCCCTGAAAGCACAGCTCCGCTAGTGTTTTAGACGGACAGGCTCGCCTTTTGCAAAAAAGGCAGGCCTGTTTGTTTTGACGCTCAATCCTTGCCTACCTCCTGCACATCGCGATGCGCGTCGGACAGGCAAATCCGCTATGATGACAAAAATATTCCAAACATCATGAGCGACCACTCTCACCACCACTGCGATCACCACCACCACGTTTCCGGTGCAACCAGCCGCGCGCTTGCGGTAGGCATCGTCCTGAACACCATCTTCGTGCTGGTGGAAATTGGCTTTGGCATTTACTCAAATTCACTGTCGCTGCTTGCTGATGCGGGGCACAACTTCAGTGATGTGATCGGTTTGCTGGTCGCCTGGGGTGCATTGCTTCTCGGACGCCGTCTTCCAACACCCCGCTTCACCTTCGGCTGGCAAAGTGCCACGATACTGGCCGCACTCGCCAATGCGGTACTCCTGCTCATCGCCGTCGGCGGCATCGCATGGGAAGCAATCCGGCGATTCGCCAACCCAGCCGCTGTCGATGAAATGACCATCATCTGGGTTGCGCTCGTTGGCGTCGTCATTAACACCGCCACCGCACTCATGCTGATGAAAAATCGCAAGCAGGATTTGAACATGCACGGCGCTTACCTGCACATGGTGGCAGACGCGGCTGTATCGGTTGGCGTGGTGCTAGCAGGATTGGGGATGATATGGACAGGCTGGCGCTGGCTCGACCCCGCCATCAGCCTCGTCATCGCCGTTGTCATTCTTGTCGGCACCTGGGGACTCTTGAGCCAATCCTTGCGCTTGTTGCTACACGGCGTTCCCGATAGCATCGACCCCAATCAAGTACGCGACTATCTGGCTTGCCTACCCGAAGTCGGCGAAGTTCACGACTTGCACATCTGGGCCATGAGCACCACGGAGACAGCGCTCACTGCGCATTTAGTCGTCTGCCACGACCATCCTGGAAACGAATTTTTGGTGAGGGTCGCTGAAGATCTGGAACGAAATTTCGGCATCAGCCACGCGACTTTCCAGATTGAGCTCAGTGATAGCGATGTCATCTGCAAGTTTGCGCCGGATCATGTGGTGTGATGCATAAAATTTTCAGTAGCTTGAACATGCCGGGGGTGGTAACAGTATTTTTGATAAGCGCCCGGTTGTAAAAATCCGATAAGCCCTGTTTTTATTAGTGCAAAAAACCTTTGCCGTATTTATATTCGGTAATCATATTCCGCTCCGTCACCACTTCCGGGGGACGTTTGAATGCCACCTCAGACGGAAGCTGAATCGGCGTCATGGCAACGCGCCATGCAATCCAATTCAATGCCGCCTCATCCGCATTTTGTTTGGCCGACACCACTCGTCCCACCTCGACAATCCGCGCGACATTTTGACGCAAATCCGCTCTTACATCATGATCGCTGGCAAAAACGAAATTTGAATACAACCCGGCAAACGGGAAAGTTTGCGCCGCGGTATGAAATACGTCCATCGATCCCGTCGTATTGAATGCCACGACGCCACCCGGCGCAAGCGCATTGCGTAGCGACATCAAGAAATCCTGCCCCAGCAACAATGTACTGTAAGCGCGCCAATGCCAGGTCGTGTTCATGACGATCAAATCGTATTTTTCCTTACTGTGCTGTTTCAAATACTTGCGTCCATCCGTGATGTGAATCTTGACGCGCTTGTCGTTCAGCAGCGGCGCCACTTCGGCATGATGCTTGACCAGATCAAGATAATTCGGGTTGATCTCAACCACATCAATGCTTTCCACATGCGCAAAATGACGAATCACTTCGACCCATGATCCCCCGCTCAATCCAATAACGAGAATTTTCTTTGGCGTCGGATGCATCGCGGCCAACGCATACACGCGAAAAATACCGTTAATGTCATTCACCAAACTGGTGTTGATTTTGCCGTCGTAAAGATTTTCCCCATACACAATCGTGCTGCCATCTGTCATTTCGAGGGTGTGAATGGTGCCGTGACGACTCTCGTTGATGTAGCCGACTTTCATCTCCCGACCATGCTCGTTGGCGACCAATTCACGAATCAGCAAATGCTTGTCGGCCAGCGCCAGGCCTGCCAGCAAAACCCCTGCCGTGACCACCGCCAGCCATTTATGTTTTGTTCCGGTCGCGCTACGCGAGACAATCCCCCACACAAGCAATGCCGCCAAGGCGCAAATCGCCATCGCTTGCTGTAGTGTTACCAAATTCATCAACACAAACCCGACGAAGAGCGGACCGATGGTGGCGCCCGCCACATTCGCCGCGTAAACATTGGAAATTGACGCGCCCAAAGCGGCATCGCCGCGCATCGACCCAAGGTAATGCACGATGGGGAAGACGACCCCCTTGATGCCCGCAGACAATGCAATGGCGACCAACAAATAAATTGCGTCGCCATAAGGATTCAGCGGTGCAACCGCGTAAATCGCCATCGCGATCACGTCGAATGCTGCCGACCAAATCAACGATTGTCCGGCGACTTTCCAGAGAATACTGTCATTACCTTCGCTGCGATTGCATACCAGCTTCCCGACATGTGCACCAAGCGCGATGCCGAGCAAATACGCAAAGAGTACATACGCAAACGATTGCGGGACGGTGTGATGGGTAAACGACACGAGTCGCGTCCAGATGATTTCCATGCCCAGGCTGAGCAAGCCCGAAGCGAATGCGAGGAGCAGCGCCTTGTTGCGATTAGACATAACGGCGCCCCTCCACATAGGCCAGAACGGCGACAATGAAGTTGCTGGCCGCGGCCATCCAGATGACCTGATACAAATCAAAGTACATGAACAACACGAATGCCGTCGCGAAGCAGCCAATCGCTGCACCTAAAGTATTGCAGAAGTAGAGAATGCCGATGGCGTTACCGACACCGCTCGGTTTTTTCGCCAGCCACGCCGTGAGCATCGGCAGCGTACCGCCCATCAACACCGTCGCAGGAAGGATGCTGAAAAAATTGAGTACGGCAATTGTGAAGAGGCCAGAACTTGATCCGGTCTGGCCAATGAATTCAATAAAGTACGGACTGACGATGCCATAGCAACCAATGAACGCTTCAAACAGGCAAAACAGCAACAGCGATTTCTCGAAATAGCGATCCGCGATGCGCCCGCCCAGGTAGCCGCCGCATCCTAATCCCAGCATGAAAGCCGAAACCACCACCGTGATGGATTCAATGTCAACCCCGAAATTGGCAAACAGCAAGCGCTGCCAGGCAATTTGATAAATCAGTCCGGCCGCACCAGACAAAAAAAATGCCGCCGCAATTGTCGGAGGCAATACCACTTTTGATGCTGTGTTCTTCATCAACTGTCCCTGCTGCGTTTGATGCGCACGCGATGCCAAAATGAGAAGTATGCGCTATGGCCTATTTACCGTCAATTTCCCGCAAACACTTTGGAGACAAATCCCGCCATTTTCTGCGAAAATGTTGGTTGCCATGCTTTCCCCCTCGCTCACCCGCCCCCCGCTGCCCACCCAAAACGGTGTCAGTGCCAGTTGTGTCGCCCTTCCGGCAGGCGTCTGGCGCACGCTTGCGGAGTATCTGGCTTCCCGTTTTGTCCGCATCCCACTGGAAGAATGGCAGGCACGCATGGGGCGTGGTGATGTTTTGGACGCCAGCGGCAACCCGCTTTCGCCCGATTGCCCCTACCAGCCACACCGCAAAATTTATTACTACCGCAGCCTGCCGCCGGAAATTCCCATTCCGTTTCAAGAAACTGTGATTTATCAAGACGCGTGGATTGTGGTGGCGGACAAGCCGCATTTCTTGCCAGTGGTGCCTTCCGGCCGCTATTTGCAAGAAACGCTGCTGGTGCGTCTCAAACGCAAACTGGCTATCGACACCTTGTCGCCCATGCACCGCATTGATCAGGATACCGCAGGGCTGGTGCTTTTTACCATTCAACCGAAAACACGCAACGCCTACCAAGCGATGTTCCGCCAGCGCGCCGTCGAAAAACACTACGAAGCCATTGCCCCTTACCGCAGCGGCATTACCTTGCCAGCAATCGTCCGCAACCGACTGGCTGAAGCCGCCACATTCATGCAAATGCACATTACCGAAGGCGAACCGAACGCCGAAACCCGTGTTGCACTGCGTGAAACCCAGGGAACACTGGCGCGCTATGCGCTACAACCCATCACCGGTCAGCGGCATCAATTGCGCGTCCACATGGCATCGCTCGATCTGCCCATCGTCAATGACCGTATTTATCCGGTTCTCTATCCTGAACTGCCGCTCGGTGAAGCGCCTGATTTCGATCAACCCCTGAAGTTGCTCGCCAAATCGATTGCTTTCACCGACCCGGTCACGGGTGAACACCGCACATTTGAAAGCCAACGATGTCTGCAATTCTAGATTCACACCCCTCGCTACCCCAGTTACCTGAGGCAACCATCACGGAAGAAAACGGCGTGCGTTTTCTGCATCTGGGAACATCTTGGATACAAGGCGCGATGCGCCTCGACAAGCCAGACGCCATCGCTCTCGAATACGTACAGCAAATGATGGTCTGGATGCTATTCGAAGAAAACCCGAAGCGAATCGTGCAACTGGGGCTCGGTTCCGGTGCACTTACCAAATTCTGTCATCGGCATTTTCCTGAAGTGCCAGTGACCGCCGTTGAACTCAACCCCACTGTCATCGCCACCTGTCGTCGCGATTTCTTTTTGCCGCCAAACAATGAGCACCTGCAAGTCGTTCAGATGGATGCGATGGATTTCATCACCGACCCGAAAAACCACAACACGGTCGATATCCTGCAAGTGGATTTATACGATGAGTTTGCACAAGGACCCGTGTTCGATTCACCGGAATTCTATGCCGCCTGCGCAAATTGCCTGACATCGCACGGCATCATGACGACGAACATTTTCGGCACCGATGAAAGCTATGAGAAAAATCTTTATGGCATGCTCATGGCGTTCGACGCTGCGGCTTGGTTGCCACGCGTGGATGACGAAAACATGATTGCGATTGGTTTCAAGCAATCGCCATCGGTTGATTTTGCCATTCTCAATCAGCGTGCCAACGCCATCTGGGAGCAAACAGGTTTACCGACACGCACCTGGATCAGCGGTTTGCAAGAATGGATGCGCAGCACGCAATAGACATCACGCCGTCGCGCTTTCAAACAACTCCGAGCTGAGATAACGCTCACCCGAATCCGGCAGGATCGCCACTATCGTTTTACCTGCATTCTCCGCGCGATTTGCCAAGCGTACCGCCACAGCCGCTGCCGCACCGCCGGAAATGCCTGAGATGATGCCTTCTTCACGCGTCAGGCGGCGGGCGTATTCCATGGCTTCTTCATCACGAACCGTTTCGACACCATCGAGCACGGACATATCCAGCACATCCGGCACAAAGCCTGCGCCAATACCCTGTATCTTGTGCGGCCCCGGCTTCAACTCATCGCCCGCGCGCGTTTGCGTCAAAATCGGGCTCCCCGCCGGCTCGACGGCAATGGTTTGAATGGCGTGTGGACTGACGCGTTTCAAGTAGCGTGTCGTTCCAGTAATCGTGCCGCCCGTACCTACGCCCGCGACAAAAATATTCACACTACCGCCAGTCGCTTGCCAGATTTCAGGGCCCGTCGTTGATTCATGAATTGCAGGATTAGAGGGGTTTTTGAATTGTTGCAGCATCACGTAGCGATGGGGTTCGGCGGCCAACATCTCTTCGGCCTTGGCAATCGCACCGCGCATACCGAGCTTGCCTTCCGTTAAAACCAGTTTCGCGCCATAAGCCACCAACAGCTTGCGACGTTCGATACTCATCGTTTCCGGCATCGTCAAGGTCAGCGGAATCCCGCGCGACGCCGCCACATAGGCCAGCGCAATCCCGGTATTCCCGCTCGTTGGCTCAATCAATTCCTTCCCTGCACTGAGCACGCCACGTTTCTCCGCGTCCCAAATCATTGCTGCACCCACACGATCTTTCACGGAATAGGCGGGGTTGCGACCTTCAACTTTGACCAGCACAGTCGCCTTGGTTTCTCCCACAATACGATTCAAGCGGATTAACGGCGTTCCGCCGACAGAACGCGAATTGTCCTCAAACCATTTTGGCATGGCCTCCCCCTCTGAAAATATTGTTTTTGGCGATGACATATGCCACGCCTAATAACACGCGCACAAGATGGTGTAAGAATAACAGGGAATACGGAATCAGTCTTGTATCCACGGCAGCTTGCTGTAGCGCCAGCCGTTATACGTTCCGCGTTGTTGGTGATTATCGAGTTCGCCTTCGAACCCTTCCAGCACACTGAAGGCGTTTTCATACCCGGCTTTTGCTAGCGCTTCCGTTGCCTCAGTAGAGCGGCCACCGCTACGAGAAAGCAAAAGCACAACCGCCTCCTTCGGTGCAATGCCCTTAATTTGCTGCAAGAACTTTGGGTTAATAGCCATGTTCGAACCAGCGCGCCAAGGAACATGCTGCGTGTCTGGCACGCGTCCTACATACTTACGCTCTTCGCTTGTACGTACATCTATCAACGCAGCGAGCCCGGATCGAAACAAAGACCAGGCTTCCGATGGATAAACCAGCCCGGCAAAATTCACGTCGAAAAGCTGCGCACGCTGACGCGCGCGATCCAGCAGCGCTTTGCCCATTTCCTCGATTTCTCTTCGGTTAGCGTCGCCGGACACAACGAACTCCTTTTGCCTTTTATTTACCGCGTGGGTCTTATTATTAAGCAAAACAAAAAATTAGCAAACCACTTCCGGCAGAAACGGCGCATGTTTGTAAAAAAAAGGTGTCCGCAAAACATGAACCGTCGCTCTGGAAGGGATCCATGCAAATCAGACAGTGATAGCTCGACTATAATTTTTCCTTTTCGGAAATTGTTTTCTGATAGAACTGAAAACATTGCCATTGATCATACAAATTTGACTTGGCGACGCATTCCCAGACGCACCAAGCACCGGAATTCAATTTCACTTTCTTTTTTAGAAAAGTTCACTCTTTTTCCTTAGCGCAAAGGCTTCAAGACTGCGATGGCGTAGAATCACCCCAGATGCTGGAAATGGTGTATCGGTTTGCAACTTCCCTTCCAATGCTGCCATGAAATTCATTTTCTCAACCGCGCTGCTGCTGGCATTTCTCTTTGGCACAGCAGGTGCTCATGCACAAGAAATGCCTGACAAGCGTTTGATGCAGCCTTATTCATCCCAGGTCTTTCTCGACGATGTTTCTGCCATCGCTTGGGAAACCGCGACCCTGTTTACTGCCACAACAAGCTTGGGCGTTGCCAAATGGGATTGGGGCAGCAAGGATCGCTTCACCTCAAACTCCGAGGGCTGGTTCAGTTCGCATACAGACTATGGCGGCGCGGACAAACTGGGACACGCCTTTACGAGCTACACCATTACCAATGTGCTGACGGAGCGTCTCATCATGCAAGGGCGCGCTCCAGAACAGGCGGCGCGTACTTCGGCGCTGCTGTCGACCGGCCTTCAGTTTTATGTCGAATTCATGGACGGCTACTCTCGCAAGTACGGTTTCTCTTATGAAGACATGACCATGAATCTGCTCGGCACAGGCTTCGCATATGCCCGCCATGCCGTGCCAGGCATGCGCGATCTGCTTGATTTCCGAATGGAATATGAACCCTCCGGCCACAAAGGATTCGACCCGCTAGGCGATTATTCCGGCCAAAAATATCTGCTCGCTTTCAAACTTTCCGGTACCGATACCTTCCGCAAAACACCGCTGCGCTACGTGGAATTACAAACCGGATATTACACACGAGGATTTAGCAAAACCGAACGCGCGCATGGCGACGAACGCGAGCGTCATGTGTTTGTCGGGATCGGCATCAACCTTGCCGAAGTTTTCTTTGGCGCACGAAAATCCAGCGATTCGGGATACCAACGCCTCGGGCATGGCTTCTTTGAGCATGTGCAAATCCCGCACACGGCTATTCGCAGCGATTCCCGTTATTGACCCCTGGGAGAAACCTGGGTTTTTGTCGGTTTTCCCCATACATTCAAGCTGTTATACTGCGGCGTTTGAGAGCGTCGCCCGCCTGAATTATCCAGCAGACAGGTGTCCCTTTTCCGCAAACCCGCGCCCAGAACAGGCTGGCCGTTCTGTAAACCCCGAATCAGGAAGTCACCATGCGTTTTGAAGGAAGCAAGAATTACGTCGCCACGGCCGATTTGCAACTCGCAGTCAATGCCGCCATTACGCTCCAGCGCCCCTTGCTGGTTAAAGGCGAACCCGGCACCGGCAAGACCATGCTCGCCGAGGAAGTCGCTGCCGCACTGGGCATGCCGCTTTTACAATGGCATATCAAATCGACTACCAAGGCGCAACATGGCCTCTATGAATACGACGCCGTTTCGCGTTTGCGTGACTCGCAGCTCGGCGATGAACGGGTTGCCAACATTGCCAACTACATCATCAAGGGGGTGCTCTGGCAAGCCTTTGAATCGGATGTCCCCACCGTCGTGCTGATCGATGAAATCGATAAAGCCGATATCGAATTTCCGAACGACTTGCTGCGTGAACTCGACCGCATGGAATTTTTTTGCTACGAAACGCGCGAACTCGTGCGCGCCACGCACCGCCCGGTCATCATCATCACGTCGAACAATGAAAAGGAATTGCCGGACGCTTTCCTGCGCCGCTGCTTCTTTCACTATATTGCTTTCCCGGACAAGACCACGATGGAAAAAATTATCGATGTGCATTTCCCCGGCTTGCAGGAAGATTTGATTCACGAAGCGCTGGAAGTATTTTTTGAAATGCGACAAGTCAGTGGCCTGAAGAAAAAACCCTCCACCTCCGAACTACTCGACTGGCTAAAGTTACTCAATGCAGAGAACATCGACCCGAAGGTTCTTGCCGCTAACGGCAAGCGTACCGAACTGCCGCCAATGACGGGCGCATTGATGAAGAACGAACAGGATGTCGGTCTCTTGCAGCGCATCGTGCAATCGAATCGCCAACGCGCCTGATCATTTCATGCTCGTCGACTTCTTCCTTCACCTCAAGCAGCACCGCCTGCCGGTCACCACGACGGAGTTTCTGGCCTTGCTGGACGGTTTGAAGGCAGGGGTGGTGCGATACAACATTGATGAGTTTTACGCCTTCTCGCGCGTGTGCCTCGTCAAAAGCGAAGCGAACTACGACAAGTTCGATGTCGCTTTCGGTGAATACTTTGAAAAACTGCGCTCAGGAAAAGACGAAACCCCGGAAAAAGCACTGGAAGACATGCTGAACGAAGCGGCGGGACGCATCCAGTCCCACGACTCTTTTCTTGAACTCGACATCCCACAACAAGTCATGCCGAAATCCCACATTCTGCGGATAAAAGACTTAAAGACAGAAGAAGAGGATGAACAGCGTTCGCCACTTATCGGCGAGAGCGGCAACAATCCGCTCGGTGAAGGCGGCGTGCAAGAAGAATCTGAGCGCATAGACAGCGAGCACGAGGGCAACCGCAGCGCCATCAAAGCGTGGGACAGTCGCGAATTCAAGGGGCTGGACGATGAAATCGAACTCAATACCCGCAGCATCAAGATTGCGCTGCGCCGCCTGCGCAAATTCGCGCGCGAAGGCACGCCGGAAGAACTCGATCTCGACAATACCATCACCAGCACGGCGCGCAACGCAGGCTGGCTGGACATCAAGATGCGCGCAGAACGCCGCAACAAGGTAAAGGTGCTCATCCTTTTCGACATCGGCGGTTCAATGGACCCCTATTTCAAATTGTGCGAAGAACTGTTTTCTGCTGCGCGATCTGAATTCAAGCAACTGGAATGGTTTTATTTTCACAACATCATGAACGATTCCGTCTGGCGCTATCTCAGTGGGCGCGTTGTGGAACAATATCCGCTGCACCACATCATGAACAAGTACGGAAAGGATCACAAGCTCATCATTGTCGGCGATGCCACCATGGGAACCACGGAATTACTGGAACCGTGCGTCGAATATGACGGGAGCGTCTCGCAGGAAGCTGGCATCGTCTGGATGCGCCGCCTGGTCGATCACTACAAGCAAGCCGTCTGGCTCAACCCGGAACGCGAACACTACTGGCACCTCAGTCGCACGATCGTGATGCTGAAAGACATCATGCAAAACCGGATGTATCCGCTCACGCTCTCCGGGCTGGAGCAAGCCATGAAAGTGCTCGGCAAATAATCGTTGGGCTTTTACCAACGAACCCAGCACTTCAATAATGGTTTAATTTAGCCTATGATGAGCAGCACAGTCGCAAAGGGAAAATCATGAGGCAAGGGCTTCAACGCTACGCAAGAATTTCGGCACTGTTAATGGCCATCGGTGCCTTGGCACTTGTTGCGATCGCTGTCATTCTGACACAGCACCTCTCCCTTCAACCCTGCCATCTCTGCGTCTTTCAGCGCGTCCTTTTTCTTGGCATCAGCCTGGCTTTGCTTTTCGCATGGGGCGGGTGGAACGGACGCTGGATTCCGAAGGTTTCGCTTATCAAAAGCGCCGTCATTTCAATCGGCGGCTTGGCAACCGCTGGCTATCAGGTTTGGTTGCAATGGTATCCACAATCGAGCTTTGGGTGCGGCGTTGGGCAACAAGGCATCATCGAACGGTTTGTAAATTGGCTTGCCCAATTTTCGCCACTGCTTTTTAAGGCGGGCGGACTTTGCGAGGAAGATGACCTGGTTATTTTCGGGTTGTCGATCGCAGTGTGGTCATTCCTCGCATTCGCCGGATTGCTGATTGGCAGTCTCACCTTGCTGATGGCGCGACGGAAAAAATACTAAGCCAAGCGCACTCAAGCATTGTTCTTTACACGATTCGCCTCACGAAAAATCCATCCTCTCCGCCGCATCCACTTTTCTATTTCAACCAGCACGAAAACAACTGGTGAAAGCAGCAGGCACAAGCCGAGCTCTCCCAATGACAAAGGTTCCGTGTTGAAAATCGGATTCAACCACGGCACATAAATCGTCGCCATTTGCAAGGCAAATGTCAGTGCCACGGCGCCCAGCAGCGATTTGTTCGATAACAAGCCTTGCGTAAACAAGGAATCCCGTTCGGAGCGAAGCGCCATCACAAGACACATTTGTGACAGCGTCAATACCGTGAACACCATCGTTTGCCAGTGCGCCGATCCAGTACGGATCGCCCAGGCTTGCGCAAACAAACACACGCCCGCAATCACCAAACCAGACCAAATAATGTGTTGCCACATGCCGTGCGCAAAAATACTTTCCTTGGGTGGCCGCGGCGGACGTTGCATCACACCCCTTTCTTCCGGTTCCGCCGCAAGCGCCAGCCCCGGCAAACCATCCGTCAGTAAATTGATCCATAAAATGTGAATCGGCAAAAGCGGTATCGGCATGCCCAAAAACGGCGCGAGAAAAATCGTCCAAATCTCCGCTGAATTGCTCGTCATCGTGTACTTGATGAACTTGCGAATGTTATCGAAGATGCGCCGCCCTTCTCGCACCGCGCCCACGATGGTCGCAAAATTGTCATCCAGCAGCACCAGACTGGACGCTTCACGCGCCACGTCGGTTCCCCCTTTGCCCATCGCAATGCCAATGTCGGCACGCTTGAGCGCGGGCGCATCGTTTACCCCGTCACCTGTCATCGCAACGAATTCACCGTGTGCCTGCAAGGCTTCGACGATACGAATTTTTTGCGCGGGATCGACGCGTGCATACACACGCACGTCTCGTACTATTTCGCGGAACGCTTCGTCATCCAAGGCCGCCAGTTGCGCGCCGGTCAACACAGCATCGCCATCTTCGGCAATACCCAGTCGTCTCGCAATTACGCTTGCCGTCACGGCGTGATCGCCAGTAATCATTACAGGAGTGATCCCGGCTGTCTTGCACAGGCGAACGGCTTCCTGCGCTTCCGGTCGTGGCGGATCAATCATGCCGATCAATCCGATGAACACCAGCTGTGATTCAATATCATCCACCCCCTGCGTCCCAGCAGGTTGTTCTGACCAAGTACGATACGCCACCGCCAGTACGCGTAAACCTTCTGCTGCCATGTTCTCTGCTGCCGCCAATACCGCATCGCAATCCAGCAAGGTTTCGCCTTGACGCGTCAGCGCGGCAACGCATTGCGGCAGCACGGTTTCCGGCGCGCCCTTGGTGTAAGCCACAATGCCCGTTTCTGCGCGATGGAAGGTCGTCATGCGCTTGCGATCAGAATCAAAAGGCAACTCAAATACGCGCGGCGATCTTGTCTGTAGCAAGGCCTTATCAAACCCGCCCTCTTGTGCGGTCTGATACAAAGCAATTTCCGTTGGATCCCCCGTCAATTCACCACTATGATTACTGCTTGCATCGTTCGAGAGCGCCATTGCACTAAATAGACTGACCCACGGCTCCTGCGCTGGCACAGACTGCCACTCGCGCAGCGTGCTGCCATCTGCCTGCAATTCACTCACTTGCATACGGTTTTGCGTCAAGGTACCGGTTTTATCCGAACAGATGATCGTCACGGAACCTAAGGTCTCTACCGCTGGCAAGCGCCGGATCAGCGCATTCTGCTTCACCATCTTGCGCGCACCCATCGCCAGCGACACCGTGACCACTGCGGGCAAAGCTTCCGGAATGGCCGCCACCGCCAGACTGACCGCAGTCAAAAACATCATCACGAGTTTTTCGCCGCGCATCAGTCCGACAAAAAATACAATCGCGCAAATCGCCAGCACTGCCAAACCCAGATGACGACCAAATACCGCCAGGCGCTGCTGCAATGGGGTTCTGAGGGTTTCACTGCCTTCGATGAGAGTGGCGATTTTTCCTAATTCCGTTCCCATCCCGGTCGCGGTAACGATGCCAATACCACGACCATAAGTTGCCGTCGTTCCCTTGAATGCCATGTTCAAGCGATCGCCTAAGGGAAGATCGCTGTCATCCAGTTTATCTGTCCGTTTTTCAATGGTGATCGCCTCGCCTGTCAGCAGGGACTCATCAATCTTCAATTGCGCCGTTTCAATCAATCGCAAGTCCGCAGGCACCACATTCCCCGCTTCAAACAAGACGACATCGCCCGGAACAATTTGCGATGCAGTCACGTGAATGCGTTCGCCGTCACGCAAGACGATGGCGCTGCTTGCCGCCATCTTCTTGAGTGCTGCGAGCGCACGTTCAGCACGAATTTCCTGCACGAAACCGATGATCGCATTCAAAACGACAATGACAACAATGGCGATTGCATCTTTCGGCTCACCAACGATGCCAGAAATGATCGCTGCCGCAATCAAAATCAGAATCATGAAGTCATTGAACTGGCCGAGAAACATCAGCCACATCGGACGTGGCGGTCTTTCACGGATGAGATTTTCGCCATGAAATTCAAGACGCGCCTCTGCTTCTTCGGAGGCCAATCCCGCTGCTGCATTGACGCGAAACGCTGCCCCCAGTTCTTCCGGGTGCAGCGCATGCCACCGTCCATTTGACGCGACATCCTGCTTGTTGGGTTCCAGTTGATCAGCCATGCAGATAAACCATCGTGAAATTCAAGACGTACAAAAGGAACAAGGCCAGACTGACCCAGTCAACCAACTTGAAAAACCGTGAATTGCTCCGATACAGCAAACCGATGATGACAATGCCTGTCATCATCATCGCGCTAATCGCGGAAATGGCATGATTGGGCGAAACGTGTGATAGCAAGGATCCCTTGGTATAAAACAAATCGTCTATCGAGAGCATGAAGATATTGAACAAATTGCTGCCGAGAAGATTCGCGACAGCCATGTCCACCGCCCCCAGTCGCAATGCGCCAATCGTGATCGCCAATTCCGGCATAGATGTCGCCGCTGCAATAAAGAATGTCCCAACGAAAGTGTTGTCCCACCCCATCAATACGGCGATCTGCTTGCCAACAAACGGCAACCAAATGCCCGCGCCAACAACCACAATCGACGCGGCTACATAGCGAGTAATCGCCTGCTTCAGCGTCATTTCAGGAAAACGATCCTCGCGTGCTTCGATGAATTCCTGCACTTTTTTCTTTTCATAAAAGAAAACGCTGCGCACGGCAATGAAGTACAGCAGAACGATGAATGGGGTATAGAACCCGACGTGTCCTATCCCGACCCCGGGAAATTGCCTGCCAATCAGCACGCAAAATGCTGCAAAGCCAATCATCAGAATGCCAAAACCAGCCGATAGAATATGCCCCTGACTCGCGCGGGTATATATCGATTCATCCGGCATGAAAAAATCAAGCACGACCAGAATGCCCAGATTAAAGACGCAGCTTCCCAACACATCGCCGACGGCAATATCCGGCGCATCGGCCAGCGTCACAGAACTCATGCCTGTCACCAGTTCTGGCAATGAGCTGACCGTTGCAAGCAGGATGAGCCCCACCCAGCTCCTGGAAAGACCAGCTTTGTCGGCAATCACATCGCCATAACGTGAAAGCTGCGTACCCGCAATGAGGATCAGCGTGGCGCAAATGCCAAACTGCAACCATACAAGCGAAGCATGGAACATAGGCATGCCTTTCTCACGTCATGAAAGTCTGTCAAAAAAACGGAAGGGGGAACACCAATGCATGCCCCCTTCAAAAAGCACCGTCTTTTCTGGCTCTCCGTACCTGCCGCTACGCAGATAAACTTGTGCGTGCTGTCTTCCTATGATGGCAAAAGTCGTGCGCCACCAATCGGGCAAAACTCAAGTGATTTTCATAAAGCAGTCGTTGATGATTTGCTTCACACCGGCGCTATCGGCGCTCAGATCGCCTGCGGGGAAAAGTGGATCCTTGTCCAACACACGCAACTCCATCGATGCGTTGGCGAATTGGCGCCCTTTGATTTTTCCATCAGCGACCGGCTTTACGTCCTTATGTCGCTTGTCCTTGCCAATAGACGTCAGTACTTTTTTGACGTTATCCTTTTCACCTTCGTAGTAATGAATGAAGGTGTTCCGGTGAAAAACCAGTAGCCCGGTCACGCCGGATTTCTCGCAATCCGATCTGGATTTGACTTTGATATTCATGAGTTCTTGATCCGACAACGGACTGCTTGCTGTGCTCGTATAGACGCAGTAGTACATATTTTCCCCTTACTCTGTTTGTATGCCGACTGAAAATGCAGGGTATAAAAATATTCTTCCTAGCAATTGATTTTTGCACAAAAAGGAGAATGTGGGAACAAATTAGATGCCGTTGCGCGATTTTATTGGCAATTTTTTGATGCATCGCCAAGCGGGAACGATTTTTTGGATGACTTGCTTGGCCACGCCTCACAAACACGGCTTCCAGAAAGCAAAAAGCCCAACCAGATAGGTTGGGCTTAACGCCGATGTTGGTTGCGGGGGCAGGATTTGAACCTACGACCTTCGGGTTATGAGCCCGACGAGCTGCCAGACTGCTCCACCCCGCGTCTGAGTCAAGCATTATACAACACACTGTGAGTGAGTGCAAACCGCCCCTTCACTTTACTTCACCAAGACATCACAGGTGCTCAACAAATCAGCAAATGGCGGCAGGTGGTAAACTTGTCGCATCCTTTTCAAAATGCGACAGCAACTGGCGATGGATCAAACTCATTTTTCTTTTTGACTCGCTTGTGTGCCTGCTCAGATTCACACCATGAAATTTTGCTCCGCCTGCGCGCACCCTGTTACCGTTGAAGTGCCGCCCGACGACACGCTGCCACGCCATGTCTGTCATGCGTGTGGCATCATTCACTACCAAAATCCCAAGCTGGTGATTTGCACGATCCCGACATGGGAAGAAAATGGCGAAACCAAAGTCTTGTTATGCAAGCGCGCCATCTCGCCACGTCATGGATACTGGACTTTGCCTGGTGGCTTCATGGAAAACAAGGAAACCACCACAGAGGCCGCGCAACGCGAAACCGAAGAAGAAGCGGGAGCGCACTTCGAATTGCTTCCGCTTCATTCACTCATCAACCTCCCCGCTTTTCATCAAGTGCATTTGTTTTATCGCGCCACGCTGCTTGATCTGGAATTTAATCCCGGCAAGGAAAGTCTCGAAGTGCGATTATTCGCGAAGTCAGAAATTCCGTGGGATCACATTGCGTTCGCCACGGTCACGCAGGCGCTACAGCTTTACTTTGATGATGTGGCCAAAGTAAAGCACGGCGGGACTTTCGGATTCCACGCGCACGACATCATGGGGCCCGGCTATCCAGGCGGTTGATGTCGTCGGGTGCGTGATAAAACATTATCTGTCCCTATCGGGTTCTCGGCCGAAGCGGCAGTTTAATGTTCTGACTGAAAACGTCCGGTGTATGCCACAAACGGACGTAAGCGGGATGGCATTGACGCGGCGTTGTTCTCTCCACTCATCTCACCCCCGCTTTCGCATTGCTGTGCGCCAGCGCCAGATCCACAAACGCGCGCACGTAATCGATGTCGGCATCGCTTTCGCGGATGCCCAGACAAATCTGCTTCGCCACCCCCTGCTTGCCCAACCGAATCGGCGCAACGTCAAAGCGGCTTTCGTTTTCTTCCACCAGCCAGCGCGGCAGTGCGGCAACACCGCGGCCGCTGGCCACCATCTGCAGCATGATCTCCGTGGTTTCGATCAGCTTGTGGCGCTTCGGCGTGATGCCCGCGGGCAGCAGAAACTGTGCAAAAATATCCAGCCGCTCCACCTCCACCGGATAAGTGATCAGCGTTTCATCCGCGAGTTGTTCCGGCATCACGAAACTGGCCTTGCGCAACGGATGACGCAGCCCCACCACCAGCACCTGCTCGTAATCGAACACAGGCACAAAACGCAAGCCCGTCTTGTATAGCGGGTCGGGCGTCACCAACATGTCGATGTCGTGACCGAACAAGGCACCGATGCCGCCGAACTGGAATTTCTGCCGCACGTCCAGATCGACGTCCGGCCAGTTGGCCAGATAAGCCGAAGCGATTTTCATCAACCACTGATTGCACGGATGGCATTCCATACCGATGCGCAGCGTGCCGCGCTCACCGCGCGCGAACTGACGCATGCGTTCTTCGGCCAATGAGAATTGCGGCAGCACACGGTTTGCAACCGACAGCAGATATTGTCCTGCCGGCGTCAGCCGCAAGCTGCGCCCTTCCCGCAACCAGACATCGGTGCCGAGCTGCTCTTCCAGCTTGCGCATACTATGGCTCAGAGCCGACTGGGTCAGGCACAACTCGCTGGCCGCAGCCGTGAGCGTCCCCTGACGCTCTACTGCCGCAATGATGGCCAAATGGGTTCGATCAAGCATGAGAAATATTCATCATTCCGTGAGAAAACATCATTTTACTTCATCGGTCATCCTGCCTACTATCTCCCCATTTGAGGCGCCTCGCCTCATCATTTCACATGCAAAGAGGGACGACATCATGGTAACCGTACACAATCTGGGCTTTCCCCGCATCGGCGCCAAGCGCGAATTGAAGTTCGCGCAGGAAGCCTACTGGAAAGGCGAAACCTCGCGCGATGCGCTGCAATCTTCCGGCATCGAACTGCGTCGCCGCTACTGGCAGGAACAGGCGGATCTCGATTTCGTTCCTGTGGGCGACTTTTCCTTTTACGATCACATGCTAGACATGAGCTTCACGCTGGGCAATCTGCCCGAGCGGGTGCAAGGTTTTCACGGCGACGCGCTGGACAACTATTTCCGCGTGGCACGCGGCCGCTCGGCACCGGACAGCGACGCACACTGCGCATGCCATGGCTGCGCATCGACAGATGTCGCTGCAGGCGAAATGACGAAATGGTTCGACACCAACTATCACTACATCGTGCCGGAATTTACCGCCACCACCGCTTTTGCGCTCAATGCATCGCGCCTGCTTGATCAGCTGGCCGATGCAAAAGCACAAGGAATCAACGCGAAACCCGTCATCGTCGGCCCGATCACTTACCTCGCACTGGGCAAGTCAAAAGACGATTCCGACAGACTCGCGCTACTCCCGCGCCTGTTGCCCGTCTACCGTTCCTTGCTGAACACGCTTGCTGCACAGGGCATCGCATGGGTACAGATCGACGAACCTATTCTGGTGACGGAGCTGGACGCGCCGTGGCAGGCAGCGTTCAAAACGGCTTACGATCACTTTAAGGATTGCAACGTCAAGCTACTGCTCGCCACGTACTTCGGACAACTGCAGGAAAACCGCACGCTGGTCGCGAACCTGCCGGTTGCCGGTGTGCACATCGACGCCATCAACGGACGCGACGATGTGTTGCCTTTGCTCGAAACCTTGCCATCGCAAACGGCGCTATCGCTGGGCGTCATTAATGGTCGCAACATCTGGAAAACCGATCTCACTGCCGTGCTCGATTGGGTGGAACCGATTGCCCAGCGCCTGAGTGATCGGCTGTGGATCGCGCCCTCTTGCTCATTGCTGCATGTGCCGGTGGATTTGAACAGCGAAACGACACTCGATCCGGAAGTGAAATCCTGGATGGCTTTTGCGCTACAAAAACTGGATGAACTCAGGATTCTCGCCAAGGCTTTGCGTCACGGTCGCGATGCTGTCAGCGCAGAACTGGCGCTGAACCGCGCCGCCATCGCTTCGCGCCGTCAATCGCCTCGGGTGCACAACCCGGCTATGAAAGAGGCGATCACACCGGCACTCGGCCAACGCCAAAGCAACTATGCCGCACGCGCCGCCAAGCAGGCCGCGATTCTGAAACTGCCGCTGTATCCCACCACGACCATTGGCTCCTTCCCGCAAACGGCAGAAATCCGGCAGGCACGCAGCAAATTCAAGTCTGGACAAATCGACGAGGCCGCCTATCAGGTCGCCATGAAAGCCGCCATCGCGCTGAGCGTGTGCACGCAGGAAGAACTCGGCCTGGATGTGCTGGTACACGGCGAAGCGGAACGCAACGACATGGTCGAATATTTCGGCGAGCAACTGGAAGGCTATGTGTTCAGCCAGTTCGGCTGGGTGCAGTCTTACGGTTCGCGTTGCGTGAAGCCGCCGATTCTGTTCGGCGACATCAGCCGCCCGCGCCCGATGACCGTGGCATGGATACAGTACGCGCAATCGCTCACGCAAAAACCGATGAAAGGCATGCTCACCGGACCAGTCACCATCCTGAACTGGTCATTCGTGCGCGACGATCAGCCGCGCGCCGTCACCTGTCGCCAGCTTGCGCTGGCCATACGCGAAGAAGTGCTGGATCTCGAACAAGCAGGCGTGCAGGTGATTCAAATTGATGAGGCGGCACTGCGCGAAGGATTGCCGCTGCGCAAAGCACAATGGCAAGAATATCTCGACTGGGCCGTCGAATCCTTCCGCATCACGGCCAACGGCGTGCAGGATGAAACGCAAATTCACACGCACATGTGCTACTCGGAATTCAACGACATCATCGCCGCGATTGCGGGCATGGATGCCGACGTGATCACCATCGAATGCTCACGTTCCGACATGGAGTTGCTGGATGCCTTCGACGACTTCAACTACCCGAATGAAATCGGGCCCGGCGTCTACGACATCCACTCGCCCAACATCCCGACGCAGGCGCACATCGAAGCGCTGATGAAGAAAGCGGCGGAACGTATTCCGGCAAAACGCTTGTGGGTCAACCCGGATTGCGGCTTGAAAACACGCCAGTGGGCGGAAGTGATTCCCGCGCTCACCAACATGGTTGCGGCGGCAAAGGCGTTGCGTGGCGCAGTGGTATAAGTAGCGGCTTTAAACATGAACTTGCCACTACGCTGGTTATTTTGCGTGGTGGCGGGTTGTCGGCCTTTGCTGCCGCTAGAGGGGCTGTGTGTCAGGATCTGCAATGCGTCACTTAGCGCCCCCTCGAAAAGCTATCCTTCTGAACGACAGCTTCTCAATGTGACAAATGCGATACCGACCCAATACAGATGCTTAACGTTTGATATAACCGTCTGGCGCAGGTTTGTCGCGCCAGTCCGTGTTGGTAGATAGGTTAGCCAGCAATTTTTTCTGCGATTGCATGGATTTTCTCTGGTACGCCCCAGGAGAAAGAAACTTGGCTGTTCTTTTCGATGGACTCTTGCATTGACGACACATGCTTAGTCGTGAGGTAAGGAGACTTATCGATCAAGGCAATCAGACGTTTCGACTCATCAAAGGAGAACGACTCAGACAGCAGTTTCACTAACTCGGAGGTGATCTTCGGACCGATGGTAGGGTTGAGCATGAAGAGATCATGCAGCTCTCGTGCAAGAATTCGGATTTCCTTTCCAGCACCCTGCACCGCCTGATATTTGCCAATGAAGCCATAAGGATCAAGCCCCACTCTTACTGAGACGATGGGAAGCCTCCTCCCTATCGCAACTCCAACCTCTTGGTCACACCAGTTGCTCTCCTTGAAACCGGGCGCCAAAATAGCAACCATCCCGTCCATGGAAGCGAGTGCAGATTCAATTTCGGACTGCCATTCCTTGGTGGGCTCAATATCGTCGTGTGCTACAAAGGCTGAAATTCCAACTTTCGCTAGCTCCACCTTAACCAGTGCGACCTCAGCCTTCATTGAAGCCAGATGGCTAAGAAACACGCGGGCCGAATTGCTACTCCAAAAAGTTGGCTCAGTGGTTGTCTCTAGTTGGCTTGCAACACCAAGATGCTTCGCTAGCTCAAGAAGCGGCGCGTCATCTGCGTTGGCAATCATATCGATGACGTACGCCTCCTTCGTTCCGCCCCATTGATCAGTCCACGGCAGGCCAAACTGTTTGAGGGTAAGGTCGAGCAACGACCATTCCTCTGAGGACAGAGCAGACGCGATTGCCTTGATATGCTTTATGCGTTCAGATGGATGCATGGCGGTTGATGGCTAACGTGTTACAGATCGCAAAAGTGCATAATAACATCTGCACCGCGTAGTAACATAAAAACCCCAACCCTCTGAAACCTGCATGGATGCTGGCTTTCACCTTCAAATCGTCTGATATCAGCTCTCATAACAAACACACAAACCACGCCGCACCATGACAGCCACAACTGGCGTAAGAAACAAATAAAGTCGCCAAGCGTCAACGACCGCTTCTGACCGATAGCCGTCGAGAACTCCTGTCAGGGCAATGACTGTAAAGGCCGAAGTGCAGTCACAGCATAAAGCTTGTACGGGAACAAAGCAGTAGTTGTTCCGGCGATATTTTTTCAGCGCCTTATCACTACCGCTTATTGGTCAGCCCAGATAATTTCTAATCAGGCAGAAAAAGTAATTTCATCTTTGGACGCAGTAAGACGTGCACTACCCTCGGTCAGCAGGGTCAAGGCAGCGTGTGCATGGACTGTGGCGTTGCGCCCCAGACTGGTCAGATAGCCGCCATCTGGCAGCGTCACCAGCCCTTTGTCGTACAGACGCCGGATGGCAGAAATCGTCTTGGCATCGGCCGTGTTGGTGTGAACTTTGAGACCCTGTTGATTGGTCATCAAATCGAAACGAATCAATATATTCAGTTCATCTAGCAGTTCAGGCGTGTAGGACATGGCCAAACCTTTAATTGATTGGAATGCTGTAGATTCTACACTGGCTTTCAGCTGCCGATTTGGATATCCGCTGTAAACCGCCCTTTCATGACCTTGAATTTCTGCTTCGGCCGATAATCCGTCGAAATCAGCCAACGACGCTTTTGAGAATAAGTACTAGACAAGTCTGTCCGACTTTTTTATTTTAAAAAGTTTTCGGACAGACTTTATTGTTTTCGATCACTACCAGCTCGACTCACGCTCCGGCGTTGAAGATATCTTGTGAATCGCGAGATCGGCGCCCTGGTATTCCTGCTCTTCATCGAGTCGGAGTCCCATTACTTTTTTCAGGCCGCCATACACCACCACACCAGCAATCAGTGCGATCACAACGCCCATCAGCGTGCCAATGAGTTGCGACATAAAAGAAATGCCGCCCACACCGCCCAGCGCTTTCAGTCCGAAAATGCCTGCCGCAATCCCGCCCCACGCGCCGCATAAACCGTGCAGTGGCCATACACCCAAGACATCATCGATCTTCCATTTGTTTTGCACCAGCGTGAACATGAAAACAAAAATCACACCCGCGACGCCACCCGTTACCAGCGCGCCGAGCGGATGCATGAGATCGGATCCCGCGCACACCGCCACCAAGCCTGCCAATGGCCCGTTGTAAACGAAGCCCGGATCGTTCTTGCCCATCACCCACGCCACGATGGTGCCACCGGCCATCGCCATCAGCGAATTCATTGCGACCAAACCACTCATCTTGTCCAAAGTTTGCGCACTCATCACGTTGAAGCCAAACCAACCGACTGTGAGAATCCACGCGCCCAAGGCAAGAAACGGAATGCTGGAGGGGGGATGCGCGGAAATGGCGCCGTTCTTGTGATAACGTCCGCGCCGCGCACCCAACAAAATCACTGCGGGCAAGGCCACCCAACCGCCGAAAGCATGCACAACCACCGAGCCTGCAAAGTCATGAAATTCATGGCCGAAGCTTCCTTTCAGCCAAGCTTGAATGCCGTATGCCTGATTCCACGCGATACCTTCGAAGAAGGGATAAAACAAACCCACCAGCACAGCCGTCGCGATCAATTGCGGATTGAACTTGGCACGCTCGGCAATACCGCCGGAAATGATCGCCGGTATCGCTGCCGCAAACGTCAGCAAGAAAAAGAACTTGACGAGTTCAAAGCCATTCTTGTCCGACAAGGCTTCCGCGCCCGAGAAAAAATTCACGCCATAGGCGATACTGTAGCCAATAAAAAAATAAGCGATGGTCGATACGGAAAAATCGACCAAAATCTTGACGAGTGCGTTAACCTGATTTTTTTTGCGCACGGTACCGAGTTCCAGAAAGGCAAACCCGGCGTGCATGCCTAAAATCATGATCGCGCCCAACAAGATGAATAAGGCGTCGGCACTGTTTTTGAGCACATCCATACTAAAATCTCCCGATAAAAGTGCATAATCAAACGAATTTGGGTATAGATGAGCAAAAAACGTTCCATTTTGGGCTTTTTTGTAAGACTTTGATTTCGTTAAGTATTTTTTCGGTGCATGACAGATCGTTTGTCTCTGCACCACCTTAAGGCGTTTTTTTGGTGCGATGATCCCCTGGCTACACGCAAATGATCCTTTCCCCAACGTTGCCAGCGCGCTCTCAGAAGCGACTGGCGCGCCGGGCTTGCTCGCGGCTGGCGGCGACCTCTCGCCGCAACGCCTGCTGGAAGCTTATCGGCAAGGCATCTTCCCTTGGTATTCAACAGGACAGCCCATTCTCTGGTGGAGCACCGATCCGCGCATGGTCTTGCCCACGGATCGTTTTATTATTTCCGCCAGCCTCCGGAAAAAGTTAAAACAAGTGCAAAGCAGCATGGCCACCAATGGTCGCTGGCAAGTGCGCTTTGATAGCGCGTTTGAACAAGTGATGCATGCTTGCGCCGAGCCCCGCAAAAATGACATTGGCACCTGGATCACAGACAGCATCATCAACTCTTATAGTGAATTGCACCGTCTCGGGTTTGCCCACTCTACTGAAGTCTGGCTGGAGGGCAAACTTGTCGGCGGCGCTTATGGTGTTGCCATTGGACGCATGTTTTATGGGGAATCGATGTTTGCCCGCGTTCCCGACGCCTCCAAAATCGCCCTGGCCTGGTTGGTGCACTTTCTGAAAAATCAGGGCGTTTCGATGATAGACTGCCAGCAAGAAACGGCTCACCTGGCCAGCCTCGGAGCCGCGCCGATCCCCAGAGCGGAATTTATTGCGCATTTGGCGCAATCCGTGAACTTGCCAAAAATTGAAAATTGGCATCCGCTCGCCCCTTTTTGAATCTATTTTTGCCATCATGTGCGACAAATTTCTTTACAAGCTAGCCCGCCCCATTCTGTTTTCGCTTGATCCCGAAACAGCGCACACCTTCACGATGACCTCGCTGAAATACGCGGCCATGTTCGGTGCAACGACCTTGCTTCCACGTCCGAAACATGATCCGCGCACAGTGATGGGGCTCACTTTTCCCAACCCGGTTGGCCTTGCAGCGGGACTGGACAAAGATGGCAGCTATATTGATGGCGTTGCCAGCATGGGTTTCGGTTTCCTGGAAATCGGCACCGTCACACCGCGTCCGCAAGCAGGCAACCCCAGGCCGCGCATGTTCCGCTTGCCTGCTGCGCAGGCACTCATCAATCGCATGGGCTTCAACAATAAAGGTGCGGACCAATTCGTCGCCAACATACAGGCCTCGCGATTTTATGAAGAGAAGCAAGGCATTCTCGGCTTGAACATCGGCAAAAATGCCGACACCCCGATCGAACGCGCCGCCGACGATTATGTGATTTGCCTGCAAAAAGTCTACCCCTTCGCCGATTACGTTGCCGTCAATATTTCTTCTCCGAACACGAAGGACTTGCGCCAACTGCAAGGCGCGAATGAACTGGATGCGCTGCTCGGCGCAGTCAAAGCAGAGCAGCTCACACTCGCCCATCAGCACAAGCGCTATGTGCCGATTGCCGTCAAGATTGCGCCGGACATCGATAACGAACAAATCAAGGCGATTGCCGATGCGCTGATCCGGCACAAGATGGATGGTGTCATTGCCACCAACACCACCATCACGCGCAACGCCGTCAAAGGCATGGAGCACGAGGAGCAAATGGGCGGACTTTCCGGTGCGCCTGTCACGAAGATGGCCACCAATGTCATTCGTGCGCTCAAAGCGGAACTTGGTGGTGCCATGCCCATCATTGGCGTCGGCGGCATCATGAGCGGCGAAGATGCGAAAGAAAAAATCGCGGCAGGTGCCGATCTCATCCAGTTATACACCGGACTGGTTTATCGCGGTCCAGCACTCGTGCGCGAATGCGCCGAAGCGCTGCGGAAAACTGCGTAAACCTGCGCCCTGCATTTGACGGAGCACTATGCAAAAAATTCCTCTTGGCACCAGCACACTCCGCGTCACCAAGCTCTGCTTGGGCACCATGACGTTTGGCGAACAAAACAGCGAAGCGGAATCCCATGCTCAACTCGATTATGCTGTTGAACGCGGCATCAACTTCATCGACACCGCTGAAGTCTATCCCGTTATGCCACGCGCCGAAACGCAGGGCGCGAGCGAGCGCATCATCGGCAACTGGCTGAAGAAAACCGGCAAGCGCAGCAAAATCGTTCTCGCCTCCAAAATCACTGGGCCTGCACGCAGCATCAACTGGATACGCGGCAGCCAAAATGACGTGAACGAACTGAATATTCGCGTCGCAGTGGAAGAAAGTTTGAAGCGTCTGCAAACGGACACGATCGACCTCTACCAAATTCATTGGCCTAGCCGAAACCTCCCTATCTTCGGCGACCGCAGCTTCAACCCCAGCGCCGAACGACCCTGCACCGCCATTGAAGACACGCTCGAAGCGCTGGACAAACTGATCACCGAAGGCAAGATTCGGTACATCGGCGTTTCCAACGAATCCGCCTGGGGCGTGTGCGAATACATCAAACAATCGGAAATAAAAGGTTTGCCGCGCATCGCCTCCATTCAGAATGCCTATCATCTCGGCAACCGTATTTTTGAAACGGATCTGGATGAAGTCTGCTTCCGCGAAAACGTCGGCCTCATCGCTTACAGCCCGCTGGGCTTCGGCCAACTCACTGGAAAATATATCGACAACCCGGAAGCCCGCGGACGCCTGACGATTTTTCCCACCACCTGGAGCCCGCGCTTCTTGCGTCCGACGATGATCGAAGCGGCACGTCGTTATGTAGAGCTTGCGCGCGACCACGGGCTCACGCCTGCACAAATGGCGCTTGCCTGGTGCTACTCCCGCTGGTTCATCGACTCCACCATCATCGGTGCGACAAAACTCAAACACCTGCAAGAAAACATCGACGCCCTCACGGTTCACCTTTCCGATGAAATCATCGATGCGATCAACGCGATTCATTTGGATATTACAAATCCGGGGCAGTAGGGTTATACGCGCAGCATAAATTTTCTGCACGGAAGGACAACGTTCGCGCAGCGAATGTTAAGTAAAGCGGCCGGAGGTAAAAAACCGGTGGCAGAATTTTTCGCACTACATCAATTTACCGCGCAGAAGGAAAAACCGGGGTCAGAGTTTTTTTACGCGCATCGTAAATTACTCTGACCCCGAATTTTTCCGTGTGCGGAGAACAGAAAGGTTTTCTATAGCCTCAACGTTACAGTTCAGCAGCGCGCGAAGTGCGACTGCTTGAACGATCAGTTAAATTTCTCGCTGATCGCGTCTTTCTAACCAGCTTGATCTCCAATTTGCACCCCAATGCTTCCGCATATTTGGAAAGCGTTGCCAGCGACGGCGAGTGCTTTCCACTGCCGGATTCCATCCGTGCCACAGCAGATTGGGTGGTGCCGATTTTTTGTGCTACCTGCGCTTGTGTCAACCCTTTTGCTGTCCGTGCCTTCAGGAATTCATCCAGAAGCGCATATTCGTCGCTCAGTTTTTCGTATTCGGCTTTGACCTCGGCGTTGCCGAGTGCCTTGGCGCGCATTTGCTTATGTGTCAGCATTTTTCCACTCCTTCATGCGCTGTCGCGCGAAGGTCAACTCTTTGGGCGGTGTCTTGTCTGTTTTTTTCACAAACTGATGGAGCATGACGATTTTTCGACCCACCAGCGTACAGCAAAACACCCTTCCAATACCTTCACGTGATTTCAAGCGCAACTCAAACAGACCGCCGCTCATCGCCCTCGTGTGAGGCATTCCCAAATCAGGGCCAAACTTCAACATCCGATCCGTGCAATGGATGTACCTTGCAAGAATGCCGGGTGGTAAAGCAAGCACATCTCTCTGCAACTTTTCATCGTGATATTTGATTTCCCAGTCCGGGTTTGAATATAGCATATTTGCGATAAATAGAAGGGTTTGCGCTGGTAGCTTTGCGTGAAATTTAGCGTTGTAGATCGCAAAACTACGCAATTAACATGTCAATTTAGAAACGCTAAAACTCGCTTGGATATTGGGTTTCCGGCCATTATACTGTGCAAATATACAGCATTAACAAACCCCACAAACCACACAACCACCCGCTTGACGGGTGGTTCCACTATTGATACCATTTTTCCGCATGGTCGCCCACCATAAACTTCTGGCTCAAATGCGGCGAGAGCCCTTGAATGTTCGCTTTGCCGACCTGGTGAAGTTGTGTGAGGCTTACTTCGGCGTCCCACGACAAACGGGTAGCAGCCATAGAAAAGCTGGAAAGGATGCGCAATGAAAAATGATCATTACACTTACCGCGTGACATGGTCCTCGGAAGATGGCGAGCATGTCGGCTTGTGCGCTGAATTCCCCTCCCTCTCCTGGCTTGCGAAAACGCCTGAAGCAGCACTCTCCGGCATTCGTGAAACCGTTGCCGAAGCTGTGGCTGACATGCTGGCCAACGGAGAAACCCCACCGGAAGCACTGGCGGAGAAACATTACAGCGGCGAATTCCGGGTGAGAATACCGCCTGAAATACATCGCGCGCTAGCCTTGCAAGCCGCCGAGCAAGGCGTCAGTTTGAACAGACTGGCCAGCGCAAAACTGGCGCGGTGATGCCGTGTTCGGAAAAATTTAGAGGCAGAACAATTTACGCAAAACACCCATGCACACCGGAAAAATTCGGGGTCAGCGTAATTTACGCTACGCGTAAAAAAACTCTGACCCCGGTTTTTCCTTCTCCACATTTTTCGCGACCCGGGTTTTCCTGCTTTTCAGAAAGTTTTATTGGAGTTTCCTGCTCAAATAATCCAGCACATTATCCAGCGTCACCAGGCGCTGATAGTCCGCTTCCGGAATTTCCACCTTGAGCTTTTGATTCAAGCCGATCAAAAAATTCAACCAGTCCATCGAATCCAGATCGACCTGCTGGCGCAGTGGTTCGGCATCCACCAGTTCGCTCTCTTCCACTTCCGGCGCGATGGTGCGTAGCGTGCCAATTACTACTTTGCGTAATCCTTGCCGATCCATAGTCACCTCACATCTCTTTCACAATTCTTCCGGTCGCTGCAACCAATCGCGAATCGCTGCGAGGAACAATCCGCCGCGATGTCCATCCGAAACACGATGATCTGCCGCGAGTGTGGCCGTCATCACCGGCATGGCAAACAATCCGCCATTTTCCACCCAGGGTCGCTCGCTCACACGCCCAAATCCGACCAGCGCCACTTGCGGCGGATAAATCACACCGTGTACCGTTTCCACGCCTTGCTCGCCCAGATTGGTCACGGTGATCGTCGGATTCATCAACTCTGAACTCCGCAACATTCCCGCGCGCGTGCGCTTCACCAGATCCATCAAGTCGCGCATGATCTGATCCAGCGTCTTGTCTGCAACGTCATGAATGGCGGGGGCAATCAACCCGCCTTGTCGCAGGGAAATCGCGACGCCAAGATGAATGCCTTCACCTGCCTTGAAAGCGCCATCCACATAAAACCCGTTCATGTCTGGAAATTGCTTCACGGCCAGCGCCACCGCCTTCAGTTGCAGCGTCGCCATCAAGATGCGATCCGTGATCGTGCGCCTTTCGTTGGTGATAGCAAGCCAACGCTGTGCTTTTTTCATCGTCACGGTTTCACTCAAGTAGTAGTGCGGTATTTCACGCTTGGAGCGGCTCATGGCAGCGGCAATCGCTTTGCGCATTTCGCTGGACGGTTCGGTGGGCGTGGCAAGCCTTGTGACAATTTCATCTGCCGTCACATTGGTCTTCGATTGTCCCTGCGCCTTTTGATTTGCAATCGCCCGTTCCACATCTTCCAGTGTGACTGCGTCGTCAGGTCCAGTGCCGGTCAGCGACGCAATGGCGATGCCTGCATCTTCTGCGTGTTTTCGCGCTGCCGGCGACACGCGACGACGAGCGCTCGGCGGTGCAGCAGAACCGTCGGGCGCTAACACCGCCGGAGAAGGTTTCGCTTCACCTTTCACTTCGTCTTTTGATGTAACAGGCGCAGTCTGAGACACTGGCGCTGTGCGTCGCGAGACGTCGCCTGTTTTTTCGCCCGGCGCCTCCCCTGGCGCAAGTAATGTCGCCAGGGTGGTTCCTACCGGCACGGTTTCGCCGGGCTCCACCAGCAAAGCATTCACGATGCCATCGTTCCAGATTTCCACTTCCACCGCCGCTTTGGAAGTCTCGATCACTGCCACGATCTGCCCGCGCTTGACCACATCGCCAGGCGCCACTTTCCACTGGACGAGTTTGCCTTTGTCCATATCGGCACCAAGCGAAGGTAGCGTGAAGTTGATCATGGTTTGTCCGCTAATTTTTGCGCATCATTTGCTTCGCCGCCTGCACGATGTCTTCTATCTGCGGCAGCGCAGCGTCTTCCAGATGCTTCGCGTACGGGATAGGCACTTCCTTGGTACACACGCGCACAATGGGCGCATCCAGTTCATAAAACGCGTTTTCCATGATGATCGCCATCAGTTCGGCCGACAAGCTGCATGTCTTCCAGCCTTCATCAACGATAATGGCGCGATGCGTCTTTTGCACGGAAGCGATAAGCGTGTTTTTATCCAGCGGCCGCAAAACGCGCAAATCGATCACTTCCGCTTGTATGCCATCTTGCGCCAGCAAGGCTGCTGCGCTCAACGCCTTGGGCAGACTGCCGCCATACGTAATGAGACTGAGATCGCTACCTGTCCTGCGCACGGCGGCCGTTTGGATATCACACTGCCACGCTGTTGAATCGTCGCCCAGTTCATCTTCCAGATTGTAAAGTTGGGCATGCTCGAAAATAATGACGGGATCCGGATCGCGCAAGGCGGGCGCGAGCATGCCACGCGCATCGGCAACTGTCGCCGGAGCCAGCACCTTGATCCCGGGAATGTGCGCGTACCACACTTCGAGACTGTGCGAATGTTGCGCTCCCAGTTGACGCCCTGCGCCAGTAGCCATGCGAATGACGAGCGGCACACTGCATTGTCCGCCCGTCATGTGCCGCAAGGTTGCGGCCGTGTTCACGATTTGATCCATCGCGAGCAGGCTGAAATTAACGGTCATGATTTCAACAATGGGGCGCATGCCGTTTACCGCTGCACCAATGCCCGCGCCGACAAAAGCCAGCTCTGACAAGGGTGCATCGCGGACGCGATCCGCGCCGAACTCTGCCAAAAACCCTTTTGAAACAGCGTACGAACCGCCATATCGCCCCACATCTTCGCCCATCAGGAAGACGCGTTTGTCGGCTTTCAGGGCTTCATGCATGGCCATGCGCATCGCATCTCGGTAAGTCATCTTCGTGGCCGCCTTCATTACGGTGCCTCCGGCGTAGTCACATTCTTGAATAAATCTTCAACCGGCTCAAGCGTTCCGGCTTCTGCAAACGCAACCGCCTTTTGAACTTCCAGCTTCGCTTGCGCTGCAAGCGCTTCATATTCCGTACCTGTCAGTTTGCCTTCCTTTTTCAATCGCGCTGCAAACGCCTGTATCGGATCGCGTTTCTTCCACTCTTCAATCTCACTGCGCTCGCGATACAAGTCAGGGTCGTACATGGAATGCGGGCGAAAACGATAGGTCTGCAATTCCAGAAAATAAGGCCCTGCGCCTGCCCGCACATGTGCCGCGGCCAACTTGGCCGCTTCATGTACCGCCACAACGTCCATGCCATCCACCTTCATCGCAGGCATACGATAACTGGCGGCCTTCACGCATAAATCGGTTTGCGATTGCGCTCGATCAAGTGCGGTGCCCATTGCATAGAAATTATTTTCGCAAAGGAACAGCACCGGCAATTGCCACAACACGGCGAGATTCATCGTTTCGTGAAATGCCCCCTCTGACACCGCACCATCACCAAAAATGCTGGCCGTGACGCGCGGCAGTGCATTCATTTTGTCCGCCAAGGCCATGCCGATCGCCATCGGCATGCCGGCTGCAACGATTGCATTCCCGCCAAAAAACCGCGCACTCCGGCTAAACAGATGCATCGATCCGCCACGCCCGCGCGAACACCCTTCCTGCTTGCCGAACATTTCTGCCATGATCTCCTTCATGGGGATGCCGCGAATCAGCGCGTGTCCATGATCGCGGTAGGTTCCCACCACATTGTCTTCCGATGACAGCGCACGCAAAGCGCCCACAGCCACCGCTTCTTCTCCGATGTACAAATGCAGAAACCCGCGTATCTTGCCCTCACCATACAAATGCGCTGATTGTTCTTCCATCATGCGAATGCGCATCATGTCGCCCAGCAGCGACATGGCAAATGCTTTTTCGACAGTTCCCGCGCTCACGCACTATTCTCCAGCATGGAAAGATCGCCTTCCGGCAACCCGAGTTCACGCGCCTTGAGCAAACGCCGCATGATCTTGCCGCTGCGCGTGCGCGGAAGCGACGGCACGATTTCCAGTTCTTTCGGAGCGATTGCTGCGCCCATCTTTTTACGAACATGACCAAGCAATTCCAAACGAAGTTCCTCGGAAGGTTTGTAATCGGATTTCAACGAGACAAATGCCTTCACGATTTCACCAACTGTCGAATCGGGCTTGCCGATCACCCCTGCCTCCGCCACAGCTGGATGTTCCATCAACGCACTTTCGACTTCAAAGGGTCCTATCAAGTGGCCTGCCGATTTGATCACATCATCGCTACGCCCAACGAACCAGAAATAGCCATCTTTGTCACGTTTGGCCAGATCCCCAGTCAGATAGAGATCGCCAACAAAACAGCGTTTGTATTTTTCCTCATTGTTCAGATACGCACGCATCATCGACGGCCATCCGGCTTTGAGCGCCAGTTCGCCTTCCTTGTCTACCTCGTCAATAATTTTCACGCGGCCCCTCCCATCGTTTTCGACAATGCAGGCCTCTATGCCGGGCAAGGGGCGCCCCATTGAACCGGGCTTGATATCAAAAGCGGGGGTGTTGGCAATCATGATCCCGCCTGTTTCCGTTTGCCACCAGTTGTCGTGAATCGGCAAGCCAAGCACTTCTTTCCCCCACCACACGGCTTCCGGGTTGAGTGGCTCACCGACGCTGGCGATGAAGCGCAATTTTGGAAAGGTGTATTTTTTTGCGATAGCTGCGCCCGCCTTCATCAGCATGCGAATCGCCGTGGGCGCGGTGTACCACACCGTGACTTGCTGATCTTGCAAAATCCGATACCAGCGTTCCGCATCAAAGTCAGCTTCATCGATAATGGAAGTGACGCCATGCAGCAAAGGTGAAAGGATGCCGTAGGATGTGCCCGTCACCCACCCGGGATCGGCGGTACACCAGAAAATATCGTTGGGATGCAAATCCAGTGCGTATTTTCCTGTGACCCAATGCGTCACCACTGCGCCATGCACGTGCACCGCACCTTTGGGTGTGCCGGTCGTACCGCTGGTGAAATGCAGCAAAGCCATGTCTTCGGGCTGCGTGGGCACAATCTCGAATGCTTCGGAAGCTTCCGCCATCAATGCATCATAGCTTTTTGTGCCGGGCACCTCCGGCGCAGGTTTATCTGCTTCTCCTACCAAGAGCACGTGCTCCAGATGCGGCAACTGCGCCCGTATTTTTTCCAGCTTCCGTCGGTACTGCTGCTCCGTCGTCACCAGCACTTTGGCTTCGCCCAAATTCAAACGGGTCATCAAGGGCTCGGGGCCAAAGGCGGAAAACAGCGGGCTCACCACCGTGCCGTTTTTAAATGCCCCCAGGACGGAAATGTAGAGTGCCGGGATGCGCCCGGTGAGAACGAACAATTTGTCCCCTTTGCCCACGCCAAGCTTTTTGAGCACATTGGCGAAGCGATTCGTCTGTTTCGACAATTCAAGGTAAGTGAACTCGCGCGCACGCTCTGTTCCCAGAAAGCGAAAAGCGACTCGATCACGAAAGCCGTTCTTGGCGTGCCGCTCAACGGCTTCATAAGCCATATTCAACCCACCACCGGGCAAGCCGGCGAGTTCAGCTTGCGCCGCTTTCCATGAGAAGGCAAAGCGCTGCTCCGCGTAATCAGCAAGATTCGGCGTTACTCGCAAATCCTCGGGTAATTTTGAGATAAGGTTTGGACGCGACACGACGGCTCCTCCCGAAAAAGGGCTTTTGAAATGTCATCTGGAATCGTCTTCATGGTGCGCTGTGACGCATTTGATTTCATTGCGCTAGCACAAACATGCTGCATTCATGAGAAAGCCACATCACACAGGCTTGAACTGGGGCAAGATTGACACCCCTCAACGACTGAACCCGCATCCCCCATTATGGTTAAGGCATCAGAAAAGAGGCGGCATCATGAAAACATCTCCCCCCATCACGCCATTAACCCCTGAACAACTCTATCGTCGCTGCGAGGAAGCCTCGCTTTCCTTCCTCACGACGGCCGATCTGGACGGACAGCACGAAGCTGCGCTGCACGCAGGCGTTCTGGAAGCGGTCAAATTCGGCGTTGAAATGCGACACACCGGATTCAATCTCTTCGTGCTGGGTGCCCCCGGTGCGGGCAGGCACGGCATGATCACCCGTTTTCTGACAGAACGCGCGCACAAGGAGCCTGCACCAGAGAGCTGGTGCTATGCCAACAATTTCGTTGACCCGGCCAAGCCCATCGCTTTGCGTCTGCCACATGGCAAAGGGGAGCAATTGCGCGAAGACATGCAGCAACTCGTCAAAGAATTGCAAGTCACCATTCCCGCCATGTTCGAAGGTGAAGACTATCGTTCGCGCGTCGATAAAATCGATGCGGAATTCAACGAATTGCAAAAGAAGGGATTTATCGATCTGGCCAAGGAAGCTGAAGCGCAAAGCATTGCCTTGATGCGCACGCCGGAGGGCTTTTCATTTGCCGCTGAAAGAAATGGCGAAGTGCTTACGGAAGAAGAATTTGAAAACCTCACGCCGGAAGAAAAAGAAGCTTTTGCGCAAAAAATCCTGCTGTTGCAAAAACAGTTGGAAAAACTCTTGCTGCAAGTCCTCAATTGGCGCAAGGCACATCGCGACCGACTCCTCCAGTTGAACCGCGAAGTCACCATTTTTGCGGTTGGCAATTTGGCAGATGACATCATCGCGCGTTATGCAGAATTTTCGGAAGTCGTTGCTTATCTTGAAGCGGTGAAACAGGACGTGATTGAAAATGCACAAATTTTCCGAAAGGCTGAAGCCTCGCAAGCGCAAAATGAAGAGATGCCGCCGCTTCGACGATATCAAATCAACGTGCTGGTGGATGGTGCCTCACGCGATGGCGCGCCCATCATTTTCGAAGACAATCCGACGTTCCAGAATCTGTTTGGTCGCGTCGAACACATTGCCCGATTTGGTAACCTGATCACCGACTTCCTGCTTATCCGTCAAGGCGCGCTGCACCGTGCCAATGGCGGCTATCTGGTGCTGGACATCCACAAGCTGCTTTCCCTGCCATTTGCCTGGGAAGGACTGAAACGTGCGCTGACGACAAACGAAATCCGCATTGAATCCGTCATGCAAATGGTGGGCATGGTCAGCGCCGTTTCGCTGGAGCCGCAGCCCATCCCTTTGAATGTCAAAGTCATCCTGTTCGGCGAACGGATGTACTACTACCTTTTGCAAATGTATGACCCGGATTTTGCCAAGCTCTTCAAGGTTGCGGCTGATTTTGAAGATGATGTAACCCGCAACAACAACACACAACTGGAATACGCGAAGCTGGTGGCTGAACTGGCGAACGAACATAAACTGCTGCCGTTTGATCGCGGTGCTGTCGCCCGAATCATTGAACACAGCGCACGCGATGTGGGCGATGCAGAACGCCTCTCGCTGCACATGCAAGGTTTGAGCAACCTGATGCACGAAGCAGAATACTGGGCGAACGCTGAAAATGCCCAAGTCGTCACCGCCAATAACGTGCAGCAAGCCATCGACGCCTGGGTCAAACGTTCGGATCGCATCAAGCGTCGCCTGTTCGATGAAATTCTACGCGGCACAATCATGATTGACAGCAGCGGTTCGCGCGTCGGTCAGGTGAACGGCTTGTCCGTTTTGCAGGTGGGCGATTACGCTTTCGGCCAACCGACACGCATTACCGCAACGACACGTCTTGGCGATGGCGAAGTGATCGATATTCAGCGCGAAGTCTCGCTTGGCGGGGCATTGCATTCCAAGGGCGTGATGATTCTGTCTTCCTTCCTCGCCACGCGCTATAGCGCGCGCCAGCCACTATCACTCAACGCCAGCCTCGTCTTTGAACAGACTTACGGACACATTGAAGGCGACAGCGCTTCGATGGCAGAACTCTGCGCCTTGCTTTCTTCACTCGCGGAAGTGCCTGTGAAACAATCCCTGGCCATTACGGGTTCGGTCAATCAGCACGGTCAGGCGCAAGCCATCGGCGGGGTGAATGAAAAAATTGAAGGCTTTTTTGACTTGTGCCATGCACGCGGCTTAACCGGCGATCAAGGCGTGTTGATTCCGGCAACCAATGCAAAGCAGTTGATGTTGCGTGCAGATGTCGTGACCGCTGCGAAAGAAGGAAAATTCCACATTTATGCCATCGACAATATCGATCAAGCGATTGAGATTTTGACCGGCATCCCGGCCGGACAAGCTGATGCAGTGGGTGACTTCTCCCCCGATTCCATCAACCATCTGGTGCGTGCAAGGTTGGCGGAATTGCTGCAAATCAGAATCTCTGTATCCGCAACTGCCGCCAAGAAAAGGCGGCGGTCACATGGGCGCACGGTGCCTGAACAGCATTAAGATTCGCGCCCCCGCCTCGTTTATCTTGCCCTGTGGCAAGATCATTTGCTAAGATACTGATGGGTTAATGTGACTGCGATACCTGTCAAACACACAAGGGAAACAATGAAAAAATCATATGTAGGGTTTCTGGCTATCCTGGTAATAGGTTTAAGTGCATGCAGCAGCACCAAACAAGCATTTCTGCGTGAAACCTTCGACAGCAAGGGGCCTTTTGATCGTCATTATCCCGCCTCCAAGCAAGTTGTCTATGAATCCATGAAACGCGTCGCACTGCGTCAAGGCTTCTCTATTGAACAAAACAATAACAAAGAGCTGACGATTGTCGTCTCAAAGCAATATCAGGAGGGCGAACTGAATACCTTACTGACCATTTCAGGTTTGGTAACAGGTAGCGACGCCCATGCAGATGCGTGGGTTGCAGCGCAAGAAGTCACGCTGAAAAATCATATCGCCACGCAAACCGCCTCCGTGGGACTGGGCTTTGGTCTGTCGCTGCCGGTTCCAACCGGAAAAGTTTCAACCCTGTCAAAAGAGCGGGGAGAAACCATTATGGACAAGACTTTCTATCAAAAGATATTTGCCGCTATTGAAAAAGAGATCCCGGTCGTCAAGCAGCAAATGCAAACCACGGCAGCAGAAGATGATTCGCGTCTGCGTGCTGACATTGAAAAAAAACTGCGCATTGAAATGGAAATACGCGAAAGGCTGGAAAAAGAAAGACACGCAGCCAAGTCCAAGCCAGCGCCTGAAAAATCAGAAATACTTGCGGCCAAGCCCGATGCAAAAACAGAACGTGTAGAAAAAGCAGCTCCCGTTGCCCTGACCCAAGCAACGCCCGAAAAACTGGAAAAACTTCCCGCCAAGCCCGAAGTCGCTTCAGTGAGTGCAACGCCTGTTGCACAAAATGTGAAGCCTTCGACGACCACCGTGCCCGCGCCAGACATCAAACCCTTGCCAAAAACTGACCTTACCCCCGGAAGTTGAGTAGCACACTGCTCCATCAACAATGGGCAAATTCAATGATTCTTCCTTATGGTTGAAAAAAAACGCCGCGCCCATTTTGGATGCGGCGTTTTTTGAATCAAACACTCAGTTAACGCAAGTGGTAAGTTTGTCAGCGTTCAGTGCCACTGGCTTGTCTGGATCGCTCGCATCAGAGACGACCTGCCTGCAGGTGTCGCCTTCCCACAAAAACTGCACAAGATAGGCGCGCCCTTCTTGTGGCACAAACTCTGATGTAACCGGCCCACATTTAACAGTGCGTACTCCACCCGCTACAGAACTCGAAGAGAAACCATCACCTTGAATCTGTATGGGCTTTCCAGGCTCCGCACTGTAACTTAGGAATCCCTTCGCGCCCATAGCATTGGAGGCACCCCTCGTCATTTTGGCAATCCATGGCAGCAACTGCCCGCTTCCCGTGTACGCAGCAGTTCCAATACGCTCAAATTTTTCGCATTTACTTTGCGCAATCCTGTAAGAAAAGGAAGCAGGGTGTCCCGCTCCTTCGCTTCTCAGGATCAGTTTCGCCGTACCTGGAGCAACTTTCTTTTTCAGATGATAGTAGCCATTTGCTCTTTTTACTTCTTTCTCAGCCCGCTCAGGATTGATTTCACTATACGATTTCCCGACATTACTACAACCTTGCAAAACAACGCTGGCCATCAATATACAGAAAAGCGTTTTAACTAAAGCGTCACGAAACATTCTAAATCCTTTCTACACAAAATAAATCGAAGGCGCCCCCTTTGGTTCCTTGCCACTGATTTCATGGCCCAACCCAGCAATGCCTTGGCAAAAATTATTATGAAGGCGTAGCTGTTAATCCTCAGTAGGCTATTCGGACACGGACGTGTATGCGATTCTTTCAAGAAGCATTAATCGGGCAACCCTATGTTTGCTGCACGTTTCTCCGCGTTCTCTCAGGTCATGCAAAATTCTAGGGGCTCCATAAATGCCATGGCTGGCAATGAAAGAGGCGCGAATCAATTTGAGAAGCCTTGCATCCTCCTGTGCGTGATCCGATATTGGATCAGTTAGCCAGGCGTAGTAGCCAGCTCGGGCAACGCCAAGAACCTGACACATGTTGTTGACGCTAAACTCGTTACTGTGTGCTTCAATGAACTTGTACGCTTCCCTTGTTTTACTTGGTTTCTTCTTTTTGGACATGGCAACCTCTCCCTTAAAAGGTTAAGATATTAGCCTTGTCCACAAAATCCTGGTAACTCCAATTCGTCATGCCCAATCTCTATCATGGCTCATACTTTACTGCGCGATCTTTTTTTCGATCAATGGGGTCAGGCAGATTTGATTGAATCGCTAATTTCTGACAGGCCAGTATTGCGAGTCGTCCCCTCCATCTTCTTCCTTAATTATTTGACGTAAGTCATGCAGCCACGTATATAAATCACATGTCCTTGCCCTCACAGAAGCTAAATACCTATCTAGCAAATTAACCATTCCGAGTGTGCCGCCATAACTATTCCAAACCATTTGAGGCGAGGTGACTAATTGCTTTTCGGTTCTCTGCCATTGCTCCCATGCTCTCTGATTGTTTATTAATAGCTCTCTGGTTTCCTTTGAAACTCCAACATGAAGTGCTTTTTCAAGTCTTTCCATTTCGGCATACCAAGCCGCTATTGCTTCATTCTGCGCACGCGTCACATCTGCAGTGCCAGAGGTTGTATCCGATCTTATTTTCCACATACGTACGTCGATAGGATTCATTTTTCCTGTGTCACACCAATTATTTGAAGGCAGTTTTTTTACAGGAACTTCCACTTTATCGGCAGCAATGCAAACCCGACCAGACAGCATTAAAACTGCCACAATCAGTAGAGCCTTCACCTTATGCATACTATTTCCCCTTCAGTTTTCTCAAAAGCATGTCGCGCTCTGGGATATACCCAGTAATTGCCTCACTAGGATTTACTTTTATCCTCCAATCATATAAAGCGATTACCGCTTTTTCTGGATCGTCTCCCAAATTCAATGCTGCTGCCTTAATGGCCTTCTTCGCGCCTCCACCACCAAATTGAACCATTGTTGAAAAGATGGCGTCTTTTTCTTCCGCCGTTAACCGCTCGAAGTTTATTCCCACATTTATCAAGGTCTGTTCAACTTTACGCATGTTGCCACTTTGAACAATTGAATTAAATTGATATTCGACAAATTGTGGGTCTCTTTGTGTTAACTCCATAAATTTATTTACGAATACAGCATCACCACGTTTAGCCGCATCCAAACCACCTGCGTTTTGCAGTTCCAAATAAAAACTCTGCGCCTCCACATTTGGATTTCTCCTTAAATACCCCATGAAGTCTTCTACACCTCCGGCGTTCGCTGCCAGTTGAAAGGGGCCGAAGCTACACCCACCGCGGTCACTTGACGGACAACCATTATACGAAAATGGTGTCCCAGAGCGTTTTTCACTTTCAAACTTCATAGAAGCGTAGCCATAGCCGTTTACTTCGGCATAGTACGTTGCAACCGCATCGCAGTTACTCGAATATTTACTGGCCTTGCAGGCACTGATTAATGGCTAAATTTCAGCATCTCGTTTTTTATCTAACTCATCAAGCTGTTTAGCTATTCCACATGCATTTGAACTTGGATCATTTGAACATTCTTTCCTGGATCAAGATCAATGGGGTCAGACTCGATTGATTCTGAATTTCTCGGATTTTCTATCCCCTCCCCTGGCGACAGGTGCAACGCGACGCCCCACTTGTCTTTCTATCGACTGCTTGAATCGATCATTGCCTAATACCCACGCTTTGTTGGTTGTTTCACGTATCTCGTTGATCGCACGTTCAGCAATGTGATGCTTGAACAACTGCCGGTATGCCGCTTGTCGTTCCTGGTCAGTTTTTCCAAGACGTCGGTATTCCCGATACGGGGTCAGCAACGCGTCGTTGTGACCCTGAGCATTGTGCCGATAGCTCGACCAGGCGTAATCAGCAGGATGTGCCACCATGCCCGCCCGCACTGGATTAAGCTCAATATAGCGCATACAGGTGAGAAGATAAGTTTCACTGTCTATGAGCGTGGCTTTGTAGCGCCCCTCCCACAAAGTGCCAGTGCGCTGATAGCAATAATTGAAGTACTGAACGTAGTAGCGCCCCACCATTTGCAGCACCTTGCCCAGACCGTCTTCGGTATGCGGTGTCATGAGCAAGTGCAGGTGATTGATCATCAGCACATAGGCGTGTATGTCACAGCCATGCTTCTGGCATGCCTGATGAAGCTTTTCAAGATAGAAGCGATAATCCTCGTCCGAGCAAAATATCTCTGCCCGGTTATTTCCCCTCACAATCACATGCTGGGGTTGTCCGGGAACCGTAAATCTTGGCAAGCGCGCCATCGTCTGCCCTTGAAGATGAAAGTATGGGGATTCTACCCTGGCAGCCCCAATAAATCAATCGAGTCTGACCCCATTGATTCCCAGCCTTGAAAGCCTGCTGGCTGAACGACTGAATGATCTGCGCCTCCGCCTGCACCTTGTCTTGCAACTTGTTGGCATCCCAGGCTTTCTTCAGGGCGTTGCTGGTATCCCTGTCCGTGGAAACATTGCGATTCGTCGTCTTGAAAAATTAAAGCGATGCTGACCCCTTTTAATCCACTATCGCGTCGGCCCTGCTAATACATGACGTGTATCACCACAGACATACCCTTTTTCAAGGGGGTAGTGCCTATCGCGATTTTCCCATGTTTCCACACCATTAGGTAAACCATACATTTTTAAAAACCCTGAAACATCAAGCGGGGCGTGAAATATAACGGCTAAGGGGCAATTTGTTCCAGCGGGTTTGTCCACACGCTGAACACGATTGCCTCGACTAATTTCGTACTCGCATATTTTTTTGAGCTGGTCGCTTAATTCTTTGATCTCGTACATTTTTAAGGTTTCCTAAGATTTATTGTCGTTATGGGCTCCAAATACTTATGAGCATTCTGAATGAAAAACTGGTTGCCCCCACCTGTTCCAACGCTGATGTTGGCAAGTGCCTGTCCACCAGGCACATACAAGTCCTGAATCACCCTAAATCCCTTTATGTCTGGTCTGTATCCATAGATGCTGTGCGCTTTGACTTGCAAAGCTTGGCTCAATGAATAAGCATCTAGACGACTCCATTGTACTGTTGCAAAATCTGTAAAGTATGCACTCTCACCAGGATGAAGTCCATAAACAACTGAACCCTTTTTGATAGACACAGGCTCCCACAAATCAGCAGAATACCCGCTCACAATCTGATCAGATTTTGCAAAAAACAAATCAATCTTTGAACTTGCATTCCCTTTGCGCGCTTCTGTAACGTTGGCCATTACGCGTTCGTAAGTTACAAGTTTCTGGTTCGCATCCGCAACGGTTTCTACAACCTTAACTGTCTCACCCATCTTGCCTGCCCAGTTGAGTGCTTTCGTCGCCGCCATGGGCAACAAAATATCCGCGCCCATTTGCCCTGCAATTTCACCATATATCTGCTTGACTTTGGCCGCATCGCCTGCCTCCAGTGCTTTCGTGTATTCCGCCACCTTGTCTGACAGAGCAACGCGAATGGCTTGTTCACGAGCATCGCTGCTTGTCAGCAATTGTGCAAGCGCCTGACCTGTGGCTTGATATCGCGGTGCATTGGCTTCATAAATTTCCGGATTCTCAAGGCCTTGGGTGTAAAAGGCAAACTTTCCAGCCTCCCATAAACCTTCTGCCATGTTGACGACGCTATTCTTCGCGCCTATCGCAGCGCCTTTTGCGTAACCCGCATTGCCACCATCCAAAGTGCCGCCACCTTCTCCAATGGTTCGCATGCCCCATAGCCAGTAACCACTGGGTATATCTACCGTGCGATCCTGGTAATTGTGCCCAATCTCTATCGCTGCATTGCGCGCTTCCTGACGAATGCTGTTGCATTCTGGCGAATTTGTCGTACCGCAGGCATTCAGTTCATTCTGGCGCTGCGCATCACGTGCATGCAGTTCCTTTTTCTTTTCTTCATCACCTTCTTCTATCGCCTTGACCAAGGCCAGTATCTCTTCATGCTTGAGATAATTATTCACCGTCTGACTTGCTGCAGCACTTGCACCTGAAGTGCCCCCCACCGCTGCGCCTGCCGCAGTGCCTGCTGTGGCTATCAGCGTTTGTTTGAGTCCATCGGGTATGTCCATCGCATTGATTTGCTTGGCGATGTCCGGTACAGCATACGCACTCGCTCCCGCGCCCAACGCACCTTGCACATTACCCGTGAGTCCGCCCACAATCGTATGCAGTCCAACACGATACGCGCCGCCTTCGCCCCACTTCTTCGCTTCATCCATCAACGCTTTTCGCTCAGCTTCCGTTCCTGCTTTATCTGCTTGCGCTTTAAGTTCTGCCTCTTTCGTTTGCGCATAATCCCCCACCGCCTTGCTGGCATTTTTCCCGAACTCGGCAACAATCTGCGCCTCTGCCTGCACTTGCTGTTGCAGCTTGTTGCCATCCCAGGCTTTGCTCAGGCTGTTGGAGCTGTCTTTGTCTGTGGAGACATCACGGTTCAAGCTGGCGATGGTGGTGGCCGCATCTTGTCCTGTTCTCTCTTGTTGTTGGGCGTCATCCGTAATCGTGATTTGCGCACCGCTGATGCCGCTTTGGGTCACACTGCCTTGACTGCCGCTGGCTTCTGCATAACCTGGCGCTAATGATGGCCCTGACTCTTTGAGGCCTGTATCTGCCGCCTTTCTTTGGCTTGGGTTCATCTTGCTTCGC
>QZKY01000003.1 GCA_003605115.1 Oxalobacter sp.
GCTGTCCTGGCCTGCGCCAGCGGCATTGATGTGGATGTCGTTGCTGGCAACCACTCTGGATTCGCTGGCGGTATTGCTCGTTTCTTTGCTGCTGCTTTCTGATTTGTTGCTGCCAAGGCTCACCCCAACCTTAATGCCAACCTGTCCTGAAAAAGCTTGCGTGACTGCTGCCGCAGCACTTTGCGCTGACATGGCGGCATTGGCGGCAGCCAGCGCTTTCATCCGCGGATTACCGGTGTTATCGGATGCCTCTTTCATGGCTTTGATGCTTTTGAGCGCTTCGAGGATGGGTACGCTGATCGTGCCGCCCATGGATATCTTGCTGTATTTGCTGTGCTGGGTGCTTTCCCCTGTTTCTTCACCCGCGACAATTTCAATATTTTTGGCTGCAATGTCTATATTGCCCTGGCCAGCATTGCCAGCTTGCGCGATGACATCGCTGGCAGTTTGCTTGTATTGATCGCCCGCATGAAGATTGACGTTGCCATCGCCTTCTGTGCCAAGACTGGCAATTTGGCTGCGCACTTGCGTCGTGGTTGTCTTGGCACCGTCATTGTTTTGCTTCACAACGCCAACCGCCGGTTGCCACCATTTGCCGACAAAGCCACTGGTTTTGCTCTTACTCATGCTTTGTTGCGCAATCGTTTCTTCTGCGCTTTCAATACTGAGATTACGCCCTGCTGTGATGTTGATGTCTGCATCGGCCACCACCGTACTGCCTTTGATGGTGGTATCGCGGTTGCTAACAATATCAACGCTGTTACCTGATACGCTGCTGCCTGTGACAACCGTTTGCACTACGGAAGCGTTTTTAACGGTGTTTTTTTGTGTCATCAATATCGGTGCCCAACTTAATATCGTTGGATCCCCTGTCAGCAACCCGTAACTCGTCATCACTTTACCTACTTTCTGTATAGCCCCTCTCGTAGATTTCTTGACCTCTTTAAAGTTGCTGCGACTTATTACTCCCTCGACAGATTGAATGGTGATGTCATTCCCTGCATACAATTTTGCTTCCTGTTCGGCCACGATGTTGCTGGCTGCGAGCGCAATGTCATTTCCTGCCGTTACGGAAACTGACTGTCCGCTCAGCGTGGTTCCCACTACGGCTGACTCGTCGTAAGTATCCCGCGTGGTTGTCGTACTTTTTTTAACAGCATTTTTACTCTTATACTTGTGCGCCTCATCTACACTTTGTTGCGTTTCTCCCACTGCCAAATATACGTCATTACCCGCACTAACATTCACCGCACCTGATTCAGAAGTAACATTGGCTGCCTTGGCATTCACGTTCTGACCAGACTGCAGCGTAATATCGCCTTGAGTTTGTATCGTGCTGCCCACTTCGGTACTGCTGCCATCCTTGCGGTAATTCTTGCCGCCGCCGATGGTGTTGTTGTAGGTTTCGGTGACTGTGCCCAGATTTACGTTGTTGCCCGCCACAATCGTCGTGCTACCCGTCGTCATGCCGTCGCCAATATGCTGGGGTTGAACCTTGTTGACCAGCGCCGCTGCAAGCAGGTTGATGTCATTTCCTGCGGAAGCCACCAGCGTGCCTTCTCCGCCGGTCACATACAACCCTGCCACGCGATTGATGGTGGTGCGGCTGCCGCTTTCATTCGTTTGCGTGCTGGTCGTAGAGTTGATGTTGATGTTGCGTCCGGCATTCAGGTACATGGCATTGCTTGCCGTGATCTGGCCGCCTTCGTTATCGATATCGTTTTGAGCGACAACGGCAAGCGTCTTGCCGGATATCTGTCCACCCATGTTCTGGATGTTATCGGCCGTCAACGCAACGATGTTGCGTCCGGCTATCGTCCCCTGATTGCCTAAATCGCCGCTGACATTGAGGTTGACGTTGTCGCCTGCGATCAGTGCGCCGGAAGGGTGCAGGTCGCCTTCTTTCGCTTGCACATAAAGTTGCGGCACCAGCGCTTTGACGATGGTGCCATCCGACTGTTTTACGTCTTTCTCAACCAGCCAGATAATATCGCTGGTCAGGGCAGCGACTTGCGCTGCCGTCAGTGCTACGCCAACCGTGAGTTGCTGCGCTTGCGCAAAGGTCGCGCCATTGTCCATAAGCGCCATGTATTGCGATTCGTTATCCGCATAACCTTCCAGAAAGCGGCGTCCTGTGAGTTGCGCTACCTGCTCTTGAACCAATCTTTGTTCATAGAGTCCATCACCCACGCGCTTTTGTGTTGTGGCGGGATCAGCCGCCATCGCGCCTAACATGTAATCGGAACTGAGCCAGGTGCGGTAATTCACATATTCAGGTCGCGCCTCACTTTCAGGAACCGATGGAAGCGCTGCAAAAGCAAAGCCCGGAAAGGGTGTAGGCTGTGCTGCATACTCAGGGGCAGTCGTATCCAGCTTTTGAGCCACATCAAGATTGAGGGTTTCAACCGTCGACGCGGGTGCATAACCGTAACTTCTGCTGCGCGTGTCATCGGAACTCCACGTATGCGTTTTCCGGTAAAAATTCGTGTAAGTGCCGTCGTCCCTCACCGTGCGCGCGCCCGTCGCGGCTACATTGTTGAATGACCCCGCCGTGATATCAACCGTACCACCCGCCATCATGACGCTTTTATCATTCAAGACGTTACCTGCGGCGATAATCATATCCCCACCGGCAATCATTTGTCCTGGATCGGAAGTGACCACCTGTGATTCCGTTGTGGTGCGATAGTAATTGTAACGATTCCAGTTATCTGAGTTGCCCGTCGGCGTGGCCAGACAAACGACCTTGCCACGGTTGTAGTTGTATACACCTTCAGTGCCTGCCAAATAACGATAGGGTGAACCGGTGGTCTGGTATTCGACGATATATTCTTTACCGATCTCAACGTCGTCTTGCTTTGAAAAATGCTCGTTCGTGTTGTTGATCTGCTGCGCGGCAATCGCCAGCACGCCACCGGCTTCCATCGTGGCGCTGTTATTGTTGATGGTATTCGCCTGTCCCATCGCTTTGAAGTTGGCGTCCAGCCCACCGCCGATCACCATGTCTCCATCGCTGTAAATCAGCCCATGGTCAGTATTGTTGATGGTTTCTGCGCCAATATCGAGACGGTTAAAGGCTGCGATAACGGGTACATCATTGCCATCCCGTTGATTGTTGAGCGTTTTGGCTGCCAGCGAAATGTTGTTGCCGTTAATGCGACCGCTGCCGGTATTGTCGAGGCTATCGCTTGTTATCAGGGTGACGTCGCCTTGCCCATAAATGGTTCCAGTATTTTCTATCTTGCCGTCTGCCGTCACCATGACGTTGCCGACACTTGCGCCGATCTCACCCGCATTGCGCACCCCCACGCCAGCTTCATTACCGACCAACGAAATTTTGCCGGCATACATGCCGCCCAAGTTGGCCACATCAATTGCAACGACAGGCGCAGCGCCTATGCCAACAATGGGCGTTGCCGTGGTGTTGTCTGCGTTAACTTGGTTTGCCCCGGCCGTTACCCTCAAATCATTTGCCCAGACACCGGCATTGATGGAAACCGCGCGCGCAATGACATCTGTATAGTCCGTCTGACTGGCGTCCATGCCAGCACCGCTAATGATTATCGTGCCGCGTTCAACACGATAGCCTTCAAGATTACCGCCGTTCATGATCGGCGTACCCGTCGTCAGGGTGGCACGGTTGGCGTTGATAAAGCCGCAGCCATCGCATGAAATCCCTGCGGGGTTGGCGATCACGACTTGCGCTCTTGAGCCTGCTACTTCGACATAGCCATTCAAATAGCTGGGATTGCTGGAGTTGACTTCATTGAGAATCACTTTTGCCGTGCCGCCCGCAAGATAGGGGTTGCCTTGGACGTAACCGCCAAATTGCGTTTGAACATTGGTACGACTGTTGTTCAGTATGGCGCCTTGCTTTTGTACATCGAACTGGCTATAGGTGTTGCGCGAGACTCCTGCTGTGCTCGGGGTTTGGATATTCACCAACGGCACGCTGTTGGCTGCATTCAAGACCACAGGTCGCTGATTGGCTGGCACACCGGGATCGGCCACAATCTGGGCAAAACTGGTTGCCGGTAGCATAAGCGCACCCAACATAGCCCAAATGGTGAACGTCACTGCGCGCACGGTCGCGAAAACTGTGGATGGTGACGAGAGTGCCGGTTGATCCACAGTTTGACCTGCTGCTTTCCTTTGGCTAGCGACTTTCTCGGACACAACCATCAACATGCCACGTGCTTTATTAAATATGACGCGATAACAATGCTTGTTCATGCTGCGCTCCCTGACCTCTCTGTTTTCATATATTTGCTGCAATCGCCTGGTACTTTTCAATACGACCAAATCACATTGAACCCAACAACGCCACAATCAGTTTGAAATCCACTGGGTCTATGAATAGGGTGGCCAACAAAAGCGTCATAGTTCACGCCCTTGATGTTTCCCCGCAAACCGATGACCGCTCCTGTCAGCGATGTGCCCGCCAGATCATGTGCACTTAGACCACTAACCTTTCCGTGATCAACGCCCAGATAAAGTTCGTGTCCTGATGGATCGACCGTCCATCCCAAATCATTGCGGATCAACCAGCCACGATCTCCCATCAGCACCGACTCGCCATCAAACCCGCGCACGGTGTAACGTCCGCCAATGGAGAAACGATCCTGCGGCACCAGTGGCGTGCGGTTCCATTGCTGTCGCCAGGATGCGTTGTAGCGGAATCGTTCTTTTCCGATAGCGAACGGCACATTGAGTTGGGCGTCGGCGGTGATGATGGTAGGCCTGGAAGTGCCTTCTCCGAAATCTTCTTCTGGCGCGCGACGGGATCCCATGACACCTGTACCGCGCTTGTAATTCAGGTTGGCATCCAGCGTGCTGGCACCGATGAACTCCTTGTGAGAAGCGCCGAATTCCCATCCCGCCATACGTCGGCGCTGGACTTCCACTTCCGTATCGTCGATGTAGTTTTGCGATTCGCGATACCAACCGCGAATAGAAAGAATGTCTTTGCGCACTGCATCGCGGTAAATCAATCGGGAAAGCTTGATGTCGCTGTTTTGGCTTTTGCCGCTGTAAATGTAGTTTTGCGAGGCACCGGCCACTTGCTGGTGGTAGTTGTTCTCACTCGTGGTCAAGCCGAGCAGCCAGTAACCGTAGGGAACGGAATAATGCACGGTATGACTACGCGTCCCGCGTTTTCCCGGATCACCGCCACCCAAATCATGGTTGTAGCTGACATAGAATAAGTCGTTGAGGATCCACCAATGATCGTAGGAAACGGTTACTCCGCCCTGATATTTGCCAGTGGCCTTGGTGCCTGAATCGTCCGCCGACAAGGAAATCCTGAACGGGAATCCTTGCTTCCACTTGATGACGACATCGCTTTCACCGGGCTTGGCGTTTTTTCCTTCGGCTGGGATGATCTGAATGTCTGCATCCGCTGTGGGGACGCGTTTGAAGTTTTCTAGCGCTTGTTCGATGTCGCGTAAATTGAGCAAATCGCCTGGCTGGGCTGGCATGGCATTTATCTGCGTTGCTCGTATATCTGTTCCTTTTTCAAAACGGATATGACGAATGCGTCCGGGTATCAAGGTTAAGGTCAGTGTGCCCGTTTTTAAATCTTGTGGTGCGGCCAGCACGCGGGTGGTGACATACCCGCGCTGAATGATCGCATTTTGCATACGGCGCATAACTTGGTTGATGCCGCGCATGCCCAAACAACGCTTCAAAACCGGATCACTTTGCTGATCATCAGTCAAATTGGCGTATTCCAACGCCCATTGGAATTTTTCAACGGCATCGCCTGTTAATGCAATACGCTCTATCCTGAAACAAGGAGATTCATCAATAGGCAAACGATCCGTATCGCCTTTGGTTTGTGGGCGTTCAAGTCGAACATCGGGTGTTTTTTCTTGTTGCTGGCGCAGAATGCGTTCACGCTCTTGCTGACGCTGAAGTTCTTGTGCGGCAATTGTTGCGGAAGATTGGGCAAGGGCATTCGTGAACAGAGCGACGCCAAAACTCACTCCGACAAAATACCAAATCAGCCCATTTTTGCTTGTGCGTCGTTTTGCGGCGCAGCGGAATTGACACAATATTCTTTTCAGCATTTGCCCCGCCCCGTAGCTTGTGCGTGCGGGGGAGGAAGAACCTGCCTTGCCTTCATCAACAACTCCAGACATGCTTTGGGGAACATTGCCCCAAACGTTTTTTGTTCCAAAAATCGAATGCCTTGAAAACATTCGCAAACCAATGTCTGGCGATGCTAATGGATAAGTTTGATATTCCTCAATATCAGGTTAGTAACTCATTGATTGTCGCTTTGCATTTGTTGCATATCTGCTGCAATCATTTTCTGCATGGAAATAAATAAGATGTTTTTATTTCCATGGGTAAAGTCTTTCTGTATGGCACTTAAACGCACACGCCGGAAAACTGGCGCACCCCTTTGCCATATTCCCGCAAGGCATCCAGCACAGCCTGTCCACGTGCGTCCGCAGTCTCACGCAAGCGTGTCACTTCCTGGCGCCAGCTTTCATAATGCGTCAGCCGCTGCGCGCAATGTTCGCGCCACGTTTTCATTTCTTCAGCTGCCAGCGTTTCCGGAAAGTTTCTCGCGCGGTAGCGCAACAACAGTTCATCCAGCCTGCCATCTTCAAAACTGAATCGCGTTGTGGCCAACCCCTGCGGTGATAATGCGCGTGCGCGATTGAGTTGTCGGCGATCTGCGTTGCCGACAAATCCGCCGTACAAGTCTTCATCAACATCCACGTCGTCCTCTTGCGCTTGTCGATAGACCTCACGCCAGACACGCGTCATTTTTTGGGTCAGCGCAGTGGAGTCGGTCGCTTGCCTGGCGTGATGGAATGCGCTTTCCATATCGATGCCCCATTTTTTTGCCATATCCGGTGAGAGCGTACGCAAATCCTTGATCACGATGGGCGAGCGATTGAGGTGAATGGTTTTGATGGGTAGCCGATCCACGCCCTCTGGCAAATCATCGGCTTTGGTAAACATCCGTGCGCGAATGGTTTCAGCATCCAGCGAGAGGAGTTGCGACGGGTCGTCGGACAAATCCCAGGCAATGATTTCATTTTTGTTTGTCGGGTGTTGCGCAAGCGGCAGCATCAATGCCATGCAACCGCGTTCCGGCGAATACATGCCTGAGATATGCAGAAAGGGCTGCCGCTTCGCGGGATCCATTTGCAAACCGATTTCATCTGCGACGCGATCTTTTTGTCGTAACCCAAAACAAAAATCAAACAGTCTCGGTTGCTTCTGGCGAATCAGGCGCGCCAAGTCCAAGGTGGCGCGCACATCGGACAAGGCGTCATGCGCGGCATCATGTTGCAAGCCGTTGGCCTTAGCCAAATCTTCCAAACGGAAGCTGATGCGTCCATCGCCATTTTTTGGCCAAACAATGCCGTCCGGACGCAGTGCATACGCGGCGCGCGCAACGTCCAGCACATCCCAGCGCCCGCAATTGTTTTGCCATTCACGGGCGTAAGGATCAATCAAATTGCGCCAGAACAAGAAACGCGTGACTTCATCATCAAAGCGAATGGAGTTGTACCCGACGCCAATGGTATTGGGTTGCGAAAAGGCACGTTCGATTTCCGCAGCAAAGCGATATTCCGGCAAACCTTTTTCCAGACATTCCTGCGGGGTGATGCCCGTGATTAAACATGCCTGCGGTTCGGGAAGTGTGTCTGGCGTCGGCTTGCAGTACAACACCAAGGGTTCGCCGATCTCGTTCAAATCAGCATCGGTGCGTATGGCGGCAAATTGCGCGGGACGGTCGCGACGCGGATTTGCGCCAAAGGTTTCGTAATCGTGCCAGAGAAAGGTATGCATAGCCCTGCCATCATACCTTATAGATGCAACAAGAAAAACTATGCGGCCAACCCCACGCGCGCAGCTTCAAAGCGGAGTTCGATTTCCCGGAAAAGGCGTTTGGCGGTCTCCCGATCCAGCTTGAGCGCATTCCACACCGTCATCGACACGGGCGGAACGAGATCATTGGGATCGTGGGTAAAATCCAGGCCGTGCGCAATGGCGTCTGAAACGTGTACCACCGCAGCCACCAGATCGCCTGCCCCTATATCTGGTTCGTGATGTCTGGCAATCGCATTTTGCATGCCTTGCGAAAAATTCCAGTGCGCCCCCAGCATCTGCCCCACGGCGGGATGGTCCGTTTCAAGCACTGCGCGTTCGGCTTCCAGCAAATAGCAGTCATGCTCCGCCTTGTACGCGAGCGCACACTCGTATTGTTTCGTGAAGCGTGTTACCAACACGAGCCTGCCGATGTCGTGCAATAGCCCCGCCGTATAAGCGTAATCCTGATTCAGTTGAAGGTTGCGCGCAATCGCCTTGGCGGATACGGCAGCGGCCACGGAATGATGCCAAAACACGTTAAAGTCAAATCCCTTGCATTGCACTTCGGGAAAACTGAACTGGAGCATCGTGGTCATGATCAGGTTGCGTACGCCTGAAATGCCGATCAGGTTGATGGCTTGTTGAATCGTGGTGACTTTGGTTTGCGTTCGATAAAAAGACGAATTTGCATAACGCAAAATTTTGGCAGTGAGCGCCTGATCAAGAAGAATTTTTCGGGTCAGCTGATTGAGGTTGACGCTTTCCTGATCAACGCTCTCCAACACCTCCATGACGACCGCAGGCATCGAGGGAAGGCATTGAATGTTGCTGACGACCTCATCTACCGATATCTTCATCGTCCCCTCCCTGTCGAAAATCCTTCAAACATGACAGCAGCACTTCATTGGCATGTTCCTCTTCGTTGCCGTAATTGTGTTTTCTGAATAGCCGATTCAACCTGTCCAGCCGCGCCTGTGTTTCTGCGGCTTTTTCTTCTGCCGTCAATGCCTCGGCTTTAACGGGAATCATGTCGATATCGTAGCGACGCAGGGATTCCAGCAACTTGTCATTCAACACGGTCTCTGCGGACAACAAAATCTTGCCATGACGATCCAGCAAATTATCGGACAACACCATCCCCGGCACAGCATCGTGGATCGGTACCAGTTTGTAATTGCGGATCATCCTGTTCTCCTTAAATAGAGAAGGGTGGCGCTCAGCGATATTGCAAGCATCACTGTTTTATGCAGAGACGCAGTTGCGCCCCGCCTGCTTGGCGCGATATAACGCTTCATCAGCACTGCCCATGAGTGCATCGGCATCCTGACCTGAACGCAAGGCGGCCACCCCAAACGACCCCGTGACATGCGGCAAGGGCACGCGCATGTCGTCAAATACAATGGCCTCACGCATTCTGGAACACAGTCGATTCGCCACCATCATGCCGGTTTTTTGATCGGTGCCCGGCAAGATGACAGTAAATTCTTCACCACCATAGCGTACGGCAAAATCCGTCGGACGCAAGGCTTCGCAAAACACCAGCGCTGCCGTCTTGAGTGCACTGTCTCCCGCAAGATGTCCATTTTGATCGTTAAACTGTTTAAAGTGATCAAGATCGATCATGACCACGGACAAAGGCCTGACTGCGGCACCGGCATTCCCAATCAGTAATGGCAAATTTTCATTCAGCCACGCGCGGTTATACAACCCGGTCAACCCATCCAGCATGGACATCTGTTGATAGAACCGCCCAACTTTGCGACGCTGCCTCAAGCGCGCATTGGCCGCCTGTATTCGGAACGACAACAAATGCAGCAGGTTTCTCGCAACGCCATTGATTTCTTCTATGATTTGCCACAGCCGAGCCGCATCGATGACCAACACATCGGAGTCTTTCTTTGCGGTAATCAGCGGCGACCCAACCTGTTCATCGAACACGGACATTTCGCCGAAACACTCTCCCGGCAGCACGTTAAAGCCTGATCCTTCGTCTGGCTCCGCGTGCTGATCCGCGAGCACGCCGAGCTCGCCGCGCAGCAATATGTACAAATTGCCCCCTCTGCGCAAGACTTCAGAAACAGTCTTGCCAGCGGCAATGTGCATGACCGGGCAAGTGGCCAGCGCCTTGCGAACAACATCGTGTTTGACCCCGCGAAAGAGGTGCAAAACATCTATCGTGTAGCCAGAATCCTGAAAATTCGTTAAATATTCCACAGCGCAGCTTTCCTAATCTCCTGCGAGCAAGTGTAGCGCAATTTACTGTCTTTATTCTGTCTTCTGCCTTGCCTCAATCCCCCGAAAAATGGAGAATTAGTCCTTGTATTCCCTCGATGGCCCTCCCTTCAGGGTAAATGGGTTTCTTCACTTGATTATTCTCAGGAGTCCCTATGCGAAAAACGCTTCTTCCCGCTCTCCTATGCCTCTCACTGGTAGCATCCGCCAAAGCCAACACCCCCTCCCCCATGAAACCCGGCTTGTGGCAAATCACGATGACATCTGACGCCATGAAAGCGGCACCGAAAATATCCCCCGCGCAAGCGGCGCAAATGCGCAAGATGGGGATTGAGGTTCCAGATATGGGAAGTGGCGGGATGAAAACCAAGGTGTGTTACTCCAAAACCATGCTGGCGCAAAACAGTGTCCCGGGTCAGCAAAGCAAGGAATGCAAGACGCAAAATGCGAAACAAAACGGCGACAATTTCTCGGCAGAGTACGTCTGTAATGGCCCCAACATGAAAGGCACAGGCACCGCCAGCGGCACCATGAGCAGCACCCGTTTCAATATCAAATCAACTTTCAACGGTACCCTCGGCGGACGCGCCACCAATCAAAACTCGCAAGTCAGCGGCAGCTTCCTCAGTGACAATTGCGGCAAAATCAAACCCCTCACGCCCTAAAAACCAGCGTCTTGCACCACGGCGTATTGCGCTGAATGGCAATACGCCGTGCCAACTTAAACGTGGATTGGTTTTCTGAGCTGGCGAAAACGTGCTTGCACAAATTACACCATCGGGAACGTTTCTTGCACCAATGCTATGGTGTCGATATTGAGATTGCTGGCTGCATTATGTCCGAAACAACTAAACCTGCTGTATGTCACTTGGCCTTGCTGCACAAGGGCGATAGCGCCGTGATAACGGGTCTGATTCCCGTCCATACCGAGGACGAACAGGCGGTGCAAACGCGTCTGTTGGAATTGGGATTCGCGCCGGGCGAAACCGTGCGCATCATCGCTGAATCTTTTCCCGGACGCGATCCGATGGCGGTACGCGTCGGCAGCACAACTTTTGCCTTGCGTCGCCGTGAAGCCGCGATGATCCGCATCGCGCAAGATATCGTGCGGGAGGGCGCATGACCAGAATCGCTCGCTCACTGCAAGTCGCGCTCGTCGGCAACCCCAACTGCGGCAAGACCGCCCTGTTCAACCGGCTGACTGGCGCACGCCAGAAAGTCGCCAATTATTCTGGCGTGACGGTTGATCGCAAAGAAGGCTCCTTCACGTCTGCCTCCGGCATGGATTTTCGCATTATTGATCTGCCCGGCGCATACAGTCTCACGCCCATGACGCCCGATGAACTCATCACCCGCGATGCACTTTCAGGCACACTGGATGGCGAGCCTCTGCCCGATATCATCATCCTCGTCGTGGATGCCACCAATCTCCGACTCAATCTGCGTCTGGCGCTGGAAGTGGCTCGCCTTAATCGACCGATGCTGTTGGCATTGAACATGATGGACGTTGCGCGGGATCGCGGACTGGATATCGACAAACAGTTATTGCAAAACGAGCTTGGCATGCCGGTCGTCGAAACCGTTGCCATCCAATCCGGCGGTGCAAACGCGTTGATTGCGCAACTCGATGCATTGGCTTCGCAATTACAATATGCGCCTTGCGTCGCCCCCAAATTGCCGGAAGCGGCTCCTACTGCAGAAGCCATGCAACGTGACGTGCGCCGCATCCTTGATTTGTGCATCCGAAAAGAAGGCAGAACCTCAACGCGCAGCGAGCGATTGGACAAGTTTGCACTGCATCCCGTACTGGGCTACGTCATTCTTGCTTCACTGCTCTTCCTTGTCTTTCAAGCAGTTTTCAGTTGGTCGAAGTTCCCGATGGATGTGATCAAAAGCGGCGTGGACGCACTCGGCACCTGGCTCGCGCAAAACATGGCCGAAGGCATCCTGCGCAGCCTCTTGGTGGAAGGCATCCTTTCCGGTGTCGGCAGCGTACTGGTTTTCCTGCCGCAGATTTTGATCCTGTTCTTTTTCATTCTCGCGCTGGAAGAGTCAGGTTACTTACCGCGCGCCGCATTTCTACTGGATCGCTTGATGGGGTGCGTTGGTTTGTCTGGTCGCGCCTTCATCCCTTTGCTATCGAGCTTTGCCTGCGCGGTTCCAGGCATTATGGCCACACGCACCATTCAACATCCACGTGATCGGCTTGCCACCATCATGATTGCGCCGCTCATGACCTGCTCGGCGCGCTTGCCGGTGTACGCGCTGATTATCGGTGCCTTCATTCCTGAAAAGGATGTCGGCATCTTCAATCTGCAAGGCCTGGTTTTGTTTGGTCTTTACCTTGCAGGCATTGTCTCGGCGATGTTGGTCGCCTACATTTTCAAGCATATCTTTGCGAAAAACCGCACTACGCCGCTGATGCTGGAAATGCCAAATTATCACTGGCCGAACCTGCGCGGTCTCGCCATCGGGTTATGGGAGCGCGCACGCATCTTCATCACACGCGTTGGCACAATCATCCTGGCTTTAATGATTGTGCTGTGGTTTCTCTCCACCTTTCCTTCTCCACCGGAAGGCGCTATCGGCCCCGCAATTCAATACAGCTTTGCGGGAAGAATCGGCCTTTGGCTCGAAGTGATTTTCAGGCCAATTGGATTTAACTGGCAAATCACAATTGCCTTAATTCCCGGCATGGCAGCACGCGAAGTGGCCGTCGGTGCGCTCGGCACCGTTTACGCACTCTCCGCGACCGGCGATGAACTATCCGTCATGCTCACGCCGATGATCGCGTCGTCCTGGTCTTTACCAACCGCGCTTTCCTTGCTGGCCTGGTATGTCTTCGCGCCACAATGCATTTCCACGATCATCACCGTCAAGCGCGAAACCAATTCGTGGATGCCTGCTGTAGCCATGTTGATCTACATGTTTGCCTTGGCATATCTGGCTGCCTTCGCCACGTATCGGATTGCCATCTTGCTGACCGGAGGTTCCGGATGATACAAGAAATTATTGTGGGCATCATCGTCGCCATCGCTACCATCAGCGTGATTTTGCATTTCATGTCACGCAACTTGCGGCGTCGGTTTGGCTTTGGTATGGTGCGTCTGGCACGACGCTGCGGATGGACGCGTATGGAGAAGAAGTTGGTCGCGCGCTCAATCAAACAAGCATCCGCGGCCAGTGACTGTAGCGTCTGCAATGCCTGCACTACCCCTTCTCAGGAGCTGGACGTTTGTTCAAGCATCACGCCGGAGATGCTGCGTCGCACCATCCGGCGTTAGCCCCCGCAATAAACGCCCGCCGCTGTTCGCTTGCTACGTGCACGCGTGGAAAAGATCCAACGCAGGATTACGCACTGAAGTCTTGATGTTCAGCATCCCCAGAACGGAGTGAAACAGATTGTCGTGCGAGAGCATTTGACTGGATCGCGCCGCAAGGCATGTCGCATCAATTGCAAATTGCGAGCGGAAACTGTCCGACATCCATACCATGAACGGCACGTGGCGCTGTTCAATCGGTGAGAAACGATACGGCGCGCCATGAAGATACATGCCGTTTTCGCCCAGGGATTCGCCGTGATCAGAAATATAGATCAGCGATGCGTCTATTCCTTCATTCTTCTCCATCCGCCGCAGCATATTGATGGTCTGGCTGACGAAATGGTCGGTGTACAGAATGGTGTTGTCGTATGTGGCAGCGATCGCCTCGCTTGAACATTCCTGCAAATCGCTTGTTGCACATTCCGGCCCGAACTGCCTGAATTTTTCCGGATAGCGTTTCCAGTAAGTCGGTCCATGGCTGCCCTTTTGATGCAACACGATCACCATGTCTTTTTTCGACGACCGAATCCGTTCCGGCAACCCATCCAGCAAATGTTCGTCATAGCATTCTTCATCCGTGCATAATGCGTTGCCCGCCACGGGCTTGGACATGTCTTCGTGTTCGACCCGATCACACACACCCTTGCAGCCGGAATTGTTGTTGCGCCACAGCACATCAAACCCTGCGTGCGACAGCACATCCATCAAGCCCTGCTGACTTTTTGCTTTGCTGTCGGAATAATTGTTTCTTCCAAGCGATGAAAACATGCAAGGCACCGATTCTGCCGTCGCTGTGCCACAGGATTGTACATTCGTGAAATTAACCAACCCGGCTTGCTTCGATAATTCCGGGTTTGTATTGCGCGCATAGCCGTTCAGCGAAAAATTCATCGCGCGCGCGGTCTCCCCCAGCACGATCACCGTCACCGTCTTGCGCGTTTTTTCATGCCACAGTGCCCCTTTGACCGCATCAGTTCCAAGCGGCGCAACCACCTTCGGCCTACCTAATTTTCGCTTCAAATAACTGTTAGTCGCCCACAGGTAGTTGATCGGCGTCAACATAAATTGCAGATCACGATGCTGACGAAATGTCGGGGCAAAGTGCTTGTAAAACGCGACAGTCAATCCGATGGCGGCAATCAGTGACAGTCCAATGACGCTGCATTTGATGAGCAAATTGCGCCGCACGTCCGGAAACGTCAGCTTGGTACGCCAGACGATGATCGATGGCACCACGCCCAAGGTGAGAAAGAACATCGCCATGCGCCAATTCAGCAAATCAGCTACTTCGCGCGCATTGGTTTCGATCACATTCTGCATCATTGCGGCATCAATCCTGACGCCATAGCGATGCATGAAATATGCTGCGAACGCAGTCGTGCAAAATATTAAAGTCAGAACAGGTTTGATGAGCGGTCGAAACGCAATCGCCGTAAAGAATGCGTTAAATACGAGCACCATGATCAAGAACGTAGCGACATAAAACGGGATATTTTTATAGCTGACCCCGCCGGTAACTTCAAAAAATCTATTCCAGAAAGTTGCGTTGTAGGCGAGCGCCAAAAAAATCGAGGCCGCCAAAGTAAAAATAACGGGATTGGCTGTCAGCTTGAGCGTAGCCAGCCTGTTTCTTTGCAGGAATATCATGTTTGCGACGGACTCCAGAATTGGCAGGCCGAAGAAACCCTCTTCAACCTACAGTTTCAGGTTATCGCGACGCAGGTTATGTTTTTGTGAGAGTGGCGTTAAGATTTGGTTAAAACCGAAGAAAAATCGATGTGAAAAACCGTTCCGCGGTCGGGGTGGCTTACAACATGAAGATGCACACCAAGGTGATCGCAGATTCTCGACACCAGCGACAGCCCCAATCCCGTTCCTGCGGCACCAGTGTGTTCCTCATTAACTGATTCTTTCATTAACCTGGCGCGCAAAAAGTCCGGCAATCCTGAGCCCGTGTCTTCCACAACAATGTAAGGACTTTGAACTTTCACTTTGACGGTGCCTTGTGTCGTGTACAAGCAGGCATTTCGTATCAGGTTCCCCACAATGGCTGACAGCAACTCTTGTCGCGCCAACACCAGGAAATCATCTTGCACAATACTTTCCAAAATGATTGGTTTGCCGTCCAGTAAGGGTCGATGTTTATTTAACTCATTCTGGACAACGTCCGACATGCTCGTCTCTGGCGCGTCGATTGATTCCGGCGAGCGCGCCAGTAGCAGGAGCACCGTGATGGATTCAGCCGCTTCGTTTGCCGTGCGCAAAATACGCTCGGCAGCCTCTTGTTGCAAAATCTGGTTGCCCATGTTCATCTGAATGATTTCTGCCGCTCCGATGATGACCGTCAGCGGTGTGCGCAACTCGTGACTGACATCGCCGGTAAAGAATCGCTCGCGATCCCAAAAACGCTTCAGCGTTTCAGTTCGCGCAACAAACGCGCGCGCCAAACCCCCGATTTCATCCTGCCTGTCAAGCATAGGCATATCGTGAACTGCGACTTCCTGGCGCACGGCAGCCGATAGCGCAGTGATCGGCGTGACGATACCGCCCGCAACCACTCTCCCAAGATAAAGTGAAAACATAATGAAGCCCAGACAGGCGATGGCCATCATCGAATAGACAACCAGCTCAATTTTGTCGTATTCACTCGCATGATCCACCACGATATAGCGCCCTGCCGCGTCCTGGCCAGACAAAACATGCAACTCTTTATTGTCAATGAAAAACTCATGCACTCCATCAGGCACGCCGCGCAGGAAATCCGGTATTTCCTCGCCGTGGTAATACACCAGCCCTGCCGGCATATCCACCGGGATCCTGGCTGCGTGACGCGGAGAAGCCCAGCTGGCAACATTAGCCAGGCGCTCATCAACCAACAAATACTCAATCCCCTCCACCGTCATGGCCGCGAGAATGCCGAAAAATAGGCACGAACCGACCGCCAGCTTCACAAAAGCGACGACGATGCGTCGATGCAGTGATTCAATTTTTTTCATCGCTTCCAACCAACCTGTATCCAACACCCTGCACAGTACGCAACATTGCATGAGGGTGGGCTTTGTCAATAGCTTGTCTCAGTGCGTGAATGTGGGTGCGCAATGCGTCACTATCGGGAGGTGCGTCACCCCACACTTCTTCTTCAAGTTTTTCGCGTGGCACCACCTTCGGTGCCTCACGCATCAGACACCCCAGCAGCTTGTACCCTGTTTTCGTGAGCGACAGCGGCTTGCCCGCGCGCATCGCTTCCAGCGTTGACGGATCGAAGCTGAGATCGCCGACCGTCAGCGCATTGCCAATGACATTCGTTCCGCGTGCGCGTCGCACCAGCGCTTTGATGCGCGCTTCAACTTCAACCAGTGAAAACGGCTTGATCAGATAGTCGTCAGCACCACTGTCAAAACCCGCCACCTTGTCTTCTATCGTATCGCGTGCCGTCAGCATCAAGACCGGTGTCGCGGTTCGCAACTCATCGCGCAATTTGCGGCACAAATTCAATCCGTCTATACCGGGAAGCGTGATATCAAGAATGACTGCGTCGTACTCGTTTTGCGCTGCCAGCGCCAAGCCACCATATCCGTTGGCAGCACTGTCAAGCGTGTACCCCCGCGGCTCCAGGTAGGCATACAGGTTCGCCACAATGTCTGCGTTGTCTTCAATTATCAAAATACGCATCGTTCAAACCCCGGATCACAAAAAAAGAGCGCCCCTCTATGGGGCGCATTGTGTCACAAAAGGAGGTGAATTTTCTCCCCTACTATTCAATTGCCTTTTTTCCTTCGGCTGACAAAATGTCGTGTGTTTCGGGGCGCTTCTTCATGTAACCGACGAACACGGGACAGACGGGGACAACGGAAAGCCCTCGGTCGCGCGCAGATTTGAGGCAGGCTTGCACAAGCTGACCACCCAATCCACGTCCTTGCAGCGCATCGGGCACCGTTGTGTGTTCAAAATAAATAGTTTTGCCTTCCAACTTGTAATCTACCTTTGCCATGTGACCTTCAATGGTCGTTTCAAAACGCTTCTCGGCGGGGTTATCGGTAATGACGGCAGGAGTCGGTGCTGTACTCATGGTGCTTTCCTTTTGGGTTATTGGCATTCCATATTCACTTTCCATATCCGGCCAACAGGGTAAGGCCGGTGCTTTTTTTGCGGCGTCGTTTCGAGTGTACTCCGGTTTCAAAAAACGTGCAGAGTGCAGATACCCTCACCATCTCTGAGGATAAAATCGCTCCTCCTCACACAGCATCAGCGCTTTGTGATTTTCTCATGAGGCGTTCACGAACAAATCCGATATGGCCACGCAGGACGTAAAACTGTTCTGCGAAAGAAGCCGGGACACGCATGCCATTAACCACTTGCTCGATGTAGTCGATTCGTTCACGAAGTTCTTCGTGCTTTTGTGGTGTCAGCTCCCCTACCAGTTCCTGCTCCACACCCAGCAAAGCGCGGTACCAGCGGTAAATGCCCAGATTGATCCGCCAACGGTAAATCTTTGGAATGATTTTTATCCCGGGAATCAGGATCACCAGCATCGGCACAAATGCCACCAAGAGCCGACTGAGAAGACTGGCCAGCGTATAAGGTAGCGCACGATAAAGAAAACTTTTCCCGGATTTGTAGTAACGTTGCGCGTCTTCGCTAATCGGATATTCGCGTTCATGTGGTGCCGGAAATTCCCCTTGCTTTCGCAGCAATCCCCGACGCCCGTGCACTTCGCGCGCCGCCTCCAAAAGCAAATCGGACAAGGCGGGGTGCAAGTCGTTTCGCGCAATCAATTCAATCGAGGGCCCCACCAAACTTACGTTTTCGGCAGGAAGATTCTTGCCAAAGTTGAGCGAGCCTCTCGGCAATTCCAGCTTGTTCAGATAATGAATCCGCCGAACATAACCGTCGGCTTGTATGAAATTGTAGAGATGCACTTGCGGCGCGCGCATCAGTGTGCGGATCGTCTTGCCTTCAGCAGATTCGCTCATCAAAAAAATGGCATCGATTTTTCCCGCCAGCATTTCCTTGGCGGCGTCGTCAGAATCGATCTCCAGTAACTGCGTTTCGCCGCCGGGTTCAATGCCATTCATGGACAGCAGCTTCTTGGCAAGAATCTGCGCACCACTTCCCGACGCGCCGACAGCGACCCGTTTCCCCTTCAACTGAGACAAGAGTTCAACGGGCTTGTCACCACGATAAAACACGTAGATAGGTTGATACGCAATGCTCCCCAGCGATACCAGGTTGTCTGCCTTGACGCGATCCGCAATGCCGCCTTGAACGAATCCAATATCGACATGCACATTGGGGTCGGCGAGCCGCTTGAGGTTTTCCTCGGAGCCACTGGATGTCAGAATCTTCAAAGTGACATTCTTGCGCTTCAGAATCTCAGCATATTTTTTTGCATTGCGATGGAACATCGTGCCTTCCTGGCCCGTGCTTATCACGATGGTGCTCGGCGGTGCAGAATAAAAAAACCAGAAAACGGCACTCACCACAACCAGGGCGGTGAAGATCACCGCACTCATCGTGACTGCGCGACCCAACCCGAAAAATTCCGAGAACATCACCTGCAATCGGTTAAAACTTATCTTGGCAATTTTTTTCATGATGTTTCCCTCGCGTCGATCTCAAACAGCCTTTATCAAGGCTGGCGTTCAATACCCCAGAAGCTGAAGCAAATAGGGCGTTAACAATCCCGTCAATGTCCCATTTAAAATCAGTCCGATGCTTGAGTAAGCGCCCAGCTTCCGGTTTCTTTGCATGGCCTGCGCCGTACCAACAGCATGTGCGGCAGCGCCCATTGCCAAACCTTGCGCCATCGGCCGCTTGATGGCGAGCAATCGCAAAATTGTCATGCCAAACGCCGCGCCAAAAATCCCTGTCAGGATCACGATGATCGCACTCAACGCCGGGATACCGCCGACCATGCGCGAAACCTCTATCGCAATCGGCGTCGTGGCCGATTTCGGCGATAAAGACATGATGACGGGAACCGATCCGCCCAGCCAGTGCGCCACCAGCACGACGGTGAGCACACCCGTCACGCACGCAACACATTGCGACACGATGACCGGTAGCGCTTGTTTTTTGATTTGTTCGAGTTGCAAATACAACGGCACGCCGAGCGCCACGATGGCAGGTTTCAGTAGAAATTCCAGGTATTGCCCACCTGAGTGATAGGACGCATACGACACATTGCTGATCTTGAGCAGCGCGATGATGATAAGCATCGCTATCAAGATGGGATTCAGAATGACGATTTTGGTTCGTCGCTGACATTCGTGCGCAAGCCAGTACACACCGACGGTGAGTGCGATGGCAAATATCGGGGAGTCCAGGAATGCGCTCATCGCTTGCGCCTCATCCATTGGTATGTCCACCCCGTCACGGCGAGCACCGCAATCGTGCTCACCAGCGTGGCAACAACTATCGGCAGTAACTCCGCGGCGATCAAGTCAAAATGAAGCATTAAGGCCACGCCAGGCGGCACAAAGAACAACCCGAGATGTGCGAGCAAGAAATCGGAAATATCCTTGACCCATTCAAGTTTGATCCAGCGCAGTTTCAGGAACAGCGTCAGCATGAGCATCCCGATGAGCGCAGAAGGAAATCGAATGCCCGTCAGATAAACAAACAGTTCCGCCAATGCGAGGCATACAAAAATAATGGTGCATTGGCGCAGCATGATAGTGGCAGGAAGTGGCAATCCGTATTAAATCGGGCGGCTAACAACGTTTGTGAGCGTTATGAGAATTCGGTGGCATGTACAACTGGACTTCAGGTATGGCCGCGACAAGAATACGCGCCTTGCACATAAGCGAGGCGCAACAAAAACGCGGCAATTGTGTCAGCGGGGTTCGCCAATATCGTGCGCGCGCGCATGCCATAGCCGCGCGTCACCCGGTTGTCGTTGTAAGGGCTGAATCGATTCCACTGTCGCTTCTCGTACAGCTTCCACCGTCGCGGCTTTTGTCTGCCGCGTGAGCATGAGAATCGACACGATTGCCATCAAAAATAAAAATGCAAGAAGCATGCGTTGCATGTTTTTCATGCATATCTCCTTTTCTTCGCCTGCCCACTACGCCAGCCGCCTCACTTTTCGATCTCGAGCGCTGGCACCGCCACTTTCTCTTCAAAGATCCATCTAAATTTTTTTGCCTGCTTTTCTATGGACAACCTTGCTTCCTCGTGCTCGGCCATACCAATCAAAGGATCCACACGACGACCAGGCGGCAGCCACCCCGTCTTTTCCTCTACGGCACTTTCGGAGTACGTCACGGTTTTGCTGACGTCATTGAGCTTCAATTCAAGGCGCAAGCTGACGCTGTGCTTTCCGAAAAGCCACTTACTCAGCAGTTCTTCCCGCTCCGCAGAAATACCACTTCCGTCACTGCGCACTAACCACCCGCTGGCACTCAGCGTTTTCAGCAACGATGTTTGAAGGCTGCTCATTTTAGAATCCCTCCAGGAACCCCGAACATTTCTGGGGTTTTTCCTGCAAAGCCAATATTATCAAATGTTTTTCCCTCAGCAGCCATGTGTGCTGAAATCTTTGCTTTAATTCAATACGGCGAGCCAAATGCACAACGTTGCAACCGCCCCAAAGGTGGACAGCAGAATGGTTCTCGACGCAATCCCGCCGCCGCGTCGGTATAACTCAGCCAGCATGAAGGGTCCCGTGCCGGTTGGTAGGGCGCTAAGCAATACTGCGGATTTAGCCCATAACGGAGGCATTTCGAAGACGTGGAATGCCAGATACCAAGCAAGCAACGGCTGCACAATCAGTTTGATCAGCACAATGGCCGTCGAGAGTGGGACGCTGGCCGGCTCCTGCTTCAACGCCAAAAACAGACCAATGGCGACCAGTGCGCACGGGCTGGCTGCGCCACCCAATAATTTGATGGATTGCGCGATACCTTGCGGCACGACCACCCCACTGGCGCTGATCGCAATTGCAACAAGCGGCGCGACAATAAGTGGGTTCTTGATCAGGGAAGCCAGCACTTTGCGAATGACGCGCCAGATATTTCCCTCTGCCTGGGCACTGATTTCAATCAGCACAATGGAAACAGCAAAATTCACCGAGACGGTCAGTGTTGCCCCGACCATTGCAGGCAACAGATTGTCCTGTCCGAAAGTCAGCGCGCACAAGGGCAGGCCGATGTAGCCAGTGTTCGCGTATGAAGCCGCCGTGCATTCAATGGTGGATTCCGCGAGCTTGCGCGTTTGCAACCAGCGCCAGGCCAGCACCGCTACAAAAATGATCCCCACCGCCAATTCAAAGGCCAGCAAAAATCCCGGCTGGTAAAAGGCACGCCACGGGCTGCTGATCATCACGTCGATCATCAGGGCAGGCAAGGCCAGATACACGACGAAACGGTTCAACTCGGTACATGCCGCCGTACTCAACACATTCAAGCGGCGCAACGCATACCCTGCGAAAATCAGCGCGAAGACGGGGAGAATGATATTGACGATGGATAGCATACGATCAGGCCGTATCTAGCGCGACAGAAGCGCGGTGGTAAATGTCGAATTCCGGTGGCATCCGTCTCACGCGTCCGGTGCTCAGTTCAATACACACCAGTTCCCAGCGTCCACGCATGAGTGTTTCTCCATCGGACGCGCGCACCAGTTGAAAGCGACGCTCCAGCATCAGCTTTCTGCCGGCGCTCACCAGCCATGTGCCCAGGACGAGCGCATCGCCCACCCGAGAAGCGTGGAGATAATCGTATTCGCCACGTCGTATGGCAACCGCGCGATTGAGTCGCTCATAGTCGGCAATGCTCAAGCCCAAACGTTCGGAATGCGCCCACCCAATCTGCTCGCACCAGCGCACGTACACGGCATTGTTCACATGTTGCAAGCCGTCGATATCCGACGCTTGCGGAGAAAGATGCAAGGTAAAAGGATTGGGGTAATCCCAAGTCGTGGGTGGCATGATTAAGAACGGCACTGAAGTCAGCGCGCAACGATATTTAAAGGCGATAGTTTAGCCTTTTTCGATCCGCTTTTCGGCATGCTTTTATATGAAAGGGATTCCTGTGCGGCAGAAATGAAAAAGCCCGCCATGGTCAGCGGGCTTTTTTGTCTTGGCAGTCTTTCGCTTAGTGGGTGTTTTCGTTAACCCATTCGCGCAATTCTGCTTCGGTGCTGCACGCACACCCAACGCTGGATGGCCCTAACATAGCCAGCACATCCTCGGCTGATACCGCTTCAGACACGTTGTATATGCTATTCCTCTGCCTTGGGTAGATGGAACCGCACAGTGACAACTCTAGCGCCAGCTCGCGCATCTTATGCCTTGTGAACATATCAATACTCCTCAAAAATTAACTCAGACTTTTGGTCTGAGCGCGGATTATATAGGAGTTGTTGTTTTGCCGCTTTTCCCCTAAAACTGGGCAAAACGGTCACGCTAGTGCAGGCTGTGGCGCATGAGTGGCGCGATTCGATTCCTGATTTTTTGTTCGCGTTTCACTTATTGGCAAAACGCTCAAACAACATCATCCCCACAAACATCGCTATTAAAAAGACCAGCGCCTTCCACACCCCCGCGCCAAGTAACACCAAGGCCGGCCCCGGACAAATGCCAGCCAGCCCCCAACCGATGCCGAAAAGGGCGCCGCCGATGGCCAGTCGCTTGTCGAGGTTGTGGATTGTCGGCAGTTGAATGGCATAACCGAGAAAAAAGAGTGTGCGCTTTTTCGCCCAGTAAAACGCGATGGCGCTCACCGGAATCGCCCCACCCATCACAAGCGCGAGCGACGGATCCCAATGACCGACGAGATCAAGAAAACTGAGTACCTTTTGCGGATTGGCCATCCCCGCAACAATCAGGCCAATGCCAAACAATAGTCCGCCCAAGAACGAAAAGATGAAATGCATGCCATCCTCAAAAAAAATGGCGCACCACGTACACCGTGAAAAATCCCATGAACATGAATGATGCCGTGGCTACCATCGAGCGTGGCGACAGACGCGATAATCCGCACACGCCGTGGCCACTGGTGCATCCGGAACCCAGACGCATGCCAAACCCCACAAGCAAACCAGCCACCACCAGCAGCGGCCAACCCGTATCGATGTGCGCCTCGGGCAATCCAAGCGTAAGGTGCGCAAGAAGCGGCGCAGCGATGATGCCAATCACAAACGCAGCGCGCCAGGAAACGTCGCGTGCCTTTCGGTGCAACAAACCATTAAGGACTCCGCTGATCCCGGCAATGCGACCATGCGTCAACAAGAGCACCGCGATGGCCAATCCAATCAGTGCGCCGCCACCCAGCGCTGTCATCGGCGTGAAGTTCGCCCAATCAATATTCATTTCTTGCCTTTTTTCGGCTTGGCACAATACAGCCCATACATCGTCTCCAGCAACACCAGTATTTTTTCATCGGCAATAGAGTAATAAATCCGCTTGCCGTCGCGCCGCGTATTCACCATGCCGATAGAGCGCAACACACCCAACTGCTGCGACAGCGTTGGCTGATGAATGTCCAGCAATTCCTCCAACTCACTGACCGATTTTTCACCCTGACTCAACTGACAAAGCAGCATCAAGCGATCCTCGTTGGCGAGCACTCGCAACACCTCGGTGGCTTCGGTTGCCGCTTTGCGCATCACGCTTATATCGAGCGTCAATTCTTGCGTTTCCATTTGAGGGTCTCCTCTCTTGCTTTTTTGATCAGGCACAAAATTGATACCTTTACGTTACACGCCACCCTTACTCCTGTCCTTAACCCTATTCGACGAAGGGGTAAGCGTGAAAGCGCACTGCCATATTTCACTTGCCCCACACGCGCGAGAAATTATAGCTTACAATATTATATATTTCAGTATATTGTTTATTTACTACTTATTCCGCTACTACAAGAGGTCACAATGAACCCCACGAATATTCTGGTTATCGGCGGTGTCGCGGCTGGCGCCTCCTTTGCCGCACGCGCACGCAGGCTAAATGAATCCGCCCAGATCACTATCATCGAGCGCGGCCCGGACGTCTCGTTCGCCAACTGCGGCTTGCCCTATCACATCGGTGGCGAGATCCCGACGCGCGATGTCCTGTCCGTGCAAACCCCGGCAACGCTAAAGTCGCTGCTGAACGTCAATGTACGCACGCTGACGGAAGCTATCGCCATCGACCGCAAAAACAAGCGCGTCCAGGTTCGCAACGTCACCAATGGTGAAACGGAATGGCTATCCTATGACAAGCTGATGCTCGCGCCCGGCGCTGCACCGCGTGTGCCTGAGGTTCCGGGTGTTGACGACGCGCGCGTTTATACCCTGCGCAATTTGGCTGACATGGATCGCATTGCATCAGCAGCCAATTCCGGCATGCGCGCCGTTGTGGTCGGCGCAGGATTCATTGGTCTGGAAATGGCAGAGCAACTGCATCGCAAAGGTCTCTCCGTTGAAATCGTACAAATTGGTTCGCAAGTGTTGCTGCAACTTGATGCAAAAATCGCGATCCTGCTTGAAAACGAATTGCTGCACAACGACATTAAACTGCATCTGAACGAACAAGTCGTTCGCTATGAAAACAAGGATGGCGCGCTGCAATGTCACCTGTCTTCCGGCAGCAAGCTGCAAGCCGACTTCGTTGTCCTGTCGATTGGTGTGGAACCCGAAAGCACGCTCGCGAGAGACGCAGGGTTGAAACTCGGCGCGCGCGGACATATCGTCGTCAACAAATTCATGCAAACGTCCGATCCCGATATTTACGCTGCGGGTGACGTCGTTGAAACCGCAGATCGCGTATACAACGTGCCAGTCAACGTTCCCCTCGGCGGCCCTGCGAATCGCCAAGGTCGCGTAGCGGCAGATCATTTATTCATGGGTAAGCAGGCTCGCCCTTATCCCGGCTCTATTGCCACCGCCATCGTGCGCGTATTCGGTACGGCTGCAGGTTGCACGGGATGGACAGAAGATCGCTTGAAGGCGATCAACAAACCTTATCGTGCCGTAACGGTGAACGACTACAACCACGCCACCTACTTCCCCGGCGCAACACCGTTAACTTTGAAAATTTTGTGGGATCCCGAAAGCGGCGTCGTATTGGGTGGGCAAGCGGCCGGTTATGACGGCGTAGACAAACGTCTGGACGTTCTCGCCACTGCGATCACGGCAAAAATGACGATTGAAGATTTGTGCCATCTTGAATTGTCTTACGCACCCCCATTCGGTTCGGCAAAAGACATTGTCAATCTGGCGGGATTCGCCGCAACCAACCAGATGGATAATCTGGTGACTACCGTGACCGAACTGCCGACAGACCCGAACGTGCAGATTGTCGACGTACGCGGCAAGGCGCTCGCCGATGCAGGCCCCGTACCGGGCGCCATCAACATCCCGATGCCGACTTTGCGCGACAATCTGAACAAACTCGATAAAAATCGACCCGTGGTGACATTATGCGTGCTGGGCAAGAACAGCTACTTTGCTTCACGCGTACTGAAGCAAAACGGTTTTGATGTGAAAAGTCTGGATGGCGGCTTGAAGATTTTAATCAACCCGCGTAATCCAGGGAAGCTATGATCTGCATGCCGACTTTCCAAAAATGACGCTAACGCAAACTGCAAAAAAAAAGCGCCGCACGCTAAAAACGTGCGGCGCTTTTTTGCGAGCGGTGCGAAGGGCTTAATGAATCGACGATGATCCAGGTATATGCGGTGAAACCTTTTCGCCCATCATCTCATCCAGCGCCTTCTGGCATTCGTGGCTGCCCGCCTCCGCCCCTTTCTCAAACCATTCACGCGCCTTATCCAAATCGCGCGTCACCCCCAGCCCGCGACGGTAGAAATTACCAAGCCACAGGTAAGCAGGCATATATTCTTTTTCTGTCGCCTGCTCCAACAACATGACTCCGCGCCCCACATCGGTCTGACCGTAGCTGCCGGCCACCAAGTAAAACCCCAGAATACCCATTGCTTTCTCATCACCCGTCGCGGCCACTTTGGATAGCCATTCGTGTCCTGCCTTTTTGTCAGCCGGAAAAAATTTTCCTGTGAAATACGCATCCGCCAAATGATTCCCTGCGTTCGTATAGCCTTCCTCAAAAGACTCCCGCAACAACTGCAGCCCGCGTTGCTGATCGACAGGAACGCCATCGCCTGCCAAAAACATCAGTCCCAACGAAGCCTTGGCGATGTACATACCGTTCTCTGCGCCCAAGGACAGCAAGCGGAACGCCTCTTGTTTGTTCACGCTAATCACGCCAAATCCATACAGATAAATCCAGCCCAAATTGCAACAGGCGCGCATCTCGCCGCGCGCGATTGCCTTTTCGTACCAGGCTACCGCCGAGACCATATCCTGCGGTACGCCGATGCCAAGCACATGCAACTTACCCATGTGGAACATCGCGTTGGGATCGCCCTGCTCTGCAAGCGCACGGATACGCGGAACGGCACGTGCATAACCCACTGGCGTGCGATCCACCGTTTCCAGAATTTTCAAACGCGCTTGCGCTTCTTCGCGGTGCTGTGCTTTTTGCGGACGATGCAGTAGATAAAAAATGAGATCGCCTCGCGATTCACTGCCCTGAATCTCTTCCCAAATGATGTTGTCTATGTCGCGATCATCAAAACTCGATGGCCAGACGTCTTCGTTGAATATGTCCAATGTATCCCCCACAATGCTTGGCGTTTGTACCAATACCGTTCATGGGTAGTTTATCTCAAAGAACAATGAATTGCTTACGACAAATTTTCTCGGTTGCTGTTAGCATGACGCTCCCACACCGTGCGCAAGCGTCTTTCCCAACGCCTGAACTTCAGTTTCATCCTTAAAGCGAACGGCTTCCAGCATGCCGCGTTGCAGTGCAATGGAACCAATTTTTTCATGCGCGTACTTGGCAAGGACATTTCTCACTTCTCCCCGCGTAAAAATGTCGTTACAAAGGTGGCAGATATTGACGTATTGCTCCCCAAAGGGAATCTCTGGTGCCTTTTCCTGCACAAACCGCATGATGCCGTAAGGCCCTTCCAGCGCCAGCCAATTAGCGATCAAGTCGGTATTTCCTTCATAAACAATCTCAGCCAACGACTGTTTGGCAAGATTGCCGACCGTCAGCTCCGGCACCCGCTGGTCAATCATGCCACAACATATCCGCACATCCTTATTCGGAGAGATGATGACTGAACTTAATATCCCGCTACAAGGGCCACTACATGCAGTCCAACTGGATGGGTAAACAATGTAGTCTTCGTGGTTGAGCGTCTTGGCACCATGACCGACGGGAATCGTCAGCGAAGTGCTGTACAAATCAGTCCTTTGGTTTATCTCACCTTCTTTGAATTCTGCGAGCTGAACGCCAAAATAATCGCATATGGTCTCAGGCGTAATCTTTGCATTTTTCACCTTCTTATGCGCGATCAGTATCGGCATATCCAATTCCCGCGCTGCATGATAGGCGTTACGTACCCTGCTCATGGGAAGGTGTTCCTGGTGAAGATCGTCGCAACTCAAATTTATTTCGCTTAACCCCGCATCCTTGAGTTCCCTTAATACACGCAATGCCGTCTTGGCCGTCGTTGCCCAAAATGCGTTGGTAACGATCCGCGTCCAAAGTTGGTGTTGGTGTGCGTGTTGGATAACTTCTTTTATTTCTCGCTTCTTGAGTAAGGGCTCTCCGCCAGTGAAAACGACGGCGATGAGATGTCCTAGCGCAAGCGCTTCATCAATCGCATCCTTCATGAAGCGACTGTTCAGAAAAGGGCCGCGCCACATGCCAGATTCCGTCACACAATACTTGCAGCTGATAGGACAATCGTAAGTGACGGAAAATACTATGCGTGAAATCATTTCTCGCCCTTCATTGCAAATTAGCTACCCAATTCCCTGAGGCGAATGTCCATTTTCCCCAACAACTTACCAAGGGTGAGCGCATCCAGCAAAGGCGTCCTCACAAAACGCTCCTCGGGACGGTTAATCAAATCCCGCCCTTCAAAATTGGTTTGCGTCCAGTGGTCAGACCGACTTTCCGTCAACGCATCTTGGTTTTTCCATTCCGTGCTTGCCCCCCGGTGGCTTTCTGACTGTTTTTCGCTGTAATAAACATCCGCAGACCCGCTTATCTTCCCCGGATACGTTCCCTCTCTTGTACGTGTGACTTGGGCGATCCGATCCGTATCAGTATCAATCTCAAATGCCACGTCAGACCGTGCATTAACAACCTCAACGCCAAACAGTTCCTCAAATTTTGTCGAATTGATTTTTTGCTTGACGACATAATTTCGCGCGCGATCCACAAGAAACCGAAGACGCATAAGTGCGTCGTCCGAAATGCCGCTACCCAACTCAACGCCGTTATTTTTTAAAGCCCCTGACGTATTCTCCATAAATACAGCAAACGCTTCAGCGTCGAAAATCGCCTGACGGAGAACCTTGCTCAATGCAAAAGAGGGGACTTCAATTTTGTGCGTAACACGATTTGTCTTCGTTACCATTTTTGCCTCCTTGAGTATCAACATGCCCGTTTATCTGGCTTGCCCAAATCGCCACCCCTGCATCTCCTAACAAGGCGTAGTGCAAAGTGCTTGGGAAATCAGTGCGCTGGATGCTTTTTCAGCAACAGTTGATTTTATGGCAAAGAAGTTGGTTTTGTAAATTTAAATATACTTTTTGTCATCAAATGATCACATTTAAGGCCACGGCAGTCCTCTTGGGTCAGTCCGAAGAACGTTCAGCCTTGAAAAATGATCGTTTCACCCCTATACTGGCACTCGCTAAAGGAGAGTGCTAACAACCCTCCAGCTCACCAATCTGCGGAGAAAGTGATTCTTTTGGCATCACCAAAACCGCTCAGAATTAACAACCACTTGAATTAAAAGGAAATTTTATGAAACTTCGTCCTTTGTATGATCAAATCATCGTCAAGCGTATGGACCAAGAAACCAAAACTGCCTCAGGCATCGTCATCCCTGACGCTGCTGCAGAACGCCCCGATCAAGGCGAAGTGCTGGCTGTTGGTGATGGCCGCATCATGCAAGATGGCAACCTGCGCCCCCTCATCGTCAAAGTTGGCGACCAAGTGATCTTCAAAAAATACGCCTCCCAAAACGTCAAAATCGACGGTAAAGAGCTGCTGGTCATGAACGAAAGCGACGTTGTTTGCATCGTCAACAAATAATCCAAGTCGAATAACCCAATAGAACACAGGAGCAAAACATGGGAGCAAAGAACGTAGTTTTCCACGACGCCGCCCGCAATAAGATGGTTGAAGGCGTCAACATTTTGGCCGATGCCGTTAAAGTCACGCTGGGTCCGAAAGGCCGCAACGTTGTTCTGGACAGAACCTGGGGCGCACCGATTGTCACCAAAGACGGCGTGACCGTTGCCAAGGAAATCGAGCTGAAAGACAAGCTCATGAACATGGGCGCGCAAATGGTGAAAGAAGTGGCGTCCAAAACCAGCGACAATGCCGGTGACGGCACCACCACTGCAACCGTGCTGGCACAAGCCATCGTGCGCGAAGGCATGAAGTATGTGGCTGCTGGCATGAATCCGATGGATCTGAAGCGCGGCATCGATAAAGCTGTTGCTGCCACCGTCGAAGAACTGGCAAAGATTTCCAAGCCTTGCACCACCACCAAAGAAATCGCACAAGTCGGCTCAATCTCCGCTAACGCAGACAGCGACATCGGCGACATCATCGCAAGCGCCATGGACAAAGTTGGCAAGGAAGGTGTCATCACTGTTGAAGATGGCAAGTCCCTCATCAACGAACTCGACGTCGTAGAGGGCATGGAATTCGATCGTGGCTATCTGTCTCCGTACTTCATCAACAATGCGGAAAAGCAAGCCACGCTGATGGACAACCCATACATTCTGCTGACCGACAAGAAGATTTCCAACATCCGCGATTTGCTGCCGGTGCTGGAGCAAGTTGCAAAAGCTGGTCGCCAATTGCTCATCATTGCAGAAGATGTGGATGGCGAAGCGCTCGCAACCCTGGTGGTGAACAACATCCGTGGTGTACTCAAGACCTGCGCCGTCAAAGCGCCTGGCTTCGGCGACCGCCGCAAAGCCATGCTGGAAGATATCGCTGTCCTGACTGGCGCAACCGTCATTGCTGAAGAAGTCGGTCTGACACTGGAAAAAGCCACACTGGCAGAACTGGGTCAAGCCAAGCGCATTGAAATCGACAAGGAAAATACCACCATCATCGATGGTATTGGCAAGGCAGAGACCATTCAAGAACGCGTCAAATTTGTTCGCAAACAAATTGAAGATGCTTCTTCCGATTACGACAAGGAAAAGCTGCAAGAACGCGTCGCGAAACTCTCCGGCGGTGTTGCCGTCATTCGCGTCGGTGCAGCAACCGAAGTCGAAATGAAAGAGAAGAAGGATCGTGTTGATGACGCGCTGCATGCCACACGCGCTGCGGTTGAAGAAGGCATTGTTCCTGGCGGTGGCGTTGCGCTGCTTCGCGCTCGCGCCAATGCCAAGGTCAAAGGCGACAACGCTGATCAGGACGCTGGCATTCAAATCGTGATGCGCGCCGTCGAAGAACCGCTGCGCCAAATCGCCATCAATGCTGGCGACGAAGCTTCTGTCGTGGTCAACAAAGTGCTGGAAGGTAAAGGCAACTATGGCTACAACGCTGCAAACGGCACCTATGGCGACATGGTAGAAATGGGCGTTCTCGATCCGGCGAAAGTCACGCGTTGCGCGCTGCAATATGCAGCATCCATCGCTGGCCTGATGCTGACCACCGACTGCATGATCCATGAAATCCCGGAAGAAAAGGGATCTGCGCCTGATATGGGCGGCATGGGCGGCATGGGTGGTATGGGCGGCATGATGTAATAAAAATGCGGGTGAAAACCGGGAGTAGCAGTTTATTTTGCGAAGCAAAATTTACTCTAACCTCGAATTTCCGAAACCATTTTTTCAAAACCCGCAAGGTTAACGCCTTGCGGGTTTTTATTTCTCCTGCCCGTTTTGTTTTAGCGCAAACGCGGATGCCTTTTCGCTGCTATCATCGCGAGTAACACTTTCTATAAGGGTCGCCATGCTCAAGGCTGTGATCATCGACGAAAGCGCCACCACGCGCGGGCTGTTGCAGACCATTCTGAACAACAATGGTTGGGAAGTTACTGGTCACACCAACACCAGTGTCAAGGGTCTCATGCTGATGCAAAAATTTCGGCCTCATTTTGTTTGCATCGACATCCAGCAAGTCAATGACGACGCTGATCTTATTGAAGCGATTCGCGCAGAATTCCCCAAAACGCTCATCTTCATAACAACCAGCGCTATTGATGCCAATACCGCACAAAGCATTATTGCGCGCGGTGCGCATGGATTTTTTTTGAAGCCTTTTAATCAAGCCACCGTTGCGAATACCATCCGTTCCGCTGTCCTGCGGTTGGTAAAGAGCCAGCAAACCAGAGATAATGGCGAAATTGAATCCGCCTGACATATAAAACCGTGATCACCATCGACATCCCCGGCTTTCGCACACTTCGCCTCGCGCATCTCGTTCTGGATTACAACGGCACCATTGCCATCGACGGTGTTTTAATTCCGGGCGTCGCTGACGCTTTTCGCACACTCAGCACAGACATCCAGATACATGTCATCACGGCAGATACGTTCGGCATCGCAGCGGCACAACTGAACGGACTTCCTGTCACGCTGACGATCATCCCGCAAAGCGAACAGGAGCAGGAAAAACTGCGCTACGTGAATCAACTCGACGCCGGTTCCGTCTTCGCCGTCGGCAACGGCCGCAATGATCGCGAAATGTTGAAAGCAGCCTCTGTCGGGGTCGCGCTGGTGCAAAAGGAAGGCGCGGCGGCGCAAACGATGGCCAATGCGGATGTTGTTTGCACGAGTATCCTCGATGCCTTGGATTTGTTGCAACATCCTAAACGGCTAATCGCCACGCTGCGCTCTTGACCCCGCATGGGAGACAGCCTAAGGCGCTGAAGCCATTGGAATTTCCCATGGCTCTCAAACCAAAACCAATTCAGGCAAAAACATCGCTTTTTCGATGAAATCTTTGTAGAATCAACGCTTTGTTTCACGCTGAACGCATAGCGCATGAGTGAAGACACTTCCGAAAACGATGTTGTAGCAGATGCCTCCAAAACAGCTGTGCCTCGCCTGGAAAGAATTATTCTTTTCTGGCAGCGCTGGTATGCATGGATTGCAGCGCCTTTGCTGATTGGTCTCGCTGGCGTCGGCGTAGCCAAAGCGTGCGACTACGCAGCGCATCTCAATCGCATGCTCCTTGAGCGCTATCCTTACGCACCCATATTTATCCTGCCTCCTGCTTTTGCGCTTTTGGCTTACCTGGTAAGGCGTTTTTTTCGTGGCACACCGGGAAGCGGTATTCCCCAAACAATCGCTGTCATGGAAAGCGAAGACCCGCGCAAAACCAGCCATTTGCTTTCCCTTCGCATCGCCTTCGGCAAGGCGCTTATGTTAACTGGGGGGCTCGCTGTAGGCGCATCGATCGGTCGCGAAGGGCCAACCGTACAAATTGGCGCTTCCATCATGCATGCTTTTTATGGTCGCGGGTTCATGAATACCGTCGAACAACGCCGTTCGCTGGTCATGGCTGGCGGTGCAGCAGGCATTGCGGCAGCATTCAATACGCCCCTCGCAGGCGTCATGTTTGCCATTGAGGAACTTGGCAAGAAATTTGTTTTCAATGCCCACAGCTCCACGCTCATGACGGTCATCGTTTCTGGCCTGGTCTCACTCGCTTTGGTGGGTCAGTACACTTACTTTGGCTCTACCGCTGCGTTCCTGAGTGGATTAGCAGCGGTGCCAGTTGTCATCGCCTGCGGTGTATTGGGAGGTGTTGCTGGTGGACTCTTCAGCCGTTTAATGATCAAAATGACCTTTCCCCCCCCCAGCTTCATTGCCAGCACCATGCAAAATCGTCCGATCGTTTTTGCCGGATTCTGTGGCGCGTTGCTTGCCATCGTTGCCATGCTGTCTGGCAATATGGTTTTGGGTTCAGGTTATGACGCAACGCGCGCAACACTCGGCAGCGATGCCAGTGTCTATTCGTGGTACTACGGCATCGCAAAATTCGCCGCAACGTTTCTCTCCTCCATCAGCGGCATTCCCGGCGGTTTGTTCGCGCCGACACTGTCTGTTGGCGCCGGATTGGGTGATGGCCTTTCAGGTCTCTTCCCCGGCTTGGGTCCGCACGGTGCCATCGTGTTGTTGGTCATGGCGGCCTATTTGTCCGGCGTTACGCGCTCGCCGCTTACCGCGTTGATCATCACGATGGAAATGACAAACGGCATGCACCTCCTTTTACCACTGGCAGCCGCTGTTCTGATCGCCAACGGCGTCTCGAAACTGATTAGCCCCACGCCGCTTTATCACAAGCTGGCCGAACGATTTATGCGCATTTGATTTTGACCTGATCGCATTGGTGCGATGCAACAAAAAACAAGGGCAGTAAAAACTGACCCCATTTTATTTTGAACAGTGCTTTAGAATTTGCGCATGTAGTGCAGAGATGCAAAATAGAGTTGCGGGTGATCGTATCCACCGCTGACCGCACGGTGCTGGTCATAGCTGCTCTCAGCGCGCAAGTACTCTACGGCGAACCCAACTTCATCCCTCTTGGTCAGCTTATGCTGGATGCCAGTCCCCAAACGCCAGACAGCGCCATTGGGCATGATGAGCGAAGTGTCGTGCTGGCTCTTGTACATGCTCGTGTCATACGCCGTCCCGACATTCCATTTCGTGCTTGAACTAATCGCATATTGCGCGCCAATTGCAGCATGCCAGGTATCACGAAAACTCAAATCAGGGTTGCCAGGATAAGCCCCCGCTGATCGATTCTGCAAACCATAATTTCTGAACTGGCTCCAGCGTTGCCATCCAACATTGCCCATCACCGCCCATGCAGGCGTTGCCTGGTGCCAGATGCTCAGCATGCGCTCTTCGGGTCGCACAACCTTGGCCAATACATCCGCATACCCGCCTGCGATCGCAGGCGTCATGTCATAGTCGTGCTCAATCTTGCTTTGCCAGACGAACCCGATGCGCGTGGATTCGCTTGCTGCATACATTACCCCCAAGCGCCAACCATAAGACCAATCTTGATCGTCCTGTTTATAGTGAATGTTGGCGGCATCCGTGCGCTCGATGCCCGTATAGCCATAACTCATGACCAGCCCGCCACCAACCGACCATTGATCATTAAGGCGATAAGCTGCTGTCGGCTGGAAGCTGACTGCTTTGGAATACACTTCTTCTACATAGCGGCTGCCTGCCCACGGTCCAAAATCCAGCGCCAAACCAAAGTTTGCGTAGAATCCCAGCCCAAGCTTGAAACGATCACTCACACTGTGACTGTAAAAAAAACTTCCCTTGGGATAAGCGCCACCAACGTTACCGGGATCGCTTCCTGACAACAGGCCGCTACCATTCTGCTTGTACTCCGCATCGGCATAATATGCCTCCAGCCCGAACGATATCTGATCGCCAGACAAACGCGTCATGCCCGCGGGATTGCTGTAAACAGTGGATGCATCCTCCGCACGCGCAGCCAGCCCCGCAGCGGCCAAACCCAAATCCGTGGTTCCCATTTCATAAAAATGCAACCCCCCGGCTTGTACGACAAATGGCAGAGAAAGCGCGGCAACGAACAGATAAACACTGAGCCTGATGTTCATACTCTCTTCATCAAAGAAATTAAAACCCCCTCCCTCGCCGTCATGCAGGCAAGTTGCCGGTGTCATGTGGAAAATGTGCAGATTGGGTGTTTTCCCACTACACTCATTCATCTCATGGGGAAACGTCCAGGCGCCTGCGCTTACCTTGCGCCTTCCGTTCATACTGCACTCACGCGAGATCGCGCTGGGGCGAATAATTCATCGGTGGCTACAAATGAGTCACTAATCGCGTGAAGTTTATCATTGCAAAGCTGTTATTAAAAAACCATTCATGCATTTTGTCGATTTTTTGACGCTGCATTGCATAAACAACACACCCCAACCGGTGCGCCGCCTCAAATGAAGCGCCCTTTGGTTCCCCCTACACATTTCTCGATTTTGGATTACACTTAAGAAAAAGATATATTGTCTCACCCCCCCAATGCACCACAGGAGAAAACACCATGAAACTCAACACCAAAGACGGAGGCTGGAGTCCCTATGTCGCAGGCGGACTCACTGGCATACTTGCCGTCCTATCCGCTTATGCGACGACAATCTGGATGGGTAAAACCAATTTTCTCGGCGCCTCCACCACATTTGTGCGTGCGGCAGGTTTTATCGAACGTTTTTTTTCACCCTCGCACGTCACGACCAATCTCTATTTTCTCAAGACCAAGCCGGTTTTTGATTGGCAATTCCTCTTGATCATCGGCATCTTCATCGGCGCACTGATTGCGTCACTGATGGACAGGAGCTTCAAGTTGGAAAGCGTCCCGCCTGCATGGAGAGAACGCTTTGGCTCCTCCATCACGAAGCGTGCCATCGGTGCCTTCTTTGGCGGCATCGTCGCCATGGTTGGCGCGCGCCTCGCAGACGGGTGCCCGAGCGGTCACGGTTTGAGCGGAATGATGCAACTTTCCGTCAGCGCGCTGGTTGCGCTCGCACTCTTCTTCGGCGTTGGCATCCTTGTCGCCAATCTCGTCTATCGTAAAAAAGGGAGAAAATTATGAGCACCGCACAATGGTTGGGATTGATCACTGGCATCGCCTTCGGCTTCCTGCTGCAAAAAGGACGCGTGCTGCGTTTCGACAAGCAAGTCAACGCGATGCTCCTCAAAGACATGACAATTTTGAAGTTCATGCTCTCTGCCATTCTCGTTGGCATGATCGGCATTCTGGCGCTCTCTGGCATGGGCGTCATCAAGTTGAGTCACAAGCCGATGAATCTGGGCGCGATTGTGGTGGGTGCCGCACTCTTCGGCGGCGGCTGGGCCATCATGGGATTTTGCCCCGGGACTTCGGTCGGCGCGCTGGGGGAAGGCCGCTGGCACGCGATCTTCGCCATCGCGGGCATGATCGTCGGTGCCGCAGTGTATGCAGAGTTGTACCCGTTCTTCAAATCCACCGTGCTGGCATGGAAGGATTTCGGCAAGATTGGTCTCAACGATGCGCTCGGCGTTTCGCCGTGGATCATCGTCGCCGCATTCTGGGCGATCTGTATCCCGATGTTCTTGTGGTTTGAGCGAAAAGGCTTGTAAGAAACCGTGGGGGGCGCGTTCCCAACGTGCCCCCCAATGGTGAATTTGGCATACCATAAAGCTTTTCCGGTATATCAAATCGTCCTCATGAACTTGCTTGATTTCCCCACAGGTGTTATCGCCGAACTCGAAGCCCTCCGCCGCGATATCCACGCGCATCCGGAGCTCGGTTATGAAGAGCACCGCACCTCAGATCTGGTGGCTGCAAAATTGATTGAATGGGGTATCCCCGTCACACGTGAATTGGGCGGAACAGGTGTGGTTGGCGTGATTGTCGGCACGGGTGGTGGCGGGAAAACCATCGGCTTACGCGCCGATATGGATGCGCTGCCGATGCAGGAACAAAACACCTTTGCGCATGCGTCGAAACATGCAGGTCGGATGCACGCCTGCGGTCACGACGGGCACACCACCATGCTGCTCGGCGCGGCGCGCTGGCTGTCGCAACATCGCAACTTCCCCGGCAAAGTGGTGGTGATTTTTCAACCAGCAGAAGAAAGCGCGGGAGGCGCGCGGCGCATGATCGAAGATGGTCTCCTGCTGCAATTTCCTTTGGATGCTGTCTTTGCAATGCACAACTGGCCGATGCACGAAGTCGGACGTTTCGGTGTGCGCGCGGGTCCGATGATGGCTGCGAGCAATTCCTTTCGCGTCACCATCAAAGGACGCGGCAGTCATGCCGCGCAACCCCAGCGCAGCGTTGATCCGGTGATGACGGCGGTGCAAATTGCGCAAAGCTGGCAAACGATTGTCTCGCGCAACATCAACCCAGGCAAATCGGCCGTACTCTCCATCACGCAAATTCATGCGGGCAGCGCGGTCAACGTCATCCCCGATGAAGCCGTGCTAATTGGCACCGTGCGTAATTTCGACACCGATGTGCTCGACATGATCGAAAAACGCATGCGAGAGATTGCCGAACACACCGCCGCCGCATTCAACGCGACTGTCGATTTCCGTTTTCTGCGCAGTTATCCCGCCGTCGTCAATCATGAAAGTGAAACGGCTTTCGCGGTAAACGTATTGGAAAGCATCGTCGGCAAGGAGAATGTCAACGCCAACATGGAACCAACGATGGGCGCAGAAGATTTTGCGTTTTATCTGGAACAGGTTCCCGGTTGTTATGTCTTCATCGCCAACGGACGTGATGAACATCGCGACGATCTGGGTTCACTCGGCCCGTGCAGCCTGCACCATCCACGCTACGATTTCAACGATGCCTTGCTACCGATTGGCGTGACCTACTTCGTGCGATTGGCAGAAGAATTTTTGCGCAAATAACAATATTTGCTCCGGGGCGTTCGGCTATGTTTCGTGCAGTGTCCGTCTCAGTGGACGTCTCGGTGTCCGTTTTATGCAACGAGAATGGAAATTCACACCCCTAAGGCCAACGAAGTACCGCTACGCGGCGCAACAATAACGCAGCGCGTTATTGTTTTACATCAAAAAATATTTTCTTTCCCCAAAAATATTTTTCACTCCCTGCTCGCATAATTATTTGGCATTTTTTGCTTTTCTCTTGCGCAACAGGAGGGGTATCTACAGAAATACAGCGCACATTTGTCTAAATACGTGCCACTTCTTTCTTCCACAGGGGAGTATCTGCCCCCTATGCACACCCTCATCAAAGAACAACTTGCCGAAGTTTTTGGCGTGCCCGATTAAAACACAGGCAATCTGTCCCGAAAATACAACCCCCTCTACGAATTTGCCTGTTGACACCCCCTTATTTAGTCACTTACGATTCTCCAACCACTACATGTTGTGTTGATTTTGTCTTGATTGGAGGAAGAATGACAGCCACACCGGTTTCCCTGCTAAGCCGCATTGTTAAGCGCGACGGTTCCATTAAGCCTTTTGATTCGAGCAAGATCCAGGCAGCTATTGCCAAAGCGGGCCGCGCCACAGGGGAATTCGATGACGGGGAAGCCACCCGCCTAACCGATAACGAAGTGCTGAAAAAGCTAATCAAGCTCGGCACGCCTACACCACATATCGAACAAATTCAGGACGCGGTTGAATGCGGCCTGTACGAAGCCGGTCACAAGAAAACGCTGCGCGCCTACATCGTTTATCGTGAACAGCATCAAAAACTGCGCAGTGACAAACAAACGCTGGTCGATGTCGAAGCCTCGATGAATGAATATCTGCAACAACTCGATTGGCGCGTGAATGCCAACGCGAATCAAGGGTACTCGCTCGGCGGATTGATCCTCAACGTTTCCGGCAAAGTGATCGCAAACTACTGGCTCAACCATGTGTATCCGCCGGAAGTCGGCGAAGCACATCGCACCGCAGCGATTCACGTGCATGATCTCGACATGCTCGCGGGTTACTGCGCAGGCTGGTCGCTGCGCACGCTCCTGAACGAAGGCTTGAATGGCGTGCCCGGCAAGGTCGAATCCGGCCCGCCAAAGCGCATGTCCACCGCCATCGGCCAAATCGTCAACTTTCTCGGCACTTTGCAAAACGAATGGGCAGGCGCGCAGGCGTTCAGTTCTTTCGACACTTACATGGCGCCGTATGTGCGCAATGACGGCTTGAACTACACGCAAGTCAAACAGCATCTGCAGGAACTAATTTACAACTTGAACGTGCCCTCGCGATGGGGCACGCAAACGCCGTTCACCAATTTGACTTTCGACTGGGTCTGCCCGGAAGACTTACGCGAAACCGTACCGGTTATCGCTGGCAAGGAAATGTCGTTCACTTACGGCGACCTGCAACCCGAGATGGACATGATCAACCGCGCCTACATCGAAGTGATGATGGCGGGTGACGACAAAGGTCGCGTCTTCACTTTCCCCATCCCCACTTACAACATCACCGATGATTTCGACTGGCACAGCGAAAACGCTGAGCTGTTGTTCGAGATGACCACGAAGTACGGCTTGCCCTATTTCCAGAATTTCCTGAATTCGGAACTCAAACCGAACATGATCCGTTCCATGTGCTGCCGCCTGCAACTGGATTTGCGCGAATTGCTCAAGCGCGGCAATGGCCTGTTTGGTTCCGCAGAACAAACTGGCTCGCTCGGTGTGGTCACGATCAACTGTGCGCGCCTCGGCCATGAGTACCAGGGCAACGAAGCAGCGCTGATGGCGCGCGTGGACGAACTGCTGGAAATCGGCAAGACCAGCCTGGAAATCAAGCGCAAAGTGATTCAGCGCCACATGGACAACGGCTTGTTCCCGTACACCAAGCGTTATCTCGGCACGCTGCGCAACCACTTCTCGACGATCGGCGTGAACGGCATCAATGAAATGATCCGCAACTTCACAGGCGATGCACACGACATCACCACTGAATACGGTCACGCACTGGCAGTACGTCTGCTGGATCACATTCGCGCACGCATGATCGAATTTCAGGATGAAACCGGCAACATGTACAACCTGGAAGCGACGCCTGCCGAAGGCACGACCTACCGCTTCGCGCGCGAAGATGCAAAACGTTTTCCGGACATCATCCAGGCTGGCACGAAAGACATGCCGTATTACACGAACTCGTCGCAACTGCCGGTCGGCTACACGGACGATCCCTTCCATGCGCTGGAAATGCAGGATGAACTGCAACGCAAGTACACCGGCGGCACTGTACTCCACTTGTACATGAACGATCCCTTGTCTGGCACCGATGCATGCCGCGAACTGATCAAGCGTGCATTGTCGACGTTCCGCCTGCCATACATCACGATTTCGCCGACGTTCTCAATTTGTCCGAAGCATGGCTACATCGGCGGTCATCACGAATTTTGTCCGAAGTGCGATGAAGAAATCATCGCAATGAAAAAACGTAAGGCAGCATAAGATTAGAACTTGCGGGACAGAGTTTAGCGAAGCGTACTCTGTCCCCAACAAATTAGAAACTAACAGGAGGACATCATGAAAGAACTACAACTCGGATTGCAGGAAGTCGTTACCCTCACCGATGCAGAGCGCCAACGCTGTGAAATCTGGACGCGCGTCATGGGCTACCATCGCCCGCTGTCTTCCTTTAACACCGGCAAGAAAGGTGAATTCCACGAACGCACTTACTTCGTCGAACCTTGCAACTGCAAACCGACGACGCATTAACGATTTTTCGCATCGCTTGCAATGCCTCGCTTATAGTACACCGTGATCGCATCGTAAGTACGGCGGCAAGCGAGGCGAAAAGGAAGTGAACAGTTCTCCGAGGCGCACGCGCCTTTTTACCCCTCCCTGCCCCCCTCGGGGAGGGGTCTTTTTTTCCTCATGATCATTCGTCTTCTGCAGCGTTAGCTCTCCCCCTCTCCCCCTCTCCCGCATGCGGGAGAGGGGTGGGGTGAGGGAGCTAAAATGAATCACCCTTTTTGCCTGCCGCAAATTACCATGCCATCCATCACCCACATCAACCCTGTAAATCATCGCTCACTCAAAGTCGGCGGCTTTGTACCGTTTTCCACTACCGACTTTCCGGGCAAACTGGCGGCCGTGGTGTTTGTGCAAGGCTGTCCGTGGGAATGCGTGTACTGTCACAACCCGCATCTGCAACCGCGCACAGAAGAGAGTCCGATGCCGTGGGCAGATGTACTGGCACTCCTCAAACGGCGCGCCGGCTTGCTCGATGCCGTGGTGTTTAGCGGCGGCGAGCCCACGCTCGACCCGGCACTGGAAGACGCGATCCGCGACGTGCGCGCACTCGGCTTTCAAATCGGCTTGCATACCGGCGGCGCTTACCCGAAACGACTCGCTGAAATTTTGCCGCTCATCGACTGGATCGGCCTCGATGTCAAAGCGTCGTTCACCTATTACGAACGCATCACCGGCGTCAAAGCCAGCGGCGATCCGGCATTAGCCTGCACGCAACTGGTCGTCAACAGCGGCATCGCGCACGAATGTCGCACAACAATCCACCCTAGTCTTTTTTCCAATGATGATCTGTTGATTCTGGCAAAAACGCTCGCTGAGATGGGCGTGACGCATTACGCGTTGCAGGTTTTTCGTGAACAGGGGTGCGATAATGAATCACTCACGCCGGTGAGCGGATATCCTGACAAAAATATTGTCGCCCAAATTGCGGGGATGTTTCGCGGTTTTGCTTTGCGCGATGCATGACATGATGTACGACGAAATTCGGCTACCCATAATTTACTCATTTCAGGTTTAACGTTTCGGCTCTATGTCAACGCTATCGCTCATCACCTTCATCGCCCGCACTGCCGACCGCAACCCGCGCGGCATGCTGGGCGCGGCAACGCTCTGCGATGCGCTGGCGGAACAACTCGATCTTGACCCCCTCATCATCGGTACACCTTTTGAGCCCTTGAATGGCGGTTGGAAAGCCGAACTCGACGCGGCCATGCCCGACCTGCAAGACCTCGCTCAAGCCTGCGAACAAATACTGACTTTGCATATGACGCCGTTGATCGTGATGGGGCGCTGCGCGAGTGCGCTGGCGACGTTACCTGTCGTTGCGCGCAATCGCCCAGACGCCTGCGTTGTGTGGTTTGACGCGCACGCCGATGCAAACACGCCCGACAACTCTGTTTCCGGTTATCTCGGCGGCATGGTGTTGACGGGAGCGGCCGGACTGTGGGATTCAGGATTGGGCGGAGATATGTCTTTGTCGGATGTCGTACTAGTGGGAGTGCGCGACATCGACCCGGCGGAGCGTGCATTGATCGATGCTGATCTCTTGCGCGCAGTGCCTCCCGGCAAGAATATGATTGACCAATTGCGCACGGCCATCGGCAATCGCCCCGTCTACATCCACATTGATTGCGACGTGCTGGAGCCTGGCATCGTGCCGACTGAGTATCGCGTCCCAGGCGGCCTGACGCTGAATGACCTGCGTGCCTGTTGCGATGTGCTCGCGCAAAATGAAATCGTCGGCATTGAGATTGCTGAATTTGAGGTATGCTGGGGTGACGCAGGTGAGATTGCATCACCAGAAAGTTTGCTGGAAGCATTGAAGCCGCTGTTACGCCGTTTCGAAAACTCATAACAACAAATCTCTCGCACCTTCTGTCCGCTCTTGCGCCAGAGGCAGACGTCACCTTAAAATCAAGGCGATTCCCTTTGTTCAAGCTTGGGCAATTTCAGTGGACTTGGAATGCCAAATATCTCCCACGGTGAAAAATTCAACGCCATCACGCATCTGATTGGTGCAGTCTTGGCAGTGGCGGGTGCCATCGTCATGATCGTCATGACATCACTCACAGGCGACATGTGGAAAATCACCAGCGCCGCGATCTACGGTGCATCACTTGTAATGCTCTATCTTTTTTCCACGCTGTATCACAGCCTGCACGGACGCGCAAAGCGCATCATGCGTGAGCTGGATCACGGCAGCATTTACTTGCTGATCGCCGGCACCTACACACCGATCTGCCTCGTCACCTTGCGCGACTCCTGGGGGTGGATTTTGTTTGGCGTGATCTGGGGGTTGGCTGTCTTTGGCTGTCTGCAAGAACTCTGGTCACGCAATGGTTCACGCAAACTATCGCTGGTCATTTACATGGTCATGGGATGGGTCGGTGTTATTCCCGCGATTCAGATTTACCACGCGCTTGGCCTGGCTTGCATGCTCTGGCTGGCCATCGGTGGATTATTGTATTCGATTGGCATCATCTTTTACATCCTCGGACGTCGCCGTCCTTACGCGCATGGCATCTGGCACTTGTTCGTGCTCGCTGGCAGCGCCGCACATTACATCGCTATCGTGCATTACGTGTTGTGACACCGCGCAATTTTCTTTGGCGTACGATGGGGCGTTTTGTATGCTCGCAGTTATTTTATTTTGCTGGATTTTCCTGACATGCTTTCGGCAAATGTCTTGGCGGAATATCTTTACTCCGGCACACCCATACCATTTCACCGCCAGCCTGTAAGGTTGGAATCATGTTCAGCGATTTTCCTGTCAACATTGATTTGGCCATCGTAATGCTGATGACGCCTGTTTGAGTGTCAATCTTCACTGCGCCCACATAATCCGGGAGACTCTGGCCATACCCCGCCTCTGCAAGCGTTTCCGGCACACGGTGATGCTTGCCATAGTATTCGGCGACATGACTGCCCATCTCCTTTCCCATCTGCACAGTACGTGTTGTTTGCGCGCGCACGGTGTACCCCTGATAGGCCGGTATGGCAATCGCTGCAAGAATGCCGATAATCGCAATGATGACAAAAATAAACAGAAACAAAAACAGTTTGCTCGTTCCGCCTCGTCCCGTTAGCTCCCCTAACTGACGCTCTTCGGAATGACCGGAAGCGGCGACCTGAACCAGCTTTTTTTTGCAATGGCGATAGTAAAACGCATTCGCATATAAGGCTGGGAAAAAGAACATGGCAATGATATATACCAGCCATCCCACACCAACGAGAAGTCCACCATCTGCCTTGCCAACAAAAAGGGAGGCAATCACCAGCAACAGTATGGCGATGTAGGGCGAGAAAAAATACAGCACTGCCGTACCCCACATCTTTCGGTAGAGCAGCCAATAAAAAGTGGCAAAGAAAGCTGGCCAATGCCACGTTGCCCCCGCCTTGCCCCGACTATCAAACTTGGCAAATTGCCTCAGATAGTATTCCTGGCTCTTTTGGCCGATGAATGCGCGATAAAAATCCTCTCGACTGTATTGTGACGACGGCATCTTCTCATCGCCACCGGGTTGTCCACCGCAAGTGGTACAGATGACTGCATCGGACTTTGTTTCATTTCCACATTTTGAACAAAACAAGTGCCTTCTCCTTTTAAATAAATTCCGCTTAATTTATCGAGCTTACTCAATAAAATAATCCACCGTCACCACCACGCGCACTTTTTTGTTGACATCGGAAACCCCTGCATTGATCGCGCCCTCGCCTTCATGCGTGGACGTTTTGTCCCGATCCGTTATTGTGAACAAGCCCTGCGTTGCACGACGCATCATGCCCACATTGCTGCCACTGTCGTTGGCAAACTGCGTCGCCACTTCCCGCGCAGCTTGTGTTGCATGCGACATCATTTCCGGTTTAATGGCATTGAGCTGCGTAAAGATGAATTGTGGCCCGGTACGCTCCCAATTACCCTGCGAAGCCAGCACGACGCCTGCGGCCACCAGCTTGTCGGTCATCTGGCTGATTTTCTTGACCTTGTCCACATCTGCAGATCGAATCAGGATCGTGTTTTCAACCACATAACGAAAAGTCACTTTGCCCTGTTCATAATCCCGCGTTTGCCTGTCCTGTACGCGCAAATCCTGACTGGCGATATCTTCCTTTTTGATCCCGTGGCTATGCAAAAAGCTCAACACTTTTTTGCGTGCTCGCTCGGCGCTCTGATTGGCCTCCGTCAAATCATTACCCGCAACACGTATGCGAATCGGCCAAACCGCCAAATCCGCTTTCACCTCCTTCTCTGCCACCCCGCGCACCGTCACATAACGTTCGCCTTTTTTGGGCCCCCGCATGGCCTCGCCCAATATGCTGGCGCTGCCTATCAAGCCAATCACCAGCGCCAGCGCGGCCATGATTTTGGTGCCTCTGTCATCGAACATCCACATAGGTAAGCCTCCTTAAACGAAATGTGCCTAACGCGGTATATTGTACTGCTATCATTCGCTATTCCTGTTCAATCTTCCGATTCATCTGGCCATTCATTTCGAGGAGAGTCAAATGTCGCGTCCGCATGGTTCTTTTACGCACCGTCTGTTGGGTTGTTTGGCCGCTTGCTTGCTTTGTTTGACCTCGCTCGCCCATGCGGAAGCACCCATGGCGCAAACACAGGTGCCCGGCTATTACCGGATGATGGTGGGACAATTTGAAGTCACGGCACTGTTTGATGGTGCACTGCAACTGGACACCAAACGTCTCATCAACCTGCGACAAAGCGAGATCAAGAAAATGCTGGCGCGCTCTTATTCCGGCACCGAAAAAATGCAAACCGCCGTGAATGCTTACCTGATCAACACGGGGCAGCATCTGGTGCTGGTTGATGCGGGAGGCGGCTCACTGTACGGTGCGCAACTGGGACATGTACTCGCCAACATGAAGGCGGCCGGTGTCGACCCGGATCAAGTGGATACCATTGTGCTCACCCACATGCATGGCGACCACATTGCCGGGTTGATCGACAGCGACAATGATGCCGTGTTCTCGAACGCCACCGTTTTTGTGGAAGAAAACGAAAGCAGCTATTGGCTCTCGGAGAAAAATGAAGCGGCGTCACCGGCTGCCTGGAAGCGCATTTTTGATGCGGCAAAAAAGACTGCCGCCCCTTACATCAAGAATGGCACATGGAAAACCTTTTCCGTTGGGTCGCCCATCGTGCCGGGCATCAGCACCATTCCCGCGCGCGGACACACACCGGGGCATACGATTGTGACGGTTGAATCCAATGGCCAACGCTTGTTGATCATCGGTGATCTGGTGCATAACCATGCAGTGCAGTTTACGCTCCCTCACGTGGCTTTTGATTTTGACGTGAACCCCAAACAGGCGGTCGAAACACGACGCGCAGTGTTGAAGGTACTGGCCAAGAGCAAGGAGCTTGCTGCCGGTTCACATCTGCCTTTCCCCGGCATGGGACATGTTCGCGCGGAAGGCGCAAACAGTTATACCTGGGTGCCCATCGAATTTAGCCCCTTAAAATAATATACACCTCGCCACCTTTTTCTGACGCCCCTTTTTCTGACTGCTCATGTCCATCATCCTGACCACCCTCAACGCCCGCTACGCGCACACCTCGCTCGGTTTGCGTTATCTGGCGGCGAACATGGGGGAGTTGGAATCGCAAACACAAATCGTCGAATTCATCATTGGCGGCAACATCACGGCAATGGCGGAAACCCTGCTGGCGAAAAATCCGCGCATCATCGGGCTGTCCGTTTACATCTGGAATATTGAAGACGCGACAAAACTGGTCGCGCTGCTCAAACGTCTCGCACCGGAAGTAAGCATTATCCTGGGCGGCCCCGAGGTCTCGCATGAAGCCGAAGAGCAGGAAATTGTTCGCCAAGCCGATTACGTGATAACAGGCTGGGGCGATGTGACGTTTCCCGCCCTCTGTCAGCAATTATGGCGTGGTGAAACTCCATCACAAAAAATCAACATTGGCGAACAACCGCGACTCGAATCGATTGCCATGCCATACCGCTTTTACACGGATGAAGACATCGCGCATCGCACGATTTACGTCGAAGCGTCGCGCGGCTGTCCATTCAAATGTGAATTCTGCATTTCCTCGCTGGACAAAACCGCCTGGCGTTTTGATCTCGATTTGTTTTTGCAGGAGATGGAAATGCTGTACGTGCGCGGGGCGCGACAGTTCAAGTTTGTTGACCGCACCTTCAACTTGAACACACAAGTCAGTCGTCGCATTCTGCAATTCTTTCTCGACAAAATTGCAGCACATCCCGACGATCCGGTGTTCGCGCATTTTGAAGTGGTGCCGGATCACTTGCCGGACGCGCTGAAAGAATTGATTGCGCAATTCCCAGCGGGCACCCTGCAACTCGAAATTGGCGTGCAAACCTTCAACCCGGATGTGCAAGCGCTCATCAGCCGCAAGCAAAACAATGAACGCTCGGCTGAAAACATTCGCTGGCTGATAGCACACTCGCATGCGCATCTGCATGCCGATTTGATAGCGGGTTTGCCCGGAGAAGATCTCGATAGTTTTGCACGCGGGTTTGATCGCCTGGTCGCTGTTGGCCCCCATGAAATCCAGTTCGGCATTTTGAAGCGCCTGCGGGGCACGCCAATCATTCGCCACACTGAAGCGTTTGGATTGGTCTTCGACCCCAACCCGCCTTACACCATCCTCGCGACGGATCGCATCGACTTTGTCACCATGCAACGACTCGTGCGCTTTGCGCGCTTCTGGGACATGATTGCCAATTCCGGGCGCTTCGCAAACACCTTGCCCATCATTCTTGGGGAATCCCCTTTTGCCCGTTTTTTAACCTTGTCGGACTGGCTTTATGCCAAAACCAGGGCGACCCACCAGATTGCCCTGGCCAGATTGGCAACTTTAGTGGCCTCCTGGCTTACAGAACAAGGCATGAACCCGGAAGACGCCCGTGCCGCCATTGACAGCGACTACGCGGGAAGCGCCATCAAGCCCCACCTGTCCCGCAAGGCCAAATCCGAGCCTGTCGCTCCCCAACGTCAAGCCATGCATTTGACCGCCAAGTCACCGGAAGCGTGATGCCTTGCTTGATTTTGTCGATAAAACAACTTGGCAATGTCCTTGCCATTCTTTTCCGAGCTTTGGTATAATCCAAGGCTCTGCAAAATTCTGTGAGTCGGCATGAGTCGGCGCACAATGTTGAACCCCTACAGGAAACTTTATGGCAAATACCGCACAAGCACGCAAGCGCGCTCGCCAGGCAGTCAAACAAAATGCGCATAACTCCAGCTTGCGCTCGACCCTGCGCACCGCAATCAAGGCTGTTCGCAAGGCAATCGATGCCGGCGACAAGGCTGCTGCAATGACGACCTTCTCCAAGTCCGTGTCGACCATCGACCGTATCGCTGACAAGCAAATCGTTCACAAGAACAAAGCTGCACGTCACAAGAGCCGCCTGTCTGCCGCCATCAAATCGATGGCTTGAGGCGACAGACGCTGCGCAGTGAAAACTGCCCAGCAAAAAACTGCATAGTCAAAGCTGTGCAGCTTGCGGTTCCAAAACAAAAACCCTCATGAATGCATCATGAGGGTTTTTTGCGTTTGGAGAATCGAGAAGCTGCTGTCTTTAAAAGCTATACCCAAAGGCCTGCTTGAATCGATCGGCAATCTCGGCACGCGTCGGTTTGTGATTTTGACCGCCTTGATGCGTAATCTTGATTGCGCCCATCAAGCTGCCCAAGCGTCCGCATGTGAGCAAATCCATACCGCGCGTGATACCGTACATTAAACCAGCACGAAATGCATCGCCACATCCGGTGGGGTCGACGACGTTTTCAACGGGCACACAGGGAATATCGAGCACGGCATCGCCGGTATAAATTTCGGCTCCCAGTTCGCCCCGCGTCACGATCAGTGCAACAACGCGTTGCGCAATTTCTTTTTGCGAGAGACCCGTGCGCTCCATCAGCATTTCCGCTTCATAATCATTCACCGCAACGTACGTCGCCATATCAATGAACTCGATCAGCTCTTCGCCACTGAACATCGGCAAACCTTGACCTGGATCGAAGATGAAGGGGATGCCCTCTGCGGCGCAATCCTTCGCATTTTGCACCATGCCATCGCGTCCGTCCGGCGCCACAATTGCCAGCCTCATGCCTTGCGCCGCATCTGCCACTTTGTTTTCATGCGACATCGCCATGGCGCCTGGGTGGAACGCCGTGATCTGATTGCTATCCATGTCGGTGGTAATGAAGGCTTGCGCAGTAAATGATTTCTTGATCGTGCGAACGTGACGACGTGAAATTTCCAGCTCCGTCAAACGCTCGAGGTAAGGTTCACCGTCAAAACCAATCGTCGCCATAATTTGCGGCTCGCCGCCCAGCAACTTCAGGTTGTAGGCGATATTGCCCGCGCAACCGCCAAATTCACGGCGCATCCCCGGCACGAGAAAGGCGACGTTCACCTTGTGCAACTGGTCGGGCAAAATGGCATCAGAAAACCGGCCATTAAAAGTCATGATGGTGTCGTACGCAAGGGAACCGCAAATCAGGCAAGTCATGTTATTTGCTCTAGGAAAAGTCAGACATAAAAAAGATACACTTCGTAGCCCACCGGCTTGAGCGGCGGCTCCACTTCAAACTGCAACTTGATCGGGTGTTCCGAATTGGCGGCAAAGCCTTTAGATAGGTTTTGTGTCCCGTTCAAATACTCTTTGGCACTAAAGACACGGCGCACCATCGGCGTCTCGGTACTGTCTTTCAGCGTCAACTCAAAATGTGGCCAAGCCTGCGCCATGGTGCTGCGATTACGCAGCAATACGTTCAGCGTGTAGGCTTTGCCCCCTTTGGTGGGCGAATGCAGTTCGTAGGAATCAATGGAGACCGAATCGATGTGCGCCGGTAATTCTGCGCGACATTCGATCACATCACATATTTGCGCCAGCAGTGGCCGCGTACTCGGAAAGAAACCAGCAATGCGCAAATGAAATGCATCGACCGTTTGCAGCAAAAGCGCTGGCAACAAACCCAATATCAGCCCCCACATGGCAAGACGCCCCATGCGGCCATAACGTTCCTGCTGCTTGGCGCGTTGCACGAAAGCGGGTTCTGCCACTTGCGACAGTTGCGGTCGAATTTCTACTGTATAGGCGGGATCGTTGTCGTCTGGCTCAATGGCGAAATCCTGTTGTGCCTCCTCCACCACGGGCAATTGCGTTCGCGGGAAAGTCAGCTCTTCGGTAAAGTCGCGCTCTCGCTGGGCATCCGCACGCATTTCGTCTGCAAGACTCGGTTCCTGGCGACTGTCGTAATGTAAATCCAGATTGAGCCGTTCGTCTTCAACCGGCGTCAGGCGCATCGGCGTTGTGTTGACGAACAAGGGATCCACCCGTTCAGAGACAGACATGCGACCAAGCGTCGACGCGTCTGTCGGCGTCAAGATGAGATTGAGGTCATCCTGTTTTTCTTGCGCACCTGGCTTCGGCGCGCCTGGTCTCGTCATAGTAGGCGGCGGTTCGTCGGCCATGATGGTGACCGGATTGGGGTTGGCGATCGCAGACTCTGGCCATGTGGCTTGCTGCTTTGCCTGTTCGCGTACTTGCTCTCGCGCCTGTTCGCGCATCGCCTGCGTCGCAGCGTCCGCGCTTTGCAATTGTTCTATGCCATTGAAAACCTGCCGACACGACCCACAACGCACGATGCCGTTGCAGATCTTGAGCTGATCCTGCACCACCCGAAACATTGTGCGACAGTAAGGGCAGCGTGTCGCCAGCATCATGGTTGGCGCCCTCCAGATTGATGTCCTTCCGTTGGACGTTGGCCGCACAAGGCGACCCACCCATCATGCGCCCGCCACACGCGCATCGGGATATACGGCGCATAAACTGCCGCAACTTCTTCAGCTTGCCGCTCCAGAATGCCGGATAGCACCAGCCAACCGCCCGGCCTCACGTAAGCGGAAAGCATTTGTGCCATCAATTTCAGCGGACTGGACAAGATGTTGGCGACCACGATATCAAAGCTGCGGTTGGCGGTGGCAATGAAGTCATCAGGGAGATAATAGTCGATTTCACATTGATTGCGAACTGCATTTTCCCTCGCCGCAACAATGGCTTGCGGATCGATGTCCACGCCAAGCACCTTGGCCGCCTTCAACTTTTTGGCCACCATCGCCAAAATGCCGGATCCGCAGCCATAATCAAGCACGGTTTTCCCCGCCAAGGGATTTGCTTCCAGCCACTCCATGCAAAGTCGGGTCGTCGCATGGCTGCCGGTTCCAAAAGCCAGACCGGGATCCAGTTCCAGGATCAGCGCATCGGGATCGGGGGCTTCGTGCCAACTGGGAACGACCCAAATGTTTTTGCCGATGTGTATGGGGTCGAATTGTGATTGGGTTAATCGCACCCAATCCTGTTCTGCAACAGGGCGCAGGATGTAAGGCGGCACGTCGCCCATGCCGCACACACGGCAAGCCTGAGCGATTAACTTTTGCGGATCGGCAGTTTCTTCGGTTAACACCACCACGCGACTGCGATCCCAGGCCGCTTCGGATGGCACCATGCCGGGTTCGCCAAAAAGCGGGGTTTCTGCGGCGGTGCCTTCATCAGCATCTTCGATCGAAACAGAGACCGCCCCGACTTGCATGAAAGCATCGGACAGGGGTTCGGCATGATCGCGCGCGACTTCGATAACGATTTCGTTCCAGGCCATGCGGATGACCGCCCCCGTTTGCGTTGGGCTGCTGCTTTGGCGTTTTGCCATTTGCAGCAGCTTGCCCTATGGTTTTACAGTTTTTTCGCTGCCGCTCTTTCCGCGAGCATATCCTCAAGATAGTGGATATTGGTGCCGCCCGCGATGAAATGCGGGTCAAGCATCAAACCGCGATGCAGTGGAATGTTGGTCGAAATGCCTTCCACCACCATCTCGGACAGCGCCACGCTCATGCGACGGATCGCCTGTTCGCGGGTCGCGCCATACGAAATCACCTTGCCAATCATGGAATCGTAATTCGGCGGCACCGTGTACCCAGCATAAGCGTGTGAATCCACGCGCATGCCTGGACCACCCGGCGCATGCCAAGAAGTGATCTTGCCCGGCGAGGGAGTGAATTTGTAGGGGTCTTCGGCGTTAATCCGGCATTCAATGGCGTGCCCGCGCGTCATGATGTCACGCTGGCGCATGCGCAAGGGCTGCCCCGCTGCAATGTAAATCTGTTCTTGAACAATGTCGATGCCCGTCACCACTTCCGTGACCGGATGCTCCACCTGCACGCGCGTATTCATTTCAATGAAATAAAACTCGCCATTTTCGTAGAGGAACTCAAACGTGCCCGCACCACGGTATCCCATTTTTCGACAGGCATCTGCGCAACGATCGCCAATTTTTTCAATCAACTTGCGAGGAACGCCGGGTGCCGGTGCTTCTTCAATCACTTTTTGGTGGCGACGCTGCATCGAACAATCGCGCTCTCCCAACCATACGGCATTGCCATGCTGGTCAGCCAAGACTTGAATTTCAATGTGGCGTGGGTTTTCCAGGAATTTTTCCATGTAAACCTCGGGATTACCGAAAGCCGCTCCCGCTTCTGACTTGGTCATCGATACCGCGTTCAGCAGTGCTGCCTCGGTATTGACGACGCGCATTCCGCGCCCACCGCCACCACCGGACGCCTTGATAATGACCGGATAACCAACCTTGCGAGCAGTCTGAATAATTTCCTTGGAATCGTCCGGCAAAGCCCCTTCGGAGCCCGGCACGCAAGGAACACCATTTTTGATCATGGCTTGCTTGGCGCTTACCTTGTCGCCCATCAGACGAATCGATTCGGGGCGCGGGCCAATGAACACAAAACCTGAGGATTCGACGCGTTCTGCAAAATCAGCGTTCTCGGACAGGAAACCATATCCGGGATGAATGGCCTGCGAATCCGTCACTTCAGCGGCGCTGATGATGGCCGGCATATTCAGGTAACTTTGCGCAGAAGGTGCCGGGCCAATACAAACCGATTCGTCTGCGAGCTTGACGTATTTGGCTTCGCGGTCAGCCTCGGAATGCACGACGACAGTCTTGATGCCCAATTCACGGCAGGCGCGCTGAATCCGGAGGGCGATTTCGCCTCTATTGGCAATAAGAATTTTCTCAAACATTTTCAACTCCGGCGAGATGGTTAGGCGTACCCTCAACCATGGTGTGGTTTTTTGAATTACTGCCACTCCTGAACAAAATGCGCTGGTCACCAGCGCAGCGCATCAGGCATTGGCAAAACCGGCTTGCTTGGCCAATGCCATTAGCCAATGATAAACAGCGGCTGGCCGAATTCGACAGGCTGGCCATTTTCAACCAGCACCTGCTTGATCACACCAGCAACTTCGGCCTCAATTTCGTTGAGCAGCTTCATCGCTTCGACGATGCACAGCGTGTCTCCCGTTTTGACAGCCGAACCCACTTGCACATACGGCGGGTTGCCCGGCGCGGAAGCGGCATAGAAAGTGCCGACCATCGGCGATTTGACGACATACCCTTGCACTTCAGGCGGCGCTACCGGAGCAGCCGGTGCTGCCACTGGGGCTGGCGCTTGCGTTGGAATTTGCACATATTGCGGTGCCTGAGCATGCATCATGACTTGCTGAGTTGGCGCTTCGACGGCCTTGATGATGCGCACCTTGCTATCACCTTCAGTCACCTCGAGTTCCGCAATATCGGACTCAGCGACCAAATCGATCAATGTCTTCAGTTTTCGTAAATCCATAAAACACCTCTGAAAAATGCCCCCGCGTCACCAGCAGCAATTGAGTTAAGAAGAGCGCAATTCTACGCTATTTATAGAAAATGTGTGGAATTAAAAGGAGATGTTACAGTTTTTTTAGGGCAAAATCGATGGCATATCGATACCCTTCGATGCCGACACCGCAGATAAGACCCGCTGCGATATCTGAAAAGTATGACTGTTGCCGAAACGCTTCTCGCCGATGGATGTTCGAAATGTGAACTTCCACGAACGGTATGGATACCCCAGACAAGGCATCCCGCAAAGCCACGCTGGTGTGCGTGAGTCCGCCCGGATTGATCACGATGGCTTCCACGCCCTCGCTTTTTGCAGCATGAATTCGGTCGATTAAAGCGCCTTCATGATTACTTTGAAAACTCACCACTTCAGCACCCACTTCCCTGGCTTGCTTCTGCGCCGCCGCCTCTACATCTTTGAGCGTGGCGCTGCCATAGATCTCTGGCTCGCGCTCCCCCAGCAAATTCAGGTTCGGGCCGTTCAGTAAAAGAATTTTCTTCGCCATCTGATGTCGCTCCAATTCGTGGTTTTTTACAACCCCGCCTTAATGACTCACGATACACTCGCATTCAGTTACACGACCCCGCAAGTTGTGAGATTCTGCCCCCAAGCCAGTCTCTTGGCAAGAAAAAAGTATCTAATTTCTCAACGGAAATTGATGTCGTTTCACTAAGACAAAAGCTGCTTTACTGCTTCCTTGTCGGCTCTTAGTGCGTTTTCGCCGTGCCTCGCCTTGAGTGCGCCGCGCAAATCGTCTGGCTGGAATAAGGTCAAATGCACGCCTTCATTACGCCGCATGAAGCTCACTGTTTCGACCGGCAGATGATTCGGCTTGAAATGCGGTGTTTCAGACACGTCAAAATCGATATTTTTGTTCAGCAAATAAATTTCAACGTCCTTGGGATTATCAACAAATAGCTGCAAATGGATGTCTGAATGCTCCCCCGCCGTTCCATTCAGAACAGCACCTGTCACGTATGGCTGAAATAATGACAGATCTTCCATCAACTCCAAAGCCACCTCACGCAAATGCCGCAACCGGGCGGGCTGCGACTCGCCAAGGAATAATTCATTATAAGTTCGGAGTTCGTCTTCTATCTGCGCATTACTTGGCAAGAACTCCCCGCCCACTCGCTCATTGCCCAAAACCTGCTTCGCTGCCTTGCGCTTGGCCGTGCCATAACTGACGCCTTCTTCGGCGATCATGCGGGCAGCAGCGATGGCAATTTCTGTGCGAAGCGCATCTGCATCGGAGAAGTGTTGTTTCGTCATAGGCACCATCATACGGCAGGACGGGAACTGTCAGGTAGAATCCTGTTTTTGCCTCCTGATCCAGCATTCCAGCCATCATGCATATCCACATTCTCGGCATTTGCGGCACGTTCATGGGCGGCCTGGCCGTTCTGGCCAAAGAAGCGGGTCACACCGTCACGGGCTGCGACGCCAATGTTTACCCCCCGATGAGCACGCAGCTCGCGCAACAAGGCATAGCCCTCATCACCGGCTACGATCCCGAACAAACCAAGTTGACCCCGGACTTGTACGTCATCGGCAATGTCGTCTCTCGCGGCAACCCACTGATGGAAGAAATTTTGAATCGCGGCTTGCCTTACGTCTCGGGTCCACAGTGGATTGGCGACCACATTCTAAAAGATCGCTGGGTACTCGCTGTCGCCGGCACCCATGGCAAAACTACCACCTCGTCGATGCTGACCTGGATACTGGAAGATTGCGGTTACTCACCCGGTTTTTTGATTGGTGGCGTGCCGCTGAATTTTGGTGTGTCTGCGCGATTGCATGGCAAGGATAAAAGCTCGATTTTTTTCGTCATCGAAGCCGATGAATACGACACCGCCTTCTTCGACAAACGCAGCAAGTTCGTGCACTACCACGCCAAGACGGCGGTGTTGAACAATCTGGAATTTGATCATGCCGACATCTTTGCCGATCTCGCCGCCATCGAAACGCAGTTCCATCATTTTGTGCGCACTGTGCCCGGTGTCGGTCGCGTGATTGCGAACGCCAATGAAGCGTCGCTGCAACGTGTGATCGATCGCGGCTGCTGGAGTGATATGGAACGTTTCGGCAGCCGGGCTAACGCCGACTGGACGCTGCAAGTACACGGCGATGGTAGTTTCGATGTCTTCTTCCAAAAAGAAAAGCAAGGCACAGTGCAATGGGCGCTGGATGGCGAACATAATCGCCACAATGCGCTGGCCGCCATCGCCGCCGCGCGCCATGTTGGCGTGCCGCCGGCAGCGGCGATCGCAGCACTCGGTAAATTTGAAAACGTGAAGCGCCGCATGGAAGTGCGCGGCACGGTCGGCGGCATCACCGTCTATGACGATTTCGCGCATCATCCCACTGCGATTGCCACAACCATCGCCGGCTTGCGCCAGCGTGTTGGCACATCCCGAATTCTTGCAGTACTCGAACCCCGCTCCAACACAATGAAGCTCGGCACCATGAAAGCCGCATTGCCCGATAGCCTGAAAGATGCGGATCTGGTTTTCGGCTATGGTGCCGCCAGCGGCAAGGAGGCGCTCGGCTGGAGCCTGGCCGACGCGCTTTCACCCCTCGGTGAAAAAGCGCAAGCCTTTGACAACCTCGACATCTTGTCCGACGCCATTGTCAGGGCAGCACGCACGGGCGATCACATTTTGGTGATGAGCAATGGTGGCTTCGGTAACGTTCATCAAAAAATTCTCGACCTGCTGGCCAAAACATGTCAAACAAAGTAGCCCCAAACAAAGTGGTGGTTTACGTACACGGATTCCGTTCCTCGCCCGCATCCCACAAAGCGCAAGTCATGGGTCAACGCATTGCCGCGCTGAACGCTGAGCGAAACGCCGGCGATCAGTATTTCTGCCCGCAATTGCCCGCCTCGCCAAACGAATCCATTCTTTTGCTTGAAAACTTGCTGCGCCCTTATGCGCCCCAAGACGTCACACTGATCGGTTCGTCGCTCGGCGGTTATTACGCCACCTGGCTCGCGGAAAAGCACGGCTGTCGCGCCGTGCTGCTCAACCCCATGACCAAACTCATGCCGGAGTTCGAACAATTCGTGGGCGTCACCACCTCCTTTCATTCCGACGAGCCCTTCGAATTCAAGCGCGAGTACATTGATCACTTGCGCGCGATGTCAGTCACGCAGATCACGCGACCGGAACGTTATTTTTTGATTGCTGCAAAAGGCGATGAATTGCTGGATTGGCGCGATATGGTTACGCATTATCCCAACGCACGCCAAATCGTTCTGGAAGGCAGCGATCACGGCCTGACAGGTTTCGAAGATTATCTTGATGATGTGCTGGCGTTTGCCGACATTGCTGTCCCGAAGAAGCGGTGACGGTGAAGCAGCAGCCACTCGCGCGCTGGCACACGCATGTTGACGCCACGCATCCTCCTCCGAATCTGCGCGAATGGCTCACGCTGGGTACCTCTCTCACCACGACACTTCGCGAACGCTCCAATCATTTCACCGTCCGAAAATTGCACCAACATCTTGCGTTTCCCCTGCCGGATGAGTGTGATGTGCTGAACCTACCGCACCATGAACAGGTGCATGAGCGGGAGGTGCTGTTATATTGCGATGGCGCTCCGGTGGTCTTTGCGCACACCGTCATGCCATTCTTGAATGCGCATGCGGACTGGCCCGCTTTTCATGACCTGGGCGAGCAATCGCTGGGCGCCTTGCTGTTTGACGACCCGCTGGTAACACGTGGCGACTTGCAATTCACTCACTTGCCGTCAAAACATCTCCTGCAGCAGCGGATTTACAGCGCACTTCCTTCGGAACAGATAGAATCTCGGCTGCATGCACGACGTTGCCTTTTCCAGCGTAACCACAGCAGGATGCTTGTCACGGAAGTTTTTCTTCCCAGCATCGCCAAACTGAAATGAAATGAAATGAATTTGTTTTTTGAAGAATCCGGCGATTTCAAGGCGGGGGTAGTTTTGTCCCACGCTGGCGATTCGTATCAAGTCGAACTGCCTGGCGGCAAGCGCGTCAAGGTGCGCGCCCGCGACGTGCTGCTGCAATATACGAATCAAACACCTGCGCATCTCTTGGAAGACGCGCATGCGATTGCCGATGACGTCGATCTCGATTTTTTGTGGGAAGTCGCCGGACAAGATGAATTCGGTTTTGCAGACTTGGGAAAAGAATACTTCGGTCACGATCCCCTTCCCCACGAAGCTGCTGGCCTGCTTTTCCGTTTGCATTCTGCGCCTATGTATTTTTACAAACGCGGCAAAGGACGTTATAAAGCCGCGCCGCCCGATGCACTGAAGGCTGCACTTGTCAGCATCGAACGGAAAAAACAGCAAGCCATCATCCAGGAACAATATGTAGAAACATTGAAGGCGCGGCGTTTGCCGGAAGCCATGCAGTCGCTAGCCATACCACTGCTTTTCAAGCCGGACAAGAACAGCATCGAATATAAAGCGCTTTCTGCTGCGTGCACGGAATTGCAAACCACGCCGCAGCGTCTGATGCTGGACGTGGGCGGCATCGTCTCACCACTCGACCTGCACCTGTCAAAGTTTTTGTTTGAGTATTTTCCAAAAGGTGCAGGCTTCCCATCCATTCCAATTCCTGAATCGTCCGCTAACCTACCTGTCGCTGACGTATCGGCCTTTTCGGTTGACGATGTCACGACCACGGAAATTGATGATGCTTTCTCGGTCAAGCGATTGGAGGATGGCATGGTGCGGATCGGCATTCACATTGCCGCGCCGGGTTTGGCGATCCAACCCGACGATGCCATTGACCACATTGCACGCCATCGCCTTTCCACCGTTTATATGCCGGGCGACAAAATCACGATGCTGCCGGATGAACTGGTGGAACGTTACACGCTCGGCGCAGGTCAGACGCGCCCGGCTTTGTCGCTGTACACCACCCTCAATCCGGCAGACTGGTCCGCCATCGACGTACAAACCAAAATCGAATTGGTACACATCGCCAGCAACCTGCATCACAACGTGATGGATGCGCTGGTCACGGAAGAAGCGCTGAGCAACAACACCGGCGACTTCCCGCACAAGGAAGAAATCACTTTATTGTGGCAATGGGCGAACGTTCTCGCGCAAGGTCGGATGGCGAAACGCGAGAGTTTCGGTTTGCGCCCGGAACAAACCAATCGCGTCGATTTCAACTTTTATGTCGAAAACGGTTTGGTAAAAATTGAGCGCCGCAATCGTGGTGCACCGCTGGACAAGATTGTCGCTGAGCTGATGATTTACGCGAATTGTGCCTGGGGAAAGCTGATGCACGAGCACGGCGTTCCCGGCATTTACCGCAGCCAAGGCAGAAGCGGTGGCGGCGGATGGGTCGCACGCATGATGGTACGTATGGGAACCCACGCTGCGCCGCATCAAGGCTTGGGCGTCGATCAATATGCGTGGAGCACTTCGCCGTTGCGACGCTATACCGATCTGGTCAACCAGTGGCAAATCATGGCTTGCGTGCGGCATGGCGTGACCGCGCCGCTTTCTGCCCCTTTCCGTCACAAGGATGCCGACTTGTTCGCCATCATTTCGTCTTTTGAAGCGGCTTACGGCGCCTATGCCGACTTCCAGACGCGGATGGAGCGCTACTGGTGTTTGCGTTGGTTGGCGCAAGAAAACATCCGTCAAGCCGATGCGGTGGTTCTGAGAGAGGATGTCTTGCGCCTGACGGATATTCCGCTGATCATTCGCTTGCCGGGAATGCAACCACTCGCACGAGGCGCACAGGTGCGCCTCGACCTGCTGCACTGGGACGAAGTTGATCTGACCATCGAAGCACGCTTGCTGGAAATTAAATCGACTGACCCCGCATCACTCGATTTGCCGGAAGAAGATGAGGAGGATGACGGTACGACAACACCCTTGGCGTCAGACCTGTCGTCTGAGATTATCTCAGACGTTGTGTCTGAGCCCGCGCCAGATGCTTCAACAGGCGGATCTGCGGTGTAATCGTTTAAAATTCCACATCACCATCTACGATCCCCAGCGTGAACCACATTCTGACCCTCCTTCGCAATAACCCAATCCTGTCGTTTGCTGTAGCGGCTTCCTTGTCGCTACATGGGATTTTGCTGACAGTGCGGTTTGTTTCACCCGAGGCATTTCGCTCACCGCCAGCCAACCCCGGGCTGGAAGTCGTGCTGGTTAATTCGAAACATGACAGCACCCCGCCCAACCCTGAAGCCCTGGCACAAACGGATCTGGATGGTGGCGGCAATGCCGATGCCGGTCGCGCCAAGTCGCCCCTGCCTGACATGCGCACTGTGGAAGAAGGCGACAGTCTGAAAAATTCACGCCGCCGTCTCACTGAATTGAAGGACATGCAACACAAGCTGATGACGCAAATGCAGGGGCACTCGCACTTTCTTGCCCCGCAAGTGCTGCTCAAAAACCCGCTGGAAACTGCGCCAACTGGCCAGGGTGCGGACAAAACAGACAGCACCGCACTGTCGCGCCAGGCTGCTGAAATTGCCCGCACCATTGACGATCAAAACCGGCGCCCGAAGAAAACATACATCTCGCCCAGCACGAAGCGCGTTGAGTATGCAATGTATTACAAGGCCATGCAAAGCAAAATCGAGCGATTGGGCACGCTTAATTTCCCGCAGCAAGCGGGCAAAAAACTGTACGGCGAGTTGACGCTTTCCATCCCGATTTTCCAGGACGGTTCGCTATACATGTTGGAAGGCGGTCCCGCTGTCGAGCAATCTTCCGGCAACCCAGCGCTTGATCAGGCTGCACTGACTATCGTCAGACGTTCGGCACCCTTCGGCGCATTTCCACCCAACATGCTCCTCAAGGAAGCGAAGAGCGTCTGGGTGGTATTCAGTCGATTCAAATTCACGCGCGAGGATGCCCTCCAAACGCAAATGTACCGCCAAGAGTAAACACCATGACGCCCCCTGACCGTTACGCTGTCATTGGCAACCCGATCACCCACAGCAAATCGCCGGAGATTCATGCGCGCTTTGCTGCGCAAACCGGACAAAATCTGACTTATGAACGCCTGCTCTCGCCCCTCGACGGTTTTACGAACACGGTAAAGACCTTCATTGCGCAAGGCGGCAAAGGGGCAAATGTCACCGTGCCATTCAAGTTGGAAGCCTTCGAGATGGCGACCACGTTGACGGATCGCGCACGGATCGCCGGTGCCGTCAACACCTTGCGCTTTGATGGTAATACGATTTTGGGAGACAACACGGACGGTCTCGGCTTGGTGAACGATATCGTGCAACATGCTGGCCTTGCCTTGAAAAACAAGCGGCTCCTCTTGCTAGGCGCGGGCGGTGCTGTGCGCGGTGTCATCCAACCCTTGCTGGATCAAAAACCGGCTGCATTGGTGATTGCAAACCGCACCGTCAGTAAAGCGGTGGAGTTGGCGCAAATCTTTTCCGTCGCATCCAACGACTCCCTTAGCACATCCGCCTTCCATGATTTGCGCACGCCGTTTGACATCATCATCAATGGCACGTCTGCCGGCCTGACTGATGAAATGCCGAATGTGCCGAGCGCCATTTTCAGCAAGCGCTCGCTTGCCTATGACATGGTTTATGGCAAACAACCCACGCGCTTCATGCAATTTGCCTTGTCGCATGGCGCGCAGGCGCGCGATGGCTTGGGCATGCTGGTCGAGCAAGCGGCGGAATCCTTTTTTGTCTGGCGCGGCGTCCGTCCGGAAACGGCATCCGTGTTGGCTGCCTTGCGTGAAAGTCTGTAAACGATGAAATCGATACGTCAATTATGGCAGCGGTACAGGTGGTGGATCATCGCTGCCCCGTTTGTTCTGATACTGCTGATCCAACTTTATTTTTTCGCCCAAATCGGCTGGTGGAAGTATTACAACCCAAGCTCCACCAGTTTCATGCGCTTGCAATTGGCTGAAATCCAGAAGAAGCGTCCCAAAGCCAAACTCAAGCATCAATGGGTGCCCTATCGCCGCATCTCCAATAACTTGAAACGTGCCGTAATTGCGGCTGAGGATTCCACCTTTGCCGAGCACGAGGGCGTGGACTGGGAAGCCATACTCAAGGCTTATGAAAAGAACGCAAAAAAGGGGAAGGTCGTCGCAGGTGGCTCAACCATTACCCAACAGTTGGCAAAAAATCTCTTTCTTTCCGGCTCCCGCAGCTACGTCCGTAAAGTCCAGGAAATTATCATCACTTACATGCTGGAATTCTGGATGGATAAGGAGCGAATCTTTGAAATTTACCTGAATGTCGTCGAATTTGGCAGTGGCGTCTTCGGCGCGCAAGCTGCCGCGAAACATTACTATCAGGTATCGGCCGCTGCGCTGACCCCCGAACAAGCTGCCCGACTGGCTGTCTTACTCCCCCGCCCCAGAGTGTATGGAAGGCTCTCTCACTCGGAATACTTGGCACGACGTACCGAACTCATTCTGTATCGTATGAACCAGGTAGAGTTGCCATAAAACATCCTGATTTGCCTCAGGTGCAAGTCCACAACAAGAACGTAAATTGCGCTTGCCTGCCTGCATTGATGTCAGTAAACTTGCGCCAGTTTTACCCTTTCGTGCCCTGAAAAACCACGCCAAAGCCCTGGCGAGTCCATCTCCAAATCATTTGCTGCTTAGTTTTGCAACACAGGTGATTTGGAACTGGATGAGCGCCCCGTTTTGCCCGGAATGAAGAGCGACACACCACCGGCTGGGAGGTCTCATGATTAACGTCTTTTTGCTGCAAAATGGTCGCCTGAACCAGATTCCTATCGAGTCGCGTTCGGATCTCGAGCATATCAGCCCCGTCTGGATCGATTTGACCGATCCGACCGAAGAAGAACGCCAGTGGGTCAAAAGCATCTACGGCGTCACCCTGCCTGACGAAGACGAAGTCAAGGACATTGAAGCGTCTGCCCGCTATTACGAAGCGGAAAACGGTGATATTCACCTGCGCACTGACTTTTTGATCGACGAAGACGATGGCCGTTCACGCGCCGTCACCGTTGCTTTCATTCTGGCGCGCGGCAAGCTGTTTTCCGTGCATAACGAGGATTTGCCGGTCTTCCGCCTTGTGCGCATGCGCGCCCGTTCGCGTCCCGGCTACATTTCCAATTATCTGGATGTCTTGCTGGATCTGTACGCGACTGATGCCGAGTACTCAGCCGATGCGCTGGAAGGCATTTATCGTACGCTAGAAGACGTCAGTTCCCGCGTGCTGCAAGAAGAGTTTTCAGATGAAGATGCGGCTGAAATGCTGAACCTGATCGCGCACGAAGAAGATTTGAACGGCCGCATCCGTCGCAACATGATGGATACGCGTCGGGCGGTCAGCTTTTTGATGCGCTCGCGCCTGCTGGATTCGGAACAATTTGAAGAAGCCCGCCAAATTTTGCGTGACATCGAATCGATTGATGGTCACACCTCTTTCCTTTTTGAAAAAATTAACTTCTTGATGGATGCCACCGTTGGTTTCATCAACATCAACCAAAACAAGATCATCAAGATATTTTCGGTCGCCAGCGTTGTTTTCTTGCCACCCACCCTGATTGCCAGTATTTACGGGATGAACTTCAGGTGGCTGCCGGAACTGAACTGGTCTTTCGGTTACCCCATGGCGCTCGCACTGATGCTCGCCAGCGCAGTCACCCCTTTTTGGTACTTTCGGCGTCGCGGATGGCTCAAATAAGCGCCTGCAACCCCAAAATGGTGTCAAGCAAACAAAAACGGGAGCCGCCGCTCCGCGCTTGTCATGTTTGCATTATTCGCCAAGCCTTCTGAGCGGGAATCCAATTCAATTTAACGAACATTTGCATATACAACATATATCAACAAACCAACAATAACTCGCCTCAAAAAGCTGCATTTTTATTGCAGATCAGCAATAATGGTGTATTCTTTGGCAGACTTAGGCAACGACTAAACTGGTTGCCGCATTATTCCATTGGGTGAAAATGAAGATCATGGTCATTGACGACAGCAGCACCATCCGTCGAACGGCAGAACTCTTTTTGCGCCCTGCCGGACACCAGGTCATCCTTGCCGATGATGGTTTTGACGCGCTTGCAAAAATTAACGATTACCGCCCCGACCTGATTTTTTGCGACATTCTCATGCCCAAACTCGATGGATACCAAACTTGCGCGCTGATTCGAAAAAGCGCTCGTTTTCATGAGACCCCCGTTGTCATGCTTTCATCGAAGGATGGATTGTTTGACCGGGCACGTGGCGCCATGGTCGGCTCCAATCACTATTTGACAAAACCTTTTACCAAGGAGGATTTGCTTAAGGCCGTGCACGATCACGCCCGACAGGCATCATCCTGACATTTCACACACAAAGAAGGAAAGAAACCATGCCAATCAAGAAAATTCTGGTTGTCGACGACTCCCCGACCGAACGCTATTTCATGACCGACTTGTTGGTCAAGAATGGGTATTCCGTGTCGACCGCTGAAAGCGGCGAAGAAGCGCTGGACAAGATCAAGTCTGACAAGCCGGACCTGATTTTGATGGACGTTGTGATGCCGGGCAAAAACGGCTTTCAGGTCACGCGCATGATTGCGCGCGACCCGGAAATGCAGAACGTCACGGTCATCATCTGCACCAGCAAAGACCAGGAAACGGATCGTGTCTGGGGTTTGCGCCAAGGGGCACATGACTATCTGGTGAAACCCATCGACCCGCAAGTACTACTTGAGAAAATCAAGGCGCTTGGCTAACTGAAGATTAGGCATGACATTACCCTCCGAGGATGCGCGAGAAGACAAGCTTACCGGAACGGCAGGACGCGTTGACCGGCGAAAGCGCTTGCGCGTCTTTCAGGAGGAGCTGGTTGAACGCATGCAGGCAGCGCGCGCGCAAACGGATGTGCGCGACAATCGACTGGGGGTTCTCATCGGTCAAAGGCGCTGGCTGATCGATTTGCAAGAGACGGGGGAAGTTGTGCCGTTCAACTCTCTCACTAAAGTCCCACTCACCCAAAGTTGGTATTTGGGACTGTTGAATATCCGTGGCAATCTGGTGAGCGTCATTGATTTCGCCATCTATCAGGGGTTGGAACCCACTGAGACCGAACCCACAAACCGCGTCATCACATTCGCCCCATCCCTCGGCATCAATTGCGGCATTCTGGTGTCGCGCGTGTTTGGCTTGCGAAATGTGTCGGAAATGCTTGCCCTTCCCACGCAGTCGAACAAGCCTGCCTCATGGGTTGGGGACGGTTTTAGGGACAGTGAATCACAGCAGTGGACTGGTTTAAGTCTGACTGCCATCGCACATGACCCGCGTTTTTTGCATATAGGTACATAGAGATAAAGCGCTTGCAACATCACTTTGGCAAACAGGAGAACCCGAATGGCTTTGGAACTACCTTTTTTAAAGAAAAGCAAGGGCAAGAAAGCGCCGTCGCCGGAGTTGCCTGATACGTACGATCCAGACAAGCATCTTTCCTTCAGCGACCTGCAGTATGTGCAGGCGCCTGGTGTGCGTGCACTGAACCTTCGCCTCCCGCTTGTCGGACATCGCCCGCGCCAATGGCAGGAGCGCTTCTTTGCAACCCTCATGTTCTTTGCGATCGTTTTCGGGGTCATTTTCGCGCTGGCGCAGTGGCAGCGCTCCTACCTGACAACTTATCAAACAAGACTGACGACTGACGCACAGCAGCACTACCAAAGTCTGAACAGCTCGGCACAAGGTGCCCTCATGGGGAAACCAGAAGCCATGAGCCAACTGGATGCCAGCTACAGCGGGTTCAAAAAGAGTTTCAGCTTCTTGCGCGCGCTGCATGGTGGTACGGCGGGTGCAGAAGAAACCGGTGGTGGCCGTCAAGCGTACAAGGCCAGTCCGGCGCTGATGGCGGTAGGTCAAAAGGTCGAACGCACCTGGATTGTGCTGGAGAATTCTGCCAAAAGCATCCTGGGAATGAAAGAAGAGTTAGGGCAATTCAGTTCTTCCGTGCAAAAAGTACATGCCTATGCGACGACCATCCCCAAAATCGTTGCCCCCGTCTCCACGGCCATCGAGCAAGCTAAAGTCTCCAACAGGGATCGTGCGGCGGCCGAACAATTGCGTGCATTGGCACGTCGTCTCGAGCGTGGTCATAGCGATTTGGTCACCCCGGACGGCATTGATACGCAACTTGCTCTCTCGCTCACAAAAGATATCAATGCAGCGCGCAGCATTCTTGAAGGTTTTTTGATCGGGGGTGCCATTGAAGCATTCGACGTCAACAGCCCTGTCCGCAACAATCTCGCACGCCTGCAAGAAATGTTTTCTCAATATCAGCAGGCGCTCGGCTCCATCATGAGCCTTCAGTCGCAGCTCATGGCGGCCAAGCAGTCCGCCCAAAAAATTCAGGCTGCCAGCGAAGTGATGAAGGACAACCTGTATGAAATGAAGAACCTGTATTTTGAAGAACTTCAGGAAACAAGCTGGTATACCTGGGCCATGCTCGGTTGTATCGCCCTTGTTCTCTTTACCCTGGGTTGCTACATGCTTGTGCAGATTCAGGGTGGCTCGGATGACGCCGTCGCCGCTGAAAGCCGCCGACAAGAATCCGAACAACAGCGTCTGGAAGCGCTCCGGCTTGAAGAAGAGGCGCGCGACCTCAATGCCAGAAACCAGGAAGCAATTTTGCGTTTGATGAATGAACTGCAGGAAGTGGCGGACGGCGACTTGACCATTCAGGCAACGGTTACCGAAGACATCACCGGCGCGATCGCTGACTCGATTAACTACACGGTCGAAGAATTGCGCGAACTGGTTGGTCGCGTTACCACAACCGCCGAACAAGTTAATAGCGCATCAGAAACCGCAGCCAAGATTTCTTCCGAACTCATCCGCGCATCGCAACAGCAATCGCGCGAAATTGAAGACGCCACGCAGATGGTTCTGCGAATGGCGGAAGACATTAACAACGTCTCGCGCTCAGCCAATGAATCGGCCGAGGTTGCTCGTCAATCGCTGATGGTGGCATCTCAGGGTGCCGCAGCGGTACAAAACACCATTAAGGGCATGAATGAAATTCGTGACCAGATTCAAGAAACCGCAAAACGAATCAAGCGTCTGGGTGAGTCGTCACAGGAAATTGGTGAAATTACGGAACTGATTTCAGACATTACCGAGCAAACGAACGTTCTGGCCTTGAACGCTGCCATTCAGGCGGCATCAGCCGGTGAAGCGGGTCGCGGCTTCTCGGTGGTTGCAGAAGAAGTTCAGCGCCTCGCGGAACGTTCAGCAGAGGCAACGAAGCAGATCGGCGCGCTGGTGCGAACCATTCAGACCGACACCCATGACGCGGTTGCCGCTATGGAAAACTCAACGCAGGGGGTTGTGGAAGGTGCCAAACTCTCCGACGCCGCAGGTGCCGCACTGGCTGACATCGGTCGGGTTTCAAACCAACTCGCGGATCTGATTCAAGGCATTTCCACCGTTACGCAGAAGCATGCTGCGACAGCCAACACGCTCGCGCAAAACATCCAGCAGATTCTGGGGATTACCGAGCAGACGCAGCACGGTACCGAACAAACGGCAACCTCCATTCAACAACTTGCGCGACTTGCAGAAGAACTGCGAAACTCCGTTGCACGTTTCCGTGTCAGCGGCTAACAATTCAATCGTTGGCGACCGGCTGAAAAACCTCTTTCAGCCGGTTAAATTGCAATAGACAGTCCTTTCTGTCTTTGCGCCTAGAAAATAGTGAGCGCACCATGACCATCTATTTATCCGCATCATCGGCTGGCAGCCAAACAAAATTCGACAGCGGCCCGCTTTCGTGGGTGATGGATGAAATTCGAGAAGCCTTGAATCAATCCAGAACGGCGCTGCAAAATGCCATGGGCAAGGATAAAGATTCGGCCGACACGCTTCTCAACCAGGCGGGCGCCTATCTGCATCAGGCGCATGGCGCACTTCAAATTGTCGATATCGACGGTGCCGCAGTCATCACGGAATGCGTTGAAGATATTTTGCGCCGCATCATTTCGGGCGACCTGCACTATCAGCGCACAACGCTGCGCGCCATTGAGCAGGCGTTTCAGGCGCTGGTGGAATATCTGGAGGAACTGATTGCAGGTGAGCCGCCCAAACCCATCCGGCTTTTTCCTTATTACAAAGACTTGCAAGAAATCAGAAAAGCCGAAAGAATCCATCCGGCGGATCTCTTCTTTACCGATCTCGACACGCAAGGCAAGCATACCCCTGTCGACGCTTCTGTGCCTGAGGTGTCCGTTGACATCACGCGTTTGCGCCCGCGCTACGAGCGCGCCCTGCTTGCCCTGCTGACGTCAGCTACATCGCCAGCCCAAACCAAGGGCGTGGATGACCTCTTGAACGTCGTTACCGATATCGAACACACCCAAAGCAACCTCAAGCTGCGAGATTTCTGGTGGGTGATGCACGGCTTCATTGACGCCGTCGTCAACAGTCAAAAACCACTCCCCCTTTTCACCAAGCAGGTTTGCGGTCGCATGAACCGCCAAATCAAACTGTTGGCGCAAGGGTCTTCCAGCATCTCGGAGCGTCTGTTTCTGGATGCCCTGTACTGCGTGGCACGAGAAGAATCGCCCTCGCCCTTGATTGAAAAAATCTGTAACGCCTATCAATTGCGCGATCTCATTCCTGCCGATTTTGAACAAAAACGTTATGGCTTAATCGACACCGTAACGGTTGGACTGGCCAAGACCACACTTACCCAGGCAAAAAACACTTGGTACAAAGTCACTCAAAACGAGCAGGGCGCCACAAATGCTTTTATTCAAATGGTGCAGCAATTGATCGCCTCGTGCACCAAGTTGAATTCTCCTCCGCTGGTTGATCTGCTCAACGCCATCCAAACTGCGTCCGAACCGCTACGCAACACTTTCCCCAGCAGACCGCTTGGATTGGAAGTCGCTGCCGATTTGCTTTTCATGGAAAATGCGCTGGATCACCTTAGCCGCATTCCTGAAGATTTCCCGCAACGCGTCAATTCACTCATTGACCGCCTGAAAACGATCGCATCTGGTAAAACGCCTGGTGAATCGGCCAAATGGATTGATGAGTTGACCGAACAAACGCAGCAACGCCAAACCATCGGCGTTCTTGCCGCAGAAATGGAAGGAAGCCTCCGGCAGGTTGAAAAGTTGCTGAACAACTTCTTCAACGATCCATCAACCTTTGCCTCACTTTCAGAAATCGACCCAACGCTTCGTAAAATTGTCAGCGTGCTGTCGGTTCTGGGCGCAGAAGATGCCATGCTTGGCGCTGAATATACCCAGCAAGCCATCCAAAAATACAAATCTGCGCTGGATGCTGCCGGTGGTTATACCAACAAGGTGCCGTTCCCGGATATCGTCACACAAAACATTACCGCACTGAGCTTTTTTGTCGAGGCATTGCATCAACATCCCGAAACAGCCAAGACGCGCTTTGCCTTTGACCGGAACAGGGGAATGCTTCTTGCAAATCTTCTGGATAAAGGCGTACTGCGTTCTGAGACACTCACATCTGCTGATCCATCTTTTGACCCCCTCCTGGATGTTGAAAACGGCGCCGGACTGAATGCGAAGCCGCTGCACATTACACGCCCTGCACCAAAAATTCCGCAAACGGCACCACTTCCCGTAACCGATGAAGAAATTGACGCAGAGCTTCTGGACATATTTATGTCAGAAGCGGAAGAGGTATTGGCCTTCGTTGCACACAATTTGCCTGCGGCACGCGTTCATGCTTCTGATCAGGATCAGCTTGCAACGCTGCGTCGATCATTCCACACCCTCAAAGGCAGTGGTCGCATGGTCGGCTTGAATGCCTTTGCCGAAGCTTCATATAGCGTCGAACAAGTCATGAATCTCTGGCTGGCGGAAGCGAAAAGTGGCACCCCCGATCTTTTTGCCTTGCTTGAGAAATCGGTCGACGAATTGGGCAAGTGGGTGGCCGATTTGCGCACGCATGGAAGATCGAGTCGCACGCCGGTTCCACTTTCCAATGCGGCCAACCTGGTAAAAACAGGTCATGCATTCCGTTACGACGAGTCAAGTCAAGCACCCAGCGCGGATGCCGCACCACCACCACAAGAGCCTGCGCCGGCGGTGCCGGCAAACAAAAAACAACAAACACAACCGAGCCAAGCAGTCATAGACCCTCCCGTTAAACAGGAGGAAAAAAACAATCAGGCTGCGCTTGTTGTCAGCGATGAACCGCCCAAAACGCTTGTTGCGGCTCCTGCCGCAATGGCGCAGACGGAGCAGCACGCACCGAACACCAACATCATCGACTTTCCGATAGCACCATCTCCTCAAGCTTCGGCGAGCGAGAATGTCAAACGAATCGGTCATCTGGAAGTCAGTCCGCAACTCTTTAACATCTATGTTGCGGAAGCCGACGTGCTCTTGCGAACCTTGTCTCAAGATTTCTCTGAGTGGCAGCACGAACCGCAGCGCCCTGCATCTTCACGCGCCATCCACGCAGCACACTCCCTGGCAGGCAGTTCCGCTACGGTAGGGCTCTCCTCCATGCAGGAACTCGCTCACACCCTCGAGAAATACCTTCATACACAAGCCCAGCAACCTTTCAAGCTTTCACAAACTGAATTTGACGTCTTCCAGCTTTGCGTCGATCGCTTCAAAACCATGATGCAGGCTGTCACCTTGGGCGAATTCCCGTCAGCACAACCGGACCTGGTTCAATTGCTCCGTCATCTTCAGCAAACCCTGGCAGCGACCCCTTCTTCACCTGAAGAACACATTATCCTCACAGAATCAATAAAAATTGATGACGATTTTGATTTGGACGCACCAGAGACCTTGACGCATGACGCATTGGTGAAAGAATCCCCGCCGACCATCGCCGTTGCCAACACCACCTCTGATGCCCCCTTGCCGCGCACAGTTTATGCAATGGAAGAGGATTCCCCCGCACATGAAGTCAATGATGACGATGAGGGTGACGAGGACGATGAAGATAGCGCGCACAGAGATCATCTTGACGATGAATTACTTCCGGTTTTCCTTGAAGAAGGTCGCGACTTGTTGCCAAGTCTTGGAGAATCACTGCGGGGATGGATACAAGATCCTGCCGACCCGTCACCGGTATCAGACATTCTTCGCCAACTCCACACGGTAAAAGGCAGCGCACGCATGGCCGGTGCCATGTTCTTGGGACATCAATTTCACTTGATGGAAACCCAGATTGAAAACATCCTCCACGGCGGCGGGACGACAGGTGGCATGCTGGATGAGTTGATGTCCATGCACGATTACAATCTTCAGCTTTTCGACCACTTACAAAATCCGCAAAAAAAAGCGCCGCGGCCGAAGCGCAGCACAGAACCCGCAGCGGCACAGATGCCAGGCGCAGCAGAACCGCTTGCTGCATCCGTTTTGTCGGACACGGCCGTATCCAAAGCTGCCGATGCCGTTCCGTCACCTCTGCCAACTGCTGCGACGCCGACCGCACCAATCGCCCCAGTCGCACCACCATCCCTGGTGTCGCAGCCGCCCGCAGCACCTGTTATCCCCACCGCGCCACTTGCACCGATACAGCCCCTCGCACCGGTCGCCACGACAACACCCTTTACCCCAGCCGCCCCTGCGTCTTCAGCGCCTGTCGCACGCGTTCGCGTCCGCGCGGACATTCTGGATCGACTGGTCAACCAGGCCGGTGAAGTCTCCATCGCACGTTCCAAAATTGAAAACGAGGTCGACACGCTGCGCCAGTCTCTGACGGATCTGACAGAAAACTTGGGGCGTCTGCGCGGTCAATTGCGCGAAGTGGAAATTCAGGCTGAGTCGCAGATCACTTCACGCGCCCAAACCACGGATCGTGAATTCGACCCACTTGAATTTGATCGTTTCTCCCGACTCCAGGAGTTGACGCGCATGATGACGGAGAGCGTTGACGACGTCGCATCCATTCAGGATAGCTTGATGCACACGGTGTCTGGCGCGGTGTCCGATCTTGAAACACAGGCGCAACTCACGCGTTCGCTGCAACAGGATTTGATGCAAGTGCGCATGGTTCCGTTTTCAAGCATTTCTGAACGCCTGTATCAGATCGCGCGTCAAGCTTCTAAAGAAATGAACAAGTCTGTCAACCTTGATGTCAAGGGTACTTCCGTTGAGGTTGACCGCGGCGTTCTGGAACGCATGACTGGCCCTCTGGAACACTTGCTGCGTAACGCCATTGTGCATGGGATCGAAGCCCGCGAAGAACGCCGGAAGTCCGGCAAAAATGAAACGGGGCAATTGTTAGTGGAAATCAGGCAAGAAGGTAACGAAGTGGCCATTCAGCTCTCCGATGACGGGATGGGTCTCGATCTTGCGCGGATTCGTGAAAAAGCCATTTCTCTTGGACTCGTTACAAAAGATCGCGAACTCACGACAGCCGAACTGGAAAACATGATTTTCCAACCTGGTTTTACAACCGCCAGTGAAGTAACTTCCTTGGCTGGTCGTGGCGTTGGACTGGATGTCGTGCGCGCAGAAGCAGCCTCCCTCGGCGGTCGTGTAAACGTGCAATCTGAAGCCGGAAAGGGCACACGTTTTACCGTTCACCTGCCCCTGACGCTTGCCGTCACATCAGTCGTCCTGCTGCAAACTGGCGGTACGACTTATGCTGTACCGTCCGTTCTGGTTGAACAGGTACAACAACACACCATCACTGCCTTGACCGCTGCATACAACGAAGGCGCGATTATGTGGCAAGGCACGCGTGTTCCACTTTTCTTCTTGTCTGCACTGCTGGGCGACAAAACTGCTACCCCCATTGCGCAACAATACACCCCCACGCTCATTTTGCGAAGTGGCACTGATCGGGTTGCCATCCACATTGACGAAGTGGTCGGCAACCGAGAAGTGGTCGTGAAAAACATTGGCCCGCAACTCGCGCGTATGACTGGCATTGTCGGCGCAACAGTGCTGGGTTCGGGCAATATCGTTCTCATCATGGATCCTGTCGCACTGGGCATGAGGTTCGCAAAAGATGGGGTGGCTGGAACGCAATTCGCTCCAAGCATACCCGCACCAGAAACTGCCGCTTCGGCCAGAGCGAAGAGCGTCGCAAAACTGATCGAACCAACCCATGAAGAAAATGAGCCAAAGACGGACGACCAACTCATTCAAGGCTTGCGGAAGAAAAACATCGTCATGGTTGTCGACGATTCCTTGACGGTGCGTCGCGTAACGCAACGTTTCCTGCAACGCGAAGGTTATCAAGTCGTGCTGGCAAAGGACGGTGTTGACGCGCTTGAAAAACTTCAAGACGTCAAACCCGATGTCATGTTGGTCGATATCGAAATGCCCCGCATGGATGGCTTCGACTTGATTCGCAATGTGCGCAGCGACTCGCGCGTCTCCAAAACGCCAATCATCATGATCACCTCACGCACAGCGAGCAAGCATCGTAACTACGCCATGGAACTGGGCGCCAACGAGTACTATGGCAAGCCTTTCCAGGAACAGCAACTGCTCGATTCAATTGAAGAGTTTGTCGGCAAGGATCCTTCAAAAGAAACGGAAACGACCAACGGATAACGCGCCGCTTCATGTAAACCAACGCCACCACCAACCGGTGGCGTTTTTCTTTTTGTGTGGAAATGCATCGGCCTCAAAAATACCCCCCAGGATGTTGGTGCTATGGGAGGTGTGCAAAAAGCAAAAAGCCCCTCAGTATTCTGAGGGGCTTTTTTTTGTAAGAGCCTGACGATAACCTACTTTCACACGTGTTGACGCACTATCATCGGCGAG
>QZKY01000010.1 GCA_003605115.1 Oxalobacter sp.
CTGACGGGGAGTGAGATAAATAAAGGGACAGACGTGAGATAAATGCGGGAAGAGACGGGTTGAAACGGGATAATATGGGATGAACTCTGAAAACAGCTTTCACGTAGTGCAAATAATTTGGCCGATTAAAATCCGGCCTTTTTTATTCCAAAATCTCTAAAAAATGGTGGCAACCACCAGTAGTGGGCAGGGCTGTTGGTCAAGCTCGTGGGCAAGTTGTGGGCGGCTTGCCCGTCCATAGCTTGTCCCTCAGCTTGTCCATAGCCGTACCCGAAGGGCTGTCCACGGAAATACCTCGAAACGCTTGATCGGGTTGCCGATGCCGGCAAACCGATTCTTGTAAAAAGAAAGCCCACAAAGTGGGCTCTCTACCGGGTGGGACGCTAAACCGCTCAAAGACGGCACCCCCACATAACCGCAACCCTTTCGGGCCCGATGGCTGCCAACGCTTTTCCAGCACCTCCGGTTCCTTAATTATAGGGCACTCTTAATTAAAGTAAAGCCATCAGGCTTTATTACAGCTGGCCGTCAAGCAGGGTAAATTGAGTCCCTCGAAGCGCGTCAATGGTAACAACGTGGCCGCTTCGGATAGCGTTCGTTTTAATCCTTTGGTCAGCGAAGTTGGGCTGTACAACGACACGAATGTATCGGTTATCATCGAGCGCCCAAACATAAAGCAGGTTTCCTGAGTTTACATCGTGAAGCACCGCTTTAGGCGCGTTGAGTCTTTCCGGTAGCGCATAAACCCATTCACTCGGAATTGATTTTTCTCCTTTCCGGGCTGAAGCCAGTAAGTGCATGGCTTCGCCTTTGTCCAGTGAGATGGCGGAAGTGGTGAGGCTCACGCCGACAAGCTTTGCAGCCTGCGAAACAATGTTTTGAGAGATAGCATTAACCACCCTTCTAGACCCCAACCGGGCGGCGCGATCAGCCTCAATGGCAGTAATCCATGAGGTGTATTCTGCCATCACGATCGGTGTGACGCGCTCTCTTGCGCCATCAAACACAACTGATCCCCATGTCGCTGGTGAGCGCTCAACCCGCTCTGCCATGAGCCTGCCAAGGTTATTTAGCCGGCCTCCTTGTGGGTAAGAAAATTCAGGATCGACGCCAATCGGCACATCGATTGTTTCGCCAGTTCGTTTGTTCGTGTAGGAGCGGTATTTTTCCTCTGGGGCGACACTTTCGCCACCCGCTGCGTCGGCCATGGCCGCCGACATTTGAATGACGCTGCATTTGCAACCCCACGCGCGCACAGGATAGTGACTCTGCCACCATGGGTCATCCGCTCTCAAAACCAACCCGTCCCAAGCGGCATGCTCCTTGCGCTCATGCGGGCTCGGTGTGTGGTCATACATCAAAAACGGTAGCGTATCCTTTGCCGATTGAATGCGCTGCCACTGTCCTTCAGAATGGGCTGTGCGCATATTTGTTTCATAGATGACTTTCAGACGACGTGGGCTGCCCAGTTGAACAACCTTCGTTTCCTTTGTCTGGGGGTCTGTCATCTGCGCGCGGCCCCACCAACCACGGCGCATCAGATTCGGTCGCATGTCCTTGATGAATTGCTGAAGCGTTGTGCCGTTTTGAATGGCTGCGTCGATATGCGTCCTGAAATCTGCCAGCAAATCCATCTGTGCGACCTTCGCCACCGTAAAAGCGCCCTGATTTGCCTGTCGCCACACGTCACGATGATCGAAGGCTATCGCATAGCCCTTCTGCCGAAAAAACGCCAGCGCTTCTTCAGGTTCTCGCAGACCGAAAGAAATCAGGCCGGGCATATCTACTCCTTCGGCGGCGTCGCGCGGCCGAGTATCTGGGCATTAAAGGTGCCGAGCGCGAGGATTTTTTCGAGTTTCGCAGTGTCCATGTTTTTTACCGCATCACCAAGGCGATCACGAAACTCATCGAGCGTCGCGCAATTCGCGGCCAACTCTTCCAATGGCGCAACCATCGGCAGCATGGTTTCCTCCCATTCGCTGGCCATTTCATCCGACAGATCGTCAATAGCGTCCGGCGCGGCAGCATCCGAGCCCTGAGCGGCAACGTTCACCGCGACAGAATTCATGGCCGTATCCCTGGAAAGATCGGACGGTGCAAACGATGACGCAACCGACAGTGTTTGAAGGACATCCTCGCCGTCGGCAGGCTGCGGAATTTGAAGCTTCTTGTGCGCCCACGCGGAGGGGATTTGCATGCCGACACCCACCAGCTTTGGGAGCGCCTCAGAATAGACCGTAATGTCTTCCGGGTCAGACGTATCAAACTCAAAACGCGGCACGCGATGCGGGTCGCGAGGGCCGCGATTATTAACCAGCATCAACCACGCCAATTGCGAAAGCGTACCGGCGAGCTGGCGCGCATCAGACTTCTTCAGGTCATCACGCACGTCTCCATGCAGGTTAGCGACTCCCGAACCCATCCCGGTGCTCTTGGCTTCACTCGATGTGGTTTGCCCGAGGATTGCCTTCGATGCCGAGCGCTCTGCCCAGTCGAGCATCGCCATATACGGGTCGCTCTGACCCTTGGCGGCTTCTTCAAACTCAATATCCATGCCTTGCGCAATGATGCCACCGGCGTTGTGGCCGATCCCCACGACAGCGCGCAAAAGCTCGGCTTTCTCAATGTCGTTCGAGCCGCTCGGATATTTGCCAAGGCGAAGCGGTAAACCATAGATTTCCAAAAACTCGGCCAGGTCACGCACCGCGTAATTTTTAAAAATGAAAGGCCACGACAAGATGCGATGCAACCCGGAGCGCGCAAGATAACCGCTCTTTGCCTTGTGAATGTGGATCAGCCAGCCGCCCGGCGTGAGCGGTTCGCCATCGATCGCCATTGTGCGCAAGCGCAGTTCATTTCGGCTTGCCTGCGGCAAAACGAACCAACTTTGCGGGCGGTGATGCAATGCTTTGGGCAGCCACTCCTTGCCGTATTTAGCCCACTCAATTTCCAGCGCTGAAAACCCGTGTCCAATAGCGTCCAGCAGGTCGTACATCGTATCGTTCAGATCACGCATGTCCGCAAACCGCTCCTGCAACCAGGCGCAATCATCCTCTTCTGACTTGCTCGGATTTCTCGGCGCAACGATCGCCCAATCAATGGTCTCAATGACGCGCTTTCGCTTGGATATTTCCGCAAAAATGTGCGCGTCTTTCTCTTCCATGTCATTGAAAAATTCATGCTGCGCGACGATGTTTCCCTGCTCAGCAGCCTCCAGAATGCCCGCCAGGCGGCGTGGTGTAATACCCAGAGACGGATGATTTTCAAATTCCCGATGCAGCCACCCAAGACGTGCTGTTTGCGGCTCTGAGAGCGCCTTGCGCTCGATCGGGTTGCCATTGTGATCCAGTATTTGTGCCATATCGTTCTCCTGTTACCAGCCGCCGCCCTTGGAAAAAACGCTCTCCGGCAAGTCGCGGGAAATCCTGTCACGCGATCGATCTTCCGCGTCCATCTCACGCCAGGCGCCGGTGTTTCGTGGCAAGGGCGTATATTCGATCGGTGCAACATCACGATGCATGGCCGCATGCGCCAAAAAAAGCGCGATCGCAAAATCACCGTGCCGTTGCTGCTTGCCGCCACCAGCGCGCTGCGTTTTTTCCTTGCCAATTTTCGGAACACCGTCAATACGTCGGATGGCTCGCAAATCATCACGACACTCATCGTCGCGCGGCAAGTTCTCCAGCGTCGCGTCCTCCATCGCCGCTTTGAAACGCGGCATTTTTTCGAGATAAAAGTTGTCCGTCAATTTCACCTGCTCGATGCGCAAGCGCCCGAGCGTGTCCGCCGCATATTCCGCCAGCTCAGCGCCGTTGCCGGTCGCATCCATGCTGGCCGCATAGAAATTCGGGAGATTTAATCCGACAAAACTCACCAGCTGGCGCTGCTGCGCAAAAGGCCAGTTGCCGATTTCAACAACGACCTTCACGCGATCAATGAGGTTTTTTGTCTGCTCAAGCACCGTCAGCACGCTCAAATCGCCAACCCGCGCAAAGTCCATACCAAAACCATGGCGGCGCGTTTTATCCAGTGCCGCCAGTGTCGATTGCAACTCATCCTTCAGCCAGGCATCCACTTCCGCTTCGCGTATGGGAACCGGCAATAACCCGAATTCATCCGGCCAGCGCTTCCTGACGATGACCGGCGCATCTATCGCATCCGGCTTTGCCATGCGCGCCTCAATCAGCGCTAGCGGCAGATAAACACCACCGCCGCGCGCCGGCACACAATCCAATTCTTCTGCTGCGCCCTCACCATAGAACGCATACACGCTTTTGACCCAGGCGGCTTGCTCATCGACATTCCAATCCTTGCCAAGGCGCAGGCACACGCGCTCATAAAGCCCGTCGGCAACAGCCTCCTGAAAGGTAATCCGATGCACAACGCCTGCGCGCTTGCCTGACCGGATATCCTCAATCAACGTGTTGAACGGATTGTCCGCGCCATTGTGCGTCGAGATCACGCGCACCTTACCGCCCCAGATCAACATCGCCAGAGCCGCTTTCAACAGCTCATCGAGCTTCTCGTGGAAGGCCGCTTCATCGATGACAATCACGCCCTGGCGCCCGCGCAAGTTGGACGGGCGCGAACTTAGCGCAACAATACGAAAACCGCTGGCCGGGAACCGGATCGTATAGGTCTTGATGTGCTTGTCTTCTTCCTCGCCATCCCAAAACCCTTCTTCGATTTCCGCCGCCGCATAGTTGAATAACCGGGCAAACATCGCGCATGCCTGGATATACTCGATCGTCATGTCCTGGTTGTAGGCGATGTAATAGACATTTTGGCCGCCTGCCTCGCTGCTCGACGCAGCGATCAGCACATCATCAGCCGCCTCAGCCCACGTGATACCGGTACGTCTGCTCTTCTCAATCACCTTAAGCGGTGCCGGGTCCACCGACCACGCGCCCTGGTAGGGCATCAGCACGGCGGGGATCGGCTTTGATGCAGTATTCGGCACCTTGACCGGGACGGCTGATTTTTTCATTGTGCGATACCTAAAATCTCACGGCGCAACTGTTCCACCGTATCGGCAGACAAACCGCCCTTACGCGCGATCTTCTCAACGCTATCGGCAGCCGCTTTCGTACGCGCCTGCACCTCCATCCGGAATTTTTTCTGGTTCACGCTGGCACGAGCAAGGGTTGCAATGTTCTTCGCGGCCTTAGACAGCAACGCGATCCGATCCTGTGGATCGATCTCTTCTTCGGTCGCCTCCTGAAGATTGACGATACTCTCAAAGAGTTCTGTCTGTACCAGCGCAATGACGGCCTCAGAACGCGCATCCTGATCGTCCGCCGCGCCATCCGTGAGGATCTTCGCTGCTTCCGTGCTGGCCTTGATGGCCGCCAGCCGTTTTTCTATTTTCTGACCATAGCGCTGGATTGACGACTTGCCGATTGAATACCCCTTCTCCTGAAGCAACTGCTCCAGCACGACATAATCGCTGAAGTTTTTTTCAAGCAGCGCCTTATCCAGCCATTCACGAACAGCTTTTGGCAGCTGGTTGACCTTGGCCTTGCGCGCCATCACGACACCCAATATTTCGTCGGTCGCGCAATACCCGGTTCGCAATCGACCGTGTACTCTGCGACATCCACCCCGTAGCGCGTCAGGTTGCACCACCAGATGCCGCTGGGCTCCTTCCTGATCGTCACAAGCTTGCGGTCAAACAGATAGTCCAGCTCGCGGCGCACTTCCCGCTGTGTCGCATCCGGATAAACCGACTGGATCGTCATGATGATCACGGCCTCGACAAGATCCTCAGGTCGCGAATTGTTCAACGCCATCAAGAGCACCCAGCGCATACCCTCACGACGGAGTTTTTCACGGTCAAACATCGTTATTCTCCTTTTCTCAACATGACGACTTCCAGCTTGTTGTAAAGCGAATCAAGCTTTGCTTCGATAACGGTCTGCCCGCGCACGTAATCCTCGCGACGCACGTACCGCTCGGAGATATGCAGCTTGAAGTCGGCAAGGTCGCGATCAAGTCGCCGCAGTTCGCCGTCCGTCTTCTCATGAAGGTTCTCGATCGATGCAAACCGCGTGTCGATCTCTTTTGACATTTGCCGCAACAGCAGCTTGGCCAGCGCAAACATCACGCCTGCAAAGGTCGCCAGCAATCCGGCAATGCTCAACACGAACTCAATTGTCGCGTAATCCACTTTCATTTTTTAGCCTCTGTCTGGTTGTGCAGCCCGATCAGTTCGGTCAGTTGTTTTTCCATCGCCCGGCACCGGGCGCCATAGTCAGTCATGTGCGCCAGCACGTCGGCCTGGCTGACGCCTGAATCGCGTAACCGGGCACCAGCGGTTTGACTGGTTCCGGCGGGGCTGCCAGATTTGCTGGCAACGGCGGCCGCTGGTAAGTCGGGCAATCCAATGGCGGCGTTATAGAGCTGCACCCAGCCGCCAGTGAAAACGCAACGAGGCAAAGCAACAACCGCCGTGCCATCAGGTGAATAGACAGTCGAGACATCGGCAACTCTCCTTCGCAAGTTATTTTTTTCTGCTGCAAAACGGCGGCTGGCTTCAAGTAGCGATTGCTCCGCGCGGTTGGCGCGTGCGGTTTCTGCCACATAAAGAGCCATCGCCTGACGGTACGCCGCTGCTTGCGCAGCAGCGCTCTTTTCAAGATGCTGGGCAACCTCAACGCGCCCGGCCGAACGTCCATAGTCATAACCAGCCCAGCCACACAGCGCCATTGCCGACAGCACGGCCAAAGATGAAGCGGCCACGGCGAGAAGCCTTTTTTGAACAGTGTCAAGCACGATCGGTCGCTCCCATGCAGCGGTTATAGGTTTCCTGCCGACGTTTCACGATCCCGCGACAGTTGTTCGCCGGGTCTTTGCACGACACCTTCTCGCCGTTCACCGTGATTTTGTCGAAAGAAAGAATTGATGCACACGCGGCGGCATAATTGCAAGCGCGTAGCTTTTGAGGAATGCTTGAGCGGCACACCGTCGGCGCGCCGACGTTGAAGGCCAGATCCACAAATGCGTCAAACTCATGCTGGTAAAGTGGCACATCGCCAAAGCAGCGCTTGATCTCTGTCGCGTGCGCATCAACGTTTTTCGCCAGCGTGATGAGCGCCCGCGCATGTGGCACAGGCTTGCCAGGCACGACGTTGACCGTGTTCCCATAACCATCCGTCCACTTGCCTACGGAATCCTGGTAAGGCATGCGCGCATAATCCTCATGCACGGCCAGGCCGATCAGTCCGGCGGACGAAAAAGCCAAGAGACTGATCGCGATGCGCTTCATCGTTCCATCTCCCGGTACATATCGCGTTTCGCGCAGACAGACTGGTCATGGAAGAAGCGCCATTTTTCAAGGAGCGCGCAGTTATGCCACCCCATCTCCGCCATCTTGAGGGTGTTGGTATCGGCATGCGGCTCGGGGTTGCGCCGCCAGTTGGCGCAGGTTCCGCAATGAGGAATCGTCTTGTTACTCATGCCAAAACGATACGGGCGCGCCAATAAAAAAACGGGAGTGAAGTACCTCACTCCCGTTTCATTTGTGCAACCAGACGGATGCACGTTGTGTCGTTACTCCCGGAAATCTATCACAAGCTGTGCATCATCAACAAGCCCCGCCGCGATCTGACCATCGTCTGACACGCCACGTTTCAAGATGGTGCGGATCTGACGCACCGACAATCTATATTTTCGCGCAAGGTTATCGACATTGGCGCCCCCGTCGTATTTCGCAATGATTTCAGCATCGCGCACCGCGCGGATGGCGGCCGCGCAACGTGGCACCACATAGCCACTCTCACCGCCGTAATGAAAAACGAACCGCTCCGCAGCCGTCCGGCCAATCGCTTCCACCAAACGCTGAAACATCACGCCATCCGGGCGACGTCCAACCGGCACCTTGATCGGGATGCCCGGAAAAGCGCGCACCAGCGCAAGCGCCGCCTCGAACCCGATCACGTCAATGAGCTCCTTGACGGAATCAGGCAGACGCGCGCTATGCGCACTGGTTAAGCAGTGGTGGTCCGCTTGCTCCACTTCTTGATCTCCTCAATGACTCTGCTGGCCTGCGCGGAAGACAACCACTGCAACGCAGCGATGCCCGTCATCCGGCGCACGAAAGAATTAAGCGCCGCCTCCGAAGGGTCGCGAATGACTCCAGCAGCGTGCAAATCAAGCCACAAGGCGCGAATTTTCCGGGACTGGGGATCATCCGCCATCACGCGCGCGCCATGCGCTGTAGCGCCTGTATTGCGGCCACCGCGCACCTTGAAACCGCAACGCTTCATGTGCGCCAACAGCTTCTCCAGCTCCGGCACGGTCAACCCGGTCGATGAATCCGTCCGGCTCCGTGAGATTTGCCGGATCGTCGCGCGATAAGCATCTTCCGCCATGCCTATCTCGCGCCTGGCAATCTGGATCAGGCGCACCAGGCGCTTGGCGTCATGCTCCATGACCAACCTCATCCGCAGTGAAAACCAGCGTATAACGCGCCACGCGCTTGCCGTTACCGACCGCAACAATCTCGGAATTGATCGTGTGCCCGAGCTGCTTCAAGTCGTACACGCGACCGCCCAGGCGATAAATGCCAAGCTCGCTCAACGCCTCCAGCGGCGTGATCGGTCCGCGCTTCAAGCGCGCCAACAAAAGTTCACATTGATTCGTCTGGCTCATGGATTGCTCCTTATACGAGGTTGCTCACAGCTTCTTCAACGGGGCGGTCAAGTCATATTCCGCCACCCACCAAAAATGCGCGTAGCGCAGCGGTTCGTCGTAATCCTCCGAGCGCCATTCGCCGTTGCGCCAGCAATACATGCTTTGCAAAATCATGACGCCGCTGCTGCCCGGCATGGCGTCGCGGCAACGTACAGCAATGAATGCAGTTTTGCCGTTTGACTCCGGGCGCTCCGTGTGCGGGCGAAGGCGCACTGTTGCTGTGATTGGGGTGCTCATATCGCCTCCCAGACACTTACAGCGATCCACTTCAGAATTTCCCAACTGAGGATGCTGAACAGCGCCACGACGATGTAGGCGACGATCATTCCGCTGGATTCGCTCTCACATTCGCATGGCTCCAGAATTGCCTCGTAGTTCGGCGCGGGCCCCCACCTGGTCACGTACCCGCGCCCGCGGCATTGCGTGCATGATTTATTCGACATGTGCGCCTCCTTCCGCTTCGGCATTAGCCAGGCGTGCTTCGGCGCGGTCGAACCGCTCAATCTCGGCAAGGATTAACGCGCCAGCGCGAACAAGGTCGCGGCGCGGGTCTTTGGGGTTCCATTCCTCACGAAGCCACGGCCAAAATCCATCAATAAAATGTTTGTACGCGGCGGCCTCACCAAATGAAAGATCATTTTGAAGACTGCCCGCTGCATTCAATGCATAACAGGCGGCAGCAGCCGCCAGCTCCATGCCGTCGTGCGCATCGTCATGTCCGTCTGTGAAGCCCTCAACTTCTTTTTGACGCCGTCTCTCCGCCAGTACGTCATGCGCGGCTCTGTTGGAAATCATTTCGTGCTTGCTCATGCTCTTCTCCTCTCATGTATGGGATTATTCGCTGTCACCATGTACTTCCTCCCATTGGGATGTTTTGTCAGGTGCCACCCGCCGCACACATCGCAGCGGTACACATAAAGCCTGCTTACGTTGCCGTGTTCCGTGATCGAGATCATCGCGGCGGCGCGCGCCGTCAGCTCGCATGAGTAGCGGCGCTTTCCTTCGCAAATCAAAACCGGTCTTTTTTTCGGCGGCGCGCTCACGCGGCCTCTTGCTCGAACGGTTCGATCACAAAATCTTCAACGCCGCTCACGATGGTGATGCCTGGCACGGTACGCACCGCATCCGGCTCATTGAGCATGGCCTCGCGGTTCGGCTCCTCCTTCGTGCGAATGAAACGGGCAAGCCCCAGCGACTTGAGCAATTCCAGAACCGCATCAACGCCGCGTATGCCGACAGAAGGCGGGCGCTGCCGCCACTGCACGCTTCCCGTCACAAAATTTGCCGTCTTGACTTTGCCGTTTTCCGTGAGCGCGGCGCGATTTGCCTCACACCAGCTCTGCACACCCGGCTGCAACGCCTCGACGTTGGCCTTGGCCTTGTCAATGTCCGGCTGGTATTTGGCCGTGACGGCCGCAATTTCATCGTTCATCGCAGTCGACAGCCGCGCGACGGTGCGCGTGTGATCGCCGATCTGCTTGATTGCGGCGGCCACATCGTCGCGGGATTGCGCCACCCATACCTGAGCGGCGGTTTTGATACGTGGTTTGTTGCTTGCCATTTGTGTTCTCCTGCGGTTAAAAAATCACTTCGCTTGCGCCAGCGGATAAAGCATCTTGCTGGCATCCTCTTTCACCCTGGCGGCGTACCGCCGCCGGGCAAATTCCGCTTTCGCTTCCCGAATGCGCGCCAGGTGCGCCTGCCGTGCGGCCGCAACCGTCTCAGCAGTGTGATCCGCGGCGGCCTGCTCTTCATCAAGATCGCCACCGCATGCCCTGGGCAGGCACAAGATGGCGAACACAAACAAAAAAGCCAGGCACAAATCCCGCAGCAGTGCCGCACCTTCGCTTTTGACGCGAGGAAAGCCGTTCACGTCACACGCTCCGCACAACGTCGGCTGTGACAACCTTCGACCCGATCTCGGCCGCGAGGTTCATCGCCGCAGTCATCATGTTGCCCACCGCCAGCGGGTAGAGCAGCGATTGCGTCTCACGCCGATCGCGCCGCGTCATGATCAGCTTGGCCTTGATCGCCTCAATCCCGGCGGCGTCAATGATGTCGCCCAGCGGCTTGTCGCGCCGTTTGAACTTGAACTGCAAATACTCCTCAAGCCGACCAGACTCGATCGGCGCCAGTTCCACCATCTCGCAACGCTGCACCACCTCGCGCACCTCCGGGCTACTCTCCGAAAGCTTGATGCGCAACTCCGGCTGACCCAGCAAGATGATCGACAGCAACTTCTTGAAGCCATGCTCCAGCTCGAAGAAACGCTTCAAATGCTTGATCGTCGGCAGCGGCAACGAATGCGCCTCATCGATCACCAGGCAATGACGAAAGCCCGCCGTGCCGCTGGCCGTCAGGCACCGGTGCAACTGCGCAAAGCGCGCCTCCGGGCTCGACTTCGGTTTTTCCAGGGGAGAGACAGCCGCCATGATGGCTTCCGCAATATGCGTCGCTTTGAGCGTTTTGCCCTTCGCGTCGTTATCCTCCATCGCCAGCACATAAGGGCGGATCAGGCGGATCGGCTGGTTTTCTCGGGCAATGCGGTCTTCCAGATCACGCATCAGCGTGGTTTTACCTGCGCCGCTTTCCGCCACTACGGCCAGCATGCCGCCATGCCGTGCGATCTGAAAAATCGACTCGCGCACATAACGGATCTCCGGGTTCACATACATATCCTCATGCGACTGGATGTCGTCAGAGAACGGATCAAAAAATAGTTGAAAATGCTTTCTCGTTGCAGGCAGCAACGACTGTTTGCGCAGCAGCATAAGCTCCTCCTTGGTTGGCTCGCCCTTCTCGGGCGTTTGGGTGGGTTGAGTGGTTTGGTTCGGTTGGGAAAAAACATCCTTCAGTTCATCCTGCGGCACGCCATTTTTCAGCAGGAATGCAGCAGTTTTTTTCTTGAGCGAATCCACATCGCGGCTACTCGGCCACGCGCCGTGATTCACGATTTGCGCCACGGCGCCCTCCGATAGCTCAAGATGCTTGGCGATCACCGTTTGCTTGATCCGGTGACGCTGCAATACAGCTTTTAATTCCGTCTTCTGCTTCATGTGACTCCTTTCTTTATTCAGCGTTCACAACACGCAAAACAGCTTTCCGGCCAGCCTGCTGCCCGGTAAGCTCCTCGACAATCTGATCAACCTGGTCTGGCGGAACGCCCTCGGCAAACCGCTGCTGCAACCACGCAAAAGTCTGCGCAGACCATTCCTGCCCGGCAGATTCGATGCGCGGCTTGATGAGGCGCGCCGCTTCCACATGCGAGAGCGGCGGCAACTCCACGCGTTGCGATACAAGATCGTGCGCCGTGCCACGACGCGGCAAAAATTCCGGCAGTTGCGTGTCATCGATATGCTTCCACGGGTCAAGCTTTCCACCGAACGGCAGCGCCCTGGCCTTGCGCACCGCCGCCGCTTCATCCAGCGAGTGCGTACCCGTCACCAGCATCTCGATCTCTTTCGCAGCCGTTTGCGCAGGCGTATCGGCATGGCGGCTGTACCGTTCGCCGATAGTGGCCGCATCAACGGCATACCCGTATTTATCCCGCGCCACCTCCGCCACAAGGTGATAAACCTCACGGCCGTCATCGCCAACCAGCACGATTTGCGCCGCATCATCGCGCCACGGATTGCGCGTCACCATCAGCTTTTCACCGACGATGACATTCGGCACCGTTGAAACGTCATACTCGCGCCCGCCAAACGGCACGCGCAGTTTTGGCGTCACCACACGAGAAACCGGGGAAGCCACCGCCAGCGCGCGGCACACCTCCACAGACGGCGCCTTGATCAACTGATCTGCTGTGATCGTCATCCACAACGCGCTGCGTGTTTTGCCATGACGGCTATGACGGGCGGTGAAGTTGTGATGCATGCGCCACTTGCGCGCTGCCTCATTGAGCGCGTCCAGATCTTCCACCGGCTGAAACTTCAAGCCCGGCTCAAAACTGCGCTCGATGATGTCGCGCGCCTTCTCAACCGAGCCCGTCGCACGCGCATTGCCCGGCGCATGAACAATCATTTCAATACCCAGAGAACGGCAAAGATTCTTCGTCATCGCCGCCGTATTGGCCGAACCTGCATCCAGCATCAAGATCTTGGGCACGCCATGCATCACATCCGCGCCACCGCGCTCCTGCATGGCATCAATCAGCACAGAGCACAGGTTCTCGCCGCTTTCCGCACCCATCACGTACTGCACATAAATCCAGCCCGATGTGTGATCGGTGATCTCGTAAGACCACACGCGGTCTGCCGCAATGCGCGCAAGGTTCTTCGGCTTGTTCTTGTTGAACTGATCCACCGGCATCACCTGCAAGCCGCTGCCGCCTTTGCTGCCGTTGCGCAGGTAATACAGCACGCACAAGCTCGCGTCGATCTGCCACACGTGGTTCGGGTGCCTGCTGGCCAGTTCCGTCACCGGCGCGGGCGCCGTCAACTGATCCGGATGCAAGCGATACGTGCGCAAGGCGCGATGAATGGTGGATTCCGAAAGCGGCCGAATTTCCCCCGTAGCCGGGTTAACCGATTCCGCACGCACCATGCTGTTGTAACGCAGGATTTGAGTAGCATCACCCACCGCCAGCAAACGCTTGCCGTTTTTACGGGTAGATTCCACAAGCGCGGCAGAGATTTGCGCGGCCTCATCACGGCCCAAAGACGTGCGCCCCGCATCGCAGCGGCGCTTGCGCGCAGCAGTGACAGACACTTCTTTCAGCTTGCGCATCAGCGTCTGGCGCGACATACCCAGCTCCACGCAAGCGGCGTCATAAATCTCGCCCTTCTTGCCGTGCCCGGCACACCGCGCTGCCTGCGCAATTGCCACCAGTCGCTCTGTCTTGGCCGCGCCCATCATCAGGCCTTTTTCTCGATATCTTCCGTGATCCACGCTGGCACGGCATCGATCGTCGGCACCTGCAAGCCAAACTCATTCACCAGCTGCACGCAGGCATGGTCAATCAGCGCCACAATGCAGCCCATGAATTCGCGGTGGTCAATGCCCGTGTTTTCTGTGTGCGCCTGCAAGGTCAAAAAAGCCTGGTAAAGCGCGCCACGTATGCCCAGCTCGGCGGAATAGCCAAGCTGGATCGTCTCCTTGCGGATTTGCTCGCCCTCGGCATCCGGCGGCAACTTGGCAATGCGGCGCTGGGCTGCGGCCAGCTCATCGATTTTTTTGTTTTTGTCGGCCAGAATGCGAGAAGTGGCTTCGGCGTTGCCTTTTGCGTCGCGCAGAGCTGCTTTCAGCTCGCTGACACTCATGGTCTCGATTTTGTCCAGGGTTAGGCCGCGCACCGAATCACCGCTTTCCAGCGCCTCGATCTCCCCATCATCAAGTATTACTAGCTCCAACAGCTTGGTTTGGGTGCCAGCGGCGGTCAAAACGGACTTCGAAGTCCGATTTGAAAATTTCAGGGTGGCAGACATAAACTTGCGAGCCATCCGATCATTGATCCCAAGGAGGTCAAGGCGCTGTCTGAATTCGCCATGCTGCGTTAGCTCCTTGAGAATAAGCAGGCGCTTTCCTAACTCCAGGCACGCTTCCACGGTGCGGCGCTGGTAAAAGCGGATTTCATCCTCCAGCGCGCCGACGGTGAGCGCACCTTCATACCCCAGATGGCTGGCCAGCGCGTTAGCGTTCTCTGCGGCCTGGCTGTTGGCCAGAGCCAGCGCGTTGGCCGCCTGCGTGGCGGTTGCAAATTGTTCCTCGTTGACGGGGACATCAATGATTTCGGGGGCTTTTTTGGCGTGGCGGGCCATGGTGACTCCTATGGTTGGTTAAGGTTTCGGGTGAACCGTTGGCGGGTTTCTTCCACGCGGTTGGCCGCGCGGTCGAGCGAATGAAGGATGGCTAGCGCCTTCTGACCGAACATCGGCGCAAGGCGATAGTTGTCGTTATGGGGTACGCGCTCGGCAATGCCGATATGGATGAGGTTGGCCAGGTCGCGCGTGGCATTACTCGCGCTGGTGCCAACCAGCTTGGCCACTTGGCCGGGCGCCAGCCCGTCGATCTCGTGGCCAAAAAGCACCAGCACCGTTTTGAGGATGCGCTGCTGGCTGTCGCTAATGTAGCGTGCGCTCATTCTTCTTCTCCCGTAGCAAATTCAAATTCCGGTTGTCCGTGCTTCTTCACGTTCTCGCGCTGGAAGGCCAGGGCTTCCATGCCGTTCTGGATGGCGGCAATCGCCTCTTCGCCGACGATTTTTCCGCCGTAAAAGTCGATCAGCTTGCCGACGGCGTCATTCAGCAGGGATTGCAACTCGTTCACTTCGCCCGGCGTATTGGCGCGGCCGGAAGGGATGTCGATGAGTAGCTTCCCCTTGCTTGCGGCCAGATACTTGGTCACCAGGTCGATGCCGCAGGCCTGCTCGTAGGGAATGATCATGTTGGCGGGCATGCGGCCGCTCTGTATCCACTTGTAGATGGTCCAGTGGTCAGGCACGCCCATGAGATCGGCGATGCGTTCAACAGAGAGGTTTTTGCGCTCCTTGGCAAAGTCCTTGCACCAGTCCATTGCATGGCGCAGGCTGGGGGGTTGGGCGCGCTTCCAGTTTCGGCGTTTCATTGGAAAAGCTCCTTTCTCTGCCATCCCCTTTTTCAGGTTTTGATAGGTCACATGGCAGCACGGGATGTGGATTTCTTTAGGCATGGGCTCTGGCTTCCAATTTCTGGGGGTTATTGGAGGCCTGCTTTCGCTGTTGCTTTACGCCCTTCCAAACAAAAACCTTTTTTGCATCTAGCAAAAAGGCTTTGCAAAATGCACACTTGAGGGGTGATAATTCAAAAGGGAGACCGAACATGAACCGGGTCGAAGAGCTGGATAAAAACATGGACACGGTGTACGACAACCTGTTTGTCTTGAACGCAGTCATTGGCGCCATGGTCAATTGCCTTCCGCTGGAATCTGCTGAAGCGATTTCGCGTCAGCTTGATCAGAGAATTGACGGCATGCGGCGGGATGGCACGAAGCTGGGGCCGCTTGGCACGCAGATGATGCATGCATGGCGCAATGAGGCAGCGAGGCTTGCAGGCATCGCACTGCGTCGACCAGGCTGATCAGTCGTTTGCCGTTTGAGCGGGTTGCCTCGTGAAGCATTGGGGCAAGGGGGCAAGGTTGCGGATAGGCTTCGTGACAGCACGAGGGGTGGATTTTTTTAGACATAGGCTTAGGCGGCACGTTTGAGGGTGGTCGGATCGGCCTTGAGGCCGAGAAGGATGGCGGCGCGGTGAGTTTCTCCGCGGAAGCCTTTGCGGCGGCCGCGCAGCAAATCTACGAGAGCAAAGCGGCTGATGTTGTGTTGCCGCGCGATTTCGGTAACGCAAAGGCCGTGTTCGCGAATGTATTTTTTTGCTGATTCCGCCGTTTGGGGGAAAGGTATGGCGTAGCCGATTTCCCTTGTTTTTGAGGAATGCTTGTTGGTTGGTTTGCTCATTTGCGTGTCAATGTGAGTTTCTTTGAGTTGCATTATTGTGGAAATAATCCACAAAGTCAAGTGCAGGGAGTGGATTTGATACACATTCGTTTAAGGGGCGAGTTGGAGCGGCTGGGTATGAAGCCAGCCGCCGCCGCTAAAGCTATTGGCGACCAAGACTCTCAAGGGTTGCGGGATGTGATCGGCGGAAGAAAGCGCCTGTCGGCCGAGCTTTTGGCGGCGCTTTCGACGACTGGTGTCGATGTGCAATATGTGCTTACCGGCCAACGCGTGGATGTGTCGCTGTCATCAGATGAACGCCAGCTTCTTGCCTTATATAGATCAGCGCCACTCGCGGTAAAAATGGCGGCGGTGGGTGCGCTTCAGGGCGCGCAGGGCGCCACCCAGCACGTCGGCGTTGTCGTCGGGCAGAACACCAACACCGGAAAGATCATCAACCATCCTCCCAAACCCAAAAAAACATAGCGAATCATGTTCGACGACAATAAAAACAGAAAGTTGTCCATCCAGCTCATTGCACAAAACAACGGCCAGAGCACAAACGGCGGAGACATCATCGTTTGCAACGGTGCAGACGAATGCCCGCTCAAGCCGGAATACGCGTTACAAACCACCTTCGCTGAAAAGACCGGGATCTATTGCCCGCCCAAATCACGCGCCGAACTGAACTATCTGATGGAAGAGCGCGGCCTCACCATCAAGGAGCTGCGCTGGGCGTGGTTTTTGAATTGCATCCGCTACGACAAAGATGCGCAGTGGCTTGTTTTTAGAACCTCGCTTGCCGAGCGCGCTTTTGCCACGGCGATGCTCGTCTTTTATGCCGTGTGCATCTTGTATTTCACGGTCGGCACGGCGAACGGATGGAACATCAAAGACGTGCTGGGGATACTGGCGTTTACCGGGCTGGCGTGGGTAAAGGTGCAGTTCTATTTTGTCCCGCAAGAAACCGCCCGCCGCGCGCGGTCGGCCATAGAAAAGTTCAGGCAGCGGGAAGTGCAGGTTACTTAAAGGAGGAATTTATGAAGCGGATTGTGTTGCCGATAGCGGTAGTGGTGCTGGCGCTGCTTTCAGGATGCGATATTGGCCCAGCGAAACCTGTAAAACCGGACGCGGAGAAAAAACCGCTTCAGATCCCGATACCGCCAAACACAAAACCAGAGATCGCCAAAAAAATCGAACAGGCTAGCGCAACGCTGAATGCGTATTGCCCGGAAATATGGAAATACCTCCCCGACCTCAATGTCCAGCCCGCGAAATATGAGCGGGATGCGGATATATATTCAGAGCGCCGTGAGTTCGGATGGAAAGATTTTGTCGAAGCGAAAGTCATCGTGGCGGATCAAACTAGGGTCGTGCCAACGACTTATCGAGCAGGCGGCCACACTTGTTACTTTAGGATGAGCAACAATGAGCTGACGGTTTCAAAAAAACCTTGTGTGAAAATATGCAATGGAGGTAATGACGCGGCAATTGAAGCCGGCTTCATATATGAGGGCAGCTGGTTCTTCAGTGAATCTCGGCCCGGCATACCTAACGCGGTGCGCACTTATTGCAAACTCACTAGGCAATGCTAAAGGCGTAGTTCTATTTTGTCCCGCAAGAAACCGCCCGCCGCGCGCGGTCGGCCATAGAAAAGTTCAGGCAGCGGGAAGTGCAGGTTACTTAAAGGAGGGGTTGTGTCACGAGAGCGCACATTGATGACGAACATCATAGCCATCCTTCTGAGCGCGCTGCTGTTGTGTTTGCCAGCGCGCGCGGCAGAACTTCCAGGCAAGGTCATCGGCGTCACAGATGGCGACACAGTAAAAATCCTGATTGCCGGCCACAAACAAGAGCGGATCAGGCTGGCCGGTATAGACGCGCCGGAGCGCAGGCAGCCGTATGGTCAAAAATCACGGCAACACCTCTCGAATATGATTTTTGGCAGGCAGGTTGTAGTTGTGTGGAAAAAGCGAGACAGATACAAGCGCATCATCGGGAAGATCGTGCTGGACGAAAAAACTGACGTTGGCCTGGAACAGATAAAGGCGGGTTTGGCCTGGCATTACAAGGCTTACCAAAAGGATCAATCAGGTGATGATCGACAAACATATGCAGACGCGGAGCTTCGCGCGCGAGACAAAAGGGCTGGCTTGTGGAGCGATGCAAATCCAGTCGCGCCCTGGGCATGGCGGCGTAACGGGAAATGAGATGAGCTGATTGCTTGATTTGATGGGGGCAAAATAATGTTGAAAAATTACGGTGTTCGATTCTACGCTGGGAATTTCGGTAACGATGCTGCAAAGGTAAGCCAAATACTGTCAGGCATAGAAGCACGCATTCGAGACGGCGCTTCCTCTCCCCAGTTCCATGAGCAAGAGGTGGTTTATGAATTGCGGGACTTTATCTCTTTTAATAATGGGGCCGCATACAGAGGTGTTTTTGCTGTATTGCGAGACGACGCCCCAAACATCAGGCAAGCCAATGGTGAAGAGCGCCCTATTGCTCTTGGCGAAAACGAACGCCTCATTGAAAAGAATCATTTTTTATTTTTTAGAGCCAATGAACTTTTGGTCTGGCAAGTGAATAGTCGAGGCAGCCATGTCCGCAGGTTTGAGCGGTTCTTGAGTAACGCATCGGATAGCACGGTAACGCTGGATGATGTTTTGAATAAAGCCTCTCTCGACAGGCTGAATAGAGGGATCGTCAAGCGCATCAGGATTAGAGTTGGGAAGCCAAGAAACGCTGTGCAGATCGACCCGCACAATTGGGAAGACGCCACCTTCTCAATGCTCAATGGTGTAAACGGCAGCTCACTTACACTGGAGGTTTCAACGAGACGAAAACAACAAGGTCTGTCAGACAACGTAAAGGAGGCGGTACACCGACTTTTAGATAGAGGTGAAACAAAGTCGCTTCAGGTAAAATTGCTTGGCGAGCAGGAGCCTATAGATTTGTTTGCGGATTGCATCAAGGATTCTGTGTCAGTTGAAATGAATGGTCTTTACCCTATCCCGGAAAGTATGTTTGCCGCGCTCGGCGCGGCAAAGGATCGGCAAGCGGAGGCGTTGAATGCGTATTTTGGCGAAGGAAATAATATTCTGGAGTAAGAGCGCGCTTGTTGCTGTAGCGGTTTCATTTGCCGCGCATTATTTCGGAGCGCTTGATAAGCTGGCCGCCGGCGATCTCAGAGCCGCTGCAGGAGTTCTTGCTCAAATTGGTGCAACGATGCTTGGTTTTGTGTTGGCCGCCCTCGCGATATTGGCTACCATGTCGAATTCAAAACTGGTCAGGAATATGGGGAGAACCGGCCATTATCAGGTGCTGCTTCAGAGAATGTTTGTATGCGTTGGGGCATTCGGCCTTGTGACGATGGCTGGAGTGACCGTCATCTTCCTGCCCGTAGTAACTGGGGTTTGCGCTTATGTGCTGTCGGGGTTCAGTCTCTTGTCCATTGTGTTGTTGGTGGATGTTTCGCGCAAATTTTGGAAGGTCCTCCATCACTTCAACCCTGAGTAACTTGATCGCCTGAAAAAAATGGACAACGCATTTCCAAACCAGCCGTTTTCAGGCGTTTTTTCCGTCAGGCCGCTACCTCCCATCATCTTTTTCCCGCGAGGTACTTTATAAAGGCCTGTAAAGGTGTTCCCGGGGATTTTTGTTCGGGTGCTTCAACCGCTTGTTGAGTTTGCGGCCGAAATGGTAGTATGCTGTCGATGGTTTGGCTCGCTTTCGGCGAAAAAACCATCATCGATCACCACAACGTCCCCAAGGGAGTGAAGCGCTTCACTCCCTTTTCTTTTGTCCGCCAGCGTCAAGATGCTGGGGATGAAACCACAGCGCACAAAACCTATCTCCATCGGCCAGGTCGCCCTGGCTGTTTGCTCTGCCACAGCAGGTGAAGCACGCACTGTCAGTCAGCGTGTGCTGATCCTGCCCTTTGGCGAGTTCCGGGGGTTGAACGGCTTGCCGACAGATGTGCCCTTCTGGCGCGCCACCAACAGCGGCGGCAAAAAGATCGCAGCTGCCATCAACGCGCGCAATACGGCCACCGTCATTGACTACGACCACCAGACGCTCTTCGCTTCCAAGACGGGCGTCAAGGCCGTGGCGGCGTGCTGGTTTTCGAAAGTCGAGTGGGTGGATGGCGTTGGCCTTTTCACGACAGACGCTAACTGGACCGCTGCCGCCGCCGCGCATATTGAAGCCGATGAGTTTCGTTACATCAGCCCGGTTTTTTCGTACCACAAAAAAACGGGCGAGGTAACCGCCCTCATCAACGCTGCGCTGACCAATACCCCGAACCTCGACAACATGGCCGATGTGGCCGCGTTGGCGATCCAATCCATAACCATACAGGAGGAACCGATGGATGAACTGATCGAGCAGCTTCGCTGGCTGCTGAACCTGCCCATTAGCGCTGGTGCTGATGAGGTCACGTCTGAGCTGCAAAAGCTCATTGACAAACTCAAAGGCACCGGTGAGGCAACCGCCGCTAACGGCTTTGACCTGGCGGCGTATCTCGCCAAGGCGGAGACGGCGATCGCGGTCAACTCACAGGCCGCCGCTTCCCCCGCTTCGCCCGATCCGGCGCAGTACGCGCCGATAGCGGATTTGCAGGCTGTGCAAAGGGAGCTCAATGAGTTGCGCACCGCTGCCAACGCGCAGCAGGTCGATGCGCTGATTAACCCGGCGCTGGAGTCCGGCGCGCTGTTGCCCGCTCAGGAAGTCTGGGCGCGCGAGCTGGGCAGAACGAACATTGCGGCGTTGTCGCAATTCGTCTCCACCCTGGTTGCCCCGGCTGCTTTTGGCGGCACGCAAACTGGCGGTAAGCCGCCCGCGCAGAGCACTTCGCCTGCCGGGCTGACCGATGCCGAGCTGGCTGTTTGCTCGCAAATGGGCATTGAACCGGAAGCGTTCGCCAAAACGAAGGCTGCCTAACCCTCACTACATAAGGAGTAAGAAATGGGTGCATTGACTGAAGATCGCAACACCCCTCGCAAAGAGGGTCTTTCCATTCCGGTGCCGGTCGCGGCTAGCGTGAAAATTTTCACGGGCGCGCTGCTAGCGGCCGATGCGGATGGCTACGCCACGCCGGGCGCAACCGCTACCACCCTGACCTATCTGGGGATGGCGGAAGAAACGGTGGACAACACCGACGGCGCCGATGGCGCAAAGAACGTCTTGATTCGTCGCGGCGAAGCGTTTCAGTTCGCGAACGACGGGACTGACCCGGTTACGCAGGCATCGATGGGCAAGGTTTGCTACATCGTCGATGACCAGACTGTGGCGGCCACCAGCGGCACCAATACCCGCTCTGCCGCTGGCACCGTGATCGGCATTGATGCCGATGGCGTGTGGGTGCTCTAACAATTTCACGCAAAGGAGAACAACATCATGTTGATCAATAAAGAGAACCTTCGCTCCATTTTTACGGGGCTCAAAACCATTTTCAACAACGCACTGACGGCCAAGCCCGGCACCTGGCAGACAACCGCCATGGAAGTGCCGTCTACCGGCGCAGGCGAAGATTACGCCTGGCTGACGCGCTTCCCGAAGATGAAGAAATGGGTGGGCGACAAAGTCATCAAGGCGATCGCTGCCGTCAAGTTTTATGTGGCCAACGAAGACTGGGAAACGACGATTGCCGTCAAACGCAATGACATCGAAGATGACCGGATGGGCATCTATCAGACGCAGACGAAGATGGCGGCAGAATCCGCTGCCGAGCTGCGCGACATCATTGTGGATGATCTGAAAAACAACGCGTTCACGGCGACCTGTTTTGACGGCAAGGCGTTTTATGCGACCAATCATCCGGTCGGCAAAACGGTCGTCTCCAACAAGGGTACGAAAAAACTTTCTTCCGCCACGAAGGCTGCCGCTGTTGCCAGTTTGGGCGCGGCGATCACGGCCATCATGAACTTGAAGGATGAAGAAGGCATGCCGCTGCGCCTGGTGCCGGATACGCTGGAAGTGCCGGCTGCCCTGCTGGCTACCGCCAAAACTTTGTGCGAGGCCGACAAGCTGGACGATAACTCGCCCAACCCGTACCGCAACGTGCTCAAGGTGCTGGTGAATCCGGCGCTGACTTCTGCGGACGCGTGGATGGTGCATGTGACCAGCAAGGACTCGATCAAGCCGTTTGTGATCCAGATGCGCAAGTCGCCGGTCTTTGTCTCTCAAACCAGCGAAGAAAACGACGACGTGTTTAACCGTGGCGAATACAAGTTCGGTGCGGAAGCGCGTGCGACCGGCGTATATGGCTTCTGGCAGCTGTCTTACGGCAGCGACGGTTCGGTAGCGTAAGCGTAAGGAACACGACATGTGGATTGACGCCTCCGGACTGACAGCGCGATTTGGCGCGGAAGAGATCGCACAGCGCGCCGATCGCGGCGTGCCGCGCCTGGTCTCCGCCGAAATGCTGATCGTGCTGATTGCCGGAGGTGACATGTCCGCCTTCACGCAGGAAGAGCAAACTGCCACGCAGCGCGCGCTGCTTGTCATTGAAACGGCGATTGCGGACGCCAACAGCGTCGTCAACGGTTATCTGGCCGGGCGGTACAAGTTGCCGATCACTCCCGTGCCTTTGTCCGTGCAGCGATTTGCCGGCGATATAGCGCGCTACATGATCTATGACGATCAGGCGACCGACACGATCCAGAAACGCTACGACGCTGCGATCAAGGTGCTGGGCGATATTTCGCGCGGTGTTGTGAATCTTGGCGACCAATCCAGCGCGCAACCCACGCCAACAGGCGGCGCGGTGCGAATTGAGTCTGGCGGTTCGGTATGGCGACGCGACCAGGGAGGCTTCATTTGAAAACCACTTTCGAAGTTCTCAGCCTCGCCCGGGTTGAAACCATCCTGGGCGCGCTGCGCTCGGAGGGTGCCAACATGGCGCCGGCCATGCGCGAGATTGCGACGCTTGGGGAATCTTTCACCCGCATGCACTTTCGCCTGCAAGCAGGGCCGGATGGCAAGGCGTGGAAGCCGAGCTTGCGCGCGAGGATGACCGGCGGCAGAACGCTGATCAAAAGCGGGATGCTGCGTGATTCCATCTCCAGCGGGTCAAATGCGCAGTATGCGCAGTGGGGCGTTAATCGCACGTATGCTGCCATTCACCAGTTCGGCGGCAATGCCGGGCGCGGTGGCAAGGTCAAAATCCCGGCACGTCCGTTTTTGGGTATCAGCAGCGCGCACCAGGATGAAATCGCGACCGTCTTGATGCGGCGTCTTGGAAAGGTGATGGCAAATGCTGGCTGAAATCGAAACCGGCATCGTCGATGCGCTCAAAGCGTGTTTGATTGCGAAGCACGTGCGCGAGATCGACGCCCTGCCGGATCTGGATGGCGATGCGCTGGTCAACCGCTTTGCCGTTCACGCGCCTGCCATTTACGTGAGCCTCGGCTCGTTTGCGGTTGCCGACGGCATTGCAAAGGTCGTGGCGGATATCGCATGCGTGGCGCGCAACGCATCCGGCCACAAGGCCGCGCGCCAGGGCGATGGCAAGCGCATTGGTTTGTACGAAATGCTGGATCGCGTGGCAGCCATCATGGACGGCGCGCAAGCAGGCGGTTGTGGATGGCGTGCCAGCCGGGTCGATTTTGTGGAAAGCGAGCAGCTGCTCAAAAACGGCCTGCATGTCGGCATCGTGCGGATTGAAACAAGCGGCGCAGCCTTGCCCGCCGTGATCGGTGATGAGAGCACGGCGGATCTGGGGGCGCTACAGGAATTCTTGACCTTCGGTGCGCAAATCGACGTTGCACCACATGAAACACCAGAAGAGCATCAGATGTGGCTGAAAGAGCCGCCTGACCATACGGCATCCAGGCCGGAACTGATCGACATAACCCCAATCAGGGAGGAATAAATGACGGACATCATCGCAAAACCTATCAAGGGCAAGCGTGTGCGCATGGAAAGCGGGAAAATTCTGCCGCTTGAAGGCGCGCGCGTTCCCAGAACTAGCTTCTGGCTGCGCCGTGCAAATGACGGCGATGTCGAGCTCCTGCCGCTGCCGGTCGCAAAGGCTGCGACATCAGTGGCGAAACCTGAAACCAAGACGAAGGATTGATCATGGCCGACAACATTACGTTTTTTACGATCCCGACCGACTGGCGCGTACCCGGCGCATTCATTGAGGTCGATCACACCAAGGCTGTGCAGGGTTTGCCGACCATGCCGCAAAAGATCCTGCTGATTGGCCAGCGTCTGGCAACCGGCGCGGTGGGTGCCGAAGTGCTTACGCGGGTTACCCGCGAAGGCCAAGGCGGCGCATATTTCGGTCGCGGCGCCATGCTGGCGCAAATGTGCGACGCGTCGCTGCGGGCAAACAAATACACAGAGACCTGGGCGCTTGCGCTCGATGATCTGGCTGCTGGCGTCAAGGCGACTGGCACGGTGACATTCACGGGCGAGGCCGGCGAGTCGGCAACGCTCAACTTTTATATTGGCGGCGTCAAGGTGCCGGTGGGGATCGGTGTTTCCGATACAGCCGCAACAGTGGCCGCTGCTTTTGTGGCGGCCGTTAACGCCAACACGGATCTGGCGGTGACCGCTGCAGCCGTCGCCGGAGTGGTGACGCTGACTGCAAACCACAATGGTCTGGAGGGCAACAAGATCGACGTTCGCCTGGGCTACTATCGCGAGGATACGCAGGTGGTCAATGGCATGCTTTGCGCCATCGTCAAGATGGCCAACGGTGCGGGCAATCCGGACGTGCTCGATGCTATTGCGGCCATGGCGACCGGTTCGTTTTACACCATCGTCTCAGGTTTGTCGGATGCGGCCAACCTGACGGCGCTGGAAACGGAACTGGCGTCTCGCTGGGGCGGCATGGATATGCGCACTGGCCATGTTTTTTCAGCCAAGTACGGCAGTTTTGCAGAGCTTGGCGATTTTGGAGCCGCGCGCAACAGTCCGCACAGCACGCTGCCCGGCATCAACGGCTGCCCGAATTTGCCATGGGTTTATGCGGCGCAATATGCCGCCGGCATCCAGTTTTCTGGTGCGAACGACCCGGCCATTCCGTTTCGCGGCATTGTGCTGCCCGACATTCTCGCGCCGCTTGAAGCTGACCGCTTTACTGATGTGGAGCGCAACCTGCTCTTGCATGACGGCATTTCGACTTGCACCGTTGACGACGGCGGCAAGGTGATGGTTGAACAAGTGGTCACCACTTACCAGACGAACAGCTTTGGACTTGAGGATCGCAGCTTGCTTAAGCTGAATACGAAGTGGACCGTCGATTACATGCGATACGCATTCCGCGTAGCGGTGGTGACGGACTACCCGAACCACAAGTTGGCCGGTGATGATGTGCTGTCGCGCATTCAACCAGGGCAGCGCATTGCTACGCCCAGGCTGATCCGTAACACCTTGATCGCAACAGCGTCCAAGCTGGTTGAAGTCGGCTTGCTGGAGGATCTGGAGCAGTTCAAGAAGGAGCTGCAGGTGGTGCGTTCCACTGCCGACGAAAACCGCGTCAACGCCATTATTCCGCCAAACATCGTCAATCAGTTTGATGTGTTTGCTGCGGCTGTTCAATACATTCTTTAAGGAGATCAGATCATGCAGGTTACAGGACGGGTTTTTATCACGGTCAAAGGCCAGCGTCTGCGCTCCAAGGAAGGCGCGAAGCTGCGTAATTTTGGCGAAGTCGAGCGTACCGGTGTTGAGGCCGACACTGGCGTGGCGGGCTACAAGGAAGCCACGCGCATCCCGGAAATTGAATGCACCCTCATTCATGCCAGCGATACGTCGCTTTCCGATCTGCTGAATATCAAGAGCGAGAACATTTCGTTCGACACCGACACCGGGCGCAGTTATGTGTTACGCGGTGCCTGGTGTACCGGCGCGTTCGAGCTGGCCAGCGGCGAGCTGAACGTGAAGTTCCAGGGCATGAAGTGCGAGGAGGCATGATGAGCAAGGCTTACACGATCGCAAACGGCGTGGCAAAAGGTCGCCTCAAGCATGGTATGAAAATCGGCGAAGTCGTGCATAAGGAATTTGAGATGCGCGAGATGACCGTGGAAGACATGCTCGATGCGGAGGCGGCGACATCAACGTCGAACCCATTGAACTATGCCACCGAGCTGATCACGCGCCAGCTGGTGCGTGTGGGCGATTTCACCGGCCCTTTCACGATGGGCATGATGAAGAAAAACCTTAAGCCGACGGACTGGCGTCTGTTGCGTGAGGCGCAGATGGAGCTCGACGCATTGGGGGAAGCCGATTCGATCGGCAGCGACGCCGTATAAACGGTGTCTTGCTGATCGCGCTGAAAACCGGCTGGAGCCGCGCGGAAATCCTTGCATTGCATCCGGCCGAGTTTAACCATTACCTCAATCTACTGATAACCAAAAAGGCGACCTGATGGCGACGAAAGACATGGCTCTGTCGCTTCGCATGTACGCGGATGCGTCGCGATTCGTCCAGGGATTAACTAGCAGCCAGGGCGCGTTGCGCAAATTTGGCGGCGCGGTTAAAAGCGAGGCGGCCGCTCTCAAGAATGCTTTTGGCGGCGTCCATGGCCAGATCGCCGCGCTCGGCCTGTCGTTCGGCGCAGTGGCCACACTTGCGCAGTCTGCAAGGATGGACAAGTCGCTTACGCAAATTGGCCACACGGCCGGGGCGTCTGCCGTGGAAGTGGCGGGTCTGCGCAAAGGGCTGTTTGACATGGGGCAGCTCACGGGTCAGTCCATCGATGATTTGCAATCCGGTTTTGCAGCAGCGGTGGCCGCTGGCTTATCGTTCAAGGAAGCCATGCCCGTCATGGGCGCGGTGAACAAGGCGGTGGCTGTTACCGGCGCATCTGCCACGGCATTGTCCGGCGCATTGACGGTCGCAGCGGCTGCGTTTGATGGCATCGACCTTTCCCAGGTAGGCAAGGCGCAGGAGCTGCTCGATAAGATGTATGTTGCCGGTAAAGCCGGTAATGCCGAGCTGGATCAATTGGCGCAAATTTTTTCGCGTGTGGGCGTGAATGCGGCGAGCGCCGGCCTTTCTTTTGCTGGTACTTTGGGTTTTATTGAGTCATTGTCAAAAATCGAGCGCGCGCCGGAACGACTGGCGACATTGGCCGATTCTACGCTGCGGATTTTTAATAATCTGAACTACATGAAGACGGCGGCAAAAGCTACCGGCATCAAGTTTTTTGATGACAAAGGCATGCGCCGCAGCATGACCGACGTTTTTGGCGATTTTGAAAAACAATTCAGCAAACTCAAAACGGACAAAGAGCAGGCGCTGTGGATTCAGTCCGCCTTCGGTATTGCCGATCTTGATACACAGCGTGGCATGAAGGCGATGCTCAAAGAGGGACGCACAGAGGAGTTGCGCGGCCTGATTGCGCGGATTGAAAACGCGGGTGGCGAAGTTGGCAAGGAATTGCCGGCGGCGATCAATAACGCAGTCGATCAAACCGGGCGTTTGAAAAATGCACTGCGCGCGGCCGCTGATGATTTTGCAAAACCGGTTAACGAAGTGATCAGCAAGATGATCAAGTATGCCATGGGCTCGCGCGATAAGGACGGCAAGAAGTCCGGCTTGGGTTTGACAGGCGGCGAATTGCTCGCAGGCGGTGCGGCAATCGGGCTGGCCGGTCTTTTGGGTTTGCGCATGGGTAAAAATCTCATCAGCCGTTATCGAGGCACGGCCGGTGGTATTGCCGAGGGCAAGGCAATTGAAGCGGCAACTGGCGTGACGCCGGTGTTCGTGACCAACTGGCCGGCTGGCGGAGTTGGCGCTGCGGCCGGTGGCGCGGCCGCAAACGCGGCTGGCGCGATTTTGGATCGCTTTGGTAATCCGATTAGAACGACGGTTGCAGGCGGCGCACGTGCCGCCGGCGGGTTGTCCGGACTTGCCGGGCTGGGCTCGGCGCTTGGGCCTGCTCTGCCTTTGATGGCGATCACGGGGCTGGTGATGGCGCTAACTCATCAAATTGAGAGTTACAGCAAAGGCTCTGATCTCGACCGCGAAATGATCGACGCCGGTCACAATGAGGGCTATGACGCCGCTGCGGTGCTTTCCGCAATACAGTCGTCGCCGGAACGCCAGCCACAGGGTTTGCAAATGCGGCAAACCATTGAAGTCAAGGATGGCAAGGTCGAGCGCGTGACGACGCAAACCGATTCCGGCTTGGATGTTTATGCTGGCGCAATGGGGGCTTTTGGATGAGTTGGCGCGATCGATATCAGCAGGCGTCTTTCCGTGGCGTGCCGTTCAAGGTGCGCACACACGATACCCAGATCGGGCGACGTGCAACGGTTATTGAATATCCGCAGCGCGATTTGCCATACACCGAAGACATGGGAAGGCGCGCGCGTCGCTATACGGTGCGCGCGATTGTTGTCGGCGATGATTACGACAACGAGCGGAACCGGCTTGTAGCTGCTTTCGAGGAGTATGGTCCAGGTGTGCTGGTACACCCAGCGTACGGGCGCGTGAGCGTCGCATTGGACGGGCCGGTGACGATTTCGGAATCCCCATCGCAAGAGGGCGGTAAAGCGGAGATCAGCGCCACCTTCGTCGAGTCCGGCGAGAATGCCCAGCCGGCACAGTCGGTTGATACGCAATCTTTGGTCGAGAGTGCCGCAGATGGCACGATCAACGAAGCGATTAACGATTTTCTGGATGAGTTTTCGATAGATGGGTTGCCGGATGTTTCTCAAACCGGTGCCATCGCCGTGCTTGACGATGCGTTGCAGTCGATAGATACCGTCACGCGGCGGATATTCGTCAACCCGACGGGATTGTATTCGATGATCAGCAAGCTTGGTCAACTACAGGGCAACGTCGCCAGGCTGCTCAGCGCGCCACGCACCATTTCTGAGAGGCTCACGCAAATGGTGTCCGGACTCGCTGCGCTCGGCTTTGCGGGCGGAGACAGCGGCACGGCACGGCAAGTCGTTGCGGCCATGTCTTTGCTCTCTTCAAGCGGGAGCGCCGCTGCATACATTCCGGCCTTTACTGAAAGCCGCCGTCAGGAGGCTGCAAACCGCGACGCTGTCACGGCGCTTGTATCCAGAACGGCGGTGGCAGAATCCGTGCGCGTGCAAACCGCGATCAATTACGACAGCGTAGATGATGCCGAAGCGATGCGCGATTTACTTGGCGATCAAATTGACGCGTTGGCTGACGTTGCGCCGGATGCGGTTTATCGCTCGCTGACGCGCCTGCGCGTGGCCATGGTGCAAGACATTACCAGGCGCGGCGCGGATCTGTCTCGGGTGCGCACGACCACGCTCGGGGCGACCTTGCCTTCGGTTGTTGTGGCGCATGCGTTGCTTGGCGATGCCAGGCGCGCTGATGAGATTGTGTCGAGAAACCGTATTCGCCATCCCGGGTTTGTCCCGGGCGGCGTGCCGCTGGAGATTGTGGCGCAATAGAGTGCAGCACTTCACCCCGCGCTAACCTCGCGCGCGCGCGTAAGGTGGCCGCATATGATGCCCGCACATGACAAGGTTAACCTGATCGTCGCCGGAACCGTCTATAGCGGATGGACGGATGTCGATATCGAGCGTTCAATCGAACGTTTTGCCGGATCGTTCACGATCGCGCTCACAGAGCGTTGGCCAGGGCAAGCTAGTGCGCGACCGATCAAGCCAGGGCGGCCATGCCAGGTTAAGATTGGCGACGATCTCGTGATCACTGGCTACACAGACGACTACATGCCGCGCATCGATTCTGAAACGCATAGCGTCTCCATTTCCGGGCGAGATAAAACCGGCGACCTGGTGGATTGCTCGGCCATTCACAAAAGCGGCCAGTGGAAAAAAATCAAGCTGGAGCGGATCGCAACGGATCTATGCAAGCCGTTCGGCATTTCCGTCATTACCGCAACCGATACCGGCAAGGCTTTCCCCTCTTTTAATGTGGAAGAAGGCGAGTCTGTCTTCGAATGTCTGGATCGTGCGGCGAGGCAACGTGCGGTTTTGTTGACATCCGATGCCGCCGGGAACCTTTTGATCACGCGTGCATCTGGCGCTGTCTCACCCGGCGCACTCATCGAGGGGCAAAACGTGCTTTCCGCAGAAGGGCAGTTTTCCTGGAAAGACCGGCATTCTCGTTACACAATCAAGTCGCAGGAAAAATCCGGCGAAGATTACCTCGGCGGTCCGCCCGCAAAAAAATCCGGCGCGTCAGCCGCCGCCGCCGATACGTCGGTTGATCGTTACCGGCCGCTCATTGTGATCTCGGAAGACCACGGCGCGGGCGTGACCATGGCGCAGCGCGCTTCCTACGAGCAGCGCGTTCGGATGGGCCGTAGTAATCGCGCCGTTGTCACCGTGCAGGGCTGGCGCAGGCCGGATGGAAAACTCTGGCAACCCAATACCCTGGTGAGCGTCAAATCCCCATCGCTTGCGCTGGATTCGCAAATGCTTATCGCTGGCTGCAAATACAGTTTGCGTGACAAATCAACGACGACGCTGACGCTTGTCCGCAAAGAGGCTTTCGATTTGATTCCGCAGGCTTCCGGCAAGAAGAAGCCCGACAACGATATGAGTGTTGTATGAACACTATGCGCAAACTCATCGCGCCGCTATCACGACGCATTCGCCTGACCGCAGCCAAGGCTTTTGTGGCGCTCATTAACGACGCCACGGCATTGCAGGGCGTGCAGGTTGAGCTGCTCGAGGGCGAAGTGCGGGATGCGACGCGATATCAAAACTACGGGCTCACCAGCCGCCCGCACGACGGTGCCGAGGGTGTGTTTTTGTCTCTTAACGGTAGCCGAGATCAAGGTGTAGTGATTGTGGTGGATGACAGACGGTATCGCCTGACCAGCCTTGAACCAGGGGAAGTTGCGCTGTATGACGATCTGGGGCACAAGGTGCATTTGACGCGTGAGGGCATCGTCATTGAGGGGGCGGGACACCCCGTCATCATCACGGACACGCCAAAACTGCGGGTGGAGGCGGACATTGAGGCCACAGGCCAGATCAAGGATCGGTGCGATACGGCCGGTCTCAGTATGTCGGCCATGCGAAGCACTTACAACTATCACACGCACCCGGAAAACGATTCCGGTGGACCGACTGACCCGCCATCCTTGCAAATGGAGGCCGAATGACAGACATTCGCACCGTCATCGTTGATATGGCCAAGGGGGCAAATTATCTGCTTGAGGAGTCGTTGCTCGCGCAGGATGATGGGTTTGATACGGCTATCCTTATTTCACTTTTTACAGACCGACAGGCCGATGCTGCAGACACGTTGCCGCAAGGCCAAACGGATCGGCGCGGCTGGTGGGCAGACGCCTACGCAACCACAGAGAACGGAAAAAGCGACCCGATCGGCAGCCGCCTCTGGCTGCTCGATGGCAAGCGCACGCAAGCAAACCTCATCAAGGCGCGGGAGTACGCAGAGGAAGCGTTGGCTTGGATGGTCACGGATGGCATTGCACGGCGCATTGAGGCGGCCGCGCACTATCTTCGGGACAACATCCTTGCCATCACGTTGACCATTACCAGACAAACCGGCGAGGTTGCCCGCCGCCGATTTGAAATCATGTGGAGCGCCGTATGAGTTACATACAACCGACCTTACCGGACTTGATTGGGCAGGCACAAGCCGACATTGAAAGCCGCCTGCCTGGCGCATCTGCGCGCACACGCCGATCGAATTTGAATGTTTTTGCCCGGGTGATGGCCGCACTGACAAAAGGGCTTTACGGGTTTATGGCGTGGCTGTACAAGCAATTTTTTCCGCACACGGCAGATGAAGAGGCGCTGCGCGTTCAGGCCTCCCTGTGGCTGGATAAACCTTACATCGCGGCCACCTATGCCGCCGGCGCCGTTACTGCCTCCGGTACAGTTGCATCGGTCATCCCAGCCGGGAGCGTCGTGCAAAGCGTTACTGGCGTTACTTACTCAGTCATTGAGGATGCCGAAATTGACGTCGCTGGCGAAGCCACTGTGCAGGTGATGGCTGATACGCCGGGCATTGCCGGAAACCTTGCGGCTGCCGCTGTGCTCTCTCTGGTGTTACCAATCGTCGGCGTCAATAGCAGCATGACTGTCGCGGCAGGCGGCATCGTTGGCGGCACCGATGATGAGACGATAGAGGCGCTGCGTGAGAGGCTGATCCGGCGCATGCAGTACACGCCGATGGGCGGCGCATGGTATGACTACTTGTCGTGGGCATATGAGCTTCCCGGCGTGACCCGCGCATGGGTTTATCCGAAAGAGCTTAATCCCGGATCGGTAACGCTGCGTATCATGCGTGATGCCGATGACGATCCATTTCCGTCCGGGGCGCTGCTGGCAGAAGCGCAAGCCTATATCAGCGATCGATGCAACGTTACCGCCGAGGCGGTCGTGGTAGCGCCAATCGCTGATGCAATCAATTACACCATTACGCTGGTGCCCAATACGCTTGCCGTTCGCACGGCTGTTGAAAACCAACTCAAAAACCTGCACTTCACTGAGGCGTCGCCAGGTGGCGTGTTTATCGACCCCGACACACGTCTGCAAAAAGAAGGCGGCACCCTGCTGCTCTCACATATCCGCGAAGCGATATCGCAAGCTGCCGGCGAATTTGATCACGTCCTGCACGCGCCGACGGAAGACATCAACAGCGCGACGGGACGCATTCCTGTGTTAGGAGAAATCACGTGGCTATGAAACCGGAAGATTATTTTGCGCAGGCACAGGCGCTTTTACCGCCAGGCGCCGCATGGCCGCGCCGACAGGATGGCGTTATGGCTGGATTGCTTCGTGCGATGGCAGATTTTTTCTTTCGGGCGCACCACGATGCCGAAACCGTTTTAAAAGAAATCGACCCGCGCACCACGACCTTTCTGATCGATGAGTTTGAGAGGATGCTCGCATTGCCGGAACAATGCGTCACCATTCTGGAGGTTGAGCAAACGCTTGAACAGCGTCGCGGCGCTGCTTGGTCAAAGCTGACCGCGCAAGGTGGTGCATCGATACCATTTTTTGTTGAGGTTGCCCGTCGTTCGGGATATCCCGACACGACGATCGAGACGTATCGACCGCTGACGTGCGACGGCGACTGCGATGGGGCGCTATGGAGTGAGGTAGACCGGTGGACTTGGCAACTCAATATAGCAGCAGCAGCAGCAGTTAGACAGGCTGATTGCAATAGTGCCTGTGATGAGCCGTTGGCGACTTGGGGCGATGAAGGATTTGAGTGTTACATCAATCAAAACAAGCCCGCCGAAACAACTGCAATTTTTGCCTATCAATAGGGGAAGAAAATGAAACGAATTGCCACATCAAATGCTGTAGCGGATTTATTCGGCGAAGGGAAGGATGGATTCCGCGACGGAAATAAAGCAGCAGGTATTCAAGCAACGCAATTGTCCGCTTTGTGGTGTAATCATTTGCAGGAAGCAATCATTAGAACGATCGAGGCGGCTGGGTTGCCGTTATCGGATACTGACTTCGATCAGTTTCCTAATGCCTTGATGGCGCTCATTACGGCAAATTCTGCCAACTCGTATTCCATCAATAACTTACCAACGACTGACATCGGTCCCGTCCTCGTTATTGAGTGCGCTGAGGTCTGGCTCTGGTCGACGTCCGCGTATTTCACCGGCTACCGCTCGCCGCTGTGCGGGCGACCGCTCGATGGCCACACGGTCACGCCACTGGTCAGTGAGATCGACGCTGTCGGCGGCACACTGAGCAAGGCGGCCTATCCGCAACTGTGGGGTTATGCACAGGAAAACGCGCTTGTGGTAGCAGTTGGAGACTGGATCGCCGGGACGCATCATTTCGTCGATCTTGGAGGAGATGATTTCAGAGTCCCGGATCTGCGGAATCAGTTTCGGCGCTATACCGGGACTGACCTCGACACTGCGAATGCCACTCTGTTGGGTGGATATAAGGCAGACACGATTAAAGCGCACACACACGCTACTGGGATTATTCAACGAAGTGGTGGGGCGACTGAGGACGTGCGCCGAATTGGTGATGATGCGGCGACCCAAACGGGTAGCTTCGGTACGGCAGAGACCGCGCCGAAACATACCTACTTTCTGCCGCGCATCCATGTTTAACATGTCGCCATCACTGCGAATGCTCGGGCGCTCGGTAGCAAACAAACCGATTCCTTTTCTCAGCATGATCACGGAGTTGGTTGGGTATCTTCTGCCGCTGGAGCCTCTCCAGGCAGTACCGTGTCCGGAGCAAGTGAAGAACGCAAATCTACGCCTCGCGGCGGAACAGAAACACGCCCTGTCAACACAGCTTTCGCGCCGCGCATTCATGTCTAAGACCATATCACTGCGAATGCTCGGACGCTCGGCAGTGTGCAGACTGCAAAAGCTGGGAGCATCAACGTTACTGCTGCGTCTACTAGCGTTAACGCACCGGGGGCGAACTATTTGCTCAACGATCTGGTCATTAATGGCACTTCCTTTGATGCCGCAAATACCACACCGATTTCCGCGACGATACAAGTTACTCCAGGCGACAGCCGACCAATCAATGCGGCCTTTCACCCACGTATCCATGTCTAAGCCGACTGCATCACTGCGAATGCTCGGACGCTTGGCTCTACGCAAGGTGATGCCATTCGGAACATCACTGGCACACTTACGTTGTTTAAAGATAGCGAGGGAATTCTCGGCAAGACCGGCGCGTTCACCAACTCGATCGCGGCAGGCGCCACGACGGCAGGCCACACAACCGGAAGCATTTCTGGGACGATTACACATGATTTCGATGCAAGCCTTATCGTCCCGACAGGTGCAGAAAATAGGCCTATTAACAGCGCATATCACCCACGAATTCATGTCTAAATTAAACATGAATCCGAGGTGCAAAAGCTGTGTTGACAGGCCGCGTTTCCGAGATGCCGGTTGCTCCAGACGGTTGATCGATAGATCCTGTGAAGCCAGCGCCTTGCACACCAAACAACCCGCCAAGGCCGACACGTGTGATGTGCGTATGGCTTTCAAACCCGTCGAGCTGGTATGTGCCGAGATCTCTGGCATTCGCAGTGATATGGCCGCGTTAAACATGGATGCGCGGCAGAAAGTAGGTATGTTTTGGCGCAGTCTCTGCCGTACCAAAAACTCCGGTGGCGGTGGCGCTACCGGATGGGACGGCATTTCCACCGCCCGCGCACCCGCCGAAAGCGGAGCCGAAAAATCCGGGGTGGCTGTGGCTCTTGATAGTGTCCGTCTTATATCCGCCCAGCGTAGTGGCATTCGCAGTGCGATGATCAACTAAGCAAATTTAAAGGAGAAAAAATGAGCACTAAAACCGTTTACCAAACCGATCCGGAAGGTGTTTTCCTCTATGAGACAAAAGCGCACGCGCTGCCGCTGTCACCTGGTCGATTTAATATTCCATTCGGTGCCTACGAGGATGCGCCGCCGATCGCGCCGGACGGCTCCGCCGCCGTGCGCGTGGGCATCAGCTGGGAAGTTTTTGAGGATCACCGCTCCGACGTACTTTACGTCGTGGAAACTGGCGCACAATATTCTCGGGGCGCGGATGTTGATGTTGAGGGTGTTGCGGTCAGTTATTCCGGCCTTGGCCCCATCCCGGCGTGGCTCACACTAACGCCGCCCCCCGCGCCGGAGCCTGAAACTGTTACGGAAACGCCTGAAACACCGGCGGGTTAGGCGTGATATGAGTATCGTCGAGATAATAGGGTGGGTCACAATAATTGTGCTGGTAATGCGCGGCCTTTGGACGTTTTTAGAGTGATGTTGAATTTTGGGATCGGACAGTATCCCGTAGCGCAGCCAGCTGCCGTTTCCCGAGGGAGCTGCGCCGTAGCTTCTTGGCCAGCACGCTCCCTCGTGGGTGGTAGTAGCGCAGCAGCATCCGCGTATCGCTATGGCCGGTGATCTTGGCCAGCTCGTGCATGTCGTAGATCTCTGCCAGCACTGACGTTGCCTCATGACGCAAATCATGAAAGCGCAGATCGTGAAAATAATCCTTTCTCGGCCTACGCCCTTTTTGGCGGCATAGTGCCTCGTATTCGCGCCGAGCGCGTTGCTTGGCTCTGATGAACGCTCGTGTGACCGCGCTTGGGGAAAGTGTGAATATGCGCCCTCGATGGGGTCTGCTTTCAAGCCATTTTCGTAGTGCCTCTACGGCGAATGGTGATAACGGCACTTCCCTTGATTTCCCGTTCTTGGTGTCCGGCAGATATGCCGTGCCGAGCCTGAGGTTGATCCATTCTCTCCGTAATCCGGCAATTTCAGCACGACGCATGGCCGTCTCTCTGGCAAGGATCAGGATCGTCGGCAGCTCCGGTGATAGGGTGGCTTTTATGATCCACGTCAGCTCATCTTCCTGCACACCCATGCCGCGCAGCTTCACCCGCTCCTGTAGGCGCCGGTCTCTCGCGTCACGCACGGCGGGGCGACGCACAAGCTGCACCGGGTTGACTACGTCGTGGTGCCCCCAGTCCTTACGCAAGACGGTGTACAGATGGCTCAGCAGCGCCATTCGCCGCACAACCGTTGCTGGGGCATATTTACCCAGCCAATCGTCCCGTATGTCCGCTATATCAGCAGGTCTGACTCGGTCGATTTGTCGGTTTCCAAGTCTGGTTGACTGCCATATTCTGGCGATTGAACGCTCAGCTGCTGCGCCTTTTTTGGATGGTGATATTTCTGTAATATACCTGTCCAGTGCTTGGGCGATTGTTGGAATGGATTGGCGGCGATGATGAAGGTTGAAGCGTCTGATATTTGACATGGCGAAATCTGTTATTTTCGCCAGTCGCAATTATGTTGCTGCGTGTAAAATGGTTTATGGCTTTTATTTATCGCGCAAAAAAGGCACCATTTATCGCGCCGCGCTTCACCCAGCACGTAAATGATCGGCAGACGAACCGTCGCCCCCCCAATCCGGGCAGTCTCATCATCCAGCAAATTGATGTGCGCGTCAGGCAAATCACTCTGCCAGGCACGCAACAACGCATACAAAGCCAGCCCCGTCATCAGGACAAATACCAAGCCCTTGTAGATTTCCAGCTCGTTGCGCAACGCGGAATAGCCGGCAAACATTTCAACCGCTATCCCTGACAACAATATCCACAAACCAGCAAGAACGACATAAATCAAGACATAACTCAATGCCTTGAGGCGCAACGGTGTCTTGGGTGATTTTCGGTTAGCGCTGGTCACAAATAATCAACTCTGCCTTGTTGGTGAACTGGCAAGCAATACCTTTTCAGTCGCGCCGACCCGACTTCGATGGGCGCATCCCGCCTCGCTTTGCTCCTGACGGAATCTCACCGCGAGGGTATCAGGATTTCAACTGTTGTTATCGGGAACCGCGAGATTCTCCTGACATATATCAATGGCGAGAGGCACCATTAAAAGCTTCTTTTTCAGTCTGCGCTTCTCGCACAACACGTCGTCCCTGCGTAGGCAATCTGTCAAAGCCATCATCGACTTCGCTCCCATGCCGTACACCTTCACCCCGAAAGAGCGGGATGACCCAATGTTTCGGTTTATTGCTTAAGCTCAAATAATTTTCCCATCGCATGCAGATAATGGTGCTGTACTGATGGTCTTTCATGGCGTGCCGCGCTTAGACGGTGACAGCAAGTGCAAATAATGCAAAGCTTAACAACAGGACATCTCCTCTTAACGAGCCCATGAACACCACCTCCCTTGACAACACATCGCCACTGAAACACCCGAAGCGCTTGCTGGCTGTATTCTTGCCAATCGTCGCCTTCATCACCATCAGTGCCTGTGCAATTTACTGGATAGAGCGGGAGCGTCAGCATGCCAGGCACGCGCACGATGCGCACGAGGCCGTTTCACTGAGTCTCCAACCCATCAGTCGCACCATTCAGGCCATCACGCGCGACTTGCGTTATCTCGCTGACGATGTCGTGATGCAGCAGGTTCTGGACAACCCCACTGAGGAAAGGCTGGCAACGCTTGCTGCGGACTGGATGTCATTTTCCAGAAACAAACAGGTCTATGACAAAATTCGCTGGATCGATCAAAACGGCATTGAACGTCTGCGCATCAACTACGGCCGACCGCGCATCATCCGCGTTCCGGCTTCAGAACTGGAGGATAAAGCCAAGCGTTATTTTTTTTCAGATGCCTTCAAACTCAACGCAGGAGAAATTTTTGTTTCGCCACTTGATTTGAACGTCGATAAAAACGAAATCGAGTTGCCGTATAAACCAACCATTCGCCTGGGCACGCCCGTTTTTGACAGTCGCGGCCGGAAACGCGGCATCCTGCTTATCAACTATCTGGCGGTGGATTTGCTGGCGACTTTCGACAAGTCCTTTCGTAAGAATAATCAGACCGGCTGGTTGCTAAATAACGATGGCTACTGGCTGAGCGGGGGCAACCCTGATGAAAACTTTGCATTCATGTTCGGCCGGACAGAGGCATCACTGGCACACCGCTACCCGGAAGCATGGCAACACATTCAGGCTGCGAATTCCGGTCAATTTGTCACCCGGGAGGGATTCTGGGCATTTAACACGGTTGTCCCTCTGGCAGAGGGACAAAAAACGACAACCGGCAGTTTTGAAATCCTTTCTGCCAGCCGCACGCGCATCGACAGTCGGAAATACGCATGGAAAACCGTTTACCTCATGCCGATGTCAGTTTATGACGCCGGCATGAGTCGCTTTGCCTTCATGCTGACGGGCGCGGCATTCACGCTTTTGACCCTTTTCTTTATCGGCGCTTGGCGCTTGGTGAGGTCTCAGTTGGTTGAGAAAGAACTGCGTGAAAACCTGGAGAAAATCGTCGAAACCAGGACGCAAGCCCTGTCCGAGGTCAATGAAAAACTGACGGACGATGAAGCGAGGTTACGTACCCTGATGAAAACCCTCCCGGACTTGCAGCCAATCGATCTGATCGTTTAATCAGGTTGCAAGTTCGACACAGAAAAATGCTTTCCGGGAAAATGAATGCGTTACACTTACGCGAAGAGATACGATACTTTGAATGTCTCGGTCTTCAACCCCTAACCTGATAAGCCTCACCTGATGACGCCTCCAGCAAACGGTCAATATTCCCCACTCAAGCACCCCCGGCGGCTGCTGGTGTTGATGTTACCTATCGTGTTGCTTATTGGTATCGCCATGTTCATCATTTTCAGGATCGAATTGAACCGGCGCCACACCTCCATGGCGCGTCAGGCGCACGAAGCCGTTGCCATCAGCACGGAATCCATCGGCCGGATCATCCAGGACATTTCGCACGATCTGCGCTATTTGTCTGATGACACCGGCATGCTCAGAGTGCTGGACAACCCCAATGAAAAAAACATGTCTGATTTGGCAACGGACTGGGTATCGTTCTCGCTCAACAAACAGATGTATGACAAAATCCGCTGGATTGACGAAAATGGCATGGAGCGCCTCCGCGTCAACTATTCCCAGAGCAAGCCCATCCGTGTGCCTGTGTCAGAACTACAGGACAAATCGAAGCGTTATTTTTTCGCTGATGTATTCAAATTAAACGCAGGGGAGATTTTTGTCTCCCCCCTTGATTTGAATGTTGAGCATGATGAAATCGAAGTGCCCTACAAGCCAACGATTCGCCTTGGTGTGCCCGTATTTGACAGCCAGGGAAGAAAGCGCGGCATCCTGCTCATCAACTATCTGGCCAACGATTTGCTTTTTGCATTTGAAAAATCCTTCCGCTCATACAAAAGGAGTGGCTGGCTTTTGAATAAGGACGGTTACTGGTTAAAGAGCGACAAGCCGGATGACGAATACGCTTTCATGTTCGGACGCATGGAAGTCTCCATGGCCAAGCGGTACCCCGAAGCCTGGAAAAAAATTGCGTCGAGCGAATCCGGCTCCTTTGTCAACCAAGAAGGTCTGTGGACTTTCACCACTGTCATCCCATTACTTGAAAGCCAAAAGAGCAGCACAGGCAGCCCGGACATTTTGGCCGCCAGCAAAGCCCAGCTCGAAAGCCGGAAGTATGTCTGGAAGGCCGTTTTCCTGATGCCCATCGCCGAATACAACAGCGGCTTTCTCGCCTTCACGCTGGAGATTGCTGGCGCATCCTTGATCATTGTCTTCCTCTTCTTTATTGGCGTCTGGCGACTGGTACACGCGCAACTGGTCGAGGAAGGCTTGCGCGATCATCTGGAACAGCTTGTTCAAAAACGCACCGAAGAATTAACGCTTGCCAACGAAAGTTTATCGGAGCGAGAAGTCCGACTGAGCACCCTCATTCAAACCATTCCTGACTTGATCTGGGTGAAAGATCAGGAGGGCATTTATCTTGCCTGCAACTCTGCCGTTGAGCGTCTGTTTGGTGCCGACAGAAGCAAGATCATTGGCAGCAAGGGCGAAGCCTTCCTGGGTGCCGAACAACTTGCCGCTTTCCACGCTGATGACATGGCGGCCATTGCATCAGGCAAACCCCTTATCGTCGAAGAGTGGCTCACCTTTGCAGATGATGGACATCGCGCTTTGTATGAAGTTCTCAAGGTGCCCATGCGCAAACAAACTGGCGAGCTGGTCGGTATCGTTGGCATCGGTCGCGACATTACGGAAAGAAAGCAGGCTGAAGAACGTTTGAAACTCGCCGCGCTTGTGTCTGACAACACCAGTCAAGCCATCATGGTCACGGATGCCAACGGGATGATCATTGCCGTTAATCCAGGCTATGAACGTATTACCGGATACACCGAAGCGGAAGTGCTCGGCAAAAATCCGAGCCTCTTAAGTTCAGGACGACAGGATCGCGCCTTCTATCAGGCGATGTGGCACTCGCTCAACACAAGCGGCCACTGGCAAGGTGAGATTTGGAACAAACGCAAAAACGGTGAGATTTATCCGGCCTGGATCACCATCAATGCCATTCGCAGCCCGGACGGCGCGATCGAACGATATGTTGAGTTGTGTTCGGATCTGACCAACAAGAAAAAGGCGGAAGACATGATCTTCCAGCAAACCAATTTTGATTCACTCACCGGTTTGCCAAATCGTCACATGTTCCTGGAAAAACTGGAACATGAAATCTCGACCGCCCAAAATCTCGGCCTGCCATTAGCCTTGATGATCCTCGACCTTGATCACTTCAAGGATGTCAACGACACGCTGGGGCATGACATGGGCGACAAGCTCCTGAAAGACGCCTCTGAGCGCCTTAAAAGTTGTGTGCGCGATACGGACACCGTCTCCCGACTCGGCGGCGATGAATTCACCGTCATTCTCAGCGCGGTTGAAGACATCGGACGCGTTGAGCGCGTCACGCAAAACATTCTTCATCGTCTTTCGGAGCCCTTCCAGCTCGGCAATGAACAGGTTCATGTCTCCGCCAGTGTTGGCGTAGCCATGTTCCCGGACGACGCCACCACAGCGGATGATCTGCTTAAAAACGCCGATCAAGCCATGTACGCTGCCAAGAAAGAAGGGCGCAATCGGCGCAATTACTTCATGCCTGCCATGCAGGAAACCGCCCAAACAAAACTGCGTCTGATGAACGATTTGCGCAGCGCACTCTCCGACAGACAATTCATGGTGGTGTACCAGCCGATCGTCGATCTGGAAAGCGGTGAGATTCACAAAGCTGAGTCCTTGATCCGCTGGAACCATCCGCAGCGCGGTCTCATCAGCCCGGCACAATTCATCACGCTGGCTGAAGAAATTGAAGTTATCGTCGACATTGGCAACTGGATGTTCCGTGAAGCCGCACAACAGGCTGCGAAATGGCGCGTCAAATACCATCCCGATTTTCAAATCAGCGTCAACATGTCGCCGGTGCAGTTCAGGAACGCAGGCATCAGCCACAAGACCTGGGGGCATTACCTCAAAACACTGGGCATCCCAGGACAAGGCGTCGTCATTGAAATCACCGAAGGTCTGTTGATGGATGCCAGTGACACCATCACCAAGCAGTTGCTCGAATTCCGCGATGCCGGCATGGAAGTCGCGCTTGATGACTTCGGCACGGGTTATTCATCGCTTTCTTATATCAAGAAATTCGATATCGATTATCTGAAGATTGATCAATCATTTGTCCGCAACCTTGCGCCAGACTCCAGTGATCTCGCGCTGTGCGAAGCCATCATCGTGATGGCACACAAGCTGGGCATCAAGGTCATCGCTGAAGGTGTGGAAACGCAATTGCAACGCGACTTGCTCGCCGCAGCCGGATGCAACTACGGTCAAGGCAGAATGTTCTCAATGCCACTGGCAGCAGAAGATTTTGAAAAACTTTTCCCCACTGCGCCGTAACGCCACACCAAAGCGCTCCCATTACGACGTTGCATACCGTTGCGCGAGCGTAATTGACAAATAAGCGCACTTCCCATAAAATACGCAGCGTTGTCTGAAATAATTTTGGCAAAATGTGCAATATCACAAGATTGCACAATAAAGACGCCACCGCTTTGCGCGTCACCTCTCGTGGCAAAACGACATTGCAGCCTGCCGTTTTGCTGGATGTTCAATCAATAGTAGTTTTTTCGATACGGCTGCACGAAATGGCGTAAGTTTTTCTCGCCACTTTTGAAAATCGACACCCCAACGTAGTGCCGCTGCTGACGATTTTTCAGCAGGGATTACTTTAAACAACATTCAGCATATCTGAATGGATGCCTTTTTGCTGCCCTTCGCGCGTGCCTTCGTGATGATGACGCACGTCATTCGGCAAATTGCTTTGAAAGAGGACTGTAATGATTACGCAAAGACCGATAAAAGTTGGCTTGATGGGATTTGGAAAAGCTGGCAAAGCCGCCGCATCAGTGCTGCTGCACGCAAAAGAAATCTGCCTTGAATGGGTGGTGCGTCGTGACAGCCTACCGCAACATCACGCCATCCAGGAGTTTCTCGGACTTGAATCAAAAGATCCCGGACGCCTTTACTCTTCTCAGCACCTTACTGCTGAGGAATTAGTGCGAATGCATCCTGTCGATGTCATCATTGATTTTTCTTCGGCAGAAGGAATCGACTATTACGCTGACGTCGCAAAAGAGCACTGCATCAAAGTTGTAAGCGCGATTTCCCATTATTCCGACCGCGAAATCGCCATACTGGATGACATTGCCGAGCATACCGCCGTGTTATGGTCGCCCAACATTACCGTTGGCGTAAATTACATGATTCTGGCTGCGAAAGTTTTGCAGAACATCGCGCCGAACATCGACATTGAAATTATCGAAGAGCATTTCAAGCGCAAGCCGGAACTTTCTGGCACTGCTGCCAGAATTGCAGAAAGCCTGGGGAAAGAAGTGGACGACGTGAAATCCATTCGCGCAGGCGGCATCGTCGGTAAGCACGAAGTGATTTTCGGTTTTCCTTATCAGGTGGTGCGTCTCACACATGAATCGATTAGCCGCGAAGCCTTCGGTAATGGCGCCATTTTCGCAAGCAAGCATTTAATTGATAAGCCGCCTGGACGTTACGCAATGGATGAGCTCATGCTGCCATACTTCAACGTCGGCATGGGATCGGCAGAGAATTTCTGCTCATGCACGACATGCCAAACGCCACAACCCAGCACAGTCTGGACGCAATAAAGCGGGATTGCTCAGGCATTTTATTTTCATGACGCGGAAAAGCTGCGATAGCACAACAAGCTTCCCGCTCGTCACTCGCACCGCCCGACGTGATATGAGGCTCTGGGAAAAGGACATGGCGTTTTTTACGCGAAGTGTAAATTACTCCACCACCGAATTTTCCTTCTGCATCTTCACGCTTGAAGGACACATTCGCGATGCCCCCTCCTGAACTTGTACTAGCCCACCTTGACCGCACACTCACTTTCCCCCACGATATTGCACTCAGCACCTGAAACGCGTAAAGGACACGCCATGCCCACCATCAAACCCAAGCAAGTCGCGGCTACCGCAAAATCCCTCTACGCAGGCGGCTTATGCTGCTCCGAAGCGGCTCTACTGGCCATCGCGCAAGGTCTGGGCATGGAATCTCCCTGCCTGCCGGCGGTGGCTTCCGGTTTTTGCGGCGGAATGGCGCGTTCCGGTGGCCCTTGCGGCGCGCTGACGGGTGCGGTCATGGGGATGGGGCTGGCTTTGGGGCGCACATCGCACGAACAGTCTGCCCAACCATCCTCACATGCTTCGCGCAGACTCGTGAATGAATTTCGGGAAATGTTCGGCGCTGCCGATTGCCATGTATTGATCGACTTTGACCCGAACTGGCATCGCGATGACATCAGCGCCGCCTTTAACAGGGATGGCCGCAGAGAACGCTGCGCGCATTTCACGAGCATGGCGGCTGAATTGGCCGCGAACATTATTCTTGAAAGCAAAGACTAGCTTTTTAAGACGTGCACTCCACCATCCAGTTCAAATAGGCGGGCAACCCGCCGCTGATCGGCAAGGCGAGGATTTCCGGCACCTCATAAGGATGCAGCGCCTGAATCGCCGCTTCCACCAACGCATAGCGAATACGGCGCGTCTTGATGAGTACCGTGACTTCACTGGCCTCTTCCACCGCGCCTTGCCAGCGATAGATGGAATGTACGCCTGGCAGGATATTGACGCAGGCGGCTAATTGTTTTTCCACTAAGTCACGCGCTATCTTTTGCGCGACTTCGGTGTTTGGCATATTGCTGACGACCATGATCATTTCTTCTGGCATGCGGCTCTCCTTTCTTTGCGATATGAAAAGCATAGCAGATACCATAGCCAGAAATGACAAAAGCCGGTTTTGAACCGGCTTTTTGCATGATGCGTTGACGCTGCTCTCGCTTATTCTTTTTCTTCCACTTCCGGGCGATCCATCAGCTCAATATAGGCCATCGGGGCATTGTCGCCTTGACGGAAACCCATCTTGAGAATGCGCAGGTAGCCACCATTACGGTTCGCATAGCGGGGACCCAGTTCTGCGAAGAGCTTGACGACCACATCACGATCACGGAGTCGGTTGAATGCCAGACGCTTGTTGGAGAGGGTGTCGGTCTTGCCCAGCGTGATCAACGGTTCAACAACGCGGCGCAATTCCTTGGCCTTCGGCAGCGTGGTTTTGATCGCTTCGTGCGTGAGCAGAGAAACGGACATGTTGCGCAGCATCGCCAGACGGTGCGACGAAGTGCGGTTCAGTTTTCTTAATCCATGACGATGACGCATGATGGTTCCTTATCTAATCTGAGAGTTTTGTTCCAGCTCTTCTATCGTTCAGCTTTCGCCAACGCGGGCCGGTATATATATATTAAAAAATAACGCTTTTCATCTTTCTTTCAACCTGGCGAAAGATTTGCCGTAAATTATTTATCCAAACCATGTGGTGGCCAATTGTCCAGCTTCATGCCCAGCGTCAAGCCGCGCGAAGCCAGTACTTCCTTGATTTCGTTGAGAGATTTGCGACCCAGATTCGGGGTCTTGAGCAACTCGTTTTCGCTGCGCTGAATCAGGTCGCCTATGTAGTAAATATTTTCCGCTTTCAGGCAGTTAGCAGAGCGTACGGTGAGTTCGAGATCGTCGACTGGACGCAGCAGAATCGGATCGACTGCCGGTGCATGGGTCGGAATTTCGGACGCGGTTTCTGTACCTTCGAGCGAAGCAAAAACACTCAGCTGGTCGACCAGCACGCGCGCGGACTGGCGAATCGCTTCTTCTGCGGAAATCACACCATTGGTTTCGATGTCGATAACCAGCTTGTCCAGATCGGTACGTTGCTCAACGCGCGCAGATTCAACGGAGTACGATACGCGACGCACCGGCGAAAAGGATGCATCAAGAATGATGCGTCCGATGGTCTTGTTGGCATCTTCCGTAAGGCGACGCACGTTGCCCGGCAAGTAACCACGGCCACGTTCCACCTTGATTTGCATGTCCAGCTTGCCGCTCTCGGTCAGATTCGCAATCAAATGATCCGGGTTAACCAGTTCTACGTCATGCGGCAATTCGATATCGGATGCCAGCACCGGGCCGATGCCTTCTTTCTTCAGCGTCAGGTTCACAACGTCACGGTTGTGCAACTTGAATACGACGCCCTTGAGATTCAGGAGCAAATCGACCACGTCTTCTTGCACGCCATCCAGCGTTGAGTATTCGTGCACAACACCGGCGATGGTCACTTCAGTCGGTGCGTAACCGGTCATCGACGAGAGCAGAACGCGACGCAGGGCGTTGCCCAGCGTGTGGCCGTAGCCACGTTCAAACGGCTCCATTTCGACTCGGGAATGACCCGCGCCGAGGTTTTCTACATTGATGATGCGCGGCTTCAAAAAATTATTCATGTTATGTCCTTTTCAATACCCTCAGTTCGTTACACCGATAAGGCTGATGGAAATACAGAAAGACCCGCTCTCGTCGAGCAGGTCAGCTTGTTAGATTTTAACGTGAGTACAATTCGATGATGAGCGATTCATTCACGTCGTTTGCGAATTCGCTGCGATCCGGCAGGCGCTTGAATGTGCCTTCCATTTTTTTGGAATCCACTGAGACCCACGCGGCCATACCAATTTGTTCAGCCAGCGAAAGAGATTCGATGATGCGGGTTTGCTTTTTGGATTTTTCACGTACGGCGATCACATCGTTCGCTTTGACCATGTAAGACGGGATATTGACGACTTCACCGTTCACGGTGAGTGCCTTGTGGCCAACAATCTGACGCGCTTCCGAACGGGTAGAACCGAAACCCATGCGATAGGCAACGTTGTCCAGACGACTTTCGAGCAATTGCATCAGATTGTCGCCAGTGTTGCCTTTGCGGCGCTCGGCTTCGGCAAAATAACGGCGGAACTGACGTTCCAGCACACCGTACATGCGCTTTACTTTTTGTTTTTCACGGAGCTGGTTGCCGAAGTCGGAGGTACGTGCGCCAGACTTCATGCCATGCTGGCCGGGTTTTACATCCAGCTTGCACTTGGAATCCAGCGAGCGACGTGCGCTCTTCAGGAAGAGATCGGTGCCTTCGCGACGCGAAAGCTTTGCTTTGGGTCCAATATAACGTGCCACGTTGATTTCCTTTTCTGTTTAATGACGCCCCGAATGTGAACTTTCTACATCAGGCGCTAGTCCGGCATTTTTGCCGAACGGTGGTCTTCAAAAAAACCTGCCGCTTACGCGGCAGTATCCTGCAAAAATCTTAGATACGACGGCGCTTCGGCGGACGACAACCGTTGTGCGGAACCGGCGTAATGTCCTGAATCTGCGAAATGCGAATGCCCAGTGCGTTCAGGGCACGCACGGCGGATTCACGACCTGGCCCTGGACCTTTGATGCGCACCTCAACATTCTTCATGCCACATTCAACTGCAACACGACCTGCTGCTTCTGCTGCAACCTGGGCTGCAAACGGTGTCGATTTACGTGACCCCTTGAACCCCGCGCCACCTGAAGTCGCCCATGCCAGCGTGTTCCCCTGACGATCGGTGATTGTGATGATCGTGTTGTTGAAGGATGCGTGGATATGCGCAACGCCCTCGGCCACATTCTTTTTGACCTTTTTACGAGCGCGGGCTGATGCATTGGATTGTGCTTTTGCCATAATAATTTCCTTGATTCCGACAATCGGCCGTCAATTGACCGATGATTATTTCTTCAATGCCTGAGCAGCCTTGCGCGGGCCCTTGCGGGTACGTGCATTGGTACGCGTACGCTGTCCGCGAACCGGCAAACCACGACGATGACGCAAACCGCGATAGCAACCCAAATCCATCAGGCGCTTGATGCTGATCGACACGTCACGACGAAGATCGCCTTCGATCATGTATTTTGAAATTGCGTCACGCAGCTTTTCAAGTTCATTGTCGTCAAGGTCTTTCACCTTTTTGGACGTCAGAACACCTGTCGTTTCACAAATTTTTTGAGCAGTCGAACGACCGATGCCAAAGATGGCGGTCAAGCCGATGACGATGTGCTGATGGTTTGGGATGTTCACCCCTGCAATACGTGCCATTCGTTATTCCTCAATCGATAACGTTAATTAACCTTGGCGCTGTTTATGGCGCAGTTCGGTACAGATGACACGAACAACGCCTTTGCGCTTGATGATTTTGCAGTTGCGGCAAATCCGCTTGACGGATGCTCGTACTTTCATATTTGCCCTCTTTTGCTTTAACTTCTTTATCTATACAACGATTCTTTACTTCATTTAGTGCGGAACACGATACGTGCCCTGCTTAAATCATACGGTGTCAACTCAACGGTCACCTTGTCTCCCGGCAGAATGCGGATGTAGTTCATTCGCATTTTTCCGGAAATATGACCCAACACCACATGACCATTTTCCAACTTGACCCTGAAGGTCGCATTCGGGAGATTTTCAATAATCTCGCCTTGCATCTGGATAACGTCGTCTTTTGCCATTCGTTCCGTCTGTGTACCGTAATCCCACCCTTAACGGGTAAGATTGTTAAGCCCCGTAAAATTCGACTTCTTCAACAACGACTCATACTGCTGCGACATCATGTAGTTGTTGATTTGCGCCAAGAAATCCATTGTGACAACCACCAGAATCAAGAGCGAGGTACCACCGAAATAAAACGGTACATTCCACTTCGCAATCAAAAACTCCGGCAACAAACACACCAGCGTCACATAAATGGCGCCAATCAAAGTCAAGCGCATCAAAATTCTATCAATGTGGCGTGACGTTTGCTCGCCAGGACGAATCCCCGGCAAAAACGCGCCACTCTTCTTCAGGTTGTCTGCCGTCTCTCTGCTGTTAAACACCAACGCGGTGTAAAAGAAGCAGAAGAAAATGATCGCTGCCGCGTACAACAATGCGTGCATTGGCTCGCCATTTCCCAGCGAAGCGGCCAAATCTTTCATGAAGCGGACAAACCCATTCGTTGAATCTGCACCTGCCGTAAACCAGCCCGCGATCTGCGCCGGGAACATGATGATCGACGATGCGAAGATCGGCGGAATCACACCAGCCATGTTCAGCTTCAGCGGCAAATGTGAAGACTGACCACCATAAATCTTGTTGCCGATCTGTCGCTTGGCATAGTTCACCAAAATCTTGCGCTGACCGCTTTCTATAACGACAACCAGATATGTGACACCCACCACGATCACGCAAATCAAGATCGCCACCAGCGTACTCATCGACCCCGTTCTGACCAATTCCAGCAAGCCCGCCAGTGCGCTCGGTAAACCTGCCGCGATACCGGCGAAAATGATCAGTGAAATGCCGTTACCCAAGCCGCGCTCTGTCATCTGCTCGCCCAGCCACATCAAAAACATCGTCCCCGTTACCAGCGAAATCGCCGCCGTAAAACGGAAACTCAAGCCCGGCTCAATAACCAGCCCTTGTTGCATGGACTCCAGCCCGACCGCAATCGCTATCGCCTGAAACGCTGCCAAAAAAACCGTGCCGTAACGCGTGTACTGCGTAATCTTGCGGCGTCCAGATTCGCCCTCTTTCTTCAGCGATTCCAGCTGCGGCATGACAACCGCCATCATCTGCATGATGATCGATGCAGAAATGTACGGCATGATGCCCAACGCAAAGACCGATGCGCGCGACAGTGCGCCGCCGGAAAACATGTTGAACATTCCCAGGAAACCGCCCTGGTTTTGCTTGAACAATTGCGCCAGCTGAACAGGATCAATACCAGGCACCGGAATGTGCGTACCCAGACGATAGACAAACAAGGCGCCAATCAAAAACCACAAGCGTTTCCAGGGGAATCCTGCTTGATTGGTTCTTGCGGCTTGCGGTTTCGTTGCCAAATGTCGCTCCGTTCCTGCTCTTTTTTTCTATTACGCGACAGAGCCGCCTGCGGCTTCAATCGCAGCCTTGGCACCCTGGGTCACGGTCACGCCCGTCAATTTGACAGCCTTCTTGATCTCGCCAGATTTAATGACACGCACATCAGTGATCAAGGTGGAAACCACGCCCGCCTGCTTCAGCGTCAATAAATCAATTTCGGTCACGGGCATTTTCTCCAGGTCAGACAAGCGCACTTCTGCTTTCGTCAAGGCCGACAACGACTTGAAGCCGCGCTTGGGCAGACGACGATGCAGCGGCATTTGACCGCCTTCAAAGCCAACTTTGTGGAAACCACCTGCGCGCGCCTTTTGACCCTTGTGGCCGCGACCTGCGGTTTTGCCGATGCCGGAACCGATGCCGCGACCGACACGGAGGCGGGGACGCTTGGAACCTTCTGCTGGTTGTATGGTATTTAATTTCATCATTTGTCCTGTCTGAAAGATTTTCGATTTACGAAACAACTTTCACAAGATACGAAACTTTGTTGATCATGCCGCGTACTGCGGGCGTGTCCTGCAATTCAGCAACCGAGTTCATTCTGCGCAAACCAAGGCCGCGCACCGTCGCACGATGCGTTTCGCGCGTACCGATCAAACTCTTTACCAATTGGACTTTTATCGTCTTAACCGTTTCAGTCATCGCGATCACCTTATCCCAGAATCTCTTCTACCGTCTTGCCGCGCTTTGCAGCAATTTGAGACGGAGCACTCATTGACCTGAATGCATTGAGCGTTGCGCGCACCATATTGTATGGATTGCTCGAACCGATTGACTTTGCAACGACGTTTGTCACGCCCATCACTTCGAAAATCGCGCGCATTGCACCACCTGCGATCACGCCCGTACCATCTTTGGCCGGCGTCATCAGCACTTTGGAAGCGCCATGCTTGCCGCTAATCGTGTGGTGCAGAGTGCCGCTCTTGAGCGGCACTTTGATCATGTTGCGACGCGCTTCTTCCATCGCTTTTTGCACAGCAACCGGCACTTCTTTCGATTTGCCCTTGCCCATGCCGATGCGACCATCGCCATCACCGACCACGGTCAAGGCAGCAAAGCCCATGATCCGACCGCCCTTGACCACTTTGGTCACGCGATTTACCGCGATCATTTTTTCGCGCAAACCATCATCCGGTTTGTCGCTCTGCATTTTTTGTTGCGTCTTTGCCATATTGAGTCTTCCTTAGAACTTCAAGCCGGCTTCGCGCGCAGCTTCTGCCAGCGCTTTCACACGACCGTGATAACGGAAACCGGAGCGATCAAATGCGACTTCGGTAATGCCGGCCTTCAAGGCCTTCTCTGCTACGCGCTTACCAACCAGCGACGCTGCATCGACGTTGCCGCCTTTGCCGGTCTTGCCAGCGAGCTCTTGGCGGATACCCGCTTCCAGCGTCGAGCACGAAGCCAGAATGCGTGCATCCGGCGAAATGATGTTTGCGTAAATGTGCGTGTTCGTGCGGTGCACGCTCAGGCGATTCACTTTTAATTCGGCGATCTTGGCGCGGGTCCGACGTCCGCGGCGCAACCGTGATTCTTTCTTGTCCATCGTCAGCCCCTATTACTTCTTCTTGGTTTCTTTAAGCTTGATTACCTCATCCGCGTAGCGGACGCCTTTGCCCTTGTATGGCTCAGGCTTGCGGTAAGCACGGACTTCGGCAGCGACCTGACCAACTCTTTGCTTGTCAATGCCTTTAATAATAATTTCCGTTTGCGACGGGGTTTCGCATTTCACACCATCCGGCATCTGATGCACAACCGGATGCGAGAAACCCAAGGTCAGGTTCAACTTGTCGCCTTGCGCCTGAGCACGATAACCCACGCCCACTAGGTTCAAGCGTCTCTCAAAGCCCTTGGTCACACCTGTAACCATGTTGTTAACCAGTGCGCGCATCGTGCCAGACATGGCATTCGATTCGTGACTGCCGTCGACAACAGCAAACGTCAGGGTACCGTTTTCGTTGACCACTGTGACGCGCTCGTTCATCGCTTGCGTCAATGTGCCCAATGGGCCTTTGACGGTGATCTGGTCTGCCGTGATGGTCGCTTGCGCGCCACCTGCCAGAACAATCGGTGATTTTCCTACTCGTGACATGCTGCGCTCCTCAAGCTACGTAGCAAATAACTTCGCCACCGACACCGGTTGCGCGCGCTTTGCGATCAGTCATGACGCCCTTCGGCGTGGACACAATGGCCACACCCAAACCGTTCATGACGTTGGGTAACTCATCTCTGCCCTTGTACACGCGCAAACCAGGGCGCGAAACGCGCTCCAGACGCTCGATGACAGGACGCCTGTCGTAATACTTCAAGCCAATCTTCAGTTCAGCCTTCCCACCCTCGGCAGAAACGGCAAAGTCCTCGATGTAACCTTCTTCCTTGAGAACATTTGCAATCGCCACTTTTACTTTGGACGACGGCATTGCCACGGTGTTCTTTTGAACACCTTGCGCATTGCGGATGCGGGTCAGCATATCGGCTATAGGATCGCTCATACTCATGTGACTCTACTCCTATTACCAGCTAGCTTTAACGATTCCGGGAATTTCGCCACTCATGGCGAACTCACGAAGTTTGGTGCGGCCCAATCCGAATTTACGGTAGGTGCCGCGCGGACGACCAGTTATTGCGCAACGATTGCGTTGACGAGTCGGATTGGCATTCCGCGGCAGTGCCTGCAACTTCAGGCGCGCTTCATAACGCTCTTCCTCAGATTTGCTTTGGTCATCAATGATGGCCTTCAACTCGTTGCGCTTGTTGGCATATTTCTTAACCAACGTGGCGCGCTTTTTCTCACGATTTATCAGCGACAGTTTTGCCATGTCGTCCTCAATTTCTAAACGGAAACTTAAATGCGGCGAGGAGTGCTTTCGACTCTTCATCGGTCTTCGCGGTGGTGGTGATGCTGATGTTCATCCCACGAATCGCGTCAATCTTGTCGTACTCGATTTCCGGGAAAATGATTTGCTCCCGAACACCGATGTTGTAATTACCACGACCATCGAACGAACGGCCAGAAATGCCGCGGAAGTCGCGAACGCGCGGCAATGCGATCGTAATGAAACGGTCGAGAAACTCGTACATACGCGCGCCACGCAGCGTCACCATGCAGCCAATCGGATAGTCATCGCGGATTTTGAAGCCTGCGATCGATTTGCGCGCTTTCGTGACAACCGGCTTTTGACTGGAAATCTTCGTCAAATCGCCAACTGCATTGTCGATAATTTTCTTGTCCGCCACTGCTTCGGACAAACCCATGTTCAGCGTGATCTTGGTGATACGCGGAACTTCCATCGTCGACTTGTACGAAAATTTCGACATCAAGTCAGGGACGATCTTATCTTTATAAAAATCTTGAAGACGTGCCATGATTCTTTACCCCTTCACCACTTCGCCGGAGGATTTGAAAACGCGAACCTTCTTGCCGTTCACCGTTTTGAACCCCACGCGGTCTGCTTTGCCAGCTTCGCGATTGAACAGCGCGACATTTGACACGTGAATTGGCATGGTCTTGTCAACAATACCCCCCGTCTCACCCGTCATCGGATTCGGCTTGGTCGTTTTCTTAACCATATTGACGCCATCCACGATGACGTATTCACTGTTCACGCGCTCTTTGACCACGCCGCGCTTACCCTTGTCCTTACCTGTAAGGACGATGACATCGTCATCTTTACGAATCTTATCCATTGCTTATCTCCTACAGCACTTCCGGCGCCAGCGAGACGATCTTCATGAAGCGCTCTGTGCGCAATTCACGCGTAACGGGTCCGAAGATGCGCGTACCGATAGGCTCAAGCTTGTTGTTCAACAACACCGCTGCATTCCCATCGAACTTGATCAAGGAACCATCCGGACGACGAACACCCTTGGCCGTGCGAACGACCACAGCGTTATAAATTTCGCCCTTTTTCACCCTGCCACGCGGCGCAGCCTGTTTGACTGTTACCTTGATGACATCACCAATGGCCGCGTAGCGGCGCTTTGAACCGCCTAACACCTTGATGCACAAGACTTCTCTTGCGCCTGTGTTATCGGCCACTTTTAGACGGCTTTCTGTCTGAATCATAGTATTTTTTCTTTCCCAACTTGACTCACCTTGCCTGCCATGCAGACGCCGCGATCAGTTTTGGTCCCGCCAGCCACTCCATTAAGAACAGCTGATTGGGTAGACGTTTTCAAAAACCCGTCGGCTGCGCGCTTAAATCTCGCGCCGCCGCAGGAATGGTTCAACTACAACCAAGCCGTGCATTATGACATCTAAATGGCGGCCTTGCAACTGGTTATTTATACGATCTGCGCAACTTGCACGACACGAGTCATACGCCAAACCTTGGTCTTGGAGATCGGACGACCCTCCTGGATTTCGACCATATCACCCATCTTGGCTTCGTTGTTTTCATCGTGCGCATGATACTTGTTGGAGCGCGTGATGATCTTGCCATACAAGGGATGCTTGACATGACGTTCAATCAACACCGTAACCGTCTTGTCCATCTTGTCGGACACGACTCTGCCAACCAGCGTGCGCTTCAGCGACTGTTTTTCTTGTGCGTTCATTGTGCTGCACCCTTCGAATTCATGACCGTTTTTACTCTGGCAATATCCCGACGCACCTTCTTCAATTGTGAAGTGTTTGTCAATTGCTGTGTCGCCACCTGCATGCGCAGGTTAAATTGCGCTTTCAGCAATTCGTTGAGCTCTTTTGCCAGCGCGGCTTCATCTTTGCCGCGGAGTTCTGATGCTTTCATAGTTCCCCCTTATTGGCCGACTTGCCGTGTAACAAAAACGGTTGCGAGCGGCAATTTGGCAGCAGCAAGACGGAAAGCTTCTCTTGCCATTGTTTCATTAACGCCATCCATTTCGTACAACACCTTGCCTGGCTTGATTTCGGCAACGTAGTACTCCGGATTGCCTTTGCCGTTACCCATACGAACTTCTGCGGGTTTTTGCGAAATGGGCTTGTCCGGGAAAATACGAATCCAGATACGGCCACCGCGACGAATGTGACGGGTCATTGCACGACGCGCAGCCTCGATTTGTCTCGCTGTCAGACGACCGCGACCAGTTGCTTTCAAGCCAAAATCGCCAAACGAAACAGCCGTGCCACGCTCGTGGGAAATACCCTTGTTGCGACCCTTTTGTTCCTTGCGATATTTTCTGCGTGATGGTTGCAGCATGTTTATTCTCCTGCTTTCTCTGTCGCAGCGGCTGCACCTTCTGCAGCAACAGCGGTCTTCCTGGTGCGCACGCGCTTGGCCACCGAAGCAGGTGCCGCCGTCGCCGTTGCTGTAGCTTGTGCCTCAGCACGCTTCGGGCGCGTTCTGCTTGCCGGCTTGGCGTCATCGCGACGTGGCGCACGACGTTTCTTTTCTTCATCTGCTGGCGCTTCAACTTTAGGCGCTTCACCTTCAGCCAGACGATCACCCTTGTAAACCCATACCTTGACGCCGATGATGCCGTAGGTGGTTTGCGCTTCGCTGAAACCGTAATGAATATCAGCACGCAGGGTATGCAGGGGTACGCGGCCTTCACGATACCACTCGGTACGCGCAATTTCGATGCCGTTCAAGCGACCAGACGACATGATCTTGATGCCTTGTGCGCCCAAACGCATGGCGTTTTGCATCGCACGACGCATGGCGCGGCGGAACATGATCCGTCTTTCGAGCTGTTGTGTGATCGAATCAGCGATGAGTTGCGCATCGATTTCCGGCTTGCGGATTTCTTCGATATTGACGTGCACCGGCACACCCATAATCTTGGACAACTCCGTCTTCAACACTTCAATGTCTTCGCCTTTTTTACCAATCACAACGCCAGGACGCGAGCTGAAAATGGTGAAGCGTGCATTCTTGGCCGGACGCTCAATGGTGACGTGACCGACGGAAGCGTTCTTCAGCTTCTTTTTCAGATAAGCGCGCGCCCTCAGATCCTCGTTGAGCATCGAAGCAAAGTTATTGTTGTTCGCATACCAGCGTGACGCCCAGTTGCGCGCAACTGCAAGGCGGAAACCTGTAGGATGTATTTTCTGTCCCATCGTGACTCCTTAATTGCCGACAGTCACGTAAATGTGACAGGTTTGTTTAGAAATACGATCACCACGGCCTTTTGCACGGCTTGAAGAACGCTTCAATACCATACCTTTTTCAACCATGATCGTCGACACTTTCAACTCGTCAATGTCAGCGCCGTCATTGTGTTCTGCATTGGCAATCGCCGACTCCAGCACACGCTTGATGATGACAGCACCTTTCTTTGGGCTGAACGCGAGAATATTGAGCGCCTGATCAACCGGCTTGCCGCGAATCATGTCGGCTACCAGTCGGCCCTTTTGGGCTGACAGACGCACTCCTTTGAGAATAGCTTTCGTTTCCATGGTCGATCCTTATCTCTTCCCGGCTTTCTTGTCCGCCACATGACCCTTAAACGTACGGGTCAGCGCAAATTCGCCAAGCTTGTGACCCACCATATTTTCGGATACATACACCGGCACGTGCTGCTTGCCGTTGTGTACAGCAATCGTCAAACCGATGAAGTCCGGCAGGATGGTGGAACGGCGCGACCAAGTCTTGATCGGACGCTTGTCCTTCGTTGCCTGTGCAGTCTCGACTTTTCTCAGCAGATGGGCATCGCAGAAGGGCCCTTTTTTCAATGAACGTGTCATGTGTTACCCCTTATTTCTTGCGGCGCGAAACGATCATCGAAGTCGTCCGCTTGTTGCTGCGCGTCTTCTTGCCCTTGGTCTTCTGACCCCATGGCGACACCGGATGACGACCACCAGAGGTCCGGCCTTCGCCGCCGCCATGCGGATGGTCAACCGGATTCATGACAACGCCACGCACCGTCGGACGCACACCACGCCAACGCATTGCGCCTGCCTTGCCGATCTTGCGCAGGTTGTGTTCACCATTACCTACTTCACCAATCGTCGCGCGGCACTCAATGTGTACGCGGCGTACTTCGCCGGAACGCAAGCGAACTTGCGCGTAGGTACCTTCACGTGCCATCAAAACCACGCCAGCGCCCGCCGTACGTGCAATTTGCGCACCCTTGCCCGGCAGCATTTCAACGCAGTGAATCGTCGTGCCCACCGGGATGTTGCGCAGCGGCAGTGTGTTACCAGCCTTGATCGGCGCTTCGGCACCGCTCATCAGCTTGTCGCCAACGGTCAAGCCCTTGGGAGAGATGATGTAACGGCGTTCGCCATCTGCGTAACACAGCAATGCAATGTGTGCAGTACGGTTGGGATCGTATTCAATACGCTCAACCTTGGCCGGAATACCGTCCTTATTGCGACGAAAGTCCACAACGCGATAGTGCTGTTTGTGTCCACCGCCAATATGACGGGTCGTGATATGACCATTGTTGTTGCGACCGGAAGTTTTTGATTTCTTTTCGGTCAACCCAACGAACGGACGGCCTTTATACAGGTCAGGCGTGACAACCTTGACCATGCCGCGACGTCCGGGGGACGTTGGTTTCATCTTAACGAGTGCCATTATTTAGCCTCCTCGGTGAAGTTGATCTCTTGCCCCGGCTTCAAGCAGACGAAAGCTTGCTTGGTATGGTTACGACGACCCATGCCTTTGGCAGTCCGCTTGCTCTTGCCCATACGGTTAGCTACCTGCACAGACTCAACCTGCACCTTGAACAGCAACTCAACCGCTGCTTTAATCTCGGGCTTGGTCGCATCCTTGAGGACACGGAAGATCACTTGTTCATTTTTTTCGGCAACCATCGTCGCCTTTTCGGAAATGACCGGCGCCAGCAACACTTTCATCAAGCGCTCTTCGCTATATTTTACAGTCGCGTTCATGCCAGCATCTCCTCAATCTTTGCCAATGCAGCCTTGGTGATCAGGATGTCCTTGTAGTAAACCAAGGAAACCGGATCGGCTTCACGCGGTTCAACCACCAGCACGTTCGGCAGATTGCGCGACGCCAGATAAAGGTTCTCGTTGAAATCATCCGTAATCAGCATGACAGAATCCAGACCCATGCCTTTGAGTTTTTGAGCCAACATCTTGGTCTTCGGTGCATCGACCGTGAAATTCTCGACGACTTTCAAACGACCTTCGCGAGCCAACTGGGACAGAATCGAGCAGACACCTGCGCGATACATCTTCTTGTTGACCTTGTGCGAAAAGTTTTCGTCCGGCGTGTTCGGGAAAGTCCGACCACCCCCACGCCACAAAGGCGATGCGGATGACCCTGCGCGAGCACGACCCGTACCTTTTTGACGCCACGGCTTTTTGGTCGAGTGTTTGACTTCGTCGCGATCTTTTTGCTTGCGATTGCCGCTGCGTGCGTTGGCTTGATAAGCCACCACGATTTGGTGAATCAGGGCTTCATTGTAGTCGCGGCCAAATACCGTGTCCGGTGCGGCAACGCTGGCCGTTGATTGACCTTGTTCATTCAGGAGCTGGAGTTCCATGGCTTAGGCTCCTTTCTTTGCAACAAACTTGACTGCCGGACGCACAACGACCTTGCCATTTTTGGCACCAGGCACTGCACCTTTTACCAGCAGCAATTGACGCTCACTGTCGATACGCGCAATTTCAAGGTTTTGTACCGTGCGCGTAACATCGCCCATATGACCCGTCATTTTCTTACCCGGGAAAACACGACCCGGATCCTGGTTCATACCAATGGAGCCAGGAACATTGTGGGATACCGAGTTACCGTGGGTCGCGCGGCCAGATGAAAAGTTATGGCGCTTGATAACGCCCGCATAACCTTTACCAATGGATACGCCTTGCACGTCGATCTTCTGGCCAACCTCGAAAAGATTGACAGGCACGACATCGCCAGCCTTCATTTCAGAGGCTTTAGCAGCATCAACACGGAATTCTTTCAGGACGGTCCCCGCCTCGACACCCGCTTTCGCGAAGTGACCGGCAGTTGCCTTGTTCACTCTGGAAGCGCGGCGTTGACCGAATGCAACCTGTACCGCGGAATAACCATCCGTGTCAGGTGTCTTGACTTGCGCCACTCGGTTGTTGGATACGTCTACTACGGTTACAGGAATCGAATCCCCATCATCCGTAAAGATGCGCATCATACCAACCTTGCGGCCAATAAGGCCTAGGCTCATTTTTATCTCCATTCCCGCCTTCGATTGGGCAGGGCTGTTAATTATTACTTAATAATATGCAATGGGTTCAAGCCCATCGTCACGTAAGCCCGAGATTATATCCCGGAAAACCCGTTTGCACAACCGGCAACCAAAGAATTGCCGGTGGCCACAAACGTTTACTGCAATTTAATTTCAACATCCACGCCAGCAGGCAGATCCAGCTTCATCAAAGCATCCACTGTTTTGTCGGTCGGGTTGATGATGTCCATCAAACGTTGGTGCGTGCGGATTTCAAACTGGTCGCGGGAGGTTTTGTTCACGTGCGGCGAACGCAATACATCGAAACGCTGAATGCGCGTCGGCAAGGGAACCGGGCCTTTAACCACTGCGCCGGTGCGCTTGGCTGTATCGATGATTTCCAGTGCGGACTGGTCAATCAACTTATAGTCAAACGCCTTCAGGCGAATGCGAATTTTTTGGTTTTGCATGATGACTTTCTCAAAGAACAGGCTACGGGCGAGAGCCGCCCGCAGCAATAATTAAATGACCAACAAGTATTACTCGATGATCTTCGCAACAACGCCGGCGCCGACGGTACGGCCACCTTCGCGAATCGCAAAGCGCAGGCCTTCTTCCATCGCGATCGGGCTGATCA
>QZKY01000008.1 GCA_003605115.1 Oxalobacter sp.
CACCGCCTCTGGCACCACGACTGCAGGTGGCGTAACAGTTTTTGCGGTGCTCGCAGGTTGCGGTGCAGGCGCAAGCTTGGCAGGCGGTGCATCTGTCATACTGGATTTCGTATCAAGCTTTGGCGTTGCGGTCGGCACAGGCTGCACTTTAATCACTCCGGCGCCGGGTGGTTGCGAAAGATCTTCACTCGTGCTGGCGCGACATGGTGCAAACACAACGCATCCTGTCAACAACGCCACCCACATCACGCAGGCGCGATGCACTGCGGTTTGCTTGTTGATGACGGATGGTTTGCTTTGCATGGTTCTGGTTTGCGCGCTGAATGAATTCCTTGAGATTAAGTCTGCGATGTTAAGTCTGTGATGTTACATCTGCAAAGTCAAGCCTGTGCTGACTGCACCGCTTGCGTGGCTCTGGCGATTTTAAACAATTCAAAAAAGTTATCCGACGTCTGCTTCCCGACGCGGTTGATCGGTATCTTTTTCAACTCTGCAATTCGCTTGGCTACCAGGCGAACATTCGCCGGTTCGTTATCCTTGCCGCGATTGGGCTCCGGCGAGAGGTAAGGCGCGTCGGTTTCTATCAACATACGCTCCAATGGGATCTGACGGGCGACTTCCTGCAATTCGCGCGTGGCTTTGTATGTCACCACACCGGAAAACGAAATATAAAACCCCATGTCCATCGCGGCTTCCGCCATCTCCAGCGTGTCGGTAAAACAGTGCATCACGCCACCCGGGCCGCCCTTGTCCAAACCCGCGCCTTCTTCGCGCATGATGCGCAAGGCATCTTCACGCGCCTGGCGCGCATGAATGATCAAGGGTTTTCCGCATTCCTTTGCCGCGCGAATCTGGATGCGAAAACGCTGCCGCTGCCAATCCAGATCGCCTTGATGACGGTAATAGTCGAGTCCTGCTTCGCCAATCGCAACCACCTTCGGGTGATCCGCCAGCTTGACCAGCGTCTTGACATCCGGCTCAACGGTTTTCCGGTAATTTGGATGGACTCCGACCGAAGCATAAATGTTCGGATAGCGCTCTGCAATTTCGCGAATGCGTGGAAATTCTGGGAGATGGACGCCCGCGCACAAAGCATGCGTCACCTGATTTTGTGCCATGGTGCGCAAAAGTTCAGGAAGCCGCGCATACAGCTCGGGGAAATTGATATGGCAATGGGAATCGACAAACATGATGAACCTGAGTTATCGCGGCAAGAAACCCGCGCCTTTCATTTGCTGAAACAGACAAACACCGCCCCGTACGGACATGACGCGGGCAGCAACGCTCAAAAAAGAGGAGATTATATGGTATGCGTGCTGCGGTTGGAGCGTACGGCCGAACCGAGATGTTTTTCAATCACCAGCTTGGCACGATTGCCAGACTCATCCTGTGGGAAGTGTACGCCGATGCCCTGGGTTTTGCTATTGTTGGCACCTGCCGGTGTGACCCAAACCACCTTGCCTGCGATGGGATATTTCTGCGGCTCATCCATCAGTTCCAGAATGACAAATATTTCATCTCCGACTTTGTATGGCCGTGAGGTCGGGACAAAAATCCCGCCATGTTTAAGAAAGGGCATGTAGGCTGTATACAAGGCGGCTCGCTCCTTGATAGCCAGGGACAAGACGCCAGGACGCGCACCCGCCGCTTGGGACGGTGACATTTGGGGCGCTCCTCCAGCAGAACGGTGCGGCATTGCTATCCTTTCAGGAACAGATTTCCATGTATTCCAGCAACATGTCCTCGACAAACAGGCGAGGTGCCAGGGGATGATCGGCTATTTCGTTTCGCGCACTGACCGTCTTGAGTATCCGAAGTAAGGTAGTGGGGTCAGCGCGTTCAGCCAAAACCGCCAGTTCACTTTTATAACGGGGGTAATAACGAATAACACCGGTAAACTTCATGGAAAATATATCATAGAGCCACCGTTGCAACCATGCAATGAGCTGAACCGCCGGGGTTTTTTGCATTTTTTCTGCGGTTTTTAAAACACCTTCCACTGTTGGTCTGGCCAACTGGCTCAGAAATTCATCCATCTCTTCGCGCCCTCCGGCTTGCGCCAGCGCATACGCCGACAAAGGCGCGCCTCCTTGTTCAGCCAACCACACCTCCGCATCCTTGACCCCTTGCTCCTGCAGCCATTTCAGGGATTCAGCGTGTGGCGGCATTGAAACCGGGATTTTGTGGCAACGCGACAAGATTGTCGGCAAGAGACTTTCAGGATAGCTACTCACCAGTAAAAAGACCGTGCCCGGGTGAGGCTCTTCCAGCATCTTGAGCAAGGCGTTGGCAGATTCCGTGTTGAGTGTTTCTGCTGGGTAAAGCAAGACAACACGATTACCATGGCGATGGGTGGAAATATTAGCAAAGTCGGCCAAATCACGAACTTGGCTGATCCGTATCACTTTGGAAGCGCTTTTTTTGGTTTTTGGACTGGACGCTTCTTCTTCGCCATCGCCCTCATCGTCAGCCGCCATAGCGTCTTCCTGATCCAGAATGTCAGGGCGCAAACGGCGGTAATCAGGGTGACTGTACTTGGCAAACCAGCCGCAAGAAACGCAAGTGCCACAGGCGTAACCATCGGGCTGTATCTGTTCGCACAACAAGGATTGCGCGAAGCGTTCAGCCAAATCTACCTTGCCGATGCCAGCAGGTCCGTGAAACAAAATCGCATGTGGCAAGCCTTCTCGCCGCTGCTGAATCTGATTCCACAAGCTTTTCTGCCAGGGGTAGATATGTTTTTCCATTATCTTTCAGCAAGTTACCGATAATACTTGAGGTTTTTTGACACATCACATGACTGGGTCAAACCTTCAACAAATCTACGATCAGAAAGTGGCGACGATTTTTTGAATCAGTGCCTGGATTTCCAGAATCGTTTGTTGGCCGTTGATTATACGAAACCTTTCCGGGAATTCACTTGCACGACGAAGATATTCGGATCGCGTTGCAACAAAAAAGTCACTTTGCTCCCGTTCGAACTTGTCAGGGGTACGAACTGCGTCCAGACGGGCGCGCGCTACCTCCGGCGGCACGTCAAACAGCAAGGTCAAGTCGGGTTGGCGATTCGGGTGTACCCACTGCTCCAGCGCACGCAACTTATCCAGACTGAGACCACGCCCCCCGCCCTGATACGCAAAACTGGCATCGGTAAAACGATCCGAAATGACCCAGTCCCCGCGCGCGAGCGCCGGTTCAATGACTTCTGCCAAATGCTCTCGGCGTGCAGCAAACATCAACAACGCTTCGGTTTCGAGATGCATTTTTTGATGTAGCAACAGTTCGCGCAATTTTTCACCCAGCGGTGTGCCGCCCGGCTCACGCGTGAGGATCACGTTCATGCCACGCGCCCTGACCAGGTTCGCGACAAATTCGATATGCGTGGATTTTCCCGCGCCATCAATGCCCTCGAAGGTAATGAATTTGCCTTTGCTCATTTTTTGTTCGCCATGTTCATTTCGAATTTTGCTTCACTCTACCCTTCAATTGGTACTGAATCACGGCATTGTTGTGATCTCGCAGATTGCTTGAAAACTGACTCGACCCATCCCCACGCGCCACGAAATAAAGTGCATCGGATTTCTCTGGATTCATCGCGGCACTCAGCGACTGCATGCCCGGCAATGCGATCGGCGTCGGCGGCAAACCTCTGCGTGTGTATGTGTTGTAGGGGGTATCTTTCTTCAAATCGCGGCGGCGTATATTGCCATCAAACTTATCGCCTATTCCGTATATCACGGTCGGGTCGGTTTGCAACATCATCCCCATGCGCAAACGGTTCACGAAGACGCTTGCGATCATGCCACGTTCGGCTTTCTTGCCCGTTTCCTTTTCTATGATGGATGCCATGATCAAGGCTTCGTACGGCGATTTGTAAGGCGACGCCGGATCGCGCTTCTCCCACAGCTCACTCAAGCGCTTGATCAAATTGGCATGTGCCTGCTTGAACACCAGAACATCGCTCGACCCTTTTGCGAACATGTAGGTATCGGGAAAGAAAAGTCCTTCCGGGTGCTTAAAATCTTTCACGCCGATTTTTGCGAGCAACTGTGCATCGGACAGTTGCGCAGCGTCGTGTCTCAAAAAAGGATGTGCCCCAATCGCTTGACGCATCTGCTTGAATGTCCAGCCTTCGATAATCGTCAGTGAACTTTGCGCAATTTCACCACGTATGAGTTTGCCCAACAAGTTCCACGGCGAGACACCTGGTTTCAATTCGTATGGACCCGCTTTGATCTTTCCGCTTTGTCCGCTCGCGCGCGCCATCATTGAAAACAAGGTTGGATTTATCGGGGCACCAACATCCGCCAATTGTCTTGCAACCGCCTGCGCACCACTGCCCGGCTTTACCGTAAACTCGATCGGCTTACCCTCGGTCAGTACCGGCGCTTGCGCCCAATACACCAGCCCGCCAACACACAGCAATCCGAAGAAGATGATGTAAAACAGAAAACGGCCAAACCCCAAGCCGCTTTTCTTCTTCTTTTGCTCTTTCAACGGAGATTTCATGAAGTCACTATAATTCGCAAAACGTAATCATATCGTTTTGCCTCGCCGTTCCGAATCAGTCTGCAAGAAAAACTCGACACAATGACCGCGACACAACACTATTCAGATTTCAAAACGACAACTTTTGTCGATTTACCCGCTCTCAAGAAGGGTTTTGTGACACCGCTCTCCAGTTTTGGGATGATGGCTTTTTCAGGTACCGATGCCCTCAGTTTTCTGCATCGCCAACTGACCAATGACCTGGAACACCTATCAGTCAATGCCGCCCGATTGGCCGGATACTGCACTCCCCAGGGTCGCTTACTGGCTACCTTCCTGATCTGGAAAAGTGCGGATCACATACTCCTGCAGCTGCCGCAAGACATCCTGCCCGGTCTGCAAAAGCGCTTGAAGATGTACGTGCTGCGTGACAAGGTCAACATTGCCGAAGCCAGCGAACTCGCACAATTAGGATTCGGTGGCCAGGCAGCGCCAGAAGCGCTCACCCCTTGGTTCACCGACTTGCCATCGCAAGCGTATGCCAAAGTTGATAATGAACACGGTTCGATTATTCGCGTCAGCGATGCCTTTGGCGCCCCGCGCTATTTATGGATCATGCCCACCGAAAAGCTGGCAACCATCTGGCCTGCGCTGAATCCCAAGCTGACTGCTTTTTCGGATAATACCTGGAAGCTCGCCGAAATCGATGCCGGCATTCCGCACATCACCACGGGCACGCAAGAAAAATTCGTTGCGCAAATGGTGAACTTCGAATTGATTGGTGGCGTCAGCTTCAAGAAGGGTTGCTATCCTGGTCAAGAGATCGTCGCGCGCATGCAACATCGCGGCAAAACACCACGACGGATGCTTGCAGCCCGCATTCCATTCGCTGGCGATGTCGCAGCAGGAACGGAAGTGTTTGCCAATGATGACCCGAACCAAGCCTGCGGCATGATCGTTAACGCTGAACAAATCGAAACAGATCGCATTGCGTGCCTCGTTTCTCTCCGTTATCCGATGCCTGAAGGCATCACCGTGCATCTCGGTTCTGCAACAGGAGCCGCTTTGCAATTTACGCCCTTGCCTTATCCTCTTGAGGACAATGCACTTTCTTGATGAGGGCGATTTCATGATTTTTTATCTGGTGATGCAATGTGTCTGATCGTTTTTGCATGGCAATTGATGCCCGCGTCACCTCTCGTGGCCGCAGCCAATCGTGATGAATTTTATGATCGTCCCGCTGCGTCAGCGCAGTGGTGGAAAGATCACCCGCACATTTACGCAGGGCGTGATTTACAGGGCGGCGGCACCTGGATGGGGGTGACAAAGTGCAGCCGCTTTGCCGCCATCACCAACGTGCGCGCCCCCAGCGAGTTCCGCGCCGACGCTCCCTCGCGCGGCGCACTGGTCAAGGATTACCTCGCTTCCGACATATCGCCGCAGAAATACATCGAAAAAATCGCCAAGGAAGCGGATCCCTTCAATGGCTACAACCTGCTGATCGGCAATCGCGATACGCTCATCTGGTATTCCAATCGCGGCCAATCGCATCCACAAAATGGCAAGCCGTTGGAACCCGGTATCTATGGATTATCAAACGCCTTGCTGAACGATCCCTGGCACAAAGTGGTGAAAACGCGTGCGCAATTCACCAGCCTGCTCTACGCGAATGCGTCCGAAGAGGCTTACTTCGACATGCTGTCGGATTCCACACTCGCACCCGATACCCATCTACCGAGAACCGGCGTAGACATTCCGACCGAACGCATGCTCTCCGCCGTCTGCATCCACTCGCCCGGTTATGGCACACGTAGCTCTACGCTAGTGCGCATGCACCCGGAGAGCGGCGCGACATTGAAAGAAGTCACCATCAGATAAGCAAAGCGCGATCATTAAATGCGTAGATAAAAAAACGCTGCTTCGTTTTCTAACGAAGCAGCGCAAAATCCGTGGTCAATGAATATGACGCGCCCGATAAGCGGCGCGGGTCAAAAACTCAGGTCAGTTCTTCCAGACGAATCTTGGTTACCTTGCCAACCACCGTGGGCAAGGCGTTGATTTTTTCTATCGCGGCCAGCATGTTCTTTTCCTGGGTTTGGTGCGTCAACATCACAATGTCTGTCGTGTTTGCCCCTTCGCCCGGTTCTTTTTGAATCATGGCATCGATCGAAATGGTGGCGTCAGCCAGAATACGCGCCACATCCGCCAAAACGCCCGGCTGATCCTTCACGTGCATGCGCAAATAGTAGCTGGTGGTGATTTCCGACATCGGCAACACCGGAATATTGGCTATCGCGCCCGGCTGGAACGCCAGCGGCGGCACGCGGTGTTCAGGGCTCGCTGTCGCCACACGCGCGATATCCACCAAATCTGCAATCACGGCGGAACCCGTTGGCTCAGCGCCCGCCCCTTTGCCGTAGTACAGGGTGGCGCCAACTGCATCGCCGTTCACAACGACCGCATTCATCGCGCCTTCCACGTTCGCAATCAGACGCTTTTCCGGGATCAGCGTGGGATGCACGCGCAACTCGATGCCATTCGGCATGCGCTTGGTGATGCCGAGCAGCTTGATGCGGTAACCGAGTTGTTCCGCGTAGCGAATATCAATCGCTTCAAGCTTGGTAATACCTTCAACGTAAGCCTTGTCGAACTGCACCGGAATACCGAATGCAATCGCAGACATGATGGTCAGCTTGTGCGCTGCGTCGATGCCTTCTATATCGAAAGTCGGGTCAGCTTCAGCATAACCGAGACGCTGCGCCTCCTTGAGCACCACGTCGAAGTTCAATCCCTTGTCACGCATTTCGGACAAAATGAAATTCGTCGTGCCGTTGATGATGCCTGCAATCCATTCGATGCGGTTCGCGGTCAAGCCTTCGCGCAAAGCCTTAATGATGGGAATGCCACCCGCCACCGCCGCTTCGAACGCAACGATCACGCCTTTGTCATGCGCCGCCTTGAAAATTTCATTGCCATGCACAGCAAGCAATGCCTTGTTCGCCGTCACAACATGCTTACCATTAGCAATCGCTTTCAGCACCAATTCCTTAGCGATACCGTAACCGCCAATCAGTTCAATTACGATGTCGATATCGGGGTTGGTCACAACGAGATTGCCGTCGCTCACAACATCACAACTTCCTCCTGTGATTTGTTTGGCGCGTTCCACATTAAGATCGGCCACCATCGTAATTTGAATGGCACGTCCTGAGCGACGTGTGATCTCTTCCTGATTACGCTTAAGAACGTCGTACGTACCGCCACCGACGACACCAATACCAAGCAAGCCAACTTTAATGGGTTTCATATCTATCGTTAGTAAATGAAAAAATCGGTGCGTGGCTGAACCCGTTCAGATTCAGCCAGGTTCGCTCAGGCAACGCGCTTGGATGTATCGTAACGACGACGGTAAGCGTCCAGGAACCGCGCCAATCGGCCAATCGCGTCAGTCAAATCATGCACGTTCGGCAGGAAAACAAGGCGGAAATGATCCGGGCTCGGCCAATTGAAGCCCGTACCCTGCACGATCAAGACTTTCTCCGACTCAAGCAACTCGTAAGCAAATTCCTTGTCGTCCTTGATCGGATACATCTCCGGGTCGAGCCTGGGGAACATGTAGAGCGCGGCTTTCGGTTTCACGCAAGTCACACCGGGAATCGCCGTCAACAACTTGTGGGCCAGTTCGCGCTGTTCGTACAGCCTCCCCCCTGGCACTATGAGGTCGTTGATGCTTTGGTAGCCACCAAGCGCTGTCTGAATCGCGTACTGACCGGGCACATTCGAACACAAACGCATCGATGCCAGCATGTTCAAGCCTTCGATGTAATCCTTTGCATGACGTTTGTCGCCAGACACCACCATCCAGCCGGAGCGAAATCCGCAAGAACGATAATTTTTCGAGAGCCCATTCATCGTGATGAACATCACATCATCTGCCAGCGAAGCCATGGACGTGTGCGAGGCACCATCGTACAAAATCTTGTCGTAAATTTCGTCGGCAAAGACAATCAGTTCATGTTTACGCGCGAGATCAACAATTTGCTGCAAAATCTCGACCGGATACAAGGCGCCCGTCGGGTTGTTTGGGTTGATGACGACAATCGCCCTGGTATTGGGCGTAATTTTTTTCTTGATGTCTTCAATGTCCGGATTCCAGTCGGCTTGCTCGTCACACAGATAATGCACTGGTGTGCCGCCCGACAAGGACACTGCTGCCGTCCATAGCGGATAATCCGGCGCAGGTACCAGCACTTCGTCGCCTTCATCCAATAGCGCATTCATGCTCATCACAATCAGTTCGGATGCGCCATTGCCGATATAAATATCTTCGATGGTGACGCCAGCAATTTTCTTTTCCTGGGTGTACTGCATGATCGCCTTGCGCGGCGCAAACAAGCCTTTGGAATCAGTGTAGGCCGCAGAGGTACTCATGTTGCGAATCATGTCGCGCACGATTTCATCCGGTGGATCGAAGCCAAACGGCTGCAAGTTGCCGATGTTCAGCTTGATGATTTTCTGGCCTTCTTCTTCCATCTGCCTGGCTTTTTCCAGGACAGGGCCACGGATGTCATAGCAAACGTCGGCCAGTTTTTTCGATTTCACAATGGGTCGCATGATGCACACCTTAGAATTTTGTCCATTGAGCCAACCGAGTTCCTCGGCAACCCAAAAGAGCCATTCTGACGAAATAAGGCCAATTTATCAAGGGAAACACTGAAAAACCATAAGAAGCGATTGGGGGATAAGCTGCCCGCATACAAGCGCTCAAGCACACTGGGTGCTCCGCTTGGGCAGCCATCCGACCTGGCAACAGCTGAATCAGCGTTTCACCGACCCTATCCGCTGGCAATACCCTGCATCGCTGCAGGAATACCGTTACAATTGGGCATCATTTGCTACACTCTATACACTATTTGCACCCCCCCAGCGTTTCAGGAGAATCAATTGGCAGATACCCCCTCCGTAGTCGGTTTAACGGTTCCCGACTTTTCCGCCCCCATGACCAGTGGTAAACCTTTCAACTTATCCGATTACAAGGGCAAGAACATCGTTTTGTACTTTTACCCCAAGGACAACACCCCCGGCTGCGCCGCCGAAAGCATGAGTTTTCGCGATCTCTACGGCCGCTTTCAGAAGGAAAATACAGAAATTTTTGGTCTCAGTCGCGATAGTCTCAAATCGCATGAGGGTTTCAAGGCGAAACTGGCCATGCCGTTTGAGCTGATTTCCGACCCGGATGAAGCCGTCTGCATCATGTTCAATGTGATGCGCGAAAAAACCATGTATGGCAAGAAGGTGCGCGGCATTCAGCGCAGCACCTTCGTGATTGACGCAAATGGCACCTTGGTGAAAGAATGGCGCAACCTCGATGTGCCCGGTCATGTCGAAGCAGTGCTGGACTTTGTGGTTTCATACAATAAGCATTCATAAATTTCATTGACCTACGAGAATCTGATGCCCCTTCCCAAAATCCCGAAAAAACCAGCCACCTTGCTTGACCCCAAGGATTATCCTAAAACAGGCAAGGGCAGCAAATCCAGCAAAAAAGCCGCCAACGATTCAACCGCAATCAATAAACCTGCGGCCGCGCCAAATGTGCCGCAAATAAAGACTGCTGCCGCAGACGCAAGCAAGGCGCTGAACAAACCAGCCGAGGTTGCCTTGAAATCGAAAGAAGCCAAGGAACTGCTTTCTGACAAACCTGTGCCGCCCACAAAAAAATTGGCGCACACGCGTCTGAAATCCAGCGCGCGCAAATCAGCAGCAAAATCGGGAATGACCAAGCTTTTCGTGCTCGACACCAACGTGTTGATGCACGACCCGACCTCGATCTTCCGTTTCGAAGAGCACGACATCTTTTTGCCGATGTCCACGCTGGAAGAACTCGACAATCACAAGCGCGGCATGTCCGATGTGGCACGCAATGCGCGTCAGGTTTCTCGCACACTGGATTCACTCGCTGAAGACATCGACGAAGACGCCATACAGAATGGCATCGCCTTGTCGAAGCTGGGAAATAAGGAAGCGAAAGGGCGTTTATTTTTCCAAACCAAGCTTCAAGCGGCGACATTGCCTATTGGCCTGCCACCAAGCAAAACGGATAACCAGATTCTCGGCATCGTCCAGGCATTAAGCGCTGAACAGCAAGGTCGATTGATTGTGCTGGTGTCGAAAGACATCAACATGCGCATCAAGGCGCGTGCGCTTGGCTTGCCTGCGGAAGATTATTTCAATGATCAGGTGCTGGAAGATACCGATCTGCTGTATTCCGGCGTCATGGTATTGCCTGATGATTTCTGGGAAACCCATGGCAAAGGCATGGAGTCCTGGCAAGACAATCGCGGCGCTGTCAGCCACACTTACTACCGCATCACGGGTCCGCTGGTTCCTACCATGCTGGTGAACCAGTTCCTCTACTTGGAACTGCCAGCCGGTGACGCGCCATTCTACGCACAAGTCACGCAAATCAGCGGCAAAACAGCCGTGCTGAAAACCTTGCGCGACTATGCACACGCAAAGAACAGCGTCTGGGGCATCACGGCACGCAACCGCGAACAAAATTTTGCGCTTAACCTGCTGATGGATCCGGAATGCGATTTCGTCACGCTGCTCGGCCAGGCCGGTACCGGCAAAACCTTGCTCGCGCTGGCAGCCGGTTTGGCGCAAGTGCTCGAAGCCAAAACCTATAACGAAATCATTTTCACGCGCGTGACGGTTCCCGTTGGCGAAGACATCGGCTTCCTGCCTGGCACCGAAGAAGAGAAAATGAATCCCTGGATGGGCGCGCTCGACGATAATCTTGAAGTGCTGCACAAACCTAACAGTGAAGGCGGCGAATGGGGTCGTGCAGCCACGCAGGATCTCATCCGCTCGCGTATCAAGGTGAAATCGCTCAACTTCATGCGTGGCCGCACTTTTGTCGACAAATTCGTGATCATCGATGAAGCGCAAAACCTGACGCCCAAACAGATGAAAACGCTCATCACGCGTGCGGGTCCAGGCACGAAAATCCTGTGCCTGGGGAACATCGCACAGATTGATACCCCCTACCTCACGGAGGGCTCCAGCGGCCTGACTTATGTTGTCGACCGCTTTAAAGGCTGGGAACACAGCGGTCACGTCACCCTGGCAAGAGGCGAACGATCGAGACTGGCGGATTTCGCTTCGGACGTGCTGTAAAAAATCAGGGGCAGCAGTTTTTTCGCACAACAGCAGTTTTCTGCTGTTGCGACGCAAGCTAACATGAGCGTAGCGAATGTTAAGCGAGGCGGCCGGAGTCAAAGCAAAAATTGCGCTGCCCCTGATTTTTTGGAAACAGAATTTTATTCGACTCTACCCTCAATTATGAAGATGTCCCTGGATTGCGTTGCCTGCTTTGTCCGACAATCCCTGGACGCTGCGCGACTCGTCACCACTGACGAAATCGAGCAAGAACGCATCGTACGTGACGTGATGCGCTGGCTCAGCGATCAGGGTCTGGAACATTCTCCACCCGTACTCGCACAACTCGTGCATCGCCGATTACGCGAAATATCCCAGGTCGGCGACCCTTACCGCGAAGCCAAGACACGTCACAACGCCATGGCGTTTGATTTACTTCCCGAATTGCGCGCTCAAATCGCCTCCTCCGACGATCCGCTCGCGCTGGCGACGCGACTCGCCATTGCCGGCAATGTTATCGACATGGGCATGAAAAGCATGGTCGCTGAAGACGATGTGCGCGAATCCATCCGTCATGCACTGGAAGAGCCCTTCGTCGGCGAATGGGAAGATTACCGCCAAGCTGTTGCCAATGCAAAGCGCATTCTTTATTTGGCCGACAATGCAGGCGAAATCGCCTTTGATCGTCTGTTGATCGAGCAATTGGCACCGGAGCGCGTCACGGTGGCCGTACGGGGCGCACCCGTACTAAACGATGCCACGCACGAAGATGCGCAAGCTGTCGGCCTGCACGAAATTGTCACCGTCATCGACAATGGCTCCGATGCGCCCGGCACTTTACTCCATGAATGCACCCCAGAGCTCCAGCGACTTTTTTCAACGGCCGATCTCATCATCGCCAAGGGACAAGGCAATTTCGAATCCCTCAGCCATCAAGGGCATGACGTGTTCTTCCTGTTCAAGGTGAAATGCCCGGTGATTGCCCGCCACGTCAATTTGCCCATGGGGACGCAGGTCTTGCGACAATACAAGGACTGAATCGAAATGGGCACTCAGCCTGAAAGCGTCGATTCCTGCAAGATCAACGCCTGATCGCTCAACGCACCGCGCGCGACAATCCAGCGTAGGGCCACTGACAAGGCACGAAATTCCTCCGCAGTCACACTGTCCGGCAATATCCGCAAGGAAATCGTCTGGCCGTCTTCAGCGCGCAACCTCAAAAGCAGCATGTTGTGCCACAAAGTGGCATGGGGCATCATTTTGAAAACCTTGCTGCCTGCTTCCTCCTTGTATTGCGCACTTTTTGGGAAGCCGAGACGGATGTGGCCCGTGCCAGAAATCGCGATGCACCAGATGCGTTGCCGACGGTGAAATCGATAACAGCCTATCCCCACCCCCAGCAAACTCGCCACGGTGGTGATCATTTTGGCGTCAAAGGAAAATTTGCCCGACAGCTCGAAGAGGGTGATCAATACACCTCCCATCACCACCAGACTCATGCCCCACAGCGCTATGGTCAAATGTCTGGAAGGGCGAATGGTAGCGGAAAGTGCGATACTCATCTCAGGTGGCGGAATGCTTTTGGGGCAATGGCTGATTTTCTCATTAAAGAAAGCCATGCGGCATTAAAAACAAGCCCCTCATTCATTTGCATGAATGAGGGGCTGTCAAAAACTTGCGCCGCGATATTACACTTTTCGGAATACAAGACTACCGTTGGTGCCACCGAAACCAAAAGAATTCTTCAGCGCAATATTGAATTTCGCATCACGTGCAGTATTGGCACAGTAATCGAGATCGCACTGCGGATCCTGGTTGAAAATGTTGATTGTTGGCGGAATGATCTGGTGATACAGACCAAGTACCGTAATAACGGATTCGAGACCACCCGCGCCACCCAGCAAGTGACCCACCATCGATTTGGAAGAACTCATGACAATCTTCTTCGCATGATCGCCTAAGGTACGCTTGACTGCCGTGGTTTCGGCAATATCCCCCAGTGGCGTCGAAGTGCCGTGTGCATTCACGTAGTCAATATCAGTCGTGTTAATGCCAGCATCCTTGATCGCATTCGTCATGCAACGGCCAGCGCCACTGCCGTCTTCCAGCGGCGCCGTCATGTGATAGGCGTCTGCGCTCATGCCGAAACCAATCAACTCTGCATAAATCTTCGCGCCGCGCTTCTTTGCGTGTTCGTATTCTTCAAGCACCAGTACGCCTGCACCTTCACCCAGCACGAAACCATCACGGTCTTTATCCCACGGACGGGAAGCCGTTGCCGGATCGTCGTTGCGTGAGGAAATGGCACGCGCGGAAGCAAAACCGCCTAGCCCCAAGGGACAAATGCAGGCTTCCGAACCACCGGCGAGCATAACGTCCGCATCGCCATGTTCAATCATGCGCGCGGACAACCCAACGCTATGTACACCGGTCGCGCACGCCGTTACCACGGAAAGGTTCGGGCCTTTCAAGCCCAGGTTAATCGAGAGGTTGCCGGAAATCATGTTGATGATCGACGACGGCACGAAAAACGGGCTGATGCGGCGCGGGCCACGATTGAGATATTCGCTGTGCTGGTGCTCGATGGTCGGCAGACCGCCAATACCCGAACTGATATTCACGCCCATGCGTTCTGCATTGACTTCCGTCACTTCCAGTCCGCTGTCGCGGAAAGCCTGAATGCCTGCCGCCAAGCCATAATGGATAAACGTATCCATCGTGCGTGCTTCTTTTGCGGTGATGTAATCATCAATTTTGAAATTTTTGACTTCACCCGCGAAAGTCGTGCTGAATGGAGACGCATCAAATTTCGTGATGGTTGCAACACCCGACTTGCCTGCAGTAACTGAAGACCACATTTCAGCAATGGTGTTGCCGATAGGGGAAATACATCCCAGGCCGGTAATCACGACCCGACGTTGACGTTGGCGACTCAAGCGGCTTCTCCCATGAAAGAAAGCGACAAGGACAAACTGTGCAGGCAGCTCTCCCTTGTCCTTTGAGGAAGAGCAGACAAAAGACGCGGCGCATTGAGCGCCGCATCAACAAATCATCAGGTAAAAATTACGCTTTGACGTTCGCTTTGGCGTAGTCAATCGCCTGCTGAACGGAGGTAATTTTTTCTGCTTGTTCGTCGGGGATTTCGATTTCGAATTCGTCTTCGAGTGCCATGACGAGTTCTACCGTGTCGAGCGAATCCGCGCCAAGATCGTCAACGAAAGACGATTCGTTCTTGATGTCGGCTTCTGCAACACCCAGTTGTTCTGCGACGATTTTTTTAACGCGTTGTTCGATGTCGGACATGTTTTAGCTCCAGTGAGTAATTATCAAGTGCGCGCATTCTATCAGGTTTGCGCTGGAAAATTTACATCTTATGTCAATGTTTCAAACTTGAAAGGTTAATTATATTAGAAAAAAGCTTAATTCATAAACATGCCGCCATTGACATGCAATGTGGCACCCGTGATATAGCTGGCTTGCGACGAGGCAAGAAACGCTGTTGCCATTGCCACGTCTTCCGGCGTGCCGAAGCGACCCAGCGGGATTTGTTGCATTAAACCGGCAATTTGTTGTTCGTTCAACACCTTCGTCATGTCGGTATCGATAAAGCCGGGAGCGATGCAATTGACCGTAATCCCCCGCGCACCTACCTCGCGCGCCAGCGCGCGACTCATGCCTTCTACGCCGGCTTTGGAGGCCGCATAGTTCATCTGACCAGCATTGCCCAGTGAGCCCACCACGGAGGTGATATTGATGATACGGCCAGCTCTCGCCTTCATCATGCCGCGAAGCACGGCTCGTGAAAGACGACCCACGGCAGTCAAATTGACGTTGATAACATTATCCCATTCCTCGTCTTTCATCCGCATCGCCAGTTGATCCTGCGTAATGCCAGCATTGTTGACGAGAATCGTTACGCCGCCATATTCTTTGGCCACTTGCTCGACAATGGCATTGCATGCCGCGCCATCAGCCACATCCAGCACGACGCCTTTGCCAGCACCTGCACGAATCTTTTCGAGCGCTTCCGTAATGTTTTTCGCTCCTCCCTCGGACGTACTGGTACCAACGACCGTCGCGCCACGACGTGCCAGTTCCAGTGCAATCGCATAACCAATGCCACGCGAAGCGCCCGTGACGAGTGCCACCTGATTTTGCAAATCTTGTGCATTTTCTTTATTGGTCATTTGAGTATCTCCAATACTTTGTCGAGGGAAGCCTGATCGATGATGGCATCGCCGGTCACGGCATCGTTGATGCGCTTGCTCAAACCAGCGAGCACACGACCTGGGCCGCATTCAATGGTCTGGGTAATGCCCATGCTCGCCATCTTGTTAATCGTTTCAACCCAACGCACCGGGCTAGCTGCCTGGCGTACCAGGGCATCCTTGATGGCCGCAGGATCGTTGATGATCGCCACATCGACGTTGTTAATCAAGGGAATCTTCGGTGCGGAAAAAGTGAGATTTGCCATGTAATCGCGCAATTTGTCAGACGCCGGTTTCAGCAAAGACGAATGGAAGGGAGCGGACACCGGCAACGGCAGCGCACGTTTTGCGCCACGTGCTTTCGCAGCCTCGCAGGCACGCGCAATCGCTTCTTTGTGACCGGCAATCACCAACTGGGACGGCGCATTGAAGTTTGCTGGCTCAACGATCTGGCCTTGCGCCGCTTCCTTGCAGGCGGCAATCACATCTTCATCGGACAAACCGAGAATCGCTGCCATGCCGCCTTGGCCAACGGGCACGGCTTCCTGCATGGCTTGCGCGCGGAAACGAACGAGCTTCACGGCATCCTTGAAATCAATCACGCCGGCTGCCACCAGCGCGGAGAATTCGCCCAAGCTATGACCTGCCACCACAGAAGGGATTTTGCCGCCCGCCGCAATCCATGCGCGGTAAAACGCCACAGAGGAAGAAAGCATCACTGGCTGCGTGTTCGTGGTCAGATCCAGGCTTTCCTTTGGCCCTTCGGCAATCATTGCCCACAAATCCTGTCCGAGCGCGTCAGAGGCTTCTGCCATCGTGTCACGCACGACTTTATTGTCGGCAAACCCGTTCAACATCCCGACGGCTTGCGAACCTTGGCCGGGAAATACAAATGCGTAATTTGACATGCGAATAGTCTGCTTAAAAAGGTTAATTACATACGGGCGAGAACCGCGCCCCAAGTGATGCCACCACCAATCGCCGCCATCAGTACGTTATGGCCGGGCTTGATGCGTCCGTCGCGCACCGCAACATCGAGTGCGATGGGAATCGTTGCTGCCGAAGTGTTGGCGGTCCAATCAACCGTCACCACAACCTTCTCAGCCGGAATTTTCAAGCGTCGCGCAGCGCTTTGCATGATGCGGACGTTGGCTTGATGCGGCACCAGCCAATCGACTTGACCCGGCTGCACCCCCGCTATTTGCATCACTTCATGCCCAACCTGATCCAGCACGGTGACCGCCACTTTGAATACCGCCTGACCATCCATGTACATGAAGCCGCTGCCTTCGATCACGCCACAATTCAAACGCGCATCGTAGTGAAGAATGTCATTTTGTGAACCGTCTGCGTGCAACTTGCTGGCGAGGATGCCGGGCTCGCTAGACGCCGAAATCACCGCCGCACCCGCACCGTCACCGAACAGCACACAAGTCGTGCGATCCTTGAAATCAACCACGCGCGAATAAATTTCAGCCCCGACCACCAGAATATTCTTGTGCATGCCGGAACGAATGAAAGCATCCGCCATCGTCAAGGAGTAGACAAAACCACTGCATACCGCCGCAACATCCACTGCTGCGCAATTGTTGGTGATGCCCAGCTTGTCTTGTATGCGGCACGCCGTGCTGGGGAAACCGCCGCAATGATCCGGCGTCGTGGTTGCCAGCAAAATCATGTCAATATCATTGGGCGTCAGCTTGGCCATCTCCAGCGCTTTTTTCGCTGCCTCGACGCCCAGATCACTCGCTAGCACATCGTCTTCTGCATAAAAACGGCTCGTGATGCCACTACGCTCACGAATCCATTCATCCGATGTCTCCACCCCCATCGCCGCCAGCTTGGCAACCAACTCTTCGTTGGTGACACGACGCGGCGGCAAATAACTGCCCGTTCCAATGATTTTGCTGTAGATAGTCATGCTGTCCTCTGTTCAAATGGTGTGGCTTCGCCGCTAGGAATTTGTGATTCCGACGACGGCAACAATTCCGCCATGGTAATGGAAATGCGTTGCAATACATCGTGTTTTACTGCATCGTATGCCCGTTTGATGGCACATTCATAGGCAAAGGCGTCTGCACTGCCGTGGCTTTTGAATACGAGACCGCGCAAACCAAGCAAGCTCGCGCCATTGAAACGTGAAGGATTCATGCGCTGTGATATTGACCTGAGCGCTTTCATGGCAAGCAATGCGCCCAGCATGTTGAACACACCGCTCTTGAATTCTGACGTCAACACTACCCGGAAAAAACGCCCCAGACCTTCGGCGGTTTTCAGCGCGATGTTGCCGACAAAGCCATCGCATACCACGATGTCGGTCGTGCCTTCAAAAATGTCATTGCCTTCGACGTTGCCGTGATAGTTCAACACACCCTTGGCATGATCTTCACGCAGCAAGTCAGACGCCTGTTTGACGACTTCGTTGCCCTTGATTTCTTCCGTGCCAACATTCAGCAAACCCACCGTCGGCCTGGAACGCCCTTCAACGGAAGACACCAAGGCAGACGCCATGCGTGCAAACTGGCGCAAATGCTCCGGAGCGCAGTCGACATTCGCGCCCAAATCGAGCATGTAGGTCGGGCCGTTTTTTTGGTTCGGGAGAATCGTGCAAATGGCGGGGCGATCCACGCCCGGCAAGGTGCGCAAGAGGTAGCGTGAAATGGCCATCAGCGCCCCGGTATTGCCCGCTGAAAGACTGGCCTGCACTTGGCCTTCCCTGACCATCTCAATGGCTACGCGCATCGAAGAGTCGCGCTTGCGGCGCATTGCCACTTCGACAGGATCATCCATTTCGACCACGTCTTCGGCGTGCTTGATCGTCAATCGTGGGTGATTTGCAACGCCCAGACGATTCAGTTCTGCGCGAATGGCATCTTCTCTTCCGACGAGCACCAACTCTGCATCCGCGTTGCTCTTGAGGAAAGAAACACTGGCAGGAACCGTGACCTTGGTACCGTGATCACCGCCCATGCAATCGATGGAAATTTTTATGGTCATCGTTGTAATTCAGCACTATTTCCTGTTTCAAACTGGCAGGATGCGCGTGATTTCAATAAAACCTTATCATTACGTCAAATAAAAAAATGGCGCATGGTCATGAAATCCAACGCGCCACTCATTCCCATCCAATTAACGGGATTATTCGTCGTTTTTGGTCTTGAGGACCTTTTTGCCACGGTAAAAACCGTTCGGACTAATGTGGTGACGCATGTGCGCCTCACCACTGGTCGGCTCAACAGACAGTTGGGGCGCGACCAAAAAATCGTGCGAACGGTGCATGCCGCGTTTGGAGGGGGATTTCTTGTTTTGTTGAACAGCCATGGTGTTACTCCTAAAGCAAAAATATATTTCGAAATTCTAACATAGCCAGTCAGCAATTTTGTTTGCCAAACCAGCAATTTACAGATAATGCCCCAAAATTGGGCTTGCGCATCAAGAACGGCGCTTCAAATCTTTCAGCACCGCAAAGGGAGATGGCTTGTCAGCCTTAAGCCCTTCCAGTTTCGAAGCATCCGGACAAATCTCATGCTTCGGAGACAAGGGTAGTGCCAGCAAAACCTCATCTTCTATGAGATCGAGCAAATTCATTTCCCTGTTGCCAACGATGACATCAATTTCTTCATCACCCAGCATTTCCTCGATCTTGTCTGCCTCCGCTTCATCCTTTGCAAGGACAAGCACAGATTCAGACGCCACAGCTAGATCGAAAGGATTTAAGCAACGCTGACAAACAGGTCTGACGATCACCGTTACCAGCAAGGTCAATTGGGGATGCCCAAACCTGCCTGCACTCCCGCTGAGCGACCACTTGAGCAAGCCTGTAGCGTTCGCGCCTTCCGCATTTACACTGGCAAGCCTTGGCAAATCAGCAAGCTTGATTTGCCCCTCACGATGTTCTTGCTGCCGGGCAAATTCGAATGCGTCAACGACCATTTCAGTCACAGGCGACACCCTTTCCAGGAAAGAGGGCGATTCTAGCAAAAACCACCTTATCCGTCAAAGAGATAAGGCGTCAATCAGAGATACGGAAAACCGACCTTATGCGCCCCCTTTTTCAAGGCATTTCCGATATCATTCCCGCCATGAAACACGCATCCACCCAACCCCGCCTCATCCTCGCCTCCAGTTCGGTCTATCGCAAGGAGTTGCTTTCCCGTCTTGGCATCCCCTTCGATGTGGCGGTACCAAATATCGACGAATCCCCGCTCGCTGGCGAAGCACCTGAAGCGACGGCACTACGTCTCGCGCAAGCCAAGGCCGAAGCTATTGCCGTAAAATTTCCCGGCGGACTCGTCATTGGTTCCGATCAAGTCGCCACACTCGACGGCGAGCAAATCGGCAAACCCGGCACGCATGAAAACGCGCTCAAGCAATTGCAGATGATGCGTGGCCGTCGCGTGATTTTTCACACCGCGCTCTGCTTGTTCGACGGAAGCAAGCGTGGCAAGGACGCGGTGCAAATGCAAAACGTGCAAACCTTCGTCACTTTCCGCAATCTGTCCGATGCAGAACTGGATGCCTACCTGCGCATCGAACAACCATACGACTGCGCAGGCAGCGCGCGCAACGAAGCACTGGGCATCGCCATCCTCGAAAAAATCGAAAGCGATGACCCTACCGCCCTCACCGGCCTGCCGTTGATTGCGCTCACCACCATGCTGCGCAATGCGGGTGTGCATTTCTTCGCCCAATATTAAACATGGCTGGCACACTCTATCTTGTCCCCAACACGCTCGGTCATGCGCAAGTCGATGCATCGCGTCCGCTCTCGCACATCATTCCCGAAGACGTGCAGGCGATTACCGCAAGACTCGGCTACTTCATCGCCGAAAACGCCAAAACCACCCGTGCCTTCCTGAAACTGGTTTCCACCGCGCACCCGCTGGCGAAACCGCTGCAGGAAATCGCGATTGCCGAACTCAACGTCAACACAAAAGCCGATGCCCTCCCCGCGTTGCTGCAACCCATTCTCGACGGCAAAGATGGCGGCCTGATTTCCGAAGCGGGCGTACCCGCAGTCGCCGATCCCGGCGCCAATCTCGTGCGACTCGCGCACCAGCTCGGCATCACGGTGAAACCGCTCGTCGGACCGTCATCCTTGCTGCTGGCCGTGATGGCCAGTGGGTTGCATGGCCAAAGCTTTGCGTTCAACGGTTATCTGCCCACCGATGCCAGCGAACGCGCGAAGAAAATCAAAGCGCTGGAAGAACGCTCGAAGAAAGACGGGCAAACACAAATCTTCATCGAGACACCCTACCGTAATAGTGCGTTGCTTGAAGCGCTGGCAGGCAACTGCAAAGGCGACACGCTGATTTGCATCGCCACCGATCTCACCGGAGCGGATGAACTGGTGAAAACACAGACGGCGGCGCAGTGGAAGAAGCAGATTGCTTCAGGGACGCAGCCGGATATTCATCGGAAGCCGACGGTGTTTTTGGTGTTGGCGAGTTGAGCTTAGACGTTTGTTTTAACGAATAGCAATAAAGCGCTGCTTCCGTCCCGATAACCCTATTGTTTGTTCTCGTCACCGTGCCATACATGCCCAGCATTACACGCCCGAGCCACCTCGTGACAAGGTTCATCTGCATGGCGACGGAAAAAATGCTGATCTTCTTGCGTTAAAAGCAAAAGCATAGCTGGCGTTATGCTAACCAATGCCTCCCCAGCGGTGAGGCCCCCTACGCGGGAATCGGTGGCCAGATACTCTAAAACCCGCTCACGACTGATCATCATCGCCTCCATGCGGTGGTTATACTGAACATTGAGGAGAATAACATCGATTTAGCTGCTTGACCGAAGTGTTAGCTTGTCCGGACGACAAATTAACGTCCAATGTAATTAAGTACTTCTCGTTCCATCTGGCCGGTTGAAACACAGCGGCCACCTCCGACTATTAGATGGCCATCCCAAGCATCACGCGCTTCGAGTTTGTATTCGCCGAAAAAGTTAACATTAACTTTGGTTTCGCTAGCCCCCAAACTCCGAACCGTGACGTTAAGTGACCCAAAGCTATCAATTTTGGGAGCTCCAAGAGTTCCTGTGGCTTCCGGTTTTCCACAGTCGAGATACGTGTCATTTGCTTTGAGAAAATAACGTGCAGTCAATAGCCCCGAGCTTTTTTCGATTTTCTCTATGGTCACATTGTGATCTGCGAACCAATCTACGGAACTAACCCAGATTTTTTCGAACGGCTGGTTGTATGTCCGAGTTTTCTCGACGTGGTACTCCCCAAGTTGCCCTGTTTTAATGCTTGCACATCCCACAATAGAAATGCTGATAATCAGAAAAACCAAAAGCCTCATTTGTTCCTCCCAGAAAAAACTAACTTGGTACAGATCGCAAAAGCGCATAATAACATCGGCAACTGCGCTGGCCGAAGGCCAACACTCGAGCCGGCGCTGGTTTTCTTTCCGCTTAGACGCTGCCGCTGGCAGAATGCAAAAGCGGATCAGAAGCAAAAACTGTCTGAGCGGAGCGAGTTTTTTTGCTTCCCGCTTTTGCTGCACTGACAGCGGGAACCCGTAGGGCTGCGTCTCGCGGTCGCCTTCTTTGGCTTACCTTTCTTGGCGAGACAAGAAAGGTAAGTAGCCGCCGGGCTACCCCCGGCATGTTCAAACTACAGCAAAGTTTATCTCACCTCGAATGCGAAAAAATTCGTGTATCTGTCCGGGAAAATTCGGGGTCAGAGTCAAAATTCGCTACGCGATATTTGACTACCGACCCCGGTTTTCCCGTTGTCTCACCATCTCAAAAAAACACACCGCCGCACTCGCGGCAACATTGAGCGACTCCATCTCCCCCCGATGGGGAATCACAACCGCTTGCGTTGCCTTCGCCATCAATGCTTCCGACACCCCCTGCCCTTCATTTCCAAACAACCACGCCAGCGGTTGCTTCAAATCGGCATCGTAAATCGTTTGCGTGGTGTGCGAACTCGTCGCCAACACAGGCAGCGTAGACGCGTGCAACAGCACCGACAAATCCACATTCTCAAAAATCTTCAACACAAAATGCGCGCCCATGCCGGCACGCAGCACACGCGGCGACCAGGCCTGCGCGGTACCCGCACTGCAATACACCTCCTTGATGCCTGCTGCTGCTGCGCTACGCAGAATGGAACCGAGATTGCCGGGATCCTGCACCTGATCGAGCAGTACCGCATCCTGAACCAATTGTGTCGGCACAGGCAATTGCGGGACTTCCATTAAAAAAAGAATGCCAACGCCGTTCTCAACCTGGCTCACCGCGTTGTAGAGCGCGTCCGGGAACTGGATGCTTTGCACGTTCATGGCTTCGCAACGCGCGACAATCGCTGCGACTTCCGGCAAAGCGCTCGCCGACTCGCTGATGACACACAGCAACGGCGCACCAACGTGCTGCAAATAGGCCTCACACAGATGCACGCCATCGAGCACGGTCTGTCCGGCCTTGCGTCGGGCTTGCGAGCTGGTCGCCATCCGCTTCAAGTCCTTGTACAGCGTGTTGTCACGTGAGGTAATGGATTTCATCGTTCTATCCTAACAGTGCACGTACCGGAGCGTAAGATTTTCGATGCACCGGCGACACGCCATGCTCGCGCAGACGCGCCAGATGCAGCGCGGTCGGATAGCCCTTGTGCTGATCGAACGCATATTGCGGATACTGCGCATGCATTTGCAGACACACTGCATCGCGGGCGGTTTTGGCCAGAATGGATGCGGCAGAAATCGCTACCACCTTGGCATCCCCTTTCACAATCGCTTCGGCGCGAATCGGCATCATGGGACAACGATTGCCATCGATGAGCGCCAGCGTCGGCGTGACCTTCAAGCCTTCCACAGCGCGGCGCATGGCGAGCATGGAGGCTTGCAGAATATTGATCGCATCGATTTCGTCTTCCGTACAAAAAGCAATCGACCACGCCAGCGCGTGCGCCTTGATTTTTTCTGCGAGCGCATCACGTTTGGCTTCGGTCAGTTTTTTGGAATCGCGCAGCCCATCAATGGGCTTGTTGGGATCAAGAATCACGGCTGCTGCATACACGGGCCCCGCCAATGGCCCACGACCCGCCTCATCCACGCCGCAAATCAATTCACCGTGCCAGGCATCGTCAAACAGCGGCAGATTGGGGTTTGTTTTTTTCATGCCGCGCGCACTCTCAATTTTCGCCTCATCTCTTGCGCATCACATCCAGCACCGCTTGCGCACTTTCGTGCGCCGTATTGCGTAACAAACTGTGATGCATGTCGATGAAGCGCTGACGCAAGCTGATGCGCAAATTTTCATCCGTCAATTGCTGCCAAATGGCATCGGCCAGGGATTGCGGCGTTGCCTGATCTTGCAAAATCTCCGGCACCACCGTTTCCTGCGAGAGGATGTTCGGCAGCGAACACCATGGCGAGGTAATCATACGCTTGACGATCTGATAGGTCGCCCAATGCAATTTATACGCAACCACCATCGGCTTTTTGTGCAACGCCACTTCCAGCGCCGCCGTGCCGGAGGCGACCAGCACCGTATCGGCAGCGGCCATCGCGGCGTGCGACTGCCCCTCAATGATTTGAAGCGGAATATCCTGCAACCCGGCTTGTTTGAGTAATGCGTCAAAGTATTGACGTTGCGCGTCATTCACGATGGGCGTCACGAATTGGATCGACCTATCGCGTTGCGCGAGCAACTTCACGGCACCAGCAAACACCGCCGCATGATATTTGAGTTCGGACATGCGGCTGCCCGGCAGTACCGCCACCACGGGTGCCTCCTGTTTCAGCCCCAGCGAATTTCTCGCAGCCGTTACGTCCGGCTCCATGGCAATCACTTCCGCGAGCGGATGACCGACGTAGGTCGCAGGAATGCCAGCCTTACGGTATATCGCTTCTTCAAACGGAAACAGCAAGAGCATGCGGTTCACGGATTCTCCGATTTTCTTGATGCGCCCTGCACGCCATGCCCAGATCGAGGGGCTGACGAAATGCACCGTCGGGATGCCCGCCGCTTTGAGTTGTCTTTCCAGACCGAGATTGAAATCCGGGGCATCAATACCAACAAACACCGACGGGCGTTCTTTGAGCAAAGCATCGCGCAAAGCGACTTGAATGCCCTTGATTTCGCGGTAATGGCGTAACACCTCGAACAGACCGCGCACTGACAGTTTTTCCATCGGGTAATCGCTGATGAATCCGTATTCGGCCATCTTCGCGCCACCAATGCCGTGCATCAGCGCATCGGGCAATTGCGGACGCAATGCAGAGAGCATGCGACTCGCCAGCAAATCGCCGGAGGCTTCTCCGGCGACAAAGGCGAGTGAGAGGTTATCGGGTGATGCCACGTGTCACACCATCGAGGAAGGTGCGCATCATGTTCAGGTGAGGAGCCGATTCCTGCGATTGCGATGCGTCATCGGCCAGTTTGGCTTTGGCATCTTCCAGCGAAAGGCCGGAACGGAAAATCGTTTTGTAAGCACTGCGAATATCGGAAATCTGCTGCGCCGAAAATCCGCGACGACGCAATCCCTCCGCATTGATGCCGTGCGTCTCAGCAGGCTTGCCGGAGGCCATCACGAAAGGCATCAAGTCCTGTGACAGCCCCGTACCGAACGCCGTCATCGCATGCGCACCTACTTTGCAGAATTGGTGAATCAAGGTTGCGCCCCCCAGAATCACCCAATCGCCGATGTGCACATGCCCTGCCAGCGTCGTATTGTTGGCGAAAATGGTGTTGCTGCCGACCTGACAATCGTGCGCAAGATGCACGTAAGCCATGATCCAGTTGTCGTTACCCAAGCGCGTGACGCCGACATCCTGCGTGGTGCCCGTATTGAAGGTGCAGAATTCGCGTATCGTGTTGCGATCACCGATTTCGAGTTGCGTCGGTTCGCCAGCATATTTCTTGTCTTGCGGCGCGGCACCAATTGAGGAGAACTGAAAAAAAACGTTGTCACGACCGATGGTGGTATGCCCATCAATCACAACGTGTGCGCCAATACGTGTGCCTGCGCCGATTTTGACGTTTGCACCGATAATGGAATACGCACCAATCTCTACCGAGCTATCTAGGTCGGCCTTGGGATCAACAATTGCAGTCGCGTGAATTTTTGCCATTACTACACCATTGATTTGCTTGCATCCATGGCGCTACGAATCGTGCACATGATTTCCGCTTCAACGGCAACCTGCCCATCCACGGAGGCGGAAACCTTGTACTTGTAGACGCCGCGTGAACCGCGCAAAATTTCAGCTTCCATCTTGACTTGATCACCCGGCTCAATCGGACGCTTGAAACGCGCGTTGTCGATACCAGCGAAATACACCACAGAATTTTCATCCGGCTTGATACCCAAGGTCAGGAATGACAGAATTGCCGCGGTTTGCGCGAGGGCTTCAATCATCAGCACGCCCGGCATAACTGGCCGGTGCGGAAAATGGCCGTTAAAAATCTCTTCATTGATCGATACATTCTTGAGCGCAGTGATCCGCTTGCCGATTTCATAATCGAGCACACGATCCACCAGCAGCAACGGGTAACGGTGCGGCAAGTATTCGCGAATTTCTTTTATACCGAGTGTCTTCATAATGACTTGTCTTTGATTTCCTTGATGGTTTTTTCGAGTTCGCGCACCCTGTCACGAAGCGTATCAAGATTACGCACCACGGATGCCGTTTTTTGCCACTCTTCATGCTTATCGAGTGGATAGGAGCCAGCGTAATGGCCGGGTTCACGAATGGAACGCGAAACGTTGCTGGCAGCGGTGATGTGAACATTGTCAGCAATTTCCAGATGCCCCGCGACACCGACCGCACCCCCCAAGGTGCAGTGTTTGCCGATGATAGAACTCCCGCCTACACCAACACATCCCGCCATGGCGGTGTGGTCGCCGATGCGGCAATTGTGGCCGATCTGGATCTGGTTATCCAGCTTCACGCCGTCACCAATGACCGTATCCACCAGCGCACCCCGATCCACCGTGGTGTTCGCGCCGATCTGCACGTCATTGCCGATGATCACGCGCCCGACTTGTGGAATTTTGATCCAGGCGCCGCCATCATTCGCCAGGCCGAATCCGTCGGACCCGATCACCGCGCCCGGATAAATAATGCCGTTCTCGCCAATTTCGCAGCCATCCAAAAAAACCACGCGCGGATAAAAATGGGTGTTCGCACCAATCTTCGCACCACGCCCAATCACGCAACCAGCATCAATCACTACATTTTCACCAATCACGACATCCCCATCGATCGACACATGTGCGCCAATAGTAGCGGAGGGTGCGATCTTGGCGCTTGGATCAACCGACGCTGTCGGATGAATGCCCGGTTGGGGCGGCCGCTTTTTCTTTTGCTCAAAAAATTGAGAGGTTCGTGCAAAATAGGCGTAAGGATTTTTTGTCACAATCCGCGCGCCAGAAAATGTCTGGCCAATGGTTTCATCATCCGCTGGCGACAAAATCAGCGCGGCAGCCTTCGTCTTGGCCGCTGCGTTGCGAAATTTTGGGTTGGAGAGAAAGGTAATATTTTTCTCATCCGCCATGTCCAGCGGCGCAATGCTGGTCACAACAACATCGGCACTGCCAATCAGTTGGCCGCCAAAACGCTCAACCAGTTCTCCAATTCGGGTAGTCATGATGGCGGATCAATTATTGAGTTCTTCCAGTACTTTGTTCGTCACATCAATCTTGGGGTCATAGTAAAGCGCATCCTGGACAATGATGTCGAGTTTCTCTGCCAAAGCAATTTTTTTGATGGCAGCTTGAAGTTGCTTGCCAAAGGCTGCACCTTCTTCATTGCGACGCTGCGCCAAATCCTGACGGAAAGCCTTGTGCTTTTGCTGCAGAGCCTGATCCATCTCAACCAATTCTTTTTGCCGCTTCGTGCGATCCGAGTCAGTCAAAACCGGGGCATCTTTTTCAAACTTGGCTGCCTTGTCTTTCAACTTCTTCGACATGGCCATCAGTTCTTTTTCACGCTTGGAAAACTCTTTTTTGATTTTGGCATCGGCTTCTTTGGCTGGCACTGCCTCGCGCATGACTCTGGCAGAAGAAACATGCCCGATACGCAGCGACTCAGCATGCAGAACTGCCGTCGAAAATAAGCCAAGCGTCAGCACGACAATAATTCTTGTTGTGGAAATAATTTTGGATTTCAAGGTCATCCTCCGTGAGGTTAAACGTTCGTCATGCCATGCATCAGAACCCCGTTCCAATCTGGAACTGGAATTGCTGCTTCTTGTCACCAGCCTGTGTATCCGCATTCAACGGATAACCGTAACTCAATTTCAACGGGCCGATGGGCGATTCCCAACTGATCCCCACACCTGTCGAGTAGCGCAAATCCGCGAAACTCATGTTTTCATTTTCTTTCCAGACCGTCCCGGCATCGAAGAAGGTAAACCAGCGCAGTGTCCGATCTTTGCCTTCAACGGTCAAGGGGAACTGCATTTCAAAATTGCTGAAGACGCGGCGGTTACCGCCTAGCGCCTGATTGTCCTCGACCCCGCCAATGGAACTTCCCTCATAGCCACGCACCGTGCCAATGCCACCGGCATAGAAGTTCTTGAAGATGGGATAAGGCTTACCACCGAGCCCCTCACCATAGTCCACTTGACCATTGAATGCAAACGTCATCGCGCTCGATACAGGCCAAAAGTGCTGATGCTGGAAAGTCGTACGATAGTATTGCAAATCGGCTGTCGGCGAAACTTCGAAGTTAATCCGCGTCAACTGCCCTTTGTTTGGCACCAAGGCGCTGTTACGCGTATCCCGTTGCCAACCGACAGTCAGTGGTATGGAATCAGTCGAAACCGTTCCCGGATTCGTCCCGCCAAAATCCGTCACAAAATCTTTATACTTTGCAGGACTATCATCATAAGTCTGCACCTTGTTGCGCTCAAGCCCAACCCCAAAAAACACTTTGTCTTTTTCGGTGAAGGGCACGCCAAACTTCGTTGACACCCCCATCGTTTGAATCTTGTAGTCTGTATCATTGTACAAAGGCGGGCGCGTGGTGCGGAAATACAAATCAGTGCTGCGGCTGATGCCATCGTCCGTAAAATACGGATTGGTGTGCGTCAACACCAGGGTACGATAACGTTCGCTGGTATTGACCATGATACCCGCGTTACTCCCCGTGCCTGCAAAGTTTTCCTGATGCAAAGACGCCATTAACATCAACTGCTCGGATTGCGAGTAGCCCGCACCCAAGGTCAACATGCCCGTTGGCTTCTCCACCACCTTCAAATTGACATCAACTTGATCGTTTGTGCCAGGCACTTCCGGCGTTTCAACCGCCACTTCACTGAAGTACCCTGTTCTATCGACGCGGTCGCGAGAAAGCTTAATCTTCTCGCCATCGTACCAGCCGCCTTCTATCTGACGAAATTCACGACGCATAACTTCGTCGCGCGTCTTGGCATTGCCGGAAAAATTGATGCGTCGAACGTACACGCGTTTGCCCGGATCGATGAAAATCGTGAAAGCCACTTCCTTTTTGTTGCGATCAATTTCCGGGTGCGGGTTGACATTGGCAAAGGCGTAGCCAAATTTCCCCATGTGATCAGCGATTTTTTTTGTCGTTTCCGTCATCTTCTCGCCGGAATATACGTCGCCTTTTTTCAGAAGGAGGAGCTTCTTTATTTCCTCATCCTGGCCAAACATCTGGCCTTCCAGTTTGACGTCGGAAACCGTGAACTGTTCACCTTCCTTGATATTGACGGTGATATAAATGTCTTTTTTGTCTGGCGTAATCGACACTTGCGTCGACTCGATTTGCATCTCGATGTAGCCGTTATTCTGGTAATACGATTTCAGGGATTCAATGTCACCGGCCAGTTTTTGCCTAGCGTACTGATCCGTTTTCGTCAGCCAAGTCATCAATCCCGGCGTTGTCAGACTCATCTGGCGACTGAGTTCGCGGTCGGAATATGCTTTGTTTCCAATGAAGTTGATCTGCTTGATCTTCGCGGCTTCACCTTCGATGATTGCAAACGTCACGCCGACACGATTTCGCTCCATTGGCGTAACGGTCGTCGTAAACTGAACCCCGTACAAACCGCGTGAAAGATATTGACGTTTGAGCTCTTGCTCGGCGCGTTCAACCAGCGACCTGTCGAAAATGCGCCCTTCGGCCAATCCAATTTCCTTGAGTGCCTTTATGACAAAGTCCTTCTCGAACTCCTTCATTCCGGAAAATTCGATGCTAGTCACGGCGGGGCGTTCTTCCACAAACACGACGAGGACATTCCCTTCGCGCTCAATGCGAATGTCCTTGAAGAAGCCCGTTGCATAGAGCGCTTTGACAGCGGCAGTCCCTTTTTCGTCGTTAAAGGTATCCCCCGCACGCACGGGCAAATAGCTGAACACCGTGCCTGGTTCGGTACGCTGCAAACCTTCCAGTCGGATGTCTTTTACGGTAAAGGGAGTAACGGCCAGTGCCGAACCGTAGCAAATAGCAAGGACTGCTGTAGCGATGGTGCGGCGGCGGAAGGCGGCGGAAAAAACACTTGCAGACGATGAATTCATTATGCTGTCATTTCTATGTCATTGAGTCTGCCCGGTACCGCGCGTCGCTAAAAGACCAGTCTGACGATGTCATTGAAAATCGCAATGATCATCAATGCGGCCAGCATGGCTATTCCGGCGCGCTGCGCCATCTTGCCTGCTCGCTCAGAAAGCGGGCGTCCAGTCAGAAGTTCCAGCGAATAATACAGCAAAAGCCCCCCGTCTAGAACAGGAATGGGAAGTAAATTCATCACCCCAAGACTGATGCTGATGAAGGCGATAAAGGCCAGATAACTGATAGCACCAACACGCGCAGATTGACCAGCGTAATCGGCTATCGTAATGGGTCCCGAAATATTCTTCCAGGAAACCTCACCAATCAGCATTTTTGCAATGATCTTGAGCGAAACCACGCTGGTATCCCAGGTTCTTTGCGTCGCCTTCAAGAAGGCTGCCTCAAAAGAACTGCGGGAAACCGCTAATTCTGGCCGCAAAGGAATTTCAACCCGTATTTTGCCAATAGCGATTTCTTTGAACATCTCCTTCTCAGGCGTCACCACCGTTTCCAGAGTTTGCCGATCCCGCTGTAATCGTATCGCCAAGGGCTTGCCGGGCGAATTACGCACTGTCTCAACAAAATCCAGCCCGTCAATCACCGGTTTGCCATTGACGGCAAGGATCACATCCCCTTCTCGCAAGCCTGCTCCCATTGCGGGACCATCCGCAATGACCTTGCCAAGTTGTGCGGGCGGTCTGGCCAGATCCAATCCCAGCTTACGCAAAAAATCTTTTTCTATTTCCTTGTTCGACACGCTTTCCGCGGGAATCATTACGGTCGCTTTTTCGCCTGCTGAAGAAGCTGATGCATGACGCAAGACATCCAGTTGAATCGGTGATCGCTCAATAGCCAAGCGAATCAGTTTCCAGTTAAGCTCGGACCAGATCAGCACCGGCTCACCATTAACGGCAGTCACCAACTCCCCGCCACGCAAACCGGCTTGCCAGGCTATCGAATTTTCAGGTACTGCGCGCAATCGGGTCGTTGCGCCCGGCACCCCATTCATGTACAGCCCCATCAGCAACACGATGGCCAAAAGAAAATTGGCAAGCGGCCCCGCAGCCACAATGACCATGCGCTTCCACACGCTTTGACTGTTGAATTCACGCTTCGCCTCTTCCGGTGGCAGCGTGCTGAGATCGACTTCGCGCGAATCAAGCAGTTTGACGTAGCCTCCCAAGGGAAGCATGGAAACCGCCCATTCCGTCTGGTCTTTGCCGAAACGACGAGAATAAAGGATCTTGCCCATGCCCAGCGAAAAGCGGAGCACCTTGACGTTACAGAGCCGTGCGGCAAAGTAATGCCCCAACTCATGCACCACAATCAGCAAGCCGATGGCGACAAGGAAGGCGAGAACGGTGTAAAGAAGGCTCATGGACGTAATGAAAAGCGCAGTCTAGGGTCTAGTAACGGCTTATCAGCGCCCGCGTCGCTTCTCGGGCAGCACGATCATGCTCCAGTAAATGCTCGATGCCAGCGATGATGTTATCGGGGGCAATCCTGTCCAGCACTCTTCCAATCAAAGAATCGATCATGCGAAACCCTATTCTTCTGTCCAAAAATGCCTGTACGGCCACTTCATTCGCAGCATTCAGAATGGCAGGCGTCGCGCCCCCAGCCTTCACCGCCTCATATGCCAACTTCAAACAGGGAAAGCGCAAGAAATCCGGCTTTTCGAATTGCAAATTACTCATGCGGGTCAAATCCAGGGGCGATGCGCCCGAAGCGATGCGCTCCGGATATGCCAAAGCATGGGCGATGGGAATACGCATGTCCGGATTGCCGAGTTGCGCAATCACCGAACCGTCCACGTAGGATACCATTGAATGGATGATGCTTTGCGGGTGAATCACCACTTCGATTTGATTGATGGCAACGCCAAACAGCCAGTGGGCTTCAATGACTTCCAATCCCTTGTTCATCATCGTGGCAGAATCGACCGAAATTTTTCGCCCCATCACCCACTTGGGATGGGCAATGGCTTCTTCCGGTGTCACCAAATCCAGTGTCGCTGTGGGGCGCGTAAGAAATGGCCCGCCCGAAGCCGTCAACATCACCTTGGCAACACCGTGCTGCCCAGGAGAACGATGGTACGCATCGGGCAAGCACTGAAAAATTGCGTTGTGTTCGCTATCGATTGGCAGCAGCATGGCACCGTTTGCCGTGACGGCATCCATGAAGAGTTGCCCCGACATGACAAGCGCTTCCTTATTCGCCAGGAGAATTTTCTTGCCGGCGCGCGCTGCCGCCAGCGTCGGCTCCAACCCTGCTGCGCCGACAATCGCCGCCATCACCGTATCGCATTCCGGCGCGCTGGCGACCCTGCACAGCGCATCCTTGCCGTAGGCAACCTCGGTCTTCACCCCTTTTTGGCGCAGCAAACCTTGCAAAGCTGCGGCAGCTTCAGCCGTACCCACAACGGCAACTTGCGGATGGAATTTTTCGCACTGCGCAGCCAGCACCTCGACCTTGTCCTGCGCAGTCAAGGCATAGACCGCATAACGATCAGGATGACGCGCCAAGACATCCAGTGTGGATGCGCCTATCGAGCCGGTTGCGCCAAGAATGGTAATTCGCTGCATGAAGAAATCAGAGGAAGGTAAATGAGTTTTTCGTCACGCACTTTACATCAAAATGTCGAGAAGGCATGCCAATGGCAAAACCGGCAACAAAGCGTCGATGCGATCCAGTATGCCGCCATGCCCCGGCAGGAGGTTGCTACTATCTTTCACGCCGGCACGACGCTTGAGACGTGACTCAAACAAATCGCCAACAACACTGCCCCAAGCCAGTACCGTCACAATGAACAGCATGCCAAACCAGCCCAACAAACTTTGAAATTTGGTCATGAAACTGCCATGAAAAATAGGCATCATGGCAATGACAATGGAAAACACCATTGCCGATACCCAACCGCCCACCGCACCCTCCCACGTCTTGGAGGGTGAAATTTTAGGTGCCAGCTTGTGCCTGCCCAAAGTCTTGCCGAAAGAATACGCCCCAATATCGGCAATAAAAATGATGGAAACGATGGACAGCAGAAAAATGGGGGAATGCCGATACAAGAAGTACATTGCTACGAAAAAAGTCAGCAAGGCTACCGAATACATCCCCATCAACAAACGATTGCCAAGACTCCCCAAGGGAGGAATGCCGATTTTCAGCGTCGGGGCAAAACGCAGCGCCCAGATCATCACACACAAAACCAGCAACCAAACCAGTTTTGAAAAGTCGGCGAAGTAAATGATGAGCGGAAAGAAGGCGGACCAGCAAACCGCACTTACTATGGGATGCGAGACACCAAAAAGACGAAAACACTCCCATGAGGCAATCGCAAATATGGCTGTGAGAATCACCTCAAAAGCCAGATGCCATCCAGAAAACAGTAGAAAAACCAGCGCTCCGAACAAGACTATCGAAGTAATAACGCGCGTTTTAAGCATTGTCGAATCTTTATTTTTCTATAAGTTGTTCGCTTGTTCTGCCAAATCGTCTTTCACGCTGACGATAGGAAGCAATAGCTGCATCAAGCGCAGTCGCGTCAAAGTCGGGCCAAAAGGTATCGGTGAAATACATTTCCGTGTAGGCAAGCTGCCATAACAGAAAATTCGAGATGCGCATTTCGCCACCGGTTCGTATAAACAAATCCGGCTCTGGAGCATAAGCCATCGAGAGATGCGGCGTCAAATTTTCTTCAGTAAAGGTTTCTGCATTCGGATCTTGCGCCCGCATTTTGCCGAAGGCCTGCATGATATCCCAACGCCCACCGTAATTGGCGCAAATTGTCAGTGTCAAACGCTTGTTTTCAGCCGTCAGTGCCTCGGCGGCGTCTATCATTTCCTGAAGCCGTGCATCAAAGCGATTTCTATCTCCGACAACTTTTAATCGAATACCGTTCGCGTGAAGTTTGGAAACTTCACGTTCCAGCGTCGTTCGAAAAAGCTTCATCAAGAAAGAGACTTCTTCTGGAGGGCGACGCCAATTTTCAGAACTGAATGCAAATACGGTCAAAAACGCAACGCCTCTTTCTGCACAGGCTTTGACGGTATCACGAACGGTTTCCAGCCCTTTCATATGACCGGCTGTACGCGGCAGCAAACGTCGTGTCGCCCAGCGTCCGTTACCATCCATGATGATGGCAATATGACGGGGCACCGAACCTGTTTGGGGCACGGAAAGTGTTGAACTGACGGTCGTCATATTGCTGAACCGTCCGCGAAAGAACCGTTGGTACTCAAACGGTCATGACCTCTTTCTCCTTGTCGACAATCAGCTTGTCGATGTCGGAGACAAATTTATCCGTGAGTTTTTGAACTTCATCCTGCGCACGACGCTCATCATCTTCCGAGCATGCCTTGTCCTTGAGCAGCTTCTTGAGCGCATCATTCGTGTCACGACGAACATTGCGCACAGCCACTTTTGCGCTTTCCCCTTCGGTCTTGACCAGCTTGACCATTTCCTTGCGGCGCTCTTCGGTCAGAGCTGGCGTCGGGACGCGAATCACGTCGCCCTGACTCGCGGGATTCAAGCCCAGATCGGAATCCCGAATCGCCTTTTCGATGGTTGCCGCCATTTTCTTTTCCCAGGGTTGTACGGCAATCGTCCGCGCATCCAGCAAGGTCACATTGGCTACCTGATTGATCGGGGTCGGATTACCATAATAATCGACCATCACGTGGTCAAGAATGCCGGTGTGTGCACGTCCCGTGCGAACTTTGGCCAGATCGCCTTTTAGCGTTTCAATCGATTTGCTCATTTTTTGCTGAGCGTTTTTTTTCAGATCTGCGATAGTCATCCTGCTCTCCGCTTTCAAAACTCACTGCAATGTAAAAGCTTCTCTCTTAAAAAATCAAAAAAGATGGCAACCCCATCAGACATAGACCAGGGTGCCTTCATCTTCACCCAAGACTACACGCTTGAGCGCGCCGGGCTTGGTGATGGAAAACACTTTCACCGGCATTTTTTGGTCACGACACAAGGCAAAAGCCGTGGCATCCATCACATCGAGATGTTTGCTCAAGGCTTCATCAAACGAAATCGAGGAATAACGCGTTGCCGTTGGATCCTTCATGGGGTCAGCCGTGTACACCCCATCGACTTTGGTCGCCTTCAAGACAATTTCCGCTCCGATTTCCGAGCCACGCAAAGCTGCCGCCGTATCCGTCGTGAAAAAAGGATTGCCCGTGCCTGCTGCAAAAATGACGATCTTGCCTTCTTCCAGGTACTGAAGCGCCTTGGGGCGCACGTAGGGCTCAATCACCTGCTCTACTTTGATGGCAGACATCACACGCGCTGTCATCTGCCTCTGCCGCATCGCATCTGCCAACGCCAGGGAGTTCATGACGGTTGCGAGCATGCCCATATAGTCCGCTGTCGCACGATCCATGCCCTGCGCACCAGGCGCCACGCCACGAAATATGTTTCCGCCGCCGATCACAATGGCGACCTCAATGCCCATCTTCGCAATTTCCTCCACATCGGTGACCATGCGCTCAATGGCAGAGCGGTTAATTCCGTACTGGTCTTCCCCCATCAGGGCTTCGCCTGAAAGTTTGAGAAGAATTCGCTTAAAGACAGGTTTCGGCATAATCCGGTTTCCTCATAAGAGCGTTCAGTTATCTTTCTTCGCTTAAACCGACTGCAACTTGCACATTGTGCAGCATAACGACGTCACGTTTCCAGTTTTGTGATGCAGGGTGTCTGAATATGGACAATGAAACTGAAAGTTTCCACAAACAAACCTTCTCGCACTACGTTCTCTGGCATTAAAAACGGGCCGCGTGGCCCGTTTCCTTGTTACCCTTGCTTTGCAGCGGCAACCTGTGCGGCCACCTCTGCCGCAAAATCGTCCTGACGCTTCTCAATGCCCTCGCCAACCACGTACATGACGAAAGACTTGACGCTCGCCCCAGCCGCTTTAAGCATCTGCTCGACCGATTGCTTGTCGTTCTTCACGAAAGCCTGGTTCAAGAGCGACACTTCCTTCAGGAACTTCTGCACGGAACCATCAATACGCTTGGCAAGAATGTCCGCCGGTTGGGGTTTCTTGCCTTCTGCTTCTGCCTTGGCAGCATCTTCAGCCGCTTTTTGCGCGGCAATCGAACGTTCACGTTCAATCAGTTCAGACGGTACGCCTTCCGAAGACAAGGCCACCGGCTTCATGGCTGCGATGTGCATCGCAACATCTTTGCCGACCTGCTCATCCGCGCCTTCGAATTCGACCATCACACCAATGCGCGTGCCATGCAGATAGGAGGCCAGTTTGGCACCCGTCTGGAAGCGCGAAAAGCGGCGCAGGGACATGTTTTCGCCAATGCGGCCGATGAGTTCTGCGCGAACCTCTTCAACTGTTTTGCCTTCCATCGGCAACGCAGACAATGACGCCACATCCGCCGGATTCTTTTCTGCGACCAATTTTGCGCACGCATTGGCAAATGCGAGGAAGTCTTCATTTTTCGATACAAAATCTGTTTCGCAATTAATTTCGAGAAGCGCGCCGGTGCCGCCGGAAATGTATGCAGCGATCACGCCTTCTGCGGTCACGCGCGTCGCTGCCTTGGACGCCTTGCTGCCCAGCTTCACACGCAAAATTTCCTCTGCCTTGGCCATATCGCCATCGGCTTCGGTCAGCGCCTTTTTGCATTCCATCATCGGCGCGTCGGTCTTTGCGCGCAGTTCTCCCACCATTGCTGCGGTAATTGCCGCCATCTTGTTCTCCTGAGTCTTTGAGCACCGCAATCGGTGCCCTAACAAATTCTGTTTTACTTAAAAAACAGGGCGGACTTGCCACCCTGTTTTATTCCAAAAATTTCCTGCGATTATTTCTCGCTGACTTCGACGTACTCGTCGCCGCCCTTGATCGTTTCAATCACATTCTGCATCGCGTTTGCACGGCCTTCGAGGATCGCATCAGCCACACCGCGTGCATACAGCGTGATGGCCTTGGACGAGTCGTCATTGCCCGGGATAACATAATCAATACCATCCGGCGAGTGATTGGTGTCCACCACGGCGATAACCGGGATACCCAGCTTCGCGGCTTCGGCGATTGCACCCTTGTGATAGCCTACGTCAACAACAAAAATGGCATCAGGAACGCCGTTCATGTCTTTCACACCACCGATGGCTTTTTCCAACTTGGCCATCTCGCGGGTAAACAACAATGCTTCTTTCTTGCTCATCTTCTCGACAGTGCCGTCTTGCATCGCGGCTTCCATGTCTTTCAGGCGCTTGATCGAAGTCTTAATGGTCTTGAAGTTGGTCAGCATGCCGCCCAGCCAGCGCTGGTCAACAAAGGGGACACCAGCACGTTGCGCTTCAGCAGCAATGATTTCGCGCGCTTGACGCTTGGTGCCGACCATCAGGATGGTGCCGCGGTTGGAAGACAGTTGACGGATGAACTTCATCGCCTCCTGGTACATGGCCAGGGTCTTTTCAAGGTTGACGATATGAATTCGATTGCGATGGCCGAAGATGAACGGAGCCATCTTGGGGTTCCAGAAACGGGTTTGGTGACCGAAATGAATACCGGCCTCCAGCATTTCACGCATGGTAACGGACATAATTTTCTCCAGGGTTAGGTCTTGATACCGGTTCGCACTCTCTTTCTCGAGCACCCTTTTTTGACCGGAATCGCGATTTGTTAATGTTTGCTCTTGAAACTAAATTCAAGAACGCGCTATTGTACTCCAATACAACGAATATTTCCATTCTCGACTAGCGTTTTTTCTTGTCACAAAGGAAACCTCATGATTGTTTTACACACCGTTGCCGAAACCCGAGCCATCGAGCAATCGGCAATGGGCTCCCTCCCGCCACGTACCTTGATGGAACGCGCTGGAAAAGCTGCCGCTGAACTGGCTTTGGGAATGTTGCTGAAAAATAAACAATCTGCTTCTGTGCTGGTTTTGGCTGGTTCCGGCAACAATGGCGGCGATGCTTTTGAAACAGCGACGCACCTCGCCCATGCCGGCGCCAAGGTTTCTGTCCTCTCTTACGCACAAGCAGAAAAACAGCCTGACGATGCCAAAGCTGCCTTACACATTGCACACCGCAGCCCGGCACGGTTTCGCGATGTCTCCTCGCCCGAAGCTTCCCTCTCAGCCATCCGTTCCACGCAATGGGATCTCGTGATCGACGGTCTCTTCGGGATCGGCCTGTCCAAACCTATCACAGGCGATCTGGAAACCATCATCAACGCTGTCAATACACTCACCTGCCCCGTCCTGGCACTCGATACACCAAGCGGACTCAATGTAGATACCGGCGCCATCAGCGGCGGCACGGATGGCATCGCCATTCGCGCAACGCACACCATCACCTTCATCGCGGGCAAACCCGGCCTCTACACGCTGCAAGGGCGCGACCATGCCGGTGAAGTCACTGTCGCATCGCTCGACATTGACCCCCAACACTACCCAGCACGGTCTTGCCTGCTGAATGAGGTTGCACTGTTTTCAGATGCACTGAAGCCACGTCTGCATGACTCTCACAAAGGCAGCTACGGCAATGTCGCCATCGTTGGCGGCGCGCAAGGTATGGCCGGGGCTGTCATCCTCGCTGGACGTGCTGCGTTGCATGCCGGCGCAGGACGCGTGTATACGGTTTTCCTCGAAAACACGCCAAGGTATGACAGCATTCAACCGGAACTGATGTGTCGTCATGCACACGACTTTGATTTCTCGTCTGCCGTGCTGGTCGTCGGCCCCGGGCTCGGCCAATCACGTGGCGCACACGATTTACTCGCCAAAACCCTGAACGCGCGTCAGCCCATCGTACTGGATGCCGACGCCTTCAACCTCATTGCAGCCGAACCCGGCCTGCAACAACGCGTCCGCAATCGACGCGAACCTACATTGATGACGCCCCATCCGCTCGAAGCCGCACGCCTGTTAAGTATCAGCAGCAACGAAGTCCAGGCCAATCGCATTGACGCCGCGCGCAAGCTCGCAAACGCATTCAACGCAACCGTGATCTTGAAAGGTTCCGGCAGCATCATTGCTGAACCCGATGTTGCAGGATCCAAGGGCATGAGCTATGTCAATCCCACTGGCAACCCCGCACTCGCCACGGCTGGCACCGGCGATGTGCTCGCAGGTTTGTGCGGCGCCTTGCTTGCCCAGGGATTACTGGAAAAAGAAACCGCACTGGCCGCAACCTGGCTGCACGGTCAAGCAGCAGATGAACTTGTGCGATGGGGAAAGGGACCGATTGGCTTGACTGCCAATGAACTGATGCCAGTAATCAGAATGCTCTTGAATCGGATCGCTGCCAACAAAACTGCGCACGAAAAATAAAAGCGCCTCACTATGGAGGCGCTTCCTGTCACAAAAAACGTGTGCGACTAATGTGCCCGAACACCGTTGTCCTTGGCGGTATCCGCTTGCACGACAGCATTGGGATCTGCCGGTGGCGTATCCAGCAAAGGCGTCGGGTGACGTTCCAGCGCGACTTCCAGCACCTTGTCGATCCACCTCACCGGAACAATTTCCAGCTTGTTTTTCACATTGTCCGGAATCTCAGCCAAATCCTTGGTATTTTCTTCCGGGATCAACACCGTCTTGATGCCGCCACGCAGCGCGGCAAGGAGTTTTTCCTTCAAGCCACCGATGGGTAAGACTTCGCCGCGCAGAGTGATTTCACCCGTCATCGCCACGTCGGCGCGCACTGGAATACCGGTCAACACCGACACCAACGCTGTCGTCATCGTGATGCCAGCAGACGGACCATCTTTCGGTGTGGCACCTTCGGGTACGTGAATGTGCATGTCGCTCTTTTCGAATACATCATCCCTGATGCCGAGACGCTTTGCACGGCTTCTCACGACCGTGCGTGCCGCTTCGATGGATTCCTTCATCACTTCACCCAAGGTACCGGTGCGGATCACGCCGCCCTTGCCAGGCACGGTTGCCGCTTCGATCGTCAACAATTCGCCACCCACTTCGGTCCATGCCAGCCCCACCACCTGACCGATCTGGTTTTCTTTCTCGGCCACACCATAGTCGAACTGGCGCACACCCAAGTATTTGTCGAGCGTTTTCGGCGTTACGGTAACCTTCTTGTCCTGTTTTTTCATCAAGTTCATCTTGACGACCTTGCGGCAAATCTTGGAAATCTCCCGCTCCAGCGCACGCACACCCGCTTCGCGCGTGTAGTAGCGCACGATGTCGCGAATCGTCGCTTCGGTGATGTTGATCTCATCCTTCTTCAAACCATTGTTCTTGATTTGCTTGGGAATCAAATACTGCTGGGCGATATTGGTCTTTTCATCTTCCGTATACCCCGCGAGACGAATCACTTCCATCCGGTCGAGCAAGGGTGCCGGAATGTTCAGCGAGTTGGATGTGGCAATGAACATCACATCGGACAAGTCAAAATCCACTTCGACATAGTGATCGGAGAAAGTATGGTTCTGTTCCGGATCGAGCACTTCGAGCAATGCCGCTGACGGATCGCCACGGAAGTCTGCACCAATCTTGTCCACTTCGTCCAGCAAAAACAAGGGATTGCGCACACCTGCCTTGGAAAGACTTTGCAAAATCTTGCCTGGCATGGAACCGATGTAGGTACGACGGTGACCGCGAATTTCTGCTTCATCCCGTACGCCACCCAAAGCCATGCGCACAAACTTGCGGTTGGTCGCACGCGCAATCGACTGCCCCAGTGAAGTCTTACCGACGCCCGGTGGCCCCACAAAGCACAGAATCGGCGCTTTTACCTTGTCTACGCGCTGATGCACAGCAAGATATTCAAGGATGCGTTCCTTGACCTTGTCGAGCGCATAGTGATCATCCTCGAGCACTTTTTCAGCAACAGACAGATCATTGTTGATCTTGGATTTTTTCTTCCATGGCAGATTGACGAGCGTATCGATATAGTTACGCACAACCGTCGCTTCCGCCGACATCGGCGACATCAGCTTGAGTTTCTTCAGTTCGGATTGTGCTTTTTCCCGCGCTTCCTTGGGCATTTTGGCCGCTTTGATGCGTTTTTCAAATTCATCAAAATCACTGCCTTCTTCTTCGCCCAACTCCTTCTGAATCGCCTTGACCTGCTCGTTCAAATAATACTCGCGTTGCGATTTTTCCATCTGACGCTTGACGCGACCGCGGATACGCTTCTCGACTTGCATGATGTCGAGTTCGCCTTCCAGGTAAGTCAACAGCGTTTCGAGGCGCTTTTCGACGTCAGCCTGCTCCAATACTGTCTGCTTTTGTTCCAGTTTGAGCGGCAAATGTGCTGCGATGGTGTCTGCCAAACGGCCGACATCCTCTATGCCCGACAGAGAACCCAAAATTTCCGGTGGGACTTTTTTGTTCAGTTTGACGTACTGGTCAAATTGCTGAACGATCGCCCGACGCATTGCTTCGACTTCGGCCTCGTTCTTGATCAGCGATTCAACCGGCACCAAATCTGCCATGAAGTGGGTTTCGTAATCCTCGATATGCTGGATATTCGCACGTTGCACACCCTCAACCAACACTTTTACCGTGCCATCAGGAAGTTTGAGCATTTGTAAAATGTTGGCAATACAACCGATTTTGTATATGTCACTTGCCGACGGCTCATCTTTGGCTGCAGCCATTTGCGCCGCCAGCATGATGGTTTTGCCATTTTCCATCGCTGTCTCCAGCGCCTTGATCGAACGAGGACGACCGACAAACAGCGGTATGACCATATGCGGAAAGACGACAACATCCCGCAAGGGCAACAAAGAAAGGCGTGTTTCTTGGGTAAGGGGTGTATTTGTCATGGCAAACCCTTATTTGAAATGTTCAAGATTACAGTAATGTTGGCTCAAAAAGCCAAAAAACAAGGTTTTGCGTTAAAAAATTAAAAATATATGCAGAAAATGCCGTGAATTTCACTCCATGTCATTGTATAGCGCGAAAACATAAAAGCGCATGACATTACTCATGGGCAACGCGCGTAAGAGTGAAGGTAAATCAATTAGCTTGCAGCTTTTTGCTGGCTGGGTTGATCTTGGTATATCAACAAAGGTTTTGCGCCACTCGTGATCGTATTCTCATCGATAACAACCTTGACAACATTCTGCTCGGTCGGTAAATCGTACATCACGTCGAGCAACACATTCTCAAGAATGGAACGCAGCCCGCGCGCACCAGTTTTACGTGCCAGGGCTTTTTTAGCGATAGCCTGCAACGCAGCAGGACGAATGTCGAGTTCAGCACCTTCCATCGCCAACAATTTGGAATATTGTTTGACCAGTGCGTTCTTGGGCTCAAGCAAAATTTGAATCAAGGCTTCTTCCGTCAAATCGTTGAGCGTCGCCACCACGGGCAAGCGACCGACCAATTCTGGAATGAGTCCAAATTTGATCAAATCCTCCGGCTCGACGTTGGAGAGCACTTCGCTGGATTCTTTCTCAGCCTGGCTCCTAACCGTTGCAGAAAATCCGATACCACCCTTGTCGGAGCGATCCGCAATGATTTTTTCCAGTCCATCAAATGCGCCGCCGCAGATGAACAGAATATTCGTCGTATCGACCTGGACAAAATCCTGGTTCGGATGCTTGCGTCCGCCTTGTGGCGGAACAGCCGCCATCGTGCCTTCAATAAGCTTCAGCAGAGCCTGCTGTACGCCCTCGCCGGAAACGTCGCGCGTAATCGATGGGTTGTCTGACTTGCGTGAAATCTTGTCGATTTCATCGATATACACAATGCCGCGCTGTGCTTTATCTACTTCATAGTTACAGTTCTGCAGCAACTTCTGAATGATGTTTTCGACGTCTTCGCCGACATAACCCGCCTCGGTCAGCGTCGTGGCATCCGCAATCACAAAAGGCACATTCAACATGCGCGCCATCGTTTGCGCCAACAGGGTTTTACCCGAGCCGGTCGGTCCCACCAAGAGGATGTTGCTCTTGGAGAGCTCGACATCGTCTTTCTTCTCGTGATGTTTAAGACGCTTGTAGTGGTTATATACCGCTACCGACAAAATGCGCTTGGCTCTTTCCTGGCCAATCACATATTGATCCAGCATCACGGAAATTTCGTGTGGTGTCGGCAAATCGGACTTGGCATTGGCTAGCGTCTCTGTTCCGGCAGTTTCATCACGAATGATGTCGTTGCAGAGATTGATGCACTCGTCGCAAATAAATACGGAAGGTCCCGCAATCAGTTTTTTGACTTCATGCTGACTTTTGCCGCAAAACGAGCAATAGAGAAGTTTCTCGCCGCTGGAAGATTTTTTTTCAGCCATTATGGAATGCCGTTGTGAAAGCGTGTTGTCGTAAGCGCAATATAAAATGCAATGAAAAAAGCTTTCTTGCGCTTAAACAATAACACAACACGATGAATCCAGTCAGCAACTTGTCACCAAAACATGAGTGTTTGTGGTGAATTTCAAGCGCCGGTAATTATGCGCGGTTGGTTAAGACCTTATCGATCAAGCCGTAAGTGACTGCCTCTTCCGCCGACATGAAATTGTCGCGTTCTGTGTCTCTGGCAATTTGCTCGATTGTCTGCCCGGTTTTCTCAGCCAAAATACCATTGAGACGTTCTCGTAGGTAAAGAATTTCCCGCGCCTGAATTTCAATGTCACTGGCTTGCCCATGCGCTCCGCCAGAGGGTTGGTGAATCATGACGCGCGAATTCGGAAGGGAAAACCGTTTGCCCTTAGCGCCAGCTGCCAGCAAAAAAGCCCCCATCGACGCTGCCATGCCGGTACACAGGGTTGAGACTTCGGGTTTGATGAATTGCATGGTGTCGTAAATTGCCATGCCTGCCGAAACCGAACCGCCCGGAGAATTGATGTAAAGGGAGATATCCTTGTCCGGATTTTCGCTTTCCAGAAAGAGCATCTGCGCCACAATCAAATTGGCAGTGTGGTCATTGACAGGTCCCACAAGGAAAATCACGCGCTCCTTCAAAAGGCGGGAATAAATATCGAAAGCGCGCTCACCGCGACCACTTTGCTCAATCACCATTGGGATCATGCCGATCATCTCGGTATCCAAAGCAGATTTTCCATTTCCGAAAGTCATCGTCTCCCCCCTTGAAAGTTCTTTTTAACGGTCAGCCACTCAAGCATTTACGCGACGCGCCATCAATTCCTCAAACGGCATCGTCTTATCGGTAACGCTGGCTTTGTCCAGAACATGGTTCACGACATTGTCTTCCAGCACCATCGATTCGACTTCAGCCATTCTGTTTTTGTCACCATAATAGTAATTGATGACCATTTGCGGATCTTGATAGCTCTTGGCCAGCGCCTCTACCTGAGCGCGAATTTGTTCCGGCGTTGCCTTCAATTGATTGGCTTCAACCAAATCGCCCAAAATCAAGCCTAGGCGCACGCGACGTTCCGCTTGTTCCGTGAACAGCTCAACTGGCAACTTTGAATTGAGCGGATCGCGCCCCATCTGGGCAATGCTCGTCTTCGCCATTTCAATCAATTGGTTGACCTCTTGATCGACAAGGGCTTTGGGCACATCGAATGTGGCAGCCTTGTTCAGCGCATCCAGAACATTTTGTTTGTTGATGGCTTTCAGTCGCGTTTCGGATTCGCGCACCAGACTGTCGCGAATTTCTGCGCGCATATCGCTCACTTCGCCGGAAGCAAGACCCAGCGATTTCACAAATTCGGCATCCACTTCAGGCAAATGCGGCCACTCTATTTGGCTGACTGAAACGGTAAACTCGGCTGTCTTGCCAGCCACATCCTTGCCGTGATAATCGGCCGGGAAAGTCAGCGGAAATTTCTTTTCCTCGCCAACGCGCATGCCCAACACGGCAGTTTCGAATGCCGGAAGCATTTGTCCATCGCCAAGCACGAACGCGTAGCCCTCTGACTTGCCACCTTCAAACTCGACACCGTCAATCGTGCCGTTGAAGTTAATGGTCACCATATCGCCATTGTGCGCAGAGATATCGCTGCCGCCGTCGCCGTATTTTCCTTGCACGCCGCGAGCATGGAATTCAGCACGCCCCTTGCGAAGCACATTGATGGTGTTGTCCACCTCACTCTCGTCAATGTCGACCTTGACCTTTTCGATTGCCAGCGCAGACAAGTCACCCATGCTGAACTCTGGGTAGACTTCGAAAGTCGCGTTAAAAGCGTAATGTGTTTCGAGAAGCTCGCTTCCTGTCTTGATCTCGATTCGCGGATAACCCGCCACGCGCAAGTTATTCGCCGAGGCGCTTGTGCTGAACACTTCGTGGATTTTTTGTTCCAGTACGCTTGTCGTAATATCGTGCCCAAATTGCGCCTCGATCATTTTCATCGGAACCTTGCCCGGACGAAATCCCGGCGCTTTTGCAGTGCGCGCACGCGCCTTAAGGCGCTTATCCACTTCGGTTTTGACCTCATCGCGAGGAATATTGATGGTGATGCGGCGTTCGAGCTTGTCGAGCGTTTCAACAGTTGCCATGTAAATCGTCCAAAAAATGTGAATGCAATAATGCGCGCAAGATCTTGATCAGAAACGGGAAAAACCCTCAAATAGCGACCTGCGCTGAGCTAAGTCCGACATTTTAGCTGATATTGAGCAAGCACGGCAAGAAATGCCCCAATACCTGAAATGTTCACTGGCACGCTCAAACACCTATATCGGTCAAATCAAGCCCTTTTCGGCAAACGAATAGAGTTGCGTACCGGCGACAACGAAGTGGTCAAGTACGCGCACATCCACCAGCGCCAAAGCCTGTTTCAGTGCCTGCGTCAATGACCGGTCTGCAGCACTGGGTTCCGGTGCGCCTGAGGGATGATTGTGCGCGAGGATGACACTGGCTGCATTATGCGCCAGCGCAGCCTTGACGACTTCACGCGGGTACACGCTGGTTTGGGTAAGCGTGCCGCGAAACATTTCTTGCGCTGCAATGAGCCGGTTTTTGACATCGAGAAAAAGCACCGCGAAGGATTCATGCGAACGGTGCCCCAGAAAAAGCTGAAGATACTCCCGTACCGCACGCGGCGATTCGAGTATGGCTCCGGACTTCAACTCTTCCAGAAGGGAGCGCCGCGCCAGTTCCAGGGTCGCCTGCAACTGTGCATACTTGGCTTCACCCAAACCGTTAATGGATGAAAAGGCCGGTAACCCTGCGGTAAACAAGCCATTTAGCGATCCAAAATGTGCCAGCATTTCTCGCCCCAAATCTACCGCAGATTTCCCTCTGACACCGACACGCAAAAAGATGGCCAGCAACTCTGCGTCGGACAAAGCCTGCGCGCCATGCTTGATCAGCCTTTCCCGTGGTCGCTGATCCTCGGGCCAATCCGTAATCGCCATATCCGCCCTTCTGTCCCTGCGTTTGTGTGCAAAAAGGAAAGCTGCATTAGAATGCCGCTTGCAATTACATCATTATCGTTATCAAAAAGCAAATGGACAAGACAATTCTGCTGGCGCAGCCACGCGGCTTTTGCGCCGGAGTACATCGCGCCATCGAAATCGTTGAACGGACGATCGAACAATTTGGCGCACCGATTTACGTCAGGCACGAAATCGTGCACAACGCCTATGTGGTGAGCGGCTTGCGCCAAAAGGGCGCCATTTTTGTGAGTGAGCTGGATGAAGTGCCGCCCGGCAGCACGGTCATTTTTTCAGCCCACGGGGTCTCGCAAGCGGTTCGCGCGCAAGCCGAAGCACGGCAGCTCCGTGTATTCGATGCCACCTGCCCACTCGTCATGAAAGTTCACATGGAAGTCGCGCGCATGGATCAAGAAGGGCGCGAAATCATCATGATTGGTCACCGAGGACATCCCGAAGTCGAAGGCACCATGGGGCAGCTCGACGGTGGGATCCATCTGGTGCAAACACCGGCCGACGTTGACAGCCTGCAGGTGTCTGACCCGAACAATCTGGCATACGTTACGCAAACCACGCTCTCTCTTGATGATAGCGCCGAAGTCATTGCGGCTCTCAAGCAGCGCTTCCCGAACATTATTGAACCGAAAAGAGCGGACATTTGCTATGCCACGACCAACCGACAGATGGCCGTCAAAGCCCTTGCGCCGCAGGTGGACATGGTCATTGTCGTGGGCAGCCCCAATAGCTCCAACTCCAATCGTTTGCGCGAAGTCGCAGAAAAAACCGGAACCTTTGCGCGCATGGTGGATAACGCTTCGCAAATTGACCCCGCCTGGTTGATCGAAAAAAAACGCATCGGCCTGACAGCGGGCGCATCGGCGCCAGAAGTGCTGGTTCAGGAGGTGATTGCGCGATTAAAAGACTTCGGCATCGAGAATGTGCAAATCATGGCGGGCGTCGAGGAAAAAATCGCGTTTCCTTTGCCAGGTGGCTTGAGGGCTTGAGAATCTGAACGCAGCGACAACCCCCACTGAAGCAAGTACGCTGGACCGATTCACGATTCCTGCAATATCGCTGAAACGCCGAGCAAAGTGGGATGCGCCATTGTGATCACAAACGTCGGAATGCCGCCAAGGTACTGAGCGTACCGCCCTTTTGCTTCAAATCGCTGGCGAAAACACGATTGGTCAAAGCGCTCCCCCAAACGCGGCACGATGCCGCCGCCAATGTAGATGCCACCCTGCGCCCCCAAGGTCAAGGCCAGATTACCCGCAACCGTACCAAGCATGCCGCAGAATAATTCCAGGGTTTCATCGCAAATGGGACAGGCATGCGTCAGGGCGCGTCGTACAATTTCAGGCGCTGCAAGCGGATCACGGTTCACGCCAGACAAAACCGATACGGCACGATAAATCAACTCGATGCCCATCCCGGACATCAAGCGCTCCGCAGAAACGTGCGGCAACGCTTTCCAGGCGAATCGCAAAATATCCATTTCACGTTCACTGCTTGGTGAAAAGGTGACGTGACCGCCTTCGGAGGACAAGGGCAACCATCCTTCTTTAGCGGGAACCAAACCCGACACACCCAAACCGGTGCCCGCACCAATCAAGCCTATCGCAGCATGACGCTTGGCTGCCCCCCCTCCTACCTGACGCACTTGATCGTTTGTAAAACGCGGGATGGACATCGCCAAGGCCGTGAAGTCATTGACGACCCGTAATTTTTCAAAACCGAATTCTTGCTGTAGCGCTTCGATCGAGAACGACCAGTTTGCGTTCGTCATCTTGACGTCGTCCCCATCGATGGGGCATGCCATTGCGAATGCCGCCCAAGAGGCTTGCATGACGTTCGCGCGCAAAGCAATGGGGTCGGCAAGATAAGCACTAAGCGCTTGGCTGATCGAAACAAAGTTTTTGAGCGGCTGCACAAACACCGCCTCGAATCGCCCATCTGCCTGCTCCAGCGCAAAACGGACATTGGTTCCGCCAATATCGGCCAATATCCTCGGGTAAGGGTTTGTCTTACGTTGCACCTTGTACGTTTTATCGCTGCCAGGATCTTGCATGGGCTCCATCTCATTTTCCTTGAAAGCGTCAGGCGCAGGCTAAGAACATCACGGGAAGAGGGCAAATTCAGCGGCTACGCTATGATAAAATCGCTCACCAGATTATATATGGGAAACAAAAAAGTTCCAGGCGAGCGCATCCAGATGAAGTGCTGCGCGCAAAGATGAGTGTCGCTTGCTCCCTGTTTCTCCAACGCTTCGTGATAGAAAGATCAAAATGGCAGGACATAGTAAATGGGCTAACATCAAGCACAAAAAGGCCGCTGCTGACGCCAAACGCGGCAAAGTCTGGACTCGCGTCATCAAGGAAATCACCGTTGCTGCCCGCTTGGGCGGCGGCGACCCGAACGCCAATCCCCGTTTGAGAGTGGCCATCGACAAAGCGGCCGAAGCCAACATGCCCAAAGAAAATGTCCAGCGTGCGATTGCGCGCGGCACGGGTGGACTGGAAGGCGCCAACTATGAAGAAGTGCGTTACGAAGGCTATGGCATTAACGGCGCAGCCATCATCGTGGACTGCATGACCGACAACCGCGTGCGTACCGTGGCAGAAGTACGCCACGCCTTTTCAAAATTCGGCGGAAACATGGGCACCGAAGGCTCCGTCGCTTTCATGTTCAAACATTGCGGCCAATTGTATTTTGCCCCTGGTACGGATGAAGACAAACTCATGGAAGTTGCACTGGATGCTGGGGCTGAAGATGTGATTACTGATGAGGAAGGCGGCATTGAAGTGCTGTGTCAGCCCAACGATTTCCCGAAGATAAAAGAAGCGGTGGAGAAAGCCGGTTTCAAACCGGAGATGGCTGAAGTGATCATGCGCCCCGATAATGAAACAGAATTCGATGGCGACGATGCCGTCAAAATGCAGAAATTACTCGATGCGCTGGAAAACATCGATGACGTACAGGAAGTTTATACCAACGCCAGCATTGAAAACTAGGGCGACACTGAACAACCTGCTGTGCGCTCACAGGTTTTTTCAGCGCCTCCCTGCAACACATACAAACCAACTCTCTACCGAGCTCATATTGTGACCCAAACTTCACATAGCTATCTCAATAAAATCCTCATCGTCGGCTCAGGCGGGCGCGAACATGCCTTGGCCTGGAAAATGGCGCAGTCTGAACGCGTACGCAAAGTTTTCGTTGCACCCGGCAATGGCGGCACAGCGCTTGATTCGCGCATGACCAACATCGCGATCACCGATCCGGAGCAACTCGCAGAATTTGTGAAAAAAGAAGGTATTTCACTGACGGTCGTTGGGCCGGAAGCGCCCTTGGCTGCAGGGATTGTCAACATTTTTCGCAGAGAGGGCTTGAAAATTTTTGGCCCGACCCGCGAAGCGGCACAACTGGAAAGCTCAAAAGATTTTGCCAAATCCTTCATGCAACGACACAAGATCCCGACAGCGCGCTATCAAACGTTCACTGATGCAAACGCTGCGCATGAATATGTCCGCAAGGAAGGCGCGCCGATTGTGATCAAGGCGGATGGTTTGGCTGCGGGCAAAGGCGTGGTGGTCGCCATGGCAGAAGACGAAGCGCATGCTGCCATCGACATGATGCTCTCGGATAACAAACTTGGTGACGCTGGTGCGCGCGTCGTGATTGAAGAATTTCTTGAAGGCGAAGAAGCCAGTTTCATCGTATTGGTGGATGGCAAAAACATCCTGGCCTTGGCCACCAGTCAGGATCACAAACGCTTGAAAGATAACGATCTTGGTCCGAACACGGGCGGTATGGGCGCTTATTCACCTGCCCCCGTCGTCACGCCGGAAATTCACGCACGCATCATGCGCGAAATCATTACGCCAACCGTGCAAAACATGGCGAAGGATGGGATCCCATACACTGGTTTTCTGTATGCCGGCGTCATGATCGATGCAACAGGCACCCCTAAAACGCTGGAGTTCAATTGCCGCATGGGCGACCCGGAAACGCAGCCCATCATGGCGCGCCTTCGCACCGACTTGCTGACGATAATGAATCACGCTGTCAACGGCACGCTCGACCAAATAGAACTCCAATGGGATCGCCGCACGGCGCTGGGAGTGGTGATGGCTGCGGCCAATTATCCGGACACCCCCCGAAGCGGCGATGTCATCACCGGCATCGCGCCAGAAACATCGGATTGCATTACCTTCCACGCGGGGACAACCCTCAAAGATGGGAAACTCACGACCTCTGGCGGACGGGTGTTATGTGTCGTTGGACTGGCCGACACCATGAAAATGGTGCAGAAGCTGACCTACGAAGCCGTTGATAGAATCCATTTCGATGGCGCACAATTTCGCCGCGACATCGGCTGGCGCGCACTCAAACAGCATCACGATTGAATGACGACATCATCATGACACGCTGCGTCGCCATCCTCGGAGGCAGTTTCGACCCGATACACAATGGCCACATAGCGCTCGCAGTGTATTTCGTCGAACATCTGAAGCCTGATGAACTGCGCATCATCCCCGCAGGAAATCCCTGGCAAAAGGAAATGAAACTGGCCTCTGCCGAGCATCGCATCGAAATGCTTCGGCTCGCCTTCGCACCCCTCCCCTTTTCCGTCACCATTGATCGACAGGAAATAGATCGACAAGGTGCAACGTACACCATCGACACCTTGAAGCAATTGCGCAGCGAACTCGGTTCACAAACGTCCATGGCATTTTTGCTTGGCGCAGATCAGTTGCAGCAGCTCGACACCTGGAAAGACTGGCCGGAACTTTTTCACTATGCCCACCTGTGTGTTGCCACACGCCCCGGCTATCCCATTGATAGGACTACCTTGCCGCCAGACGTTGCACAGGCCTTTGCCATGCGCACGGCCGGCTTGGCACAAATACGCACAACCCCTTGCGGATACGCATTCATTGGCAGCGGGTTGGCTGTCGACGTTTCTGCAACCGACATCCGCCCCAAACTCCAGCGCGGCGAAAAACCCGTCGCGCAAGTTCCGGCGGTAGTGCTAGACTATATCGAACAATTTCATCTTTACAAGGACTAAATGGACATCAAGAAACTGCAAAAGCTCGTCGTGGATGCACTGGAAGACGTCAAAGCCCAGGATATCCGGTTATTTGATACCACCCATCTGACCAGCATGTTTGACCGCATCGCGGTCGCCTCCGGTACCTCCAACCGTCAAACCCGAGCGCTGGCAGCCTCTGTACGAGACAAGGTCAAAGCAGCCGGCGGAAAAATCATCAGCATTGAAGGCGAAAACACGGGCGAATGGGTACTCGTCGATCTCGGCGACATGATCGTTCACATCATGCAGCCAACCATCCGTGCTTACTATCACCTTGAAGAAATCTGGGGAGATAAACCGGTCGCCCTCAAGGAACAAAAGCGCGAAAAAACCAAAAACGCGCAACCGAAGTCTTTGCCAAAAGCCTCCGAGGTGAAAGCAAGCGAAGCCGTGGCCAAGAAGCCAGCACCACGCAAGGCCGCCACAAAAGCCGCTACAAAGACTTCAAGGGTGCCCACCAAGAAGACTGTGAAGAAGGCATCGGGCACGGTTTCCAAAGCAAGCACCAAGCCAGCCAGCAAAACAACCGCGAAAACGGTCACTGCTAAAAAAGCCGCGCCTGCCAAGAAATCGACTGCAACAAAAACGCCTGTCAAAAAAACGGCAACCAGTAAACCAAAGGCCATCGCTAAAAAACCCGCCGTCAAAAAAACAGCGCCAAAAAAGGTGGCTGCAAAAAAAGTCAGCGCGAAAAAGAAAACCGCCAAGTAAGACATCATGCAACTTGTCATTCTCGCCGTCGGCCAAAAGATGCCCAGTTGGGTCGAGAATGGTTTTGGCGAGTATGCAAAGCGCATGCCGCCTGAATGCAAAATCACGCTCAAGGAGATTCGGGCGACGGATCGTACCGGCGGAAAACCGGCGGCCATTGCCATGCTACTGGAGCGTGAGCGCATTGAAGCTGCCATACCAAAAGGTGCACGCATCGTCGTACTGGATGAACGCGGCAAAGATTTGACGACGCTTGAACTTTCGCAGAAACTGACCCAGTGGCAACAAGATGGTCGCGACGTAGCCTTTGTAATCGGCGGTGCTGATGGTCTGGATACAGAATTCAAAGCCAAAGCCGATGACCTCATCCGCATCTCCAGCCTGACACTACCGCACGGTATGGTACGTGTCTTGTTGGCAGAACAACTGTATCGCGCCTGGACAATTACCCAAAACCACCCTTACCATCGGAGTTGAATGGCTACGCTCAAACAACGCATCTACCTTGCCTCAGGCAGCCCCCGACGACGTGAGTTGCTGCGGCAAATTGGCGTTGATTTTTCGCTACTGCTCTTAAACGATAAGGGATCGCGCGGGCTTGGCGTCAACGAAGATGTCCTTGCCGGTGAAAGCCCCCAAGATTATGTCGCGCGCGTCACGCGAGAAAAAGCAACCGTTGGACACAACATCATGCTTGCTCGTCGCTTGCCCGTCTTGCCCATTTTGGCTGCCGACACGACCGTAACGATTGACGACAAAATTCTGGGAAAACCTGCGAACCGCGATGAAGCAGTGCAGATCCTTCGGCAACTTTCTGGTCGCACACACCAGGTACTCACTGCGATCGCCATTAAACACAGAGAGAAAATTTGGCAAACCACACAAATCTCTGAGGTTTCCTTCGCCTCACTAACAGACGAACAGATTCAAAATTACTGCGCTACTCCCGAACCGTTCGATAAAGCTGGTGGCTATGGGATACAGGGTTTGGCAGCCGTCTTTATCTCCCACATTGCCGGAAGTTACTCCAGCATCATGGGGCTGCCCTTGTATGAAACAGCACAACTGCTGCAACAAGCGGGGATCAAAACGCTATGAAAGAAGATATCCTCGTCAATATCACGCCACAGGAAACACGCATTGCCATCATTCAGCAGGGTGTTGTACAGGAGTTGCACGTTGAGCGCACCCTGTCGCGCGGTCTGGCGGGCAACATATATCTTGGCAAGGTGGTTCGCGTTTTGCCTGGCATGCAATCGGCATTCGTGGATATTGGGCTGGAGCGTGCCGCCTTCCTGCACGTTGCCGACATCTTTGAAGCCAACCCGCATAACAGCAGCAATCCCCCTGCGCCAATAGAAAGAATTCTGCATGATGGGCAAACCGTGCTGGTGCGCGTCATCAAAGACCCAATGGGCACCAAAGGCGCGCGTCTCTCCACGCAAATCTCAATCGCGGGCCGCATGCTGGTGTATCTTCCGCAGGAAAAACATATCGGCATCTCGCAACGCATTGAAGACGAGTCAGAACGTGAAGCCCTTCGTGAGCGACTTCAAAATCTGACTGGATCGGATGAAAAAGGCGGGTTCATTGTTCGTACCATTGCAGATGACGCAACCGATGCAGAGTTTCAATCTGACATCAATTATCTGAAGAAAATCTGGGAAAGCATTCAGGAAGCAGAGAGAACGCAAGCACCTCCACAGTTGCTTTACCAAGATTTAAGCCTCGCACAGCGCGTATTGCGGGACTTCGTTCACGACAATGTTGCGACCATTCACGTCGATTCGCGCAAAAATCATCATGCTCTCACCGAATTCGCGGCTCGCTATACACCGGGGGTGCTTGACAGACTGCAGCATTACACCGGGGATCGCCCTATTTTCGATCTCTATGGGGTGGAAGACGAAATCCAGCGCGCGCTGAGTCGCCGCGTAGATTTGAAATCAGGTGGCTACCTGATCATCGATCAAACAGAAGCGATGACCACCATCGATGTGAATACGGGCGGCTTTGTTGGCGGAAGAAATTTTGACGACACCATCTTCAAGACGAACCTTGAAGCAGCGCACGCCATTGCACGTCAACTGCGACTACGCAATCTCGGCGGCATTATCATCCTCGACTTCATCGACATGGAGAATCCAGAACATCGTGACGCCGTGTTAGCTGAATTAAACAAGACGCTCGCGGCGGATCGCACCAAGGTCTCGGTGAGCGATTTTTCCGAGTTGGGCTTGGTCGAAATGACACGCAAACGCACGCGGGAATCGCTTGCTCATATCCTCTGCGAAGTTTGCCCCGCCTGTAGTGGCAAAGGTGAAGTGAAAACGGCACGTACGACCTGCTATGAAATTTTCCGGGAAATCATGCGTGAAGCGAAGCAGTACAACCCGCGCGAATTTCGCATTCTGGCTTCGCAAGCGGTCATCGACATGTTCCTGGAGGAAGAATCACAGCATCTGGCGATGCTGTCCGACTTTATCAAAAAGCCGGTTTCGCTTCAGGTGGAAACGGGATATGCGCAGGATCAGTACGACATCGTCCTGATGTAGCTCGCTGTTCTAAGCTTGTCGTTCTTATTTTTCGTGCTTTCGATTTTCCAGCACAGATCGATACACAGCAAGATTCCCCTGCACCATGGCTTCGACAGAGAATTCGGACAGGATGCGCTTGCGTCCTGCATCACCCAAACGCTTGCGCAAATCCTCATCTTCCAGCAGCAAACGCAGTTTTGAGGTCAATGCAGAAACATCGCCCGGTTGAATCAGCATACCGCTGATACCATCCGCCACCGCTTCCGGCATGCCGCCCGCACGCGTCGCGATGATTGGCACGGCTGCAGCAGACGCCTGCAATAAAGAAACGCCCAAACCTTCCATATCGGCCGGATGCGCCAGAATATCCAGCGCGCCCATCCAACGCGGCAAATCGGTACGAAACCCCGCAAATCGGATGATGTCGGAAAGCCCGCGAGTTTTAACTTCATTTTCCAGTTCGGGCTGCAAGGCACCACGCCCAAACATCAATACACGCATGTTCGGATAATCCTGTCGTAACGCCTGAATCGATTCGATCAGATAGCGATGCCCCTTGCGTGGGATCAACTGCGCCACCATGCCGATCACGATGGCATTTTGCGGCAAACTGAATTCACCGCAAAGCGCATCACGATTGGCAGGGATGAGATAAGGCGCAGCATCGACTGCACTGCGCACACAGGTAACGCGCTCTGGCGCCAATCCTTCCGAAAGCAAAACTCCACGAATACCTTCGGAAATCGTGATCACACGATCGTAGAGTCGGTATTTCAATGCAACGAGCCAACGTGGTTCCGGGTTATCCACGCGACGCGACAATACACAGGGCGTGCCGGTCATTTTGGCAGCCACCCCACCCCATACGTCTGCACCGCGTCGACTATGCAGATGAACAATATCTGGTTGAAGTTGGCGAATCAGTTTGGCCATACGCGAGGCCATGCCGACATCAATGTCGCCACGCATCGGTATCTGATGCACTTCTGCCCACGCACCCACTTCATGTGCAATGTCGGCACCTACAGGACACGCAAGAAAATTCGTCACGCCATGCGCGGCCAAGCCTTCCATGATGTAGGCGACTTGCCTTGCGCCACCGTAGTAACGCATACCAGACTCAACGTGCAAGACTCTCATGCGGTCTGCCCTATAACGCTCTCCAACTCCTGCATCACCCTCTCAGGCGTAATATCACGCAAGCACGTCCAGGCGCCACCGCAGGTGGGCTTGCGACGGCACGGCGAACACGGCAATCCTAGCCATATGACTTTCGCATTGCCGCGTTGCGTATCCGTATAAGGACAGGTCGATCCGAAAATCGCCACCGTCGGAATCGAAAAGGCAATGCCCATATGCGTGAGGCCGGTATCCACGCCAATTAAAGCGCTTGCATGACGCACCACCGCCGCCGCTTCGTCCAAGCGCGTTTGTCCAACAAGATTCACAATATTCGGCGCACCTGCTGCAATTCGTTCAGCGGCGTCCTTGTCTGCCGGCCCACCCAACAACACCGGAACCAATCTTGTCTTTTCTTGGACTATTGGCGCCAAACTCTGCCAAGCATCGTTAAACCAGTGTTTTTGCGGACGTGTTGTAAACGCAGCGAACACAGCATAATTTCCGGGTGCCAACCCATGACCCGCCAGTTTTTCCAATGCACGAGATTCTGCCGCAGGATCAAGATGCAGTGTCGGCATGAAATCATCTGTTTTCAAACCAAGCTGCTGTGCTAGAAAAAGATATTCGGATGAAATGCGCGCAGCTTCACCACCACGTGGCACCACTTCGCTCATCAGCCACTGACTGCCTTCACGCGATCCCAAACCAATGCGTCGTTGCGCTCCAGTCATCCAGG
>QZKY01000002.1 GCA_003605115.1 Oxalobacter sp.
TGATCAGCCCGATCGCGATGGAAGAAGGCCTGCGCTTTGCGATTCGCGAAGGTGGCCGTACCGTCGGCGCCGGCGTTGTTGCGAAGATCATCGAGTAATGAGGTTCGGGATGTTTCTGCTGGGCTTTGGCGCGGTAGAAAGCAGCCCGATCGGTTTTGCATTGAATAGGGGTGTAGCTCAATTGGCAGAGCGTCGGTCTCCAAAACCGAAGGTTGGGGGTTCGATGCCCTCCGCCCCTGCCACTCAAATGTGTGCAAGACACAGAAAGATAATCTGAATGTCTAATCAATCCGTACAAACAGTCGGCAATTCAGGCGACAAAGTCAAAGTGATGCTGGCCTGTGTGGCAGCATTGGCAGGTGTGGTGGGGTTTTACTTTTTATCTGGTAAAGCCACCATGGTGCGCACTGCTGTACTCGTCGCGGGCATGCTGGTTGCGGCGGGTTTGTTATGGACTTCAGCGATGGGGCGGGGTTTTGTGGCATTTGCACAAGAGTCCATACGCGAAGCGAAAAGGGTTGTTTGGCCGACGCGCAATGAATCCTTGCGCGTAACGGCTGTCGTATTCGGTTTCGTACTGATTATGGCGCTCTATTTGTGGGGCGCTGACAGGGTGCTCGAATTTGTGTTGTATGACGTGATCCTCGGCTGGAAAAAATGATGAGCGAAAAGGCGCAAGAAAACTTGCAGGTCGAATCGCAAGACAACGCATCCGCTACACCAAGCAATAAACGCTGGTATGTGGTGCATGCGTATTCCGGCATGGAAAAAAGCGTGCGTCGCGCACTGCTTGAGCGCGTTGAGCGTGCTGGCATGCAGGACAAGTTTGGCCAGATTCTGGTGCCGACAGAAGAAGTGATCGAGGTTAAGGGCGGCCAAAAATCAGTCAGCGAGCGCCGTTTTTTCCCAGGATATATCCTTGTCGAAATGGAGATGACAGATGAAACCTGGCACTTGGTGAAAAACACCAACAAGGTGACGGGATTTATTGGCGGGAAGCTGAACCGGCCAACGCCAGTGCCAGCCAAAGACATCGACAAGATTTTGCAGCAAATGCAGGAAGGTGTGGAAAAGCCTCGTCCCAAGACATTGTACGAGGTGGGCGAATTGGTGCGTATCAAAGAAGGGCCATTCTCCGACTTTAACGGTAACGTAGAAGAAGTGAATTACGAAAAATCACGTCTTCGCGTTTCTGTCACCATTTTTGGCCGCGCCACTCCCGTGGAACTGGAGTTCGGGCAAGTCGAAAAAACCTAAGTTTTTGCAGTAAACACGTAGAAATTTTGTAGTCAGCAGTTTTGCAGCAAGCGCCAGTCCAGGGCGTGATCAGTGGATCGATCTGGCAGAGGAGCCGGTTCTCTTCAGTTTTGAAAAGACGGCGCTATTACTCAATTAACACAGGAAATATCATGGCAAAGAAAATTGTAGGCTTCATCAAGCTGCAAGTTGCGGCTGGGAAAGCCAATCCTTCCCCCCCGATTGGCCCGGCACTGGGTCAACGTGGTCTCAACATCATGGAATTCTGCAAAGCGTTCAATGCGCAAACGCAAGGTTTAGAACCTGGCATGCCGATTCCCGTTGTGATCACCGCTTTTGCGGACAAATCCTTTACGTTCGAGATGAAGACGCCGCCGGCGACCTTCTTGATCAAAAAGGCCGCAGGCATCGACAAGGGCTCTGCGAAGCCGCACGTTGACAAGGTCGGCAAGATTACACGCGCACAGGCTGAAGAAATCGCGAAAGTCAAAATGAAAGATTTGACCGCCGCGGACATGGAAGCTGCTGTGCGTACCATCGCAGGTTCTGCGCGTTCAATCGGCATTACGATGGAGGGTTAATCATGGCGAAATTATCCAAACGTACAAAAGCGATCAAGGCAAAAGTGGATCGCAACCAAGTTCTCCCGTTTGAAGGCGCGCTCGCCATTGTTCGCGAATGTGCAACGGCGAAGTTCAATGAGTCGATTGACGTGGCAGTGCAACTGGGCGTCGATCCTCGTAAATCCGATCAAGTGGTTCGTGGCTCGGTCGTCATGCCATCCGGCACAGGAAAGACCGTTCGTGTGGCTGTGTTCGCCACTGGCGAAAAAGCAGATCAGGCGAAGGCTGCAGGCGCAGACATCGTTGGCATGGAAGATCTGGCTGAACAAATTAAAGCTGGCAATATGCCGTTTGACATTGTGATCGCTTCGCCGGACACCATGCGTGTTGTCGGCACGCTGGGTCAAATTCTTGGCCCGCGTGGTTTGATGCCGAATCCGCGCGTTGGTACGGTGACGCCGGATGTTGCAACGGCTGTCAAGAACGCCAAGGCTGGTCAAGTGCAATATCGCACGGATCGTTCCGGCATCATTCACGCCACGATTGGCCGCAAGTCGTTTACCGATGACGCGCTCAAGACGAATTTGATGGCACTGATTGATGCGCTGCAGAAAGCCAAACCGGCCAGCAGCAAAGGACAGTATTTACGCAAGCTTTCGCTCTCATCGACGATGGGCGCTGGTGTGCGTGTTGATCACGCTACTTTGACGGCGGTTTGATAAAAGAATGAAGTCCCCGCGCCGTTGAGGTGTGGGGCAGGACTTTGGGCTGAACCCGAATCAAATTATCGAAGAAGGTTCAGGCAATCAAAGACCGTTGGGCGGCGTCCACGAAGTTGGTGGACAAAGTTAAACGCAGATTTCTGCACCCAGCGCAGATGGTGCGCCCAGACAGTTTTGCAGTTTTACAGTCAGTTCGCTGACGAGGAACTCCTAACGTTGGACACCGTGTTCGAACCGATGCAAGGTGTATTAAAACCGAGCATCATTTTTGGAGGTTGACCGTGGGTCTCAATCTGAATGACAAAAAGGCCGTCGTTGCCGAAGTTGCTGCCAAGGTGGCTACAGCGCAAACGATCGTATTGGCCGAATATCGTGGCATCCAGGTCGGTGGCTTGACGCAACTTCGCGCCAAAGCTCGTGCCGAAAGCGTGTACTTGCGTGTGTTGAAAAACACGCTCGCACGTCGCGCTGTAGAAGGCACAGTGTTTGCAGACCTTGCTGCTGAAATGACCGGCCCGTTGATCTATGCGATCTCGGAAGATGCCGTTGCTGCTGCCAAAGTGCTTAACGACTTTGCCAGAACCAACGACGCGCTGGTTCTCAAAGCGGGGAATTACGCAGGCAAGCAATTGGATAAAGCTGGTGTGATGGCATTGGCCAACATCCCGAGCAGAGAAGTTCTGTTGGCACAGTTGTTGGGTGTCATGCAGGCGCCGGTTTCGGCCTTTGCGCGTGGATTGGCAGCACTGGCAGCGAAGAAAGAAGCCGAAGCTGCATAAGCTGAGCGCTTTCTGTGCAAGTCACGATCAGGTGTTTTAATCGAATCAAACTTAGGAGTTTCAAATGGCAATTAGCAAAAATGACATTCTGGAAGCCGTTGGCGCGATGAGCGTCATGGAACTGAATGACCTGGTAAAAGCTTTCGAAGAAAAATTTGGCGTTTCTGCTGCAGCAATGGCTGTTGCCGGTCCTGCTGGTGGTGGTGCTGCAGCTGCTGCTGTCGAAGAGCAAACCGAGTTCACCGTTCACTTGGCCGAAATCGGCGCAAACAAGGTTGGCGTGATCAAGGTTGTTCGCGAAATCACTGGCTTGGGCTTGAAAGAAGCCAAAGACTTGGTGGATTCCGCACCGAAGCCAGTCAAGGAAGGTTTGCCTAAGGCAGACGCAGAAGCGGCAAAGAAAAAACTGGAAGAAGCTGGCGCGAAAGTCGATATCAAATAACATCGACAAGCGAGGGTTTCTTATCAAGAGCAAAGTCAAAGAGCGGAACCTCCCCGAAAACGGGAGGGGCCGCCTTGACTCATTTGGCGTTTCAGTGGCGGGTTTTTGCCGTCCTGAAAATTTAAATAAATGGCGTGTGCAGAGCACGCAACAATAAGGGTTGAAAACTGAATTTTCGAAGGCTTTTTAAGTCAGTGTTGATTGCTAACGAAGTTTCAATTTTCCATCCTTCCTGTCACTAACGGAGTGTCCATGCACTACTCATTTACTGAGAAGAAGCGCATCCGCAAATCCTTCGGCAAGCGCGCAAACGTCCACCACGTTCCGTTCCTGCTGGCCACCCAGCTCGAGTCGTATCATAACTTTTTGCAAGCCGACAAAATACCGTCGCAGCGCAAGAATGAAGGTTTGCAATCCGCCTTCACGTCGATATTCCCGATTGTTTCTCATAACGGGTTTGCCCGTCTTGAGTTCATTTCATATTCTCTCGGCGAGCCGCCGTTCGATGTGAAAGAATGTCAGCAACGCGGTCTGACCTACGCGTCCCCGCTACGCGCCAAGGTGCGTTTGGTGATTCTGGATAAAGAGTCGCCGACCAAGCCTGTCGTTAAAGAAATGAAGGAGCAGGAAGTGTACATGGGCGAATTACCGCTCATGACATCGACCGGTTCGTTTGTGATTAACGGCACCGAACGCGTGATTGTGTCGCAGCTTCATCGCTCTCCCGGCGTGTTCTTTGAACATGATCGCGGCAAGACACATTCGTCTGGCAAGCTGCTTTTTTCTGCGCGCATCATCCCCTACCGTGGGTCATGGCTGGATTTCGAATTTGATCCGAAGGACATCCTGTTCTTCCGCGTGGATCGTCGTCGCAAGATGCCGGTCACGATCCTGCTTAAAGCCATTGGCATGAGCAATGAGCAAATCCTCGAACATTTCTTCTCATTCGACAATTTCACCTTGCGCTCTGAAGGCGCCGAGATGGCCTTCGTGCCGGAGCGGTTGCGCGGTGAGGTGGCACGTTTTGACATCACTGATCAGTCCGGCAAAGTGCTGGTCATGAAAGACAAACGCATCAACGCGCGTAACGTGCGCGACATTGAAGCGGCGGGGATTCAACGCATTTCTGTGCCTGAAGAATATTTGCTTGGACGCGTACTGGCCAAAAATGTTGTTGACGCTGACACTGGCGAAATTATTGCAAAGGCCAATGATGAGTTAACGGAGGAATTGCTGGCAAAGCTCCGCGACGCAAGCGTGAAAGAAATTCTGACGCTTTACACCAACGAGTTGGATCAAGGCGCATACATTTCACAAACCTTGCGTGCAGATGAAACCGCTGACCAGATGGCCGCGAAAATCGCCATTTACCGCATGATGCGCCCTGGCGAGCCGCCGACTGAAGACTCTGTCGAAGCCCTGTTTAACGGGCTCTTCTATAACGACGATCGTTACGACTTGTCGTCAGTTGGGCGCATGAAATTCAACCGGCGTATCGGCCATGAAGGCGTCGATGGCCCGATGACCCTGACCAATGACGATATTCACGCCGTAATCAAGATCCTCGTCGAGTTGCGTAACGGGCGCGGTGAAGTGGATGACATCGATCACCTTGGTAATCGTCGCGTGCGCTGCGTTGGCGAGTTGGCCGAGAATCAGTTCCGTGCCGGCCTCGTGCGTGTTGAGCGCGCTGTCAAGGAGCGCCTTGGTCAGGCTGAGGCGGACAATCTGATGCCGCATGACTTGATCAATTCCAAGCCCATCTCTGCTGCAATCCGCGAATTCTTTGGTTCGTCGCAGTTGTCGCAGTTCATGGATCAAACCAATCCGCTCTCCGAGATTACACATAAACGCCGCGTTTCTGCGCTTGGCCCGGGTGGGTTGACGCGCGAGCGCGCGGGTTTCGAAGTGCGTGACGTACATCCAACACACTATGGTCGTGTGTGCCCGATTGAAACGCCAGAAGGTCCGAACATCGGCCTGATCAACTCGCTCGCTTTGTATGCGCGCTTGAATGAATACGGCTTTTTGGAGACGCCGTACCGCAAGGTCGTGGACTGCAAGGTAACTGATCAGATTGATTACCTGTCGGCGATTGAAGAAGGTAATTACATCATTGCCCAAGCGAATGCGACAATCAACACGAATGGCCGTTTGTCTGACGAACTGGTGTCAGCGCGTGAAGCAGGTGAAACCATTTTGGTATCACCGGAGCGCATTCAGTATATGGACGTCGCGCCGGGGCAGATTGTTTCCGTTGCCGCATCGCTGATTCCATTCCTGGAGCATGACGACGCAAACCGCGCACTGATGGGCGCGAACATGCAGCGCCAAGCTGTTCCCTGCTTGCGTCCAGAAAAGGCGCTGGTCGGTACCGGCGTTGAGCGCACGGTGGCCGTTGACTCTGGTACGACAGTGCAAGCTTTGCGCGGTGGCGCTGTGGATTACATTGACGCGGGTCGTATTGTGATCCGGGTTAACGATGACGAAGCGGCCGCTGGCGAAGTGGGTGTCGACATCTACAATCTGATCAAGTACACCCGCTCCAATCAAAACACCAATATTAACCAGCGGCCGATCGTCAGGGTTGGCGACCGCGTTGAAAAGGGTGACGTGATTGCGGATGGTGCCTCCACCGATTTCGGCGAATTGGCACTCGGCCAAAACATGCTGGTGGCGTTCATGCCGTGGAACGGTTTGAACTTCGAGGATTCGATCCTGATTTCGGAAAAAGTCGTTGAAGAGGATCGCTACACGTCGATTCATATTGAAGAATTGTCCGTGGTTGCCCGCGACACCAAACTTGGCGCAGAAGAAATTACGCGTGACATTTCCAATCTGGCGGAAAATCAGTTGGCGCGTCTGGACGAGTCCGGCATCGTTTACATCGGTGCAGAAGTCGAAGCCGGTGACGTGCTCGTTGGCAAGGTGACGCCGCGCGGCGAAACCCAGCTGACCCCGGAAGAAAAACTGCTGCGCGCGATTTTCGGTGAAAAAGCTTCAGACGTGAAAGATACCTCGCTGCGCGTACCTTCCGGTATGGTCGGTACGGTTATTGACGTGCAAGTGTTTACGCGTGAAGGGCTGGTACGCGACAAGCGTGCGCAACAAATCATTGATGATGAACTGAAGCGTTACCGCCTTGACTTGAACGATCAGTTACGGATTGTCGAAGGCGATGCGTTTAATCGTCTGGAAAGACTCTTGGTTGGCAAGGCTGTTAACGGTGGTCCGAAGCTCGCAAAAGGGGCGAAGATTACGCAAGGCTACCTGGCGGATTTGGAAAAATACCACTGGTTTGACATTCGTCCCTCCGAGGAAGATACCGCAACAGCGCTCGAAGCGATCAAGGAGTCGATCAACGAGAAGCGTCATCAGTTCGACATGGCTTTCGAAGAAAAGCGCAAGAAACTGACGCAAGGTGACGAGCTGCAACCAGGTGTGCAGAAGATGGTCAAGGTATATCTGGCTGTCAAGCGTCGTCTGCAATCGGGTGACAAGATGGCGGGACGGCATGGCAACAAGGGTGTTGTCTCACGCATCGTGCCGGTAGAAGATATGCCATTCATGGCAGATGGCACGCCAGCCGATATCGTATTGAACCCGCTCGGCGTACCATCGCGGATGAACGTTGGTCAGATTCTCGAAACGCACTTGGGTTGGGCGGCGAAAGGCTTGGGGCAACGCATTGGCGACATGCTCAAGGCGCACCAAAAAATCTCTGAGCTTCGCAAATTCCTCAACCAGATTTACCAAGGCTCCGGCAAGCAGGAAGATATCGATTCGATGTCCGATCAGGAAGTGCTGGAGTTGGCGGCCAATCTCACCAACGGCGTGCCGTTTGCAACGCCAGTGTTTGACGGGGCAGAGGAAGAAGAAATTCGCCGCATGCTGGATCTCGCTTATCCGAACCATGTTGCCGAGCACTTGGGAATGACGGCTTCCAAGAATCAGGTCACGATGCATGATGGCCGCACAGGTGAAGCCTTCGAGCGGCCGGTAACGGTTGGCTATATGCACATGCTCAAGCTGCACCATCTGGTGGATGACAAGATGCATGCACGTTCTACAGGCCCGTACTCACTGGTCACGCAACAACCGCTGGGTGGCAAGGCACAGTTCGGCGGCCAGCGTTTCGGCGAAATGGAAGTCTGGGCACTGGAAGCTTATGGCGCCTCGTATGTTTTGCAAGAGATGTTGACCGTCAAATCAGACGACGTCAGCGGACGTACCAAAGTATACGAAAACCTTGTCAAGGGCGATCACGTGATCGATGCTGGCATGCCGGAATCCTTCAACGTACTGGTGAAAGAAATCCGTTCGCTTGGCATCGACATCGATTTGGAACGCAATTAAGGCTTGGTCAATCACGGACATCGAAACAGGCTGGGTGTGCCTGTTTCGATGATTCGTAAAGTAAAAGTAAAGAATTATCACCCTTAAACCGGAGTGAAACATGAAAGCACTGCTCGATCTATTCAAGCAAGTACAGCAAAACGAACAGTTTGACGCCATCAAGATTGGCTTGGCGTCGCCAGAAAAAATTCGTTCCTGGTCTTATGGCGAAGTGAAAAAGCCGGAGACCATCAACTACCGCACATTCAAGCCTGAGCGTGACGGTTTGTTCTGCGCCAAGATTTTTGGCCCGATTAAGGATTATGAATGCTTGTGCGGCAAGTACAAGCGCCTGAAACATCGCGGCGTGATTTGCGAAAAATGCGGTGTGGAAGTTACCTTGGCCAAGGTGCGCCGCGAGCGCATGGGTCACATAGAACTCGCTTCGCCGGTTGCGCACATCTGGTTCTTGAAGTCTCTGCCGTCCCGTTTGGGTATGGTGCTGGACATGACGCTGCGTGATATTGAGCGCGTGTTGTACTTCGAGGCATACGTTGTGACCGATCCGGGCATGACGCCGCTGAAGAAGTGTCAAATCATGTCGGAAGACGATTATCAGGCCAAGACGGATGAGTTTGGCGACGACTTTACCGCCTTCATGGGCGCGGAAGGTGTGCGCGAATTACTCAAGTCAATCGATATCAACCGTGAAGTGGAACAACTGCGCGGCGAGCTGCGCGACTCCAAATCCGAAGCCAAGATCAAGAAATACGCGAAGCGCCTGAAAGTGCTGGAAGCCTTCCAACGTTCTGGCATCAAGCCGGAATGGATGATCATGGAAGTGCTGCCGGTGCTGCCGCCGGAATTGCGTCCGCTCGTACCGTTGGATGGCGGTCGTTTTGCGACTTCCGATCTGAACGATCTCTATCGCCGCGTGATCAACCGTAACAACCGTTTGAAGCGCTTGCTAGAACTGCGTGCGCCAGAAATCATCACGCGTAATGAAAAACGCATGCTGCAAGAAGCAGTTGATTCGCTGCTGGATAACGGTCGTCGCGGCAAGGCGATGACGGGTGCGAACAAGCGTCCGCTGAAATCACTGGCTGAAATGATCAAAGGCAAGGGCGGGCGTTTCCGTCAAAACTTGCTGGGCAAACGTGTCGACTACTCCGGTCGTTCCGTTATCGTGGTCGGTCCGCAGCTCAAACTGCATCAATGCGGTTTGCCGAAGTTGATGGCACTGGAACTCTTCAAGCCGTTCATCTTCAACAAACTCGAATTGATGGGGTTGGCGACGACGATCAAGTCGGCGAAGAAGCTGGTCGAGCAACAGGAAGCGATCGTGTGGGATATTCTTGAAGAGGTCATTCGCGAACATCCTGTGTTGTTGAACCGCGCACCAACTTTGCATCGCCTCGGCATCCAGGCTTTTGAGCCAGTGCTGATTGAAGGCAAAGCCATTCAATTGCATCCGCTGGTTTGTGCGGCTTTCAATGCAGACTTTGACGGCGACCAGATGGCGGTTCACGTGCCCTTGTCCATCGAAGCGCAAATGGAAGCTCGTGCGCTCATGCTGTCTTCGAACAATATTCTCTTCCCGTCGAACGGCGAACCGTCGATCGTGCCGTCACAAGACATTGTGTTGGGGTTGTACTACGCCACGCGTGAAAAAATCAATGGCAAGGGTGAAGGCATGATGTTCCAGGACGTCGCCGAAATCACCCGCGCTCACGATAGCAAGCAGGTTGAACTGACCAGCCGCATCACCGTGCGTATTCCGGAATACGTCAAGGATGCTGCAACAGGACAAATGACCAGAACCGTGAAGCGTTACGAAACGACAGTAGGGCGCGCTTTGTTGTCTGAAATTTTGCCGCAAGGTTTGCCGTTCAGTGTGCTGAACACCACATTGAAGAAAAAGGAAATTTCAAAGTTGATCAACGCGTCATTCCGTCGCTGCGGCTTGCGCGCGACGGTGGTCTTTGCCGATCGCCTGATGCAATCCGGCTTCAGCTTGGCAACCCGCGCAGGGATTTCAATCTGTATTGACGACATGTTAGTGCCGCAGCAAAAATCCACACTGATTGGAGAGGCGGAGCAGGAAATCAAGCAGATCGAGCAGCAATACTCTTCAGGGTTGGTGACTTCGGGTGAGCGTTACAACAAAGTCGTTGATATCTGGGGTAAAACGGGCGACAACGTCGGCAAGGCGATGATGGAGCAGCTCAAGACCGAGCCAGTCATCAGGCGTGATGGGTCGACCGGAATGCAGGAATCGTTTAACTCGATTTACATGATGGCTGACTCCGGGGCGCGTGGTTCTGCTGCACAGATCCGCCAGTTGGCCGGTATGCGCGGCCTGATGGCGAAGCCCGATGGATCGATTATCGAAACGCCGATTACTGCGAATTTCCGCGAAGGCCTGAACGTTCTGCAGTACTTCATCTCGACGCATGGCGCACGTAAAGGTTTGGCAGATACTGCGCTGAAGACGGCCAACTCGGGGTACCTGACGCGCCGTCTGGTGGATGTCACGCAGGACCTCGTGATCATCGAAGATGATTGCGGCACCACGAATGGAACCGTGATGAAAGCCCTGGTCGAAGGCGGTGAAATTATCGAGCCTTTGAGCGAGCGTATTTTGGGGCGTGTGTGTGCAAACGAAGTCATCAATCCCGAAACGCAGGAAACCCTGTATGAAGCGGGTGAAATGCTTAGCGAAGACATGGTTGAGGAAATTGAACGACTCGGCATTGATGAAGTCAAGATTCGCACCCCGTTGACTTGCGAAACGCGCTACGGCATGTGCGCGAAATGTTACGGACGTGATCTTGGACGTGGTTCGTTGGTGAACGTTGGTGAAGCAGTTGGTGTGATTGCTGCGCAATCAATCGGTGAACCGGGAACGCAGTTGACGATGCGTACGTTCCACATCGGTGGTGCGGCATCGCGTTCCGCCGTTGCTTCCAATGTGGAAGCCAAGTCGAACGGTACCGTGCGCTTTGCAGCGTCGATGCGCTATGTAACAAACGAGAAGGGCGATCAAATCGTGATTTCCCGCTCGGGCGAAGTGTTGATTACCGATGACAATGGCCGTGAGCGTGAGCGTCACAAAGTGCCGTATGGTGCAACGCTGAACGTGCGCGATGGCCTGGTGTTGCGTGCGGGCACGCCACTGGCAAACTGGGATCCGTTGACGCGTCCGATTATCAGCGAATACGCAGGTACGGTACGCTTTGAAAACGTCGAAGAAGGCGTGACGGTTGCGCGGCAGATCGATGAAGTGACGGGTCTCTCCACGCTGGTGGTCATCGATCCGAAGCGTCGTGGCACCACCACAAAATCAGTTCGTCCGCAAGTCAAACTGCTGAATGACAAGGAAGAAGAAGTCAAGATTGCAGGCACTGAACATTCGGTGACGATCAGCTTCCAGGTGGGGGCACTCTTGATGGTGCGTGATGGTCAGAAAGTATCTGTCGGCGAAGTGTTGGCGCGTATTCCGACTGAATCACAGAAGACCCGCGACATCACCGGTGGTTTGCCACGCGTGGCTGAATTGTTTGAAGCGCGCTCACCAAAAGATGCCGGTACGCTGGCAGAAGTCACCGGAACGGTGGCCTTCGGCAAGGAAACCAAAGGCAAGCAGCGTTTGGAAATCACCGATCTGGATGGCAACAAGCATGAGTTCCTGATTGCCAAGGACAAGCAAGTGCTGGTGCATGACGGCCAGGTGATGAACAAGGGCGAAATGATTGTTGATGGCCCCGCTGATCCGCAAGACATTCTGCGCTTGTTGGGTATCGAGGCGCTGGCGCGTTACATCGTCGAAGAAGTCCAAGACGTTTATCGTCTGCAGGGCGTAAAGATCAACGACAAGCACATCGAAGTCATTGTGCGTCAGATGTTGCGCCGTGTTGCGGTGGTCGATCCGGGTGACACGTCATACATCACAGGCGAACAGGTCGAACGTTCAGAACTGATGGATGAAAATGATCGCGTGATTGCGCAAGGCAAGCTTCCTGCCACTTACGACAACGTACTCTTGGGCATTACCAAGGCATCGCTGTCAACGGATTCGTTCATCTCGGCGGCCTCCTTCCAGGAAACCACGCGCGTTCTGACCGAAGCGGCGATCATGGGCAAGCGCGACAGTTTGCGTGGCCTGAAAGAAAACGTGATTGTCGGTCGCCTGATCCCGGCAGGTACGGGTCTCGCATTGCACCGGGCACGTCGTCAAAAAGGTCAGTGGGAGCAGGAAGAGCGGGCAGCAATGCTGGAAGCTGAAAAGCAGGCACAAATCGCTTTAATGCAATCTGAATTACAGGCGATTGAGCCGACGGAGTCTTCGAACCCAGAAGCCTGATCCTGTAAAACAACAAAAAACGGCACCTTGGGAAACCAGGTGCCGTTTTTTTGTGAAGCTGACTCAACACAAAAAATTTGTGACGTGAATTTCCTCGCTATCGAAGATTCAGTTCACCGATAGATTTGAGGCCTTTACTAATATTTTCCCTGGCAGATTTTTCAACGGCAAGACGCAATCTTGTTATGGCAACGAAAGCGTCGTTCACAGTGGCAGTACCAGAGGACTGAACCGCTTTGCGCATGATGACAGCATTGTCTGACTTCCGAGTGAGCGTCCAAGCAGTTTCGAGTTCGACCGTGAATGTTAAACCGAATGTGGGCTTGTTTAATGACACAATTCGAACGGCAAGTTCGTAGTCGCCACCTGTTCCTTTGACGACAGTTTTGAATAATTTGCTTTTAACAATGGCGTCTTCGATTGCCATTTTCAGATCGGCATCGGCAATGTTGCTGCTATCCATAGCGCCCGTTTCCGAGCCGCCCGAGGTCAGTACTTTTACGGACTTTGGATGTTGTTTGCCGATGCTCATTTCTTGCGGCACCATATCGGTGTGAGATGCTGGTGTTGAACAAGCAGAGAGAAGTACGGCTATCGCCATGGTTAGAGCAAGCAGGAGCTTCGAATTTACGCGGTTCATTTCTTTGTGCCTCCATAAATATTGTTGATGACTTCGTTGACCATTTCTTCAGGAGAGAGTCGAGTTAGCGAAGTGTGAAGGGAGTTTCCTTGTGCCAATGCGTAGCCAGAGTCAGCGTCGCGGATGACAACGGTAAGTTCAAGCATGTACATTGTGATATCCCAGAACCAACGATCCACATACGTGACAACAGCATCTACGTTTTTGGGGCGCTCTTCTGAGCCGGTCGTAACGTTTAAACCCTTGCTGCGTAATTTGCTTACGATTAGTTCGTTGACGTTACGGCTATCCTCAGCATATTTTTTTACGTACATGGTTTTGAGTTTGGACAGGTCTGTTGACGGGTCGACCACGCTGGTTGCGCGGTTGACTGCACAGCCACTCGCTAATATTGCAACTATTCCGAAAGTGGCTATGAGTCGTAATAATCGGGTCATTTTTCATTTCCTCCAGGTGTTGTTGAGCCATGGTTGCATGCATCAACGTTTTCGCTGAGGCTTAAGCATTTGCCTATCAAAAAATGCAAATAATGCAACACTCCTCAATTCTCGCATAGGGTTTGTTGAATTGGCAACGGTTGTGTTGTAAGACTGCATCCTTGGCTGGCTCGCGTTTTGCTTATCTAGTGGGCATGGAATGCCGCACGGCTGGCGTGCTTGCGACGTTCCCCGAGTTAATGCACTTTAGGAGGCTGCCGCCATGATGAAAAGAATCATACCTTTGCTGTTTCCCCTGGAAAGCGTCAGTATTGTGCCCCGCAACCGCAGCAACGATTTGGAGGTAAATGGCTTGCCAAAAGGATTTGTGCCCCAAAATTGTGAAGTGCTGCATTTTGGGGAAGAGCTGCACGGCAATTCACGCCGGACGCATTATTTGCTCAAGGTGGATACGCACCTGGTTTTTCTGAGCGTTTGCTTCCCTGAATATGGCGACAGCCAATTTGCACTGATTCGGGGCATGGCGCAGGTGAATAGCGAAGCAGGAGATGAGCTCATTCGCTTTGCACGTAATAGCATCGCCTTGGTTGCAACGGCGCCAGCCCTGAAAATTGCCTGAAGTAAGCCAGCACGCAGGGAAGCGCATTGCAGCGAGGGGTAGCGTTATTTCTGTTCGAGCGGTTTGCCGCGATCGATGACTTCCTTGCAGTCGCCCTTGAAATAAGCGTTGTCGTAGTTTGTCCAGCCATAACTGTCGACATAACGACGGTGTCTGCGGAACTTGCTGTTGACGAAGCTGCGATTGAGTCGTTCATCTTGGTACTGCACGTTGGCCATATCCAGCAAGGTATGAAAGACATTCTCGGTTGAGAGTTTGGCTTTACGGTGGTGGTGCAATTGAGCGACTTTTCGGGGGTTGGACGCCTTGTATTCCTTCGAATACCAGACAAAAGCCGGAATATGAAATTCGAACTTGGTGTTGTGGCCGTGAAAAGCAAGCTCGCATTCGCCATCGTAAAGCACTTGACCATGATCGCCGACAAACATCATTGAAGAAACGACTCCGGTCGCTTTCAGTCTGGCGATAACTTCTGAAAGAAACCAGTCCGTATAGAGAACGGAATTATCGTAACTGTTATGTAGCTGCGGCTTGAGTGCAGTGTCGGTATATTCAGGCTTGTTCATGCCATAAAGAGAGGGCTGCCACTTGTCGAATTCCTTCGGGTGACGGTGGCTGTAGTTCCAATGGTTCCCCAAAGTGTGCAGCACGATCAGTTTTTTTTGCGACGGATCCTTGATGGCGTTTTGCATGGGTTCCAGCAAAATGTCGTCGAAGTTGGAGCCGTCCGTGTAACCGCCGAGATTCATGAACTGGACAACGTCTGCTTCTTTGGCGAATGCAGAGACGGGCGTATCGAATTGTCCAAACGAAATCTGGTTGGAAATCCAGTAAGTTTTGTAACCCGCTTCCTTGAATGCCGTGAGCAATGATTTTTCGTTAAAGCCAGATGTCAGACTTTGTCTCGTCGGTTTTCTGGAAATGATGATGGGTACGGAGAGACGCGTCGCGGAGACCGGGGTGATCAAATCTTGCAGGCTGACAAGGTTGGATTCCTGCTTGAGTCGCGGTGTTGTGTCTCGGTGGTAACCGTTGATTCCCCAGCGATCGAAGCGGGTGGATTCGCCGATGACAAGAACAACGATCTGGGGGCCGTCCGTTCCTAGAGCTTGTTTCGCTCCAAAAGTAAAGGTGATATTTTTGCTGTTCAGTTCAGATAAATATTGCCGCTCCGACCAAAAATCATAAAAGTGCAGTGCAATGCCAAAAGGCCACGTGTCCCCCACGGTGTCGCGCTCAACAGAAAGCGACATCCAGGCAGGCAGTTTCGGCAAGTCATAGGGGTTGGCGCTGGCTTCCGCGTCGTCAAGCGCTTCTTCTTCAACCTCTTCATCGTCATCGGTCAATTCTTCGGTAGCGGCCGTCACGCCACTTTCTGCTGCCTGAACCGATTCAGCCTCGGGTTGCGCTGCGATGCCAAAGTTATAAGCATAAGTGCTGAGACTCAAGGCAACGACGGTAACCGCAATCATGAGCCAACGCGACGGGCGATGATTCCAGTCCAGATCGCGAGTCTTCCGAGCCAAACGCCAGATCCACCACCACCATGCTGAAACGGCAAGCATGACAACGAGCAGCCACCAGATTTTGCCGCCAAGAAACTCAATGGTTTCAGAGGGGTTGGTTTCAGCGATGATGCCGAGGTGATGTGGTGTGATCCCCTGCCCGTAATAGATATTTAAATAAATGCTGGTGGGAAAGGCCAGGAAAGCGGGGATGAGCAACCAGTGAAAACGCGCCGGCCGTTTGAAGATGGCCCAGACAGAAAGCCATGCAAAAACTTCAAGACCAAACATTTGCGCCGGATAGGCGACACTTTTGCCAAAAAGATAAGGAAAGAAGGGTGCGGCCGATAACAGCAGATAAGAGGCCAGGATCAGCAGGGTGTTGATAGAAATTAGGGGAGGCATCGAAAAAGTCGAGAACAAATGCGTTTTAGCAAAGCGGCAATTCTGTGGTCAGTGATGATGGGAAGGGTTCTGTCGCAAATATTCATTTAACGAGCTGGTTGACGGCATCATGAACAGAAGTTAAAATCTACGGTTCTCGATATTGGGCTTGGTGTTTTAAGCATATTACACGTTTTCTGCAAGGGTGCAGCGAGGGTGTGATTCTACCGCAAGGGCTGAGCGCTGTCCGACCATCGAAACGGTTTTTGCCTAAGGTTTTTGACCTCGGCTTTTTTATTAACGTCGTATTTTTGTTGAATTTAGATCGATGCCAACCATTAACCAATTGATTCGTCGTCCGCGCACTTCCGTGACTGTGAAGAGCAAGTCGCCGGCGTTGAATAGCAGCCCGCAAAAACGCGGGGTCTGCACTCGTGTGTACACCACCACACCGAAGAAGCCGAACTCGGCGCTTCGCAAGGTTGCCAAAGTGCGTTTGACCAACGGTTTCGAAGTCATTTCGTACATCGGCGGTGAAGGCCACAACCTGCAAGAACACAGCGTCGTGCTGTTGCGCGGCGGTCGTGTGAAAGACTTGCCGGGCGTGCGTTATCACATGGTGCGCGGTTCGCTGGATACGCAAGGCGTCAAGGATCGCAAACAAGCGCGTTCGAAGTACGGTGCCAAGCGTGCCAAAGCAGGCGCGGCAGCTGGTAAACCCGCTGGCAAGAAGTAATTTTTAAGTTTCGCCCGGCGTTTGCCGGGTGATGGTGTCGGCCGAATGGCCGAGTAAGTGGGCGTCATGATGGCGTACCGCGAGCTTGCGAAAGCCGGCTCAACTGAAGAGAGAAAGGAAGTAAAGATGCCTCGTCGTCGCGAAGTACCCAAACGTGAAATTCTGCCAGATCCGAAATTCGGCAGTGTTGATTTAGCAAAGTTTGTTAATGTATTGATGTTGTCTGGCAAGAAGTCGGTTGCTGAAAACATTATTTACGATGCGTTCGAGCAGATTCAGTCGAAGTCCGGCAAAGATCCGCTGGAAGTTTTCATGGCTGCGATAAATAACGCGAAGCCAATGGTCGAAGTGAAATCCCGTCGTGTTGGTGGTGCGAACTATCAGGTGCCGGTTGAAGTGCGCCCGGTGCGTCGCATGGCGCTGGCAATGCGCTGGATTCGTGAAGCAGCCATCAAGCGCAGCGAAAAATCGATGGCGCAACGCTTGGCTGGAGAATTGATTGAAGCCGCAGAAAGTCGCGGCGGTGCAATGAAGAAGCGCGATGAAGTTCATCGTATGGCAGATGCGAACAAGGCGTTCTCGCACTTCCGCTTCTGATGAATTGGGCGACCGTAGTTGGATGCGGTTGCCTTCAAATGAATTCTGTCAAGGCCGGGCGCATTGAATAATGTCAGCTCGGTTTTGCACGTTATAAAGATAAAAATCTAGGACTGAATATGGCTCGCAAGACCCCGATTAACCGTTATCGCAATATTGGTATTTCCGCGCACATTGACGCTGGAAAAACCACGACGACCGAGCGCATCCTGTTTTACACGGGCGTGAACCACAAAATTGGTGAAGTTCATGATGGCGCGGCAACCATGGACTGGATGGAGCAGGAACAAGAGCGCGGCATCACGATTACGTCTGCTGCGACGACCTGTTTCTGGAAAGGCATGGCCGCCAATTTTCCTGAGCATCACATCAACATCATCGATACACCGGGTCACGTTGACTTCACGATTGAAGTGGAGCGTTCCATGCGTGTGTTGGATGGTGCGTGCATGGTGTACTGTGCCGTGGGCGGCGTGCAGCCACAATCCGAAACCGTTTGGCGTCAAGCCAACAAATACAAAGTGCCGCGTCTGGCATTCGTCAATAAGATGGATCGCGTCGGTGCGAACTTCTTCAAGGTTCTCGACCAGATGAAGGCGCGCCTGAAGGCGAATCCGGTTGCATTGCAAATCCCGATCGGTGCTGAAGATAGCTTCGAAGGTGTGGTCGATCTCGTCAAGATGAAGGCGATTTATTGGGATGATGCATCTCAGGGCGTGAAATTTGAATACCGCGACATTCCGGCGAACCTGAAAGCAGAAGCTGACGCGTGGCGCGAAAAGATGGTGGAGTCCGCGGCGGAAGCCAGCGAAGAGTTGATGAACAAGTACCTTGAAGAAGGTGACCTGTCAGAGGAAGATATCAAGTTTGGTTTGCGTCAGCGCACCATTGCGAGCGAAATCGTGCCGATGATGTGTGGCACGGCATTCAAGAACAAAGGTGTGCAAGCCATGCTGGACGGTGTGATCGAGTATTTGCCGTCGCCAATCGATATTCCGCCGGTGGGTGGTGTTGGTGAGGACGAGCAACCGCTGAGTCGCAAGGCCGATGACAATGAGAAATTCTCTGCTTTGGCATTCAAGATCATGACGGATCCGTTCGTTGGCCAGTTGATCTTCTTCCGTGTGTATTCCGGTAGCGTCAAATCGGGCGACACTGTCTATAACCCGGTCAAAGGCAAGCGTGAGCGCCTGGGTCGCATTCTGCAAATGCATGCAAATCAGCGCGAAGAAATCAAGGAAGTCAATGCGGGCGATATCGCTGCAGCCGTGGGCTTGCGCGAAGCAACCACTGGCGATACCTTGTGTGATCCGAACTCGGTCATTACGCTGGAACGCATGGTGTTCCCGGAGCCGGTTATTTCCCAAGCGGTCGAACCGAAGACCAAGCAGGATCAGGAAAAAATGGGAATTGCCCTGAACCGTCTGGCGCAGGAAGACCCCTCTTTCCGCGTGAAGACGGATGAAGAATCCGGCCAAACCATTATTTCCGGCATGGGCGAGTTGCATCTGGAAATTCTGGTGGATCGCATGAAGCGTGAATTCAACGTTGAAGCGACCGTTGGCAAGCCACAGGTCGCTTACCGTGAAACCATCCGCAAGACTTGCGAAGAGATGGAAGGCAAGTTCGTCAAGCAATCCGGTGGTCGCGGCCAATACGGTCATGTCGTCCTCAAGCTTGAGCCACAAGAGCCAGGCAAGGGCTTCGAATTCGTTGACGCGATCAAGGGCGGTGTGGTGCCGCGCGAATACATTCCGGCAGTCGAAAAGGGTATCCGTGAAACCCTGACAGCAGGTGTGATGGCGGGTTATCCGGTGGTGGACGTCAAGGCGACTTTGTTCTTTGGCTCCTACCATGATGTGGACTCGAATGAAAACGCATTCCGCATGGCCGCGTCGATGGCGTTCAAGGATGCCTGCCGCAAGGCCGATCCGGTCATCCTTGAGCCGATGATGGCGGTGGAAGTGGAAACGCCGGAAGACTATGCCGGTAACATCATGGGTGACTTGTCTTCCCGTCGCGGCATGGTGCAAGGTATGGATGAAATTGCTGGTGGCGGCGGCAAGATCATCAAAGCCGAAGTGCCGCTGTCGGAGATGTTTGGTTACTCGACCACCTTGCGTTCCATGAGCCAAGGTCGTGCAACCTACACGATGGAATTCAAGCACTACTCAGAAGCGCCGAGAAACGTTATTGACGCCATCGTCAGTTCCAAGGCGAAGTAATTTAAGTAAAACTAACTGGTTGGATTTTTTCAATTAATCGTTCTTTTTGAAGGAAAACTAAAATGGCAAAGAGCAAGTTTGAGCGGACGAAGCCGCACGTGAACGTAGGCACGATTGGTCACGTAGACCATGGCAAGACCACCCTGACCGCAGCGATT
>QZKY01000009.1 GCA_003605115.1 Oxalobacter sp.
GGGGACAGCCTCACGCGTTGATCGGCAGATAACGGTGACTGTGGGGACATGCAGAAAAGCAAGTGGAGCGAATTGCTGATGAACAGCATAACAAGCAAAGCGAAAAAATGGGCGCGCGGCATCGGCTGGCTGCTGGCTGCTTACAGTCTGTCTTTTTTCTTCTTCTCTGCTGCGCAGGCTGCGCGGACGATCGATAGCGTCACGCTCAATGGGGGCAGCAGCGTTTCTGTGGAACCTGGCACGAGCATTACGGTTTCCATCACGGTCACGACTTCGGGGGGCGACGATAACTGGCAATCGACCGGCTGGCGCATTGCCAATGGAGCCGGGGGCTACACGTGCGTGAACCATGCTAATCACAACACTGACGGGACATACACGGAAACTTTCACGATCACTGCGCCGACGACAGAGGACATCTACAACGCATACTTTGTTGCGTATAGCAATAATACATGCAGCAGCGGCGCCAGCGTTGCCAACGTCATGACGGACGCGGTGGAAGTTGCCACGGCGCCTCTGGTGTCGAATATCGTTCGTGCGAGCGCCAATCCCGCCGATAGCAACAGTGCAATCTCGTGGACAGTGACCTTCAGTCGTAACGTGACAGGGGTGGATGCGACAGATTTTGCCTTGGTTCAAACAATGGGGGTGAGCGGGGCAGCGGTCACTTCCGTGACGGGCAGTGGCACAACCTGGACCGTTACGGCCAATACGGGCAATGGCAATTACGGCGGCGATTTGGGCTTGAATCTGGTCGACAATGACACGATCGTTGCCGGTTCTAGTCCTCTGGGCGGTGCGGGCGCTGGCAATGGCAGCCGAACCGGCCCTGTATACATGATTTCGCCACCCTGCGTGCCGCCCGAAAATTTGGACGCAGCTTTGCGTGCGCAGCTTACCTGCGTGTGCGACAACTTCAATCGCGCAGCGATCAATTCGCCTGCAGGCCCCATCGGGTCATGGGTGGTGGCATCGAACGATTCCACCGGGATTGTGCCTTACATCCCTTCTTCGGCACCGGGCTACTTGCGCTTGACGGAAAGGACACAAAACAACGCAAAATCAGCCACCGTGCCGGGCGCGTATCCCGCACGCGGCAATTTTATTTCGACGGAATTCCGTTACTACGCCTATAACGGCAACAGCGCGGACGGGATTGCTGTGACCTTTTCGGATTATGCGGAGCCTGCCGTGCATGGTGCTTATGGCGGCTCACTGGGCTACGCGCAAAAAACCGGGATCAATGGGTTCGCCGGTGGCTGGGTGGGGTTTGGCATCGATGAATACGGCAATTATCAGAATCCGACGGAAGGCCGTCAAAATCTGGCTGTTCCCGCCGGTGGGTTTTATCCCCAGTCGATTGCCGTTCGAGGCTCAGGTAGCGGCACGTCAGGCTACTATTTGCTGGGCGGGACAGCAGGGGGACAGTCAGTGGACGCTTCTGGATCAAGCACACCCGCGCCGGGACACCGATATCAGATGATCGTGGACGCGCGCAACTACGATGACGCGGACAAACAGACGGTCGTGACGGTGAGTCGCGCAACGAGCGGCAGTGCTTACAGCCAGATGCTGAATATCGCGAACGTTTATTCCGTGAACCCGAGCCAGTCGGTTGTGCCGGACAACTGGCAAATTTCCTTGACCGGGTCGACGGGCACGAGCTACAACATTCATGAAATCGGCAGTTTGCGCATCTGCGCCCAGAACCGCAGCGATCCGCCGGTGGAGATTGCCAGCGGTTTCAATGCCATCGACGAAGCCTATGGCACGGCAACGGAAAAACCGGTATTGGCAGAGCTGTTGACCGGGCACATCTACACGAAACTGGCGGGCACCGCATTCAATTTATACGTGGGCGCTCTCACTGCGGTGCCGCAAATCGACACCAGTTTTACCGGCAATGTCACCGTCAGGCTGGTGGACGACGAGAACGGGGCGTGCCGGGCGAATTGCACCAGCTCGGCTTGCACAGGGAAAACCGATGTAGCCAACCGGACGCTGAATTTTACAAGCGGCGGCTCCACGCAAGACAATGGCATCAAGCTGTACAACTTCACGGTCAACAGCGCCTACAAGAACCTGATCGCAATTATCAGCAACAGTAGCATCACTGCATGTTCAACCGATTCCTTCGCGGTGCGGCCGCTGGCGTTTCAGTCCGTGGCAAGCAGCGCGAGCAATGTGGGCACCGGCGGCACGCCGATTTTCAAGGCGGGCAGCGATCCTTTCACCATGACGGTTTCGACTTCCACGGGCAACTACACGGGGACACCGGAACTCAATAGTGCGGGGCTGGAAGTTTACGCACCGGCGATAACGAAGGGCGCGGTTGCCGGAACCTTCAATCCGGCCATCGCTTCTTCTGCCACAGGGAACGGATTCACGTATGACGAAGTGGGTGCCTTTACGCTGAAAGGTTATGTGCCAATTGCTACCGATGCCCGGTCGCGCGGCGTCCACGACACGGCATGGACAGCCATCGACAGTGTGAGCACGAAGAACGATTGTGTCGGGGCGAGCTACTCCAATACAAAGAATGCGAGCGGTAAATTCGGGTGCCTGTTCGGGATTGCGGCTGACTGGAATCTGGGGCGATTCGTTCCGGCACAGTTTGCCGTGTCTGACATCGTGCTGAACAACCGAACAGACTTGAGTTGTTCACCGCCTTCGCTATTCACTTACATGGGCGAGCCGCTGACCTCGACGTTCACGCTGACCGCGCAAAATGCGGCAGGGGGCACCACGAAAAATTATTTTGGCAGTCTGGCCAAGCTGATCCCCAGCGGTACGCCTGCGGTGTTGAATTTCAATCTGGGTGCTGTGGACGTGAATTTTTCCACTACCGCCATCACGATTACCAACATTACGCGCGCTAATCCGGCGGAAGTCACGGCGCCTGGGCATGGGTTGGTGACCAACGACTGGATCAAGATCGCCGACGTGACAGGGATGACGCAGGTGAATGAAGGAATTTACCAGGTGACCGTCAGCGATGCGAATACATTCACCCTGAATGACACGAATAGTTCTGCTTACACTGCCTATGATGCCGGGGGGAAGGCATTCAAACGCCTCTCGAACGGCACCAACCGCAGTGCACGGGTAGAGCAAATCAGCAGTGCCATCAGTTGGCCGAGCAGCGGGGTCGATATGGGTATTGCGCGAGATGTGAACGTGACGTATCGCCTGAATCGTCCGGCAGCGACGGGCACGCCTGCGACCGTGACGCCGGATGGCGCCTTGTCCGTGGAGTTTGGCATTGCGCCCGTGGACAGTGATGGCGTGACGACTTTGCACAACATCGATGTTGTCAGCCCTGCTGGCAACGACCATGCATCCATTGGGATAAGTACGCTTTTGTTTGGACGGGTAAGGCTGTCAAACGCGCATGGTTCGGAAAAGCTGGATTTGCCGATCCCGATGCACGTTCAATACTGGAGCGGAATGACCTTTGTAACCAACGCGCTGGATAGCTGTACCGCATTCGGTACAGCGAATGTGGCTTTGGCGAACCGCACGGACGGCGTTACGCTCGCCAATGTGCCAAACAACCACTTCACGCTCGGTGGTGCGTTCGTCAAGGGGGTCGGCAGTTTGAAGGTGCTCAAGCCTTCCAGTCTTGCCAGCCGTGGCAGTGTTGACGTTTGTATCGACCTCGGCACCGATACGGCGCCGGGCACGACCTGTTTGGCGACGACATCGGCCAACGTGCCGTGGTTGAGCGGATCGTGGGGCGGGGGGGTGCTATTTGACGACGATCCTGTGGGGCGCGCGAGCTTTGGCGTATACAAGAGTGAGTTTATCTATCTACGGGAAATGTATTGATGTTTTGAGACATCGCTATTGTGGTAAGTGTGGGCAGCAGATAGAATTTGTCGTAGGGAAATAACCGCTTTCCCCTGCGTACAGCCCTCAAACAGAGATGCAAACACAGTGCTAACGAGGAACAGACCAAAATCATGGGGTCATTTTTTAAACGTAAGGGGAAGCAAAAGACGGGCTGGATGGCGATCAATTTCCGCGCCGATGGCGTCTCGGCGGCCTATGTCACCCGGGGCGGCAAGGGAAGCCAGCCTGTAGTGGAGTGGCTGTCTTTTTATCCCGCTGAAAAAGCGGCGCGCGAGGCGATGCTGGAGCGTCTGGGCAAGGATCGGGGTTCCTCGAATTATCAGTGCGCCTTTTTGCTGTCGCCGGAGGATTATCAGATTCTGTCGATGGACGCGCCTGCGGTTCCGCCCGACGAATTGAAAAGCGCTGTTCGCTGGCGCTTGCGGGACATGATCGATTTTCACATCGATGATGCAACATTTGACGTGTTGGCGATCCCGGGTGAAAAAGGTGCCGGGGTGCGTCAGGGTTCCATGTTTGCCGTGGTGGCGAAAAATCAGTTTATCGGTCAAACGCAGGGCATGTTCGACGCTGCTGGCGTGGACGTGCGTGTGATCGATATCCCCGAAATGGCGCAACGCAATATCGCTGCACTGGTGGAACCCGAGGGGCGTGCCGTGGCCATGTTATCTGTGCTGGACGAGGGAACGCTATTGACGGTCACAGCGGGCGGGGAATTGTATTTGACGCGCAGAATGGAAGTGACATCGCGGCAAATTTCGGGCGCCAATGCGGAAAGCGCTTACGAACGCATTACGCTGGAAATGCAGCGCTCGCTGGATCATTTTGATCGGCAGCGCCACGCGGTTCCTCTGTCCAAGGTGGTGCTGGTGGCTGGCGATGGAGGAGACAGCTTGCAAGATTATTTGTCGAAAAACCTTTATGTGCCGGTTGAACAGCTTGATTTGGCTTCCGGGCTGGATTTCTCAAAAGTGCCGGAATTGAAGAGTCGGGCGATGCAACAGCAAAATCTGATGGTGATCGGCGCGGCCTTGCGTCATGAGGAGACGACGCTATGAGCCAGCAGATCAACCTCTTTAATCCGATTTTTCTCAAGGAGAAAAAACATTTTTCCGCCAAGACGATGGCGCAAGCCTGGGCACTGATTGCCTTGTTTGCTGTGGCCTTGTTTGGGTTCGCCAAATATCAGTCCTGGAAGCTGGAAGATCAGGCAGTCAAAGTGGTGACGCAGTTGAAAGATGTGCGCGAACAACAGGAAAAAATCAAGACCGGATTCGTGGATCGCAAGAAAGACATGCAGCTGGAAGAAACCGTCAAGCGGACGCAGCAGGAAGCGGAATCCTTGCAGCAGGCATTCATTCGTTTGCGGAATGATGAGTTTGGCACGCAAAAAGGGTATTCCGATTATTTGCGCGCTTTTGCGCGACAAATGGTGCAAGGTGTATGGTTGACCGGCTTCAGCATTCAGGGCGCGGGCAATGCGATTGGGATTCAGGGCGGTGCGTTGAAGCCGGAGCTGGTGCCTGCATATATGAATCGCCTCAAGCGCGAAACGGTCATGCAAGGCAAGTCGTTTGCGACGCTGGAAATCAGCCAACCGAAAGAGGCGGATCGCAAGTCGGGCGCGGCTGACAGTGGGAAAGGCGAGAAAAAGGAGCGCTTGCCTGTTTATGTTGAATTCGATTTGCGTTCGGAAGGCGTAGAAAAACCGGGCGCAAAGGGCGTGGTGTCGACATCGTCTGCACTGCCAGCGCTCAATCCATCCAGCCCATCTAGCGGAGCCAAAGGATCATGAAGCAGCATTGGGAAAAATTGTTGCTCAGGCTGGATGCGCTGAACCTGCGGGAGCGGGTGTTGGTGTTTTCAAGCGTGACACTGGTGGTTGTGTTTCTGTTGAACGTCGTGCTGATTGATCCGGCATACCGGAAGCAAAAGATGCTCTCGGATCAGATGAAGCGGGATCAGGCAGAAATCGCCAAAATCCAGACCGAGATTCAGGGCAAAGTGCGCGCGCATGGCGAACATCCGGACAAGGTCAACCAGGAAAAACTGAAGAAGCTGCAGCAGGAAATGGAAGCGCTACGCGCAGATTTGTCGAGCATGCAGAAAAATCTGGTACCGCCGCAAAAGATGACGGCGATGCTTGAGGATATTTTGAAGCGCAATGGCAGGTTGCGCCTAGTGTCCTTGAAGAATTTGCCGCAGGTGAATTTGAACAAGCTCGATCCGGCAAAGTCAGACGGGTCGATGGACAAGTCGACCTCGAAAACGGCGGCGAGGGTGGCTGAGTCGGGTGCGATTTACCAGCACGCTGTGGAGATCGTTGTGTATGGCAATTATCTGGATGTGATGAATTATCTGACGGCGCTGGAATCCATGCGCTGGCAGCTTTACTGGAGCAAAGCGAATTTCCAGATTGATTCCTATCCGAACGGCAGCTTGACCTTGACGGTGTATACCTTGAGCCTGGATAAGACATGGTTAAATCTATGATGAACATCCGCGTGATTTTTGCCATAGGCGCGTTGACGATGGTCATGCCCGTTTCAGCTGAAGTGTTGACTGATCCAACGCGGCCACCTACGGCGATGATTCCGGCCAGTGCCATGGCGGCAGGAACGTTCTCGGGGCCGGTGCTGCAATCGGTGCTGGTGTCGCAAGGCAGAAAAATCGCGATCATTAGCGGTAAAGAAGTGAAGGTGAACGATAAATATAACGGCGCACGGGTTGTGCGCATTACTGACACGGAAGTGGTGTTGCGAAACGGCAGGCAGGTGCAGGTTTTGAAGCTCTTTCCGGATGTGAAAAAACAAATGGTGCAGGGTGAGGCAAGCAGTGCAACCGACGGACGTAGCGTGAAAAAACGGGGTAAGGAATGAGAAAAATATTTTTGATAGTTCTGGTGCTTGCTTTGGCGGCGTGTAACAACGTAGCCCACAAACGCGACACCTACGACCAGATTAACGCCGAGATGAAAAAGGGGATCGATGCGAACCTGAAACCGGCGAACCCCGATGCTGTGGCCGCGTCTTTGCTGCCGCCTTTGACCATTGACATGCCGCAGTCGCGCAAGACGATGGAGGAGCGTTTTAATCTGACATTCAGCCAGGCACCTGCCCAGCAGTTTTTCATGTCGATTGCTTCCGGCACGCGCTACAACATGATGGTGCATCCAGACGTGAACGGTGCCATTTCTGCGACCCTGAAAAACGTGACCCTGTTCGAGGCGCTGGACGCCGTGCGCGAATTGTACGGCTATGAGTACAAGGTGGAAGGCAACCGCATCTACATCAAACCCTTGACATTGCAAACAGCCATCTTTCGCGTGAACTATTTGAATTACAACCGCAAGGGTGCGTCGGACATTCGCGTGATGTCCGGATCCGTTGGCGATTCGTCGTCGCAGTCGGGCACAAGCAGCGCAACGACGGGTTCGGGAACGAGCAGCACCACGCGCTCGCTGGAAAGCAGCAAAATCAGCACCACATCGACCAGCAATTTCTGGCCAGAGTTGAAGACGTCTCTGGAAGCCATTGTCGGCAGCAAGGAAGGCCGCAGTGTGGTCATCAATCCGCGCTCCGGCGTGGTGGTGGTGCGCGCGATGTCGGATGAACTGCGTAACGTGAGCGCCTTTCTGAAAGCGACGCAGCTTTCCGTGGACCGTCAAGTGATTCTGGAAGCGAAAATCATGGAGGTCGAACTCAATGATGGATTCCAGTCCGGCATCAACTGGTCCGGGTTCAGATCGGGGGGGCACCGTGCTTCGGGCGGTTTCCTGACGCCGAGCGGAACGCTCAGTACGACCGGTTCAATGACGAGCGGCACCGGCGTGACCGGAACCGCAGGCTCATCATTGAATTACAACAGTACGGCCACGCTTGCCAGCAATTACGGTAGTGCATTGCAGGGCGGATTGTTTGGGCTCGCTTTTCAGAGCAATCATTTTGCTGCGATGATTTCTTTCCTGGAGTCGCAAGGAACCGTACATGTGTTGTCCAGTCCGCGTATTGCCACGATGAACAATGAAAAAGCGGTGCTGAAAGTGGGTACCGACGAATATTTTGTGACCGAAGTGACGACCAATTCCGGCACGACTTCCGGCGGCACGACGACCCAGCCTACGGCGTCAGTGAAAGTGCAGTCGTTCTTTTCGGGAGTCTCGCTCGATGTGACACCGCAGATTGATGAGGATGGAAACATCGTGCTGCATGTGCATCCGTCGGTGAGCAATGTGTCTACTGTCAACAAGACCATCGATTTGGGGACGCAAATTGGTACATTCAATTTGCCATTGGCGGCGAGCGCCGTTTCGGAAACGGATAGTGTGGTGCGCGGAAAGTCGGGCGATATGATTGCCATTGGTGGCTTGATGCGGCAATCCAGTGTGTCAGATCGCTCGCAATTGCCCGGCGCAGGGGATGTGCCAGTGGTGGGCAATTTGTTCCGCAATACGGTGCGCTCGACACAAAAGCGCGAGCTGGTCATTTTGATCAAACCCACGATTGTGGAAGGCGGCAGTAATTGGGCGAAAGATATGATGGAAAGCAGTGGCCGCATCAAGGCGATGGAGCCGCCTGCGGCGCAGAGTACGAAATGATCTTGAAATGAGAGCGAGCCAATAATGTACAAAGCGCATTACGGCTTACGCGAGTTGCCTTTTGGGATTACACCCGACACCAGCTTCTTTTTTGCATGCGACGCCTATCAGGCAGCGTTGAACACGCTACTGATTGCCGCGTATGGTGGTGAGGGCTTTATCAAAATTGTGGGCGAAGTCGGAACGGGCAAAACGCTCTTGTGTCGCAAGTTGATCGCAGCCCTGGACAGTACTTTTTATACGGCTTACATCCCGAATCCCTATCTGGAGCCGCGCGCGCTGATGGATGCATTGGCGGATGAGTTGGGTATCGAAGGGGAGCGTGACGCTGATCAGCACCGGCTGCTTAAATCGATCAACAAGCGTTTGCTGGATCTGGCGCGTGGTGGAAAAAAAGTGTTGCTCTGTCTCGATGAAGCGCAAGCCTTGCCCCTTGAAAGTCTGGAGGCGTTGCGCCTGCTGACCAATCTTGAAACAGAAAAAAGAAAGCTCTTGCAAATCGTGATGTTTGGCCAGCCTGAGTTGGATGAAAAATTGTCGCAGCAATCGATCCGTCAATTGATGCAGCGCATCACATTTGATTATTATTTGGGGCCTTTGTCGAAAAACGACATGACGTATTACCTATCGCATCGTTTGCATGTCGCCGGATATGCTGGCGGCCCGCTGTTTTCGCCCTACGCTTTGCGCTGGTTGCATAAGGCTAGCGGCGGCATACCAAGGTTGATCAATATTCTGGCGCACAAGGCGATGCTTGCGGCATACGGGGAAGGACGTCATCAGATAGAGACAAGACATATGAAGGCGGCTGTGGCAGACACGGCTTCCGTGAAAAACAAATCGCGGCCGTGGTGGCCGCTATAAGCAGGGAGTGATTGCGGATGAGCCTGATCAACAAAATGCTGAAGGATCTGGATAAACGTAGCGCAGAAGCGGGGGGCAATAGTTCGACACGCGCTTCCGTGAGAGCGGTGACACTTGGCAAGCAAAAAAAAGGTCGCCCTGTGCTCTGGGTGCTTTTGTTATTGCTGGTTGTATCGAGCGCTGCAGCTGCCTGGTTTTATCGTGACAATTTACTGAAAAAATTTCAGTCCGCGCCCAAGACACCGCCAGCGCCGCTGGTTTCTTCGGCGCCGCCTTTGGTCACGGCAACACCACCCGTGGTAACGACGGTGGCAAGTCCAATTGATCCAGCCAAAACAAGTGAAACAGCGATTGTTTCTGTACCGCCGCGTGTTGCTACGGTTGTAGCAACACCATCGGCAAAACCGTCGCCGACGCCAAACAAGCCCTTGCCGCCGTCCACGCCACAGAAAGCGGCACATGTTGCAGCACCTCAGGCGCGCACGCCTGCACCCGCTTCACCATCGCCGATGGCGGTAGCACCGACTCCCAAAGCCCCTCCAATGTCCCCGCCCCGCTTGGTGACGGCAAACGCCGCAGCGCAAAAGTCGGCGACGCCAGTGGCAAAGCCCTCACCTGCGCCATCGGTTGTGCCGCCTGTTGTGAAACCCGAACAGAAACCTGCACCGACAACCGTTGATGCCCCGCACAAGTTTGGCGTGGCAGCACCGAAGGTGATGGCAGACAGCAAGGCATTGACGAGTGAAGCGCGTAGCGCGGCTGCTCCTGTCAACACGAAGAAAGCCGCGCCTGCGCAGCAAGCGCCTGTTACAACCAAGACGCTGAAGCGTGGCGCGGTTCCGGCAGTCGGCAAGACCATGAAGGTGGAAGTGACGCCAGAGCAGCAAGCGGACAATGAGTATGGCAAAGCGATTCGTTTGATTGAAGCGGGACGTACTGCGGAAGCGATAGCGATGCTGGAAGGTGTGCTGATGAAACAGTACAAGCATGCGGCTGCGCGTCAAACGCTGGCAGGTTTGCTGATTGAGGAAAAGCGTACTGCGGAAGCCGCCAATGTGTTGAAAGCAGGATTGCGCATGGATTCATCACAAACGGGCATGGCGATGCTGCTTGCGCGTTTGCAAGTGGACAGTGGAGACAGCCGTACGGCGCTGTCGACTTTGCAGCAATCTCTCTCCTATGGAAAAAACAAGCCAGAGTATCGGGCATTTATCGCAGCCTTGTATCAACGTGAAAATCGTCACCAGGATGCCATCGAAAATTATCGCGCGGCAGTGGGTGAGGTACCCAGCAACGGTGTGTGGTGGATGGGATATGGCATTTCCTTGCAGGCGCTTGGTCGCAAGGCGGATGCGCGAACCGCGTATACCCAGGCGCGTGATAGCGGCAAGCTGACGCCGCCGCTGAAAGCGTTTGTCGAACAGCGTCTGGCGGAGTTGCCTCAGTAAAAAGGCCTTATATATAGTGTTTGTGTCTGATGGGGCAGGCGTTGCCTGCACCCATCGGAATCTCCCCTATATATATAGTGTCTTGTTCCTAGAGACCGAAGTTTGGCCAGAGGCTGTCGATTCTGGTTTTCACGTCGCCCGTCATCCTGATGCGCTGCCCCCATACCCGTTCGGTTTCGCCCTTCCATTTGTTGGTGGCGTCGATGCCCATCTTGCTACCCAGACCACTGACCGGCGAGGCAAAGTCCAAATAGTCGATGGGTGTATTTTCGGCAATGAGGGTGTCGCGTGCCGGGTCCACGCGGGTGGTGATGGCCCAGATCACCTCTTTCCAGTCGCGGATATTGATATCTTCATCGAGCACAACGATGAACTTGGTGTACATGAATTGGCGCAAAAAACTCCAGACGCCAAACATCACGCGTTTGGCGTGACCGGGGTAGGCTTTCTTGATTTGGACTACCGCCATTCGGTAGCTACAGCCTTCTGGCGGGAGGTAGAAATCTAGGATTTCCGGGAACTGCTTTTGCAGCAGCGGCACGAACACTTCGTTCAGCGCCTCGCCTAATACTGAGGGCTCATCCGGGGGCTTGCCGGTATAAGTAGAGTGGTAGATGGGGTTGCGTCGCATGGTGATTCGGTCGATGGTGAAAACAGGGAACGAATCCTGTTCATTGTAATAACCGGTGTGATCGCCAAAGGGTCCTTCAAGGGCATGTTGGTAGCCGCTTGGGTGATTTGGATCAGGCTGGATGTAACCTTCCAGAACGATTTCTGCGTAAGCGGGTACTTGCAAACCAGAACCGATGGCTTTCGCTACCTCAGTCCGTGTCCCGCGCAAAAGACCTGAAAATTGGTATTCAGACAAACTATCCGGCACCGGGGTGACTGCGCCTAAAATGGTTGCTGGGTCAGCGCCAATTGCTACTGCAATTGGGAAGGGGGTTCCCGGATGAGTGAGCGCGTGCTCACGAAAATCTAGTGCGCCACCGCGGTGCGGGAGCCAGCGCATGATGACTTGATTGCGACTTAAAACTTGTTGGCGGTAAATGCCAAGGTTTTGGCGAGCCTTGTGCGGCCCTTGCGTGATGACCAATCCCCAGGTGATGAGCGGTGCAACGTCTCCGGGCCAGCAAAGCTGAATGGGTAAGCGTGATAAATCAACATCTTTTCCTTCCCAAACGATTTCATGGCAGGGCGGCGCGCTGATTTGTTTGGGTTTCATATCCCACACCGCCTTGAGTAGACTGCCCAAGCCTTTCACATCTTTCCAGTCTTTCGGCGGTTCTGGTTCTTTGAGTGCGGCGAGGACATGGCCGATGCGTCGTAACTCATGAACATTGTTTGCGCCCATTGCACGCGCGACGCGTTGCGTGGTGCCGAAGAGATTCGCGAGCACCGGCATGGTATGGCCGGTGGGATTTTCAAACAAAAGCGCAGGGCCACTCGCATTGAGGACACGATCACAAACCTCCGTGATCTCAAGTCGAGGAGAGACAGAAGCAGAGATGCGCTTCACTTCGCCAATTTGTTGAAGCTGGGAAATGAAATCCCTTAAGTCGCGATAATTCATTTTTATTTGTTTTTCATCAAACGGTGGAAAAAAGAAGTGAGCGTCTTTGTAACTTGTTGATTTATATGGTGGTTATTTTGATTGACAAAGCTAAAAAACCTCAAAAATCAAAGTTGAAAAATTAGTAACGGGTTGACGAGCACGAAAAGCACTCATACAATTCGCCCTACTGATCGAAAGTTGTCAAAGAGACATTCGGTCTCGGCGAGTCAAGACTCAGCCATTTCTTTCCACGGGGTTCGGGTCCCTTCACATTGTAAGGAGTGATTTCCTGAGACGACAGTCTCACCCGAAAAAGTTTTCTGATGTGTGGCGCAGCGGCGTCCGCGACAGAGAAAAACGACACGATGCCAAAGCGTCGCTTACGGCGACCGGCGAAGTGGTGATTCATGGCAGGCGCTGCTCTGCAACAAACAAGACAAAAGCTGCGTATCCGTGAAGAATCAGGAGGTTTTATGCTTAATCATTTATTCAAGAAAAAAAGTTTGGTGGGGCGAGGGGTGTACAAGCAGTACGCGACGATGCAAATCGGTGTACCACGTTCCAGCCGTATTATGGCCGCGCTGCGTCAAGTGGTGCTGGTCGCGGGGATAACCGCAATTTGCATGTTGGGCGTGATGTTTGCGCGTCCGAATCTGGCAGATGAAATTCTTGCGCTTTCTCCATACTCAACACGCGTCGTTGACGAAACCATTGAAGGGGAGTCGCAATGGCGCAGGTTGGTCCGGGTTGTCTCTCAAAGCAGTAGTGTCAATCACGCACTGGTTTCAGTCAATGCCGTATCCACAGAATCGGCGGAAGACTTTGATCCGGTTGAAAAGACCAGAGTAACGCAGTGGTTGGCGAAACGCTATCGGGTGGCAAATGATGCCGCCGATTCGCTCGTCAGCGAAGCGTATGCGGCAGCGGCGGAAACGCATCAGGATCCCCTGTTGATTTTGTCGGTCATAGCGATCGAGTCCCGCTTCAATCCGATTGCAGAAAGTCCCGTGGGGGCAAAAGGGCTGATGCAGGTAATGGCGACATTGCATAGCGAGAAATTTGACGACCATGGTGGCGTGCAAGCGGCGCTGAATCCAGCGGCAAATATTCGTGTGGGCGCGCAGATTTTGAAAGAGTATGTGCGTCGTGGCGGTTCGCTGGAAGCTGGTTTGAAGAGTTATGTGGGGGCAGCGATGCATCGAACTGATGGGGGCTATGGTGCAAAAGTGCTTTCGGAGTATCACCGCCTGAAGTTGGTAGCGCGTGGCAAGCAGGTTCCCATTACCGCGAGTGCCATCATCGCGCAGGCCAAGAGCCCGGTTGCAGACGATGAGGAAGTCGGCACAGTGGAGTTAGCGGCGCAGGAAGAAGCGGTTGCCTCTACCGATGAAAGTACCATCAAGAAAAGCATGTAGTACGATCCCGGCAATCCGGTACAGCAAGCGGGGGGCAACGCGACATGAAGAGCAGGGCACGGCCGAAGGCGTGCCCTGTTTTATTTTGTACGGTCAGCCTGCACTTCGGCAGAGCGAATGTCGGCAGCCAGTTTGTCGAGCACACCGTTGACGTATTTGTGTCCGTCAATGCCGCCAAAGGATTTGGCCAGTTCGACCGCTTCATTGATGACAACACGGTAGGGAATTTCAGGATGGTTCGCCAGCTCGTGCGCGCCGATTAACAAAATGGCGTGTTCCACAGGAGAGAGTTCCGCGATGGGGCGATCAATCAGTTGCGTCAGTTTTTCCCGCAAGCTGCCGGCGTTTCGTATGGCGCCGGTGACCAGTTCGTCAAAGTGTCCCGCATCTGCCTTGTCGAAACCATGCGCATTGCGAATATGCGCGGCAATGGTCGATGCTTCGTCCTGATTCAGGAGCCACTGATACAAACCTTGCAGCGCAAATTCGCGTGCACGGTGACGCGGTGAGCGGTTCTTTCCCGGGTTGGCGTGCGGTTGTTTGTCAGCCATGATGTTGTTCTTTGTAAGCGTTTGTTTGAGGGGGATTGTAGGACTTATTCGCCTTCTTCCTCATCACCTTCATCGTCCGCCAATTCTTCCAGCGCCAAGACCAGGTTGGCCATTTCAACAGCTGCGCGGGCGGCATCCGTACCTTTTTCAATCATGCGCGCTTCTGCTTGCTCATCATTTTCGGTGGTCAAAATGCCGTTGGCGATAGGAATGCTGTAATCCAGCGCGACGCGCGATACTCCTGCGCCTGACTCATTGGCGACCAATTCAAAGTGATAGGTTTCGCCACGGATGACTGCGCCAAGTGCAATCAACGCATCGAACTGCTCGGATTGCGCCATCTTTTGCAGAGCGATTGGAATTTCAAGTGCGCCGGGAACGGTGACGTGGAGGACGTCTTCATCCAAAACGCCCAAGCGCTTCAATTCTGCCAGGCAGGCAGCGAGTAATCCGTGACAAACGTCTTCATTGAATCTGGACTGAACAATGCCGATCCGCAGATCTTCACCTTCCAAACTCATTTCACAAGTTCCGACGGTCATGATTCCCTCCACAAAAAATAATAAATTTCGGACGGTTCGATCAGCGACCCGAACCTTCGATAAATCCCGTGACATCCAATCCAAACCCTGTCATGGAAGGCATTCTTCTGGGGTTGGCCAGCAATTTCATTTTGCGAACGCCAAGTTCTCGGAGAATTTGTGCGCCAATTCCGTAGTTCCGCAAATCCTGGCTGGCGCTGCGCGTTGGCGCTGCGGGCGTCGGGGAGTCCAGTGATACGAAATTGTTGAAAATATCCGACGCAGATTCTTCACAATTCAAGAGCAATATAACACCACAACCCGCATTTTTGATGGCTGTCATGGAAGCCATGATACTCCACGAATGCGTGGAAGCTTGAGTTTCAAGCAAATCCATAATTGAATGTGGCTGGTGTACGCGAACCAGTACTTCGCGATCCGGCGTGATATTGCCGAAGGTGAGCGCCAGATGCGCGCCTCCTGTTGGTTTGTCGCGGAAAGCCGTTGTGTGAAACGGACCATGCACCGTTTGTGTCAGTCGGTCGGCAATGCGTTCAATGATGCTTTCGTGCTGGCTGCGATAATGGATCAAGTCCGCAATAGTGCCAATTTTCAATCCATGGTGTTTGGAAAATTCAATCAAATCCGGCAGGCGAGCCATCGAACCATCATCTTTCATGATTTCGCAAATGACAGATGCAGGTGTCAGACCCGCCAGTTCGGCCAGATCACATCCCGCTTCGGTATGACCTGCGCGCATCAGTACGCCGCCAGATTTGGCCATGATGGGAAAGACATGTCCTGGCTGCACAATGTCTTCGGCGCTGGCATTTTTTGCGACGGCGACCTGGATGGTGCGTGCGCGGTCATGGGCAGAAATGCCGGTGGTAACGCCTTCGGCAGCTTCGATAGAAGTGGTGAACGCTGTGCTGAAGGCACTTTTGTTATCGCGCGCCATTGGGGTCAGGCCAAGGACTTTGCAGCGTTCCTCCGTCAAGGTCAGACACACCAGACCGCGAGCATACTTGACCATGAAGTTGATGGCTTCGGGCGTGACAAAATCAGCGGCAAGCACCAGATCGCCTTCGTTCTCGCGATCTTCTTCATCAACGAGGATGACCATACGGCCTGCGCGCAATTCGGCAACGATTTCGGGGGTATTGGAAATGGACATAGTGAATTCCTGATCGGTCTTCTATTCTACCTGCAAATGGAGTGAGTGCCTGGTCGATAAGTTCAGTCGATAGAAACGATGCGATTGCGGCCGTCGTTTTTAGCCCGATAGAGTGCCAAATCTGCACGACCGATAAAGTCCTGGGCAATGACGCCGAGCGTTTGCGACTGTTGCGGGGTGGTCAGGGTTGCGACACCAATCGAGACGGTCACGGAACACGTTTGTCCGGTACCAAGGGAGAAGGACTTGTTGGCAATGCCGTCGCGGATGCGCTCCGCCACATTCTGCGCACCAGTGGGGGGGGTGTCGATAAGCAAAACGATAAACTCTTCACCGCCAAATCGGCCAAACGCATCGGAGAGCCGCAACTCTGATTTGATACGTGCAGCAACCTCACGCAATATGTCATCGCCGTGTTGGTGGCCGAAGCGGTCGTTGATTTGCTTGAAGTGATCGATATCGATATACAGGCATGAGAGCGGGCTTTGCTGTCGTTGTGTGCGACGAATTTCTTCTTGCAATCGCGATTCGAGATAGCGGCGATTGTGAATGCCGGTGAGCGGATCCGTTAATCCAAAGTGTTTCAGCCGTTCCTGATTGACGACGTTTTCGAGGCAGATCGCAATAATGGCTGCTTGCTCCTCAATGAAATCGGTTGCGACATCGCCCACAAAACGGTGTGGGTCGCGGCTCCCGAAATTCAGGTAACCGATGAGTTGCTGCTTTCGGTAAAGCGGCATGATGGCAACGCTTGCCGGTTGTGACCCGTTGGGAAAAAAGAGGCTGTGGCGTTTCGTGGAAAACGCTCGCAACTCTGGCTTGCGTAAAGCAAAAAAATCGGCAGGCAGATTGGCCAAGCTTTTCCGTAGTAAAAAATTGGGGAAGAGGGCGAGATCGATGTTCAGCGACGTTAAGACGCGTCGCAGCTCATACTCTGTATCGAGCACCATCAGGGTTACCATATCGAGCGAAGAGGATGTCTGCAAATCGCCGAAAATGGCGTCGAGTAATTCCGCCAGACTGTTGGAGCCGATGAGCTTGAGGTTCAGCGAATGGTAACGCTGCATGATGCGCTGATTGTTGTGCGCCTGCTTGAGGAGTTCTTGCAATTGCGAACGCAATTGCCGATTGTCTGCGGCCAAAGAGAGGGCAGCAGACTCGTTAAGCGGGGGCGCGGGACGATGTGGCATGATAAAAATGCTGCTGGGTCACAAAGAGGATAGTGTTTGCCAGCGATGTCTGGCTTGCTGCGGTATGTCCTCATCGTGTTCGTGGGCGTCATGCACCCCGACTGTCACGGCAGCATTCAGGCACGCGCGGCGCGCACACACAACAAGTGGCACATCTTGTCGGTCGAGTGTGATGATCGGCATGCGCAGCCCTTGGCAGAAGTTGTTTTGTTAGGTTAGAAGTGACACCGTCAAACATTGAACAGAAAATTCAGCACGTCGCCATCTTTGACGATATATTCCTTGCCTTCTGCGCGCATTTTCCCGGCCTCCTTCGCGCCTTGCTCGCCTTTGTAGGAAATAAAATCCTCATAAGCGATGGTTTGGGCGCGAATAAAGCCACGTTCAAAATCGGTATGAATCACCCCTGCTGCTTTCGGTGCAGTGTCGCCAGCATGAATCGTCCACGCCCGCACTTCCTTGACGCCAGCAGTGAAATAGGTTTGCAGTCCCAGAAGTCTGTAAGCGGCGCGGATTAAGCGATTCAAGCCGGGTTCGTCCATGCCCATGTCAGAGAGAAATGCGCTTTTATCTTCATCGCTCATGTCGGCGATTTCGGATTCGATGGCGGCGCAAATGGCGACGATAGGGGCATTCTGTGCTTTGGCGTATTCGGTGAGTTGATCGAGTAGTGGATTGTTAGTGAAGCCTGTGTCGGAAACATTCGCAACATACATCGCGGGTTTTGCGGTGATGAGGCACAGCGGCCGGATGAGTACCATGTCTTCCTCGGTAAGCCCCATGGTGCGCACCGGTTTGCCAGCATCCAGATGCGTCATCGCTTTTTCCAGCAGCGCGACGAGCTTGGCAGATTCTTTATCGCCGGAGCGCGCTTTTTTACCTTCACGCTGAATCGTGCGTTCAACGGTGTTGAGATCAGCGAGGGCGAGTTCTGTTTGGATGACTTCAATATCATCAAGCGGGCTGATCTTGCCAGCCACATGCACAACGTTATCGTCTTGAAAGCAGCGCACAACATTCACAATGGCATCCGTTTCGCGGATGTGTGCGAGGAATTGATTGCCAAGTCCTTCGCCTTTTGATGCACCAGCGACGAGGCCGGCAATGTCAACAAATTCAACGACAGCAGGCTGAACGCGAACAGGTTTGACGATTTCGGAAAGTGCCGCCAGACGTGGATCCGGCACTTCGACAATGCCGACGTTCGGTTCGATCGTGCAAAAGGGATAGTTCTCGGCTGGAATGCCTGCTTTGGTCAGCGCATTAAAGAGGGTGGACTTGCCAACGTTAGGCAAACCGACGATGCCGCATTTGAGGCTCATGTAAAACTTTCAGGAAGGATTGGGGACAACAAATACTGATCAAGCGCAAGATGTTGACCCGTCAAAAAGACGACTATTTTAAACCGTGAGGCGTTAATGCATTAAGGTTTCTTGCGACGTTCGAGGCGTTTGGGGAGGGAATGCGCGTTGGATGTGGTGGTTTGCAGGAGTTTAAGATATTTGTTACAGTCTCAGACCCAGCTGTGGTTTTAAGGTTTTGGCCTGTTTTATCAAGAAGGCACAAATTTTTTCATCATCTGGTTGACGAGAAATAGGAAGTGGTACATAATCTCGTTTCTGTGCTGCTGACAAACACAACGCTTTGTTGGCTTAGGCGAGTTGAGAGACTGGTCGTG
>QZKY01000017.1 GCA_003605115.1 Oxalobacter sp.
TTATGTACCCAAGACGCCTCTCTCTCTCTAAAATGCCCACATGATCTAGCACAACACCCTGTTTGTTTGACGCAACCCAAAACACGCTGGCGCATTATGGCTCTCGTTGCACATGTTATAGTCTTGACGTAACGCGGTTTGTCCGGCTGCCTGTGATTCGTGCAATATTCAGACTACAGATCACCACCTGAACAGCCAGCCGATTGAACTTTAACCGGCCACCGGAAAAAAATGGTTTTTTCCAAACGCTTTCGTCTTGCGTTGGCTCGCCTCAATCGTGGCGAGGCGTCATCGCGCCCGTTCAACCGCATTCTTCCCTGGTTGGTACTGACCATTGCGCTTGGGGTTACCGGGCTATTGTGGCGCAATGCGCAAAAACAGATAGAAAACGAACTCCAAACCGAATTCAATTTCAGCGTCCAGGAAGTTTCTCGGGATATCGAGTTGCGCATGGAAACGTACAAACTCCTGCTGCACGGCTTGCAGGGTTTGTTTGCTTCCTCGAATGCCGTTTCCCGAAAAGAGTTTCACACCTATGTCGAAACGCTGGATTTGAAAACACGGTACCCGGGCATTCAGCGACTCGGCTTCTCCGTCATCGTGCCAAAAAACAAACGCGCGTCACATATTGCCACCCTGCGCGCCCAAGGTTTCCCGAAATACGCCATCACACCCAATGCCGGAGCGCCTCTCGTAACTGCTAATGTTTATGTCGACCCCCCCTCAGAACGCAATCGGCGCGCCCTTGGGTATGACATGTACACCAATCCGTTGCTGCGAGAAGCCATGATCCGCGCGCAGGAACAGGGCAAACCTGCCGTGTCGGCCAAACTCCTGCCACAACCCTCTGCTGAGGCAAGCGCGTCACCGGAATTCGTCATGTTTTTGCCAATTTACGCCAACCCTCCGCCCGACAAAAAGGAGGCAGAAAAGCGGCCGCTTTCTGTCATCGGGTGGGTCTACACGCAATTCCGCGCCGATGAACTGATGACCATCCTCTCCGCCGGACAAAAAGAAAAAATTGAATTGGCCATTTACGATGGCGAAATCGCAGACGACGATGGCATCATTGCTGACGAATCCTCACGTCTGTCAGGCACGCGTGCCGAGACCCCCTCTTTCCAACGCACGTCGCAACTTCATGCCGTGCGCCATTTGGCCATCGCCGGACGCACCTGGACACTCACCGCACATTCCCTGCCCAAACTGGAAAAACGCTTTGATCACAGCAAGCCGATCATCATCCTGATTTCCGGCATCGGCATCAGCCTGTTGCTGGCGCTGCAAATGCAAATGTTAATCCACGGTCACGCCCATGCCGTAGAGATTGCAAACGAGATGAACCGCGAACTGATTCAAAGCGAATACCGCTGGAAGTACGCACTGGAAGGCGCGGGCGAGGGGGTCTGGGACTGGAACATCTCGTCGGGTTACATGTACAAATCGAGGCGTTTGAAGGAGGAATTTCTTGGCTACGCCGAGGGTGAATATGCAGACACCTTCGATGCCTGGGAAAAAAATCTTCATCCGGACGACAGGCCGGCCGTCATGGAAACCCTCCACAATTATCTGGAGGGGAAGACAAAAGAATTTGTCGTGGAACAACGCCTGCACTGCAAGGATGGTTCCTGGAAATGGATCCTGATGCGCGGCATGGTGGTCAGCCGCGATCCTTCGGGCAAACCCCTGCGCATGATCGGCACACACGCCGACATCAGCGAACGGTATAAAAAGGATGCATCGCTTCGGCTCTCTTCCGCAGTGCTTGAAACGATGAATGAAGCCGTTTTGATTACTGATGCCCATAGTCACATTCTGTCAGTCAACCCGTCATTCACGAAAATCACGGGGTTCCTGCCGGAAGATGTCATCGGTCAAGACACGATGGTGCTTTCTACCAGCCTGGAAATGTCAGAGAAAATTTTGATGATTCGCGACGTGCTGGACAAAACGGGCAGCTACACCGGCGAAGTCACACACCGGCGCAAAACGGGCGAACTCTACATCGCCTGGCTTTCAATCAGCACCGTGCGCAACAGCACCGGTGAAGTCGTCAACCGTGTCGTTGTTTTTTCCGACATCAGCGAACGCAAGGCGAATGAAGAGCGGATGCAATATCTCGCGCACTTCGATCCCTTGACGGATTTGCCGAACCGCGCACTTTTCAGCGACCGCTTGCGCCAGGCGCTCGCCATTTGCCGTCGCAGCCAAAGCCGCCTGGCGGTACTGTTCGTGGATCTGGATAAATTCAAGCCCGTCAACGACACCCTGGGACATGCCATCGGCGACCTGCTCCTCAGGGAAGTGGCGTATCGCCTGCTCGACAATATCCGTGAGTCGGATTCCGCCGCACGCATTGGCGGCGATGAATTCGTGGTGATGCTCTCCGGTATTGAAACGGAAGGCGATGCCATCGTGGTGGCTGAGAAAATCCTGTCGTCGGTGTGCGAACCCTACCTCCTCGACAATCACACGATCCAGATTGCCGCCAGTATCGGCATCGCGCTCTATCCAAACCACGGCCATTCGGATCAGGAATTACTCAGCCATGCTGACGAAGCCATGTATCACGCCAAACACCGTGGCGGCGCAGCCGTAGCGACCTATAGTCAAGTCATCAGCGCCAAACCCTCAGCCGATTAAGCAAGCCATTGACCGACCAACCAATATCCCTACCAAACTGCTTGGCAAAATAGAAATGCCCTCTCTGGTACAGGCAGCGCAGAGAAAGTGCCGGGAAAGTGCCGGAGGGAGCAAAAAACCGCTAGAATTCGTGGTTTAGGAAACATCCCTGCCAGCGGGTGTCCGCATACATGCAGGAGGGAACCCATATGCTCACATTTCAGCAAGTTATCCTGACTTTACAGAATTACTGGGACAAGCAAGGCTGCGCCATTCTCCAGCCGTATGACATGGAAGTCGGTGCTGGCACTTCGCACACAGGAACCTTCCTGCGCGCCATTGGCCCCGAACCCTGGCGCGCCGCTTACGTACAACCTTCGCGTCGCCCAAAGGATGGCCGTTACGGCGAAAATCCCAACCGTATGCAGCACTACTACCAGTTTCAAGTGGTGCTGAAACCCTCTCCGGAAAATATCCTCGACATTTATCTCGGTTCGCTCGAAGCGCTCGGCCTGGATCTGAAGCAAAACGATGTTCGCTTCGTCGAAGACGACTGGGAAAACCCCACACTCGGCGCCTGGGGCTTGGGTTGGGAAGTGTGGCTCAACGGCATGGAAATCACCCAGTTCACGTACTTCCAGCAAGTCGGCGGCCTGGATTGCAACCCGATTCTCGGGGAAATCACCTACGGCCTCGAACGTCTGACGATGTACCTGCAAGGCGTGGAAAATGTTTACGATCTTGTCTGGACCGAGCGAAAAGATCGGGGCGTGCATAAATCGTTGACCTATGGCGACGTGTTCCACCAAAACGAGGTCGAGCAATCCGCTTACAACTTCGAAGGCGCGAATACCAAGTTCCTGTTCATGCTGTTCACCAACTACGAATCCGAAGCCAAGCGCTTGATGGAACTGGAGTTGACGATCCCTGCATACGAAATGATTTTGAAAGCAGCACACACCTTCAACCTGCTGGATGCACGCAACGCCATTTCCGTCACCGAGCGTGCTGCCTACATTGGCCGCATTCGCAACCTGTCACGCGCGGTTGCGCTAGCCTATTACGAATCGCGCAAGAAACTGGGCTTCCCGATGGCAGGCGATGGGCGCAAGGCTGCCTGACGACAAGTGACACTTTCAACTCAAACGAATACCTAAACCAACATTGATTCCCGGCTCAAGCGGGATAGACGGCAACATGACTCAAACACTTCTAGTAGAACTTTTGACCGAAGAACTGCCGCCCAAAGCACTGATGCGACTGACAGATGCTTTCTCGAGCGCCATTTTCAACGAGCTCAAGGAACGCGATTTTCTCTCCGAAAATTCTGCACTGACTTCCTACGCGACACCGCGTCGTCTGGCCGTCAGCATTTCGCACGTTGTCGCCACCTCGCCAGACAAGCCTATCCGCGTGAAAGTGCTGCCCGTCTCTGTTGCGCTTGATGCCAATGGCAACCCCACGGCACCGCTACAGAAAAAACTCACATCGCTTGGCTTCCCCAATGTCCAGGTAAAAGACCTTGCGGCCGCGATGGACGGCAAAACGGAAACTTTTTTCTACACGCACACGGCTCCCGGTTCTACATTGGCCACCGGCTTGCAGGCTGCGCTGGGGAAAGCCATTACCGAACTACCCGTCCCCAAGCAAATGACGTATCAACGTCCGGATGGCGTCACGGTTGAGTTTGTACGGCCAGCACACAAGCTGATTGCGCTCTACGGAAAAGACATCGTGCCGGTTTCCGTGCTGGGTCTGTCTTCGGGTCGCACGACTCAAGGACACCGCTTCCTCTCGCCAAACGAAATCGCCATCCATGATGCGAACACGTATGCCGAAACCCTGGAGTCCCAAGGGAAAGTCATTCCAGGCATGGTCGCCCGCAAGGAAAGAATTCGCGCCATGCTGCAAGCCAAGGCGAAGAGTGACCGCGTGCTGATGCCGGATGCCTTGCTCGACGAAGTCACGGCACTGGTGGAATGGCCTGTCATTTACGAATGCAACTTCGAACAGGAATATCTCGATGTGCCGCAGGAATGCCTCATCCTGACGATGCAAACCAACCAGAAGTATTTTGCGCTCACCGATAACAATGGACGTCTGCGCCCGCGCTTTTTGATCGTTTCCAACATGGAAACGGCGACGCCGCAACGCATCATCAGCGGTAACGAACGCGTGATTCGCCCACGCCTCTCCGATGCGCGCTTCTTCTTTGAACAAGACAAGAAAAAGAAGCTGGAAGATCGCATCCCGGGTCTGGCCAACGTCGTCTATCACAACAAACTCGGCACGCTGGCACAGCGCATGGCACGCGTACGCATTCTGGCTGTGGAAATTGCAGACCTGATGGGCATCGACAAGGCGCTCGTCGATCGCGCCGCACGCCTCGCCAAAGCCGATTTGCTCACCGATATGGTGGGAGAATTCCCGGAACTGCAAGGCATCATGGGCACGTACTACGCGCGTCACGATGGCGAGCACGAAGAAGTGGCCATGGCCGCGACCGAACACTACATGCCGCGTTTTGCTGGCGACATGCTGCCCACCACGCAAACCGGCACCGTGCTCGCACTGGCTGACAAGCTGGAAGCGCTTGCAGGCATCTGGGGCATTGGCTTGCAACCAACCGGCGACCGCGATCCCTTTGCATTGCGCCGCCACGCCCTTGGTATTTTGCGTATCCTGATTGAAAAACGACTCCCCCTGTCACTGCGTGCGATGCTGCACGCCATCGTGCGCGTCCTGGCGAACAACGCCAGCTTCAAGGATTCGACCGAAGGCGTCATTGCCTTCATGATGGATCGCTTGCGCGGCTTGCTGCGCGATCGCGGTTTTGATGCGGATGAAATTGAAGCCGTGCTGGCGCAAAACCCTGACCGCTTCGACAACATCATTGACCGTCTTGCTGCCGTCAAGGCATTCGCCGCACTTCCCGAAGCGGAAGCGCTTGCCGCCGCCAACAAACGTATTGGCAATATCTTGCGCAAGGCCGACATCACCGCAGGCAACGTGCAAGACAGTCTGCTGACAGAAAAACCCGAACAGCAACTGTACGCCGCCATCACCAGCATCAAGCCGCAAATCGCGTCCATGTACGAACAAGGCGATTACACCGGCACCCTCAAAACGCTGGCGCAACTGCGCACCGATGTGGATGCCTTTTTCGATACGGTCATGGTCATGGCCGACGACCACAAGCTGCGCAATAATCGCATCGCGCTACTGACCGAACTGCACGAGATGATGAACCGCGTAGCGGATCTTTCCAAACTGGCGAACTAGTATGTCCGACCGCACGCCGACAAAACTGATCATTCTTGACCGAGATGGCGTCATCAACCATGATCAAGAGTCGTTCATCAAGTCGCCGGAAGAGTGGGTGCCCATTGAAGGCTCACTGGAAGCCATCGCGCGGCTGAACCAGGCAGGTTATTGCGTGGTGGTCGCCACCAACCAATCCGGCGTCGCACGCGGGCTTTACGATCTTTCCACACTCAATGCCATCCACCAGAAAATGCATGCTGCGTCCATGATGGTGGGCGCAAAAATCGATGCCATCTTTTTCTGTCCGCACAGTGCAAAGGAAAACTGCGACTGCCGCAAACCCCGCACAGGCATGTTTCAGGAAATTGCCAAACGCTACGGCGTTAATCTGAAGGGCATTGCATCTGTCGGCGACTCACTCCGCGATTTGCAAGCCAGTTACCTTTCTGGATGCGTGCCCTACCTGGTGTTGAGCGGCAAAGGTCAGATGACGCTGGATGGTGGCGGCCTGCCCCCCGGCACCAGCATTTTCCCGAATCTCGCAGCGATGGTCGATAAACTGCTGACGGATGAAAACCCTGAACTGGCCATAGAGTAGGAAATAATGTTCTACAAAACCTTCCTGTTTTTGCGTTCGCTGCTTTTCACCTGCATCATGGTGATCATCACGCCACCGTGGACCACGCTTGCTTTTCTTGCCACGCCATTTATTCCATACCGAAAAAAATATTATTTGATCACGCGCTGGAATGTCTTCATTATCTGGCTCGCGAAAGTGCTGTGCGGCATTCGTTATGAAATCAAAGGCGCTGAAAATCTGCCGCCATCTGCCGCCATCCTGTTGTGCAAGCACCAGTCCGCGTGGGAAACGATCTTCTTGCTCGCGAAGATGCCGCTCCCCATTGTTTACGTACTCAAAAAAGAATTGATGCGCATCCCTTTTTTTGGTTGGGGATTGGCGCAATTGCGCATGATTCCAATTGACCGCAGTCAGGGCGTCCGCGCTTTTCGTCATGTTGTTACAGAAGGCAAAAATCGCCTGTCTGACAACCTGTGGATTGCCATGTTCCCGGAAGGCACCCGCACCGCCATCGGCGAACAAGGCGAATACAAAGGTGGTGGCACGCGACTGGCACTCTCTGCCGATGTGCCGATTGTGCCGATCGCGCTCAATTCCGGCGAATGCTGGCCGCGCAATTCCTTCATTAAAAGACCGGGGCTGGTGACCGTTTCCATCGGCAAGCCGATTACGCCGCAAGGCCACACGCACGAAGAATTGATGCAAATGGTCGAAAATTGGATAGAATCGGAAATGCGCGTCATCTCACCGCATGCCTATGCCAAGTAAACAAAGACAATTCCTGCAAGCTCCGATACAACTGAGTTTGTTCGATCTGGAGCAGTCCTTCCTCCCGCCGACACCACCGACGGCAGCACCGAATCCCTCTGCAAAACCCGCTATCAAGCGCCGTGTGCTCGCCGGCCAGCAAATCATTGAATATTGCTTGCGCCGTTCGAAGCGCCGCTCCATTGGCTTTCTGATTGAAGATGATGGCTTGCGCATCACCGCACCCCGATGGATCACGATTGCGGAAATCGAGGATGCCATACGAGAAAAACACCGCTGGATCATCAAAAAACTGGACGAGCAACGCAAACGACTCGCGCAAAGAAAAGCACCGGAACCTTTGGGCGATGGTGCCACGCTCAACTTTTTGGGCACCCTTTACACCGTGCGCGTTCAACACGGCGCAAAAACTGCCATGAAAACTTACGGCGCGGTGACGCTGGACGAAACGAGCAACACGCTAACGGTTTTATTGCGCCCCAACCCGCGAGAAGATGCCTTGAAAACCGCGATGGAGCGCTGGTTGCAGCAAGAAGCCAAGCGCGTCTTTTTAGAACGTTTGCCGCATTTTTCAGGGAAAATTGGCGTCACTTATCGTTCGTTCGCACTGTCCGGCGCCAGGACACAATGGGGTTCCTGCACGGCAGGCGGCGCGCTCAGGCTGAATTGGCGGCTGGTTCACCTTCCCCTTAATGTGATTGACTACGTAATTGCGCACGAACTCTCCCACCTTCGAGAAATGAACCACAGCTCCCGCTTCTGGGCAACGGTCGAAGCGGCTTTCCCTGAATATGAGGAAGCACAAAAGATTTTGCGCAAGCATTCCCCTTGCGCTCTGTCAATCACCTGATAAAGCGGTCTGATAAGTAACCCCAAAGGTGCTTGTACCAAATCCAAAAAAATAGGTTATTATTGCGCATCCCGAAGTTTCTGCCGCATTGTCCAGCCACCACTGGGAAGTGTCTTGCCACAGAAGTATTGGTGCAAACTTGCACCCCTCCAGGCGCAACTGGCAGAAATGACAAGCCCGCTTCCACCAACTGACTTTTTCCCCTCCAATCGAGGATCATCATGAGCGAAAACATCAAAGATATTACTGACGCATCTTTTGAATCTGACGTATTGAAATCGGACCGCCCGGTGCTCGTAGACTTCTGGGCAGAGTGGTGCGGTCCCTGCAAAATGATTGCACCAACACTCGAAGAAGTCGCAAAAGAGTATGGCGGCAAAATCACCATTGCAAAAATCAATGTCGATAACAACCAGTCGGTTCCTGCAAAGTTTGGCGTACGCGGTATCCCGACCCTGATTTTGTTCAAGAACGGCGTCGCTGCTGCACAAAAGGTCGGCGCGCTCAGCAAGGGGCAACTGACCGCCTTCATTGACAGCAATATCTGATGCACATTTAACCCAAGCCTGAGCGCGCCATCCAAAGCGGGTGGCAGCGCTCAAAAGTACCCAACCAGCTTTAACCTCGTTTATCCCTCCCCCACCCTTAATTTCCCATCACGGGACACTCATAACTACTGTATGCATTTATCAGAATTAAAGGCCATGCATGTCTCAGCCCTGCTGGACATGGCAACCAGTTTAGACATCGACAACGCGGCGCGTCTTCGCAAGCAAGAACTGATGTTCGCGATTTTGAAGAAACGCGCGAAATCCGGCGAACAAATTTTTGGCGACGGTGCCCTCGAAGTGCTGCCAGACGGCTTCGGCTTTTTACGCTCGCCCGATGCGAGCTACATGGCCTCGACGGACGACATTTACATCTCGCCCTCGCAAATCCGCCGCTTCAACCTGCACACAGGCGATTCCATCGAAGGCGAAGTCCGCACTCCCAAGGACGGCGAACGCTATTTCGCGCTGGTGAAAGTGGACAAGGTCAATGGCGAATCGCCAGAAGCCTCCAAGAGCCGCATCCTGTTCGAAAACCTGACGCCCTTGCACCCAGATGAACCCCTGAAACTTGAACGCGATATCAACAGCGGGGAAAATATCACCGGCCGTATCATCGACATGATTGCGCCGATCGGCAAAGGACAGCGCGGCCTGCTGGTGTCATCGCCCAAGTCCGGCAAGACCGTGATGCTTCAGCATATTGCGCATGCGATTACGACCAATCACCCTGAAGTTAAACTGTTCGTTCTGCTGATTGACGAACGCCCAGAAGAAGTGACGGAAATGCAGCGCTCGGTGCGCGGCGAAGTGGTCGCTTCCACCTTCGACGAACCGGCAACGCGCCACGTTCAAGTCGCCGAAATGGTCATCGAAAAAGCCAAGCGACTCGTCGAAATGAAAAAAGACGTGGTCATCCTGCTGGACTCCATTACGCGCCTCGCCCGTGCTTACAACACCGTCATCCCGGCTTCCGGCAAGGTACTGACTGGCGGCGTGGATGCCAACGCCCTGCAACGCCCGAAACGCTTTTTTGGTGCCGCGCGTAACGTGGAAGAGGGCGGCTCCCTGACCATCATCGCCACCGCCCTGATTGAGACCGGTAGCCGCATGGACGACGTGATTTACGAAGAATTCAAGGGCACCGGCAACATGGAGGTGCACCTGGAGCGCCGTCTGGCTGAAAAACGGGTTTATCCATCCATCAACTTGAATAAATCCGGTACCCGCCGCGAAGAATTGCTCATTGAAGCTGGCCAGCTGCAAAAAATATGGATTTTGCGCAAGTTGCTCTACAGCATGGATGACATTGAGGCAATGGAATTCATTCTTGACAAGATGAAGGCGACCAAGAGTAACCTGGATTTCTTCGACTTGATGCGCCGAGGCGGATAAGGCCGACCTCCACTTGGAATCGCTAGCGTCGTTGCGCGGCCTTGTTCCCGATTTCAGGTGAAGTCCGTGGGGTTTACTGTTCACAACACCCCCGCTTTATGGCATAATTCGCGGCTAACCCATTGATAGGCAAGTGATTGGCAATCGGGTCACGAAGCTGGACTGACCGACGAAGTGCGAATTGGCTACCCAAACAAGCTGAGCTAAGAGGCAAAAATGAAAGAAGGCATTCACCCAAATTATCGCGAAGTCGTTTTCCATGATCTGTCATGCGACTTCAAATTTATCACCCGCTCGACCATTCAAACCAGAGAAACCATCGAGTTTGAAGGTAAGACGTACCCGCTGATAAAGGTCGAGGTATCGTCCGAATCCCACCCGTTTTACACGGGTAAACACAAAATTGTCGACACCGCTGGCCGCGTGGAAAAATTCCGCCAAAAGTTCGGCAAGGTCGGCTCCAAAACTTCCGCTTAACAAGCCGAAGGCAGGCAAAAAGGCAGCTGTTCGGCTGCCTTTTTTGTTGTAACAAACGCTACACTTGTTACACCCCGAACCATACCGGCGCATAATCCGACTACACATCCTACTTATCCATGAAACCCGTCCGCCTGCATGCATCCGCCACACTTGCGCTCCCGCGCTGGGGCTTGCTGGCGCTCGCACTGCTTTACATTTTGGCGGGACTGATTGGACGCGACCCTTGGAAGAATGACGATGCCGCCAGTTTTGGCATCATGTGGACCATGGCGCATGGCGGATGGCAAGACTGGTTGCTGCCCAACATCGTCGGCATGCCGGTCATTGAAGAAGGGCCGCTCACCTTCTGGATCAGCGCCATCTGCATCAAACTGTTTGGCTGGTTACTGGGTGATGCGATGGCTGCACGCATGGCGAACATCCTGTTCTTCATGCTCGGGGCAATTTCCCTGTGGGCTGCCACTTACCGCCTTGGCAAACGTCCTGAAGCGCAACCCATGCGCCTCGCATTCGGCGGACAACCCGAGCCCAAGGATTATGGCCGCATGCTGGCCGATGGAGCGCTGCTGATTTACATCGGCTGTCTTGGCTTGCTCATGCACAGCCATGAAACCACGGCGGAAGCACTACTGGTTTCACTGGCCGCCATGCTCTTGTACGCCAGTGTTCGCTATGCGGAATCGCCCGGCACCCGCAATGCCTGCCTGATTGGTTTGACGCTTGGCTGCCTTGGTTTGACCCACAGCTGGACATTCCCCATCGCTTTGTGGCTGGCGCTGCTGGTTTTTTTCTGCTGGTGGCATGAAAGCATACGCAAGACAGCACCTCACTTGCTGCTGGCGCTCGCGATCGGCGTGACGCTGACTGCCATCTGGGTTGGCAGCGTTCTGTGGCTGAAGCCGTTCAATCTCGCACCGCTTCAAGGCTGGATGGCATGGCACACATCGCAAATCGGCCTGCCAAGCTGGGAAACCGTCAAATTTTTCTTCAAATACGGTGTCTGGTTCTATTGGCCAGCATGGCCATTCGCAGGCTGGGCTGTCTACGCATGGCGCAGACAACGCAGTGACATCCATATCGTCCTGCCACTTTGCTTTGCCCTGGTGTTATCCACGCTCGCACTTTTCGACCCTGGAACAGATGAAAGCTCGCTGCTCCCGCTCTTGCCCGCGCTAGCCATGCTCGCGGCTTTCGGCTTGCCCACCATGCGACGCGGGGCGATCAACGCCGTGGACTGGTTCTCCGTCATGGCGCTGACCGTTTGCGCGCTTTTCGTCTGGGTCGGCTGGATTGCGCTCAACACCGGCTGGCCACCGCGCATGGTAAAAAACATCGGCAAATATGCCCCGGGCTTTACACCTGGATTCAGCGCAATCGCTTTGCTTGTCGCAGCCTGCGGTACCGTCGCCTGGTTTGTGCTGGTGTACTGGCGCATTTCGCGCCAACCCAAAGTGCTGTGGCGCGCGGTGGTGCTTTCTTCAGGCGGCGTTATTCTGGTCTGGCTGCTCCTGACCACCTTGTGGCTCCCCTGGATCAACTACGCAAAAAGTTATGACATTGTGGCCAGACAAATTGCGCGAAACCTCCCCACACCGCAGACTTGCGTCAACGGGCACGTAGGCCAAGCGCAACGCGCTGCATTCGCCTATCACGGCAAGATTCGCTTTGCGCCTATTGCAAGCGAGCATTGCAACTTCCTGCTGCTGCAAGACAAAGTCATCCGGCATCGACGCAGCAAAGCACCCATCGTTTTACCACCACCAAAAGGTAACTGGAAACTGGTTTGGGAAGGAAGTCGCCCCGCCGAAGAGCGTGAATACTTCCGCCTCTATCAACGGAAATGAGTTCGCATTCCGTTTCACGATTTCACACCGTTCGCATTGCCTCGCTCGCCTGGCCAATCTTGATCGGCCAACTCTCCGTCATCGCCAATAGTGTGGTGGACACCATGATGGTGTCGCGCTTCTCCGTCGTCGACCTTGGCGCACTAGCGGTCGGCGCATCGATTTACATCAGCGTTTTCGTCGGACTCAACGGCGTGCTGCAATCACTGTCCCCCACTATCGGACAACTCTATGGCGCGCAAAAATTCAAGGCCATCGGTGCCGAAGCAAAACAAGGTGTGTGGCTAGCGGTCTTCCTGTCTTGCTTCGGCTGTCTCCTGCTGCTCTTTCCGCAACCCTTACTCTGGCTCGCCAAAGCCTCGCCGGAACTTTCGGAAAAAACCATTCATTACCTGCGCATGCTGGCCATCGCACTGCCCGCATCCTTGTGCTTTGTCGTCTATAGCGCATTGAACAACGCGCTCGCGCGCCCAAAAATGGTCATGGCGATTCACGTTACCGGCTTGTTACTGAAAATTCCGCTCAATGCCTTGTTTATCTTCGGCGGCTTGGGATTGCCTGCGATGGGCGGTCCCGGTTGCGGCCTGGCGACCGCCATCATTGCCTGGCTCGCGATCACAACAGGATGGCTGATTCTGCGCCACCACGCGTTTTACGAATTTCTTGGATTGTTTGGCACCGGGTTCGTCAAACCGCAATGGCAATCTCTCAAAGAGTTATTAAGAATCGGTTTGCCCATCGGTCTGGGATTTTTTATTGAAGTAACCTCTTTCACTTTTATCGCCATTTTTGTCGCGCGCCTGGGCGAAACCGTGGTCGCCTCGCATCAAATCGTCGCCAACTTTTCGACGCTGCTGTACATGATTCCGCTCTCCATTGCGAGTGCCACCGGTGCGCTCACCGCGCAAGCCATCGGGGCACAGGATCATCCACTTGCAAAACGCGTGGCCTTTTCGGGTGTACGCTTTGCCGTGCTGGTATCGGCAAGTATTGGGGTTCTGGTATGGTTCGCACGTTTCAGCATTGTGCGCGCATACACACCAGACGATCCCGTCATCAACATGGCCGTGCCGCTTTTCATTTTCATCGCACTGTATCAATCCTTCGACGCGATGCAAGTCGTCGTCTCGTACATCCTGCGCGCATACAAGGTCGTGCTTTTCCCCACGCTCATGTATGCGCTGGCGCTCTGGTGTATTGGGCTCGGCGGCGGCATCACGCTTGGATTGAACCCCTTCGATCTCAATGTACCCAAATTGCTCACTGGTGCTGGCGGCTTCTGGTTTAGCAATAGCATCAGTCTCGTCATCCTCGCCTGCGGCATGGTATGGTATTTACGTCGCATTCAAAAAGCGGCGGTGCGCGCCGAAGAGCACACTACTGAACGCACTGACTGACACACCTCAAGCGCCGTGCTGACACTTGCTGCGCCATCCTCCGAACAGGCTAAAATGCGCTTAAGCGGTACGATTTCACGTGAGGCTTAACATGTCCAAACATATCGTCTGTGTCGGCAAATCCACGCTTGATCAAATCTGGCCCGTTGGCGACATGCCCACCAGTGGCGGCAAATTCCGCGCAGCTGGCTATCTGGTGTTGGGCGGCGGGATGGCCGCCACCGCAGCCGTTGCCGTTGCACGCCTTGGCGGAGAAGCAAGCTTTTGCGGTCGCGCCGGTAACGACGGCGCTGGCCATATGATGCAACAAGAGCTCGCCGATTACGGCGTCGATGTGTCGCAATTCAAATTATTTGATGGGGCACGCTCATCGGTATCTGCCATCATTGTAGATCGCAACGGTGAGCGCATGATCGTGAACTATCCCGGCGGTGACATCCCCGATTCCGCCGATTGGCTGCGCGACGATACGCTCAACGGTGTGAGCGCCGTGCTCGGCGATGTGCGCTGGATGGAAGGCGCTGCGCGTCTGTATCAAGAAGCGCGCAAGCGCAACTTGCCAACAGTGATGGATGGCGAAGCCGCGAGTGCAACGATTTTTTCAACGCTATTACCACTTGTTGATCATGCCATCTTCTCGCTGCCAGGATTACGCTCTTTCAGTGGCGGACGCATCGTCGATCATGCTGAGTCGCTGCAAGCGGTTCGATTACGCGGCTGCAAAGTTGCGTCCGTCACGCTCGGTGCGCAAGGCGTGTTGTGGCTGGATGACGAAGGCTTGCATCACCTGCGTGCTTTTGATACACCCGTCGTTGACACCACCGGTGCTGGCGACGTGTTCCATGGTGCCTACACCCTCGCCATAGCTGAAGGTATGCGCGTTGCAGAAGCCATGCGCTTTTCCTCAGCAGTGGCGGCACTCAAATGCTCGCATCATGGCGGACGAGCAGGTATCCCAACGCGTGAGGAAGTAAATCAATTTCTAGAACAGCAAAAATAATCTCAGCATTTTCATACCCCCTATCCCCTTGTGGGAGAGGGCTGGGGAGAGGGGATATATAAAGTGCGTCCCAACTATTTTTATGCACTCTGGCCTGACGATGCCACGCGCACGAAACTCGGACAATTGCAATCGCACATCCGGGGTCGGCTGACGCGCCCGAATAATTTGCATCTCACACTGGCTTTCCTTGGCCAACCGCCGGATGCACTGCTACCGATCTTGCGTTCCATTCTGATACAACTCAAAGTGGAACCTATCACCCTCACGATTGATCGACTCGGCTACTTTAATCGCAATCGCATTGCCTGGGCCGGCATGACATCAATGCCCGATGCACTCATCACCTTGCAGAAAACGCTGTCACGGGAACTCACGCGCAAGGGGATCGAATCGGACAACCAGCGTGCATACAAACCGCACATCACGCTCGCGCGAGATGCGGAAGCGCCAAGTGTGACGAATATTGACCCCTTTGAATGGCGCGCGGATCGTGTGGTGCTGGCGAGATCGCCACTGCCAGAAGAAAGGCCGTGGTATCAGGTGTTGGCTGAAAAAACCCCCTCTCCCCTTGCGGGAGAGGGTTAGGGTGAGGGGTATTGTGTCTTCATGCAATTCGGCAGGTTGAGTTTGCCGGGGGTAGCCCGGCGGCTACATTCTTTTCTTGTCTCGCCAAGAAAAGAATGCAAAAGAAGGCGCCCGCGGCGCCGCTGAATTCCCCGCTGTCGTGAAGGCCAAAGCGGGAATCAAAAAAACTCGCTGCGCTCAAACAGTTTTTGCTTCTTGATCCGCTTTGACCTCCCCGCCATCGGCAGCGTCGCAAGCGGAGGAAAACCAACAAGCACTTGAATTTTTGCAGTTATAACTTGCTATGTTTTTGCGCAGCGCTGATGCTATTATGCAGTCTCGCGACCTGTAAAACGTTATTTTTCACTAAGAAGAAAGCTTAGCAGATGATTTCCAGAAGGCACCTAGTTTGCATCGCCCTTACTTCATTCATATGCGTTTATATAGCCGCAAAAACCGTAGCAAATGGCGATTACAAATCAATTGTCTACGACCTAAGTGTCGGCTTCATTGTAAGTGCGATCTTCTATTGGGTTGTTGTTTACCTCCCTGAAAGCAACCGCAAGAAAATAGTTCACTCTGGACTCAAAGAGCAATATGACAGTTTCAGAAGGTCTTGCATCAGCAATTTTCTAATTCTGAGCAACTCTCAAAATCACCCGAATAAAGATGCTCTTCTGGATCAAGAAGAATTTAAGCGTTACTTCAAGAGCGATAATGAAAGAGGTGAAAATCGATGGGATGCAGTTGCCAATGGTTTGCAAGAAAATGAATTCTATCTCAGAGAAATTATCTATGAATTGCGGATGCTCAGCGACGAAATCAGATTTGTTAGATCAACGCTGAATATAAAAGATATCGAGGTGTATGAGTTTCTGGGGCGATTCTCACGAGTAATTGTTCGCATGGAATCTACCACCCAAGATTACGACGACATAAAGTCGCTCTCTGGTTTCTTATGGGAGATATTCACTGGGTGGAGTTGGGTGCGCGGTTATAGCAAAACCAACTTTATTCAAGAAATGTTAGAAAAAGCAAAGTAAATGACGCGTTAAAGTGGGCATGTTCGATTTCCTTTTTCACGTCCCCATCAAAAATCCTGAGCCTAACTCTTGCGCATCGCATCCCCCCGCTTAGACGCTGCCGCTGGCAGAAAGCAAAAGCGGAATAGAAGCGAAAACTGTTTGAGCGCAGCGAGTTTTTTCGCTTCCCGCTTTTGCTGCACTGGCAGCGGGAACCCGAAGGGCTGCGTCTCGCGGTCGCCTTCTTTTGCCTTCTTTTCTTGGCGAGA